>NZ_JAVYAE020000009.1:0-266119 GCF_032334105.1 Paenibacillus hubeiensis
AAGAGGTCATGCGTTTTCTCCGGGGAACGGTTGAATACCGACACCGTAAAGCCTCTGCTTTCAATGTTAAGGGCCAAATTTTTTCCCATGACTGCAAGTCCGATTACGCCGATCTGTTGTTTAGCCATCTGGTCCTCCATCCTTTAGTCCACTGTATTTTTGGGTTTGGAGTTGTCTCCCGACAACACTCTCATTTTAACGGTTTTATGCATGGAAGTGAACCCTGTCCCCCTTGCCGACAAGGCGAAAACACCTCAATCCGTTGAGGTGTTCATCGTATAGTCATAAATCGAAACCTCCCGCCACTCTCATACATCCAATAATTGTATATTTAACCTTCCATCATCAGCAATTGTCTGGAAAGACGTTCCAGCGTTTCCCGACAAGCAGCCGCTTTGTCTGCATTGCCTGTCAGCAGGGCGGCGTGCAGCCGCTCCAGTTCATCGTCAACCTCCATACGCAGCAGCATTAACCGCTCTTCGCCTTCATGAGAGAGAAACATTTCCTCCATATCCTCCGCCGTCGGGGCGGGTCCCTTTTGGAAAATGACGCGCTGCTTGAAGCCGGTCACCTCGACAAGCCGGATCACTTCGCCAAACAAAATGTTTTCCACGGTCATTTGATGGTCCTTGAACCGTTTCACCACGGCATGCCCGCGCGTGTCGCCAATCAGCTTCTCCAGCCACTCGGCCAGCTTGGCGTCCTTGATGATGTAATCGCCCGTCATTTTGTAATTGCCGCTGCGCGTATGTTGAAAACGGAGCTTCACGAGCTTGCGCCCTGTGCGGACAGAGAGAATGATGAAGGATTCGTCCTCGCTCCAATATAGTGAATACCCTTCTCGGATCAGGTCTTTGATCAAGTTCTGGATATGCCGACGGTTGAACCGCAGCTCCACATTGCAATATTCAACTTCGTAACTTTTGTTCACGGCATTCCCCTCCATCTATATCGGTTTGTTCCGGCCGTTTCCGCATCCCTTCTTCAAGTTGGCTTACCCTATTTTATACTTCATTTTATGTAAGGGTACTTGGTTAGTTGACTATTTTTCGCCCAATCGGCCCGAATGGAGTGGATCCATTGGACGAGCCGGGGCAATCCCCCGGATTTCATGATATAATGGACGCGAAACGGAGGTAATCAGATGACTTTTTCGGGGTTTAACGATAACGATTTTGATGTTTTCCAGATACCTGGACTGGAACCGCGTATGGAAATGCTGATCGAGCGGGTACGGCCGAAGCTGGAAACGATCGGAGCAGAGCTTGCGCCGTACCTGACGGAATTGTGCGGGGAGGAAATGTTCGTGCATGTGGCCAAACACGCGCGCAGAACCGTCAATCCGCCTATAGATACATGGGTGGCCTGGGCTTCCTCCAAACGTGGATATAAAGCATTGCCACACTTTGAAGTGGGTTTGTTTGGCACGCATCTGTTCGTCATTTTCGCCATCATCTACGAGAGTCCGAACAAAGCGGCATTTGCCGAAGGGCTGGAGCGCCAGTTGCGGGAAGTACGCCGGTTCATGCCGCAGGGTTACTATTGGTCCATGGACCATATGTCGCCCACAGGTACCCTTCAGCAAAATATGCAGGATGAGGATTACGATAAAATCATCACCAAGCTGAAGACGGTGAAAAAAGCCGAGGTGATGTGCGGCCTGCGTATTGAGCGCGATGATCCGCTGGCGGCAGACGGCGAAAAGCTGCTTGAAACCGTGCGTCAAACGTTCAAAACGTTGCTGCCTTTGTATAAAATGTCATTTTAGCCGGCTGTCGGACATGCCGGCTTATAATCAAAAAAGCTTCCGAGCCTTTACCTGGCCGGAAGCTTTTTTGATTTATCCAGTTTGTCCCCTGCCTTATTTGGCCGGCACGGTTCGATACGGCTTCCGCGAAAGCACAAAATGCACCGCCGCCAATGAAGCCATCACCACCGCGCTGGCGATAAACGGAGCCGGGTGACCGACGTGGTCCCAGAGCAAGCCGGATACGATGGGGCCTACCACCATGCCCGACCCTTGAAGGGTAAGAAAGAAACCCCAGATGGCCCCTCGCTCTCCCTTGGGAATCAGCGTCGCCACAAAGGTGTTCCAGGCCGGCAAAATCATGGCATAGCTAACGCCAACCAGCATGACGATGCCGAATACAACCGGAATCGAAGTGATGGAGGCAAATGCCAGCAAACTGGCTGCAGCGAGCAAAAAGCCCATGTTCAGAAACAGGGATGTACCGAACCTGTCCACCATTTTGCCGACGGGCAGCAGGGCCAGCACCGTAATCCCTCCGCCCGCCACCAGCAGCAGGCTGTACAGATTCGGCGAAATATGCAAGTCCGTACGCGTATACAGCGTAATGACCGGGCTGAGCAATCCAATGACGAAGGATTGCATGAACAAGGCCGGATAGACGAGCGGATTTACGTTTAAAGTGTCACGCACCCTCTGCAATGTTTGCTGCACACTTTTCTTGAGCCGAAACAGCGGTGTGAACAGATGAGGTTTCGCCGGCACGTTTTTCTGTCTCCCTTTGTTCGCAGCCTCTGAATGCTCTCCCTCCACGACTACATGTCCTGGCAAGATCATGGCGACAAGAATGACCAAGACGGCACAGCCCAACAGCACGAGAAAAATGGTGCGGTAATCGTGATGCGTCCGCTCAAGCAACCAATTCATGCCAACAGGGCCGAGCCCCGTGCCGCCAAGCGCAGCCATCTCCAGCGCGCCCATCGCAGTCCCGTTTTTGTTCTGGGGGCCGGACATTGCCGTTACTCCTGTCATGGCGCACGGCCATAACGGAGACGTGCCGATGCCGAGAATCAGGCAGGCCATCGACAAGCCGAATGAGCTTTTGAAAAAAATAATCATGATGAGCGCAAGGAGAGTGCACACTAATGCCGTCACCATCGTTAGGCGAAAACCGATTCGCTCGGCAGCCCATCCTGACGGGGCACGAAACAAATTATCTCCCAAATATTGCAAAGCAAAGGCTACGCCGATAATCCCGGCGGACAATCCAAGGACGCTCCCCATGTATACGGGAAGGACGGCGACGAGCAGCGCCCCTTTAATGACCTCGACCAAAAACAAGGTCAGCCACATGGCGATAAAAAAAGGCGTGCGCAAAATGTTGGTCGGTTTGGTTGCTGGTTGTGGTTGCATGTTTTTCCCCTTTCAGCGTTCATTCGTTGGCTTATGGACCCGCCTCAGGCGAACAAATTCGCCCAAATCCTTGTAATTTGAAATTTTGTCATAAGGATTGCTTGCATTCGGTCCCACATTTGCTATACTCATTTTTGTTTGATATAAAGTTTCCTCATGAAACTGAACCCATTTTAATGAAGAAAGGTTGTGACAGCACTGATGGATCACCGCCGTACGCCGCTGTTTACCGCTTTAACCAATCACGCGGCACTCAATCCGGTGCAATTTCATATTCCGGGACATAAAAAAGGATTGGGAACGGATACCGAGTTTCGTGAATTTATCGGCGATAATGCCCTGTCCATCGATTTGATCAATATCGCTCCATTGGATGATCTCCATCAGCCTACAGGCGTCATTCAGGAAGCGCAGATGCTGGCCGCGGATGCCTTCGGAGCCGATTATACCTATTTCAGCGTACAGGGCACAAGCAGTGCCATCATGACCATGATTTTGTCAGTATGCGAACCGGGCGATAAAATTATTGTACCCCGTAACGTGCATAAATCGGTCATGTCAGCCATTATTTTCTCGGGAGCCAAACCGGTATTCGTCTCTCCCGCACAAGACGCAAATCTGGGCATCGACCACGGAGTAACCGTTCGTTCGGTCAGGCGTGCGCTTGAGCGTCATCCAGACGCCAAGGCATTGCTTGTCATTAATCCGACGTATTTCGGCGTATGTACAGATCTGAAGGAGATCGTGGAGCTGGCGCACAGCTACCAGGTTCCTGTGCTTGTCGACGAGGCGCATGGCGTGCTGATTCATTTTCACGAGGACCTGCCGCTTTCTGCGATGGCTGCCGGAGCCGATATGTCCGCAACGAGCGTTCACAAGCTGGGCGGTTCCATGACACAGAGCTCTGTATTGAACCTGAACACCAAAAACGGGTTCGTGAACCCGCAGCGTGTACAGACGATCCTCAGTATGCTGACTTCAACCTCAACATCATATATTTTGCTGGCTTCATTGGACACGTCCAGACGCAATCTGGCACTGAATGGCCACGCTATGGCACAGAAAGCCATCGATCTGGCTGAATTCGCCAGAAGAGCCATCAACGACATCGACGGATTGCACTGTTTCGGCACAGAATTGCTTGGAACGGAAGCAACCTTCAACATGGACCCGACCAAGCTTACGATCCATGTTCGTCATCTGGGCATTACCGGTTATGAGACCGAAAATTGGCTGCGTGAGCATTACAATATCGAAGTCGAGCTTAGCGACATGTACAATATTTTGTGTCTCATCACTCCGGGTGATACGGACGAATCGGTCGACATTTTGCTGAACGCGCTGCAGGATCTGTCCCGTACGTATTACCAGGTCAACCCGGCGCATGAACTGGTCGTCAAAGTACCTGACATCCCGCAATTGATGCTCACTCCGCGTGATGCCTTCTACGGCGACACGGAAGTTATTCCGTTCAAGGAGTCTGCGGGACGCATTATAGCGGAATTTATTTATGTGTATCCTCCGGGCATTCCGATTCTGTTGCCGGGCGAGGTCATCACGCAGGAAAATATCGACTACATTGTCGATCACGTCGAAGTGGGCCTGCCCGTAAAAGGACCTGAGGACCGCAGCGTTACGAATGTTAAGGTGATCGTGGAAGCCGACGCGATTTTCTAATCGATTCTCATGCTTCTCTCACGACAAGACTGCTCAAGACCAGGCCATCAGGCCTGGTCTTTTTCATCTCGCACTTTTGCGCAACACAAAAGGCCCCTTGCAAAAGGGGCCTGTCTGTTCGTCGTTGGAGCCTGACTTATTCCTGTCCTGCAACGAGTTCGTTATAAGCCGCTTCAACACGGCTCCACTCTGCTTCGTCTTCGATATTGTAGAGTACCATTTCCTCGTTTTCTTCTTCCATGCGGAAAATGATACCGTCAGCTTCAGGATTGTTACGTTCCAGCAGGAGCGCATAAACATGGTCTTCCACGTCAAACGTCTCCACCAAAACCATCTCCACGTCGTTTCCGTTCTCGTCTGTCAGCGTCAGAAGAACTTCTTCATGCTCGTGGTCGTGGTCATGATCGTGACCGCAGCCGCAGGCATCGCCGTGTTCATGTGTGTGATCGCTCATTGATATACCTCGCTTCATCGATTGAAATTGTGTAACCTTGCATATCGTAACATGTTCATAGTGCCAGGTCAATTTCGACCGCGGGCGTGATTCGGGTTTATTCGTTTAGTGCGGTAATGACTTTCTCGGCGACCTGCACGTAATTGCTGTTTGCATTTTCCTTAATATGAAAACCGATTGAATATTTGCCTGCGCGGCTGAAATCATACGTGAAATCATACGTGCGGAACCAGAAGTTATCTTTCTGGGTTGTCAGCTCCTGGGACTGAATATCCTTCACCTGCCCGCTCGGGTTCGTAATCGTCAACTTCACGGCAGCCACGTCGGTCGTCAGACTGTCGACTTGTGAGAACACGTTGAACTTCAGCTTGCCCACGTTCACGTTGCCAAATACAGTGTCTCCTTTGAACAGAAAAATATGTACATTGGGCTTAATCACCGTCACCCGCTTGCTACTGTTGTCCCATTTGGCGATGCCGCCCGCTTCCCTCACAGGAACATAGGTGGTTCCATCAATCAAATAACCGCCGTCAGCCGCTTCCTTGCCATTGATGAGTACCCGAATCTTCTCGTTCACGGAATCTGCAAACAGTAGAGATCCGCCAAGCAAGGAAAATATGCTGACACAGAGCAAGACCCTCTTCCACTTCATGCGCCAATTTCCCTCCCCTGCTGCTGCTGTTGTACATTTATACTGCAGATTCGCTCACAAAGTTGCGCCGTTTTTCATTATTTTTCATTTTTTATCCAACATTTTTTCCACTCCATGGATTGAAAAAAAGAGATTTCCTGTGTGTCAGGAAACCTCCATGATCTCGTTGTTGCCAACCCCTTCTCAGCCGAAGCAAATTCACATGCCCATGCTCAAATGAAGCCGCCATTGGCACGGAGCGTTTGCCCGGTAACCCACCGGGATTCAGGCCCGACTAGGAAAGAAACGACGTCGGCAATGTCTTCCGGTTCCCCCAGCCGCCCAAACGCATTCAATTTGCGCATGCCTTCTATCTGCTGCTCCGTTTTTCCCTCAGTAAACAATTCAGTAAGGACCGGACCCGGCGCCACCGCGTTAATCGTGATTTGCCTGGACCCGAATTCCTTCGCCAATTGGCGCGTGAATTGCTCCACGGCTCCTTTCGTGCCAGCATACACGCTGTAAGCCGGAAACATTTGCCCCACTACCGAGGTGGAGAAATTGACGATGCTTCCGCCTTCCGTCATATGTTTCATCGCCTGCTGGCATGCAAAAAACGTCCCCTTCACATTGATCGCAAACTGTTGGTCAAACTCCTGCTCCGTGACATCGGCAAGCGGCGTTGTTTTCATGATGCCTGCATTGTTAACCAGAATGTCCACTTTGCCTAACTGGGCAATCGCCTCTTCAAACAGCCGTTCAACCTCCTCCTTGCGTGCAAGGTTAGCTTGGACAACGGCTGCGCGTACGCCTTTTTGCCGAATGGCCTGTGCCGCCGCCTCAGCCTGGACAACATTGCTTGTATAGTTGATTACGATGTCCGCGCCCTGGTCTGCCAGTTTCTCCGCAATGGCGCGTCCGATGCCGCGTGATGAGCCTGTTACGATCGCTACTTTGCCGCTTAAATGGTTCATAAGTCTACTTCCTCTCCGCTTGTAATTGGATAAGCCCTTTCTCTACCAAGTTCCATACCTGGCCGAATTCCGCTTCGATGGCAGCCTGTTTCCATTCGTAGGCATGTGCCGGGTGATGAAAACGGGCAGTGGATTGCAACACGGCGGCCGCGATATTCCCCGAATCGGCAGCGTCAAAAAGGTGGTTCTTTTCAAGAATTTCCCGGATCTGCGCGATCATGTTCCGCACATGGGCTTGGATAATGTCAGCCGATTGTTCCGTAACTTTGGCGTACAAATCAAACAACTCGGCATCCGTCTCGGCATAATGACGCTTCCGCTGCACCAAGGTTTGAATATAGGCATGAACGTGACGGATACCTTGGCCCGAAAGCTCCCGGTCGTTAACGATCTCATCCAACCGGGCAATGATCTCCTCTTCAAGCCATTTCTCGGTGACGGCCTCAAACAGTTCTTGTTTGCTCGCGTAATGCCTGTATATGGTACCGTGGCTTACGCCAAGACGTTTGGCGACATCCGTCACTGAGGATTTGGCCGCTCCGTAGCGCCTTACCGTATCCTGCGTAGCCTCCATAATCTGCTCTTTGGTCAAAAATTCAGTTGCTTTCTGTTTGGTCATTTGTTTGCAAGATGGCCCCAGCCTTCTTCGCTCACCTCCGTTGCAGATAGAATACCACAGCGAATGACGAATGACAAATTTTATTTTTTGTCACCATCAATCATCAATGATCTCGAAGTTGCACGAAAATGGCAAAGACAGCGCTCTGATCCAAGCATAGGACACAATTTCGATTCAGTTGGAACGGGAATATCCATGCTGAACCCGAGCTGATCGCGAGCCCATAGGCTAAAACGCATACAAAAAGGATCAACCGGAAATTTCCCGACTGATCCATATCATCGTTTCACATCCATTCGGCGCATATTGAACGTATGCTGCGCGTAGATAAATAAGCGTTATGAGGAGATATGACGAGTCAGGATGCAGGGCACGCCTTTGCCAACCGCTCCACCCAGTCTCATTCTGGCAGCATACTCCGTCCCTCGGGCACAAGGGGTTTTACATCGTTCGCATACATCCGAAGTGACCAACTTCATCGATACGCGAACCTTGTCACTCTTTGCTGCCGAAGCCTTTTTGCCTTTTGCTTTTGCCATTCCGATTCCCCCGCTTCCCATATTGCTTGTTGAAGTACAGCATTATATGGAAATTCGCCTAGAGGTGTGCATGCATCAAATGTGATGGCGAGCAGGGCGTCGGTATACGAGTCGATCACAACGCTTAGTATGAGGATTGAACCATGGTTCGACGTTCAGGCGCAAAAAAAGCCTCTGTCCAGAGGCTTCGCAGCAAATGCAGTTTAGTTGTTTAGTGCTTAGAACACATATATAAACAACAGGAAAATGCCCACAAAAATCCCGGCAACAATCAGCCAGTTACTGATTTCTGTCCAAATGCTGGTGCCTCCGGCTAGCAACTTTTGCTCATTCTCCTCGTGACGCTGCTGGTGCGTGTAACTTTCGGAGCCATGGGGTGGCTTACTGAAGTCCATCATATCCATTCTCCTCCTGTTTACTAAGTCGTTTTTGAATCTCTACTAAACACCAGATCACTTCAAATTTGGAATAATTCGAAACTCAATCAACAGCCAGCTCTTGTTCGGTCACCCATTTATGGTTGCGAACCATCTCTCCATCTGTTGTCGACTTGTAATCAACCATATAAACGGTCGTTGGTTCGGCGGTCTCGACCGTCGCTGCGGCCCCCTTCATTCCTGGCATATGGTCGGCTTGGAGAATGACCTCGTCGCCAGGCTTATACGGCTGATCGGCAGAGTCCTTTATTTCTTCGTGTATAACCCATTTATGGTTTTCTACGGGATGGCCACCCGTTGTCGGTTTATACGTAACAGCGTAAGCAGTGGTTTCATATGCACCGACAATCGTAGCTTTAGCCCCCTTCATACCGGGCATGTGATCTGCATTCATCGTTGCCTTGCTCCCGATCGGAAAGGTCGGATGGCTTTTCTCCTTCAGATTCGCGGGCAGCTCGCCCGAGCCGGAATGATGCATCTCCTCCATGTTTCCTTCATGGTTCGAACTGCTAACTGGCTGCGGTTCGTTTTTTCCGCATCCGCTGAACACAATCGTGCTGAGAAGCAATATAGCAAGTCCGATGCTGGCCGTCTTTTTCATGAGTAATCTCCTTTAATGAATAGAGTTGGAATCACTTTTCATAATATACCCATATAGGGTATATTTCAATCATCAAAAAGTCAGCCAAGCGGAGGAAAACGTCGACATGGGGTTTCGGAGCTTTCGTTCGAACTTGTTGATTCGTCCCCCAACTTCATTTATTCATAGCTTATTATCTGGATCGGCAAAAGAAAAGAAGCCTTGCTGCGCAAGGCTTCTTGTGTATGATCTGTAGTGGGCTCGAACCACTGACCCCTACCCTGTCAAGATAGTGCTCTCCCAGCTGAGCTAACAGATCAGATCAAATATTAAATGTTGTATCGATCAAGTATCAGTATCATACCAAGTAAACGCGTACACTGTCAATCCTTTTTTTTAACGTTATATTTTCGCTGATTTTGAGCACACTATGGTAAGATTACCAATTAAGTAATGGAGGTCCAACCTTTGAATAATATGCCGGAATCCAAAACCACTTCCCATCCGATCATTGCCCGTTTGTGCTTCGGTTCAATCTCCCTGCTGATGTGCATTGTTATTACGGGCTGCAGTCTGGAGAAGGATGAACGCACGGTGCAAATCCAGCAGCTGATGCAGCCCAACGAAACGAACGATCTACCTGTGTGGCGGGACGTTTATTCCAAATCCGTTCAGCATGACGTTTACTCCCCGCAAGGACATGTCGAATCTCTGCCTTGAACAGGCAATAATCATGAACGATTCGGAAGGCTTCACTCCTCCTCATCCCATTTTCGAGAATAGGCCTTCTTGGTAACAAAGTACATAAGAACCATCATTCCAAGCGACATCAAAATGGCAATGACCACAACTCCCGCCATACCCCGCCCTCACCACTTTCCCATATATTCCCTCAACTATACAGCATCCGCCGTTTTTTGTATAATTTCAGTCGGATATGTTATGCCAGAATTGAAAGAAAGAAGGAATGGAATTGGCAGCGGAGATTAGCTATGCACAGACAGAGGAACAACTTCAACAAGCGTTGGACATTCGCCATGATGTATTTGTGGTAGAACAACAGGTCCCGGCTGAAATCGAGATCGACGATTATGACGTCATTAGCGCCGACGTGCATCACGCATTGCTTCATGTGGACGGACAAGCCGTTGCGACGGGCCGTTTGGTCTATTATGCTGACGATACGGCCAAAATGCAGCGCATCGCCGTGCTTAAATCCCATCGCTCGTTCGGCTACGGCCGTGTGCTTCTGCTGGCCATGGAAGAGCGGGCGCGTGAGCTGGGCCTTGCTTATTCCGTGCTGGATGCCCAGTGCCAAGCACAAGCTTTTTACGAAAAACTGGGATATGAAGTAATCTCCGCGGAGCCTTTTTACGATGCAGGCATTTTGCACGTGCGGATGAGAAAAAGCCTGTAACAACTTGCTTGCTCCCGCCAGAGGTGCACCATTGCTCCCCATGCAAGCAGATCGCCAATCGCTCTCTTTACGCATATTATTCATGCAATGGGGCCAACCTACCTAAGGAAGTATTCCATTCGCAGCAGACAAGGAGAGTGTACAGATGGATGCAACGAATCGTGAAACGTTCGTGGCCGTGCAGAAAAACGGCGATGGCGACCTGACCGCTTTCCAGACTTCCACCGGGCGCGTGCTGGATTATCAACAAGCATTGGCTGAGGTGAAGTCCGGTGCCATTGCGGGCGTGAACGTCTTTAAAGGCAGGGATGGAGAAATGTACATCCGCGGCGACGCCGATGGCGATCCAACCAACAACCTGGATCAACTTCCCCCATTCTAAAGCCCGGATGCAGTCATGCATTCCACTGGCAAGCACCCTTCCATCCTCTTGGATATTGGATCGGTGCTTGTTTTCTTATGGATAGGACGTTCAGTATTCCATAAAATACTTGACCGCAAGGTCGCCGGCAGGCTCGCTCTTACGTACAGGCTGCGGCGGCTGCTCCCATGCTTGCAATATGCGAATGCCCTCCAACGAGGATTTATCCTCCCACAAAATATGCTGCCTGCGTTCAAGCTCCAGCAAGGACTCGCGAATCAACGCCTTGCTTCTGCCCGTTTTGTTCTCCAGTTCATCCATCCTTGGCATACGGCGCCGCTGTCCAGCGTAATTCACGATAATACGCAATATTTTTCGTTCAAAATCATTCAGCATACTCCCGCCTCCTTGTCCTTACCGGAAATAGGACGCCATGCCAATATGCCTTGCTCCAGAAACGTCCGCGGCGAACCGTCGGCCCCGGAAGATGCTCGGATTTTCCCGCTCTTGACGCTATTGATCCGGATCTCGCGCTGCGTGATGCGTCCTGCCCGATCCATGTAAACGAGTTCGATCATCTGACCGACATATTTGTCAATCATGCCATTCCCTCCAATAAGAACATTTGTTTGCTTTTATTATATGCGAACATAGGTTCTTTATTCAACCTCCAAAAAAAGGATGCTCACGCCATATAAAAAAGCCGGAACCCCCGTCTTAGGGTAACCGGCTTCCATCCCGCCTGTTTCACACTATTGATTTTCAACCGTAAACTCCACGTTTTTCAACATTTGCGTATCCGGATTGAAATTGACGCGTACATTTACGGCAAATTCCTTTCCGTTTTTGTCTTTCACCCACAGCTTGAACTGTTCCTGGGACAAACCGCCCGCAAGCGGCGAACGGCCGATATGTTTGTAATCCAAAATGTCGACATCATATTTGGCCTGCGTCTCTTTGACTGCAATCAATCCCCATTTCGCATAATCGGGAATCGGAGAAGCCGATCCTGTCCCACCGCTAGTCGCGCCAAGCAATACTGCAATAAGAGTAATAAAGAGTGTCCTCATTATTTTCCCTCCATAACCGCATTTCTATTAGCGTGCCCAAGCTGTTTAATTCATAGCCACATACGAACCAAGAACACCATCGGATGCGTGAATGCCCTGACCATACTTACTGCTCCACCCAATGAAACAAGCTCGTCTCCAAAACTTATTCCCCAATCCACCGACATGGCGGACGGGGATGTTCCCGTATCTTGGGTCAGCCCGTATTTTTCGGCAAGCCGATCTGCCGTCTCCTGGTCAACACCGCCTTGTTCAAACGCAAACGTCACCTCTGTGCTCGAAATCTCAGCCCCCAAAAGGATCACAAGTACCGTCCAAAGGATCATGGCAGCTCGCCATAATTTATGTTTTCTCACTGAAATCCCCCTCATCCCTATCCATTCAATCCTTTAAAGCCAATAAGGCATTTCATCTCATTGTATCGAAAATTCAACCGGCTTGGAAATAACAAACATAGGTTCTTCAGGACTGCGACTCCCGACTCAATCCTCCAATAAATGGTTTATTCCCATCATTTCAAGTGTAATAGCCCTTGTCGGAACGATCCTTCATTTCGCAAAATGATGATGAGGAGGCTATCTCGGTATGTTCAAACGTATGGATGAAATCGCCATTGAAATTCCTGACGTCCACAAGCCCGACCCGAACGCCGCAGCAGCCGTGCAAGAGCTGCTGGGAGGTAAGTTCGGCGAAATGTCCACCTTGAACAATTACCTTTACCAATCTTTTAATTTCCGCGCAAAAGACAAACTCAAACCCTTTTATGATTTGGTGATGAGCATTACGGCCGAGGAGCTTGGCCATGTTGAACTGGTCTCGCATGGCATCAACAAAATCCTGCGCGGCTCCACCGAACACAAAACCCCGGATCAAACGCCGTTGGACCCGGTTAAAGACGCAAGGCTTTCCTATCATTACCTCGCCGGCGCACAAGGAGCCATGCCCGTAGATTCAATGGGCCATCCGTGGACCGGAGCAAACGTATTCAACAGCGGCAATCTGGTGGAAGACCTGCTGCACAACTTTTTTCTCGAATGCGGGGCGCGAACCCACAAAATGAAAGTTTATGAAATGACCGACCATCCCGCGGCACGGGAAGTGGTCGGCTACCTGCTGGTCCGCGGCGGCGTTCATGTCGTGGCATATGCCAAAGCTTTGGAAGTGGCAACAGGAGTCAACGTGACCAAACTGGTGCCGATCCCTTCCTTAAACAACAAAGCTTTCACCGAAGCCCGAAAATTCGAGGACAAAGGCGTCCATCGCAAGCTGTACACATGGAGCGAACAGGATTTCAATACCCTTGGACAGATTTGGAAGGGTACGCATCCCGAGGACGATCAGCCGTTGGAGGTCATTCAAGGCGCACCCGAAGGTGTGCCCATCAAGGAATATCCCGCAGCCGAAGAGGAATTCGCGCCAGGCATCTCCGAGGAAGATTTCAAAGAAATCGCACGCCGGTTGAAAATCGCCGGGAATATCCACGGGTAGATCATGATTTTCCCGAAATCATTCGAAACGGCATGCCTGCAATCCAAAACAAACGGGTGCGGTGAATGGATTTTCGATGATCCAATCACCGGGGAGGGCCTGCCGTTGTCATGCCCAGACTCATAAAACATCCGCTTTCGCGGGAAGTATGGGCCGGCCTCCCCCAACATGGCCTAAACGCTAAGAACGCCTTCACGGTTCTTCCCGAACCGGCTGAAGGCGTTTTGTGGTGTATTGGTTTGAAAACATAGGATGAAACACAGGACGACTCTAGAGCAAAGGGCTTACGCGCCAAATTGCGCATAATGCAAGCGGCTGTATACGCCTCCTGCGGCAAGCAGTTCATCGTGACGGCCCTGCTCGGTAATGCCTTGTTCGGCAACGACGATAATGCGGTCCGCATTTTTGATCGTAGCAAGCCTATGGGCAATGACCAGCGTGGTGCGTCCCTCGGACAGCTCGGAAAGCGACTGCTGAATGGCGGCTTCCGTCTCGGTATCGAGCGCGGATGTCGCTTCATCCAGAATGAGGATCGGCGGATTTTTCAGGAACATCCGGGCAATCGACAGTCGCTGCTTCTGTCCCCCTGACAGCTTCACGCCGCGTTCGCCAATCAATGTATCCAGCCCTTCGGGCATGGAGCTGATCAATGCTTCCATTTGGGCACGGCGTGCCGCATCCCAAATTTCTTCCTCCGTGGCGTCCAGTTTGCCGTAGGCTATGTTTTCACGGATCGTGCCGTCAAAGAGGAACACATCCTGCTGCACGATCCCGATATGGCTGCGCAACGATTCGAGCTTCATTTGCCGGATATCGTGTCCATCGATCGTAATACGGCCGCCTAACACGTCGTAGAAACGCGGCAGCAGACTGCACATCGTGGTTTTGCCTGCTCCCGAAGGGCCGACGAGGGCTACCGTCTCTCCGGCTTGAATGCGGAGATCGATGCCTTTCAACACAGGCTCCTGATCGGAATAACCGAAGGTGACATTTTCATAACGGATATCTCCTTGTAAATGCGGCACGCTGGACGCGCCCGGTTGGTCCTGAACGTCAGGCTCCGTGTCCAGCAGCTCCATGTAACGCCGGAACCCAGCGATTCCTTTCGGGTACGTCTCAATGACGGAGTTGATCTTCTGGATCGGTGTCAGGAACACGTTGGACAACATGATAAACGCGATGAATTCGCCATAACTCATGCTGTCGTTCAATACAAACCATGTACCGCATACAAGCACGAACAGCGATACCAGCTTCATCAACACATAGCTGATGGAGGAGTTCCAGGCCATGATTTTGTAAGCGAGCAGTTTCGTTTGGCGGAAGCGGCCGTTATTCACGGCGAATTGCGCCATTTCATGCTCTTCGTTGGCAAACGCTTGAACGACGCGAATTCCCGTAACGTTGTTCTCTACACGCGCATTGAAATCCGCAATGTCCCCGAACATCCGGCGAAACGCCTTCGACATTTTGCTTCCGAAATACATGGATAAATAAATGATGAGCGGAATGATGATAAACGTCAGCACGGCAAGCTTCGCATTGATGCTGAACATGATGCCGAACGCTCCTACCAGAGTCATGATCGCGATGAATACGTCCTCAGGACCGTGATGGGCGATCTCTCCGATATCCATCAAATCGTTGGTCATGCGGGATACGAGGTGACCTGTTTTGGTATTGTCGAAAAACCGGAAGGACAGCTTTTGTACATGGTTGAACAACGCTTTGCGCATGTCGGTCTCGATGTTGATGCCGAGCTTGTGCCCCCAATACGTCACCACATAGTTCATGAAGGCGCTCAGCAGATAGACGGCCAGCAAGCCTAAGCATGCCCAAAGAATCCAGTCCCAGCGCCCGCCGGGCAGCAGCTCGTCGACCACTTTGTTCACGGCTAGCGGAAACGCCAGCTCAAGGGCAGCAACGAGAATGGCGCAGGTAAAATCCAGTATAAACAGCTTTTTATAGGGCCTGTAATAGGCAAAGAAACGGCGTAGCATGGACGAAGGTCCTCCTTATCGCTACCACATCGCAAGGGCAATGGATGAATTTTTTATCCGTTCGGAAAGAGTGCACTTTCAGAGCGTGATCTTCCTGATCATTGTAAGAAAAGCTTCTGCTATGTGCAGTTTGTTTTCTTGAAATGCGCGTCAGTAGACGCTCCTATCTCGTTCTGCTGAGCAGATACAGGAAATACGGCGCACCCAGAATAGCCACCAGGATACCCGCCGGAATTTCGGACGTCTCCAGCATGACGCGTCCCAGCGTGTCAGCCACCAAGACGAGCAATGAGCCGATCAGTGCCGAGGCAGGCAGCAAAAACTGGTGTTTGGGACCGACGAGACGACGAGCCAGATGCGGTCCGATCAAACCGACGAAGCCGATCCCGCCGCTGACGGATACGCACGAACCGGCAAGACCGACTGCGGCAGCAAGCAGAACCAGCCGTTCTCGTTCGACGGGTGCGCCCAAACCGGTCGCGGTCTGATCGCCAAGATTCAGGACATTCAACACCCGCGCCTTATACAGTACGACAGGCACAAGAATGAGAATAAACGGCAGCAGCGCCGTGACGAACTTCCAGTTGGAGCCCCAAATGCTGCCGGCCATCCATGTAGCCACAAATTGGTATTTCTCCGGGCTCAAACGAAGTGTAAGCACGATCATTGCCGCGCTGATCCCTGCAGCAACACCAATCCCGGTCAACAGCATGCGGGTCGGCACGATGCCCTCTCCTTTTTTGTAGGAAAGCACGTAAATCAGGAATGCAGAGAAAGCGGAGCCGATTAAGGCAAGAACCGGCAGCAGGAAAATAGGAGCAGCCGTCGTTGTCGGGAAAAAGGAAACAAATAACATGACGACCAGGCCGGCCCCGGCGTTAATGCCAAGAATCCCCGGGTCTGCCAGCGCATTGCGGGACACCCCCTGCAAAATGGCACCGGACAACGCAAGCCCGGCACCCACCAGCACAGCAATGACGATTCGCGGCAAGCGGAATTCGAACAAAATCAATTCTTGTTTATCCGTACCGCCGCCGAACAAGGTTTGCAGCACTTCAAACGGCGTTAACCGGATATGCCCTGTGTTCATGCTGATTATGAACGAAGCAACAATCAAAGCAGCAAGCACAATGATGACGATCGTATTCTTGGTTTTCTTTCTGCGCTCTGCACCTACCCTGGTTGAGGAAGTCATCATTTACAGAGACCTCCTTTCATTGCGTGCCAGATACAGGAAGAACGGAACTCCGATCAAGGCAATAAGCGCACCGATCGGTGTCTCGTGAGGCGGGTTGATCATGCGGGCAGCCAGATCGGCGAACACAAGCAGCAAGCTGCCCAACACGGCCGAACAAGGGATAATCCAGCGATAATCGACCCCGACCAGCTTTCGCGTGAGATGCGGAATGATCAAGCCTACGAAACCGACGGCACCCACGACGGATACGGCTGTGCCAGCGAGAATGAGCACGATGATCAAGCCGATCAATTTGACCAAACCGGTACGCTGACCAAGTCCGACCGCGATGTCTTCCCCCAGGCTAAGCAGCGTAATGGACCGGGAAATGAGGAATGAACCAATAAGGGCAGCCACTACCCAAGGCAGCATGACCTGCAAATGGGACCACTTTGTTCCGGCCACGCCGCCCGCTGTCCAGAAGGCCAAGTCTTGCCCGATTTTGAAATACAACGCAATGCCTTCGCTCAGCGCGGACAGCATGGCGGCTACCGCCGCCCCTGCCAGAACGAGGCGAATCGGCGTAAGTCCTGATTTTGAAGCAGCACCGAAACCATACACCAGCAGAACGCCCAACCCCGCACCAATGAACGAATACATGATGATGTACATGTAAGACAGTCCCGGAAAAAAAGCAAAACAAATCGCCAGCGCGAAACCTGCGCCGGCGTTCAGGCCGAGCAAGCCCGAATCCGCGAGCGGGTTGCGGGTCATGCCCTGCATGATGGCGCCGGCTACGGCGAAGCAGGCTCCAACCATGGCACCCCCGAGAATGCGTGGAAATCGAATTTCCCATATGATCTGATGCGGTGTCAGGTCGGGATTGAAATGAAAGATGGCCTGCCACACCATGCCGAGTTTGATATCGGCTGCACCGAACGAAATGGATAACGCCATGCCGAATACAAGCAGCAGGATGCCCCCTGTCAGTATAAGCGTGGCCGTCCACGGGCGAGTGTGTATTTTTGCCGTCGGTGAATCCTTTGTGCCGCGACTTTCGACTGAAGCTTTTGTACTCATGCTCGTCCACCCTTGTTATGAGCGAAGCTTGCAGACCTTATGTACATAACAATCACCTCTCTACATATGCCGAACTTTTAATGATATTGATATTGATTCTCATTCCCATACATCATTGTATGTCAACGATGCCACTCTGGCAATGGATAAATCGGACAAGTTTGATGTATAAATGAGTATTGCGTACAAAAAAAAGAAGCCGCTTCCGGCTTATTGTTTCCAAACCATGAGCAAACACATGTAAAAGCACGGAACAATTCCAGTTCCGTGCTTCTCTTATGCATCATAGTTTCCAAATTATTGTGTAGGCGCATATGTTCCCATCAGCGCAGCCATGACGTCCGGCACATCCGTAATGATGGCCTGTACACCCATATCCATCATGGCCCGGATTTCGGCCGGGTCATTTACGGTGAATGGATGAACCGTAATTCCGTGCGCCAGAGCCGCAGCCACCTCTTCCCGCGTTACGGCCCATTTGTACGGATGGAGGGCCGAAGCTTCCAGCTTGGCCGCGTAATCGTACGGACGGTACAATTTTTCCATGTAAAGCAAGGCCGTACGAATCTCCGGCGCAAGACGCTTGCATTTGACCAAGGAAGCATGATTGAAACTGGAGATAATGACCTGTTCTTCCAATCCCCATTCCCTGACGGCATGCACAACCTTTTCCTCCATGCCCCGGTAACCGACAATACCGTTTTTCAGCTCCAGGTTGAGCAACGTATTTTTTCCCCGAATCAGGTCGAGCAACTCTTCAATCGAAGGAATCCGCTCCCCTGCAAACTGCTCATCAAACCAGGAGCCCGCATCAAGCGAACGCAAATGCTCATATGCAGCGTCCTTCACCCAGCCCTCTGCCCCGGCCGTCCGATTTAACGTCTCATCATGAATGAGCACCAGCCTGCCGTCGCTTGACATCTGAACATCTGTCTCGATGCCTGTCGCTCCAAGTTGCAGTGCCCGGTCAAACGCCACCATCGTATTTTCGGGACATACAGCAGATGCTCCCCTATGCGCAATAATCTCGACCATTTCGCAATCGCTCCTTCGAAATTTTCATTCCTTGCCACCCCATTGCTACTATACTGACGATTTGTCACACGGGTATTAACAGAACGTATAATGAAGTCATTCAGCGGGCTTGGGGAAACACTCATTTTTGCGAACTCAATCTGCAAATCCACATAACATGGTATAAACCATAGAAAAGCAGTACACTCCGCCATAAGGAGGTTGACTTTTGAAGTACTCCAGCCCAAAAAATCGGAGCTCACCTTCCCGCCCGCATGCCTCCCCGTCAAAGTCGGCGTCCAGGCTCTCCAGACCTACCGTACGCACCAAAAGCTATTCCGCTCCAACGACAACCATGCCAAATACAATGGCCGAAGCCGACCATACGCTGGATAAACTCGCTGTCGTTGCCGCCATTCTCTCCCTGCTCGCGGCCATCCTCGGTCTATACATTGCTTGGAAAACCTTATACCACCCCGGCCAAACGGCCATTGTGGTATGAATCGATGCAGCCGGGCTGAACGACTCTTGTATTTGTCCTGCTTCCGTCAAACGTGTAAAAGCCGGGGGCAGGAAACCTTCCATTGATTTGATCCATTTTTCGCGAAACAACAAAAAAACCGTTCCCTGAGAGCCGGCAGCGAACCGGCGCCTCAACGGAAAGGCTGATGTATGGGGCCTGCGATCATACCCCTGACGAAATGTGTGATCCCTAACAGATGAAGGTGCGACAAATGATGACCAGCAGGATGAACAGGACGAGAATTGCTCCTGTCGACGTCCAGTCTCCGTAGCCACAGCAACCATAGTCCGTACCTTTGATTTCGCTCATGAGTGACACACTCCCCTCTTCGAAAGTACACTATAGTCTATGTGTCAGTCCTGAACTTGATTGGGCGAAGCGGAAGCTATGGCGTGAACAAACGGTGACTTTATTTAATCGGCACCAAGCTCCGACCATTTCTGAGTCAATGGTGCGGGAACGTAAGCTTCCATGCGGGCAAGCAGGTCGGCCGGATCCGATTCAAGGCTCCACAAGCTCAAATGGGACGTATTCGAAAATCCTTCGTGCACGCTATGCTCCACCATTTTCATCAGCGGTTCGTAATATCCGTTCACATTCAACAGTCCGACAGGTTTGCGATGAATGCCGATCTGTGCCCAGCACAACACCTCGAACAGTTCCTCGAACGTGCCCATGCCTCCCGGAAGCGCAATGAAGCCGTCCGACAGTTCGGCCATCGTCGCTTTCCGTTCGTGCATCGTCCCTACTTCAACGAGCTCGGTCAATCCGCTATGTACGATTTCACCGCGAAACAGACCTGTCGGCATGACGCCGATGACTTCTCCGCCTTGTTCCAGCACGGCATTCGCGACGGCTCCCATCAAACCCATTCGTGATCCGCCATAAACAAGCGCATACCCCCTGCTTGCGATCAATTTGCCCAATTGCACGGCCTGCTCGGTATATTCCGGTTGTCTACCAGGGTTGGACCCTGCAAATACGCATATACGCTTCACGGATGTCACTCCTTTTCTTCTCCATTGTTTTAGTATACAACTTTATTGTCATTCCCATGTTATCTCCGTTCGGCTTTTCCTGGCAAAAAAATACCCGACCGTTTGCAGCCGGCCGGGCTTTCAGTCTTTGCACATCATTTAGAAGGGGTTGTTACATTTAATATAAAGGCCGAAGATTAAATCCATATGATCTTTACATGAAATACATATTAAATTTCTAACACGCCAAGTAATGCCATTTAGCGGATGCCCCGCCTTGAACGTACAACGAAAAGATGCTTGTCCTTGCGAAGCTTCCGTCCATCGGCAATGACGACCTGGTCCTCGTCATGGCGAAGGATCGTTGTCGAGTAGGCGACGATTTTGGCGCGATGCCAGATCATGACCCGTGATTTGAAATAAATGGCATTGTCGAACTGCAATGCCTTCTTCATCACATAGCCGACTTTATGCAAGTCGGAACGGGCTTTTTTCAAAGGAAGGCTTTCTTCGGGCAGCGGCCTGATCATGGCGATGTTATCGAACGATACCTTGATTCGCTTGGGTCCAATTCGAACACACTCCGCTTCTTCATCCCATTCCACCAGCGTTCCTTTCAGTGGCTCGCGTATGCCGGATGCGCGATATACTGCTACCTTCCGTCCCTCCCAATGCCGCAATGCCCTCACCTCTCTGTCGTTCTATATTTGCGGTATGCTCCAGTCGATCGGCGCGACGCCATGGGAGCTTAAGAACTCATTTGCCTTGGAGAACGGCCTGCTCCCGAAAAAGCCGCGGTGGGCGGCAAGCGGGCTAGGATGTGCGGATTGCAGCACCAAATGCCGGTCACGGTTGATGAAAGCTCCTTTTTTTTGGGCATGACTGCCCCACAGCATGAATACCATAGGCTCTGAACGCTCGTTCAAGGCACGAATTACCGCATCCGTGAAACGCTGCCATCCAAGACCTTGGTGGGAGTTGGGTTGACCTTCACGCACCGTAAGCACCGCATTGAGCAGTAATACGCCTTGCTCCGCCCAGTGCACCAAATACCCATGCTTCGGAATGGGCAAGCCGAGATCGGCGTGAAGTTCTTTGTAAATGTTCTGCAAAGACGGCGGGATGCGCACATCCGGCATGACCGAAAAGCTTAATCCGTGAGCCTGACCCGCCCCATGATACGGATCCTGGCCAATAATGACCGCTTTGACCTTATGGTACGGGGTCAGTTTTAGCGCGGAAAACAGGTTTTCCTTGGACGGGTAAACGGTCTGTGTCTTATACTCCGCCGCAAGCGCGTAACGAATATCGTTGAAATAGTCCGCCTCAATCTCTTGTTGAAGCACCGTATCCCAATCGTTTCCAAACATTGCATGGACTCCTTTCCTTGATGAATGCATATCCGTGCAGTCCACACCGGGTCCTGCTGCCTGCGCAGCCGTTTGTTTGATCCAACGGCACATAAACTATCCACCATTTTAACATAATGGAAGACAGCTAGCCAGAAAGAAGGATACAGCATCGGATTGTTGACGTATGCATCGTGTATTCCCCCCGAAAAATCAATGAAAAAAGGGATTCCCCGAAGCGAAATAAATCCACCCCGAGAAATCCCTTGACTTGATCCGTCCTTTAGCTCCACCGTGCAAAAGCCTGCTGAAGCTTAATATCGTATCAGATCCAGCGTTTCATCAAATAACCCGCGCTGTTCTTCAATTTTATTCTCATTGCCGATGACACAGCGATACTCGTCTGCCAGGATCGCCGATACGAGCGGCGCAAAACCGACGATGTCGCTTTCCGTTGTGCCCAGCACTTCGTCGCGTTCCCGCTGAAGGTCTTCTTCCGTCACGTTGGACAAATAACACTCCAGGGAGAACACGCCTTCGCCATGAGGCGTACGCGGCGTATCCAGGTCCTGAATAGCACCGATAATGTACCGCGTCATCTCGCGCTCATCCGCTTTGAACTGCTGCAAGTATTGCGGCATTTCCTCATACACCTTGAACGTTTTCTCCAGATTGGGGTCACGATAGGAGGCCATGTAACTGTCGCCATTCCGTCTGAACCCCGTCATGCAGCCGTAAGCGCCGCCTTTGGCCCTGATATTCGTCCAGAGATAATCCAGGGAAAGAATGCCCTGCAGCACGCGCAGCGATCCGGTGTACCGATACCCTTTTGCGATGAAATTGCCCGTCTGCACCACATACTGCACCTCCGAAGGAGACTTGAACCCCTCCTTATGATTCACCGGCTTGAACGACGGATCTTCCTTGGGCACATCATGGGTGAACAGTTTTCCTTTCAGTTGGGACACGCGCTGCTCCAGTCCGGCATAACCTTCGTCATCCGCCGTATAGCTCACGAGCAGGTTTTCCGGCCTGAAAATAATGCCGGTCAGTTCCCTGAAACGGTCGGCAAGCTCCTCTTTCCGTTCCTCGTAATGGGCCTGAACCTCCTCCAGCCACTGATAGAAAGAAATGCCGCCCACGGCTTCCCGGAACGAGGCTACCGCAGAGTGTTTGGCCGAGGATCTGCCCATGGCGGCGGAATGGCCGCTGTTGATCAAGCTGCGCTGCAGCTGGCCCTTCAACTGGGAGATGATTTCGTACAGACGTTTGGAGTCATCGAACTTGGAGGTCAGAATGATTTCCTCGATCATGTCAAAGGCAAATCCCAATTTGCTGTACAGCACCTTTGCGCTGAATTCAAAGTTTGCCTTATAGGCGTTAAACTGCTTCGCATCGGCGCTCGCGCTTACATTGGCCGAAATGCCGCCGGAATGAATATGGATTTCGTTAGACAGATCGCTAAACGTGTGGTTCGCCGTATTGACGTAACCAAGCACGCTTTTCAGCAGGCCGACGTAGGGCAAGAGACGTTCCGGCACCGATTTGACGTCGAACAACAGTTTCAGGTATCCGATCCCGTTGGTGTACAAATTATGGTGAACGATCGTGGTGCCGTCTGCCTGTTTCAGCGTCTGATGCAGGACAGAGGCTTTCGGTTCAATATCCTCGATCGACAACGTCGGGATCGCTTGCTGCTGTTCTTTCGTCGACGGTGCATTCTGGTAGTCTGCGAGCGCCTGTGTCCGCTGTACCAGCTCTTGAACTTCCGTCTCGCTCAGTCCGGCCTGCAGCGCCTTCAGCTTCGCCTTGAGCGCCTCCTCCTTGCGCAAATTCAACCCTTTGTCGGGTGTCACCGCAACGAAAGAAACATGCGTATTGTCCAGCAAATAGCGCTGAATCAGTTGTTCAAAGTATCCTTCCTTCATCTTTGTTCTCAGTGCGTCATACACCTCATTGGCTTCAAGGTACATGAACGGCGCCTGATCATCGTACAACCAGCTCTGCAATGTCTGGAGACCGTAGATGAGTCCTTTCGGCATTCTGCCGAAATCGGCCTCGCGATGGTTGAACTCATAGGAATTGATTCCCGCGAGCAGTGCCTTTGGATCGATCCCGTCCCGCACAACGCTTTCAAGCACCTCGCGCACCGTATCGAGGAACACCTGTTTGCTCTCCAGATTACTCTTTTTGAGTCCAATCGTCAGCACAGGCTGGTACAAGCTGTCATCGTATGAACCGTATGCATCCTTCGCGATGCCCTTGTCCAGAAGGGCCTGCTTGAGAACAGCGCCTGGCGCGTTAAGGAGTGCGTACAACAAAATTTCGAGCGAAATGTTCAATTCTTTGTCCAACGTCGTTCCAATGACCGCATTGTACGTCAGGAAGCTGTTGTCGGTTTCCGATTCGGTGCTGCCGGCAGAATAACTCGTCACGACGTCCACGCGTTCTGCAAAAGGGGATTGCAGGCCGATGGCCGAATCCGGCTCTGTCCGATCATAATGGCTCAGATAGGCTTCATCCAGCCAGTTCAACTTTTCCTCCATGTCCATGTCGCCATACAAATAGATGTAACTGTTGGACGGATGGTAGTACTTGGTGTGGAAATCCAGCAAACCCTGGTATGTAAGGTCCGGAATGGCATCGGGAATGCCGCCTGACTCGTTGGAGTATGTCGTATCCGGGAACAGGGAATTCAGCACCGCACGGCGCACGACGCGTTCCGGCGACGAGAAAGCACCCTTCATTTCGTTGTATACGACCCCGTTGTACGTTAACTCGTCTTCGGGGGAAGCCAGGTTGTAATTCCAGCCTTCCTGCAAAAATATTTTTTCGTTTTCATAAATGTTGGTGTTCAGTACCGCATCCAGATAGATGTCCATCAGATTGTGAAAATCATGCGCGTTTCGGCTCGCAATCGGATATACCGTTTTGTCCGGATATGTCATAGCGTTCAAGAATGTATTGAGTGAGCCTTTCAACAATTCTACAAAGGAATCTTTGGCCGGAAATTTCTTCGACCCGCAGAGCACCGAATGCTCCAAAATGTGCGGTACGCCCGTATCGTCGCTCGGCGGCGTTCTGAACCCGATATTAAACACCTTATTGTCATCCTCGTTGGACAGCAGCAAAATTCTGGCGCCCGACTTCGTATGTTCCAACAGATAGGCGTCCGCTTTGAGTTCCTCAATCCTGCGCTCCTGCAATACTTGGTAAGCCTGAAGATTTTTCAACATATACCGAGTCCTCCATCATCAGAAATGGTTTGTGCCTGTAAAAATCTCTGTAATTTATCCCGCAAGATAAAGGTAATTAATGACTATTTCCTCATTATACACGATCACTCGCCGTCTTCCTAACCGAGGTTTTTTCCCGACAGAACGCCGTCTTAGATCCTATGTTTGGAGTTTTGCGATTATGAGATTAGCCTTCCGTACAGCTATTGCATCGGGCAATTTTGCATACTGCTTGCTTCGATCCTAAAGTTCGCCCCCAATCCGCCCCCCAAAGAAGAAATAATGCACTCGTTCCCTTTGAATCGGGAGAGTTCATTCAAAATACAAAAAAAGGAAATCCCTTATGTATTAAGGGATTTCCTTTTTTTAATGGATGCCGAGGACCGGGATCGAACCGGTACGGTAGTCACCTACCGCAGGATTTTAAGTCCTGTGCGTCTGCCAATTCCGCCACCCCGGCATATGTATGTCCTTCTTTAATTACTTGAGGCGACAAGAAATATAATATCATGTTATTAATCATTATGCAACATATTTTTTATAATTGTAATGAATAAACGTGAGTGCACAACCATCGCCCCATATTTGTCTCATGACATGGAAACGGGACTGCCGGACAAAGCCGGCAGTCCCTCTGGAAAATCCGAGTTGCGGTCTCGAATTTTCAGATCAACCATCTATATTAAGGGAGGTGTGAGTAAAGAATACATCGCCAACATTAAAAGAACCTAAAATGCGCCTTAAATTAAACTAAAAAGAATACAAGCTTTCAAGCCTGCGGTTTTTCCTCCATACTTAGAATCGGAATAACTTCATCCAACTCGGAGTCATCACACTCCACTACAACGATTAAGCCACCGTCAAGCAAAAAAGTTTCATACATCTGCGCTTTCGTCTCGGATATGCCCGCTTCGGTCAGCATCAGCACCAGATCGTCCGTGCCTTCGCCAATTTGATTGCCTGCCAAACGCCGGACAGCTTGCCCCACCGTCTGAATCTGGTCCTTGCGCTCATCCAACGCGGCCAATACTCCTTTGAGCGCTCCAAACGCACCGTCTGTGCCGCCTCCTTTCAAAGGCTTAGGCAATTCGGTTTGCTCGCTTACCCGTTCCAAATCCAGTTGTTCCTTCGCCACGACGCCAAGACGATCCTTCGCGATCCCGACAAGCTTTAACCTGTTGAGCATCAGTATCGCTTCATTTTCTGTGCTTGCCATGCCAATCAGCAATTGAGTCATATCCATTCCTCCTCGGACCGCTATCTCATTATGAGTTCTTTATGTTCATTTACCCGTTTTGCGCTTCATGTCTTTCATTTTCCGGTGAATTCACGGCATGCATTTCTGGAAATCGATACCTAGTTCTGATAGACTACATAAAGAAGCCCAATTAACCATTGATATTAAAGAATATGTTTTCATATCCCATGTTCAGGAGTAATGTCTTATGAAAAAAGAGGTAGATATTGCCATTCGCCGCAAACAGCAAATCGTGGTTCGCAATACGAGCGGGCAAACCGTTACCGGAACTCCCGAGCGTTCGGCCGACTCATCCATATTGACCCTTAGAACTGTGCAGGGAAACCTGTGGATTCCCTTTGACGAAGTGGAACAGGTTACCCGGATATTGAGCATCCGGTCACACCATCTGAACGGCCTGCAGATGACAGCTGCCGACCTGTAACGATGGACCAGAACACTCCGGCACTTTCGGGACGTTTTTTTCTTCATCCAAAAATTTCAGGAAAAAAGCTGATTCGCAAGGGGCTTGTCTCCTTGAAATCAGCTCTTTTGAATATTATTTGACTACGAATCGAACCCGGGTCCCGTCCGGATATGTACTGAGTTGATTCCCGACCCAAGATCCTGCTCCACGGTTATCCTTTGGCGTAATATATTGGATATCCGCATTCGCGCCGCCTTCGGCGCACATGGCCATCGGCCATTCGTCGCGATCATACCCTTTTTTGACCGGCACGCCCTTAAGCGACAATTCCCGATTGGCTTCGGCTCCGTCCCGATCGATGGTGCAGACATCGGAATGCCCTGCTTTAATGGCGGATTTAATATGCGCTGCAGTCTCGGGGTAGCGTTCGGACGGAAACGTAATCGTGTGATCCACACCCTGAGTGGTGCCCTGATCAAGCCATGCAGGCAAATCCAGCGGGATCTCTCCCTTAAACCAGGCAAAGAACAGCACCACCATCAAAGTAAGAAGCGTCAAACCCTTCTTTTTTAAGCTGCCGAATCCTTTGTTTCTTCGTTTTTTTCTGTGCGTTCTGCTCATGCTGCCTCCTCTCATTCCCTTTGCATTATAACAGAACGTCCGTTCGCCAAACAATCCTTAATATGTATCATTCAAGCGAATTCGTTTATTCCAACCGATTCAAAACCCGGCTCGATGTGGTAACATATCATTACGTTAGACAACACAAACATCTTACTCGTTACCGACAGCACGATCCTGGCTATTCTATCGAATACTGACGCCTAGTCATTAAGGGAATCGGATCATGCCCATGAGGAAGGATGAACGGTATGCGAACCCTCTTTTTTATCTTTATGACATTATGCATCATTAATTTCTGTTTCCCTAAAGTGGGCTGGTATTTGCGTTATGGCTGGATCACGCGAGGGGAATCGGAGCCCGAAAGCTCACATATGATTTTTGTCCGAATGACAAGTTTGGTTATGCTGATTGTGGCTTTTACCCTTTCCGTCGGCTGAAAATAAAACGATGAAGCAGCATTCCTCCAGGAATCGCTGCTTTTTGCCGTTCAATGAGCAAAAAATGATAATTTTATTTGTGGAATGGCGCTACATGGCATCTTATTATAAAATGACGGGCTTGTTGCCGACATCCGGTATCTGAGAAAGGGTCTTATTCTTATGAACATTGCATTTTATCCTTATTGGGCGGCGAAAACACTACTTTCTTTTGTTCATGTAATATACATTACAGTCATCACCATCATGATTTATGGACTGACAGACTCCTTGCTCTGGGCTTTTTTGTTTCCCATTATGCAGGTGGCAGTACGGAGTTTCGCAGGCTTGTCTGTTTCATCGCGAATCAAGCACTTTGCTTCTTCACGACTCTTGATCGGTATGCTTGCAACCAAAACATTGCTGCTGTCTGCAATTGCAGCCAGCCTCCCCTACTTGAAGCAGCATCTTCCCATCCTGTTCGCCGCTGCCTTTCTGTTATCCCTGCTGGAAGGGTGGGAATCCGCATTGCTTCATGCTCTGCCATGGTCGGCAGGTCATGCTTTGGAAACCGAAATCGCCAAGGCGAACAGCCTGCTCTCTTTTTCCAGTCATACCGCCACCGTTGTCGGATTGCCTATCACCTTTTTGGCAACGGTACATTGGGGGGCCGCGTCCACATTATGGAGTTCGGCCGCATTATCGTGGACCACGCTTGTCTTTGCGATCGCGTTTGTGCTTTTGATCCAGGAAAAGGAAAACATCTATGCGAAACGTGCATCGAGGGCATCCCGGTTCGAGATCAAACAGGAAGACAGACGGCAGTTTTAATGAACTCTTGTCATATCCACCACACCAAAAGACGAGCAGCTTGCGCTGCTCGTCCATACATGCTGAAGCCCTATGTTCGCGCCTCCACGGTTGACCGCTTCAGCTTAGTCCAACGGATAGTCCAACAATGGTTTACCCTGTTTGTAATATAGCGAAGGAGATAAAATGTTAAAAAAGATATGCGCATCAGGCACTCCGGCCTCAGCCAGGATCCCATGTATGCTGGATGCCATACGGTTGTGAACATCCTGATGCCGCTGAAACATCAAAATTTCGACGGACGCCGGCGAAGGCGTAAGTGCTTGTACATCATACCGTTCCGCCTTTACTCTCTCTTCCGGAATATTGAATACAAAAGCCATCTGCTCGGTAATTCGGGGTACGACTTCCTCCAATTGATTACCTGTAAATCCTCTAAAGCGAATAAACGGCATGCAAATCCCTTCAATCTCTGATATAGTCTCTTATGTGATTTTAAGCACATTCTTTTCGGTTGTCAAATGACCCGCATGCCGCTCATTCCCCATGTTTCGCGCCAAGCTCCGCCGTCAAGCGGCGGAGCCCAGCCGAATCACAAGGATTTCAGGGGTATCCAGCTTATACCCAGAAGGATTTTGTGATGATTACGAGAAGGATGAACAACACCAGAATTGCACTTGTGGAAGTCCATACTCCGCCATTTCCACAACCGTATCCAACTTGACTCATTTGATTGGCCTCCTTTGAATTTCAAGGTATGCCATAAGATATGCGAATTCAATTGGAATGACCGGGCCATATCCCAATCTACAGCGCCCAAAATCAAGGAGTTTGTCTCGCTACTCCACGGCGACATCTGCTTGCTTGCCGGTTCCCGTCCGGATCCGACCTCTTCCTCCATCGCTGTTTAGAATGACCGTGCGAGTACGCGTATCGTTTCGAGCGGCCAACAGCACCGTCCCATCCGGAGCAATGCAATACGCGATCGGGATGGACACTTCAGAATCGCGATAGAAGCCGTCTCCATGGCTTGACCCCATAACGAGGCATCTGTTCT
The DNA here is from genome assembly GCF_032334105.1 of Paenibacillus hubeiensis. NCBI lineage: Bacteria > Bacillati > Bacillota > Bacilli > Caryophanales > Paenibacillaceae > Paenibacillus > Paenibacillus hubeiensis. The sequence continues at coordinate 29,335 of NZ_JAVYAE020000009.1, forward strand.
TCACCGCAATGCCGCGAGCGGCTTCCAGCCATTCTTCATACTGCTCTTCACTGAACATGCCCACCCCGATGGAATGCATCAGGATGTCCACCTTCCCTATTTCTTCATTCTCAAACCCCTGAAGTACCAGCTCATCGCATAGCAATGTACTGATCCTCCATCCTTGCTCCTCTACGGCCTCAGCTGGCGTATATTTCGCCTTTTCCAACACGATCTTGCCTTTTGGGTCAATGACGATGGAACGATCCTTCGGACGTTCATTCAGCCTGCGATGTCCGGACACGATCATGGTTCCGTACCTTGCCGCCAGCTCACGCGCTTGGTCCACGTTCTGGTTCAAATACCCCTCCGGAAACAGCAAAATATCCGCATCGTTGTCCATGAGCTCCTTTTCCAACTGCAGAAGCCCATCCTCAAGCTTCGGTTGACCGATGACAATTTTCAAGCCCAACTCCCCCATTCTTCGTCATTAAAAAGCCGGTTCATACCCCATAAAGAGGTACGAACCGGCTTAAAGGCAAGCACGCGCCGATTGGGTCACGTACTGCAACTCCTTCAAGAGCAATGGTCCGCAAGCCGAGAAAATGCCTCAATCCCATTGCCTTTACAGTTCAGGTTGATATGTAATTATGCTTTTCTATGCTCAATTCTATCATATATCTCTTGTCCGTCATAGCTCCGATCTGTTGTGACGTCCCGCATAAACCGGATGCCTTCCGGGCTTCCGAGCTCAGCCGTTCCTCCGGCCAATGCTCCCATAATCATGGCGAAAGGATAAATCATAATCGCTAACATTTTTTTCACGATGCCCCTGCCTCTTTCCTATTTGGATTTTTATTCTATATATATACGACATAAGTTTCATATCAGTTTCACATTCCATGCAATTGCTTAGGATGATAATAATATATGCTAGATTCGAGAAAGCTATGGACAATCATGGAATATGGAAAATAGGGCTATCGCGTGAGGGAACGTTCGGTATAATGACGAAGAGCAGATCCAGGAAGATATGTTAATAGACAGAAAAAAACCCTTGCTGCGCAAGGGCTTTGAGGAAATGGGTCCTACAGGACTCGAACCTGTGACCAATCGGTTATGAGCCGACCGCTCTAACCAACTGAGCTAAGGACCCTCACCAAAAAAGTATAACGTTCACATGATGGCTGTTTAAACATCGAGTGAAACTTGATTGCGGGGGCAGGATTTGAACCTGCGGCCTTCGGGTTATGAGCCCGACGAGCTACCGGGCTGCTCCACCCCGCGTCAGTAAAAAATCAAAATAGCGACTTAATTAATATACACCATTTATATCCTATACGTCAAGGGGTAATGTCAGGGAATAAATCGAACACCATATCTCCCTTTTTTGGAACGGAAAATCTCGATCTCTGACGGGTCGCTGTATCCATATAACCAACCATCATGTTCAAGCCGCTTGGCCAAACAGCCTGCTTGAAATTTGGTGGCGTAAAGCTTGCTAAAATATATCCAATGCATAGGTCACCCTCCTTTCCAATCCATTGCTCAATATGTAGAATACCCCGCTTGCTCCAATTTTATATCCTGCATGCTTAAAGTCAAAAAAAGCTGCCGGAGACCAAATCTCCGGCAGCTTCAGGATGAAGCAAATTAAAACATGACTTCTTATGGGTTAAATGTCGCTTTTGGGTCCTTTTTCAACTTTGCCAGCATTTCGTTACCCTTAGCAGCCCATTCGGCAAGTGCTTCCTTCGGTGTTTTTTTGTTCTCCAGCACTTGGTTGAAGTACTCCATGCCTTTATCGCTAACTTGCCACAGATTCGGCATCTTCTGGTACATTTTGTCCAGATTCGTATTGGTCGGCGGAATCGGTTTTAACGTATAGAAGGCCTGAATGTTGTAATCCATGCCATCCTTCGGCTTGATGAAGCTCTTGCGGGAAACCATCTCATAGGCGCTGCGCGCTTTGATTTTTGCCCAATCCTCGCTGTTCATGTATTTGATCAGTTCCCAGGCATCATCCGGATTTTGCGCCGAACTGTTGATCGCCATCAAATTGCTGAGATAGATGTTGCCGCCGATTCCTGGCGCTTCGGGATGCACGGGCGGTGTGACGACCTCCCAATCCACTTTCGTGAACCCTTCCATTTTATCGGCGTTTTTGTTGGCATCGATCAACTGGTTGATGTAACTATAATCGCCTAAAGCCATGGCCGTTTTGCTGCTGAGGAACAGATCGCCCTGCAGCGGGTTGTATCTTTCGCCACTGCTTTGGTCCATCTGCTCATCCCCTTTCGGGGTAACCTTGTCAATGGCGAGCTTGCTGATCTTGCTCCATACTTTTTCCCACTGAGGCGAATCGACCGTCATTTTCTCCGCCTTATCGTCGAAAATTTTCAGTTGAAGCGCGCTATAGTACTGTTGCATCGAATAGTAGGGCGATCCTCCTTGCCATGTGCTGAACGCAAATCCAAACACATGGTCCTTGCCTTCGCCGCTGGTAACGCGAGTCGCCAGGTTAAAGATGTCGTCCCAAGTCATGTTATCCGTCGGCGGCTCTACGCCTGCCTTCTGGAAGATCGCCTTATTGTAGAAGAGGGCGGACGAGGAAAACGTTGGCGTCAACGCATAGATGCTCTGATCTCCGATGTCTTTGATGCCTTCCAGCACGCTCGGTACGATATCGCTCGTGTCGAACTTATCCTCTTGCATAAGCGGATCAAGTTGTTTCAGCATGTTCTCTTGGATCAACGACCTGATCGTTGACGTATCGGCCACAACCACGTCCACCGGATTGTCTCCGGTCATGATTTTTTTGATGCTCTCCATCGTATCCGGAACTTCCTGCTGCTCATCCGTGTTGCCGTAACCGTACATGCTGCCCTGCTCAACGGCTGGTACAACCTCAATCGTAATATTCGGATGTGTCAGCTCAAAGGCATCCGTAAACTGCTGGCGAAAATAGCTATCGTCTGTATTGCCCCACAAGGTGGCCACACGCAATACGCGCTGCTCGTTGTCCTTCGATTCGCTTGCCGTGCAACCTGCAAGCAGCGGCAATGCCAGACTGGCTGTAGCCAATATGCCCAGCACACGTTTTCCCCACATCTTCATTCCCCAATTCCCCCTCATGATTATCTTGGCGGCGTAATCACGATACGCTCGCCGTCAAATTCCAACGTCGCCCGGTTGTCGATTGATAACGCCTCTAGGTATTCCTTCGGTACCTGAAGCCGCCCGGCCCGGTCAATAATGACAAAAGCTTCATGAATGCTCGGCGTTCCCGAACCAGGCAAGTTATGCTCGTCATCCAGATTTTCGTTGCGTTTCACAAATTCTGTACTCGTTAATCCGTCACGAATGGCAACGATCCGGTCGACCTTGCCCGCAAGCGTCAGGTCATGCGTTACGATCACGATGGTGACGCCTAATTCCTTGTTCATTTTGCGAAAAATATTCATGATCGTATCCGATGTCTCGGAATCGACCGAACCGGTCGGCTCGTCGGCGAGCAGCAGCTTCGGCCGATTGGACAATGAAATCGCAATCGCAACCCGCTGCTGCTCCCCACCCGACAATTGATGGAGCTTGTTATGCATCCGATCCTTGAGCCCGACCCATTCCAGCAGCTGTTTGGCGTATGCGCGATCCCGCTTTCCACCTAGAATCATCGGCGTTTCCACGTTTTCCAGGGCCGTGAGATACGGCAGCAGATTGCGGCCGTTGTTCTGCCAAATAAATCCGACGGTATGCCTTTTGTATTCCACGAGCTGCGCATCCGTCATTTTCAGCAAATCCCAGTCGCCGACGATGGCCGTACCGGCTGTCGGCCGGTCAAGGCCGCCGAGAATGTTGAGCAGCGTCGATTTTCCGCTTCCGCTATTTCCGATGATCGCCATCATCTCTCCCGGGTTCACCGTCAAATTCAGACCTTGAAGGGCAACGACTTCCACGTCGCTGGATTTAAAAATTTTAACAAGTCCTTCACACTGGATCACGTTACCTCTCCTCTCCCATTTTGACCGCCTGATGTACGCGCAGCCTGCGAATCTGCCAGAGCAGCATGCTTGCTCCAATAATCAGCATGACTACCGTCACGCCATACAGCTGGAGCATGTCGCTCTCTTCAAACACGATGCGGAAAGGCGGAACCTGCGCAGATACGTTGTCGGTCGTTTGCAGGAAAGGCAGGAACAATCGGCTCGCCACTTGACCGATGCCGATGCCTAGGGCGATGGACAGCCCTGCGGTGAAAACCTGCTCCAGGAGCAGCATGCCGCTCAACTGGGCCCGCGATAGCCCCATTGCCCGCAGGACGCCGAACTGCACGACGCGTCCCGACAGGTTAAAGAACCAATACAGGATGTATCCGATCAGGGATATGATGACGGATACGAGAAAACCGAGACTGAGAATGCCGAAAACGCCGCCGCGGGACGGATGTTTGCCCTGGGTTACGAGTTCGGTGCGCACGTCGCGCACAGAAGACAATTCGATGCCTTCCGCTGCAAGCTTCTCCATCAACGGGCCTACCTTGGCATCAGGTTCCATTTTCAGCCAAACTTCATATGGAATCAGCGGTACCTGATCATAGATGTAATCCAGATTCGCAATGAAGAACGGCATCTGATCCGGGTATTGGGCAGGCCAGTAAGGGATAATGCCAAAAATAACGAATTCGATGGCCTGCCCCTGAACGCCGATCGATACCAGGTCCCCGGTTTTGAGCTTGTATTTGTCCGCAAACTTGGAGGATACAAGAACCGCGCCTTCATACTTCCCGAGCAAATCGAGATACTTGTACGGATGCGCCGGGAAGAGATCGTTGCGGAACCAGGCTACCTTGGCAAAATCGACGTTGTCGATGCCGACCAGCATGCCCTGGCCTCCCGATTTGCCAGAAACGATCACATTGCCCTTCGTTTGCAGCACCCTGGCGGCGCCCTCAACGCCATCCAGCCTGCGGAACACTTCAAATGGCGGTTCGGAGTATATCACTTTGGTCGGCTGTTGAGCGCCACCGCCACCGCCTCCTCCGCCTTGGCCTCCTCCTGCACCATTGCCGCCGGAAGCGCCGCCTCCGTTCTGCCCTCCGCTGCCTCCGCCTTGTTGTCCTCCACCGCCGCCGGCGCCTCCATTTGGACCGGAGCCGGAAGGGTTCACTTCAGGCGTTCCTTCCCATACGGTTTGCATGATCACGTCCGTACCATAGCGGTACAGCGTCCGTTCGGTAGAGTTCAGGTCAATGGTCCGGGCAGCAGCCGAGTTGTACACGCCGAGGCCCAGCGTCAGCACAAGCAGGATCATCAGCGGATAATACGATGCCGACGAACGCGAGAGCTGAGTCAGGGTCAGGTACAACGGTACCGGGAGCAGCTTGCGGCCGATCAGCTGAATCAGCTTGAGAATCCACGGGAACAACCGCAGAAAGAACAGCCCCAGGGCAAATATCGCCAGTGCGGGCACAAAGAACAGAAACGGCTGCACCTGCAGCTGGTCTGTCGTCATGCCTGTTTGAAACGTAAGCATCTGCCGTTCATAGAACAAATAATAACCGTATCCCGCCAGCCCAAGCAGGGCAATGTCCAGGAACCATCGCTGCCACACCGGCGCACGATCCGTGCGTGCCTGACGGCGTTTGGCTGACACGATCGTTGCTCTGGCATAGGTGATTGCCGGGATCAATGAAGCAATGATCGCAACCAGCACGGCTGCCAAGCCCAGCAAAATCGCTTCCTTGGACACGCCGATCGGGATGGATTTCCGGTCCACGAAAGACAGGAATCCGCTGGCAGACCCGATGCTTTTGGCCATGAAATATCCCAACATGGGACCGATCACAAGCGCGATCACGCCAAGGAACATGCCTTCAAGCAGGTACAGCGAGAAGATTTGCCGTGCAGAAGCCCCCCGGCTTCGCAGCACGGCAATGTCGCTTTCCTGCTTCTGCAGCGACTGCCTGGCGTTCATCGCGATAAAATAGAACACCATGGCGATCATCGGTGCCGCAAGCGTAAACAGCATCGTCTGCAGCTGCAGGCTTTGGCTGCGGAACTGCTTGAGCAGATCGCCGAAGGTAATGTCAACCTTGGTGTCCTTCAAGCGTTGGTACAGCTCGATATCCAGCCGTTCCAGCATGGACGTCAAACCGGGCAGCTGGCTGGTCTGGATTTCCTTCAGGTCGAATGCATAATACCAGCGCGAATTTTGAAGCGGGATGCCTTGTTCCTTCAACAACACTTCATTGAATGCGGCTTCGTCCACATACAGCCCGTTCATCATGCTGTCGAAACCCTGAACCCAGTAAGGGCTGGTTTCGTCATCCGGTTTGAAGGAGCCCGTAATTTTTACGCGCAGCGTAATATCGAGCCCGCTATATATCGGGTACTCGAGTATGTCTCCCACGTGAAGGTCGTTCCGGTACATGCCCTCTTCAAGCATCGCCGCTTCGATGAGGCCATCCTTGACCTGATTGCCCGGCTTCATGCCGGCAGAATAATTCACCTGTTGGTCCAGCCCGCTCATCGTGCCGATTGTCATGCTGCGCGAGCGGCTGGCATCCACTTTCGTCGGATCCTCGGGACTCACTTCCGTACCGCGAATGGAACGAATGTTCACGTAAGTGTTGAACGGAAATCCGACATCACGAGGCACATCCTCGCGTATGTAGCGATCCACTTCCTCCAGCCCAAGGGTGTCCGTCTTGGTTCCCCCTGGCGCCTGATAACTCATCAGCAAGGAACCAGCAGGCAATCCTTCGCTGTTATCCTGCAGCGTTTGGGCTACGACCCGCTTCAGCGCCCCGTCGGCATACATCGGAATGCTGACGGTGAACGCAACCGCCACGATCAAACCAACGAGCGTGCTGAACGTCATCCAGCGGGTATTCCACATTTTGCGGAACAACAGTCGTAACAATGGCAGCCCCATTAGCGTCCCACTACTTTCTGTCCTACGGTGAGCCCTTTGACGATCTGTACGTCCGTGGAGGTCTGCTGCCCGACTTCAACATCCACCTCGCGTTTGCTGCCGTCACTTTCCACAACCTGCACGTAGGTTCGTGAACCGATGGACCGCAGGGCAGATATCGGGATGACGATGGCGTTCTCGGTCCGCTCTGTCACAATCGATACGGTCAGCGGCGTTCCGCGTTCAACCCCTTTGGGCATTTTGGCGAGCGAAACGATGACGTACTTGTCGAGCGTTTCCTTGGCCGGCGGCGTTCCGCCCTCGCCCGAGCCGGAGTTGTTGTTTCCGGAGTCGGCGCTTTGGGCTACCGGCATCACTTTGATCTTGCCGTTCACCTTGCCCGCGCCATTGATGTCCACCGTGGACTTCATGCCTACCGAAATCTTCTCCAGGTCTTCCTTCGCAAACGTCGCGGCCACGACGAGATTGGACGTATCCGCAATCGTGGCAATCGGATCATACGCCTTCACGGCCGCCCCTTTTTCCACCTGAACCGCAATGACCGTGCCTGCAAACGGTGCGGTCAGCGTCGCTTTGCCGATCTGTTCTTCCAGGTCGGCCAGCTCCTGCCGAAGTTCCTCGAACGCAATGGTGGCCTCCTCAAACTCGACCGGGTCCATCTCGTCCTTCTTGCGCAGCGTTTCCTTCATCTGCACTTCCGCTTTGCGGATCTGCAGCTTCTTCGAGCGAATTTCCTTCTCCACGCTCGCAACGTCAAGTTCGGCCAGCAGCTGCCCTTTCTTGACCTTATCTCCGGGCTTGACGTTCAATTCCTTGACATGCATGCCATCCAACGTGAAATATACCTTTTCTTCGCGCTGGCTCATCATTTTGCCGCTGCCGCTCACCGATCGTTCCAGCGTTTCCGTCCGGACCTCATATTCCGGCTTTTTGGAAATCGTCGGCGGCGTGATCGGAGGAAGCACCTCCTCCTCGCTTTCGGCCGGCAGCAAAGAGCAGCCGGACATGGATACAGCGACAATTGCCCCTAGCAGGATCAGCGCTGTTCGTTTCCCCTTTTTCGGAGCGGCAGCCTTACTTGAGAAATCTGCCATCCGCCATTTCGTAAACATGGTCCGCAACCTCCAAAATTGTAGGATCGTGTGTTGTCATGCAGATGGTTACCTGCTCTACTTCTATAATGTTGCGAAATACGGCCATGACCTGTGCTCCCATCTTCGAATCCAGCTCGGCCGTAGGTTCATCCGCAAGCAGCAGCCTGGGCCTGTGCGCAATCGCCTTTGCGATCGCCACCCGCTGCTGCTCGCCTCCCGACATTTCGAAAGGACGATGCTTCGCCCTTTTGGTCAAACCAACCAAATCCAAGCAATGGCCTACCCGGTCCTTCCATTCGGAACGAGGTACTTCGGCCATGCGCAGCGATAACTCCACGTTTTCCCAAGCCGACAGCAAGGGCATCAGCGCATAAGCCTGAAAAATAAAACCGATTTCCCTGCGCCGCAATGCGGTCCTTCTTCGGTCCCCCCAGTCCTGCAGCGGCTGCCCGGAAAACAAAATCTCCCCGCTCGATGGCTGATCCAGTCCGCCCAGCATGTTCAGCAGCGTAGTTTTGCCGGAACCCGAACGTCCCTTCAGCATGACGAGCTGCTGAGGTCTGACTTCCATGTCAATGCCTTTAAGCACGTGAATGATGCGGCTTCCCGTCTGGAAGCTGCGATGCACGTTGCGAACCTCAAGCACCGGGCCGTCATAGGGAGGCAGCAGCGCTTTCTTGGCAGGCTTGGTTTTTTTCGGTTCAGAGACAGCGGCAGTCGCCGCAGCTTCAGCTTCGGCTTCAGCGGAAGTTATGTCCTCTCCATTGAATTCGGAACGATCCGTCGGTTTCTGTAAATCCGTTATGTATGCCTGGCCTCCCGACTCGGCCTGATCATGCTGCTCTTCCCCCTTCAGTGCACTCTTTTCGCCTGATTGGCTTTTGGCTGGTTTGATCTTGGAAAATAATTTCTTCATGCCAGCAATCACGCTCATCCTCTCTGTCCCTGTTTCAGTAAGAACCTGAACTAGAAATCTATTCCATACTACACTGCATTATAAACGACTGCTATCGGCTAAAAGTTACAAGCTTTTTACAACGTTTCGCCGAAAAAGTTAATATTTTGATGCGAAAACGAAAAAAGCATCCCCTTAAAGGAGATGCCTGGTGAATTTAGCGCAAAAACGGCTGCAGCGCTGCAACTATTACAATTTTGAAACCGTTGCGCGGGAAAAACGTTCCCGAACTTACGTTTCATTATTTTCCAAATGAAGTAGGATCTTCACGCCATGCCTTGAGCAGCTCGAAGTCGCTCTCCTGAATGGTGCCCTGAGCCAAAGCCACGTCCATCAGCGCCGTGTAGTTGGACAGGGTCTGAAGCGGAACGCCCGCTTCTTCGAACGCCTTGATGCCCTTATCCAGCTGATAGCTGAAAATGGCGAGCACGGCCAGCGGTTCCGCCCCTGCTTCCTTCACAGCCTGGGCGGCTTTCAGAGAGCTTCCGCCCGTGGAGATCAGGTCTTCAATGACAACGACCTTCTGCCCTTCGGAGATCAATCCTTCGATCAGGTTTTCCTTGCCGTGCCCTTTCGCTTTGTCGCGAATGTAAGCCATCGGCAGATTCAGCTTCTGCGCGACCCATGCCGCATGCGGAATGCCTGCGGTTGCCGTTCCGGCGATCACTTCAGCGTCCGGATACTGCTCGCGGATGATCGCCGCAAAACCTTCCGCGATATCGTCGCGAATCTCCGGATAAGACATGGTCAAGCGGTTATCGCAATAGATCGGCGATTTGATGCCGGATGTCCAAGTAAACGGCTGCTGCGGACGCAGCGCCACGGCTTTGATTTTCAACAGCTGTGCTGCAATATGGTTCGGGATTTCGGATAGTGCGATCATGCGTTCAACATCTCCTTCAAAATGGTTTCTGCCGCTTCGCGCGGGTCGGCAGCACCCGTAATCGGCCTGCCCACAACGATGTAATGGCTGCCTCGCCCGATGGCCTCGCCCGGAGTAAGCACACGCGTCTGGTCTCCCAGGCTGCTTCCCGCGGGGCGAATGCCAGGGGTTACGGTATGGAAATCGGGTCCGCAGGCCGCCCGAATGGCCGGCACCTCGAGCGGCGATGCCACTACGCCGTCAAGCCCTGCTTCGCTGGCCAGTCCGGCATAACGAACCACGGTGCCTTCCACGGTACCCGGAATGCCGATCTCATCATTCATGACGGTCTGGCTCGTGCTCGTCAGCTGGGTCACGGCAATGATTTCCGGTCTGCGCAGGGCAGGGTCCGCAGCCAGCGCGGCTTCCGCACCTTCACGCGCTGCGCGCATCATGCTTGCGCCTCCGGCAGCATGAACGTTGAACATGTCTACGCCCAGGCGCGTGATGCTTTCCGCACCTCCGCGAACGGTATTCGGAATATCGTGCATTTTGACGTCCAGAAATACTTTGTATCCTTTTGCCTTCAGTTCCCGGATGAATTCCGGTCCTGCCGCATAGAACAGCTGCATGCCTACCTTCAAATAACACGGAATGCCTTCCAGTGCCTTGATCAAGCCCTTCGCTTGTTCCGGCCCGGGATAATCCAGTGCCACCATCAGGCGGCCGGCCATCGTTTCGTAATTCGGGTGATTCATTGATCCCGCTCCTTCCGCATCGTTGATTTTATCGATTTTTGCCCGATATAAAGGACATCCCGCCAGCCCGCAGGCTGGCTGATGTCCTTCATCAGCAGGTTCTTCAATTAATCGGCGAAAACCGGCATGGCTTCGGAGGAGAAGTTGATCGTTTCCAGCATTCTCAGCAGGGCACGAATCGTATCCAGCGATGTCATACATACGATGCCATTCTCTACCGCTTCGCGGCGGATGCGGAATCCGTCGCGCTCAGGCGTTTTGCCTTTGGTCAGCGTGTTGAACACAAAGTTCGCTTCGCCGCTGCGGATCATGTCGAGAATGTTCGGCGATCCTTCGCTCAATTTTTTGACGGTCGTTACCGGAATATTCGCCGCTTCAAGCGCAGCGGCAGTCCCTCCGGTAGCAATGATTTTGTAACCGAGGCGGTAGAAGCCGCTCATCAGGGACACCGCTTCGTCCTTGTCTTTGTCCGACACCGTTACAACGATGGCACCGGTCGCCGGGATTTTCATGCCCGCTCCGATCAGTCCTTTGAACAGTGCTTTGGCATATTGCGGATCGCGTCCCATGACTTCGCCCGTCGATTTCATTTCCGGTCCGAGCGTCGGCTCCACGCGGCGCAGTTTCGCAAAGGAGAAGACCGGAACTTTAACCGATACGTGGTCCGACTCAGGCCACAGTCCGTCTTGGTAACCGAGGTCCTTCAATTTCACGCCCAGGATGGCTTGCGTTGCCAGGTTCGCCATCGGAATGTTCGTTACTTTGCTCAAGAAAGGCACGGTACGGGAGGAACGCGGGTTTACCTCGATCACGTATACTTGGCCATCATGGATGACAAACTGAATATTGACCAGACCGACCGTTTTCAGTTCTTTGGCGATTTTGATCGTGATGTCCACGATGCTGGCTTTCAGCTCGTCGGACAGATGCTGCGGAGGATATACCGCAATGGAGTCGCCGGAGTGAACGCCTGCGCGTTCGATGTGCTCCATGATTCCCGGTACAAGCACCGTTTCTCCGTCGCAAATGGCGTCCACCTCAACCTCTTTGCCCAGCATGTAACGGTCGATCAGCACCGGATGCTCCGGATTGATTTTCACCGCTTGCTCCATGTAAGTCAGCAGTTCCGTATCGGAGTATACGATCTCCATCGCGCGGCCGCCCAGTACATAAGATGGACGCACCAATACCGGATATCCGAGGCCTTTGGCAGCTTCAACGGCTTCACCCACCGAAGTAACCGTCGTTCCTTTAGGCTGAGCAATGTCCAGACGGGACAAGAGACGCTCGAATTTTTTGCGGTCTTCCGCTTCGTCGATGCTTTCCAGATCGGTTCCAAGGATGGTCACGCCTGCTGCACGCAGCGGTGCCGCCAGGTTGATCGCCGTTTGGCCGCCGAACTGCACGATAACGCCCACCGGCTGCTCCTGCTCGATCACGTTCATGACGTCTTCGAAGAACAGCGGTTCGAAGTAGAGACGGTCGGATGTATTGAAATCCGTCGATACGGTCTCCGGATTGTTATTGATGATGACTGCCTCGTAACCTGCTTTTTGCAGCGCCCATACGGCGTGTACCGTCGAGTAATCGAATTCGATGCCTTGACCGATCCGGATTGGACCGGAACCGAGCACCACCACTTTTTTCTTGTCCGAAGGCAGCACTTCATTTTCGGTCTCGTACGTGGAGTAGTAGTATGGCGTCGTCGCTTCGAATTCGGCTGCGCAAGTATCTACCATTTTGTAGACCGGACGCAGGTTTTCTTCCAAGCGGCGCGTTCTCACTTCGGATTCAACCGTCAGGGAGCCTCCCGGTTGTCCTTGTGCGCGCAGCTCGGCGATGGCGCGGTCCGTGAAGCCCAGACGTTTCGCTTGGTACAGCGTTTCGGAAGTCAACTCGGCTTCTTCGCGGATGCGGTCTTCGAATTTTACAAGCCCTTCGAGCTTATCGAGGAACCACCAGTCGATTTTGGTCAGATCTTGCAGCTCCTGCAGGCTGTATCCTCTGCGGAATGCTTCGGCAATGAGGAACATGCGCTCATCGTCGGCTTTGACCAAACGCGTTTTCAACGTTTCGTCGTCCAACGTCTCTGCATCCTTCAAGTAAATGCGGTGCACCCCGATTTCCAGGGAACGGATCGCTTTGTGCATCGACTCTTCAAAAGTCCGGCCGATGGCCATAACTTCACCGGTCGCTTTCATTTGGGTCCCCAGTTTGCGGTTCGCCGAAGTGAATTTATCGAACGGCCAGCGCGGAATTTTGCTGACGATATAGTCCAGCGTCGGCTCGAAGCATGCATAGGTTTGGCCCGTTACCGGGTTAACGATTTCGTCCAGCGTGTATCCAAGGGCGATTTTGGCTGCCATTTTGGCGATTGGATAACCGGTTGCTTTGGAAGCCAGGGCCGAAGAACGGCTTACCCGCGGGTTAACCTCGATGACATAGTATTGGAAGCTATGCGGATCAAGGGCAAACTGTACGTTACATCCGCCTTCGATGTTCAAGGCACGGATGATTTTCAGGGAAGCGGAACGCAGCATTTGATATTCACGGTCCGACAACGTTTGGCTTGGCGCCACGACGATGCTGTCGCCCGTATGCACGCCTACCGGGTCGAAGTTTTCCATGTTGCAGACCACGATGCAGTTATCGTTGCGGTCGCGCATAACTTCATACTCGACTTCTTTCATGCCGGCGATGCTTTTCTCGACCAGACACTGTCCAATCGGACTGTAGCGCAGACCTGCCGCCACCGTTTCGCGCAATTCTTCTTCCGTGGCGCAGATGCCGCCGCCCGTTCCGCCCAGCGTATATGCCGGACGCACGATGATCGGATATCCGATTTCGTTGGCAAAGTCGAGCGACTCCTGCAATGTCGTAACGATAGTGCTTTCCGGCACGGGCTGCTCCAGTTCGCGCATCAGATCGCGGAACAGGTCGCGGTCTTCCGCTTTTTCGATGGAAGTCAGCTGCGTGCCGAGCAATTTCACGTTTTCGCGTTCCAGCACGCCTGCGCGCGCCAGCTCAACCGCCATGTTCAGGCCCGTTTGGCCGCCCAGCGTTGGCAGCAATCCGTCGGGACGCTCTTGGCGAATGATTTGCGTAACGAAATCCAACGTGATTGGCTCGATGTATACTTTATCCGCCATGTTGGTATCCGTCATGATCGTTGCCGGGTTGCTGTTGATGAGTACAACTTCCACGCCTTCTTCTTTCAGCGCCTGGCAAGCCTGCGTGCCGGCATAGTCGAACTCGGCGGCTTGCCCGATGACGATTGGACCGGATCCGATCACCAGAATTTTTTTGAGGTCCTTGTTAAGTGGCATGTTATTGTGCTCCTTTCACTGCGGCTGCCAAAACAGCTTGACGCGGTTTCTGCGGATGGTTGATTTTGTGTTCGCGGATCATTTCAATAAAACGGTCGAACAGATAGCTGTTATCGTAAGGTCCTGGCGCTGCCTCCGGATGGTATTGAACCGAGAACGCCGGGAATGTTTTATGTTTCAGGCCTTCAATCGTTTTGTCATTGTTGTTGATATGTGTCACTTCAAGCTCGGTATTCTTGACGGACTCTTCATTCACGGTATAACCATGGTTCTGGGAGGTGATGAAGCAGCGTCCGCTTTCCAGCTCTTTGACCGGATGGTTTCCGCCGCGGTGGCCGAATTTCAGTTTCTCGGTATCCGCCCCGGCTGCCAGTGCGAAGAGTTGGTGACCCAGGCAGATGCCGAAGATCGGATATTCGCCAAGCAGTTCGCTAATCATTTTCACGGCGTGAGGCACGTCTTTCGGGTCCCCAGGGCCGTTGGAAAGCTGGATGCCGTCCGGATTCAAACGGCGAATCTCGTCTGCAGTCACGTCATGCGGTACAACGACCACATCGCAGTTGCGCTTGCTCAGCTCGCGCAGAATGCCCGTTTTGGCGCCGTAGTCTACCAGCACGATCCGTTCTGCCGTGCCCGGGCTGCTGTAAACATGTTTGGTAGAGGTCATGGGAACTTGGTTACGCAGTTCGGCGATGCTTGTGTCTTTCATCATTTCCAGCAACTCTTCCACAGGCTTCGATCCTGTTGTGAGAATTCCTTTCATCGTGCCTTGGTGGCGAATCCGGCGAGTCAACATGCGTGTATCGATGTCGCTGATGCCTACGATTCCGTACTCTTTCAACAGATCGTCCAGGCTGTATTCCGCGCGCCAGTTGCTAGGCACCGGCTCATGACGGCGCACGACAAAACCGTGCACGAACGGGCGAATCGACTCGAAGTCATCGCGCGTAATGCCGTAGTTTCCGATCAGCGGATATGTCATCGTTACAATTTGACCGCAATACGAAGGATCCGACAGCACCTCTTGGTAGCCTGTAATTCCCGTATTAAAAACGACTTCACCCGTTGTTTCCCCTTCAGCTCCGAACGCTCTTCCGGTGAACAGTGTGCCGTCTTCCAACAATAATCTTGCCTGTGCCTGCATCCCATTTCACTCCTCTTTAGTTATACCGCCGAAATGCATTTCCGTTGAACTTAGCTTACTTTCGTGGGGGCTACATGTTCGAAAAACCTTTCGATCGCTGTTATCCCCGGATTACTGTAATTATTTCTCAGAGGTTGTAATCCGGTGATAAAGGCGAACACTTCGTTTCTCCAGGTCTTTTTCGACCATTCCGCGTGCCACTTCAGGCGCTCAAAATTCAAATTTATGCTTTCGGCTTTTTGTCTCTTATCTATTCGAATCTCGGCTTACATCAGCCTCGATTTGATTTGAGTTACTCAACCGCTTGTTATTGCTGAATTTCGCTGCTCCACACGCTTTTTCCGTCTACCCATGTTTGTACCGGCCAGCCTTTCAGCTTCCAACCCGTAAACGGCGTGTTTCTTCCCTTTGTGGCAAACGTCGCGGGATCTACCGCTTGTTCTTCGCTCAGGTCGATCATCGCGATATCCGCCGGAGCTCCCTCTTCCAGTTTGCCCGTATCCAAGCGGAACACCCGTGCCGGATCGGCCGTCATGCGTTTCACCAGGAAATCGAGGGTCCACAGTCCCGTCTCCACAAACTTGGTGTACAGCAGCGGGAATGCCGTCTCGAATCCAACGATGCCGAACGGTGCAAGCTGCATGCCTTTGGCTTTCTCGTCCTCGCTGTGCGGCGCATGATCCGTGACGATCATGTCGATCGTGCCGTCCAGCAGCCCTTCGATGCATGCTTGCACGTCGCGCGGCGAGCGCAGCGGCGGATTCATTTTCCAGTTCGCGTCCATGCCCGGGATATCTTCGTCCGACAGCACCAGATGGTGCGGGCATACTTCCGCAGTCACGTTAATGCCGATCGACTTCGCCAGGCGAATCAGCCTTACCGATTGCTCTGTGCTGACATGGCAGACATGGTAGTGTACTCCGGTTGCCTCAGCGAGCAAAATATCGCGTCCGACGTGAATGGCTTCCGACTCGTTCGGAATGCCTTTGATGCCGTGGCGTTTCGAGAATTCGCCTTCCGTAACGTATCCGCCCACGACCAGCGAGTCGTCTTCGCAGTGAGCGATGACAGGCATATCCATGCTTGCCGCAAGCGTCATGGCGTCCTTCATCATCTGGGCATTCTGCACGCCTACGCCATCATCGGTAAATCCGATGGCTCCGGCTTCCTTCAGGGCAGCAAAATCGGTAAGCTCGCGGCCGAGCTCGTTTTTGGTGATCGCAGCGTAGGGCAGCACCTTCACCAATCCGGCTTCCTTCGCTTTATCCAACACCAGCTTCACCGTGTCCGGATTATCGGTAACCGGTTTGGTGTTCGGCATACAAGCAATCGTGGTATATCCGCCTTTTGCCGCCGAGCGCGCTCCCGTTTCGATCGTCTCTTTATGTTCGAATCCAGGTTCGCGCAGATGGACGTGCATGTCGATCAGGCCGGGAATGACCAGTTTGCCCGCAGCGTCGGTTACTGCATCTGCTTCGCGTTCCGCCTGCATGATCGCCGCATCTTCAACATCAGCGATCTTCGCGATTTTTCCTTCTTTAATAATGATGCTTTTCCGTTCCAATTCCCCTTGTTGATTCAACATGCTCGCGTTTTTTATAACTTGCATCATGATATTCCTCCGCTTCGATTCTGCCTCGCTTTTCGGCAAGCGAGGCGAATATTTTATCGTGTACCCTCTCGTTGCTCTCTAAGAACGTCCGTCATCGCCTCCCGGCAATTCCCCTGCCGATGTTACAGCTTCATTGCGCGTTCCATGACCGCCATGCGGATCGGTACGCCATTGGCCATCTGCGGGAAAATCCGCGATGCCTCGCTCTCCACCACCGCATCGTCGATTTCGACGTTCCGGTTTACAGGAGCAGGGTGCATAATGATCGTGCCCGGCTTCAGGCGGGCAGCCCGTTCTTCCGTCAATCCGTAGTGTTCGCGATAATCCTCAGCCGAGGTAATCAGACCATGTTGGTGGCGTTCCAGCTGCACTCGCAGCATCATGACGACATCCGCATCCAGCGCTTCCTCCAGACTTACGTATGGAGCGTGCTCGGCCAGTTCCGGTGCCTGCATCGTTTGCGGAGCGCAGAAGCGCACGTCCGCACCGAATTTTTGCAAAGCCCACAGGTTTGAGCGGGCGACCCGGCTGTGAAGGATATCTCCGATAATCGATACGCGCAAACCTTTCAACTCGCCGAACGTTTTGCGCATCGTGTACAGATCCAGCAGCGCCTGCGTCGGATGTTCGTTGTTTCCGTCTCCGGCATTAACCAGCGGCACATTTACCTTTTGAGCCAGCTGCTGCAGTACGCCAGCCGGTTTCAACCGAATCACGCCTGCGTCGATGCCCATCGATTCCAGCGTTCGTACCGTATCGTAGATCGATTCGCCCTTCTCCACGCTGGATGCCGCTGCGGTGAAGTTCATCACCTGGGCGCCCAAGCGTTTCTCGGCCATTTCGAACGAGAAGCGGGTACGCGTGCTGTTCTCGAAAAACATGTTGGCTACGAATCGGGATTCCAGTACGGGCACCAGTTTGTTCGTCTGCGACTCCCAGTGCGCCGCCCGGTTCAGAATCGACTCGATCTCGCTCCGGTCAAGATCCTTCAGTCCAAGCAAACTCCGGTCCTTCAATGCTGGCTGCGTAATCGTCATGCTTGCTCCCCCCGGTTCTGAATGATTTTGACCTCGTCCTGCCCATCCGTTTCCTTCAACGCCACTTCGATCTCCTCCGATTTGGACGTCGGCACGTTTTTGCCGATGAAATCAGGGCGGATCGGAAGCTCCCGGTGCCCGCGGTCAGCGAGTACGGCCAGCTGGATGTTCTGCGGCCTTCCGCAATCCATCAGGGCGTCCATCGCTGCGCGAATGGTGCGGCCGGTATACAGCACATCGTCGAACAAAATGACCTTTTTGTCATGGATGGACAGAGACTCCGGAATCATCTTCAAGACCTCCTTGCGCTGCGCTCTATTCTCATCCGAGCGGTCATCGCGGTAAGGGGTCACATCCAGTTCTCCCCAGGGGACCTTCGTTCCCTCAATCTCCTCAATCTTGGCAGCAATGCGTTCAGCGAGGTATACCCCGCGAGTCCGAATGCCTACAACTACACAACCTTCGATTCCTTTGTTTTTTTCCAAAATCTCATGGGCAATCCGTGTCAAAGCGCGGCGGATCGCCGTTTCATCCATAATGACATGCGTTTCTGTGCTCATGCGTTCAGCCTCCTCAGGATTTCCCTTCAGATCATGGCCCCGTGACGAGGAGAACAAAAAAGACTCCTTGCCGTGTCGTTGGCAAGGAGTCTCCGAACTTCAGCGCGCGCTGAAGAAAGTTTACTCTCGGGATGCACCGTCCTATTTTGCCGCAGCAAAAAGACGATGTATCGTTCACGTTACCTTGCCAGTCTCACGGGACTGATTTAAAGGTGCTATTCATGTCGTCCATACGGTAAAGCGCCTCACAGTGCACTTTCGTACCGTATGTCCGTCGATCTTCATGAATTATGACAGAAAGGAAACCTCCTGTCAACACCTCACCATCGCAGGCGAAAAGATTCTGCTGCGTTCCCCTTATCATCAGCAATCTGGCTGAATAACATCCGTGCACAGCACATCTCATATCATTAATAATTATACAATAATCCTGCATATTTATCCATAGGAAATGTGGAAAGACTTTCAGGCAAAATAATCCGTTTCCTTTTCTTATTCCTCCTCATCGCAGGCGAAAAAAGAAAAACGGGCAGGATATAGTCGGGTAAGCTGCACGACTCCTTTACTTCTCATGAATGGAATCCGATATAAGAGGGTATGTAAAACATGTAAGTACGCCATATGCATCATTCCCTTTCAACGCTTCCCGGGTACAATGATGGATGGTACAATCATTCTTCCATCCAATACAGGAACTGCTTCATGTTTGCTGCATACTTACGTTCAGGAGGGCATTATGCGAAATATTTGGCACATTTACAAAACAGACTGGCTTCACATCCTCAAGGTGCCCACCGGCATCTTTCTGATTGTGGCCATCATATTGCTTCCCGGCGTGTACGATTGGGTTAATGTCAAATCCGTCTGGGACCCCTACAGCAATACCCAAGGGATCAAAATCGCCGTTACCTCCGAAGATCACGGTGCGTCCGTCGCAGGCCAAACGCTCAATATCGGAGACGAGCTCATTTCGAGCCTGAAGCAAAACAAAAAACTCGGGTGGGTGTTTGTTGACGAGGAGAAGGCTTCTCACGGCGTACAGACCGGAGAATATTACGCCAGTCTGCTGATTCCCCAAGACTTTTCCGCCAAAATAACCAGCATTGTCGACGGAAAGCTTGAACGTCCGGAGGTCATATATACGGTGAATGAAAAGGTCAACGCCATCGCGCCCAAAATTACAGGTTCAGGCGTGTCGGCAATCACGACTCAAATCAATGAAAATTTCACCGAAGCCGTCAGCGAGGCCGTTCTCACCAAGCTGAAAGAAGCCGGAGTGCAGGTCAATGAACAGCTGCCAACGCTGCGAAAAATGGAGAATGGCATTTTTACGCTGGAGAACAACCTCCCGCAAATCGAAAATGCGGGTCAGAAAATTCTCGAAGTGGATCAAGCGATGCCCGAGATCGTGCAGAAGGCGCAGAAAATCGTCGATCTCCAGCAAAAGCTGCCGGAAATCAACGAGGCTGCGCAATATGTAGTAAAGGTTCAGCAGCATTGGCCTCAAATTCAATCCGCCGCCTCGGAAATTCTGGCCATCCAGGAACGAATTCCCGAGCTTCAAAAAGCCGCTGGCTTCGTGCACGATGTGGACCAGCATTTCGATAAGGTGGGGAGCATCATTCAGACTGCGTTGGAGCAATCGGACAAGGCGCTGAATATCGTAACGACAGCGGAGCAAAATTTGGACAACGTTGCCCAAATTGCAGAAAACGGAAAGGCATTAACGGAAGGAGTCAACCAATTCATCGCTTCAAGCGAAAAAGCAATGAACAGCATTGGCCCGGCCATCAGACAAAACCTGCTGCTGGTGCAGCAGATTAGCGATGCGGCAGGAGATGTGTTCGAGCGCTTGCAAAGCACGGACCTGAGCAAGCTGCCCACGGCCGATGAATTGGATCATCTCGCATCAAGATTGGGGATCGCGCTTAGAATGACGGACAATACGTCCGCACTGCTCAGCAAAATCAATGATTTTCTGCCCTCTCACCCGTTGAGTAACCAGATTTCCAAACTGAACGCGGTATCGGACAAACTGCAGCTGCAGATTCGTCTGGCCGGAATCGTGAGTGACGCATTGCGGCGCAACGCTACCCCGCCTGCCGACGTCGTCGCCCAATTGCACGAATTATCGAGGGATGTCGGAAACGGCATCGGCGAAGCGTTGAAGGCTTATGACAATGTAATCGCGCCGGCACTGGCCGCCGGGTCGGATCATTTGAGAACGATGTTATCTTCATCCGCGGCTGCCCTTCAAACCGCGCAGGACGCCTTACCAGATGTTGCGGGCATACTTGCAACAGCCAAAGAAGGCATTACGCTTGGCCAGAGTGAATTGAGAAAACTGCAGCAGAATTTGCCGGAAATTCAAGCCAAGGTCCATGAGATCTCACAAACCTTGCAGAGCAAGAGCAATGCATTCATTCGCGCCTTGAATGCGGTGGCCCCGATCATCCGGAATGACTTGCCCAAAGTCAAAGCCAAATTGGATGAAGCTGCCCGCTTTGTGCAAAACGATCTGCCCGAGGCGGAGAAACAAATCGGCAGAGCAGCGGACTTTGTGAAAAACCAGCTGCCCGAAGTACAAACAGGCGTGAAACGCGCCGCCGAACTGGTTCGCACCGACCTGCCGGCATTGGAGCATGCCATCAGGCAGGCCGCCGACAAGCTCAGGGAAGTGGAACGGGACAACCATTTTGCGGAGCTGGCGAAATTGCTGCGGGGTGACATTGAAGCAGAGAGCGCCTTTCTTGCGAGCCCGGTACACATCAAGGAAAACCAGTTATACCCGATTCCCAACTACGGTTCGGCCATGTCCCCTTTTTACGGCGTATTGTCGTTATGGGTCGGATCTACATTGCTTATTTCACTGCTGCGGGCGGAAGCCGAAAATCCGGATGGAAAGTTCAGGGGATATCAGCTCTACCTGGGACGTCTGGCGACGTTCCTGACGGTAGGTTTGCTTCAAGCCGTTTGCGTCACGCTGGGCGACATCTGGCTGCTCGGCACCTATGTGGCGGATAAATGGTGGTTTGTGCTGTTTGCCATGCTGGTGAGCGCCGTTTTCGTCACGATCACGTATACCTTGTTGTCCGTCTTCGGCAATATCGGGAAAGGCATTGCGATCATTTTCATGGTATTCCAGTTTTCCAGTTCGGGCGGCACGTTCCCGATCAGCATGACCTCTCCGTTTTTTCAGGCCCTCAATCCTTTCATGCCGTTCACGTATGCCATCAGTTTGCTGCGCGAGGCTGTAGGCGGCATTTTGTGGGAGACCGCGTGGAAGGATATTCTGTGGTTATGCATATTCATCGCGATTAGCCTGGTTATCGCTCTTGCGTTGAAGCGGCCGCTAAGCAGCCTGACCCGACGATCTGCGGAGAATGCCAAAAAAACGAAAATCATCGCTTGAGACGATCAAGCAGAACCACAACAAAGACCATAAATCCTTCATGGATTCATGGTCTTTTTTTAATCTATATAAACCGCACTAATCATTCACACTAGAGCACTGCGAGTGCAGTACCATCTTCCGATCGCTGTTATCCCCAGATTTTTTGGATCCCCCTTTCTAAGGGGAAAATCCGGTGATAAATGCGAACGCTTTGCTTCTCCAGATTAGTTCTGCCTCTCCGTTAACGTGTGTTTGTTTTTTGCGGTTTATATAACTTCATTCATTTTTTCACAATTGGTTCGGTGCCGAAATGAATTCGTTCATCGCGGAAGTTGAATCCAGCTGCTCGTAAGATTGCTTAATCGTCGTCAACGTCTCGAAGTGGCGGTACACATTATTGGCGGCCATCACCAGAACGGACACGGCGAGCAAAACGGTAAGCGCGGATTTACCTATGCCAGGACGAAGACCAATGACGAATCCTCCGGCCAACAAGAAAAACGCAAACAGGTAATGTCCTGCATACAGGTACATATCGTATTGGAATACTGCAAGCCCAAAGCCCACTACGATGTGCAGCAAAAATGCAAACAAAACGTACGGAACCAGCGTCCACACTTCTCTCTTCCGAACGCCCGCGATAAAGCCTGCAAGCGCAAGCACCAGAATGAACACGCCGACGAACAGGGAATACAGAGGCGTTGGTCGGGACAAATCCGATACAAACGCCATCATGCCCGGGTCCAATAAATGAACTTTCGGGGACAGCATCGGGTTGATGGTCAGAAGCCCAAGCGCCTTCCAATGTGCAGCAAACTGGAATGGCGTTGCATAGCTGGTTCCCCCGTTCTGGATACCGAGCAGCCAGTTGCTAACCCAGCTCCGTCCGCCGAATGCCACGTACTGGATGACGGTCAGCGCGGCAATCATGCCGACAGCCAAAACCATGATGCCAACGTATTTTTTGAAGCTCCCTCGATTCCGCCAAGCTCGCATATTAACGAACAAACTGGCCGCAAAAGGAACGATATTGGTGGACGTCAGGCCAAAATTGACGGCAGCCATCGCCGCATTCGCGGAGTAGCTAACCTCTTCCCGCTCTCGAGAATATTGCAAGTAAACTACCGAAATCAAGATGAAAAGCTGCACATACGGATAAGAATCCGGAATCAATGCAGTAAACATGAGGTACGAGCTGAATCCGAACATCAGCGCTACAAGCAGCGGAACCGTTAATTCCTTCCCTTTGCGGGCAAGGAACAAAAACACAAGCATGACGGACAAAGCATTGACAAGCGACTGCAGCACAAGAAAGAATCCATTGCCGCCCAGCAGCGCTGCGCCTCCCCCCAATACAACCGTTAAGTAAGAAATCAACGGATGAATGACGGACGAACTGTTCATGCCGTAATACATGGATGGATCAAAATTGAACAGGTTCAGCGGAAAATCCCTTGTGTTAAACGGGCTCCGATCTCCAAGAAGTCCGGCATTTTCGGCCATATAATTGACGTAAGGAATGTTGATCAGTCCGTAAAAAAGAGCAAAACCAATAAATAACAGAAGCGCTGCACGGTTCGCCCTGCGGTCGGAAAATATGTAATCCAGAAAATTCATTATTTCACATCCTGTTTTTTCGTCTGGTCTTTAAAACACCAAAAAGCACAACCCGCCCATGATGCAAGCGACACCCACCCAGCGCAGCGGTCCTACATTTTCTTTGAACACCCATCGGGCAATCAAGAGTGTCCATACATACGTCAGCGCATTAGCCGGAAGAACTACGGTCAGCGGAAGGAAGCGCAGCAGCAAAATGTTAAGCAACGCCCCAACCCCGTAAAATCCAAGTCCTCCTAACACATGCAGCCGTTTGCGACTGTCGGCGTATGCTTTGAGCCCGGCTCCGCCAATCGCTCCGCAAAGCGTCATGACAACAAGCACAACCGCCATCCAGCTATCGTTCCACACTGGTTAACGTCACCCCGATTCCAAGCAGCAGGACGGCAGCAAGTTTCTGCAGCGTAATGTCCTCCCCCAGCAAAAAATGGCCGTACAGCAGTGCGAATACATAACTCGTACACATCAGGGGATAGGCGACCGACAGTTTTTCCAGCGAGAAAGCCTTGATCATCAGCACCGCTCCCAATCCGTAACACGCGAATCCAAACCCAAGGTAGATCCACTCCTCCAGCCCCCACTTCCAGAAGAGCTGGCCCGTTGCCGTAAGGAACGCCGAAAACAGCATGAACATTTTGCCTGTATGGCGTCCTGTCATTTTCCCCATGATAGTTCCTCCATATCTGGCACGCTCCTGTTGATGAAATATCGCCGAGCCACCAAATTCATCACAGGCAGGTCTGAAAGTGAATCAGAATAGGAGCATGAATGTTCATAATCAATGGTCATCCCTTGTTCCTCCAGATAGGACAGGATGCGGCGCACTTTCTCTTCTCCCTTGCAATTGCTTCCCTCGATAGAACATTTGTACCCTGTCCCATCGGGCCGGCGCGCAAGTTCGGTACCGATCACATGATCGACCCAAGATAAGGTCTGAAAATACTTCATGTAGGCATGGGGAGATGCCGTCACGAGCAGCACATGGTACCCTTCTTTCTTGCGCTGCATCATCTCCATATTGGCCTCAGCAAACATCGCTGTGCGGAGCCGACTTTCAAAGAAATGCTCCAGATCAGCCTCGGACATCCGTTCAATTCCTTTAAAATAAGAGCGCTTGACCCGCTCCACTTTCATCAATCCCGCTTTGTAGAGCATAGTATGTAGTCCGATCATCGGAAGCTGCAACGCCAGTGCCGGAAAACGGCGAATGCCATAACTTACAAACTGAAACATGGAATCGCTGCGTATAATCGTTTTATCAATATCGAAAATGGCAATTTTCGTGCTTTTCAAACTCAACCTTGTTCCTCCTTGTTACGGATGGTTATTCAAAAATGGAAAATATAACGATAACCGCAGCCACATACAGAATGACGGTGATCAATATAGGCTTATCCTCAAACAAAACACGGTCGGGAGAGCCGCCTTTGTTCTTCATATGAACCAAATATAGATAACGGAACATGCCGTAAATGACAAGCGGGATCGTCCACATCAAATGAATCGTCCGGTTGGACGTGAACGTAAACAGCGAATAACTGATAATGGTCGCCGTAGTCACAATCGTGTTGAATTGATCGAGCAGCGTAACAGAATAATGATCCAAAACCTTACGATGCGATCCCGTATTGCCTTCCAGCAGTACGAGTTCGTGACGCCGTTTACCGATAGCCAAAAATAGCGACAACAGCATCGTACAGATCAGAAACCATGGCGTAAAAGGAACATGAATCAGCACACCCCCGGGAATCGCACGCAGCACAAACCCGGCGGCAATCGTCATGACATCCATGATCACTATATGTTTGAGCACAAACGAATACGATACATTAAGCGCAAAATAGACGATGCACAACACGCCGAATAATGGGTTTAACATCATTGCCGAGCCTACGGACAAGACCAGCAACCCGATTCCAAACCCAAGCGCCTGACGGGGGCTCACTTGTCCCGATGCGATCGGGCGGTTTCTTTTCACGGGATGCTGGCGATCCCGTTCGCGGTCCACGTAATCGTTCAAAATATATACGCAGCCTGCCACCAGACTGAATAGGAAAAAACCGACGAGTGTGGCGATGACCGTTTCTGTTCGGATTTCCTCAAAAGAAAAAACCAAAGCGGCAAAAAGCAGCAAATTTTTCGTCCATTGCTTTGGGCGCAGCAGGCGGATATACCCCGCCACCACGCTTTCGTCCGTTTTGCTTGCAGATGATGAAATATTTGGACGTGATGATAACAACCTCATCGTCTCCCTTCCCAAAAAACTCCATTAACATTCATTTTACTACACAAATAATAAACGAAAAATAAATAATAAATCACTTGGTACTTTTTGTAAAGACAAAACTAAGAAATTGCGAGACAAAACAAAAAAGAGACCTTTTCGGTCTCTTTTCATATCAACGAATGATTTGACATTTTAAAATTCGAACTGCACGTCGCTCAGGCGGCGTTTGATTTCAGCAATGACACGCTTCTCTTCTTCTTCGCCTTGAGCGATGAAGGTAACCGAGAAACGCACGAAGTTGCCGGCATCATCCCAAGGCACCGACGAAATCAGTTTTTCGCGAATCAGGAACTGGGAGAAATCCTCGCCGGATTCGAAACGGCGTCCGCCAACAACACCCTTAGGAGCTTCGACATACAGGAAGAAGGAGCCTTTCGGTTTCTCTGCTTTGAAGCCAAGTTCGTTCAACGCGGACACGAGCAAATCGTGACGGCGGGAATATTTCTCCGCGATTTTCTCGGTAATTTCCGGATGGCTCAAGCCATAGGCCGCAGCCTTTTGGATCGCGATGAACTGACCGGAATCGTTGTTGTCTTTTACGTCGCTGAACGCTTTGACAACAAGCGGATTGCCTGCCACAAACCCGATTCTCCAGCCTGTCATGTTGTAGGATTTGGACAAGGAATGCAGCTCCACGCCAACATCCTTCGCTCCAGGTACGGACAGGAAGCTGAACGGTTTGTTTCCGTCGTAAGTCAATGCTGCATACGGAGCATCATGTACGACGACAACGCTGTATTTTTTGGCCCACTCGACCACTTCAGTAAAAAACTCAACCGTTGCGGCTGCACCCGTAGGATTGTTTGGATAGTTCAAGTAAAGCAGTTTCGCGCGTTTAGCGATATCTTCCGGAATGGAGGACAGGTCAGGCAGGAAGTTGTTCTCTTTCGTCAATTGAACGTTATACACTTCTCCCCCGAGGTACTTCGTGTGTGTACCCATAACCGGATAGCCCGGAACCGTCATGATGGTCACGTCGCCAGGATTAATAAAGCAGGAAGGCATCATGGCCAAAGCCGGCTTGGAACCGATCGAGTGCACGATTTCCGTTGCGGCATCGATGCCGTCCACGTTAAAAACGTTTTTCAGGTAGGCCGCAGCGGCTTCCTTGAATTCAGGAATACCGTTGTCTGCATAACCGCGGTTCTCCGGTTTGGCTGCTTCTTCAGCCAATGCGGCAACGATGCCTGCATCTGCCATCTCGTCAGGCTCGCCAACGCCGAGGTCAATCAGTTCAACATCCGGAAAATCCTTTTTGGCGGAAGCTTTGGCGCGTTTGATTTTTTCGAATTTATAGATGTTCGTGTCTTTGCCATAGTTAGCGCCACCGATGCGGTCAGCGAAGTTGGTCTGGATGTAGGTTTCTTGATATTTGTCGATACTCATAGCGATATTCATCTCCTCGTTTTGACGCAAGTTTCTATTCCACTATGAAGCATTTACATGGTCTTATCCATGGACAAAACACCCGAACATTTGTACTTTCAGCGTCCTAACGGCTGCGCAATGAGGCGAGAACATCCTCCATGTCCTGCGGCAGCGGAGCCGTGAATTCCATATATTCCCCGCTCGTCGGATGCACGAATCCAAGCACTGCCGCATGCAATGCCTGTCCTTGCATTTTAATACCTTTGTTGCGACCGTATACCGGATCGCCGACCAGCGGATGCCCGATGAATTTCATGTGCACCCGGATCTGATGCGTACGTCCCGTTTCCAGCTTCAGTTCAAGCAACGTATAATCATTGATGCGCTCTGTAACAGTGAAGTGAGTCACTGCATGCTTGCTGTTTCGTTCCGTGACGGTATACATTTTCCGATCATGAGGGTCACGGCCAATCGGGGCATCAATCGTGCCTTGATCGTGGCTGAGATGGCCGTGCACAAGCGCAATGTAACGCCGATTTACGCTGTGTTCCTTTAGCTGTGCAGCCAGGGAAGCATGCGCACGATCGTTTTTGGCCGCCATGAGCAGTCCCGATGTGTCTTTGTCGATCCGATGCACGATTCCGGGACGAAGCTCGCCGTTAATGCCTGACAAGTCCTTGCAGTGGTACATCAACGCGTTCACGAGCGTCCCGGACAGATGGCCGGGTGCAGGATGAACGACGAGGCCGCGCGGTTTGTTGACCACGATGACATCGCTGTCTTCATATACGACTTCCAGCGGAATGTCCTCGGCAGCAATCTCCACCGCGGCAGGCTCCGGAATCTCAAGCACCACGACGTCGCCTTCGGACAACTTGGCATTCGCTTTCGTCGCACTGCCATTGACCGTAACCAATCCATCACCGATCCACAATTGGACTTGAGAGCGGGATACGTCCTCCAGCGACTCCGTAATATATTTGTCAATGCGCTCCTTTTTATGCTCGGGAGCTACAGTCCATTCCATTCGTTCTTTGCCTTGAAGAAGATCGTCTTCCTGGCCGTATTTTCCCAAAGCGGAGACGTCTTCCTGACTTTTTGCTGCGTCATCAAAACGGTTACTCATGCGTTTCATTCCCTTCAATCTTTGCAGCGGCTTTCTCTCTGCGTCCTTCAAGCAGCGTTTCAAGCACGATCAAGGCCACCCCGATACATATGGCCGAGTCGGCAATGTTAAAGATGGGAAACGTATAACTTCCAAAATTAAGCTGAACAAAGTCAACGACTTCACCGGTCAATGCCCGGTCCAGGAAGTTGCCGATCGCCCCCCCAAGCACCAGACTAAGTGCTACAGGCAGCAATTTGTGCGGACTGTTTTTTACTTTTTGCAAATACCATACCAGAGCAACAACTACAACAATGGTCACCACGATAAAAAACCAGCGTTGGTTTTGCAAAATGCCAAACGCCGCGCCGGCATTGCGGTGAGAGGTAATAACGAAGAAATTGCCGATGACCGGAATTTCGTCGTCGATGGTCATTTGTGTGGCGATCAGGTACTTTGTGCCCTGATCCACCAAAAAAACGATAAAAGCGAGGATATAGTACACCACGTTTTTTGTCACTCCGATCTTGTCTTTTCCATACGATACCAGGCTTTGCGCCAGACTTGTCCATTGTAGCACAGCTGTTTGGAAATCGTCCACGGCCCGTGCGAAAGGCGGCTTCATGGCAAAAAGGATAACATTTTCCTTCTGTATTCCTGCCCGAAATGGCACATCCTACAACGGAGTACACATTCGGCTTAGCAGGTTCAACATATCGCTGCGGAAAGGGGAATACCATGGCACATCTATCACCGGAACAGTTACATTCCTTGCGTACCCAACTGATCACCGAGAAACGGCACATCGAACATCGGCTTGCCGAGAACGAACATTATGGGCTAGGCGATTCAATGAAATTGCAGACCGGCGAGCTTTCCCCCATCGATAATCACCCGGGAGACGTAGGCACAGAAATGTACGAACGTGCAAAAGACATCTCCTTGCTGGAACATGATGAATTTCAGGTGGAACGAATTGCTTCCGCTTTGCAATCCATGGACGAAGGGAGATACGGCATCTGTGTCGTTTGCAGGCAGCCGATTTCCTTTGAGCGTCTTCAAGCCGTGCCTTATACCCAGTATTGCGTCGACCATCAACCCGGCCATGTCTCCAGCGACCGACCTGTCGAAGAACAATTTTTGGAACCTCCCTTTGGCCGAACAAGTTTGGATGAGCGCGAGGACCAAAACGGTTTCGATGGGGAAGACGCATGGCAAATCGTCGAGAGCTGGGGAACATCCAATACTCCGGCCATGGCCGAAGGCTCGGACATCGACAGCTATGATGTGATGTCGATCGAAGCTACAGATGAAGTCGAAGGCTGCGTTGAAGCTTATGAAAGCTTTGTGGCCACCGATATTTACGGACATGACGTATCCATCGTACGCAACCGGCAATACAAGGAATACCTTGAACGAGGCGAAGGCGAAGGATTGCTTGAACCGGATGTCGAATTTTCCGATGATTTATATTGAGGCTGCCCGTTAATTCCTAATACGTATTCAATTCAAGCTGACGCTGAACAATACGAACAATATCGGCTATATAATCCCCCACGATTGGCAGGTTCAATGCACCAAGCATCTGTAATAAATAAATGATCGTCGCTGCAAAAAAAGTAAAGCCGATCGCAATGCCCACTCCTCTGGCAGCTCCGGATAACAGATTAAGCCCAATCAGCTTCCAGGGGCGATACAGCAGCTCCGTATATTGCAAAATGCGGGAACGTTCCAGTTCCTGAGCGATTCGGCTCGTCAGGGTGAACAGCTCCTTTATTTGTTCGTTCGAGTCCAATGTAGGCGGAACGGAAGATGTTGTCTTCGCCTGTGCTTCGGTTGACGGTTTATTCTTTGGTTCAGTCATGATTTCCGCTCATTTCTGTATGGGGTTTATACCATAATGGCAATGTACACCATATAGTCATTGCCCATTTGCCTTAAAATCAAACGAGCCGGGAAACAGGGTAACCCTGACTCCGCGGCTCGTTTGCATGTTTTTCGTATGATATGTTCGGGTACTCCAACTACTCGATCGCTACACCGATGTTTTTACCGGCAGCTTCGACACGTTCCATGGACTCACTGGAACCAAAAACCACGTCCGTCACGAGCACGTTTTCACGCAGCACATGATCGAAAGCTTCGATGGCTGCCTGCAATTCGGCATCGACGTCCAGCGTCAGGCGCACTCTTTTCTCGATCGGCAGATCGAGTTTTTTGCGTGTATCCTGAACCACGCGCACCACTTCGCGAACCAGGCCTTCCTGTTCCAGCTCAGGCGTGATTTCGGTATTGAGTGCAACCGTCAAGCCATATCCTGAAGCGGAAGCAAAGCCGGTTTTGGCTTGTTTTTCAACCAGCAGCTCTTCTTCGGTCACTTGCAATTCTTCCCCATCCGGAGAAACGACATTGAATCGGCCCTCTGTTACCACTTTGCGCGTCTCATCCGGCGTCATGCCTTTGAACAGGTTTTGCAAGAATCCAACGTTTTTGCCATATTTCTTGCCGGCTACTTTCAGGTTCAGCTTCAACGTGAAGTCAACGAAATCGGCGTCGTTATGCTCAGCCCGGATCGTTTTTACGTTGATCTCTTCCTTGATGATGTCCTCATAGTCGGAGAGATTAAAGCCTTTGTCCAGCGAAACGATCAGCTCGGACAACGGTTGACGCGTTTTCACGCCGGTCTCGTTACGCACATTGCGTGCCAACTCAACTACCCGGCGAGCCGTCTCCATATCCCGTTCCAATTCCAAATCGATCAAAGACTCGTTCGCTGCCGGATAGTCATCCATATGCACGCTTTCGCCGTTGCTCAAATTCAGATAGATGTCTTCCGCCAGCATCGGCGTAAATGGAGCCACTAATTTGGCTGTTGTCACGAGCACCTCAGTCAGCGTGCGGTATGCATCCAATTTATCCTCAGTCAGTCCGCTGCCCCAGAAACGATCGCGGGAACGGCGGATATACCAGTTGCTGAGCTCATCAACAAACGCTTCGATCGCTTTGGAGGAGTTCAGATAATCGTTAACGTTCAGCGCCTTTTCAACAACAAGGATCAGGCTGTTCAATCTGGACAGAATCCAGCGATCCAGATTGTGGGCAGACACTTTGAACGGATGTTCTTGCGGATCGAATCCGTCAATCGTCGCATACAGCGTCAAGAATGCATGGGTATTCACCAACGTATCGACCATTTTGGATTTGGCTTCCGCCACGATGCCTTTGGAGAAACGTTTGCTGTTCCATGGCGCGCTGTCCGAGAGCAGGGCCCAACGGAATGCATCGGTACCGAACTCTTCGATGACATCCCATGGATCGATGACATTGCCCTTGGATTTGGACATTTTTTGCCCATTCTCATCCAGCACGTGTCCGGTTGCCATAACCGCTTTGTATGGCGCTTTGCCTGTCAGCAATGTGGAAACCGCCAGCAAGCTGTAGAACCAGCCGCGCGTCTGGTCGATCCCTTCGCAGATCATGTCTGCAGGGAACTGCTGCGCAAAGATATCTTGATTCTCAAACGGATAATGCTGCTGCGCAAATGGCATGGAGCCGCTGTCGAACCAAACGTCGATCACTTCCGGCGTTCGTTTCATTTCGTATTTTCCGCAAGAGCTGAGTACCTTCACTTCATCGACGTAAGGCTTGTGCAATTCCAGGTTTTCCGGTACATCCCCGATCGCGCGAGCACGCAGTTCGGCAATGCTGTGCGGAGCAAACTGTTCGCCGGTCTCCTCGCACACCCAGATGTTCAGCGGTGTTCCCCAGTACCGGTCACGGCTGATGTTCCAATCCACCAGATCTTCGAGGAATTTGCCGAAACGTCCTTCGCGAACGTGACCCGGATACCACTCCACTTCACTGTTGTTGGCGATCAATTGGTCTCTGATCGCAGTCGTTTGGATAAACCAGCTGTCCATGGCGTAGTACAGCAGAGGTGTATCGCAACGCCAGCAGAATGGATAGCTGTGCTCATATTTTTCTTTGCTGAACAAGCGTCCTTTTTCAGACAGATATCTCACGATGTCCACATCGCAATCTTTGACGAAACGTCCGGCAAAATCAGTAACCTGAGCTACGAATTTACCCTCCAGATCAACCATGTTCACAAAACTGATGCCGTTCTCGCGGCAAACGCGATAGTCGTCCTCGCCGTGAGCAGGCGCCATGTGTACGATCCCTGTACCGCTTGCATCGGTTACGAAGCCTGCGCCCAGGATGATATTGGTTTTCTCTGCTTTAATGTAGTTGAATGGAGGATCATAGGTTTTGCCAACCAGGTCGGAACCTTTCAGTGTGCCAATGACTTCATATTCACCTTTTGCGTCTTTCATGACTTTCTCGACCAGGTTAGTCGCCATGATGTACACTTCACCATTCTGGCTTACGCGGGAATATTCCATGTCCGGATTCACCGCAAGCGCAACGTGGGATGGCAGCGTCCATGGCGTTGTCGTCCATGCCAGTACAAATTCTCCGCTGTCATCCAGCTTGAATTTGGCAGTAGCACTGAGGTCTTTAACATCCTTGTATCCTTGGGCAACCTCATGGGAGCTCAGCGTTGTCTGACAAGAAGGACAATACGGGCTTACGCGATGACCGCGATACAGCAGCCCTTTCTCGTGAATGGTCGCAAGGATGTTCCACACGCTTTCGATATAGTTGTTGTCGAGCGTGATATAAGGGTTATCCATGTCCGTCCAGTAGGCGATGCCTTCGGTCAGGTCTCTCCATTGTTGCTCATATTCAAAAACGCTGGCTTTGCATTCATTGATGAACTTTTCCACGCCATAATCTTCGATTTCCCATTTATGAGAGATGCCCAGTTTCTTCTGCACGCCCAGCTCCACCGGCAAACCATGTGTATCCCAGCCCGCTTTGCGCACGACGCGATATCCCTTCATCGTATTGTAACGGCCGATAAAGTCTTTGATGACGCGCCCGAGCACGTGTCCGATATGCGGCTTTCCGTTTGCAGTAGGCGGACCTTCATAAAATACGAAATTCGGCTTCCCTTCGCGGTTTTCGATCGATCTTTTGAAGGTGTTTTCTTCCTTCCATTTGTTCAGCATGCGCAGTTCTCTTGCGCGGGCCTTCTCCTTGACGTCAACTCTTTGCATGATGATATCTTTCCTTTCGACATTAGTTAATTGTGGACCGTTTCAATCCCCCTAAATCCCCCTTACCAAGGGGGACCCCATAGGCGCTCCGCCCTCTGGACACCCGGCATGGTTTGTCGGGGGCGAGCATGCGGCGCGTGGGTGGTGCTGCGTGCGGGGAGTCGGCCCTTATGCGGCTGTTCCTTTTCAGGAACGCCCCAGGGCCTCGACTTCGCCGCATGGGGCCCTTTGGCCGATGGCTTCGCTCCATCGGCGCTGGGCTCCCTGCCTGAGGTCCCTGCGGGCCTCATGGGCGCTCGCCTTGGCGGAGGCTCTGGCCGATGGCTTCGCTCCATCGGCGCTGGGCTCCCTGCCTGAGGTCCCTGCGGGCCTCATGGGCGCTCGCCTTTTTTAAACACCAAAAAACCCCGTCCCGGAAAGGGACGAGGTTGTGCTCGCGTTACCACCCTAATTCTGTTCATCACAAACCATAACCAAATATCTTGGGTATGCTTTGTCATCAACAGCACTTATGCCCTGCTCAGTATACAGGGTGCCGATATAACGTTCGGCTAACGGCTTCGCTTACGCACGGATACATTAAACCGCTTCAGCGTCGCTTCTCCGGGATGATATTCGGCTATAACCCATCCATTGGCTTGCACCAAACGCCAACTCTCTGAGGGATGCAATCATAACGTACTGAACCCGTCATGGAATCACTATTCATTATGAATATAGTTATAGCCTCTTTACCGGTAAAAGTCAACCGGGCGGGCGTTTAATAAATTTCCTTCATTTCCCGTTCGCGTTC
This sequence comes from Paenibacillus hubeiensis, assembly GCF_032334105.1. Classification (NCBI taxonomy): domain Bacteria; kingdom Bacillati; phylum Bacillota; class Bacilli; order Caryophanales; family Paenibacillaceae; genus Paenibacillus; species Paenibacillus hubeiensis. Next base: position 63,279 of record NZ_JAVYAE020000009.1, read on the forward strand.
AAGGACTTCTTGTTCCCGGCTCTCCAGCGCTTCCCAACCGTCCTGAGACAACAATTCCAATTGGGCCTCGACCAGCGTACGGAAACGGGCGCGGTAAATGGATGCCTGCTTTTTCAGCTCTTCCACTTCCAAAGAAACCTTGCGCGATTTCGCCAAAGCCTCGTTGACGATTCGGTCGGCGTTTTTCTCCGCTTCCTTCACGATCAGCTGAGCTTCCTTCTTGGCGTTGTTCTTCACATCGTCCGCTGCTTCCTGGGCGATAATGATCGTTTTGCTAAGCGTCTCCTCAATCGTGGCAAAATGGTCCAGCTTCTCCTGAACGGACAGCAACTGATTGGTCAGTTCCTTGTTTTCGCGGATGACGCCTTCGTAATCTTTGATGACTTGATCAAGAAATTCGTTGACTTCATCCTCGTCATACCCGCGCAACCGTCGGGAGAATTCCTTGTTGTGTATGTCCAGCGGCGTTAATGGCAAGCTGTCCACCTCCTGTAAAAGTTCCTTCTCGTGCCGAGAAAGTTTGCAGCATATATAGGTTTCTTACAAAGAAGCCAGGCAACCGGCTTCTTGGAAGATTCCTACGTTTGCATCATGGAATGAGATACGGTGAACCCGGAGGGCCATACAGCATCCCATCCATCCTCATTGTTTATCGGAAACCCCAAATATTTATTTCACCTTTAGTTTAGTTATTTCGACAAGAACAAGAGATTTCCTGCAACGAGCTATGCAAATTTGCCGATTTTTACGCGACAGCGTCCTTTTTTGGTCATGCCATCCAGTTCCAGTACCTTAAACCGACCAAATCCGCGAACGGAAACGACATCCCCTGCGTTGAGAAGCTTGGACGGGTCTTCTTCCACTTTCCAGTTCACGCGGCAGCGACCCGCTTTGATCGGGAGCAGCGCCTTGCTTCGGCTCATCCGGTATACGTCCGCGCAAATACCGTCCAGCCGCAAGGAAGCAACGGTGATGTCCAGAATCTCAAGCTTCGTTTCCGACCATCGCAATTGATCCAGCGGCAGCAGCTCGGTAAATACGTGCACCCGATGCACCTGATTCATTTGCAGCGATAAAAAAGCGCTGGTTTCCGACGCTACCACAGCGTGGCACCCGTCTTCCAGCACTTGGATATCCCCGATTTTGCCGCGTTTCATGCCAAGCCCGAGCAAAGCTCCCATGTAGTCGCCGTGCTCCAATTCGGCAATTTTGGAGTCATCGGACGAAATGCTGAGCACCTGCATATTCATATCTTCATCGTCAAGGTAGCGGTAATCCGGGGCGATCAGAGCACGCTTTCGTTCGGCGGACGCGTATCCGCCATCAAAACGCACTTGGACATCCGTCCGCCGATTGACTAGCGTTTGCAGTATAAACATCTGCCTGGGATCCAAAAAATCCGTCAGCCGGGTGTCATGCCTTTCCCCGGCACGTTCCACCCATTCCGCTGCCTTATCCACGAAATCCCGTTCATCCGGCGTAAAATGTTCATATATTCCATTACCCATGGTCGATTCCTACCTTACATAAAACGGAGAAGAATGGACTTCAAGCCCACTTCCGCCAATTGAAGTGTAATCAAGGCCACGATCGGCGAAATGTCCAGCATTCCGAATAACGGCGGAATAAACCGCCTGAACGGGCTCAGGAAAGGTTCAACGAGTTTGGCAAGCCATTCTCCGACAGCGCTCTCCCGAGCATTGGGAAGCCACGACAAAAGCACATACGCAATAATCATGTAGAGGTAAATTTGGAACGCGATGGATACGACACTATAAATTAGACTCAAAAAAGGCTCACCTCATCCTGTTATAATCTTGTTCGCTCTCAGCCAGAATTTCCGTAATGGTACCCTGGATCTCTACCGTGTCTGGCGTGCAGAGAAAAATGTTACCGCCGATTTTGGAAATACCGCCGCCCAGGGCGTACACCGTTCCGCTCAAAAAATCAATGACGCGCAAAGCCTGGTCCTGGCGAACACGCTGCAAATTAACAACGACCGTACGATGCGAACGCAGATGATCGGCAATTTCTTGAGCCTCGTCATAGGAGCGCGGTTCATACAAAACAACTTTCACATTTTTCTGGGAATGAATGCTTACCACATTATTGCCCCTTTGTGTTCTACGTTTATCCAGCTCGGAGGTTTCAGGTTCATGGTGATCCGGCTCGGATTCTTCTTGTGCAGCCAAACGTTCACGTTCCACAATCTCTTCTTCTTCCTGGAGTCCAAAGAAATTCATGAATTTATTCATTACGCTCATCGTGAACCCTCCTCTTTCCCTACGAGAATCGATCCCAGTCGAACCCAGGTTGCTCCCTCTTCAATCGCCACTTCAAAATCATTGGACATGCCCATGGATAATTCAGTCAGCGGTTCTTGTGTCAGGGCCTGTCCATTCAAACGGTCTCGCAGTTCCCGCAATCCGCGAAATACGGGACGAGTCAGCTCCGGGTCCTCTTCATGAGGGGCCATCGTCATTAGGCCGATAACCTTGATATGATCCAATGAGCCTATTTCACGTAAAAAGCCGGCTGCGTCTTCAGGCTGCAAACCATACTTGCTCTCTTCACCCGAAATGTTGACCTGCAAAAACGTTTCCACGCCAATGCCCAGCGCAGCCGCCTTTTTGTTCAATTCCTTCGCCAGCGATAACCGGTCCAGCGAATGTATGTAACGAAATTTTCCGACAACGTCCTTGACCTTGTTCGTCTGCAGGTGGCCGATAAAATGCCAAGTTCCCTGCTGCCCATAGGCTTCCCATTTGGCCTGCGCATCCTGCCAGCGATTTTCTCCGATATGCTCAAGCCCGCGGTCCAGCACAGCTCCCGTCGTTTCCAGCGAAACGTACTTCGTGACGGCAATCACGTTAACATCCTCGCGATTGCGGCCGCTGCGCCGACACGCGGCTTCGATCTTCTGATTTACCTGTTGTATACGTTCCTCCAAAGACACAGAGGGTCACCTCTCTTCCAGCCCAATCCAGCTAGCCATGCGCCCGGTAGTTCCGTTTTCTTTCCGGTAAGAGAAGAAAATGTCCGGGTTGCAGCTTGTACACCAAGTAGTACATTCGATATGATCCGGCAATATTCCTGCTTTCATCATAATGTGTCGATTGCATTCTTTCAAGTTTAACATCGTTTTGCCATTGCCGGCCGAATGGAAGATCAGGTTGCCATTTGCCCCATACCCCTCATTACCCTCGGCCCCGTCAAGCCAAACCCGCACATGTTTCATGACGGCCTCATCCACCTCGTAACAGCAATCGCCGATGGAAGGGCCGATCGCGGTTCGGATATGATGCCTTTGGCTGCCGTACTCCTGCTCCATTTTCTCGATCACGGATTCGGCAATGCCCGCTACCGTCCCTTTCCAGCCGGCATGAGCAAGCCCTACTGCACCTCGTACGGGATCGTAGAAATATAATGGCACGCAATCCGCGTAGAAAGAGGTCAGCAGGACACCCGGCACATCCGTAACCAAGCCGTCCGTATCTTGAAAGGCAGATTCGCGATCCATCCACCCCCGCCCTCGGTCTTCAGCCCGAACGACGGCAACCTGTTTGCCATGAACCTGCTCTCCGCACGTCCAGGCACTTTCCGAAAAGCCCAGCTTGGATGCAATCCGCTTTCGATTGTTGAGAACCGTTACCGGATCGTCACCGACGTGATACGCACAATTCAGGCTTCCATAAGGAGCACTTCCGTTTCCTCCCTGCCTCGTCGTAAATCCTGCACTCAAACCGTCATATTGCTCTCTCCACGGCTTCACATATATCAACAACGGCTCGGGAGCCGCTGCATTTTCCGGGCCCCCACTCTTAAGCATCTGTTCCTGTTCCAACACAAAAGGTTCCATCTTCATATTTTTCACCTCGCAAGCTCCAGTGTACCAAATGAACCCCTGTCCTGTCTCGTTCAGATCGACCGGCGCTGACTTCGCTCCAGACGCTCCGTTCGATCCATTCGTTCTGCGCGGCTGATCTGCGCATCATACATGCGAGCCTCGCGTTCCCCTTCATCGTATGAAGGCTCCTTGACTTCATCCATCTTCACCAATATGACGTCGGAGCCGATCTTGACGATGTTTCGCCATGGAATGATCAGGTCCGTGCCCCCTCCAAACAATCCCATGAAGCGGGTATACCCCGGCACCACGATGGCCTCGATCCTCCCCTGCCTTAAATCCAGTTCCAAATCGCTGATCTGGCCCAATCGTTTGCCATCGGTAATATTGATGACCTCTTTGGTTTGAAAATCGGAAATCTTCATGCCTCTGCCCGTCTGGGCGCCCACATTTCCTTTCATCGGGTTCCGCCTCCAGTCTGCTTCCGCTCCTGCCCGTTCTTTCATTCTATACACTATATGTACGGGCGGGGAAAAATGTCCTGTTTTTAGGCAGGCGGCCGCACAGCGAAACATCTCCGTATTACCATGCACCCCAAAATAAAAGAGCGACTCCGGGTTATCCCGGATCATCGCCCTATCTCGTATCGTTTATGACTTCACGTGTTTTTGCATCTGCTGAATGGCCGACTTCTCCAAACGCGAGACCTGTGCCTGGGAAATCCCGATTTCATCCGCCACTTCCATTTGGGTTTTCCCTTCGAAAAAACGCATGGACAAAATCATTTTCTCCCGTTGTCCCAACCGATGCATCGCCTCGCGCAAAGCGATTTCCTCGATCCAGGAAACGTCCTTGTTTTTGTCGTCGCTGATCTGATCCATCACATAGATGGGGTCGCCTCCGTCGTGATAAATGGGTTCGAAGAGCGATACCGGGTCCTGAATGGCATCAAGGGCAAATACCACGTCTTCTTTGGGCACGTTCAGCGCTTCGGAAATTTCGAAAATGGTCGGTTCGCGAGAGTTTTTGTTCGTCAGGCTATCCCGGACTTGGAGCGCTTTATAAGCAATGTCCCGGAGGGATCGGGATACGCGAATCGGGTTGTTGTCGCGCAGGTATCGACGAATTTCACCGATGATCATCGGCACTGCGTATGTTGAAAATTTGACATTTTGGGATAAATCAAAATTATCAATGGCTTTCATCAGGCCTATGCAGCCAACCTGGAACAGATCATCGACAAACTCCCCCCGATTGTTGAAACGCTGAATGACGCTGAGCACGAGGCGCAGATTGCCATTCACCAATTTCTCTCTTGCTGAGCGATCATGGTGCTGCTGAAGGGAATGAAACAATTCCCGCATTTCTACGTTGGTGAGGACAGGCAATTTTGCAGTGTCCACGCCACAAATCTCGACTTTGTTTCGGGTCATCGTGATTTACCTCCCAAGGAGAAACATTAATGTACATTATCTCCGGGGCAGGCTTTTTTATTCGCAGCTGGCACGCTTGCCAGTAATACCCATAAATTAAACAAACCGGATCTGCGGCGCTTCAAACCATCTTGTTGAACTCTTTGCGCAGCCTCTTGATGATCCGTTTCTCCAGGCGGGAAATGTAGGATTGGGAGATTCCCAGCAGATCGGCCACATCCTTCTGCGTTTTCTCTTCCCCGTCCTGCAGCCCGAACCGCAGCTCCATGATCATTCGCTCGCGATCGGTCAATTTGTCGAGCGCTTTATGCAAAAGCTTCCGATCGACCTGCTCTTCGATGTTTCGGTAGATTGTATCATTCTCAGTGCCAAGCACGTCAGACAGGAGCAGCTCATTTCCATCCCAATCGATATTCAGCGGTTCGTCGAACGAAACCTCTGTCCGGATTTTGCTGTTGCGCCGTAAATACATCAAAATCTCATTTTCGATACAACGCGAAGCATACGTCGCCAGCTTGATTTTTTTCTCCGGGTCAAACGTATTCACGGCTTTGATTAACCCGATGGCCCCGATGGATACCAGGTCTTCAATGTTGATGCCCGTATTTTCGAATTTGCGCGCAATGTACACTACCAGCCGCAAGTTTCGTTCGATCAGCATCGCGCGGATCGCAGCGTCGCCCGAAGAGAGCTTTTGCAGCAGATACTCTTCTTCCTCACGCGTTAACGGAGGCGGTAACGCCTCGCTTCCGCCAATGTAATAGATTTCCTCGCTCTTGAGTCCAAGCAAAAATAAAAAACGATAATATTGAAGCTGCGCTACCAGTTTCCATTTCAAAAGCATGCACGTTCCTCCTATACCACATTCAGCGGCTTTTCTGTTGTTCCTGCAGTGCCGGCGATCGGCGCTCCACCGCTGGAATCCTGCACGAGGTCAGGGTGAATGACCGCCTGATATTTTCCTTCGGACGATAACGTTCCCCCATCCAAACCTATCAGGACTCTGGTTGTTTCATAACAAACCCCACCCATCGTTACCTTCACCCGATCCGGCTTGATTGCCAGCATAAACGCAGTCCCCTTATTGATGCCCCGATAGGGTACAAGCCTCAATCGATCCTGCCAGTGAAATTGCTCCTGATTCATGTCCATAATAAGGTTGTCCGGCGCCTCATGTTTCAATCTGTCCTTACAGGAATCCGGCAGCCATTGCTGCCATTGCGATACTTCCATCACCATAACGGGCTGACGGGTGAGCGGGTCGGCAAGTTGGTTTCCCGTATCCAAAAGGCCTGTACAAGAAACGATCGCTTCATCAATGTACACATCGACCTGCCCTAGATACGTAGTCATCCGTTCTGCTTTACGCTTCGAGTTCTGCACGGCTTTGAACAACGCCAGCACGGCAAAAAATACGATAAACGTAAACCAAAACGCGATTTTCAAATCAAACGACATTCCGCCAGATGCCGTAAACCAGATTCCGTTGAACAGCTCACCCGAGCTCTGAAGCATGTAGTGCACGCCCAGAATGCCCCCGGCAGCCACAAAATTGATGACATAAAAGGTTCCCAACGTTTTGCAGAAAGCCTGCAGACCTTTGAAGCCAAACGCGATAAACAACATAATCAGGGACAATGTGAATTTGATCAGGAACGTGAACAGAAACGCGAGCTCAGGCACGAACATCATGACCACGTACAGTGCCCCCACAACGGCGGACAACAACCATCTCCACCAGACCAGCCTGCTCTTTCTCATCCATGCTGTCAGCCCGATGAGCGCACCGTCGATGCACAGGTTGGTCAAAAAAATGAGATCTACGTATACAACCACACGATCCACCTGCCCGCTCACCACATATCGAAATTATCGAAATTAACTGACTTCGATCGCCGTGGTTGCTTATCTATCAATTTTGCAGCACAGTTTCCATATGGAACATACTCACAAGTATAGGGAACCCCTTTCTCAAAGTCTGTCTAAACATGGTGGAATGGCTTCAACTTTTTTTGTCGGAACGTGCGCTATGTGGGTTGTTCAGAATTTGTTCATTGGGGTATGGTACAATCTTCCTAAAGGAAATAGTTATCGAGGCACTTGTCGAGGAACCGGGCCGCGAATTGAAGAGAACCGGGTTGCAGTATGAAGGAGAAGGTGACTTGAAGTTCAGTCATGCTGATATTGTGAACGGCAAAGAACCCGGTTTCTCCATCAGGAGACCGGGTTCTGTCGCTTTCCATGAACGATCAATCGTTATTGTTATTACGCGTACGATTGCGCAAAAATGTCGGAATGTCCAGTTGATCGGCACTTGGCTGATTCCCAAACGGACGCAGGTTCGGAGAACGATTCTCCGCCGGTTCGCTCGTTGGCGTTGGTTTGCGGCCTGGAGGCGGTGATACCGGATTGTCTTCAAAACCGGTTGCAATGACAACGACTTTGATTTCCTCTTTCATGTTTTCGTCAATGATCGCACCAAAGATCATGTTCACTTCAGGGTCCGAAGCCGAAGTAACAATTTCCGCTGCTTCGTTCACTTCATACAGGGAAAGATTGATTCCGCCCGTAATGTTCATGATTACGCCGCGTGCGCCTTCAATCGAAGTTTCAAGCAATGGGCTCATGATCGCCTTACGTGCAGCTTCAGCCGCGCGGTTCTCTCCTGTTGCTTCGCCGATCCCCATCAGGGCCGATCCGCGTTCCGTCATGATCGTTTTGACGTCCGCGAAGTCAAGGTTGATCAATCCTGGAACAGCAATCAGGTCAGAAATGCCCTGAACGGCTTGACGAAGCACGTTATCCGCTTGACGGAACGCTTCGAGCATCGGCGTTTTTTTGTCGACGATTTCAAGCAAACGATCGTTCGGAATAACGATCAGCGTATCGACCTTTTCCTTAAGAGCTTCAATGCCTTGCTCCGCATGGCTGGAACGTTTCCGTCCTTCGAACGTAAATGGTCGGGTCACTACGCCTACCGTAAGGGCCCCGCATTCCTTGGCGATTTCGGCAATGACCGGTGCCGCGCCTGTTCCTGTACCTCCGCCCATTCCGGCAGTTACAAAGACCATGTCCGCACCTTTCAAGGTGTTCATGATCAGATCGCGGGATTCCTCGGCAGCTTTTTTACCTACCTCCGGGTTGGCACCGGCACCAAGACCTCGCGTCAACTTGTCGCCAATCTGCAATTTATGTTCGGATTTCGCCAAGTGCAACGCCTGCGCATCCGTATTCACCGTAATGAATTCTACGCCTTGCACTCCATTTTCGATCATCCGGTTGACAGCATTGCTTCCGCCGCCGCCCACACCGATAACCTTTATTTGAGCCAAGCTCTCCATCTCGAAATCAAATTCCAACATATTATTCCATCTCCCCCTCAATGTGCATGGATGGCCCGTCCAATTGGTATTGAACCGAATCAATTTCATATATCGACGAACGAAAGCGTTTCTGTGAATTTACCAGCGCATTCAGACGGCTTAAAGAGTATGAAATGGATTCAACCTGTTATATAAATTCGCTGAACATGTTCTTCAGCCGTTCGATGAAGCCCGGTTTTTGTTCAGCTTCCGGAGCTGCGCTCGGCTTTGCGCGGTTGGCCGGCTTCTTGCTGCCCGTGCTGCTGCCGCCACCGCTGCTGCTCACAGACGGACGAACGCGCAAGCTGCGGATCACATTATGCAATATGCCCACACCGCTAGTATATCCGGGGTCGCGGACACCGATATAATCCGGAACCGCGATTCGAACCGATGCAGCCAGTTCATGCTGAGCTACCTGCAGCACTCCAGGCATGGATACGGTTCCTCCCGTTAATATATAACCTCCGGGAAGTTCCATGTAACCAAGGCGTTTCACTTCCTGAGCGATCATCTGGAAAATTTCTTGAACCCTTGGCTCAATAATTGCGGCAAGATCCTCCTGCGAAAACTCCTTGTCCACATTGCTGCCAATGCGGGTTACCTTGAACATAACGTCGGCGGCAGCATCATCCAGCCAAGCACAACCGTATTTCAACTTGACCTTTTCAGCCTGATCCGTCAACGTGCGAAGCCCATAGGCGATATCATTGGTTACAAACTCGCCGCCAATCGGAAGCGTTGAAGTAGCCACGAGGCTATCTTCCTCGAAAACGGCAATCGTTGTTGCCCCTGCGCCAATGTCAACAAGCACGGAACCCATCGATTTCTCATCTTTGGACAATGCTAACTGACCTGCGCCCAGAGACATCAGCACGAGGTCGCTTACCTTCAGGCCCGCTTTCTCCACACAGCGCAAAAGATTATGTATCGCGGTTTTTGCCCCCGTAATAATCGTTGCCTCAACTTCAAGGCGAACGCCAATCATACCGCGCGGGTCCTGTATGCCCTCCAGACCATCTACGATATACTGCTTCGCCACAACATCGATAATTTCACGCTCTGGCGGGACCGCAATGACTTCGGCTGCTTTCAACACCCGTTCCATGTCTTCTTCCCCGATTTCACGATCTTCGTTCGAAACGGCCACGACACCGTGGCTGCTCATCAACCCAATATGATTTCCCGAGATTCCAACATATACTTCGGATATTTGAATACCTACCATACGCTCCGCATGTTCCACCGCATTGCGGATCGATTGCACCGTCTGGTCGATATCTACGATTACACCTTTGCGAATTCCCTCCGAGTCGGCAGATCCAACTCCAATAATATTAAAGGTTCCATTATTAATTTCCCCAATAATAGCGCGAATTTTGGATGTACCGATGTCCAAACTAACAATGATGTCATTGTTGCTCAAGTCTCTGGCACCTCCTGACTCCAATAATAGATTACGAACGTATAAACACTCTTAAAACATATTCAACACACTTTAGGCTTTCCCTCTTTTTTCTACAATTTTTTTGGATGCCAACATCTGGGTGTCAATACATAAAACCTTGAAGAAAAAAGAAGGAGGCTATTCCAGTGCCATAAGCTAAAGTGTATCATTTTTTCCCCTTCACAGAAAGCACAACTTTCACAAACCGGACCAGTCTGAAACGGCATTCCGTCAGGCTTTGCACATCTAATCAGGAGAGCTTCGTTTCGTTATTGACCCGCTCCTGGTTCGGCATTTTCATCCGGGTCTTCCGCAATGAAAGGCACGTATGTGTCCGCCTCCAGCATCGTGATTTTCCCTGGCCGTTCGGTCTCGATCACCTGGTTCAAATACTCCACTTTGTCCGCAAGCATGGAAACCGTCGTAACCACTTCGAATTGCGTTTTGGTATACATCCGAATCTGGTCGGGAAAAGATGGCGTCGGATTCGGAATGATTTCCGAAATATCCGTGGTCAACTCATTCGGAATTTTCGATAACACTTCGCTGAGTTCCGCTTTGAGCGGATCATCGGCTTTCCACTGCGTGAGGATCGGCTTCTCAACGGCTACCCCGGTGTTTGCAGGTACGGCAAGGCTTGTCCCGCTGGCCAGAATGGCCTTCAGCGCACCGCTCGCATCAAGTTCATACGCAACTGTCGGGTACTCCTGGACCTTGATATGAATGGTGCCCGGAAACTGCTTGTCCACCGTCGCTCCTTGTATGGCCTTGTTCGCTTTCAGCCTCTGGACCACTTCCCCGGAACTTGTCCCAAAAAACTGGTCGCCGACCTTCAATCCGGTTTGCTCAAGAAGCTCCGAGGTCGAAGTGTATACATTTCCCGTAATTTCAATCGCCGAAATCCGGCTAACGGAAGAACGAAAAAAAAGAACGGCAAGAAGGACTACGAATAATAGCAATAACACAAAAACAAGCTTACGGCTCGTATTTCGTTTAGGCCGGTTCGTTTTCAGAACCGGAATTTGACTTTTTGGCATAGATCGCGCTCCACAAAGCCTCGAGTCCCCTCCCCTATAAGAAGGGGACTCAAAGGACGTTAATTGGCAAAATCCAGCTGTTTCGAGACCGGAGACTGTCGTTCAACCGTAGCCCCCAGACTCTGGAACAGCTTCTCAATCCGATCATATCCTCGATCGATATGATGAACCTGCTCCACAACCGTCTTCCCTTGCGCAGCCAATCCGGCAATGACAAGTGCCGCTCCGGCGCGCAGATCGGTTGCTTCCACGGTAGCCCCATAAAGCCTAGGTACCCCGCGGATGAAAGCCGCGTTCAAATCCACGGAAATGTCGGCTCCCATCACATTCAACTCATCAACATGTTTGAAGCGGCCCTCGAACACCGTTTCCCTCATTACACTAAACCCATCCGCCAAGCTAAGCAGGACCATGATCTGGGACTGCAGATCTGTAGGAAACGAAGGATACGGCGAAGTCACGATGCGGTCCACTGATTTTGGACGGCTCATGCTGCTCACCGTCATTATATCATTGCAGACCGTGATTTGAACACCAACGCGCTTGAGCACATGAATAAGCGAAGTAAGGTGCGCCGGGTTGCAGTGCGTAAGCGTCACATTGCCACGGGTCGCTGCGGCTGCGATCATCACCGTGCCTGCAACGATTCGATCCGGGATAATTTCATATGTGCATGGCTCCAGCTTCTCCACGCCGTTAATGGTAATCGTATCGGTTCCCGCACCGATAATGCGTGCCCCCATGGCATTGAGGAAATGCTGCAAATCTTGAATTTCGGGCTCTCGCGCCGCATTGTAGATCGTCGTAGTACCTTCTGCCAACACTGCGGCCATCATGATGTTTTCGGTGGCTCCTACACTGGGAAAATCAAGCTGAATATCCGTACCCACCAGTTTCTGTGCTTGACAGACGATTTGCTGATCCAGTTCTTCAATCGAAGCCCCCAATGCTTCAAGGCCTCTGAGATGAAGGTCAATCTTCCGCTCTCCTATGGCACAGCCGCCTGGCTGGTACACGGAGACTTGCCCAAACTTGGCCAATAATGGCCCCATCAAGAAGATGGATGAGCGCATCTGCTTCATCAGGTCCTCAGGCACGTCGAATGACTGAATGGACGATGTGTCAATGGTCACGATCTCCTGTTCATGCCGACATGTGCATCCAAGCCGCTCCAGGATATACAGCATCACTTGAATGTCCAGCAAGTGCGGAACGTTGTGCAGGGTTACTTTGCCGTCTGCCAACAAACTTGCGGCCATAATCGGTAAAGCGGCATTTTTTGCTCCATGGATGCGTATGGTTCCTGAGAGGGGTTTCCCGCCTTCAATCACCAATTTGTCCAATGTATCACCTCCGGGGTTTACCGCTCACCCGCTGCGAAAACTTCCGAAACAAGTTCAATGCCGGTTTGAGATGATGTATTGCTCCGAATTTGCTGTATCAGGGTGATAACGTCCTATGCCGTTGCATGGCCGGGAATTGCACTTGGAAACATAATGTACCGTCTCCCACGCCCCAGCTTCTATTCAAGCGGTATGAAATATCCGTGACACATCCGATCCATGGGCACCTGCATTCATTTCACGACATCCCCCGACAGTTCCGGGAGCTGCAGTCGAACCCAGATCCTCCATTTCCCTTCGGCTCCCCCAAGGAATCTGCCATCTGTGCAACAGGCCGAACGGGATTGAACATTTGCTCACTGTTCCCCGGTAGGACCGGCGCACCCGCAGGATCCGCCGATGTTCCATATGGTGCCAGTTGCAAGCGTTTCGTTTTCAAGGACCGTGTCCGCATGATGCCGGATGGGGCTCCAAACTCATGCAGACCATCACCCTTGTTTCGAAACCGATCGGAGAACCAGCTTCTTTTCCCGCAGGCTGTGCTGCCGCGCCATAGAACGATTGTCACGATTTATAGGGTATCTTATGTAAGTCCCTGCCAGTGTGTGACAATCGCCCATAAAGCACTTTACCGATGCACCGCAAGTCTTCGAATTTCGTCTACCAGCACTTCGGCTGCATCCGGTTTGCCGAGCGAAAGGGAGGATGCCGCCATGCGTTTGCGGGCTTCCTCGTTGTTCATGATGCCCTCGATGGCCTCATAAAGCGCCTTGCCGGACAAATCCTTCTCAAGCATGGTCACCGAAGCTCCGCCTCGTTCCAGCATGCGGGCATTGGCTTCCTGATGATTGTTCGTCACGTTCGGAGACGGAATCAGGATGGAAGGTATGCCGAGCGAAGTAATCTCGGCCAGAAACGATGCGCCTGCCCGATTGACGATCAGCGAAGTGCACGCCAGCACTTCCGGCATGTTGTGTACGTATGGCAATACATGCAAATGATTCGGCATCGTGCCAAGCGTGCTGCGAATGGCTTCCCGCGTTTCATCAAAGTACGATTCGCCGGTGACGTACACGACGTGCACATCCTTCAACCGCTCCAGCATCGGAGCCATGTCGACCATTGCCTGATTGATCGCCTTGGCTCCGCGGCTGCCTCCCACAACAAGGACAACCCTGCTGTCCATCGGTACGCCCAACGTGGCAAATCCCCGGTCACGGCTGGCCTTGGCCACGGTCGTTGCCCGGGGATTTCCGGTGTAAACGACCCGCTTGGCCCCCGGAAAAGCCTTGTCCGCGCCTTCAAAGCTGACCGCCACCGTATCCACGTAGCGGGTCAGGAACTTGTTGGTCAGACCCGGAATGGCGTTCTGCTCGTGAATGACGCTCGGAATGCCCAATTTGGCTGCGGCATAAACGACCGGTCCGCACACATATCCGCCTGTGCCGATCACCACGTCGGGTTTGAACTCCTTCAGCATTTTTTTGGATTTCCTGACGCCTTGAAGGAAGCGCATCACGGTTTTCAGATTGTCCATGGACAATTTACGACGGAAGCCCGTAATGTCAATGGACTGAAACGGGATATTCTCCTGGGGTACCAGTTTGCTCTCCAAGCCTCTGGTACCGCCGATATATAAAAATTCCGAGTCCGGATTTTCCGCCTCGATCTGCCTAGCAATGGCCACGGCCGGATAGATATGACCTCCGGTTCCGCCGCCGCTTAATACGACTCGCATCGTATGTTCACCTCGCATAACGGGATAAATTCAATAAAATGCCGAGAGCTGTCAGCATGAGGGTTAAAGAAGAACCGCCGTAACTGATCAGTGGAAGCGTAATGCCCGTGACCGGCATTAAACCGATCACCACGCCGATGTTGATGATGACCTGAACAGCAACCATGCCGACAATGCCGACGCCGAGCAGGCTGCCGAAAGCATCGGGAATCGTCATCGCGACGCGCATGCCCCGCCAAATCAGCACAAGGAACAGGAGCAGCACAATCATTCCACCGATGAATCCAAGCTCTTCGGCCAAAATGGAAAAAATAAAATCAGTCTGCGGTTCCGGGACGTAACTGTACTTCTGCCGGCTCATCCCGAGTCCCAGACCTGCCAACCCGCCAGGGCCAATCGCATAAAGGGATTGAATGATCTGATATCCTGCACCTAACGGGTCTGACCATGGGTCAAGAAATGCCGTAATTCGTTTCAGCCGATAGGGGGCTGCAGCGATCAATGCCACAAAACCGGCCACGCCGCCAAGGGCTAAGAGCAGCAAATGTTTCATTCTTGCTCCGGCAGTGAACACGATCAACATGGAGGCTCCCATCATGACGGTGCCTGTCCCCAAATCAGGCTGCAGCATGATAATCCCAAAAGCGAGTCCCATCAATCCGAGGGGCGGAAGCAATCCTGTCGTAAAGGTTTTGAGTTTGCCCGTATCCTTACCGAGCCAGTGCGCCAAAAACAAAATCATGCCCAGCTTCATGAACTCCGACGGCTGGATGCCGAACGAGCCGATGCCCAGCCAGCTCCTGGCTCCGCCGCGAACAACGCCGATCCCGGGAATCAACACCGCAATCAGCATCACGAAACAGGCAATCAATATCGGCTTGGCATACTTCCTCCACACACGATAGTCCACGTTAGCCGTAACAAACATCGCCGCGAGTCCAAGTCCCGCAAACAGCAGCTGTCGTTTGACAAAGTAAAAGGAATCGCCATAATCATGGAATGCAAGTACCGATCCCGCACTATAAACCATAATAATGCCGATGGCAAGCAAAGCCAAAATACAAATCAGGAGCCAGATGTCCGGCGCCGGTCGCGTCTGTTTCATCAGGAGGCCACCCCTTGCATCGAAGTAGGGGCTTTTCCACCCCCCTACTTACAAGTTATGCACCGCCTCTTTAAAAATGCGTCCCCGCTCTTCGTAAGAAGCAAACATGTCCCAGCTGGCGCAAGAAGGCGACAGAAGAACCACATCGCCCGGAGCCGCAAGCTTCTTCGCTTCCTGTACTGCAGCGGTTAGCGTCAGGGCGGCATCCTCCTCATTATCGACGACCTTGATTTCCTTTAACCCGGCCAGTTCCGCAACCCGGGCAATCTTCTCCCGTGTCTCGCCAAGGGCCACCACCGCTTTGACCTTTTCCTGAAATAAAGGCAGCAGTTCCATCATGTCCGACCCGCGGTCCAATCCACCGGCGATCAGCACGACGGGTTGTTTGAAAGAGCCCAGCGCATTGACGGTAGCTTTGGAGTTGGTCGCTTTCGAATTGTTGTAATACGCGGCTCCTTGATGCTCCAGGACATACTCCAAACGGTGCTCGACACCCTTGAATTCGGACAGAGGTACGAGCAATGAAGACGGATCGGCCCCGGCAGACACCGCAATCGCGATGGCGGCCAGTGCATTCTCCACGTTGAACCGGCCAGGAAGGCCGATGTCGGACACGTCAATGATGACATGGTGATTGCCGCTGCCGTCAGCGTAGATCGCCTGGCGCTGAACATCATCCTCCTCACCGTCCACGTATGGCGGATCGGCGTAAACCCCGATGTCCAGCTTCTCCGTCACGGAGAAGGGAACCAATCTGCCCTTGATGTAGGGTACGAGGCCGCGGCATACGGGGTCATCCCAATTGAGCACCGCGGTATCCCCGGACTGCTGGTTGGCGAACAGCTTGGCTTTGGAGGCAACGTAATCGTCCATGTCTCCGTGGTAATCCAGATGGGTCTCGGCCACATTGAGCAGACACGCAATGCGCGGACGGAAATCCACCGTGCCTTTAAGCTGGAAGCTGCTCAGCTCAGCCACCATCCAATTGTCCTGATCGGCCTGTTCCGCCGCTTCGCAGAGCGGTGTACCGATATTTCCAGCCACAATCGGTTTCAGGCCGGCATGCTCCAGCATTTTTCCAACCCATGTCGTTGTCGTTGTTTTGCCGTTGGAGCCCGTAATTCCGATGATCGGTGCCTCGCAGAGATGGTAAGCAACCTCGACTTCGGTAACGACCTCAATCCCAAGCTCGAGCGCTTTCTGGACAGGGGGTGCCTGGTACGGGATTCCCGGATTTTTGACCACAAGCTGAACATCCTCGTTAATGAGGTTATCGGGATGTCCCCCGCATACAACAGAAATTCCCAAAGCCTCCAATTCGGATGCTTCGGGACACTGTTCCCTCTCCTTTTTGTCATTGACCGTCACTTTGGCGCCGGCGCGTTCCAGTACCTTGGCGACCTGCACGCCGCTTTTGGCCAGTCCGAGCACGACAACCCGTTTTTCGCGATATTCATCAGGATGCTTCATGTTTTACAACCCCTTGTTGAGATAAAGTCCGACAGCTGCCAATATCGCGCCAACAGCCCAGAAGGTAATGACGACGCGCCATTCCGACCAGCCGCTCAGTTCGAAGTGATGGTGGATGGGACTCATTTTGAATACGCGCTTGCCCCGGGTTTTGAACGAGATGACCTGGATGACGACGGACAAAATCTCGATGACAAACACGCCGCCGATAATGACGAACAACAGCTCCGTCTTCGTGACGATGGCAACCGCTCCTATCGCTCCGCCAATGCCCAGCGATCCGGTATCACCCATGAATACTTTGGCGGGATGGGCATTGTAAACGAGGAAGCCCAGCACAGCCCCGATCATAGCCGCGGCACATACGGCTGCCGGCATGGAAGTCGCCTGCATCGCCACAATGGCAAATGCGCCGAAAGCAATGGCACTTACGCCGGATAGCAGACCGTCCAAGCCATCGGTAAAGTTCACGGCGTTGGTAATGGCCAGCATCATGATTACGACAAATGGATAGTAGAACCATCCCGTCCAGTCGAAAGATACCGAAGTGCCCGGAATCGATATGGCGGTGCTATGCCCGTTTTGAATTAGCAGGTAACACATGATCGCGCTGAATAACAGCTGCCCGAACATCTTCTGCCCCGGCGTCAGGCCCAGCGAGCGCTTGAACACGATTTTGATGTAATCATCCAAAAATCCGATGAGTCCAAAGCCAAGCGTAGCTACGAGCAGAACGTAAAAATCCGTATTTTTGACAGCCGAAAATTTCAGGAAAGCCAGCGTGAACGCCAGAATGATCACAACCCCGCCCATTGTCGGCGTTCCGCTTTTCTTCAGATGGCTCTGCGGGCCATCTTCCCGTACCTGCTGGCCGAATTTCATCCGTCTCAGCAGTGGAATCAAGAGCGGTGCGGCAATCACCGCCAAAATGAATGAAACGCCGATTGTTAACAGTAATACTTGAAAATCCATGGGTTCACCCCTCTAGTCTACTCGGTTCTGTAATGGTGCTGTTTTCAGTGCTTCGACCACGTCCTCAAGCTTCATGCCCCGTGAGGCCTTGAACAAGACAACGTCTCTGGGATGGAGTTTCTCTAGCAGGTAACGGGTCATTTCTTCTTTGTTGTCAAAAGCATGCACCGCTTCGGGCGGCATGTTTTCCCTGGCCCCTTCCGCAATGTGGGCGGACAACGGCCCGTATGCAAGCACCAGGTCCAATTTCTCCGGCGAAATATACTTGCCTATATCATAATGAAGCTGCTGCTCTTGAGGCCCAAGCTCCAGCATGTCGCCAAGCACGGCGACCTTGGATTTGTATCCATTCAGGCCTTCAATGACATCCAGCGCTGCTTTCATGGAGGTCGGGCTTGCATTGTAAGCATCGTTCAGCATGGTGAGTCCGCTGGCGCCTTGAACGATCTCAATCCGCATGCCTGTAAGCTTCAGCCCGGACAATCCCTGCGCAATGCGGTCGGCAGGCACTCCGAAATGGCGAGCGACCGCCAGGGCAGCCATACAGTTCACGACATTATGCGTGCCGAGCAGCGGCAAGCTCAGCGCGGCCTCGCCGGATTGTTTGCTCGTGAAAACAACCCCGCCGGGCGCATTCATGATGCCTGTCGCATAATCGTCATTGTCCGGCTGAAGACCAAATGTAAACTGGTTCAAGCCTGCCGGTTTGATCGTCGTTTCCTCTGCAAGCACTTGCGTGATTAGCGGCTCATCCCCGTTTCGAATCAGCAAGCCGCCAGGTTTCATGCCAGCCACGATCTCCACTTTGGCCCTGGCAATCTCCAGCCTGGAACCGAGCTGCAGAAGATGGGATTCGCCGATGTTCGTAATAATCGCAACGTCGGGGCGGGCAATGCGGGACAATGTCTCGATCTCCCCTCGTCCGCTCATGCCCATTTCCAAAATAATAATCTCGGTGTCCGGCTCCATCGCAAGCACGGTGAGCGGCAGACCGATATGATTGTTAAAGTTGCCTTGCGTTTTGTGCACCTTGAACGTGGTGGACAGAAGCGCGTCGACGATGTCCTTTGTCGTTGTTTTGCCGTTGCTGCCCGTAATGCCGACCACCGAGGCTTTGCTTTCGGCCAAATAAGCCGACGCAAGCGCCTGGAGCGCCTCAAGGGTATCGTCGACGACGATGACGGCTCCCTGCGGCGGTTCGCCATGGTCTTTTTGCCATAGTGTACCGGCAGCGCCGTTCTCCATACAGGCTTGCGCAAATTCATGTCCGTCAAATCTGTCGCCGACAAGCGGAATGAACAAACTTCCTTCAGCCCGCTTACGCGAATCCGTATAAACGCCTTGGGCAGCCATATTGGCATATGCAGCAGGGGCGACTAAAGTGCCTCCGCACATTTCGGCCAGTTGTGCCATAGTTCTCTTTATCAATTGGATTTTCCCCTTATCGCTTCTTTGGCAATGATCCGGTCATCAAAATCGGTTTTGGTCGTGCCGATAATCTGATAGTTTTCATGCCCTTTGCCCGCAATCAATACTACATCGGCAGGGCTTGCCTTTTCAATAGCCTCATGAATCGCCTGACGGCGATCAACGATCATGATATACCGGTCGGTCGGAACGGATTCTTCGATGAGTCCCTGCTCGATGTCTTTAAGAATGAGCTCCGGATCTTCCGTGCGAGGGTTATCTGAGGTAACAAACACAAGATCGCTGTATTTTGCCGCAATTTTCCCCATGAGCGGACGTTTCGTCCGATCGCGGTCTCCCCCGCAGCCGAACACGGTAATTACGCGGCCTTCAGCGAACTCCTTCACGGTGCGAAGCACGTTTTCAAGTCCGTCCGGCGTATGCGCATAATCCACGATCACCGCAAACGGCTGGCCTTCGTCGACGGCTTCCACGCGGCCGTCCACACCAGGAACCGTCTCCAGGCTGCGCTTGATCTCTTCCAAGGGTACGTTCTCCACAAGCGCTGCAGCTATGGCCGCCATGGCGTTGTAAACGTTGAATTTGCCCACCATGCGCAAACGGATATCCGTGCTGCCCGCAAAGGTGTCCACATGGAACGACGTGCCTTGCGCCGTTATTTTGATCTCGGAGGCTCGGACGTCCGCGTCCTCTCCCATGCCATATGTAATGACTTCGGCCGCCGTTACCGATTTGAAATAGTCCGCAGCGGCGTCGTCCGCATTGATGACCGCGTATTTGCGGCGGGAATCATCCGCGCTGAATTCGTTGCCCAGGCGGGCAAAGAACAGTCCTTTGGCGGAACGGTACTCTTCCATGGAGTGGTGGTAGTCCAGATGATCCTGCGTCAGGTTGGTGAATACGGCCGTGCGGAAGTCGGTTCCTTTTACGCGGCCTTGTTCCAGTGCATGAGAAGACACTTCCATCACGCAGCAGGTCGTCCCCGTCTGCACCATGTCATGCAGGCTGCGCTGCAGATCCAGCGCTTCCGGCGTAGTGCCGGACATCGGGTATGTGCGACCGTCATAACGCATCTGGATGGTGCCGATCAGTCCTGTCTTTTGTCCGTAATCGCTCATGATCTTTTCGATCAGATAAGTGGTCGTCGTTTTGCCGTTCGTTCCGGTTACCCCGATCATGTTCATCTTGCGGCTTGGGGACCCGAAAAAGAAATCGGCCAGCACGGCCATGGCGAAACGGCTGTCCTTGACGAGCAGCTGCGGAACCGGCAGATTCAGCTCGCGTTCCACGACAAGTGCGACCGCACCCGCGTTCACGGCTTTTTCCGCATAATCATGACCGTCGACCGTATGTCCCGGCAGACAGATAAACAGATCGCCCGGCTTGACCTGACGGGAATCTGTCTGCAGGTTTTGACATTCTGTATGAGGCTCGCCGATGAGGCGAGCGGTTTTCAGTTTTGCTGCAAATTGGTTTAAAAGCACATGAATAACCTCACTTCTCCAAATTAATCTGCTCTAACATGATGTCTTTATTATACTAATATCGTCAATAAGGCCATTTAATGAAACGCAGTTCGGCGAATTTTGTTGCGGTTGAGGAGAAGGAGCACGCGTTACGACGTGCCTCCCTCCTCCTCGGCATGCTGATGTGCATCCTTCAACACATCGCTCATGTAAATCCGGATCGTTGAACCTTGCTCTACCCGGGACCCGGGCTTCGGCGCCTGATTAATGACATACTTTCCGCTGCCGGACTTCGCCAGCATAAAGTTCATGTTCAAATCCTCGTAAAGATCCTCCGCCGTTGCCCCCGTCAGATCGGGTACGGTAACGATTTTCGTTTCTCCGTACTTGTATTCCTTTGCCACCTGGTCCTTGCGAGGAGCGACGTTCATGTAATGCAGCGCGTCCTCCAGAATGTTCTGCACGATCGGCGCAGCAACCACGCCCCCGAACTGAATGCCTTTGGGATTGTCCACCGCCGTGTAAACAACGATTTGAGGATCGTCGGCAGGGGCGAATCCGATAAAGGATACGATATGCTCGCTTGTTGAATAACGTCCGTTTACGACCTTTTGGGCCGTTCCCGTTTTGCCGCCGACCCGGTAACCGTCAATGAACGCCGGTCTTCCCGTGCCCTTGGCAACCACGCTCTCCAGCGCTTCGCGCACCTGCTTCGACGTGCTCTCCGAAATCACCTGCCGCACCAGTTGGGGTTTCGATTCCTCGATGACTTCGCCTGTATCCGGATGAACCCACGCTTTGGTCACATAAGGCTTGTATAACTTGCCGCCATTGATGGCGGCCGACACGGCGGCCACTTGCTGGATCGGCGTTACCGAGACGCCTTGGCCAAACGCCGTCGTGGCCAATTCGACAGGGCCTACCCGCGATAGCTTGAACAAAATTCCGTTTTCTTCCCCGCTGAGATCGATGCCGGTTTTGCTGCCGAACCCGAAATTTTTGATGTACGAGAACAAGGATTCTTTCCCAAGCTTCTGGCCAAGGGCCACAAAACCCGGGTTGCAGGAGTTTTCGACGACTTGAAGGAATGTCTGGCTTCCGTGGCCACCCTTTTTCCAGCAGCGAAGCCGGGCTCCGCCGACCTCGACATAACCTGGATCATAGAATTGGTCCTGCTGCAAATTGACCTTTTTCTCTTCCAACGCTGCCGCGAGTGTAATAATCTTGAAGGTCGATCCCGGCTCGTAAGTCATCCAGATCGGAAGATTGCGATTGTAGATCTCGGATGCATATTGCTGATAGTTAGCCGGCTCGTAACCCGGACGGCTCGCCATCGCAAGCACCTCGCCCGTTTTTGGATTCATCGCGATGGCCAGCGCCGAATTGGCCTGGAATTTAACCATCGCCTGGTCCAATTCGCGCTCCATGATGGATTGAATCGAGTGATCAATCGTCAGTTTCAGGTCCAATCCGTCCTTGGGCTCCACATACTTCTCGGATGAACCCGGCATCAGCCTGCCGGCCGCATCGGACAAGTAGGAAACGCTCCCGTTCAGCCCATTGAGTTTGTCATCATACTTCTTCTCGACCCCGGTCAATCCCTGATTATCAATCCCGGTAAAGCCAAGAATATGCGCCGCCAAATCGTCATATGGGTAAAAGCGTTTGTTATCCTCCGCAACGACGATGCCCGGAAGCTTCAAATCACGGATGCGTTGTGCTTTCTCCATCGTAATTTTGCGGCCGCCGGGCTGTAGTCGTACGATCATATCTCTCTTCGTGATAGTTGCCAGCACCTTTTCTTCCGTCATGCCCAGCAAAGGGGCCAGCGCCTTGGCCGTTGTCTCGGGTTCCTTGACTTGCACAGGGATGGCCATAATCGTCGGCGTGGTGACATTGTATGCAAGCGCAGTACCATTCCGGTCCAGAATTTCCCCTCGTTTGGCCGTGTACGGGATGTTGCGCCGCCATGACTCTTCCGCCTTTTCCGCGAGTTCCGGCCCTTGTCCCAATTGTACATATGCAAGCCTGATTACCAAGGCCGAAAACAACACTACCAAAATGAGCAATGCCCACAGCAACCTGCGCCGCAGCTGAATGCTTGTGCCTTTCAATAGAAGTTCCCCCCAGTCGTCCCAAAATCATGATCTGCGTTCCATTCATGAATATTCGGGACAACCGGGGGTTAGAACGGGCTGTCCATATCGTTATGGCAGCGAGGTATCTGTGGACTGCGAATCGGACGCTGCATCTCCATTCTCGGTTTGAGACGAATCCGTCGTTTGCGTCTGCGTTTCCTTCTCTTGGTCCGCCTGCTCCGAATTGCTCGCGTCGTCGTTTTCGGACGATGTTGGCGTACCCGAAGATTCCGGTGCTTCGTCCTCGATCCCGGTGACTGCTGCTTTGGCCGATTGCAGCGTGAGCTGCACCGTTCGCTGTTCTCCTGCCACTTGCTCTTTCTGTTCAACGACATACCCTTCGCCTTTGACCGTAACGCCCACCTTCATGAGCGACAGCACTTCCATGGCGTCTCTGAGCGATTCTCCCGTCAGATCAGGTACTTTCATTTTGCTGCTCTCTTCGGTAAGCAGATAGACACGCTGTCCCGGATTCATCGAGGCGCCCGCAGCGGGGTACTGTCGAATCACGTTCTCTCCTTGGCCCAGCGTTACATAGGCGATGCCCGAATTGAGCAGTGTCGTTCTGGCTTGTTTCGCCGCTTTTCCTGTCAGATCAGGGGCTTTGGCTTGAACGACAGGAGCGTCGGTTTTCGATTTCGTTTTCGCCGTATCTTTCGGTACACCCATATACTGCAAAGTTTGGCTCACGATTTTTTTGAAAACAGGTGCTGCAGCGGCACCGCCGCCGATATTGGTCCCTTCAGGCTGGTCGATAACGACTAATACGGCGATTTTCGGATTATTGACAGGCGCAAATCCGATAAACGATACGACATCTTTGGATTTGCTATACTGCCCATTGATGACTTTTCTGGCCGTACCCGTCTTGCCTGCGACACGGTACCCTTCAATGTAGGCGTTTCGTCCGGTTCCGATAATCTGGTCTGCTACAACCTGTTCCAAATAACCGCTCACCAGTTTGGAAGACTCCGCTGAAATAACTTGGCGGACTTCCTTCGGTTTGATCACTTCGGAAGTGCCGTCATTCGGATTAATGATCTCTTTGACCAAATGTGGCTCCAGCAGCTTTCCTCCATTGGCTATAGCCGAGATGGCGGCCACTTGCTGGATTGGCGTTACTTGCACGAGGCCGTGTCCATACGCCGCGGCCGCGATTTCCGATTTGTACACGAGCGGTTTGATCGGTGATGCCGACTCATTGGGCAGGTCGATGCCTGTTTTGACGCCAAAACCGAAATTATCAATGTATTTCCGCAACCGATCGCCGCCGAGCATGCTGTAACCCAGATTGACGAAAGCGACGTTACTTGAACGTTTGACCCCTTCCAGGTATGAAATGCGCCCATAAGCGTGCCCATTGTCACTGATGGGATATCCGCCGATGACGATCCGTTTGGACTCAAAGGTCGCATTGGGATCGAACAGTTTTTCTTCCACGGCGCCCGCAAGCGTGACAATTTTGAACGTAGAACCCGGCTCGTAAATCGACTGGACGGCGTGATTAACAAAGTTTCTTTGATCCGAGGCATTCCAATACGTATTCGGATTAAAATCCGGCCAGTTGGCCATGCCCAGTATTTCCATCGTGTTCGGATCGGCTGCAATAACAGTCATGCTGAGCGGGTTATACTTTGCCACGGCCTCTTTCATCGCATCCTGAATGTAAAATTGGATCGTATCGTCAATGGTCAGTTTCAGGTTGTGCCCGTTTTGCGGAGGCTGGTAGTTCTCCTTCGAATTGGGAAGCTGCACGCCCTTTGCGTCCTTCTGATAATGCAAATACCCGTCGGTACCGGTAAGCTTGTCATCGTAAGAGACTTCAAGCCCGTTGACCGCTTTCCCTTCCAGGTTCATATAACCAAGCAAATGGGAAGCCAGATTTTCCTCGGGGTAGTATCGCTTGGATACCTGCGCCATGACGATTGCATTCTCTGCTTTGTAGTTCTCCTGCAGCTGTTTCCGCAAATCATTCACTTTGGCCGCAAGTTCGGGGCCGATCTTGAACCCTTCGCTCCGCACTTCACGCTGCTCGTAAAACTCGTCGCTGTTCGGCTTTTTCGCGGTCACCAAAGTGCGCATTTCACTTTCTTTTTTGCCCAAAATTTTGGACAGCTCGGTCGTTACCACATCTTCGATCCCGAGTTTATTGATCAATTTGGGATTGACGGAAACGATATAGGCAGGCGCATCGGTGGCCAGAACGTTGCCATTCCGGTCCATAATCGTGCCGCGGGATGCCTTTATGGTCTTCTCCCGGTCGATCAGCGAAGAGGCTTCAGCCTGCCATGTATCACCGTTCACCACTTGAATGAAAAAAATTCGAATGATCAGTACAAGAAAAAAGAGGGTTATACATCCCCCTATAAGCAGCGTTCGCATTTTAATTTTTTTAATCATCGGCACACCTCTTTATTTACTCTGCGGAATCCGACGACTTGCCTGCATCCGTGTCACTCGCCCTGCTCGTTGAACGAGGCACGTAAATAACGTCTTTGTCGGTAGCTTCGACATAGCCGAGTTTGCGCGCATTTTCGATGACCAGATTGTTAAGTCTCTCTTTTTCGACCTCCAGATCGGCGATCGTTTTTTCATTTTTTTTGATTTCCGAAGCAGCTGTTTGCGCTTGTCTGTTCAAATCGTAAATGTGCGCATATCGCCACATCAAAGCACCGCCTACAATGATGCAGACGAGCAGGGTCGCCATGTACAAAAGCTTCTCTCGACCGGGGATGCTTGAACGGCGCGTCACCACTTTGGTCGTTTCCTTGTAGCGCTGCTGTGACACGCGCTGTTCGGACGCCTTCTCCTTCACTGCCAGATTGCCACGTGTATATGCCATGCTGAAGCTCCTCCTTCGCTATTGGTTTACAATTTCTCGGCTACGCGCAGCTTGGCTGAACGAGCACGTGGATTATCGGCCAGTTCCGCTTCCGTTGGAACCAGAGGTTTGCGGTTGACCAAACGAAGTACGCCTTGGCCGCCGCACACGCACAACGGGAAATCCGGAGGGCATGTGCATTTCTCCAAATAACTGCTGAAAATTTGTTTGCATATCCGATCTTCAAGCGAATGGAAGGTGATGACAGATACACGTCCGCCAGGCGCCAGACAGCGAACAGCCTGGTGCAACGCTTCCTCGAAGGCTCCCAGCTCATCATTGACGGCAATCCGCAATGCCTGAAAACTGCGTTTGGCCGGATGGCCGCCTGTGCGGCGAGCCGCGGCGGGAATTCCTTCTTTGATCAATTCGACGAGCTCGCCCGTCGTTTCGATCGGAGACTGACTTCGCTTCTCCACGATAACCCTGGCGATCCGTCTTGAGAACTTTTCCTCGCCATAGGTGTACAAAATCCGGGCAATCTCCTCTTCGGGCCATTCATTGATGATCTCTTTGGCCGTCAGATACGCATCTTGGTCCATGCGCATATCGAGCGGAGCATCGTGGTTATAGCTGAACCCGCGCTCTCCCTCATCAAACTGCGGGGAAGATACCCCCAAATCGTACAAAATGCCGTCCACTTGCGGTACGCCGTCTTTCATGGGTACGTTCAAATCTTTCAGTACCTGCTCCAGATCACGGAAATTGGTTTTGACGAGCGTCACCCGCTCTCCGTATACGGCCAGTTTCTCGCGCGCATTGTCCAATGCCCAGTCGTCCTGGTCGAGCGCTATGAGTCGCCCTTCTGGACCCAGCTTGGATGCAATCACGGAACTATGCCCGGCACCGCCTAAAGTGCAGTCCACGTATATCCCGTCCTGCTTGATGTTTAATCCTTCTGTTGCTTCTTCTTTGAGTACGGTAATGTGGTGAAACAACCTGCACCCCTCCTGCTTCATAAATCAAAATTAAAATCGACCAGCTTCTCGGCGATGTCGTTGAATGCTTCTTCGGATTGATTGAAATAGTTCTCCCATATGCCTTTGCTCCAAATCTCCACCCGGTTTGACACGCCCAGAACCACGCAGTCCTTGTCCAGCTTGGCATACTCCCTGAGGTTGCCAGGCAAATTTACCCTGCCCTGTTTGTCCAATTCGCATTCGGTAGCCCCCGAGAAAAAAAACCGGGTAAACGCGCGCGCATCGGATTTCATCAAAGGCAGTGCCTTGAGCTTCTGTTCCATGATTCCCCATTCATCCATGGGATACACGAAAAGACACTGGTCTAACCCACGTGTGACAACGAAAGAAGGCCCTAAGGATTCGCGGAATTTGGCCGGGATAATGATCCGGCCCTTGTCATCAATGCTATGTTGGAATTCCCCCATAAACATTGGCCCACTCACTCCTCACCCATTCTCCCCACTTTGCCCCACTTTCCACCACCTAAGCATAATAGATTCGCAAAAAAAAATCAAAACCCTTCTTTCCTATCTTGATTTCCCCAAATATTCGTAATCATGAAAAAAAACATAAAAAACGCCCTTGATCCCGTACTCAGGACCAAAGGCGTTTCCCTGGCAGTGACTGTACGATGCCGTACATGCCACATCTACATCATTTTATACCTTTCGAACCAGATGTTCTGCAAGTAATTTCTGGTGTCTCGCGCCATGATCGATATCCCGACCCGGAATCAGAACTTCCAGCTGTCCAAATACTTCTCTTGCTCCGGCGACAAGGCGTCGATCGCGATGTCAAGGCTCTCCAGCTTGTAGCTGGCGACTTGGCGGTCAATTTCATAAGGCACGTTAACCACGTTTTTGCCCAAATCCGCATAATTCTCACTTACATAGCGCAGGCCAAGAGCTTGAAGCGCAAACGTTGTGTCCATGATTTCGGCCGGGTGTCCGTCCGCCGCGCCCAGGTTGACAAGGCGTCCTTCCGCCAGAAGGTACATTTTGCGTCCATCCTTGAAGCGGTACTCCTCGATGTTGCGGCGCACGGTACGAATCGAATCCGATCGCTTGGCAAGCTCTGGCTTGTTTACTTCCACGTCAAAGTGGCCTGCGTTGCTAAGAATGGCTCCGTCTTTCATGACATCGTAATGCTCGCCTGTAATAACGTCTTTGTTGCCCGTTACCGCGATGAAGAAATCGCCAAGCTTGGCAGCTTCCAGCATAGGCATGACCCGGAACCCGTCCA
Organism: Paenibacillus hubeiensis; assembly: GCF_032334105.1. Lineage (NCBI taxonomy): Bacteria > Bacillati > Bacillota > Bacilli > Caryophanales > Paenibacillaceae > Paenibacillus > Paenibacillus hubeiensis. The sequence goes on from NZ_JAVYAE020000009.1 coordinate 91,150, forward strand.
TATGCGCTTCCACGGCCTTGATGGGATCAATCTCGGTGACGATGACGTTCGCGCCCAGTCCTTTGGCACGCATGGCCACGCCTTTGCCGCACCAGCCATACCCCGCAACAACGACCGTTTTTCCCGCAACAACCAGGTTGGTCGTACGGATGATTCCGTCAAATGCAGACTGTCCCGTACCGTACCGGTTATCGAACAAGTATTTGCAATAGGCGTCATTCACCGCAACCATCGGAAATTTCAGTTCGCCTTCTTTCGCCAACGCTTTCAGGCGAATAATGCCCGTTGTCGTTTCCTCTGCCCCGCCGCGAATCGTTGCGGCCAGGTCTGGCCGTTCGGATGCGAGAATGGTAGCAAAATCGCCGCCATCGTCGATAATCAGGTCCGGCTTGGCTTCAAGCGCACGAATCTGCAGTGCTTTGAATTCCTCCGCGCCCGGATTGTGCTTTGCATAAACGGTCACTCCGTCCTCAACGAGTGCGGCGCACACATCATCCTGTGTCGACAGCGGATTGCTGTGGGTGATGGTGACTTCCGCTCCCCCCGCTTGAATGACCTTGGCCAAATACGCCGTTTTGGCTTCAAGGTGAAGACAGATGGATACCTTAAGTCCCTTGAAAGGAAGATCCTGTTCAAACTGACGGCGAATGCGATTCAACACCGGCATGTGCGCTTCTACCCAATCGATTTTAAGATGACCTTCCGGCGCAAGCGCCATATCAGCAACAATGCTGTTCTGCAAAGCAGGTGTAGTCATACCTTCATCCTCCTAAACATGTGATTGCTTCTATATCTTTTCGAGCTTTCGATTACAACCGGATGACCTGGTGCTGCCCGGTGAATTCGGATTGGCTTCCAATCAAACGCTCGATCCACTCTGTACCATACTGGTTCAAGTAAAATAGAACATTATGGACCCTCTCCTGCGGTTTGTTCGTTGGGAAAAGGGAAGCCTGGATACCATTCCAGTGACGCAGCCCCGCCTCATGTTTCTCCGCAATGGCCCGATGCGTCTGCTGCTGCATATATTGGACCTGTTCTCCAATCTTGCGCAAATTGGTTTCGCCGATTCGTCCAAGTCCGGCTTGGATTTCCGCCAATCGGTCCAGCAAGGGCCGATACACGGTTTCTATAGCCTGTTGTGCTTTTGCAAACTCTTCCTCCACAGCCAACGTTTCCTGGCCGTCCAGCCATTGCTGCTTGCGCTCTTCAAGACGATACTGAACATCCTGAAACGAAAGACCGTATTGCTGCATATGTTTGTGGTGGATGTCTTCCAAAATGGTAAAAGAAAGACGCGGCAACAGAATGGGCATTTGCAAACCAAACTGTCTGAAGGCTTCACGGGTCAATCCCCAATATGCGATCTCTCCATGTCCCAAAATAACGGCCAGAACCGGCAGCACAGAGTCTTGCATTAACGGCCTTGTCAGCACGTTGTTGCTGAAACGTTCGGGATGTTCGGCGAGCTCCTGAAGCAGCCGATCTTCCGTGAAGGACACCAGTCCCTTCCGATCGCCGAATAAGCCATCCTTGTAAGTTAACAACAGGCGTGCGCCCTGATGGATGTAGAACAAATTGGCCCCGTCTTCGGCAACTTCTGCCGGCATGTCATAGCCAGCCCCCACAACCTGGGAAGCTCCTTGCAAATAAGCGTGTCGCAGCACATCGTTCTTGCGAATCATGTTCGCAAACACCGGTTGTTCCAACGCCCGCAGTCCCTGCTCTGCCGCATCCATAAGAACAAGCCCGCTTCCTCCGAACAGGGCGGACAACATTCTGGCAAACGCATCGCTGAGATTGGAGCTGGATTCGTGAATGTCCCTAAGCAGTTTAACCAGTCCCGGTTTATGTACTGTATCAGGCAAGAGCTGTTCCACCTGCTCGATGGCATTCTTCCATTGGTCTGCATCCACATGAACGCTGCTCACCGAATCCCGTCCGCTAAATCGCCCGTGCAGCTTTACTTTGACGATGTTCCCATTGCGGTCGGGCAAGAACGTGTGATTCACCTCGTCCCAGTCATGGTCTTCACCAGCAATCCAGAAAACAGGCACGACAGGACGCCCGAGCTTGGCTTCGGCTTCGCGTGCAGCCGCAATCACACTGGCAGCCTTGTAAATAACGAACAACGGACCTGTAAAAAGACCGCTCTGCTGTCCGCCCGTCACAACCAGCGCACCTTGCTGGCTCAATCGTTCCAGCGATTGACGAACTTCCGGGTGATCGTTCAAACGCCGATTATATATACTCAAGTATTCCACCAGATTCTGACGATGCACTCGCGCGTGTTCGGTTTCATCCAGCCATTGGGCACGCGCCGAGAGATTGGAATCAAAGTGAACGTCATATTCATAAAGGGCTCTCACAGCATCACGCGAACAAATATAATCTTCAGCCAGCCGTGATCCGCTGCGGAGCGCCTCGGGTATTCCTTTCATGAGGTCTGCCTCCTATTCTGCTTCAAAGAGCCTTTCTTGATTGTACTCAATAGTAGGCCTCTACGTCAAAAGAAAGTATGCCTTGTTCCCTTAAATTCCAGCTTTAACTATGATAACAATTGAAAACAAAAAACCGCCGATCGCTCGGCGGTTTGATTAAATCGATAATGGCATCTGGCTTGATGACATATTATACGTACGGTTCTGCTACCCAGTGCCCTTTGGATACTTCGATCAATTGGGCATTTTGCAGATTGTAAGGATCGTTTACAGGACCGCCCGAAGCATTCTGAATCGGTCCGGATTGTTCGTCCGGAAGCAAAATGCGGCGTTTGCTGCGTTCCACCTCGGGATCCGGAACCGGAATCGCCGACAGCAGCGTTTTGGTGTAAGGGTGCACCGGATTGGAGTAAAGCTCTTCGCTTTCTGCCAGTTCCACCACTTTCCCCATGTACATTACCGCAACTCGGTCACTGATATGTTTAACCATGGAAAGATCATGCGCAATGAACAGGTAAGTCAGGCCAAGACGCTGCTGAAGTTCTTCCAGCAATTTGACGACCTGAGCCTGAATCGAAACGTCCAACGCCGACAACGGCTCGTCACAGATAATGAATTTAGGGTCAACGGCCAAGGCGCGTGCAATCCCGATCCGTTGTCTTTGACCACCCGAGAATTCGTGCGGGTAACGCAGCGCATGGCTTGGATTCAACCCGACCAGGTCAAGCAGCTCCTCTACCCGTTTTTTCCGTTCTGCTCGGCTGGAAGCCAAACCGTGGATATCCAAAGATTCACCGATAATATCCATGACATTGAAACGCGGGTTCAACGATGCATATGGATCTTGGAAGATCATTTGCATGTCTTTGCGCATTTCTTTCATCTTGCGGGGAGACAGCTTATAAATATCCGTTCCGTTGAAGTTTACGTTTCCGCCCGATGGTTCGTACAAACGCAGAATCGTACGGCCGGTTGTCGATTTACCGCAACCCGACTCGCCTACAACGCCCAGCGTTTCCCCTTCGAAAATGTCAAAGCTCACATCATTAACGGCTTTCAGGATGTTGCCTTTGCCCAGATTGAAGTATTGTTTGAGGTTTTTAACCTGCACGAGAGGTTTATTTTCCCCTTTAACAATGCCTACCGGAGTCGGTTTTTCCTTTTTAGGCTCATCCAAACGCGGCAGAGCGTTCAGCAATTTAATCGTGTATGGATGCTGAGGATTGCTGAAAATTTCATCGGTTGTACCTGTTTCGACAACCTCGCCTTCTTTCATGACCACGACACGGTCACACATACCTGCTACGACGCCAAGGTCATGCGTAATCAGCATGATGGAAGTGCCGAGCTTTTGCTGCATGTCTTTCATAACATCCAGAATTTGAGCCTGGATCGTTACGTCAAGCGCTGTAGTTGGTTCGTCCGCGATCAGCAATGATGGGCGGCAAGCCAAGGCAATGGCGATCATTACACGCTGACGCATACCACCTGAAAATTGGTGCGGATAGTGCCCCATCCGGATTTCCGGGTTTTTGATGCCGACAAGCTTGAGCATTTCCAGGGCGCGGGCTTCCGCTTCCTTTTTGGACATGTTCTGATGCTTGCGAAGCACCTCGGTAATTTGTTTACCGACTTTGATCGTTGGGTTGAGCGATGTCATCGGATCTTGGAAAATCATACCGATATCTTTACCGCGAATCGCTTCCATTTCTTTATCCGTTTTATTCAATAGGCTCTGACCTTGAAAAACGATCTCTCCATTTTTAACGATGGAAGGCGGGGAGGGGATCAGCTTCATGATGGTCTGAGCGGTAACGCTTTTACCACTACCGGACTCACCAACGATTCCCAGCGTTTCTCCTTTGCCTAATTCGAAACTAACATTTTTTACGGCATCAAATACCCCCGAGCGCGTTTTAAACGAAACGCTCAGATCTTTGACTGTTAAAATCGTCTCCATAATCCCACCTCCTATTTCTATTTACGTAATTTCGGATCCAGCGCATCCCGGAGTCCGTCGCCGAGCAAGTTGAAAGCAAGCATCGTCAATACCATCAGGCCGGCAGGGAACCACATCCGCCAAGGATACAGCGTCCAGCCTGTAAGAGCGTCATTGATCATCGATCCCAGGGAAGATCTCGGAGCGGATACACCCAGACCAAGGAAGCTCAGGAACGCTTCCGCAAAGATCGCATTCGGGATAGACAATGTCAATGTAACGATAATCGGGCCAACCGCATTAGGCAGCAAATGACGGAACAACTGGCGTCCCGTGCTTGCACCCATCGAGCGTGCGGCGAGAATAAAATCTCTGTTTTTCAGCTGCATGATCTCCCCGCGAACGATCCAGGACATGCTAATCCAGCCGGTAATCGTCAATGCGATAATAATGGTTGTCAAGCTTGGCTCCAGAACGACCAGCAGCAGGATAACAACCAACATATAAGGAAGAGAGTACAAAATTTCGGAGAACTTGTTCATGATTCCGTCTACGCGTCCGCCGTAAAAACCCATGATCGCACCATAAATGACCCCGATCACAAGGTCAATCAAGGCAGCCGCCAGGCCGACCGTCAGGGATACCCGTGCACCGACCCAAGTTCTTACCCAAATATCACGGCCGAGTTCGTCCGTGCCGAACCAATGCTCTGCGCTTGGCGCCATATTGGCGTTCAACAAATCATTGGAGTAATAGTTGTAGCTTGTAAAGATCGAAGTTGGACCAATGATCGAAAAAAGAACAACAAGGATGAGAACGCCCAAGCTGATCATCGCAACTTTGTTGCTTGCCAGCCTGTACATCGCGTCTTTCCACAGCGATACGCTTTCCTGCGATTTTACCGCCGGGGCAGCATTCGCCGTTTGTGCATTTTTATTATTTGAGCCAGACAACGTTATGCCCCCTTCTTGCTTTCCAGCTTAATTCTAGGATCAACCAGTACATAGGCGATATCTGTCAAGAAACGAGCGAGCATCAACAGAACGCCGTAAAAGATCGTGATCCCCATAATCATCGTATAGTCACGGTTTGTAATACTTTCGACAAACACTTTACCAATACCGCCGATGTTAAAGATTTGCTCGATAACGACCGAACCGGTGATGATGTTTGCAGTCATTGGACCCACATAAGTTACGACCGGCAAAATGCCGTTACGCACAACGTGTCTGAACATGATAGCAGGCCATTTCAAACCTTTGGCTTTCGCTGTTTTGATATAATCCGCATGCAATACTTCCAACATGCTAGAACGGGTCAAACGGGCAATGAACGCGATCGGGGATGCCGAAAGCGCGGCTACCGGGAGAACGTAGTCAAGCGGGCCATCGAAGCCCATGACGTTGAACCATCCCAACTTGTAGGCAAACACGTACTGGATCAGCGACGCCAGCAAAAAGCTCGGCACGGCGATCCCGATGACGGCAAGTACCATCGTAATATCGTCGATCAGCTTGCGGTGGTAGACTGCCGCCAACAAACCTAGCAGTACCCCCACGACGATCGAAATGATGATCGCAAAGATGCCGAGACGCAACGAAGCCGAAAACGTTTGAACGATCATATCGGAAACGTCCTGATTCAGGTATTTCATGGAAACGCCGAAATCACCTTGCACGATCCCGCCCATGTACTTCAAATACTGCTCAAACAGGGATTTGTCCAATCCGTATTTCTGCTCGAGCAATGCCCGGATTTCAGGAGACACCTTTTTCTCGGAGGTAAAAGGGTCTCCCGGAATGGCTTTCATCAAGAAGAATGTTGCCGATGCCAGTATGAAAAGCGATAGCAGCACGAATAGCAGTTTTTTCAAAACATACTTAACCAACCCTTGCACACCTCCAAAAACAATATTTTGTATACAAATCGATTGTAGAATTAGACAATGCGTCTTGTCCAATCCAGTTATCGGAAATTTCAAGAATTATAAGGAAAATCGGCTCACATACAAAAAAATCGGGATATATATGGAAAACCACATATATATCCCGAAGCATTCATATAGACTTCAGAACAACTTTACTTCGCTTCCAAATATGCGCGAGTGAAGTCGATCGCTCCACTAAAATCAAGTTGTACGCCTTTCAGGTAAGGCTTAGTCAAAGATACGTTAGTGTAATAGTAGATTGGCAGGACCGCCATGTCGTCCTGAACCAGGACTTTTTCAGCGTCAGCAAATGCAGCCATACGCTTAGCAGGATCAGTTTCTTTCACAGTTGCTTTAACGTCTTTGTCGAACTGTTCGTTGCTGTATTTAGGATCATTGTTTGTGTTGCCAGTTGTCCACATTTCCAAGAAGTTGTACGGATCGTTATAGTCCGCAGACCATCCCGCACGAGCGATTTGGAAGTTTTGGTTTTGGCGGTTCTCAAGGAATACGCCCCACTCTTGGTTTTCCGTTTTCACGTCAACGCCAAGATTTTGTTTCCACATATCAGCGATCGCCAGAGCAATTTTCGCATGACCGTCACTTGTGTTGTAGATCAAAGTAACTTGCGGCAAAGTTGTGTAGCCTTCTTCTTTCATACCTTCTTCAAGCAATTTTTTAGCTTGTTCTACGTCTTCTTTGAAGTAGTCGTCTTTGTGTTCGTCACGGAATTCGCCGTTTTCACCGCGGATACCTGGAGGAACGAAACCGAATGCCGGAATTTGTCCGCCTTGCGTTACTTTGTCAACGATCAGTTGACGGTTGATCGACATCGCGAAAGCTTGACGGATTTTTTTGTTGTTGAAAGGTGCTTCATTTACGTTAAACAAATAGTAATACGTACTTGCAATACCTGTAGCTTTGAACTCGTCCGGCAATTCAGCTTTTACAGACGGGATTTGATCCGTAGGAACTTCACCGTTAGGTGCACCCGTGTAATCCAATTGACCGGATTTGTAAGCTTGCAGTTCGGATGCGCTGCTGCTAGTCAGGGACATGTTGATTTCAGACAGTTTGATTTCGCTTGCAGCATGGTAAGATTCGTTTTTCTTCACAACGATTTTTTGACCTTTAAGGAAAGAATCCATTGTGAACGGTCCGTTAACGATCATGTTTTTGTAATCCGTAAAGAACTTGTCGTTTGTATCAGCAGACTTGTGTACTGGGTAGTACGTATAGAATGCTGTCAAACCCAAGAAGTAAGGCGTTGGGTTTTCCAAAGTTACTTCCAGTGTATGCTCATCGGTAGCTTTCACACCAACTTGGGAGAAATCAGTGATTTTTTCGCCTTTGAACGACTCATCAGTGCTGCGGTTGAAGCCTTCCGCACCTTTAATGTAGTAAAGCTGATAAGCGTAAGGAGATGCTGTTTCCGGTTTCAAAGCGCGTTCCCAAGAACGAACGAAGTCTTCCGCAGTGATTGGATCGCCGTTGCTCCATTTCGCTTCAGGGTCCAAGTTAAACACATATTTCAGGCCGTCTTCAGAAACCTTCCAGTCTTTAGCAACGCCTGCAGCTTCTTTGCCGTCAGCGTCAATGCGAACGAGGCCTTCATACAAGAATTTCAGAACCGTGTTGGTTTGGCTGTCTTTTGCTTGTGCCGGGTCCAACGTAGGAGGTTCAGCTGTCAGGTTAATTTTGAGCACTTGGTCTTTTGCAAGACCGGCTTCTTCGCCTGCAGAACCAGTTCCTGTGTTGTTGTTGCTGCTTGTGCCTTCATTTTTCGATCCGCACGCTGCAAGTACGGTACCGAACGCCAAAATCAGCGTCAAAAGGACTAATAGACTTTTCCTTTTCATCTAACACTTTCCCCCTAAATTGATGTGGTTTATGTTTATAGATTATACAACCACCGGTCAAAAAAATCTACATTACTTTTTCAGAAAGTAATGTTTTTTTTCACTTTTCGACAAATTCGACACCGTTTTCGAAGTTTTTGTGTTATGTATGCTCACATGATATTGATGAAATATCTAAAAAGCCCAAATACAGTAAATAGAATATAAGAGAAACTCATCACGACGAAAGCCATGCGCCAAACGACCCGGAACATTCGAACCCCATCGACCCTGCCCTTAAGCCTATTTTGGGCTCCTCCGATCAGTCCCAGCGCGATTAGTATGAGGAGAAGGGTCAAATAAAATCCAAATTGCGTATCAAATGTCAAATTGAATAATGCCGAGACCGAAAAAATCAAAAATAGAGTCGTTACGTCCATTGCGACTTTGAAAGCAGCCCGCTTGTTCTTCTTCCATGCAACCATGGCCAAATACGTAATGATAAACGGGAAAAAGGGCAGCACGCTCAATCCGATGAAAATTCCCATCAACTCACTCCTTCCGTTTACATGCCTTCAATCAGGCGATACATCGTTTCATGCATCGGAGCCGGCAAACCGCAACGCTGGGCAAGCATGACGAACTGGCCGTTGATCGATTCAATTTCAGTGCGGCGCCCGGATTGAACATCTGCCAGCATCGAAGAGGTATTGGAAGCCGTCGATCGACATACGGAAAGGATCTGTTCCCACCAGTCCGGGTCCATTTCGATTCCTGCTGCAGCAAGAATGTTCATTCCTTCATCATACAGCTGGCGCATGACAGCAATGCGTTCCTCACGCGACAGCAGTTCACCGTTCGGTATTCTCCACAATGCCGTTAGCGGATTGATGACCGCATTGATCATCCATTTTCTGTGAACCATCCTCTCGATTTGATTCGACGCAATCCCGTCAAATCCTGCCTGGCACAGCATCAGGGCTACATCCGCCGCCGAACTTCGGCCGACATTCGCCGACTGATTTCCACGGGCATCCTTGCTTTCGCCAATCCAAGTTTGGCCATGCCCTGCACGATGCACATCCCCGCCATCGCGTTTTGCCCCTTCGGTCGTGACTGCGCTGAATATTCGCCAAGAAGGAAACGCCTTTTCCAGTTTTTCGATATGTCCCAATCCGTTCTGAAAACAAACTGCGTTCACCGGCTTGGTTTGTAGACCGTCCATGCTTTGAATCGCTTCATCCATTCCCGTCTGCTTGACCATTAGAAACAGCCAATCACCCGGAGCACGATTCCATTCATCAAGAAGCCCGGAAATCGGCTGTGCTTGGACGTTTTCCGGTGAAAGCACATGCACGGCGCCGCCAGATTCGAGGGCCCGAATTCCTTGAGCGCGCAGCTGCTTCGACTGCTCTTCCGTTCTTGTCCAAAACCGGACTTGGTGCCGTACGGCTTGGAGCTTGGTTCCAAACAGCAGGCCTAGTGCCCCAGCCCCGATAATATCAATAATCATGCGACACCTCTTTTTTCGTTCATCATGCCTTTCTTCTATCTATAATAGAACAAAAATACGAAACAAAAAACCCGTCTGATCCGCCGTTTGTAACGGAGATGTGACGGGCTGGTTCAAATGAGTAGTCCAGAATCATTAACGAACTACTCAATCCGCTCCAAATTTCCATTGGCATCCATTTTGAAGCGAGTCTTGATTTCTTCTTCTTCTTCGGACAAAAAAGCAAGCCTGCGCGCACGATCCATGATCTGGATCAATGCTTTGTAATCATCGTTCACCACACGATAATCGGTCTGTACTTCACTGACTTCTTTGGACAGCCTGTCGTTCTCCAATCGAAGCTCCATTAACTCGTCTTCTTTTTCGCGCAGTTCCTTCTCCAACATCTTCAACTGGCGGCTGGTTTCCTGGACCGTCCCTTTCCATTGCCTCAAGTAACGAATGACTGCATCCATCGATAGGGATTCTTCGGATACTCCATCCGTCTGATACGCATTCTCTTCCGTATCCATCGGCGCTAATGCGGCCACTTGCGGGCCATGCACGGCAGGCTGTTTCCGGAGATAGCTCCGTTTCTGGCGCTGCGCCTTGGCATTGCTGATGGCAGACTCGTATTTCTTGCGCACACAGCTGTTCCAGCGAAATCCGCAAGCGGCAGAAGTCCTGCCGATTTTTTCGCCCACTTCCTCAAAAGCTGCAAGCTGGGTACTGCCTTCGCGAATATGCCGCAATGTCACCTCCGCCAAGATCAAATCATCTTCTGTACTCCACGCATCCTGTCTAACTGCAGTCATGCTATATACCCTCCTAACAACATCCATAATAACCATTCACCAGCCGATGCCCGTCGTGTGAATTCAGACATAAAAGCTGCTTTACTCATTCATATGCCTCTCATAGAGTTCATAGAATTGATTTCATACTAAAATGTATTTCCACATTTATTAGCCTCCATACGTAACATATGAAAACAGGGTGAAATATAACTTGTCACCGACGGAAAAGAATCCCCTTTTACCCCCGTTTAGGTTTACACGAATTTCCTTTAACGGTATAATGTTGAGGAAGTATATCTATGAACGTACATAGAGAGGAGGACTAACCGTGGCACGCATGTTTCGGGTACTCGGCTTCTTCACGCTGACTATTGGCCTCATGGCCTTTGCTGGAGATCTCGTTGAAATGGCTTTGCTGTTTTTCCTGCAGACTGCGTTTTTCGTCATTTTGGGATATTTGAAATTTACCGAGAGAACATACATCTTGCTCTTCTGGGGATATATGATCGTAACGTTCACCGGTTTCAGCTATTGGACCGTATTCCAGATGGGACTGCCGCTTTAATCCGCCATCATGCAAGCAATCCGGCTGCTGCCGGATTGCTTTTTTGCCGTTTGTTGACGTACGTTTGGAATATTTCCATACCATCGCTACGAAGCAGCCAGCTTTTATTGAGGATAATTCCGCTTTCGGTTTCATATATTGTTCTCAGGACTTGAAGCTTGTACGATGAAACTATTCACACAGAGAGGAGAATGAACTGGTGAAGGGTCGATCCGCCATTGCTGCCCTGGTCTGTGCCTTGTTATGCATACAACTTACATCGACCTATGTTTATGGAGAAGATTACTCCCCTGAGGAAACTCGCGCCCTGCTGCAAAAAAGCCTTTCGATCGTCGAGATTGACCATGAGATTGAACGGATCGAGGAACGGCAGCAGCAGCTCGGCCAGGAGCAACAACTACTGCAGGTTCAGCTTCGGGAACAGGAAAACGAGATACATATTCAACAGGATCGGGCCGGGGAAGTGGTCAGGTCCTATTATATGGGGGAACGCGATAGCCTGCTTATGGCCGTCTTGGGTGCCAGATCGCTTAAGGATTTATTCGTATTATATGATTATTATCAGATCATTATTGGCAGGGATCGGGCGGTTCTCGACAAATACCAGGAAAGGTATGACAGCATGCTGCAAACCTCCCTGCGGATTTCCGAAACCACCGACGAATTAAACGTTTTAAAAGCCGGTTTGCAGAACCAGCGGAAACGCGTTGCCGCGCTTCAAAACGAGGTGGATGGCGAGTTGGCCAAAAGCGATAATGCTGCGGCCATTCAGAAGCTGATGGAGGAATTGACGAATTACTGGGAAAACATCGGCATTTATGAAGTCAAACGTTACTTCAAGGCGCTCGCAGCGGCCATGCAAAATCTGCCGCAGTTCATCCAAGAGCAAAATGGGGGGATCTCCACGACAGGAACGACGTACACGATTCGAATCGGGCAGGATGAACTTAATGCATTTTTGCGCGAACAAGATCCGATTTTTGAAAACTTTGCTTTTCAGTTTGACGAGAACAAGATTACGGCCGCGGGACAGCGTGACGAACTGCAGTTAAGCATCGAGGGTCATTACACGGTTGAAAACGAGCCACAAAATTCCATCCGATTTCATGTGAACAAACTGGTATTTAACCAGTTCGAACTGCCCGATACAACCCGCCGCATGTTGGAACGTGAATTCGATCTTGGTTTCTATCCCCAGAAGATTCTATCCTTCGTCAAAGCCACGGATGTATCGACCAGCAAAGGTGTTCTTGAAGTGAAGCTCGCCATCTCATTCTGACCCGTTCGCGTGAATTTCCAAAATACGTTTCACGTACTGTTCGGCCTTTAGTTTTCCCCGGAACAGCTGTTCCATACTCGTACTGTAATCGTGCAGCTGGGATTGGCCGATTTCGTGCATGCTTTCTCCCTTGCCCCATGTTTCTCCGTTCGTTAACTTAAATTGGTTTTCGAGCATTTCCATTTCTGCATGCAATTGCTCCTGCCTGGCAGGCATTCGGCCTGTACGGCTGGACCATTCGGCTTGAATGATAACGGATGTCATGCCTTCAATCCATTTGCTGGCATGTTCGGAAACGGATGAACCGGCTGTAATTACGAAGCTTCTGGAATGAACCATGGCAAGTCCGGCCAACGTGACGGACGCCTTGGAATCCTGGCTTCCCAGGATTCCGCCCCCCTTCTTGGACGCTTCGCTCCCTTTCTTCCACTGTGCCAATGATGTGACAACCATCGGAAGCTGATCCGGATTCGCTGCAGTTGCTGAAGTTTCGTTTCCATCGAAAGCTACAACATATTTTGGCATCGTGTTTAATAATTGCAGCGCTTCCCGTTCTTCTTTGTTGGGTTCGGCCCAGTTGGCAGGATTCATCCGAGTCGGAACAAGCTTTGGATGGATCTGATTCAGCCACGCACTGATCGCAAATGGATCGCTTGCATCCAATCCGAGCAGTTTTTCCTGGCTCGATGCCCCCCTTCCTTTTACAAATGCATTCCATTGCTCCGCGGTGAGCAAGGGGGAATCCAGTCCTGCTTTGTTGATAAGGAACGGTCTGGATGCCACAACATATGCATCAAAATCAAAAGGCATTGCCCATTGATAGCCATTCCACTCGGCACTCTTCCTGAAGCGCAGAACGGTGTCTCCCGCCGATTTGGCCAAAGACGTGCCATTTAGAGGATATAAATTCCCCCGTTTGGCATAATGCTGCACCTCTGCATTGTCCATCAAAATGACGTCTCCGCCTTCTCCCAGCGCAAACTCTTGATTTAAAACCTGTTTATATGTATCTGGTTCTACATTTCGGAGCTGAATCTCTACGTGCTGCAATTCCGCAACCTGCTTGGCGATTTCTTGAAATGGCTTGAAATCCTCTGAAGACATGGAAACAACGATTTCTACCGGTGCTTGCTGCTCCTCGTTTCTGGATGAGGTCCCTGGAAAAGAATCTTCCTCCTGTTTCTTTTCCGGATTCAATGGCGTACCTCGAAAATCAAAGCTCGGGGACAAAATAGTCAGCGACAGCAGCAGTACGGCGAACAAAACCACTTGATGTCTCCGCTTCATTAAATATTCTCCCCCTCAATGCCTAGTTTTTCCTGCAACATTCATTGTAACAAAAAAATGATGCTATTGTCCTATTGATGCTAAAAAACAGCCTTCCGGCTTTTTGCCATACTTTGAGCATAACGCGTTCTGTCCAATATCCATTCGATCTTTTTTCAGCAAAAAACCGGCTCTAGGAGCCGGTTTGGACCAATCATTTTCCGGGAAATAGTTCCATGTCATCCGATTACAGCAGATCAGCAGCGAGTTGGGCCAGCTTGGAGCGCTCTCCTTTTTCAAGCATGATGTGCCCGCTGATTCCCTCCTGTTTGAACCGTTCTACTACATACGTCAGTCCATTGCTTGCCGAATCAAGATAGGGGTGGTCAATCTGTTCCGGATCCCCCATCAATATGATTTTGCTGCCTTCGCCGACGCGTGATACGATCGTTTTCACTTCATGCCTCGACAAGTTCTGTGCTTCATCCACAATGATGAACTGTCCGGGAATGGACCGGCCGCGAATATACGTTAACGCCTCAACTTGGATGCTGCCAAGCCCCATCAATATTTTGTCGATATCGCCGGCTTTTTTGGTATCGAACAGAAATTCCAAATTATCATAGATCGGCTGCATCCATGGACGCAGCTTCTCCTCCTTTTCTCCCGGCAAATAACCGATATCCTTGCCCATGGGAACAACGGGACGAGCAATCAACAGCTTTTTGTATTTATGGTCATCCTCCACCTTGAGCAATCCGGCTGCCAAAGCGAGCAGCGTCTTCCCTGTTCCCGCCTTGCCGGTAATGGTTACCAGAGGAATATCGTCGTTCAAAAGCAATTCCAGGGCCATGCGCTGTTGTGCATTTCGGGCCACAATTCCCCACACATTATCATTGCTCAAATACAGTGGTTCAAGCCGGGTTCCTTCTCCGTTCACTTTAAGCAACGCCGATTTGTTGGTTCCCATCTCGTCCTTGAGAATCACAAACTCGTTGGGATATAGCATATAAGGCAATTGCAGCGGCTTAATCGGCAAGAAACGATATGTGTAAAACTCATCGATTACCGACGGATGGACTTTAAGCGTTGTATAACCCGAATAAAGCTCGCTCGGCCCCGCTGTCCGATCCGACAAGTAATCCTGAGTGACCAGTCCGAGTACATCGGCCTTGATGCGAACAAGCACGTCTTTGCTGACCAGGACCACCTGAGTCTCTGCATTCTCCTTTTCGTTTTCTTCGATCTGATAATTCAGCGCAACCGCCAAAATCCGATTATCGTTGGATATCTCGCCGAACATTTCCTGCACCTTAACGAAGCTGCGATGATTCAGTTCCACTTTGAGACTGCCTCCGCTGCCAAGCGGCACCCCGCTATGCAAGTGTCCTAACTCGCGCAAACCATCCAGCAACCTGGACACGTTTCTGGCATTACGGCCAATTTCGTCAGCATTTCTTTTTTTGGAGTCAATCTCCTCAAGCACAACCGCGGGAATGATGACCTCATGTTCCTCAAAGGCAAATATGGCATTGGGGTCATGCAAAAGCACGTTGGTATCCAATACAAAAATCTTTTTCATTCAATCCCCTCCAAAGCGGCGTCGTTAAAGGCGTAGATCGGTTGATCTTTCAGCAGCGGCATGGACAATCATCCTCCCATACATAAATGTATTCGTGTAGGACAAAATAATTGTCAACCATTCTGAAAAACTACAGGAAAGGATGAACATTCATGAAAGGTTGGATTTGCGCGCTGCTTCTGATCTTTATACTTACAGGTTGCAGCACAACCACACGCAGTGCTTCGCAGGAGAAAAACACGAATACCCGTGAACATGCAGCAACTCGGCAAGATCTCCAGGGAGGAACCCACAGTCTGAATACTGAAAATCGTCGGATGGAATCCGCAAACACGCACCGTGCCAATGAAAGGTCAGGCCAAACCGTTCGTGAGGCCGAAAACGTAAACCAAACGGGCAAAATGCCCCATGAACAACGCATCACTCATCTGAAAACGTTGGCCAAGAAGGTCGAAGGCGTACGTGATGCCAATTGCGTCATTTTCGGCAATACGGCCATTGTCGGCATCGATGTGGATGGCAAGCTTGATCGGGCACGGGTAGGTACGATTAAATATTCCGTGGCCGAAGCATTGCGCAAAGATCCGGAGGGCGTCGATTCCATCGTAACCGCAGATGCGGACGTCTCCGAACGAATCAAAGAAATCGGAGAGCATATCCGCAAAGGCAATCCGGTATCCGGTTTTGCATCAGAGCTTTCGGACATCGTCGGCCGAATCATCCCCCAATTGCCCAAAGACGTCAAAGTACGCCAAAATCCGAATGAAAACGTCAATACGGAAAGACATATGCAGCAACTGCATTCTTCTGACAGAAAGCAACAAAAAGCCCAGTGATCTCTCACTAGGCTTTTTTCATGGCAGCAAAGACCTGCTGATCGAGTTTCTCTGCAGCTCTTTGATCATATATTTTGACATATTGAGGTACGGAGGCCAATTCGGCTCCATAAAAAAGAGCATTACGTACCGCTTCGATGGAAATGTCGAAACAGCACATGTTGAACGGAACCTCTTGCAGCGGATCTTGTCTCACCGAGGCACGACCGTTGATGGCGTATATCGTGCTTTCTCCAAAAACGGTAACGGTAATCGCCGGGTTGCGGATGATATTGTTCACCAGACGGGAACGATGGTCAAGGGCAATACGAAGCGTAGAAGCATTCTCCGCATAAATCCAGGAGATTACGCTTGACGTGGGTCCGCCGGATTCCGCATCAACGGTAGCCAGCAGCACAAACGTCTCGCTTTTGAATTGCTGCAAAAGGGATTCAGTCAATTGTGTGACAGCTTCAGACATCGAACCAGCCTCCCCAACCTCATCATGCCATGCTTTGTTCATTTCATTGTAGATTTATTCCTATAGAACCCGTATTAATAGAATCACGTTAGGCCACTTCAAATGATGCAGATGTGCATGTTGCAAGTGCTTTGGAGCTTGATGATTAAAGATATTATAACATACGATAGATCAAGCTTCCAATCCCTACCGTGCAGTCTATTCCGATTTCGAAGCGGCGGTCACCTTGCCTTCAAGGGTATCTTTCAAGGCTTGTTTGGCATTTGCCAGCTCCGTCTCATTGATATAAACATAAGGGCTTTTCCATTCGCCGGTCACCGGCGTGTAATGCACGTCTTCTTTGGAAATATTCCAGTAGGTTGCAATCAGATTTTTCATCTGGTCGGATTCCACGTCGGTGGTCATGTTGTTATCGATCGCACCGATCACTTTGCTAATCTTCGTTATGCCACCTAACGATTTCAGCTGGTCAAGCATGGAATTCAGCACCTGGTTTTGACGTTGATTGCGGTCAAAATCATTCGATTCCGCCGTTTTCGGGCTGCAATTCGATTTCCGGTAACGTACAAAATCCAGGGCCTTTTTGCCATCCAAATGTTGCGGGCCTGCCACGAGATTAATATCCGTTCCATCTGCCGTATCGCGGTAACACATGTTTTTGTCCACCGTGACATCCACGCCGCCGACCGCATCCACGCCATCCCGAAATGCCTGGAAATTCAAGACTGTTGCGTAATTGATATCGACATCCA
Organism: Paenibacillus hubeiensis; assembly: GCF_032334105.1. Taxonomy (NCBI): domain Bacteria; kingdom Bacillati; phylum Bacillota; class Bacilli; order Caryophanales; family Paenibacillaceae; genus Paenibacillus; species Paenibacillus hubeiensis. The sequence continues at coordinate 108,324 of NZ_JAVYAE020000009.1, forward strand.
GATATTTGCTCATCATGTCCTTCATCTGGTCCTCGGCCTTTTTGCCGCTTGTTTTTTCCTGTGCCTTGAATCTTGGATAATAAGCATTCAGTTTGTTGCTTTTATATCCATCCAGGACGATGCGTGTATCGCGAGGCAGGGAAACAATGGTGGCCGTTTTGGTAGCCGGATTCATCGCTGCAACCATCACCACGTCTGACAGATAGGTTCCGGTCTCCGGGCGATTATCGGTACCCAGCAGAAGCATCGTCAACGGTTTGCTTTGAGCTTCCATGCCGGAAGGCACAGGTTTGTCAATTCCGGTGTGGGCAACTTGATTATAGATCCAATACAAGTACCCTCCGCCTGCAATGATGCAGATGAAAAGCAAGCCCAATACAACTTTGGCAAAGGTACGTTTCCGTTTCTTCTTGGGCGGCTTTTTCTTTCCGTTATTCGATCCGGAAGGGCTTGTTGTTCCGGCTGCCTTCCTTCGCGGAGGAAGCCCGTTCGAATTCGAGTTCATATCCTCAACACCTTTATCACATCTGTTTTTTGCCTTTAAAAAGACAACCGTTTCCCCGAAGGAAAACGGAAGTATATACGGGCATATGTCATGAATTACGTGCGGTGGATTCCGCTTTTTTCTTTTGTCGGCCTTCGATAAAATACCTGATCCGCACAAGCAGCATCAATCCTACGGCCACAAGCAGGCACTGGATGATCGGCAGCTTGTCGATCTGAAAAACAAGAAGCATGAATGTGCCCATCGCCATCAAAATATACAGAAAGATTTCCTTAACGAGCGGTAATTTCTGACGAACCCGAAACACCTTGTTATACACGTAAGTAATCAGCACAAAGATGACGATGTAGGCTACGATCGGGTGTGACGCGAACCATGCTTGCATGCATAGCCAGCTCCTTTCGCAAATCATGCTTGGGTGATATAAGTTAAACACATTGCTGATGAGTCAAAACCCGGTGCATCTGCCTGCCAAGTGGCCGTTCCGGTTGCGGGTCGTTCTTCCGACCTTCGTTATCACCGGATTTTTTTGATCAACATACATAAGGAGAAAATCCGGGATAAAGGCGGACGCTTTGCTTCTACAGAATCGATCCCGCTCCCTTCACTACTTTTGCAGGAAGAAGCACCTTCTTTGTGAACCCACCATCAAACATTAACTTATTATTTTATTTTGGTCAGGCTTAAGCGTTATTTTGTGCCATTTTGCGTTGTTTCTCGGCACGCTCGCGCTCGCTCTTATTCAAGATCTTTTTGCGCAGACGAACAGATTTCGGCGTAATTTCACAATACTCGTCATCGTTCAAATATTCAAGTGCCTGCTCCAGGGAGAAGATCATTGGCGTCTTCATTTTTACGGTATCGTCTTTGGTTGCGGAACGGACGTTGGTCAATTGTTTTTCTTTGCAAATGTTAACCACGATGTCGTTGTCACGCGTGTGCTCACCGACGATCATGCCTTCGTAAACCTCGGTTCCCGGCTCCAGGAAGAGCGTTCCGCGATCTTCGACGCCGATCATGCCGTAGAACGTCGTTGTACCATTCTCCGTCGAGATCAATACGCCTTGGTGACGGCCGCCCACTTGACCGCCGATCAGTGGAGCATAGCTGTCGAACGCATGGTTCATTACGCCATAACCGCGAGTCAGCGTCAGGAAGTTGGTACGGTATCCAATCAGGCCGCGTGCAGGAATCAAGAATTCGAGGCGAACTTGACCGTTGCCCGTGTTGACCATGTTTACCATTTCCGCTTTGCGCGAGCCCAGGCTTTCCATAACGGCACCCATGCTGTCTTCCGGAATGTCGATCAACAGGCGTTCAACCGGCTCCATTTTTTTGCCGTCGATTTCTTTGACGATAACTTCCGGTTTGGATACTTGAAGCTCATATCCTTCGCGGCGCATGTTTTCGATCAGAATCCCCAGGTGAAGCTCACCGCGTCCGGAAACGACAAATGCATCCGGACTGTCGGTATCTTCAACGCGAAGGGACACGTCGGTTTCCAATTCTTTCAGCAAACGTTCACGCAGTTTACGGGAAGTCACCCATTTACCTTCGCGGCCTGCAAAAGGACTGTTGTTCACGAGGAACGTCATTTGCAGGGTCGGCTCATCGATTTTCAGAACCGGCAGCGCTTCAGGTTGGTTTGGATCTGCGATCGTTTCACCGATATTGATGTCCTTGATCCCTGCGATCGCAACGATATCCCCTGCTCCGGCTTCTTCGATCTCAACACGTTTGAGGCCTTGGAAGCCGAACAGTTTCTCGATGCGCGCAGATTTGCTCTTGCCGTCACGCATAATGACGGTAACCGCTTGGCCTTGCTTGATCACTCCGCGGTTCACGCGGCCGATCGCGATACGGCCCAGGTATTCGTTATAATCCATCAGTGTAACGAGGAATTGCAGCGGCTCTTCCACGTTCTCCGTTGGGTAAGGAATGTGGCTTACGATCGTATCGTAAATCGCCATCATATTGTCATCTTGCTTGGCAGGGTCATCTTCCATGCTGGATGTACCGTTCAATGCCGAAGCATAAACAACCGGGAACTCCAGTTGATCGTCGTTCGCGCCCAGCTCGATGAACAGGTCAAGCACTTCATCGATGACTTCCGCCGGACGTGCGGCAGGACGGTCGATTTTGTTCACGATGACGATCGGCGTCAAGTTGTGCTCCAGCGCTTTGCGCAAAACGAATTTCGTTTGCGGCATGCAGCCTTCGTAAGCATCTACAACGAGCAGTACGCCATCGACCATTTTCATGATCCGCTCTACCTCGCCGCCAAAGTCGGCGTGTCCAGGTGTGTCCACGATGTTGATGAGATAGTCTTTATAAGTAATGGCTGTGTTTTTGGCCAAAATCGTAATACCGCGTTCGCGCTCCAAGTCGTTGGAGTCCATGGCGCGCTCCTGTAACGTTTCATGGTCACGGAAAATACCGGACTGTTGCAGCAATTTGTCGACAAGCGTCGTTTTCCCGTGGTCGACGTGGGCAATAATCGCAATATTGCGAATGTGTTCTCTTGAATGCATGGTTTGTATCCATATCCTTTCCAAATTCAATTCTTTATCTTATCTACTAAACTTCCCACAGGTTCGCAGGTTACTCACAAAATAAGCGTCGGTGATGTCCCGACGCGTGTCCTAACCCTTTTATTATAGTTGATCATAAGTAAAAATCAAGATATTTCGCCTTCGCCATCCCTGTGAATGGCTACCAGCCTTTTCGCTGCCTTCCGTTCCCGCGACCGAGCAGCAACCATATTCCACCAAGGATGAGAAGCACGGCAAGCACATAGATGATTCCGGAATGCAGCAAAGTGAATGCCAGCAATATGATGGATATACCGCCCAGGATAAAAGCAGCCGTGAGCACTTCCGGCGGTCTGCGGCGATCAACCATCGCATACTCCAGCAATCCGATCGCAACGCCGAGCAGCAGGACGGGCCACAGTCTTCCCATCAACCCCGCACCCCACGTATTTGTAATTCCAAACAATAGGCCGTATACCGTCAGGGTCCCTGCCGGAACGAGCGACCAAGCCGGGGCTAGGCGCATGTAGTACATGGCATGCAGCGCGATTCCCGGCAACAAAATGAGCAGCGGCCAGAAATGCCGGCCAATGAATCCAAAAACCCCCAACTGCCCTAATAAAATAATGAGACCTGCAGCAACAATGAATATACCGATCGCTTTTTCGTTTCGCTTTTTCAACCAATATCACCTCTTATCCCGTTTGATGCATGTAGAAATGTAGAGCAGCCGATGTTCCATACGTGGCCAAAGCACGCAGCTTACTATAAGTGTAGCCCATGTTTGCGCAAAAAACTATACCGTATGTCGCTAATGGTGGCCTCTTTTGTGTTCATTCCTCAGCCTTTTCAAATTTTATCCATATGGATCAGGATCCCTTTTACAATCGATTTTTATACATTTAGAAAGCCGCCCGTGTTGGGCGGCTTGGCTTTCCTACGATATACCGAGGACACAGGGCAGCATATATTTTATTCTGCTCTACGGCAGAATGACATGAGGAACTATACATTTTTCCGTACAAAGCGGTGAGCTCCTCCAATCGCAATAACAAGGCAAGCCATGGCGACCGGCAGCAGCGTATGCGCTTCTGCAGTCAATCCGTGTAACCACTGTCCCAGCTTCGGATCGCTCATCACCATTTCTCCGGCGGTATAGGCCAGAATGCCTGAACCCGCAAATACCAATATCGGATATCGTTTCAACAACCCCACAATCAGGCCGCTGCCCCAGATTACGATCGGAATGCTGATCGCGATCCCGATAACCGTAAGCGCCAGATCACCGTCCGAGATCGCCGCGATGGCGAGCACATTGTCCAGGCTCATGACAAAATCGGCAACCAGAATCGTTTGAATGGCCTTCCATGTCGTCGAGGCCCCCTTGACTTCCACTTCATCTTCATTTTGCAGGAGCAGCTTCACCGAGATCCACAACAGCAGCAGCCCTCCTGCTGCTTGAATGAAAGGAATGCCTAACAGCATGACCGCCACAAAAGTCAATGCACAGCGTAGAATGACAGCGCCGAACGCGCCCCACCATACTGCCTGTTTACGCTGATTCAATGGAAGGTCTTTGCTGGCCATGGCTATGACTACCGCATTATCTCCGCTTAATACCAGATTGATCATCAATATTTCCATCAGCATCCACAATGTATCCACGTCTCTCATCCCCCCACTTAACTTGTATGTTAAAGTTGTCCATGCTATGCTTATCGATTGAACAAGCTTAAGCTTAGGGATGGATTAATCGAAGGAGTGACGATGATGGAGCTGTTTAGTCCCGCATTTTGGCTTGCATTGTTGAATGTTGTGTTTATCGATCTGATTCTGGCGGGCGATAATGCCATCGTCATTGGGCTCGCTGCTCGAAATTTGCATCCTTCCGTGCAAAAAAAGGCGATTCTTTACGGAACGGGCGGAGCCCTTCTGATACGTATTTTGGCAACGATTGTTGTATTATGGCTGCTGCAAATTCCTTGGCTGCTGCTGATCGGCGGACTAATGCTCATCTGGATCGCTTATAAATTGCTGGCAGACCAAGGCGAGGAGCATGCCGACATCAAAGCCGGAAGCTCCTTATGGACTGCCGTCCGAACCATTATCATCGCCGATGCCGCCATGGGTCTGGACAACGTGATTGCGGTAGCCGGTGCCGCCCAGCAGCATCTGGTGCTCGTCATTATGGGTTTGCTGATCAGCGTGCCCATTGTCGTTTGGGGCAGTACGCTGTTCATCAAGCTGATCAACCGATTCCCTTGGATCATCTATCTCGGAGCCATCGTGCTTGGTTATACGGCTTCCAACATGATCACAGAGGAACGCCGGCTTGAAGCGTTCTTTGCGGAGCACGCCGTACTCAGGGTGCTGTTCATCATCATTGTGATCGCAGCCATTGTGTTCGCAGGATACCGCAAACGGTCAAGGGGACCCAAACGGGAGGATGAAAGACAGCATTCCTATTCCTGACATCAAAACACATTTGCAAAGAACGTTGGCAGCATTTGTAGAATGGACGCAAAAAGGACTGGTCGACATCATGTCGATCAGTCCTTTTTTTCGTGCTGCTTTATTTTACATCATTCGACTCGGATAACATAACGTTCGTTATGTCGATGCGTCGGGCAGCTCTACCCTAACGGTCAGAACCACTCTTCCTTGATATCGGACGACGTGTCCGCAGAACCGAATGGAAGCGGTTCGCCGGCACGCAGCACCAACGTTTCCGTCTGGGCCACAGCCTCATCCACCCATTCCGGAAGCTCCGTCAACGACTCTTCGATTCGCTCCACAATTCGCAAATTCGGATTCGTCGTCGGCGATTTGGGCACAAACAACGTGCAGCAATCTTCATAAGGCAAAATGGAAATATCGTACGTTCCGATTTTTTTGGATAAACCGATAATTTCCTCCTTGTCCATCATGACCAGCGGCCTGAGCAGGGGCAAATCGGTGGCCCGCCCGATGACGTTCATGCTTGGCAGCGTTTGGCTGGCTACTTGTCCCAAGCTGTCTCCCGTAATCAGCGCAAGCGCTCCTTCGCGCTCTGCCAGTTTAGTGGCGATGCGCAGCATGGAGCGACGCATCAACGTAATGATCAACTTGTCCTGTCCGACCTGGGTAAATGAGGTCTGAATTTTGGTGAAAGGCACCAGATGCAGCTTAATGCTTCCCGCATGTCCTGCCAGGGCGGCTGCCAGTTCAATGACTTTTTCTTTGGCCCGCTCGCTTGTAAACGGGTAACTATAGAAGTGAACGCACTCCACCTCCAGCCCACGTCTCATAGAGGACCAGGCAGCGACCGGACTGTCAATGCCGCCGGATAACAGCAGCATTCCCTTGCCGTTCGAACCAAGCGGAAACCCTCCCACTGCCGGGATTACTTCGTTGAAGATATAGGTCCCCTGATCCCGGATCTCCACGCGAAGCTCGATATCAGGATTGCGCACGTCGACACGGAGCTGCGGGAATTCCCGCAGGACGGGCGAACCCACGATGTGATTCATCTCATGCGAGGAATGAGGGAAAGCTTTCCAGGCGCGCCGGGAGGTCACTTTAAACGTTGTGCCTTCTTTAAACACTTCTGAGCGTTCATGCATGAAGGCAACGGCGGCCGTCACAATTTCATCCTTTTCGGAAGAGGTCACAATGACCGGACTGATCGACACTACGCCGAACACCTTCTTGAGCGCATCAATCAGCTCGGTGTGAGGCTCGCCCCCCAGATCCACGTACAATCTGCCGAATTCTTTGCGGAGCTGTGCAGCCGGGTAGGGCTTAAGCAGCGAGCGCACCTGATTGATAATCGTATTTTCGAAACGGGAACGGTTCTTCCCCTTCAGCATGAATTCTCCGAAACGGAGAAGCAGCATATCGTATTTCATCGGTTATTACATCCGCCTTTCCAATGGACGCAGCTGCGCCACCATCTGTTTCAGGGCCTGTGCAAGCACGGCCACGTCTTCTTCTGTATGTTCGTCTCCCAAACTGATACGCAATCCTCCGGCAGCCGTCGCCTGATCTCGGCCCATGGCCAGCAGCACTCTGCTCGGTTCGGCTGAACGCGAGGAACAAGCCGATTGCGTAGACACGGTTACTCCGAGCTGCTCCAAAGTGTGCAGAGCAACTTCCGCTTTCATGCCCGGGTATGAAAAATGAACGATATGAGGTGCTCCACCCTTGCCACTGTTCAGCACAAATTCCGGAATGCTTTCGATCGTCTCCATAATCCGATCCCTCAGCACGGTCGTTCGTTTGGCAAAATCAGCCTGACGTTCGGACGCAAGGCGCATCGCTTTGGCCATGCCGACAAACAGCGCCACATTTTCAGTTCCGGCCCGTAATCCCCGTTCCTGCGAACCTCCGGACAGAAGCGGAGTCAGTTCCACGCCGCTGCGGACATACAAAAGGCCCGCCCCTTTGGGGCCGCGGATTTTGTGGGCGGACAGACTGTATAGATCGACTCCCCATGTCGCAGGGGCGGCTTCGATTTTGCCAAAACCCTGAACCCCGTCCACATGGAACAATACGCGCGGCGCCTGCTTTTTGAGCAGCCTGCCCACTTCGGCCACGGGCTGAATGGTTCCCGTTTCGTTGTTGACATGCATCAAGCTGACCAGCACCGTATCCGGTCGGAGCGCGTCCAGAATGTGCCGAGGATTTACTTTTCCTGCCGAATCCACCGGGATCCAGCTGACCTCCCAGCCCCAATCCTGTAATTGCAAAAAGCTTTCATATACCGACGCGTGCTCCGTTGCCGTGGCAATGATATGTTTGCCGCGCGAAGCATAGTGCAGCGCCGAGCCTTTAATCGCAAGATTGTTGCTTTCCGTGGCTCCGGAGGTAAGCACGATCTCGTCTGCTTTGACGCCCAAGGCATCGGCACAGACCGTTCTTGCCCGGCGAAGCAGCTGATGGGCCTTTTCACCAAAACCATGGATGGAGGAAGGATTCCCGTAATGGGCTCCCATGATCTCTGCGATCGTTTGCACCACTTCTTCATAAGGCGGGGTGGTTGCCGCGTAATCGAAATATTTCAAATGAGGGCGAACCTCCCTTTTCTCATTATGGCTATTTTTCTACAGTCTGCATTGTAACACGAACCTGTCCCAACACAAAAAGACCAAGCAGGAAAATGGCGCAATTGCCAACACTTCCCGCCTTGATCTTTCGGAACCAGCCTTCTGCGGCCTGTTATGAGAACATCTATGCGATGTATTTTTGGCGCGCCTTTTCCACCTTCGCAATGTATGCCTGCGTCTCGGCTGGCAAGCGGCCGATCACGCTCATCAGCTCGCTGTCGGTGGACACGCCCAGCTTCGTCACGCGTCCTGGCCCTGCGTTGTAGGCGGCAAGCGCCATGTTCACCTGACCGCCGAAACGTTGGAGCTGAAGCGAAAGATACTTCGTTCCGGCATCGATGTTCTGCGCAGGGTCGAACGGATCGCTGACTCCCAGTCCGGCTGCCGTTCCGTCCATAAGCTGCATCAATCCTTTTGCGCCGGCCGAGGAAACGACATTCGGATTGAATGAGGATTCCGTATCGATCACCGCTTTGATCAAGGATTCAGGCACTCCGTATTTGGCGCTTGCGGCCGCGATCAGCGATTCGAAATCGGTAGGCACGGAAGAACCGGAACCGGAATCGGCCGAACTCACATTCGTCGACGCATTTAATGAAACTTCCGGACTGTTGGCGGAGGCGTATGTGTTTTCGTAGGTACCCGCATCCGCAGCATACGCACTTCCCAATTGCAGCCAGAGCAAACCGTCAAGAGATCTGTTCGCAAGCGGAGCTTGCGTAGAATTGGCCGAAGGCATCGAAGCTGGGGAAGCACTCGTTCCCTTCCCAAGCAGCCCGTCCATCAATTCGGCAAAATCGGAGACGGTATCCGACGTTCCTTCCGATCCGATCGTTTGACTCAGAACATTGGACAATTGCGTCTCCAACAGTTTCCGTGATGCGCTTGAATCAATCTGCATGTATTCTCTCCACTCCCGTGTCATATAGCATCAACTTTCTGCCTACATTCTACATGGTTTTACAAAATACTGCCATCGTTTTCAGAAAAATTATTCCAAACCTCCTGTCTTTTGCGTAAACACGAAAAACCCTTCTTCCGATATCGGAAGAAGGGTTTGCTCTGCGTTAATCAGGAAGGAGCAATGCAGTTCTCCAAGCCTGCGTTTTAACGGGCAAACGGAATCATGAAAAAGTAACTCAACGTGGCGACAATGCCAAGCCCCATCGACCATGCTCCAGACGTTTTATGTCCGTTCGCATAAGCATAATACCCCAACACTGCAGCGGCCGGCCCCAAAACGATGGACCACATAAACAGCGAAGCGATCCCGCAGGCCAAACCGACATATCCGGATACCTTCCCGCTGGATTCCGCAATACGATCTGCCTCGTGTTTTACCGGAACGGCTTCCTTGCGTTTGACTTCTTCTCTCCGGTATGAGGTAGGCGGAGCCACCTCTGCACCATACTCTTCACGATGTGCACGTCTCGGGAAATCAACGCGTTTCCGATCTACCGTGTCATCGCTTTTAGGCTTGGATGAAACTTCATCATTGCGGTCATGTTCATCTTTCATTTCAGTACACCTCCGTAGATGAATGGAATGAGAGCTTATTTAGGCCTAAATGTATGACAGCAAGTGGCCGAAGAAGTGCTGGCTTGATCTTGGTGCTCGGAATCAAACATCTCGCCGGCGAATTCCTCAGCATAATGACTTCTGGCATGCTGATCGATGTCAATCATGATCGCGTCTGCATGACAGAAATTGTTTTCTCCCCAAAAGTGGCAATTCGATACGCTACATTTGACGATTGGCTTGTTGTCACTCATTTGTTTTATCACCTCGAAGCTATTGTCCCCGCTGCCCGATTCGGCTATTCCGCCTGCGAAATGCCAGATGATGTCATGCCGATGCCAAGGCAAACATGAGACAACGCACAAAAAAAACCGCCGAAAATCGGCGGTTAGTTCTTCATGTGTATCGGGTATGCCACAATGCTAAGCGTGATTACGCTGATTTTGCATCCGGCGCTGAGTCAGATAATCGCTCTCATAATAAGCCAGATCATCGCGCAATTCTTCGTAGGTTTTGGAAATTTCCAAAACGACGTCACGCACGGCGCGAACGGGCTTGTCACGGAAACGGATCGCGTCTTGCCCGGTATAGGCATATCTTCCATCTTCGGAATAACATTCGTTTTTGGGATAGAAGAAGCTATTGATGCATTGGTGGTACGTATGATAAAGAGCCTTTTCGGCAAATTCGACATCGAAGTTGGCACGACGCAGCACAACGCCAAGTTTTTCGTAAGAAACTTCAGAAAAAACGAGCAGATGACGGAGATCCGATAAAAATCCTTTGTAAAACGCCGTCGATTCTTCCGTCTGATTCTGATCCAATTCAGGCAAGGAATGTTGATTCAAAAATTGTTCGATCCGATCAATAGCTGGTTTTAACTTTTCCCTCGTTGACTCACAAATTTTTTGTACATTGGCTGCTGTCATAAAGATAGCTCCCCCTTAGATAAGTCCTTACATATAAATCGGCCACAAAAATGTTTCGTTTGACCGTGAATTCTCAGCTACTATCCTACCATAAAAAGGTGCCAAAAGGTATCCCTTAATCTTCCTTATTATTTCCAGCCTTTCACAACGACATTTCTGCATCATTTCTGGGCTGTTCTGCATAAAAATATGTCCTTCTCCTAACGATAACACCAAGCGCGGACAACATGGAATCGGCATGATGCGATGATTGCTGTCCAGACCAACAGAGGAGGTATGGTTTCCCCCATGTCGAGACCGAAATGGAAAAATTGGACCCTTGCCGCAGGCGTTGGCGCACTGACCTTGGTTCTGCTTCTTCCCACAATGTATCGCCCGGACACGAACCAAAGGAATCAAGCGCTTCCCCAGGCCCCACGCGAGCACCAGGAACAAGCCAGTAAACAGCGCCTCAAAGTACAGGATGTTAAAGCAACCGATATGCTGACACGCATGGATGCCAAGCAGCATTTAGCCGCTTTGCTGGATAAAACCGCCAAAATGTCCGAAGCGGATCTGGCCCGGTACATGAACGAATTGCAGCTTTCACATGCACATATTCGGTTTGTGGATATTGTCGACGCCAAAGGATCCATCCAAAAGCATTACGGCAAAAAGCCGCAGGATGGGAGCACATTGGAGCATCAAAAGCTGGAGCATTCCATGAGCCTGGCCAAAAAAGCGGTAATGGACCGCAAAAGCTTTGAATCGTCATCCTTTTCCGTAGGAAATGATAAATATTTTGTCATGGCGCTGCCCTCCAAAGAAGGCAAAAATTCCGTGATCGCCCTGTTTAATCAACAGATCCTGAACTCGGTGGAACAGCACCAGCGCAGAAATCTGCGTATGATTCCCTATCCACGCGAAGGCAAATTCCGCGTTGAATCGGTACACCCCGATACGTTGAACGAAATCACCGTGAAAACGGGACACGACAATGCCAATGCCAGCCATTTTTATGAAAATGAAATCGTGGTCAGGTTCAGGCAGGACCCGGGAGAACGGGACATGCGCATCATCCGTGCCGACCTTCATGCCTCGAAAGCACGCAAACTGGGGTATACCTATGTCTTCCGCTCCGAGCAAATGAGCTACAAACAGCTTCATGACTATTTCGAGCGCAAGTGGAATCCCTTGTACATGGAACCCCACTACATGTATTTAACCAACGAAACCGCCGTTGAACAAACGGATGTACCGGTTCCGAACGATATTTTGTTTTCCGATTATCAATGGAACCTGCCCGTTATCGAAACCAATCGAGGGTGGAACATTACGAAAGGAAGCAAAGATGTCATTATTGGCGTTGTGGACACGGGCGTGGACCTGGACCATCCTGACCTGAAAGGCCGGGTGCTTGAAGGATACAACGTGATCGACCCTTCCAGCCGCCCTCTGGACGATGTAGGTCATGGCACTCACGTAGCCGGAATCATCGGAGCCACCGTCAACAACAACGAAGGTGTGGCAGGCATGAGCTGGTACAACAAAATTTTGCCTGTCAAAGTGCTGGACAACTCGGGTTCGGGCACTACTTATGCCGTCGCCGAGGGCATCATTTGGGCAACCGATCACGGCGCCAAAGTCATCAACATGAGTCTGGGCAATTACGCAGACGCACAGTTCCTTCATGATGCGATCAAGTATGCTTATGACCGTGACGTCGTGCTGATTGCGGCCACAGGGAACGACAATACCGAGCGTCCAGGATACCCTGCCGCTTATCCCGAGGTGTTTGCCGTATCCGCCACCGATCCGGATATGAACAAAGCTTCCTACTCCAATTACGGAGATTACGTCGATGTCATGGCTCCTGGCACAAGCATTGCCAGCACCTATCCCAAGAACCAGTATGCCGCGCTGTCAGGCACATCCATGGCCAGCCCGCATGTGGCGGCTCTTGCCGGGTTGATCCGTTCGCTCAACCCCGACTTGACCAATACGGAAGTGATGGATCTGATGCGCCAAAGCGTCATCGACCTCGGCGACCCGGGACATGACAAATACTACGGTTATGGGCAGATCGATGTTTATAAAGCGCTGCAAGCCGCTGCAGGCAAAAGCGCCCCTTTGCAATTCTGGCCGCAGCATGTACGCGAGCAGATGGACAATATTTTGAAAAAATACACGGAATCTTCGAAATAGGCAAAAATAAAAGCAGCAGCGCCCCGGGGGCGTAATGCTGCTTTTTGGTATGCGTAATGGTTCCCCGGGGCCTTAACGCTGCTTTAGCGTTTGCGGGAAGACGTACGGGCTTTGCCTTTGTTCTTCCCTGCTTTTTTGCTGCGGCGGCTGGACACGTATACCGGACCCTGCTCTTTAACGACTACCGGATACACATGATGCGGAACAGGAACGCAGTGGTGCTGATTAATGACTTCAACCGGGTGAATAATCGGCTGTACTTGCGGGTGATAAAAATCATTCACGACTTGAATCGGATCACAAACGATAGGATCGAGCTCAGGACAACAATGTCTCATCTCAAAACCAACTCCCTTTCAAGTGATACTATAGAGTATTGCGGAAGGACGAAAGTGGATTGGATGGATGTCCTGACTCCGACGAATTAAATCAGCGGCAGCCTGTCCGCTGTTGTCCTTCCCCCATGGGGAAGCATCACGCGGATCGCCTCGCATAGGATACGAAGGCCTTCCCGCAGCGGCTCGGGACCCGTTACGGTAAAACAGATGCGAAGACTTGCGTCATCCATCTCTCCCGCATAACAGGCAGAGCCCGGCAAAAAGGAAACACCAGCCGCGTGCGCTTTGCGATGTAATTCATGCATGTCGATCCCGGCCGGCAACTGCAGCCACAAATTTAGCCCCCCTTCGGGCAATATCCAATGCACGCCGTCCGGCGCATGCCTTTCGAGAACGCCCGCTGCAGCCTGCAGCCTGGCGTACAGCTCCTTCCGCAGTCCTTGGATATATGGTTCATATTGATGTTGGATGAAAGACTGCAGCGCTTTCTGGGTAAGCAGCGGACTCCCGAGGTCTGCCGTCGATTTGGCCGCCACCAATCGGGTAAGCACGCTCCCGTCGGCGATGGCGCACGCCACGCGGCATCCCGGAGAAAGCACTTTGCTGAAGCTTTTGATGTATACGACATGTCCAGTCCTGTCCAACGATTTGATCGAGGCTGGCGGAGGGGCATGAAAATGCAGATCGGCGAACGGATCGTCCTCCAGAATGAGGCAATGGTAGCTCTGGGCCAGATTCAGCAGCTCCGCCTTTCTTTTGGCGCTCATCGTAATGCCTGTCGGATTGTGAAAAGTCGGGATCGTATATATGAGTTTGGGCGGGTAAGAATCGCACAGGCGGGTAAGCAGGTCGATCCGCATGCCTTCCTGATCCATCGGAACGGTGATGATTTTCGCGCCTCGGCTCGTAAAAACATCAATGGCGCCGGTATAGGTGGGAGCCTCCATATATACCACATCTCCGGGTCCCACAAACGTTCGGGCTACAAGATCGATCCCTTGTTGGGTTCCGCTTGTGATCAACATCCGTTCCGGTGATGCTTCCAGCCCTCTTGCCGCAAAATGCTGCGTAAAAATTTGCCGAAGTTCACGGTCTCCCTGGAAAGAACCATAGTAGGCCATGCGTTCCGGATGGTCCGAAGACAAACGATATGCGCTGTCGATAATATCCCGAGTGGGCAGCAGCTCAGGCTGGATGGCAGACATATGAAACTCGTAGCGGACCTGCGGGGAAGCGTCGAAATGGCGCCAGAGCTGGGCACGCGGCAAATAGTCCACTAACGCCAACTGCCAGTTCAACTCTGCGCTGACCTGACCCTGTCGATGCACGTTTTGGTGTTTTGGCTGCCCCCCGTTTCCGACTTGTTCAGCTTCGCCTTTTTCAAGCGCTCTGACATAACATCCCTTCCCCTGCGAGCAAACAATCAGTTGACTGGACTCCAATTCTGCATAAGCTTTGGACACGGTAACCAGGCTGACGCCAAGGTCTGCAGTCAATTTCCTTACGGACGGCAGGCGGGTGCCTGGCGCAATAAGCCCGGATCGGATGCGGTCCGCGATCGTTAGGGCGATTTGCATGTACAGCTTGGTGCTGCTCCCCCGCTTCAATTCAATGTGCATCATCATGGCCTCCAACTGTTATGATTCTCGCTTTACTGTTATACAGCAGACCGAGTATAATAGCGAATAATATAAGTATAACAGTGAATAACAGGAGATGAGAACACGATGAATATCCCTTGGTCCAACATGGCACAAAATACCCCGTCCTCTGTCGTTCGCGACATGCTTCAGGCTGCGCAGGCACCTGGAATGATTTCGCTTGCCGGAGGCCTTCCAGCCCAAAGTTCCTTCCCGTTGGAAGCCATCCGCGATGCATATGCCCGAGTTTTCGCCGACGGCCCCGCTGCCCTTCAATACGCGGAAACCGAAGGCTATCGGCCACTGCGTGTCAAGATCGCTGACCGCCTCCAGTCCAAGGGCATTCCGGCTTCGCCGGACCATCTGCTCCTGACTACGGGATCGCAGCAGTCCATTGACCTGGTATGCCGCATCCTGCTGAATCCGGGTGATCATGTGCTTGTTGAATCGCCGACGTATTTGGCCGCACTGCAAGTCATCCAATCTTACCAGGCCCAATCCCATGGCGTTGCTTGCGATGACGAAGGCATGCTTCCCGAATCCCTTGAAGAAAACCTGAAGCTATACCGTCCAAAATTGGTTTACATTAATCCAACGTTCTCCAATCCGGCAGGTAAAGTGTGGAGTCGTGCTCGCAGGCAGCAGGCGGTTGACCTTTGCCGAAAATACGGCGTGCTGATCCTGGAGGACGATCCTTACGGCGAAATCCGCTTTAATCCGGAGCAATTGGATGCACCTGCCCTTGCTGAGCTCGATGCAGAAGGTTATGGCAGTCCATCCAACGTTATCTATACCAGCACCTTCTCGAAAACGGTGGCTCCCGGCCTCCGCACAGGCTGGATCCTGGCTGCGCCGGATGTGATCAAAATGGCAGCCCGCTCCAAACAGGGGGCAGACCTCCACTCCAGCAGCATTGACCAAAGAGCGTTGCATGCCCTGATGGAGTCCTTCGATCTGGACGGACACATTCGTCAAATTTCCAACGACTATAAACAGCGGATGCAGAAGATGACTTCGTTGATGTCGGAAAAATCATGGGAAGGCATTACGTGGAACTCCCCGCAGGGAGGCATGTTCTTATGGTTGGAGCTGCCTGAATCGATGTCTGCAGCTACATTGTTCACCTACGGCATTCAGGAAAAAGTATGTATCGTGCCGGGCGATTCCTTCTATG
This sequence comes from Paenibacillus hubeiensis, assembly GCF_032334105.1. NCBI lineage: Bacteria > Bacillati > Bacillota > Bacilli > Caryophanales > Paenibacillaceae > Paenibacillus > Paenibacillus hubeiensis. The sequence continues at coordinate 124,227 of NZ_JAVYAE020000009.1, forward strand.
CCGGCACACCGGAAACGAACCGCATGCGCATCAACTTTACGCATACCGATCCAGATCAGCTGCCCGAAGCGGTTGAACGGATGGATCGCGCCATCCAGCGCTGGCATGCGGCTGTACAATCCGACACGGCCGTTACGCTGTAATCATCTTATCCGGCCAAATTCTCCTGGAAGAGTTTGGCCAGATAAAATATTTATATTCATAACAAAAAAGGCGGCAGTCTCCGTATCACGGATTCTGCCGCCTTTGTGCATGTATGGCGATGAGCTGCTCATCACTTGCTTCAGCATCGTTCGTCACGCGAAGCGATGCAACATAGCGAAAAGAAAAAATAAAGAAATTACATGATCCACGTTGTTGCAGTTAGGAAAGCTTACCGTAAGCCGGGTTCTGTGCTCGTCGTGGTTCAGACGGGAACTACCCTCCCACCATAAGCGACAATCATCTATCTAGGCCATGCATTGCTGCATGGCTCAAGCGACCAACCTAGACACACCTCGGGCTAAGGCTGCCTAATCCGAAGATCAGGCCGTGTCCCATTAGGTCTTGCTCCAGATGGGGTTTACCAGGAACGAAGTCACCAGCGTTCCTCGGGGTCTCTTACACCTCGGTTCCATCCTTGCCTGTGCCGGAAGATCCGGCCATCGGCGGTCCATTTCTGTGGCACTATCCTTCAACTCGCGCTGACTGGACGTTATCCAGCATCCTGCCCTGTGGAGCCCGGACTTTCCTCTCGTGGCAACAAGGCCACCAGCGATTGTCTGTCAAGCTTTCCGAAACAACATTATATAGTATACAGGGATTCCTTTTGACATACAAGCCTAATGTTATTGGAAATGCTGCCTCCACAACCTCCATCTTACATGAATTGGAATACTTCCGTGTTGATTTCGGAAGCGGTCACCTGAGTAGAATAGCGTTTTTCCTCCAAATGGGTCCGCAGCCAGTCCGCCGTTTTCGATTTCATGATTTTCTCGGCATTATGTCCTACGTCAATGATGCACATACCGGCCATCAGCGCATCGTGCGCCGTATGATAATCGATATCCCCCGTGACAATAGCGTCCGCTCCTTTGAAACGGGCGGTAAGCACGTAACGGCTTCCTGAACCTCCAAGCACGGCTGCTTTTTTGATCGGTTTAGCCAAGTCGCCAACAACGCGCACGTGGGGCACGTTCAGTTCCTTTTTAACGACCTCTACCAGTTCACCCAAGGTCTTTGTCTCCTGAAGAGGTCCCAAACGCCCCAGACCCAACGTACGGCCCTTTAAATCCATCGGATACAGGTCATAAGCCACTTCCTCATAAGGATGGGCTTTCAGCATCGCCTGAATGACCTTGCTGCGCAGGCTTTGCGGTACGATCGTCTCGATCCGCATTTCTTCCACCCGCTCCATTCGGCCTTGTGCACCGATAAACGGCTGGGTCCCTTCGCCTGGCACAAACGTGCCTGTGCCTTCCGTGTTAAAGCTGCACTTCTCGTACTTGCCAATGCTTCCTGCCCCGGCTTCCAGAATCGCCTGCAGCACTTGTTCATGATGCGTGCGAGGCACGAATACCGCCAATTTGAACAGCTGGTCCGTATGTACGTCCTCCAGCGACTCCTTGCTGTTGATGCCGATGGCCTCGGCCATCCAGTCATTCATGCCGCCTTCCGCCACATCCAGATTCGTATGACTGATATACACCGCAATATCATGTTTGATCAATTTCTCGTACAACTTGCCCATCGGCGTATCCGTGCTCAACGATTTGACAGGACGAAAGATGATCGCATGGTGCGCAATGATCAGGTTGGCGCCGATCCGAATGGCTTCATCGACGACTTCATTGGTGACGTCGAGGGCAACGAGCACATGGTTGATTTCTTTTTGCAGACTGCCCAGCTGCAGTCCGATTCGATCATCCGGGACAGCCAGATGTTTGGGAGCGAGCTGCTCCATCAGTTGAATGACGGTTTGACCTTTGGCAAACATGTAAGAACCTCCTTCAGACTCGTAATCAGTCGTTCCACCTCGGAAGCCTTGTCCCGGGCAGTATCGGAATCGGATCTGGCGATGGAATCGGCAACGCCTTGCAGTTTGGCGATCTCGCTTTCCCATTTTGCAAAAAACACTTCGTTCGGACGATCGACCAAATACGGCCCCATGCGCAGCAATAAATCCTGCGTCAACTCGATCCCGTTTCCAAGCGGCCGCGGGCGATATACTTCTTCATTGGCGATCGGGCTTTGCGATTGCGGCATAGCCGTAATGATTTCGTAAATTTTTCCGTCTTCCTCCAGCAACCGCTCAGCCACGACGACCCAGCCGTGTTCAAGCAGCCAGCGTCGCAGAATGTCCTCGCCTACGTTCGGCTGCAGCACAAGCAGGCTGACCTCGTCCAGTTTGTCGTACCCACGGTCCAAAATGGAAGCGATCAAAGCCCCTCCCATACCCGCAATCGTGATAACGTCGACCTCTCCCTTGGAAATGACCTCAAGGCCGTCTCCCCGGCGCACCGTGATCTGCCCCTCGAGAGCAGCATCGCTCACCTGCTTGCGGGCAGCTTCATAAGGTCCCGGATTGACCTCCCCCGCAACGGCCAGTGCCGCTCGTCCGCTGCGGACGGCAGCGACTGGAAGCAATGCATGGTCTGAACCGATATCTGCCAGACGGCTGCCCTCCGGAATTTGGTCGTGAATTAACTGTAATCGATTCGAAAGTTTCATGAACACCTACACCATTCATTAGTTTTGGATTTGCATTAGGCAGCGAAAAGCGATAAAATAAAAGCCAATCAAACATTTCAAGGATTAATTTCCAAAACCAAGAAATGAAGACTTTAAAATTAAAAACAAAGGAGACCCCGCCTTCGCCTCAGCTTTTGCGGAAAGTCTCCCATGATCATGTTATTCGAGGAAATCTTTAAGACGTTTACTGCGGCTTGGATGACGCAGCTTGCGAAGAGCTTTGGCTTCAATCTGACGAATACGCTCACGCGTCACGCCAAATACTTTGCCCACTTCTTCCAATGTTCTGGTCCGTCCATCATCAAGTCCGAAACGCAAACGCAGTACGTTCTCTTCACGCTCGGTCAACGTATCCAGAACGTCTTCAAGCTGCTCCTTCAGCAGTTCGTAAGCGGCCGCATCCGCTGGTGCAAGCGCTTCTTGATCCTCGATGAAGTCACCCAGATGAGAATCGTCCTCTTCACCAATCGGTGTCTCAAGGGAAACGGGTTCCTGAGCAATTTTCGTAATTTCGCGTACTTTTTCCACGCTCAGATCCATCTCGGCTGCAATCTCTTCGGGCGTCGGTTCGCGGCCCAATTCCTGCAACAGCTGACGGGATACCCGAATCAGCTTATTAATGGTTTCAACCATATGCACCGGGATACGAATCGTTCTCGCCTGGTCGGCAATGGCACGCGTAATGGCCTGGCGAATCCACCATGTCGCATACGTACTGAACTTGAAGCCTTTTTTGTAGTCGAATTTCTCTACGGCTTTGATCAGCCCCATGTTTCCTTCCTGGATCAAATCAAGGAACAGCATTCCACGTCCTACATACCGCTTCGCGATGCTGACAACGAGTCTGAGATTCGCTTCCGCCAAACGCCGTTTGGCTTCCTCGTCCCCTTGCTCGATCCGATTCGCAAGTTCAATCTCATCGTCCGCAGACAACAAAGGTACACGACCGATTTCTTTGAGATACATCCGGACCGGGTCGTTGATTTTGATCCCTGGAGGCAAGCTCAGGTCATCATCAAAGTGGAATTCGTCGTCCGAATCCCGCCCTTCTCCCTCTTCCCCGGGCCGAACCTCTTCATTATTTTCATTCACCACATCAATGCCAAGATCGCTCAGTTGTTCGTAAAACTCATCCATTTGTTCCGGATCCTGATCAAATGGGGAGAGCTTCTCGATAATTTCTTTGTAGTTCAATGACGATCTTTTCTTGCCTTGTTCAATCAATTGATCCTTAACCTGATCCAGCGTCATTTCTGTTTCTAGTTCAGTATGCTGATCATTCGCCATAACTTCGACTCCCTCCTCCCTAGAAACATCCAACCTGCAGACGTTCACTGTCTCTCTAGGGCAATCATTTCAATTGCGATTTGTGCCGCGCGTACAGAATCACCCGCCCGCTCTGCAGCAATCATTTCTTCCTTCTTCAGGTCATACTGCTTCATCCGAGGATATTTCAATATTTCCCTGATGCAATCGTCCAGCACCTGAATGCTCCATTCGCCCGGTCCCTCCATCATGGAGATGGAGCTTACCGTTTTCTCCAGGCGGTCATCATGCAACGATGACATGAAACGGCTTGTATCCGGCGGTTTTCCTTGTGCATAATAGGCGTATAGATAAGCAGCGATCGCTGCATGATCCTCCAAATTAAAAGCTTCACCAAGATGCTCATTCACGTACTGGGCCGCTTCTTCATCCAAAAGCATCCAAGCAAGCAATTTCCGCTCAGCCACATGATAAGCGGGCAACAGGTTAGGTGTTGGCACATGCCTATTTTGTTGCCTACCATTATTCCACCTTTTCGGGTTATTATCCCCGAACTCCGGGTTATTTTTCATGGCTTCGCGCTGTTCGTTGCATTCCTGCTTGAGCGTTTCGAATGAAACGTCGACCTCGGCAGCCAGCTCACGAAGATATACCTCGCGCTCTGTCGGCGAAGGCAGTGGGGCAATGAGCTTCACCGCTTCCTTCGTATAGGCAATCTGCCCGCCGCCTTCTAGCAGTATATGGTTTTTTTTCAGGTTTATAAGCTTAAATTTTGTGGTTGTTACAGCACCTTCAACAATCTGGTTCCGGAACCGTTCGCCGCCATGCTTGCGAATGAACTCGTCCGGATCCAATCCTTCCGGAATTAGCGCGACCTTCACTCTCAGTCCGGCTTCTTCCAGGATCGGAAAGTTTTTCATTGCTGCAGCCTGTCCAGCCCGGTCGCCGTCATAACAGAGGATGACTTCATCGCACATGCCTTTAAGCATTAAGGCCTGATTTTCCGTCAGTGCCGTTCCCATTGCGGCTACGCCGTTCTGTATGTCTTGATCCCAAGCAGAGATCACGTCACCGTATCCCTCGAACAAGATGGCCTGTCTTTGTTTGCGAATCCCGTTTTTGGCTTGATGCAGATTATAGAGGACACGACCCTTGTGAAAAAGCCGGGTTTCCGGCGAATTCAAATATTTCGGCTGTCCCTCTCCCAAAATGCGGCCTGCAAAAGCAATGGGCTTCCCGTTTCTCCCATGAATCGGAAACATGACTCTATCGCGGAAGCGATCGACGTATCCTTCGCCCTCATTGCGCTCGGACAGAAGCCCGCCGCGTTCCATCTCCTTCAGGGAAAACTCGCGTTTCTCCAGAAACTGCACCAGCGTATCCCAACGATTCGGTGCATAACCAATCTGGAACTGGTCGATCAACTTGTCGTTAAAACCACGCGAACGCAAATACTCCATAGCCGCCTTGCCGTGCTCGGTATTTTTCAGTAAGAAATGATACAGCTTCGCAGTAAGCTCATATGCTTCCAGCAAACGTGCCGTTTCCGGATTGTAATGAGCAGATTCGCGCCCCTGCCAATCTCCCAGCGAAATATGACTTTCTTCCGCCATCGACTTGACGGCCTCGGGAAAAGATAATCCTTCGATTTCCATCCTGAATTTGATGGCATTTCCGCCCTTGCCGCAGCCGTAGCAATAGAAAATCTGTTTCTCGGGAGTGACTGTAAACGAAGGCGTCTTCTCGGAATGAAAAGGGCAGAGGCCTTTCATGTATTTCCCCTGCTTGGTCAGATGCACAAATCGGCTAACCGTGTCAACGATGTCGTGCTGCTGTAACACCGATTCAATGATGCTTTCGGGTATACCGCCTTGTCCGGTACTCATCTCAACCACCTTCATCTCTTTAACACGTAGATATAATTCGCTAAATTTGTACGTTCTCCTGCAAATCTTTTAAAAGTTTTGTCAGTTTATGTTGAAAAATTTCACGATCCTCCGCTGTGAAAGGCTTCGGCCCTTTGCCATAGCGGCCTTTCCTGCGTTCCTTCGCAGCGGTATGACGCGAATCCAGCATAAAGTCGATGTCACGATCCGTGAAGTTACGGCCGCGAAAAGATAAAACGTAACAACGTTTGCCTAGCGCGAGTGCAGCCAATCCGTAGTCCTGCGTAATAACCACATCATATGCCTTAACATGATTGGCAATGTACAGATCCGCACTCTGGCTGCTTCGATCTACCTGTACGATGCGCACGCCGTCTCCACCCTGCAGCTGATGATCGAATGAAGAGACCAACAGGACTGGAATATTGAAACGCCGTGCCGTATCGGCAATCTCGGCCTTGACCGGGCAAGCATCACCGTCCACAACGATGTGGCGCACATTCAACTCACTCAAATCAGACCACCCGACTTCATAAAATAACTGCATAATGTAATATACGACCCGAGCCAGGAAAAATCCTTCTGGCAAGATCATGGAAATGCAAGGACAAAATACGGAACGGTTGTTCAAATGATTCGACAACGCGTTCCGTATATTTATACCCTCATCTATCCTGCTTTAATACTCGAATTACCATACCAGCTTGGAGAAATCGGCAAATCCTTTCAGGTCGCGATCAATGGCCGCGAGCAGCGCAAGACGATTCGCCCGAACCGCTTCGTCTTCCGCCATAACCATGACGGAATCGAAAAATGCCGTAATGGCTTCTTTCCAGCCCGACGCAATGGCCAGCGCCTCGGCAGCTTCATGACGGGACAGAACTTGACGGTACTCGTCGGCGGTTCTGTTCCAGACCTCGTGCAGCTGACGCTCCCCGTCTTCCGTAAACAGTTCGGGATGAACGGCAACGGCAGAAGCTTTCGCAGCCAGATTGCCTACGCGGTTAAAGGATTCCACCGTCGTTTTGAAAGCATCCCCGGTTTGAACCGCGGCCATCAATGCTTCACCTTTCGGAACGATGGCGCCGATATCGTCAAAACCGGCGGCAATGACCGCATCGACGACGTCATAACGCACGGTGTCGGACAGAAGCTTTTTCACGCGCAAGCTGAAAAAGTCTTGTAAATCCTTACGAACTTCGTCCTCGGTGCGTTTCAAAAGATTCATCTGTGCATGAACGTCCAGCGCAATGCCGAAAACTTCGGACAGCGTCAAAGGCAGATTGTGATCGAGCAGGATTTGCACGATGCCGGCTGCTTGACGACGCAGTGCATAAGGGTCCTGCGAACCTGTTGGAATGATGTTGATCGAGAAACATCCCACGATGGTATCGATTTTGTCTGCAATGCTCACGATTGCACCGACAAGCGAGGCAGGGGATTGATCTCCTGCAAAGCGCGGCTGGTAATGTTCGAATACCGCTTTGGCAGCTGCTTCTTTTTCTCCAGCCTTGCGGGCATAATCCTCACCCATCACGCCTTGCAATTCAGGGAATTCGCCAACCATGAGCGTGACCAGGTCGAATTTGCAAATGTCGGCTGCGCGGCTTACGGACTCGGCATCGTCTGCAGGCACGTCCAGTTTCGACGCCAGGCTGTCGGCAATTTTACGAATGCGGCGTACCTTGTCTCCAACCGTTCCAAGCTCTTCTTGGAAGACGATGCTCTCAAGTTTGGACAATGCATCCTTGATCTGCAATTTCTGATCTTCCTCATAGAAGAATTTTGCGTCGGACAGGCGTGCGCGCAATACTTTCTCGTTCCCCTTTGCGATGACGTCTAGCGAATCGCTTCCTCCGTTGCGCACCGTCACGAAGTAAGGCAGCAGCTGCCCGTTCTCGTCCAGTACAGGGAAATAACGCTGATGTTCGCGCATCGACGTAATCAGCACGTCCTGCGGGATGTTCAAGAACGATTCGTCGAACGTACCGAACAGCACGGTCGGCGTCTCCACCAGGAACAATACTTCTTCAAGCAAATCCTCTTTGATCGGCACGTTCCAGCCTTTTTCGGCGGCAAGCGCCTGAATCTGGGAAACGATCATTTGCTCGCGTTCCTTAATATCCGCAACTACATGTTCGGAACGAAGAAGTTCCACGTAAGAGCCCGGATCGGTGACAACCGCTTCCTGCCCCAGAAAACGATGTCCGCGGGTAACATTGCCGGACTTGACGCCAGCAACTTCCAATTCGATAATCTCGTTGCCCAGCAAAGCAACAATCCAGCGGATCGGGCGAACGAATTTGAAATCGTACGAAGCCCAACGCATGAATTTCGGGAAAGTCATCGCATGCAGCACGGACAGCAGTCCTTCGCCGATAACCGAGGCGGTTTCAACCCCTTTGCTGCTTTTCGTTGCGTAGATGTATTCCACGCCCGCAAGCTCTTTGAACGTAAACTGTTCAGGATCGACGCCTTGACTGCGTGCAAACCCGAGCGCGGCCTTGCTCCAGTTTCCGTTTTCGTCCAGCGCAATTTTGCGGGAAGGCCCCTTTACTTCTTCCTCGACGTCCTCTTGTTTTTCGGCAACGTCACGAATAAGCACGGCAAGTCTGCGCGGAGTCGCATAAGCCTCTACTTGGCCAAACGCAATGCGGGATGCATCCAAAAACTTGACAACACGTTCCTGAAGCTGTTCAATGGCTCCACGCAAAAAACGCGCAGGTACCTCTTCCAACCCGATTTCGAACAGTAAATCCTTAGACATGCTCGGCTCCCCCTTTCTTGATCAGCGGGAAGCCCAGCTTCTCGCGCTCTTCCACGTATGTTGCGGCTACTTGGCGAGCCAGATTCCGAACGCGGGTAATGTATCCGGTACGCTCGGTTACGCTGATTGCGCCGCGTGCATCCAGCAAGTTAAAGGTGTGCGAACATTTCAGCACGTAATCGTATGCAGGGAATACCAAATGTTGAGCCATTGCTTTGTTTGCCTCTTCCTCGTACATGTTGAAAAGGGTGAACAGCATCTTGACGTCAGATACCTCAAACGTATATTTGGAATGCTCGAACTCGGGTTGCTTGAAAACATCGCCATACGAAATGCCTTCGACCCATTCCAGTTCAAATACATTTTCTTTTTCCTGAATATAGGAAGCCAGACGTTCCATGCCGTACGTAATTTCTACCGCGACCGGATTGGTCTCGATGCCGCCGACTTGCTGGAAGTAGGTGAACTGGGTAATTTCCATGCCGTCCAGCCATACTTCCCATCCCAAACCCGCACAACCAAGAGACGGGTTCTCCCAGTTGTCTTCCACAAAACGAATGTCATGCTTCAGCGGATCGATGCCCAAACGCGCCAGGCTTTCGAGGTAAATTTCCTGTATATTATCCGGCGAAGGCTTGATAATGACCTGGAACTGATGATGCTGATACAAGCGGTTGGGATTATCGCCGTAACGACCGTCCGAAGGCCGGCGGGAGGGCTCCACATAGGCTACTTTCCACGGCTCAGGCCCAAGAGAACGCAAAAAGGTCATCGGGTTCATCGTACCTGCGCCTTTTTCCGTGTCGTATGGCTGCACAATAATGCAGTTGTGCTCGGCCCAGAATTGTTGCAGCGTTAGAATCATCTGCTGAAAATTCATGATCATGCTCCTTTTCGATGGTTTGATTACAAGCCCAGAACGGCAGCCAAAAAAACTCCCGCCCTACGCCTGATGTACAGACGTAGGGACGAGAGTTATTCCCGCGGTTCCACCCTACTTGGCCTGCGTAACGAAGGTTAAGCAAAGCCCACTTTTTCCGTGTCCATTCATGCTCCCGAGTGCCGTTTCGCAAACCGACTCAGCCAGGCTCTCACCATCCCCGGCTCGCTCAATGATTCGTCCTGAATGCTACTCTCTCGTTCAACGCATGACTCTAAAAAAGAGAAATTACATTGATAATATATAATTCCTATTAAAAAGTCAAGAACATATTTTTTTCAAAAACGAGCAGTTCAAATCCCGTACTTTTCCATCTGGTCCAGGAAAGAACGGGATTTTAAATGAAGCCCTAACTGGTGATCCATGAAGGCTCGCATGATTCGTTTAAGTTCGGCCCGGGTGTCTTCGCTGACCGATATGCTGCCCAATCGTTGCAGATCCAGCTGAGCAAACAAACGAAGCAGCTTAAGCGCCCTCGGGCCCACACTCATCGCCGGCGGATCAAAATGCTTGCAGGCCCTGCAAAGCACTCCGCCCAGTCTTGGACTGACGAACAGCTGCTCCTCCGGACGCTCGCGTCCGCAGGAAATGCATTCGTCCAGAGCCGGGCCGTATCCTGCGGCCTGCAATATTTTCATCTCATACAGACCGGTGATGACCACCGGGTCTTTGTCTTCCTTCAATGCCTGAAGGCACGCCTTTAGTTGTTTGAACCAAAATGCACCTGTTTCCTCTTCCTGCAGCACCCGGTCCAAAAGCTCGCAAGCATAGGCAGCATAAGCAGCCTTGACCAGGTCTTCCCTCAGCTCATGGTTGGATTCAATGATCTCGCCTGCGTTCAGCGTTCCCAGACCTTTGTTGCGGAAGTATACATATTGGCCGTACGTAAAAGGCTGTACCAGCGCAGCATGTCTACTCTTGGGCTTTTTGGCGCCCTTGACAAGCACCCCTACTTTTGTTCCGCTTTCGGTGCAAAGCGTAACAATTTTATTTCCCTCGCCGTAATCCATGCTGCGGATGACAATCCCTTCCACCCTGTATAGCATGCCTCGTCACCTAACCATTCCCGAAGATGCCAATCAACTCTCGGCTTCTTCATCTTCGATTCCTTCCCCTGAAGCTTCCGACTCCGGTTCCAATGCATTACACGCCTCGGTATATAGCAAATAAGATTCTACATCCCCCGTCATCGTAAACACCTTCCACGAAAAATCTCGCACTCGGAATTCATCCTCTCTTCGGAAATGACGTCTGCTTCTACCCGATAGGATGGAGTTTTCCAAGGGAAACTATGTGTTGCAATTAATGGATACTCGCCGGGTCAGGCATCACGATGGAAGCCCAAGTCGCGCAACACACGTTCCTGATTTCTCCAGTCTTTCTTGACTTTAACCCACAGATCCATATAAATTCTTGAGCCAAGCAAATTCTGTATATCCGTTCGGGCGCGCTTGCCTACTTCTTTAAGCATGGCGCCCTGTTTGCCGATGATGATGCCCTTCTGGGAATCCCGCTCCACAAAAATAACCGCCGAAATATACACCACGCCGTTATCCTGCACCTTCATATCCTCGATGGTTACAGCGATGGAATGCGGTACCTCTTCACGCGTCATTTGCAAAATTTTCTCCCGGATCAGCTCAGCGCACACAAATTGCTCGGGGTGGTCCGTGACCTGGTCTTCGGGATAATACTGCGGGCCTTCCGGCAGGTATTTGCCGATCTGCTCGAGCAAAGTCGAAACATTGTTGCCATGCATCGCCGATACGGGAACGATCTCCGCAAAATCATGCAGTTTGCGATATTCCTCAATCAGCGGAAGCAAGGCTTCCGGCTCTACTTTGTCGATTTTGTTCATGACCAAAATCACCGGAGTCCGCACGTTTTTGAGCTGCTCGGCAATGTAACGGTCTCCGCCGCCCATACCTTCCGAAGCATCGATCAGGAACAGCGCCGCCTCGACTTCGCCAAGCGTGTTCAGGGCCGTTTGGTTCATGAAATCGCCCAATTTGGATTGGCGTTTATGGATTCCCGGGGTATCCAAAAAAACGATTTGCTGTTCGGCAGAGGTGTATACGCCATGAATCTTGTTGCGCGTCGTCTGCGGCTTATCCGACATAATCGCGATTTTTTGCCCGATAATTTTGTTCATCAGCGTGGATTTGCCCACGTTCGGACGGCCGACGATGGCAACAAAACCCGATTTGAATGCTTGTTTTTTCATATGTTCCTCCTCAGGCGCCTAGGCCTGGAATGTGTATTTTTGCTTACTGTTTGGTCGATTTTTCGAGATCAGCCGGTCCAAACGCCCATGGCAGCAATTCGGCCACGGTTGTTTCCTGAAGATCTCCTTTCAGATTGCCCAAAAAAACGGGCATGTCCGGCTCGCAAAGCTCGAACAATACCTGACGGCATACCCCGCAAGGCGCGATGGGACCTTCCGTATCGCCCACAACCGCAATCGCTTTGAAGCTGCGCGGCTTCTGCCCGCCCGCAATGGCGCTGAACAACGCGGTACGTTCAGCGCAGTTGCTCGGCGTATAAGCCGCATTCTCGATATTGCACCCATGATGAACGTTGCCCTCATGGTCCAACAATGCCGCACCAACCCCGAAATGGGAATAAGGAGTGTACGCTTTCGTACGTGCCTTGATCGCTTGCTGCATCAATCCCTGTTTATCCATCTCTAATCACTCCCTTTATTCCTCATGACAACCCCAGCCATCGCAGGACCGGCTTCGCAAAAACGATGCATCCCACGATGACGGCGAACACCGCAGCCAGCAAAACCGCACCGGCCGCGGTGTCTTTTGCCGCTTTGGCCAGCGGATGAATATTAGGCTCAGCCAGATCCACCGCAGCCTCCACGGCCGTGTTCATCAACTCGGTGACCAGCACCAGAAAAATGGCGGTAAGCACAAACAGCCATTCCATTTTGGAAATGCCGAAAAAAACTCCGGCTGCACACATAAGGAAGGCTGCTCCTGTATGTACCTGAACATTGCGTTGGGTCCGCAGCCCGTATACGATTCCCTCCGCCGCATTGCGGAATACCAACCCCCAGGAGCGCCTTTTCATTATCGTGTCAGCCCGGCACGTGCCAGAACCGCTTCCTGTTTGCCCATCATTTCGGCTTCGCTTGCTTCATCCTGATGGTCATACCCCAGAAGATGCAGGAAACCGTGCACAAACAAAAAGCCCAGCTCACGCTCAAACGAGTGTCCATATTCTTCGCTTTGCGCAATCGTGCGCGGAACGGAAATAATGATATCGCCGAGCACCTCGGGCATTTCCTCCAGCTCTTCATCCTCATCCAGCTCATAGATGATATCGAGCTCTTCGTCAACGGATTCATTCATCGCAAAGGACAATACGTCCGTCGGACGGTCAATGCCGCGATAGTCGCGATTCAATTCATGAATTTGCGCATCGTCAACAAAAGTCAGGGCTACCTCGCCCTCCTCGATGCCTTCGGCTTCTCCGGCAAGCACGAGCAATCGCTCGAGCATTGCAATCATGGATTCCGAAATTTCTTCATCCTCTTGTTCATTATTCCATGCCAGATTAAGGGTCATTCTTTCTAGCTCCTGTCTGCTCATAATAAAATCGGTTCAACCTGCTTCCGGTGAAACCGGCTTCGATTTTTTGATTTCCTCCGGATATTCGATCCGGGAATGGAAAATGCCCATCACCGTTTCCTGCAGCGTTTTGGCTATGATGTCCAGCTCGCGCATCGTCAAGTCACATTCGTTGAACTGATGATCGTCAAGCCGTCCCTTGATGATTTTTCCGATCATGGACTCCACCTGTTCGACCGTCGGTTTACGCAGGGAGCGAACTGCGGCCTCCACACTGTCGGCAATGCCGACAATCGCGGATTCCTTCGATTGCGCCTTCGGTCCCGGGTAACGGAAATCCTCCTCCGTAAAGTCCGGTTCCACGCCGGCTTCCTCTGCCTGGCGCAAGGCCTTGTGGTAGAAAAAGTGAAGGAATGTCGTCCCGTGATGCTGTTCCGCGATATCCCGGATCGGCTTCGGCAGCTTATAGTCCTTCTGCATCTCCACCCCATCCCTGGCATGTGCGACGATGATCGACTTGCTCAGCTTCGGATCGATGGAATCATGGGGGTTTTCCATATTGTTCTGGTTTTCGATAAAATAAATCGGACGCTTCGTTTTGCCTATGTCATGATAATACGAACCGACGCGACATAGCAATCCATTGGCGCCGATGGCTTCAGCCGCAGCCTCCGAAAGATTCCCGACCATGACGCTGTGATGGTATGTTCCGGGCGTTTCGGTCAGCAGCTTGCGCAGCAGCGGATGATTCGGATTGGACAGTTCCACCAGTTTCAGCGCGGACAAAATGCCAAAAGAGGTTTCGAAAAACGGCATTAGCCCCATGACTAGAATCGCAGTCAGCACACCGCCGGCAAACGCAAACCCGATGCCGTATAACGTTGTCGTCCGGCTCCATTCTCCCGAATCCATCAAAGCCACGGTAAAGACCGCAAGCGAACCGAACAGGCAGACCATGATCGCCCCTTTGATGATCGTGGAGCGCTGGCTGGCGCGGTGCGTGGCAAAAATGGCCACAAAGGATACCAGTACGGCAAAAAATCCGAATTCGAAATCGAACAGCTGACCCTGATGCGTATTCAGGATGATGCTGGACAAAATGCCGATAATGATCGAACAAACAAATGCAAGCGACGTATCCAGCAAAAGCGCAATCATCATCGCGCCGATCGCCACTGGTGCCAAATATCCGACGTAGGATTGCTCATTGGTCTGAATGATCGCTGTCACATGCATAACCACGATCGTAATAATGAATATTAAAACAAGCATCAACAATTGGGCATTATTGTACTTGAAATGTGTTCCGCTGCACTGCTGAATGTACATCAGCACCGCTGCCGATAACAGGCAGGACAACATGAACAGCCCCAGCTGCGGCCAGTAGTTCACTTCGTTCTTCAACAGGTCGTTTTCGTCCAGCAGCGAGTACAGCTCCGGCGTAATCATCTCGCCTTTGGAAACAAGCGTTTCCCCTTGCTTGATGAACACCGTTGGCGTATTTTCACGTGCCTGCACTTTGGCTTCCTTGGTTCCTTCCTCGTCATAGAAACGGTTGGCCGTTAATACAAGCCGGGCAAGCTCCTGAACCACTTCGCGTTGCGTGCGTTTGCCAAGCGAACTGACGCTGACCATTTCAGCCACCTTTGCACGAGCAATGGTCGCATCGCTGATCTGGTCCGTCATCAGCCTGGAAACGATATCCCGGGCAACCGGCTTCATCTCCTGAATGTCATCCGAGGTCAGGCGGGAAATCTTGATGTAGGTTTCCTCCGGAATACGGTAACTTTGCTCCTGCACCACATTTCGCACTTCCTCAAGCAGTGTTTCCGAGTATGTACCCGCTTTTCGGTTGTTGTTGATGAAATTGGAAACAAAATCTTTTTGCCGCTGCGGAATTTCGTCCCGATAAATATCGATTTTGTCCTGGCTGGAAATCTGATCATCCTGGTTCAAACGGTCAATCCGGTCAAGCAGCGTTGTCATCAAATTTTCATTACGCATTTGCACAATCTGATATATCGGTTGAACCCGCTCAGCCGCTTCTTCCTGGGCTTTCAGCGTAGCCTTGTTATTCGGAATTTGCATCGGAGCAGCGATATTCACCTCGCTCCGCGTGCCTTCCTGAATATCATAACGCTCGGGAAGCACCCGCGACGCAAGACTGACATAAAAGACCAGCACCAGAAACAAAAACAGAAGATAGCGTGCCCACACGCTATACTTCCATCCTGTTGTTCTATTCTTTTGAAAAGATTTGCCTTTTGACGTTTCCTTCGAAGTCACGATAGACAATCCCTTTCTACACTTGATTTTCCGCGGCTTCGTTGTATGCGACGATGATTTTCTGCACAAGGGAGTGACGTACGACATCCTGTTCGGCAAAATAAACGAACCCGATCTCCTCTACATCGCCGAGGATCGTTTTGGCATCCACGAGCCCGGATTTTTTGCCCCGCGGCAGATCAATTTGCGTAACATCCCCGGTAATGACCATTTTTGAACCAAAACCGAGACGCGTCAAAAACATTTTCATCTGCTCGGGCGTGGTGTTCTGCGCTTCATCCAAAATGATAAATGAATCGTCCAGCGTCCGGCCGCGCATGTAGGCGAGCGGGGCGATTTCGATCAGCCCGCGTTCCAGCGCTTTGGCAACCTGTTCCTGACCCATCACGTCATACAGCGCATCATAGAGAGGACGCAAGTACGGATCGACCTTTTCCTGAAGATCGCCTGGCAGGAAGCCGAGACTTTCGCCCGCTTCAACCGCAGGACGCGTAAGCACGATTCGTTTGACGCTGCCTTCCTTGAGAGCCGCAACCGCCAACACGACGGCCAAATACGTCTTGCCCGTTCCAGCAGGCCCGATGCCGAATACGACATCGCGTTTCTTGATTGTGGTTACATAGTGCTTTTGCCCGATGGTTTTGACTCGGATCGGCTTTCCGCGGTATGTCGTTGTAATCTCGCCTTTAAACAGATCCAGAAGCTGGTCGGCGCGCAAATCTTTCGCCAGCTCGATGGCATACAGGACATCCCTTTCGGTCAACGCATATCCGTTGCGGACCAATTGCAACAGCACGTCAAATAATTGTTCTAGTGATTCCACGTTCCGGATACCGCCATGAATCACGATTTCCGCTTCGCGGGATGCAATCTGGGCCGGAATTTCATTCTCAATCAGTTTCAGAAAAATATCCTGGGGGCCAAAAAGAGCCTGGCCCTCTCCCGCGCTCTGCAGGGAGATTCGTATGCTGCGTGTTTGCTCTGACAAATAGCCTCATTCTCCTTGACTAGGGACTAACGGAAGTTCTTCCGCAATGCTTTCTTCCACTTCAAATAGTACTTTCATATAAACTTTACCATTCTCTTCACGCTCATGCAAAATTTTTTCACTCAAAATTTTCGTGCCTTTGCCATTTTTCGCGATAATGTCGTTTCTGGCCCCTTCCAGTCCTTTGGCCCTGGCCCATTCTTCCGTATGCTGCTCCTGTCGATCCTGCGTCTCCAAGTCGGTTTCGGTCAACCACCCGAACGGAAGGGTCAGAGAACGCCAGGTGAGCGGTTTATGGTCGCTCTTTGTGTCATACGAACGAAACGGGGTGTCCCCATACCCCCACAGCTGCACGGCCCAATTGCCCAGCACGACGTAAAAACGTTCCTTGCTCTCCCCGGTCATCGTGTGATGCTTTTGCACAAGAGGCACCTCGATTTCGTACTCGCGCCATACAAGGCCCTTGACCTCTCCTTTTGCGACAACAGTCCGTGTATTTTCTTCATCGCCCAATATGCCCGAAATCAGAACCTGTCCCTTTTTTACGCGCATGTCTTTCTGAACGACGGGTCGCCCTTGTTCAGCGTATATGTTCGTAATTACGGCGTCCGTTTTGCTGACCAGATGCCGAGGATTCAACAAAGGTTCCGGCTTAGGCTGAGCGGATTCCACGATCTGGATCGTAACGGTCGTTCCTTCCTTGCTGACACCAACCCAAGTCACGTCAGGCAATGCAAGCGCCAGCTGTTTGGAGAGCTTGTCCTGGCTCTGTAACCGGAACCCCCATTGAAAAGGATACAGCCCTTCTTTTTTGGCTGCAGCAAGCACAACGTCGGAAGGTATTTTGACATTTCCCTTTACTTCCACGCTCCAGACCATGGAAGACAACGCAAACAGTGCCACGATGAAAAACAACATTCCGCCGAGAAAAAACTTTCTCTTCCACAGTCTATCCAAAAAAAAGGGAAAACCGTTGCGCTTCGTTACCCGCATACGACAGCCTGTCCGTTTAAGCAAGGGACGCAACCTGAAAAAATGCGGCAGCAACACGTTCATTTCTGCCGTGTGTGCGTCCCGGGCGCGCAAGTCCCAAATCTCCATCCCTTGCTCCGTCAACAGGTTGATCAACGCTTCGATCTTCTCCCCAGTAACCGTAATGCGGACGTTTCCGCGCAGTTTGTACAGACTGGGCTGCTTCATCCTTTTCCCTCCACTCCATTCATGTGAATATCCAAAATGATGCCTTCTACCGCCACTTCATCAGGCATAATATTGCGAATCATCAGATCTGTCCCCTTGATTTCCAGTTGACCTTGCGACAAGGCAAGCACGATTCGCTCAGGGGTAAACTGGATGACTCCACGATGATTTTCAATATACAATTGCTTGCTGCCGATCAGGGTTAACCGTGGCATATCATAAAGCACATCCTGCGGCAGATCCAGCACTTCGCTGGTCCATCTCCGCAGCTTGCGGCTGATCCGGGTCATTCGAAGGTCTGCCCCCTTCCTATACATTTCAACTTATGCGATGAGGGAAACAAATATGAGAACTATGCGCAAGGAGGGCCGAGCAAAACAAAAAGAACCGTTTTCCGGCGAACAATCGCCAAAAAACGGTTCTTCATTTGTATTATTTCGTCATAAGATAGCCTACTTAAAAACTAAAGCTTTCCGCGGGTCCCGAAGGGTTGCTTAGAGCGCGGCGGACCCAATACTTCCGCCCACAATACGCCACTGCGAATATCCTCCCGGCGCAGCACGGACCGCCCTGCTTCGGCGTCGGAGCCTTGCTCATCCGGAAGCGGGCTAGCGGCAGCTGTATTCGCGGAGGAAATCCGATCCATCCGCTCTTGAATAAGACGCTGCTGACGTTCTACTTCCAGCATCTGCTCCTGCAGTGACGCTCCCTTACCCTCCGAAAGATGGCCTCCAAAATCATCGGCACGGTTATTGGTGGCAGCAGGCTGATCGTGCTGCTCTCCACGGTGGTCATCGTACCACTCATCCTCATATCGCTCATCTTCATCGCGTTCGTCCTCATCATTCGCGCCTCTCGATGAATGAGGTCCTGCAGCCTGCTGAGGAGAATTCTGCCGATTCCAATCCGGTTCTCCCCCACCTCCAAAGGTGGGCATCCCGGTATGGGTACCTTTCTTTTTGGGGTCGCCAGCCTTGGCTGCTTTTCCGATGAAGGAAAACAATGCAAAGCCAATGACTGCTACAATGTACAAATTATCGAATACCCAATCCAATAGGCTCACATGCACTCACCGCCTATCCTCAGTTTTTCGAGCCATCCTGATTGCCGGAGCCGGAATTGTCGCCAGGTTTGCCCAAACTGGTTCTCATTTGGGTATCTGCCTCGATGTTTTTCAGGTTCATGTAATCCATCACGCCGATTTTGCCGCTGCGGAGCGCTTCGGACATCGCCAGTGGAACTTGGGACTCGGATTCCACCACTCGCGCTCTCATTTCCACGACGCGGGCCTTCATCTCTTGTTCTTGGGCAACCGCCATGGCGCGGCGTTCTTCCGCTTTAGCCTGTGCGATGCGTTTATCCGCCTCGGCTTGCTCGGTTTGCAGGAATGCACCGATGTTTTTACCTACATCCACGTCAGCGATATCGATGGACAGAATTTCGAAGGCTGTTCCTGCATCGAGCCCTTTAGCCAGGACTGTACGGGAGATCAGATCCGGATTCTCCAAGACGTCTTTGTGGGAATTGGAAGAACCGTTCGTACTGACGATCCCCTCGCCGACACGGGCAATAATGGTTTCTTCACCGGCACCACCGACCAAACGGTCAATGTTGGCACGTACAGTTACACGAGCTCTAACTTTAACTTCGATACCGTCTTTGGCAACCGCAGAAACGATTGGTGTTTCGATGACGCGCGGGTTAACACTCATCTGTACGGCTTGCAGCACGTCGCGTCCAGCCAGGTCGATCGCTGCAGCCCGTTCAAATTCCAGCGGGATGTTCGCACGTTGTGCAGCAATCAGGGCGTTGACAACGCGGTCTACGTTACCGCCTGCCAGGAAGTGGCTTTCCAGTTGGTTAATCGTCAGTCCAAGACCCGCTTTCGTTGCTTTGATCAACGGGTTCACGATTCGACTAGGCGTAACGCGTCTCAGTCTCATTGCCACCAGAGTAATAATGCCGATCCGTACGCCGGACGCGAGTGCCGAGATCCAGAGCATGACCGGGAAGAAGCTGAAGAACACGCTCAACACGATAATGGCTATTACCGCAATGAACAACACAGAGATCAAACCAGGTTCCATAATGTTAGTTCCTCCATTTTTTCTTAGTTTTATGAACAAAAATCATAACACACCTTGTGAATCTATGCTGCGTTTTACCGAAAAACACCCTTAAAATGGTGCATTCGTTAGCCATACGGCTATGTACCGTGCCAAAGCTCATGACTTTGGCACGCATTTTGAATTAAACGGGAAGAGCTTGTTGTACAACAATTCGCGTTCCTTCGGCCTTAACCACAATGATCGGTGTATCCACAGGGATGAAGCCTCCGTCGGTCACCACATCCACACGTTCACCGTTAAAGAGCGCCGTTCCGGCCGGCCGAAGCGGAGTCAGGCTGATTCCTTGCATGCCAAGCAATTCCTTGCGCTCCGTTGCAGAAGAATAGCCTTTGTCTGCAGTCATTCTGTCACTCAGAATAAATCGTTTCCAGACACCTCTGTCCTTGAACACAATAACCACGATGGCAATCACCACGAGCGCTGCCGCAAAAGCAATGCCGAGCGATACAAAGGCGTCGCTGGTGTCATATGCAGCCCGTACAACGCCTGCAACCAACGCAATCGAGCCGAGAATACCCAGTATGCCAAAGCTCGGAATAAACATTTCCAGAATCATCATAATCAGCCCTACGGTAAACAGAATCCATGTCTCCGCTCCGGCAAACCCGGCAATGTAATTGCCGGAAAAATAGAGGACAAAGCTGACGATGCCCACAATGCCAGGCACGCCGAATCCAGGTACAATCATCTCAATGACCACGCCTGCAATACCCAGGAACAAAAGCACGGTCATGACGACCGGATTCGTCAGAAACGTAGAAATGTTCTCCGCGGTTGTCCGCTCCATCGTAAACACGTCATTGTTCCCGTAACCGAGCCATGCTGCAGCTTCCTCAGGAGTACTGCTGATATGGTCGGCATAACCCACCTTCAGCGCTTCCTCGGCAGACAAAGCAATGATTTCCCCTTTTTGCTTCGTTTTGTTGATTTCCGGCATTTCCACAACGACGTTTACGTCAGCCATGCCGGCAGCGATGTCCGGGTTGCGGCCGCTTTTTTCGGCGGCCCCTTGCATTTTGCTTTTCCAGAAAGCAACCAGCTTAGGATCGTCCACATGTTTACCGGAGCTGTCCACCATCGCCGCCGCACCAATCATGCTTCCTGGCGACATCACGATCTTATCTGCATTCAACGCCAGAAAACTTCCCGCAGAAGCTGCGTCCCCACGCACAAAAGCCACGGTCTGCACAGGGCTTTCCTTGATGAGCGTTCCCAGCGCTTCCGCAGTATCCACTCGCCCGCCGGGCGTATTGATATCAAGTACAATCAACCCGGCCCCCATGGCCTCCGCTTCCTTGAAACCACGCTCCATGAATTTGCCAAGCCCCTGCTCAATCGGTTTGTCAACCGGAATGATGTACACCGACCCGGTCTTGTTTTCAGCCGCATAAACAGAAGACCCGCCCATGAAGACAGGAAGCGTCAGCGTTAATAGCATGATAAGCATCAGTGGCACCGCAAGCCACATTCGACGCATTCCTTTCACAAATAATCCCCCCTTTTCCAATATCGTTATACAGTCCAGCTTATGGTATTTATTACGTAGAATGCAACATTGCGTTTCATAAAAGACAAAATTAATTTATGCCATTAAAGATGTATTTCCAAACAAAGCAGCTCACCACATGGAAATTCCGCAATTTATGAGAACCAGGGCCGTCCCCCACCGAAAGGAACGATCATGAGCTTCGCCGAAGTGACGGGCATTAGCATAACGATGCTGGGTCAGATCGAACGTTGCGAATCCCACCTCTCCATTGCAACGGTGTGGAAAATCGCCAACGGCTTAAAGCTGTCCATCACGGCCTTGATCAGCGAGCCCGTACAAGATGCATCGGTCATTCCGTTGGATCGGGTTCGCATGTGGACGAAAGATGAGGGGCGGATTCGGATATATCCCCACTTCTCCATTGAGGATGGAAGACCGTTTGAGACATACATGATGGAAATGGATCAATACGGAGTGCTTCGGGCGGCCCCCCATAATAAAGGTACGGAGGAGTTCATTTGGGCTTTTGAAGGAGAGCTTATCGTTCAGGTGCATGATCAGGAGTATGCCGTCCCCGCAGGCGCGGCTATCCGGCTCAAGGCAGACAAACCACATGTCTACCAGCATGCCGGATATGCAACGACTCGTTTAAGTATGGTCATTCATTATTCACACTGAAAGGAATATCAAAAATGATAACCGAGTCCAGAGAAAGAAAAAACACCTCCTGAGCATTCAGGAGGTGTTTACCGTTTTTGCTTTATTGCAGAAATTGTTGGACTGCTTGATTAACCAGTTTGCCATCCGCTTTGCCTTTGACTTTCGGCATCAGGGCGGCCATGACTTTCCCCATCTCGGCTTTCGAAGAAGCACCGGTTTCCTGGATGGTCTGCTGTACAATAACTTTAATTTCTTCTTCGGTAAGCTGTGCAGGAAGGTACTGACTAATTACATCAATTTCCGCTTTTGCATTAGCCGCGAGTTCATCGCGACCGGCTTTGTCAAATTCTTGGAGGGCATCTTTGCGCTGTTTGATTTCACGACTCAGGATATCAAGCACTTCGTTGTCATCCAAAGTTCTTTTCAAATCTATTTCAAGATTCTTGATCGTCGAACGAATCAACCGAATGGTGGAGAGTCTGAATTTATCCTTACTCTTCATCGCTTGCTTCATATCTTCGTTCAATCGTTCGCTAAGATTCATGGTAGTTCAAATCCTCCTAAAACTTTCTCTTACGAGCAGCCTCGGACTTTTTCTTGCGCTTCACGCTTGGCTTCTCATAATGTTTACGCTTCTTCACCTCGGCCAGGACGCCATCTTTTGCGATGGAACGTTTAAAGCGACGAAGTGCAGCATCAATAGTCTCGTTTTTGCGAACTTTAGTTTCAGACACCAGTTTTCCCTCCCTCCGACCAGACCGTCCAAGAGCAACAACACGGTTCATCACCTTTCATTATAGGCGAAAGACAATCAAGGTGTCAACCTTAAAGGAATTGTCGATTATTTGTGTGAATCGGATAGACTTGTCAGGGCGCCGATGCGGGTCCCTCCAAGCAGGTGATAGTGCAAATGGTTCACTGACTGTTCCCCATCCTTGCCGCAGTTGTTGATCAAACGATATCCGGAATCTTTGACGCCCAAACGCTCGGCAGCCTCCTGCACCGCCAGGTGCATCTCTCCGATCAACGGCAGATCCTCCGGCGTTACCTCGTTCATGGAAGCAATATGCTTCTTGGGAATGATCAACACATGGGTAGGCGCCGCAGGCTGGATATCATGAAATACGATCACGTGTTCATTCTCCAATACTTTGTTGGAGGGAATGCTGCCCTCGACGATTTTGCAAAACAAGCAATCCATAGTGGATACCCTCCTTTAATTGATATGTTATGTATATCCTTCTTTATCATACCGGAACTGAAATCTCACGTCCAATTTGAAAAAAAACAAGCCTCCCATCTCCCAGGATCTTGAACTCAAGGGAGTTGGGAGGCTGTTCATCGCCTCAATAATAAGGCAGCAGCGACAAGGCCACGAGCCCGAACAACGGCAGCACAAGTCTGTTGAAACGTCTGCGTCCATAACCATAATAAGGATAAGGATAAGGATATGGATATGGATATGGCTGCGGGTATCCATATCCCGGATAAAATCCACGCATTGGCGTGATCGGCATGTTGGATGAAGGCATCACGCTTGGTGCCTGATTCGCATAAGGTACAGCAGCCTCAGGACCAACGGGGACTGCCAGATAAACCATGTCGTCATCCACGTGTTCCACGATCCCATCAAAAAGATTCCCGTCCTCCATCTGGATGCATACATACCGATGCAAATGATCCATGCATAATTTCTTTGCTTCCATTTTTTCCACGTTGCTGCGCCTCCTCAATTAACCTCTGTTCCTGATCCCATCGTATTCAGTTCTGGGCGAATTGACACTATGGGGCACGAAACCCCTACATTTTTTTTGGGCGGCAGCGCCAGAGCAGACGTTCAATCGCGGACAAACCCCAACATCAAATGGATAAAAAAAGAAGCACCCCATGAGCATCTTCCCAGTGGGAGACACTTCCGCAGACGTCTATTCAGGAACATTCCTGATCAAACGTCTGCCAGGGTACTTGTAAATAAGAATTGTCGGCTTGACTGTAGTATAACAGCAGGCTGAACCTGTATCTGTGAGAAAGCTCACGTTCATCGGCAGCCTGCTTTCCTCGTAATCCGGGGTTATAGCGTTTCCAGCATAACTCTGGAACCGCCACCCGCCTCGTTCGCCGGGACGACGATCAATTTGCGGGCAAGACGAGCCCGCAGTTCCGGCACATGGCTGATCACGCCGACGGCCAATCTGTCGTCATGCAGTTTTTCCAGGGAAGTGATCACCGTATCGAGCAGATCGGGATCGAGCGTGCCAAAGCCTTCGTCCAGGAAAAAGAATTGCAGCGGATATTGCCCCCGCAGCTGAATCTGCGCCGACAACGCCAGCGCCAGAGACAGGGAGGTCAGGAAGGTTTCTCCGCCAGACAGGGTGGATACCGGCCGTTTGACACCGCCATTGGCATCGTCGCAGATGACAAAGCCGCCACCGGAATCAACCTCCAGGGAGTAACGCTGCTTGGTCAGGAAACGCAAGCGCTGCGAGGCTGCCTGGCTCACCTGCATTAACTGCTCTTCCGCAATGTATTCCACGAAGGCATTGCCCCGGAACGCCGCTTGCAGCTTGCTCAGCAGCTCTCCCTCTTCGCTGACCTCAAGCCGTTTGTTTTCCAGCTCGGTCCAGCGTACATGCCGCTGCTGCACATCCTCCAAATCCCGCTCTGCTCTGGCTTTCGCTGCAAGTGCAGCTTCATCCTCCGCCCGTCTGGTTTGAAGGAGAGTCATGCAATGCTGCCACTGTTCCTCGGTTACTTCCGCACCGTTCAACTTCTGCTCCAGCTCGCGCAGCAGGGATGCCAGCTCGCGTTCCCGTTCGCGGTGAAGACGGATTTTTTCCGTCAGCCGCAGAACCTCGGTTTCTTCCACCTTGGCGAGTTCCACTTCATGATCGGTTTCAAACGGGGAATGCGCCAGCGATTGCCGCCAATGCTCCATGGCCTGCTCCAGCTGCTGGGCCGCGGACTCGGCAGCTTGACGAGCCAAGGCGTCGTTTTTGACAGACTCTTGCTTCAAGGCATCCGCTTCCTTATAACGCCGGGAAGCCTCTTCGGCAGCCTGTCGCAGCTCGCTTAACCGCGCCTGGGCCGCCGCGATCAGTTCCTCGACGCGCTGTTCACCGACCCATTTGCGCAAACGTTCTTCTTTCTCGGCGAGCTGTTTGGTGTTGCCTTGCCATTCCGTCCGCCACTGGATCAACCGTTTGTCCAGCTCGACCAGCTGCTGATGGAGCGTCTGGATCAGCCGCTCCTTCTCTTCAAGGAACGTGACGCTTTTGCTAAGTCGTTCCTTGATGTCTTCGGAGCGTGCATCGCGCTCCTGCATCGCCTGCACCATGGCTTCAGCCTGCTCCGGGGCGATGCCCGGCAGTTCCGAGGCCCAGCGGGCTTGCAGCGCAGCCGCTGCGGCCTCGCTTTCGGCCAGCCGGCGCTCCGCCTGCGCGAGCGCGGCACGGCCGGCCTCTTGCGCAGCAGCGGCCTCCGCGCGCCGCTGCTGCGCCTCCGCCGCCGCCTGCGCAAGCGCGGCGGCTTCGCCCTGCAGCGGCGCTGCGGCGTCAGCCAGCGCCTGCGCGGCCTGGCGCAGCGCGGCGGCACGCGCCGCGAGCTCCGCCGGAGAGCCTGCGTGCGCGGGCTCCCCGGCGGGCTCTTGCGCCGCTGCCGCAGGCGCGGCTTCGGCGGCGGCTGGGCCGGCCGCCGCGCCGAGCTGCGCCAGCAGGCTGCGACGCTCGTGCAGCTGCTGGCGCAGCCCAAAGCGCAGCTCCTGCAGCTCCGCCTGCAGGCTGCGCAGCAGCTCGAGGTCCGCATCGCCTGCGTGCGGACCTTCTTCCGGCGGCGGCGCCGGGAGCGGGTGGTGCGCGGAGCCGCACACCGGGCAAGGCTCGCCGTCGCGCAGCTCTGCCCGCAGGGCAGCGGAAAGGCGGTGCAGCTCCTGCTCACGCAACGCGCCCTGCAATTGTTCCTCCGCCCGGGCCAGCAAGCGCTGCTCAAGGCCGATATCCTGCTCGCAGGCGGCCAAGGCTTCTACGTTTGCAAAGGTTTGTGCAACCAGCAGCTCTTTTTGCCTAGCCTGGCGTTCTTCCTGCAAGCTCACCGTTTTCTGCTTGGCATCCGCTTGCTCCAAGGCAAGCTTGCCCGCATCCGCCTCGGCTTGATGGCTACGACGCTGTTCGTTGATCGCCTCCAGGCGATGGCGCAGCTCCAGCGCAATCTGCAGCTGCCTGCGTTCGTCAGCTTTCACCTCGCTGACCTTCAAGTCCTCCTGCAGCTCTTCCCGCCGCTTGCGCCCGCGCTGCTGCAGTTCCCGTTCCTTGTCCAACTGCTGGGAAAGGGCAGATTGTTCCGCTTCCCCTTGCTCCAAAAGCCGGGACAAGCGCTGCGTGTCGCTTTGCAAGCCGTCCCGCTCTTTTTGCAGTTCTTTGGCCTGTTCCAATTGTTCCAGACGCAATACGAGCCGCGGTTCTTCCTCAGCCAGTAGGGCACGGGTCTGATCCGCACGGCTCGCCGCCTGCGCGGACAACTGCTCATGCATCGCCGCCTGTTTGCTCGCCGTCTCGGCCGCCTGCTGCCGCAGCTTGCTTGCGCTGTCGGCATCCCGCATCGCCTGCAATGCAGGCAGGATGGCCTCTGCTGCAGCCGCCAGTTTCAGCCGTTGTTCCTCCGCCTCGATCAACGGTTCCTGTGCCTTCAAGTTTTGCTGCTCTGCCTGACGTGCCTGGCGTTCAAGGCCAAGTTCACGCACTTTGCCAAGCCGCTCCGCGGCCTGCATCGATTCTTCCAACGCTTTGCGGGAAGCCTCCGCTTGCTTCGTCGCGGCCTGAACGGCTTGCCCGGCTTCCTCCAACGTCTCACGGCTTGCATTCCCCAGCCCCTGCTGCTCAGCGGCAATGGCTCGATGCTGCACGTCGTTGTCCTTCACTCTGCGGCTAAGCTTGATGGCAAGCTGATCCCCGTATTTCTCCAGATGGAACAGCCGCTGCAGCATTTGGCGCCGCTCGCTGCCTTTCAGGGACAGAAATTCGGCGAATTTGCCCTGCGGCAGCACGACGGCGCGAGTGAAATCATCCATCTTCAGCCCGATGACATCCTCTACGCAACGATTTACGTCGGACACCTTGTCGGCAATCACGTCCGGCTCGGCATCTTCGAGCACTTCTATAAAATGGCTCTTCGTATTGCTCACGGTGACTTCGCCCGTCCGTTTAAACGTACGGTCCACGCGGAACCTGCGCGGTCCGTGGGCCGCAGCCAGCTCGAACTCGAACGAAACCGACAACGAATCTTCCGCATGGTTCATAATGCCTTGGGTGCCGCCTACGGCGCGTTCCACCTTGCCGTACATGGCCAGAGTAATCGCATCCAGCAAGGAGGACTTGCCGCTTCCGGTCGGTCCGAATATGCCGAACAGTCCCGTCTCCGTCAGCACCGTGAAATCGATCTCCTGCGGCTCTCGGTAGCTCTGCAGACCCGCCACTTTCAACCAAATCGGTTTCATCTTGCTTCGACCTCCTCACGAACGCCGGGCTCGTCCTCGTCCACGAGCTCCAAAAACAGCTGGACCAGCCGGTCCTCAGGCTGCGCCCCTCCGGTCTGCCGCTGGTAAAACTTGCGGAACAGCTCATGCACAGGCAATTCCGCGCGCTGCTCCAGCAAGCCCGCCGCCTCCATCTCCGGATATACCGGACGAATGTGAATGATGCCGTCATGCGCCCGCCGCAGCGTCTGGATCTCCTTTAGCGACATCGCGTCGTCCAGCCATACTTCCAGATCCACGAAAGCCTGCGCATCCCTGCCCTCGTCCAGCCAGCGCTGAATTTCGGCCAACCCGCCGCGCGCTTTCCAGCGCACCAGCGGCCGTCCGCAGGACAGCAGCACTTCTTCAACTTGAGCAGGTTGTCCTGGTACGACGTCCACCATAGTGACCGACTTGCTCTGTCCCGCCTCCGAAAAGCTATATGCAAGCGGTGACCCGCTATAACGAATGATCCCGTCACCTTTCACTGCCTGGGCCCGGTGAAGATGGCCCAGCGCTGTATATTGCGCGCCAACAGCCAATGCGGACGGGTCTACGGTGTATGCACCCCCCACCTGAATCGGACGCTCCGAATCTGTCTCCACGCCGCCGAGCACGTAAATATGGCTCATCGCCAGATTGACCGTATCCGGGCGGAAAGAAGCTGCAAGCCGCTGCATCAGCATGCCGACGCGGCGGCTGTATGCCTGGCGAAGCACGCGTTCATCGCTATCCGCGCTGAGCAATTCATTCAGTCGTGATTCGGAAGGATAAGGCAGCGCCGCAATATGCGCCGTCTCTCCGGTCCGCTTGGCATGGATGGTTACCGTCTCGGCGGTCGGCGTTCCGATCAACGTAATCCCATGCCTGTTCACCAGCGGCGTGACCGACGATACCCGCTCAGGCTGATCGTGATTGCCTGCAATGACGACCAGCGGCCTGCCCTTTTCCGTCAGTCTGGCCGCAGCCTCATAGAACAGCTGTTCCGCAGCCGCCGGCGGATTGACGGAGTCGTACACGTCCCCTGCCATCAGCACCGCATCGGCCTGTTGCTCGTCGGCCAACCTGACGAGCTCGTCCACAAAATCCTCCTGCTCCCGAAGTCGGCTCCGACCCTCCAGCGTTTTTCCGAAATGCCAATCTCCCGTGTGCAACATACGCATCGCCCGTTCATCCCCTCTCCATGGAAACCCTCGCGGCCGCGAGGAGAAAAATGCTCCGTACAAACCTGCTTTCCCCCGTACGCTTACCCTCGTCCCGTCCACCCGGGTTTCCTTTGTGTTTCTGCATTCATCTATTGCTGAGCCCTCGTGATCAAGGCACTCATACAGGCAGCCCTGCCTCTTTTATCTTTCGTGGACCGCCTCCCGCACTCGGCCGTGGTGGCCTATAACCGAACGGCATACCCGCCATCAAAGAAATACAACCATTTCCGCGAAACCTTCCGGCCCAATATATCTTCGATGGCCTGAGCATACAGGTTCAGTTGGAAGCTGTAATTCGCTACCAGCGCATCGACGCCGCCCCGATGTTCAAGCACGCGGTCCGTCTTGTAATCGAGCAGAACCAACTCTCCGTCCACCTCATAGAGACAGTCGATGATCCCCTGAACCAGCACCGTTTCTTGTTCCAGAACCGCGCTCTGTTTCGCGTCAAAGTCCACCGTTCCCTCTCCGGCGTTTGCAGTACGATCGTTCACCCACCGCGCGGGCGTAAGATTCGCCGGAAGCCCGTAAACAAACGGAATCTCCCGTTGAACACGATCGGCACGCAGCAGCTCGGAGCCGGGCTCCGTCTCGAAGAACGCCATAAGCTCCGCAGCTTCAACGACGTCCGCCTGCTGCTGGGTCAGCAATTGCCGCTGAACGAGATTGGCGACCGTTTGTTCCAGGACGGCAACGTCAATCACGGTACCATCAAACGGTACATGCTGCATCACCGTATGATACACGGTTCCTCGCTCAGCCCCTGTCAATTGCTTCTCTTCCATGAATTTCGGACGACGAAGATGAAGCTTGAACGAGGCATCTGCGGCATGGCCGCCTCCGTTATCGGCATTCCGGACCGGAACATTTCTGCGGATTTCATCGCTTTTCCTGCCATCGCGCAAATCCGGCGCCTGACCGGCGCCTTGTCGGGCGTGGACCGGTTTTCCGTCGCCCGCTTCTGCCGTCTCGTCACCCGATCCCGGGTTTTCCGTGTCCACTTGCCCTGCTTCTCCGTCAGGCTTGTATCGATTCCGCACAAACAGCTCCTCCATCACCTGCAGGGATTCGTCCCCAAGGGAGAAAAAACGGCTTTTCAGTTCGGATACGGATGTGCTCGCAGCAACTTGCGTGGCTGCCTCATGAGCATAAGACCATGACAGCCGCCGATCCACTTCCTGCATCAGATTGCTGCTTGCCTGGTCGTCGATCTGCACTAATCCGTCTCGATCATCAGTTCGCTGCTCCGGCAGTTCCAACGCTTCCTCCGTTTCGATCCGATCATCCATGCGCAGTTTGGGCCGCAAAGATACCGGTTGTTTCGCCGCCAAGGCAGACATCCGTTCCTCACGGATCAGCGACAACCCTTCCTGGTTCTCTTGCGCCGAACCGACCATGACCTCCTTGGATATGCGGTCAGCGTTTACTACCGCAATGTTCCAGCGTGATTCATCATCGGTCAGGCATGCAGCGTAAGCATCGCTTCCACCCGCAAGCTGCCGCAGCAGGGTCGCATCCGGATGACGGACCAGCGAAGGTCCGATCCAGTCGAGATAACTTCTGCCGGCGGCGAGCAGGTAATCCGGGAGATTCAGTTCGGGACTGTCCTTGACCTGTGCCCAGGCAGCCGCTTTTTTGGCCGCGTCTTTCACCGTGCCGACCAAAATCATTTTTTCCTTCGGCCGTGTCAGTGCCACATACAGCACGCGCATCTCCTCCGCGAGGAGTTCGAAACGGGCGCGGCGGCGAATGGCCAGATTGGCCAGCGTCGGATAGGTTACCCGATTGTCGCGATCCACGAACCGCGGGCCGAATCCAAGCTCCTTGTGCATCAGAAACGGTGCGTTCAGGTCCTGCTGGTTGAACATTTTGGATATGCCTGCCACGAACACGACCGGAAACTCCAACCCTTTACTTCGATGAATGGTCATGATGCGCACCGCGTTATCCTGCTCCCCGGACGCGCTCATCGCCCCCAAATCCCCGCCATTTTCCCGAAGTCTGGACACGTATGTCAGGAAACGGAACAATCCGCGGTTCGCGGTCGCTTCTTCATATTGCCGTGCACGATCGTACAATGCCTTAAGATTGCTCTGTCTCTGCATGCCTCCGGGAAGGCCGCGCACCCAATCCAAATATCCCGTTTCGCGGTATATACGCCAGATCAACTCGCTCAAGCTTCCTTGACGCGCTTCCCGTCTCCACTGCTGCAGCTGGCGCAAAAAACGCACCAGTTTTTGCCGCAACAAATCCGCTTCATCACTTTCATGCTGAACGAAATGCTCCTGATGTCCGTTGGATAGACCGGCATAGAACTGACCATCTGCATGACCCTCTGCTCCAACGAAGCTTTGATCGGGATCGTCGTTTTCCAAAACCGGTTCAGGCAGTTCAAGCTCCGCCGTCGTCGCGGTTTCCCCCAGCGCCTGTTCCAGCTCGCTCCATGCCTCGGACCATTCCACCTGAGTGGCGTCGTCTTTCCCTTTCCCCATCGAATCTGCCAAACGAATCGAAGGTTCCTCAAGACTACCAGCAGCCATTATCACTGCATCATAGAAGGATTGTCTCTGATCGCCAAGGCGTATGAGCGCAAGTTCCTCTTCATCCAGTCCCACGATCGGGGAACGAAGCACCGAAGCAAGCGGGATGTCCTGACGCGGATTGTCCACGATCTGCAGCAAGGATAACATCACTTCGACCTCGGTCGCCTGAAAATAACCCTTGCTCTGTTCCCCGCCAGCCGGAATGCCCTGCTGCCTGAATTCCTCGATCATGAGCGGAGCCCACATCGCCGCGGAACGAAGCAGAATGACGATATCGCCGTAACGCGTCGGGCGCATCGTTTTGAGCGCTTTGTCGTATACCTGCAGCGCAGGTTTGTCCCCGTCACCCAAAAGCTCGCGAATCCGTCCTGCAATCGCCCGTGCTTCCAATTGGGCCGTCTCCAGCTCTGCGCTCTCCAATTCCGCGAGCGGTTGGCCTTCTCCCGTCTCGCTTTCGGCATCCGCCCAATCCGCGCCGTCGCCCTGGCGGTCGATCAGCAGCAGTTCAGGCGTGTAGGACGCCGTGCCCAGCGATTCTTCCGGAAAAGTCGCGCCATAGGCAAGCTGTGCTCGCTCGTCATACGCGATTTCGGCAACACTTTCGTTCATGATTTGGCGAAACAGCATGTTCACGGCATGCACGACTTCGGAACGGCTGCGGAAATTGCGCGCAAGGTCGATCCGTTTCCCCGCCCGAAGCGGCAGCGCTTGATCTTCCCTGTCGCCCGCGTCCGTCCGATACTGTCGGTATTTGCTCAAGAACAATCCAGGCTCCGCAAGACGGAAGCGATAGATGCTTTGCTTCACGTCCCCGACCATGAAGCGGTTCCCCGGGGCTTCCCTCGAAATCAACCGCACGATGTCTTCCTGCACCGTATTGGTATCCTGGTATTCGTCCAGCAGCACTTCATCAAAGCGCTCCCGGTATTCCATCGCAGCATCGGAAGGCAACGCCTGGTCCGGCGTGGAATCCTCATGCCGCAAAATCTGCAAGCAGTAATGCTCCAAGTCGTTAAAATCGACCTGTCCGCGCTCCTGCTTTGCGCTGCGGTACAGCTCGGCGAACTCGCTGACCAGACGGGACAGCTCTTGCATGAGCGGAGCAGCCTGCTGCAGCTCCTGCCAAAAGGAAAATGCGCTTCTGCCGAACAGCGAAGCTTTCAGATCCGAGACCGCTTTTTTCGCAGCCTCGCGCAATTCCTTGACCTGCTCCTGCAAATCGGGATCGGTCTGGTCCTTCTTGCACGGTTTCAGCTTGCCGAAAGCCACCGTTTGAAAAGCCTCCGGCTGGCGCTCCCATGGCACGACCTGCACCGCGGACAACAACTCTTCGACCATGGCAAGGTCAGCTTTCAATGTATCGGCGTATGGGGCCGGTCCTCCGGGCTGCAGCGCAATCGCGATCCCCTGGCGCAGCAATCCGGCTGCCCCGCTCAATGTCAGTGCCGCATCTTGCAAAATGCTTCGCACCCAAGGCGATTGTCCCAAAGCTTCCACGCTTTCGACCTGAAATGCGTCTGCCATCTGGGCAAGCCAATGCTCCGGCCAGGAATGGCTGCGCGAAAAATCGTACAGCCGCTGGACCAGCCTGTGCATCGCATCATCGCTGCGTTCGCCGCTGAACCAGTCGACCAGTTCGCGGAACGTGCTGCCTTCCCCCTCTTGGCCATACTTTTCTTCGAACAGCTGCTCGAGCAGCTCCTGACGCATCAGTTCCGCTTCGTTTTCGTTCAGGATGCGGAACGCTGGATTCAGCGGAATAAGCTGATAATAACGGCGAATGACTTCCATGCAGAAGGAATGCAGCGTCGTGATCGACGCCCGCCCGAGCAGCGAAAGCTGCGTGCGCAGATGCTCTTCCTCCGGATTCTGTTCCAGCGCCTGTTCCAGCGCTTCCCGAATCCGCTGCTTCATTTCGGAAGCTGCCGCCTTCGTAAACGTGGCCACGAGCAGGCGATCCACGCTGAACCCCAGGGAAGGATCGGCAATTTTGCGAATGATGCGTTCCACCAGCACCGCCGTTTTCCCGGACCCGGCCGCAGCCGCCACCAGAATGTCTTCCCCGCTTTGCGAAATGGCGCTCCACTGATCGTCGCTCCAGAAACTTCCCTCCGGTTTGGGTATGCTATGCAACTTCGTCATGTCGTCTCCCCTCCCTTGTGATGGGACAACAGGTCCCACATTTGCTGTTTGCCCGGTTTGGGCAGCAGCTTGTATTCGTTGCCTTCGATATTTTCGTCAAACTGGCAGACCGGCTTGTACGGGCAAAACGTGCAGGCCACCTCCTGCTGGATGCGGTAAGGCTCGATGGCCACATCGCCCTCGGTAATGCGCGTTCCAATCTCGCGAATGTTATGGCGCACGGATGACAGCAGCGTATCCCATTGCTCCGGCGTCGCCACGGCCGCACTGCTGTAGAAGCTTCCATCCGCCTTCAGCGCAACCGGAATTATGGCCGAATGACCCTTATCGAGGGTGTGGTCCATCTGAGCAATCGCATCCCGATCCGCAAGCAGCAGCCCTTTCATCTTGAATTTCTTCAACAGCTCCTGCCCCGCCTGCTCGGGAGTCATGCCGTTGGAGGATTGCAACAGCGGGTTATGCACGTGGAAATACAATGTTCCGCCAGGCAATGCAGGTTCTCCAAGCCATTCTTCGGCAGCGCTCAGCAGCACTTCAAGGTAAGTGAGCATCTGCAAAGAAAGGCCATAATACACTTCATGCAGCTTGAGATCCGTCTGGCTTGATTTGTAGTCGATGACGCGCAGCAGCAATCCGTTCTCGCCTTCTGCAACGTCAACGCGGTCGATCCGGCCCACGATTTCCAGCACGCAGCCGTTCTCCAGCTCGAAACGCAGCGGCGGCAGCGGTTTGTCGGGGCCAAAGTCCAGCTCCAGCCCGATCGGCTCGAAGCTCCCCCGCCGCGATTGCTCGCCGAGAATGACCGAGGCACGGCCGACGACTTCTTTCAACTTGCGGAAAATGTATCCGTACCGCTTCGTGCTGAGCAAAATTTCGCCCTGAAGCTGCGGAGCGATCTGCTCTACCGTATGCTCGGCTTCCTGCCTGCACTCGTCGGGCGAAAGGCTTCCCCAGCTTCGGTTTTGCTCGCGCAGCCGAATCGCAAGCTGGCTGAGCGCAGCGTGGAACAATTGTCCGATGTCAGGCGCCTGCAAGCGATACGTCTGACGTTCTTTCAGGCGCAGCCCATGGGAGGCAAAATGCGAGAAAGGACATGCCACAAAGCGTTCCATGCGCGAGACGCTGGTCCTGACTTGCGTTCCGTACAATTTGCGGCTTGTCGACGTACGCAGGGGCAGTGCGCGATTCTGATAAAACACCGACCCGAGCAGGCGTTCCAGCGGAAGCCTTGTCTCCATGCGGGACAGGTGCCAATTGTATACCGCCCACCACAGTTCAGGTATTTCTTCTCCCCGCCGCCATCTGCGCAGCTGCGCGATCAGGCTGGACAGGCTTTGTCCGGAATGAAGCACATGGGCCCAATGGCTCTGCTCGTCGTCCACGTTTTGCGGCTCCGCGAGCAGCGGTGAAATTTCAAGCCCGAACATTTTGCGCACATGCCTTACGATTTCCGAGGGCAGCAGCGTTTTGCCTTCTTCATCGGCAACCGGATAACTGAGCCATAACCGGTGACTCGCCGAGGTGAGCGCAGTATAGATCAGGAAGCGTTCATCCAACATTTTTCGGGTGGCATTCGGTCCGAGGGAGAGACCGCGATCCGTCAGCCAGAGCCGCTCCTGCTCCGTCAATACGCCGTCGTCCTGAGGAACGGCAGGCAGTTCTCCATCCACGGCGCCCAGCACGAACACGTAACGGATGTCCCTTAGACGGGTCCGGTCCATGGAGCCGAAGAGGACCTGATCCAGCGCCGGGGGAATCAGGCCGAGCTGCAGCTCGGCCAGTCCGGTCTCGACCATGCCTGCAAACAGGTCGAGCTCCAACCGTTCGCTGCCGAGCATGTCCACCGTCTGGTCCAGCAAATCCAGCACGGCGCCCCAGATCTGGCGATGCTCGCGCGATCGTTCCGGATCGCCTTCAGCCTCCGCACGGGCCGACATGGCATCCAGCTTCCACGGAACTTCCGCGTCCTCCAATAGCTGGTACAGAGCAACGCAGCGTTCCTTGGCGGTCTTGGCTTTGTTCATTCGTTTCTCGAATGCGCCCAGCGGGCCTGTAATCGTCGACCTGCACGTCTCCATCAGGGCCAACATCTGCTCACGCCCCAGGTTGCGGCGCTCCTGGCCCGGATCTTCCAGCGACAGGCTTGGCGCAGCCCGCCATGGCTTGCCGTCCGTCCAACGATATCCGTGAATGCCGCTGGCAAGCACGTAATTTTCAAGCTGATCCATGTCTTCGCGCGTAACGGAGCCGTCCCGGGGAAGCAGCAAATCCGTTTTGACGCAGCGAAATACGTCCTCGTACCTCCACCGACGGCGAACGATGTCCAAGGCGGAACGAACGAATTCCGCAAGCGGGTGATGCAATTCGTTTCTTCTTCGGTCAAGGAACACAGGCACGTCGTAATCCCGGAAAAGCGGTTCGGCCATATCGGCATAGGCATCGAGATTGCGGACGAGCACGGCCATGTCCCGATAGCGCACGCCTTCTTCCTGTGCCAGGCGACGCATTTCCCGGAGCGCGCCTTCCAATTCGGTACGGCGGTTCTCCGCCGCGTACAGCCGAATGCCCGGATCTCGGCCATCGCTTCTCCAGCGGACGCGCCGATCGAATCCCGCTTCCAGATGAGCCAGCCCCGGACTGTTCACGAAGCGAGGCAAGACGTCCGCATGAAGCACCTGCGTTTCGGTTGCCACGCCTCTCTCGTCGGCCATGCCTTTTAACTTGGCATACGCTCCCGCCGTAGGGAAGAACAGATCCAGTTCCCCAGGCAGTGCGCCTTGATCGTAAGGACGGTCAAGCGTCAGTCCGATGGTGACGGACTCCGCCCGAGACATCAATCCCCCGATCACGCCAAGCTCCAGCGGTGTAAAACTTTGAAAACCGTCGATCCAGACCTGCGCGCCATTCAGCAGCTCGCTCTCCGGCATGCGTTCCGAAAGCTCGGACAGCGTGTCTTCATCGTCAATGTACAAACCGCTCAATTCCTGTTCGAAATCGCGGTATACGAGAAGCAGGTCATGCAGCTTGTCGCCCAGAATCGGAGCCGACGAAGAAGCATCCCATGCGGCTAGGCCCTCCTCCAACGAAGCCGGAGCCAGCTCATGGCGCTTGAACTCGCCGTACAGGTCATTCAAGTGGCCGATGAATCCCAACTGGCTGCCTGACGCGCCGAACAGCTTCAACTCTTCATGCCGACGCTGCAGCACTTTGTAGAGCAGCATTTTTTTGCCTTCGCTGCCGATGGGCGTGCGCGCGGAACCGCCGACTTCCTGCATGACCCGGTGGGCCAAACGACGGAAGCCGTACACTTCTGCGCGCATCGCGCCTTTGACGGCCCCGTACGCAAACAACGCCTGTCCGGCACGGAACGAGCTTTGTTCGGGAACCAGCATGATCAGCGGCTTGCCTTGCGGGTCCTGCTGAAGCAGGGAAACCATCTCCCGGGTGAACAGCGTACTTTTGCCGCTGCCTGCCCGGCCTATCACAAAACGTACGGACATGTTCCTTCCTCCAAACATCACGATCAAGATTTTAATTTCCAGTATACCATACCGGAAGTGCTTCGGAACATACGTTTGCCACAATCCGGCAAAGTGCCGCTTCCATATCCATACATGGCAAAAAGCCCGCAGCTTTCCCAGCATTGGGCTTTTTGCAAATACGTTTCGTTATATCCATCATCACCCGGCGATTCACAATTCCGAATTACTTCGTTTTGCTGCGCACCTCAAAGATCGCAAATTTCAAATAGTGCCCTTCATCCACGCCAAGAATTTGCGGGTGGTCCTTGCCTGCCGCCTTCCACTCGATCAAACGCAGCACTTTGCCTGCATCTTTCGCGGCATCGGCGATCGTTTCGAGGAACAGGTCGGGACGCATGTGGTACGAACAGCTTGCCGTTACGAGGTACCCTCCCTCGTTCACCAGCTTCATGCCGTGCAGGTTGATGTCCTTGTAGCCGCGGCAGGCCCCTTTGACGGCCGACTTTGTTTTGGCGAACGCCGGAGGGTCCAAAATGACGACGTCAAATGTTTTTCCGCCTCCGGCGGCCAGTGCCTTGGACGTATCCACTTTTTCTTCCCCGGCACGGGAGCGTGCCGCCCGTTCATCCAATCCTTTGACTTGGTCACGCAAATATTGAAAAGCGTCTGCAACGACAAACTCCACCCGGTCCGTGAAACCGTTCAGTTCCACATTGGTGCGCGCGCTTTCGATCGCATGCTCGGAAATGTCCAGGCAAGTTACCTTTTTCGCGCCGTATTTGCATGCATTCAGCGTAAAGCTGCCGGTGTGGGAGAAGCATTCGAGCACGGTTGCTCCGTCCCAATACGGGAATGTGACCACCTTGCCGCTTTTGTTGACCGGAAGCATTTGCTTCTCGCCATCCTGATCAACCTCTTCCAGCCTAATGCCGCTTTTGTAACCCCAGCCCTTCATAAGCGGCGCAATGGCGGCACGATTCTCGCGCTGATCGAAGAAATAACCGGTTTTCTGCCCTTCCACGATGTCCACTTTGATCAACAGACCGTTCTCGGTCACCGTCACATGTCTTGGACAATCGCCGTAAAGCGGCCCTTTGGTTTGCTCCAGGCCTTCGAGCTCGCGAATCGGCACGTCGCTGCGTTCGTAGATGCCCTCAGGCTGCAGCACTTCGATCAATGCCTGCACGATCGCCTCGCGGCAGCGGTCCATGCCGAGCGTCAGCAACTGCACCACCAGGATGCTGCCGAAGCGGTCCACGATCAGTCCGGGCAGGAAATCGGCTTCACCGTAGACGAGTCGGTACGCCTCGCCATCCTGGATGAACCGCTCCCGATGACGCAAACAGTCACGGAACCGGTCTGCGAAAAAGGCGATATCCATTTGGTTGTATTCCAGTGGTTCGTAAGATACGACCCTTACCGTAATTTGCGAAGCCGGGTTATAATACCCGGTCGCCAAATACCGGCCTTGATGATTCAGCACCTGAACCAGGTCGCCTGGCTCGGGATTGCCGTCCACCGAAGCAATTTCATTGTTGTAAATCCACGGGTGGGATTGTTCGAGCCGCTTTTTGCGGCTGCGTTCCAGTGTAACCGATGGCAAGTCAATGCACTTCCTTTTTTGGTATTTTATATTTCGCTTGTCCATACAAACATGATGTGCCCCGTTCCGTTCCTGTCGCCACGACGTTTTTCATGCTCCATCTCTTGTGCTTGTCATGGTTGTCCGCCGTCGTTCATAAGATGAATGAAGGAAAGGTACGGAAGGAATGATACAGAACGATGTTTAGGGATGTTCTATTTCCGCTCCTGTATGGATTGCTTATTTTTTTGGCCGGCATGAAATGGATGGAGACGGCATTGCAGCGCATGGCCGGTCCATCGCTCGCCACTTGGCTGGGGCGAGCCACGTCTGCTCCCTGGAAAGGCATGGCTTTTAGTGCAGGAGCAACGGCATTGCTCCAAAGCAGCACTGCCGTCACCGTCCTCACGATCGGCCTTGCCAATGCGCGCCTGATCACGTATGGGCGTACCCTTGGCATTATTTTGGGAACCAATATCGGGACCTGCCTGACCACCGAACTGGTCGGATTGCAGCTTGGCCGCTTCGGCCTGCCTTTGCTTATGCTGTCATTGCTCGGCTGGGCCCTCTTCGTTGTTCTAAGCGAGCTCAATCCATTCGCACCGACGCGCACGCGAAACATATTGCTGGGTGCACAATACGGCTTTCTTGCCGTCGCCGGTTTCGCACTGATCATGATCGGCATCCAGGTCATGCAATCGATTGCCGTTCCACTGCGCAGCATGGGGGTGTTCCAGTGGTTTCTGGACCGGGCGGCGGACAGCCTCTGGTGGGGGTTCCTCGCCGGCGCCTGTCTGACAGCGCTCATTCACAGCAGCGCCGCCGTGATCAGCATGGCGATCACGCTTGCGGCCACGGGGGTTCTGCCCGTGGAAATCGGCATCGCCATCGTGATCGGGTCCAACGTAGGGACCTGCATCACCGCCGTGATTGCAGCCGCGGGCGGAGCATCGGCCGGCAAGTTCGTCGCCGCCTCGCACGTTGTGCTCAACGTGGCAGGCGCGCTGCTGTTCATGCCGCTGATCAGCCTGCTTCAGGCCGCCTCGGCCTGGATATCAGCGGACCTCGGGGCACAGATTGCACATGCCCAGACCCTTTTTAACGTGATCAGTTCCCTGCTTGCCCTGCCCTTCTGTTATTTGCCCATCTGGCACAAAAGGCCACCGGCGTCCCGCCCATCGGCGAAATCACCTGCGGCCTGATATGATGTCTGCACACGGCTTTGCTGGTACATCATCCCGGGCTGACACCAATTACGGTTAAACGTCAATGCCAAGCTTGTTCAGTGCCGTACGCAAAATGCTGTCATTGTTGTCGTATCCGCTCTGCTGCTGTCTCGTCCAGGCTTCCTCCGGGGTGTACCAATCCACCCCTTTGATTTCCTCGATCTGGGGTTGCAGATCACCGCTTTCGGCTTCGACCAAATAATAATGTACCTCTTTGTCCACCGGACCAAACTCTGCATGCTGGTACGTATACGCAATAATGTCCACAGGCTCGACGATGCGGCCCACCATGCCGGTTTCCTCCAAAATTTCGCGCAGCGCGGTTTGTTCCACCGTTTCGCCCGGCTCCATTTTGCCTTTGGCCAACGTTGTTTTTCCATAGCGGTCCACGATCAGCTGAATTTGCAATTGACCGCCCTCTCCCGTGCGATAAACAACACCGCCTGCCGAAATTTCCTTTTTGTTCATCCCGATTTCCCCCAGTTCACGATAATGATCTCGCCTGTATTAGCAAAAGAAGGATTTCAATTTCCCCGGACACGGATGTGCCCAGGGTCTTGAAATCCTTGATCCCTGCCGCCCGATTACATCGCTGCGGATTTCAGATTTTCTTCCAGCACGCGGACAAGCGTCCCTTGGCTCTCGTTTACGCCGGCTTCCGTCAATTTGACGCGGCATACTTTGCCGATCATGTCCGGCGTTCCGTCAAAGACAAGCTGAATGTAGTTGTCGCTGTAGCCATGCAGCTTGCCGCTGCCTTCGCGGCCTTTCGCTTCGCCTTCAGGAATGACTTCCAGCACTTGTCCCACGAATTTTTGCGCGTACTCCAGCTGCATTTTTTCGGATAAATCGATCAGCTCGTGCACGCGGGCATTTTTCACGTCCTCGTCCACCTGGTCTTCCATGCGCGCAGCCGGCGTTCCGGTCCGTTTGGAATAAGGGAACACATGCATTTCGGAGAAGCCGATTTTTTGCATCAGCTCATAGCCGTTGCGGAACATTTCGTCCGTTTCGCCCGGGAAACCAACAATGACGTCGGTCGTAATGGCCACGTCCGGCATCGCCTCGCGAATGCGGAGCATTTTGTTGTAGAATTCTTCGGTCGTGTACTTGCGGCGCATCCGTTTGAGCACCGTGTCGTCACCGGCCTGAAGCGGAATGTGGAAATGGCGCACGAGTTTGTCCGAGCGTTTGATCACGTCCAGCATGCGGTCGTCAATCTGGCTTGCTTCGATGGAACTGATGCGGATCCGTTCCAGTCCTTCCACCTTGTCCAGATCCCACAGCAGGTCGGTCAGGTCGTAATTCTCCATGTCGTCGCCGTATCCGCCGGTATGGATGCCCGTCAGGACGATTTCCTTGTACCCGGCATGCACCAGCTGTTTCGCCTGCTGGATGATGCTGCTTGCTTCCCGGCTGCGGGACAATCCGCGCGACCACGGAATGATGCAGAACGTGCAGAAGTTGTTGCAGCCATCCTGGATTTTCAGGAAAGCGCGGGTACGGTCCGCGAAATCCGGCACGTCCATTTCTTCGAACACGCGTGTTTTCATAATGTTGCGCACCGCGTTCACCGGCTGACGGGATTCCTGGATTTCCTTGACGTAAGGCAGGATTTTATCCCGGTCCTGCGTACCGATGACGAGATCGACGCCCGGAATGTCCATGATTTCGGCCGGGGATGTCTGTGCATAACATCCGGTTACTGCCACGATCGCGTCCGGGTTGCGGCGGATGGCACGGCGAATGATCTGGCGGCTTTTTTTGTCGCCCGTATTCGTCACTGTACATGTATTGATCAAATAAACGTCTGCGGTCTGTTCATCGAAGTCGACCTGGTCGTAGCCTTCGTTTTTGAACAGCTGCCAGATCGCCTCCGTATCGTAAAAGTTCACTTTACATCCCAAGGTGTAAAACGCCACGGATGGCATAATTACATTCCTCCCATTTCTCCGGATTCATATAAAATGCAGGTCAGCGCCGCCATGCCAGCGGTCTCGGCACGCAAAATGCGTTTGCCCAGACCAACGGATACGGCTCCCGCCTGCTCGGCCTCCAGCGCCTCCTTTTCGGAGAAGCCGCCTTCCGGCCCAACGACTACCAACACGTCCGCAGCCGCCTCAGGGGCAAGCTGCTCCACAAACGGCTTGACTGCATCCCTTAGCTGCAAGCCGTCTTCTTTCTCATAACAATAGCATACCAGACCATAGCCCCCAAAAGAAGACAGCAGCCCTTTCCAGGAAAGCGGCTGCTCGATGGATGGAATGCGGTTGCGGTGGCTCTGCTCGGCGGCTTCCTTGGCGATTTTGCGCCACCGTTCAAGACGTTTGCCCTCTTTTTTGCCGTCGTACTGCACGATCGTGCGCTCTGACTCGAAAGGGACAAATGCCACCGCCCCGATCTCGGTGCATTTCTGAATGACTGTTTCCATCTTGTCGCCCTTCGGCAAGCTTTGGGCCACCGTTACGCGTATACGCGCCTCGTGATCCATGGCCAGGGATTCCACGATATGTGCCGTCACCTGACCGGCCTCTATGCTTTCAATTTCCACCAGAGCTTCCCTTGCTCGTCCGTCACTGACGATCACCTGATCTCCAGGCTTGCCTCGCATCACTTTGCCGATATGGCGGGCATCGTCACCCTGAATCACGACAGAATGCTCGGTAAATTGTTCCGTGGATACGAAATATCGCTGCATGGGTCCATCCACCATTCTTTCCTGTTATGATCGGCATTCATCCCGCCTGCCGGCAGGCATGAACCCAATCGCCACAGATGATCATACAACTTTTATGTCCTTCTGACCAGTATTTCAATCCAAAAAACGTGCAGTGGTACCGATTCTAGAAAAAGGACAGGATCAATTTGGCCAGATCAACGTACATGTTTTGCGCCAGCTCATAGAGCGGTTGGATCGTGACGTTCCTAAGTGCTGGAATGACCAGAATCAAAAGGAAAATAAAAATGGACCATTGCTCCACGCCCCGCAGCTTGCTGCTTACGGAAGGCGGCAGTACATCTTCCAAAATACGATACCCGTCCAATGGCGGCAGGGGAATCAAGTTAAACAGGAACAAGAAAAAGTTCGTTAGGTTAAACATAACGAAGAACATTTGCACCGCCGTCAATAACCGTTCGTTTTCGATCCCACCCAACGTTCCTGAACCGACCAGGACCGCGTATATGATCGTGCCCACGATCGCAAGCAGCAGGTTGCTGAGCGGTCCGGCAAGAGATACAATGGCGCCCATCAGCCTTGGCTTGGCGAAGTTGGCGCGATTGACAGGCACGGGACGAGCCCAGCCGAAGCCTGCAATGAGCAGCAGAAGCACGCCGAGAAAATCGAAGTGCACGACCGGATTCAACGTCACCCGGCCAAGCAGTTTGGCCGTGGGGTCGCCGAATTTGTTCGCGAAATAGGCGTGGGCAAATTCATGCACCGTGAACGCGATGATGATCGTCAGCAGAAAAAAAGGCAGCTGATCGAGCGGATAACGAAAAAACGAATTCAGAAAGTCCATGCGTTACCTCTTTCTGGCCACATACGCCAGCCAGTCCTCGTCGCGGTGCACCGCTTCAATTTCAAAACCGGCCGCCAGGAGTGCATCATGCACGACCTGCTC
Organism: Paenibacillus hubeiensis; assembly: GCF_032334105.1. Taxonomy (NCBI): domain Bacteria; kingdom Bacillati; phylum Bacillota; class Bacilli; order Caryophanales; family Paenibacillaceae; genus Paenibacillus; species Paenibacillus hubeiensis. The sequence continues at coordinate 167,455 of NZ_JAVYAE020000009.1, forward strand.
CTTGTTTTTCCAGATGCCCGATGCGATATATACACCATCGGCTTCTAGAGCGTTGTAGACATCATCAATGAACAGCAAAATGATCTCCGCCAAAATGTTGGCCACGATCACTTTGACCGGCAGGGCTACTCCGAGAGCCGGATCCTTGCTGCCGAGCACGGACAACAGATCGCTTTCTTTCACGGTAATGCGCTGCTCCAATCCGTTCAGACGCACGTTCTCGGTTGCACTCGATACGGCTACCGGATCGAGGTCGAGGGCCAGCACATGCTTCGCGCCGAGCCGAACGGCACCGATGGCGAGAATGCCGGACCCTGTACCGACGTCAATCACTTCCTCGCCGCCTTGAATGACGGTTTCCAGCGTGCGCAGGCAAAGTGAGGTCGTCGGGTGCGTGCCCGTGCCAAACGCCATGCCCGGATCGAGTTCAATAATTTTTTCATCTGAGCTTTCCGGCGTATACTCTTCCCATGTCGGCTTGATCGTCAAACGTTCCGAAACGCGCACCGGCTTGAAGTATTGCTTCCATGCATTCGCCCAGTCATCTTCGTCGACCGTGCGCACCTCATATCGAAGCTCTCCTGCTTCGATGTCAAACTCGGAGAGCTGTTCGATTCTTGGAGCGATTTCCGATTGCAAGGCTTCCATATCCGTACCTTCCGAGAAGTATCCCTTGATCACGGCCTGGCCTTCGGGAATGTCGTTAAGCGGCAGTTCGTACCATTGGCCGTAAGAGGTGTCACGCTCTTTATTCAATGTGCCGGACTCTTCGATGGAAACCCCGCCGGCGCCCGCCTCATGCAAAAAGTTCGAAATCATCTCCACAGCTTCCTCTGTGGTATGTATCGTCAATTCATGCCATAACATACTTGATTTATCCTCCTCATATTCACACATCCCAACTATTGTACTACACATGCCGTCCCAAGCACAAAGGCAGAGGTATGAAAACAACGGCAAAAAGCAGGATACCCACGCCCTGCGTGTAAGTATCCCGCTTCTTCCTGTACACCTTTTCTCGCCTTGGGTTCATACGTCTGTTCAACGTATCGTTCCGCCGTTGCGAATGATCATTTCTTCCGCTTGAGCGAGTGAAGGCTCGGATACGGAAACGGACAGCAGTACACCTTGGCGTTGCCCGGAAGTTGCGGGAACGGCAGGCGCATCGAACACTTCTCCTCCGGAGAGCATTTCCGGCTCATCGCTGATCAAGGAGAGCACGTTCAATTCACCGCTGAATCCGCCAAACCAAACCGTCGGCGCATTGCCGTTGCGATCCGCTGCCATCGATTGCGACAACGCTGTTCCTTCACTCAGGCTCTCAAGCCGGCATTGTCCGGGATTCAACAGCTCCAAAGACCTTCGGGCCGATTCGGCAGCCGTCCAGCTGCCAAATACCGCTTCAACGGTGACCGCCGAACGATCCTCAGTCATTCAGCTCGCGTCCCTGACGGCGGTCTGCCGCTTCGCTTCGGCGCAATGCCTCCACATCGTCATGGTCGGCAAGCTCTGCACTGAATTCCACGTCTTCATTTTTGGCCGACTGGAGCTGTTTCATTTTTTCGGTCTTGGTTAAAACTTCGCTGGAATGTCTGTGATTTGCCATGGTTTAAATGCCTCCTTGATGTACGGATTAGGATTGGTGCGTCAAATCATTCCGCCCGCTTGTTCAATAATGGACATTGCACGGTGATGCAAATTTTCGTCCACAACGACAGTAAGCAGGATATCCCTGCCCGTCGGACCGCCCTGACCGCCATCGCTCATGCCGCTGGCCGATGGGTCGGCCGCGGCCAGAATGCCGGATGAGGAATTGGTCCCCATCGTGTCCGGCACCCAGGATGAAAAACTGCCAGTGACGCCAGGGGTATATGAAGCCCCACTGGGTCCATCGCCGGCGTAACGACTGAAGCGATCGATGGACATATCTTCCACGCGCAGCGCTTGCAGCTTTTTGGCCGCGCCTTCCGCTTGTTCGGGGCTGTGAAAATACGCCAAAATGTTTTTCTCGGTCATCCGTTTCACCTGCTTCCTGAAATCTCTACGCGAGGGATACCCCACGTCAAACTTGTCTCGTCTGCTATCCTTCCGCAACCCTCCCGTAAATATGCAGAACTTTGGCCATAAAAAAAGCACCGCGCCGATTGGGACGCGATGCCTTCTGTTGTATATCATATGTTGACGATTCAGAAACGTTCATGCAGCTCAATCGCCGCGGAACGCCCGTTTCACCCGGTCGAAGAACGATTGCTCATGCTCATGCGTCTGTTCTCCGCTCAAAGCGCCGAATTGGCGCAGCAGGTCTTTCTGTTCCTCGCTCAGCTTGCTAGGCGTAACGACGACCACCTTCACATGCTGGTCGCCCTGTCCCATGCCGCGAAGGCGCGGAACCCCTTTTCCTTTCAAGCGGAAATAGGTGCCCGTTTGTGTACCTGCGGGTATTTTGAGCTTCACTTTTTCCGTGAGCGTAGGGATTTCGATCTCGTCTCCCAGTGCTGCCTGGGCAAAAGTAAGCGGAACTTCGCAGTAAATATCATCACCTTCGCGCTCGAAGAAGTCATGCGATTTCACGCGAATGACGATATACAAATCCCCTGCAGGACCCCCGCGTAACCCGCCTTCGCCTTCGCCTGTCATGCGCAGCTGGGCACCGTCATCCACACCCGCCGGAATGCGCACATGGATTTGGCGCTGCTTGCGGACTTTGCCGCTGCCGCTGCATGTCGAGCATTTTTCCTTGATGATTTGGCCGGTACCGCTGCAGTTGGAGCAGGCACGGCGGTTGACCATGCGCCCAAACGGCGTATTCTGCACGACTTCCTGCTGGCCGCTGCCGTGGCAGACGGAACACGTTTCCGGTCTTGTTCCAGGTTTCGCTCCGGAACCATGACAGGTATCGCAGCTTTCGGTGCGCGGAATGGTAATGTCGGTTTCCTTGCCGAACACCGCTTCCTTGAATTCGATCGTCATTGTGTATTGCAGGTCGTTCCCCCGCTGCGGCGCATTCGGATCGCGTCTGCCGCCACCGCCAAAGAACATATCAAAGATGTCACCGAAACCGCCGCCGCCGAAATCGGCTCCGCCAAATCCGCCTTGATTCGGGTCTATATGGCCAAATTGGTCATATTGGGCACGCTTCTGACTATCGCTGATGACATCGTAAGCTTCCTTGACTTCCTTGAATTTGGCTTCCGCATCCGGCGCTTTGTTTACGTCAGGGTGATACTGACGCGCCAGCTTGCGATACGCCTTTTTGATCTCGTCGTCGTTTGCGTTTTTGCTGACGCCGAGCACCTCATAATAATCACGCTTTTCAGCCACTCTTCCACCCCCATGTCATACACCATACCGTACATCGTGACAAAAGGAAAGCCAAAGCACGGGAGCCCCGGCTATGACTTTCCCTTTGATCCGAACGTCACCGATGTTTCAATGTCCAATCCTTATTCGTGAATTGGTGTTATTTTTTGTCTTCGTCCACAACTTCGTAATCGGCATCCACGACGTTGTCGCGTTTAGCGGAACCCGCTTGCTCCGCGCCGCCTTGCTCTGCCTGAGCTTGAGCTTGCGCCTGCTCATACAGTTTTACGGACAGTTGCTGTACGATTTGGGTCAATTCCTCGGTAGCCGCTTTGATATCTTCCAGTTTGTCGGAAGCAAGCACGCCCTGCAGTTTTTCTTTCGCGGCATTTGCTTTTTCGACTTCGCCTGCATCTGCTTTTTCGCCGAGATCTTTGATCGTTTTGTCCACAGAGTAGATCAGCTGATCCGCGTTGTTTTTCGCCTCAACCAGCTCTTTGCGTTTTCTGTCCTCTTCGGCATGCAGCTCGGCATCCTTCATCATTTGTTCCACTTCGGCATCGCTCAGGCCGCTGGAAGAAGTGATGGTGATTTTTTGCGTTTTGTTCGTTCCTTTGTCTGTTGCAGACACGTTGACGATCCCGTTCGCATCGATGTCAAAAGTAACTTCGATTTGCGGTACGCCGCGCGGTGCTGGAGGAATGTCTCCGAGCATGAAACGTCCCAGCGTTTTGTTGCCTGCAGCCATTTCGCGCTCACCTTGCAGGACGTGAATCTCAACGCTAGGCTGATTGTCTGCATATGTGGAGAACACTTGGGATTTGCTTGTAGGGATCGTTGTGTTGCGCTCGATCATTTTTGTGAATACGCCGCCTGCGGTCTCGATACCGAGGGACAGTGGAGTCACGTCAAGCAATACCACGTCTTTTACGTCGCCAGTCAATACGCCGGCTTGAACGGCAGCACCCAGCGCTACAACCTCATCCGGGTTAACGCCTTTGTGCGGCTCTTTGCCTGTCAGCTTTTTGATCGCTTCCTGAACGGCAGGAATACGCGTGGAACCACCAACGAGTACGATTTTGTCGATATCGTTAGCTGTCATGCCTGCATCGCTCAATGCTTGGCGAGTCGGTCCAAGCGTGCGCTCTACCAAACCTGCGGACAATTCTTCGAATTTCGCGCGGGACAGGTTGAGCTCCAAGTGCTGAGGAACGCCGTCAGCAACAGTGATGAATGGCAGGGAAATGGTTGTAGTCAATACGCCGGAAAGCTCTTTTTTCGCTTTCTCCGCAGCGTCTTTCAGACGTTGCACGGCTGCTTTATCTTTGCTCAGGTCAATACCTTGATCTTTTTTGAACTCGCTCACGAGATAGTCGATGATCACTTGGTCGAAGTCGTCGCCACCCAGTTGGTTGTCGCCGCTCGTCGCTTTAACTTCGAAGAATCCGTCGCCCAGTTCAAGGATGGATACGTCGAATGTACCGCCGCCAAGGTCATAAACGAGGATCGTTTGATCTTCGGCTTTTTCCAAACCGTATGCCAATGCAGCAGCCGTCGGCTCGTTGACGATCCGCAGCACTTCAAGGCCGGCGATTTTACCTGCGTCTTTGGTTGCTTGACGTTGGCTGTCGTTGAAGTAAGCCGGTACGGTAATTACCGCTTGGGATACGCTTTGGCCGAGATATGCTTCTGCATCAGCTTTCAGCTTTTGCAGGATGATTGCCGAAATTTCTTGCGGCGAGTAGTCTTTGCCGTCAATGTTTTCCTTGTGGGAAGTACCCATATGACGTTTAATGGAAATGATCGTGCGGTCCGGGTTGGTGATCGCCTGGCGTTTTGCCGTTTCACCGACAACGCGCTCCCCGTCTTTTTTGAAGCCGACAACGGATGGTGTCGTGCGCGCGCCTTCCGGGTTAGGGATAACGACGGCTTCGCCGCCTTCCATTACCGCTACGCAAGAGTTGGTTGTTCCTAAGTCGATACCGATTACTTTGCTCATCGGAAAATTTCCTCCCTCAACATTGGTTATGGACTTGCCATTTGTATGGCACAATCCGGTTCGTACCGCTGCTCTATGTGTATTATGTCATTCTATATGAAGCTTCGCCAGAGTACCTGCTCTTTCATCAGCCTGCTCGGTTCCTTCCGGAATTATGAGCTGACTTTGACCATGGCCGGACGAAGAACCTTATCTTTCAACATGTACCCTTTTTGGACTTCCTCGACAACGATTCCTTCTTCGTGCTCGTCGCTCTCCACCTGCATGATCGCTTGGTGGAATTCGGGATTGAACGGTTGTCCAACCGTTTCCATCGCAGTCAGACCTTCATTGCCCAGAACGGTTTCGAGCTGGCGGAAGATCATTTGAATGCCTTTGGCAAAAGATTCGGTTTCCGGGCCTTCAGGCACGGTCGCCATGGCACGCTCGAAGTTATCGATAACCGGTATCAGTTCCGTAACCAGCTTCATCGAAGCGTATTTACCCAGCTCCTCTTTCTCCTTTTGCGTACGGCGACGGAAGTTGTCGAAATCAGCCTGTGCACGCAGCAAGCGTGTCTGGCTTTCTTCGGCTTCCGCTTTCAAACGGGCAAGCTCACCTTGCTCCTGTTCTGCCATCTCGTCTGCCTGCGCTTCAGCAGCGCCTGCTTCATTGACGAGCTCCTGCTCTTCTTCAACCGTTGCTGTTTGTTCCTGCTGCTCTTCTGCTGCGAATGATTGTTCCTCTTTCAAGATGTTCACCTCCTTAAAATAATGAACGCAGCCATCGCTGCCGCATCAGCCTTATTTAAACCGATGCGTCAGCATAGCCGTCAAATCCGTAGATAATGCATGCAATATATGAATGACGCGTGCATAATCCATTCGCGTCGGCCCTAATATGCCTATGGAACCCAATGCTTCTCCGTCCAAGGAATAACTTGCCGTAATCAAACTGCAATTCGCGAATGCCTCATGATCGTTTTCGGTGCCGATCCGGACCTGAATCCCCGATCCGCCCGGCACTGGCATCATCAACTTCATGAGTGTCGGCGTTTCATCAAGCAGATCAAGAATATCCTTCACTTTCTCGACATCCTTGAACTCAGGCTGAGTCAGCATATTGGTCGCTCCGCTAAGGAACAACCGATTGTCATGTTCGTTGTCGAACGCACTGTTCAGTACCTGCATCACTTCTTCGTATCTTGAAATGTGCCGTTCCAATTCCTGCCCCAGCTCCGAATACAGTCGGGATTTCAACTTGTAGATCGGCACGCCGACCAGCTTGCTGTTGAGCAGATTCACCACTTTCTCCATTTCGGACACCGAAATTTCAGGCGGGATCTGAACGGTTTTGTTCTCTACCTGTCCGGTGTTTGTCACGATAATGGCTACGGCCGTGCTGTCAGTCAGCGGCAGCAGCTGAAAATGGCGCAGCGAAGTATGGAACACCTCGGGACCGAGCATGATCGACGTATAATTCGTCATGTGAGACAAAATGACCGAAGCATGCTGGATGACCTGTTCCATGGCGTTCAGCTTTTCCGCGAAAAACGATTTGAGATCATCCAGTTCCCCCGGATTCACCTGATTCCATGGCACAAGATGATCGACGTAATATCGATAGCCTTTATGTGAAGGAATGCGGCCTGCCGATGTATGCGGCTGCTCCAAAAATCCCATTTCTTCAAGGTCTGCCATCTCATTGCGGATGGTCGCCGGACTATATCCGACGTCGCCTCTTTTGGAAATGCTGCGGGACCCTACGGGTTCAGCAGAGCGGATATAATCATCCACTATGGCGTTCAGTATCATTCGTTGACGCTCGGTTAACATGGTGAGTATTCCCTCCTTCTGACTGTACTGTCCCATGTCGTTAGCACTCCGGTTAGACGAGTGCTAAGCGGTACTACAAAAATACCAAACAGGCGTTAGCATTGTCAAGTCGGTTTATATGTCCATCCCTTATATATAGTGTAGACGATTATTGCCGAAAGATAACCATCTCGAACATGATCTTTACAAGATATGCATTTCAAACTCTGACGGCTGCAAAGGATTTCGAAATAATGCGTTCATCCTTAATATCGGCATATCCTCGTCGGAAATTCATGAAAAATGGCCTCATTTATTTCTTATGCATGTTTATACAGGCGTGCTGCCATCATTCCTTAATACAAGCTCTTCATCCAGTTCCATTCGCTCAGTGCTAAGAAAGCCCCGCCCCCCATACATAGAAACTCACTGCCCCAGGTCCTATTCCCTTAATAAAGTCTCCCTTGGCAATAAGCGTTTGCCGAGAGCTGAAAGCTGCGCACATTAATGATTTACGATCATCACCGACGCAGCGCCGCAAGACGTTGCAACAAAAAGAACCGCACAGATCCGGAATGCACCGTTTCCCGCCATGCGGTTCTTTTCATTGTTGTTTAAGGCAATGTTCTTAAAAAACATAATCTTTCTATTTATGCGGACATGAAATCCAGTTCTTTCACTACCGCAATCTCGTCGCAGCAGTCCTGTTTGCTGCAATGAATGCAGTCCGTCCACACCTTTTCGGGAAAAATCTCTTTATCCACGATAACAAACCCATTCTTCTCGAAAAACGACACTTCGTACGTCAATGCCATGACTTTCGGAATGCGTTGTCTGCGAGCCTCTTCGACCAGTCTGTCCAGCAGCAGGGAACCGATCCCCATCCCTTTATGGCCTTCGGATATACCAAGCGACCTGACCTCTACCAAATCTTCGCCCAATTTGCAAAGGGAACCACAACCAACAACCTCGCCATGCACTTCGGCAACGACGAAATGTTCCAGTTGTCTATGCAGCACTTCGCGCGAGCGCGGCAGCATAATGCCGCGCTCGGCATATCCCTTTATCATTTGATATAATGGCTCAACGTCTTCCGGTACGGCCTTTCTGCACACTGCCGACATCCTGCTCTCTCCTCCTATTGCAGCCTTCCGAATGAAAGCTAACTCCGTAGTTGTCAATGACGAAAATTACACGCCCTGTAAAATCAATATGAATAAATATACAACAGAGCGTATACAATTTCAACTACGAATTCAGAGAAATCGAGCCTATAAATTCGGCAAAAACATCGTTGCCGAACAAAATTCCCTGCTCGCTCAGACGGAAGCCGTCTTCCGTCCGTTCAAGCAGCCCGGCATTCAGCAATTTGGTTAACTGTTTGGCAAACACTTCTTCCATTGGTATGCCGAATTGCTCTTGAAAACGCGATGCAGACGCCCCTTCCAGCATTCTCAGCCCAACCATCAGGAAATCCTCCATCGCTTCCTCGCGGCTGATCTCTGCATGATCCAGACGGGGCAAGCCTGTTTTGGCAGCCTCCACATACGGGTTGATGCCTTTGATATTCATATGACGCTGACGGCCAACGTAACCATGCGCCCCCGCTCCGAGGCCATAATAATCTTCGTTGCGCCAGTATGTTTTGTTATGCCGGCTTTCGAAGCCGGGTTTCGCAAAGTTGCTGATTTCGTATTGCACGTAGCCGGCTTCCTTCATCCGTTTCATCAACAACAGATACATTTGCAATTCATCATCTTCATGCGGCAGCGGCAGCTGGTTTTTTTGATACAGCGTGTGGAACAACGTATTCTCTTCCACTTTCAGGCTGTAGATCGAGTAGTGCGGCAAATGGAGCTCCAGCGCCCGGTCAATGCTCTCGTTCAGCATTTCCACCGTCTGGTTCGGGAGACCGAACATCAGGTCGATGGACAGATTGTGCAGCCCTGCGGCGCGCGCGTTTTCGAGACTGCGGTACACGTCATCCGTGTTGTGAATCCGGCCGATGCCTGTCAACAAATCGTTCTGGAACGCTTGAACGCCAAAGCTGACGCGATTCACGCCGCCTTCTTTCATGACGGCCAGCTTCTCGGCATCCGTTGTTCCCGGGTTGGCCTCCATGGAAAATTCGATGTCCTCCGCCCAATTCGGGAAATACGTTTTGACAGACTTCAGGAAAAAGGCCATTTCGTCCGGCTTGAGCACGGTTGGCGTCCCCCCGCCTACAAAGATCGTTTTGATCTCTCCGGGCGGCGTGGCTTTGACGGTATATTCCATCTCCCGCTCGAGTGCATGCAAATAATCCATGACGGGCTGGTCCTTCAGGACGTAGGAATTGAAATCACAGTAAAAACATTTGTTGGTGCAAAACGGAATATGCAGGTATACCGCTTGAGGCGCGCCTGCGTTCCGTGTATGTGCTGCCAAGGTCATGGCGAGTCCTCCTCTATTTGAAAAAGGAAAGCCTTTCGGCTTCCCCTTCAGCTCAGTCATATTCATACTGAATGTTGGTCGTACGGATACACACAGCCGTGTTGTACCCAAAATTGAATTGTTACTCTAACTCGGATACGCACACCCGTGCTGTACCCCGAATTAGAGTGTTACTCATCGATTTTCAGCACCGCCATAAACGCTTCCTGCGGCACCTCCACGTTACCCACCTGCTTCATCCGCTTCTTACCTTCCTTTTGCTTCTCAAGCAGTTTCCGTTTCCGCGAGATGTCGCCGCCGTAACATTTGGCAAGCACGTTTTTGCGCATCGCCTTCACCGTTTCGCGGGCAACGACCTTCGTTCCGACCGATGCCTGGATCGGCACCTCGAACATCTGGCGCGGAATCAGCTCGCGCAGCTTCTCGCAGATAATGCGACCGCGGTTGTATGCACGATCGCGGTGAACGATGAAGGACAATGCATCGACTTGCTCTCCGTTGAGCAGAATGTCCATTTTGACCAGGTTGGACTGGCGGTAGCCGGACAGCTCATAATCGAAGGATGCATATCCTTTGGTGCTGGATTTCAATTGATCAAAGAAATCGTATACGATTTCGGACAACGGAATGTCATACGTAATCGTTACGCGGTTGCTGTCAAGGTATTCCATGTTAATGTACTCGCCGCGTTTGTTTTGGCACAGCTCCATAATTGTACCTACATAATCGTTGGGCACAATAATGGATGCTTTCACGTAAGGCTCCTCGACATAATCGATTCTTCCCACCTCTGGATAGTTGGACGGGTTATCGATTTTGAGAACTTCGCCATTCGTTAGTGTCACGTGATAGATAACGCTTGGCGCGGTTGTGATCAAAGGAATGTTGAACTCCCGTTCAATCCGCTCCTGAATAACGTCCATATGCAGCAATCCAAGGAATCCGCAACGGAACCCGAATCCAAGCGCGCTTGAAGTTTCCGGTTCGAAGCTGAGCGAAGCATCGTTCAGCTGCAATTTTTCCAGAGCTTCGCGCAGATCGGTGTAATCCGACGTTTCGATCGGGTACAGACCGCAGTATACCATCGGATTGATTTTGCGGTAACCCGGCAGCGGTTCGGCCGTAGGATTTTTGGCATCCGTCACCGTGTCACCGACGCGTGTATCGCCGACATGGCGAATACCTGCCACGATGAAGCCAACGTCGCCCACGTTCAGCTCGTCGACGATCGTCATGCGTGGTTTGAAGGCTCCAACCTCGATAACCTCAAAGGATTTGCCCGTAGCCATCATTTTGATTTTGGAACCGGATTTGATTTTGCCGTCAATGACGCGCACATATACGATAACGCCTTTGTACGGATCATAGTGAGAGTCGAAAATCAATGCTTTCAAAGGCTCGTCCGGATCGCCTGACGGCGCGGGAACCTTCTGCACGACCTGTTCCAGAATCTCTTTAATGCCGATGCCCGCTTTGGCCGAGGCCAGTACGGCTTCGCTCGCATCAAGGCCGATCACGTCCTCGACTTCCTGCTTCACCCGGTCGGGATCGGCGCTCGGAAGGTCGATTTTGTTGATCACCGGCAAAATCTCCAGATTGTTGTCGAGGGCCAAGTACACGTTGGCCAGCGTCTGCGCTTCAATCCCCTGAGCAGCGTCCACCACGAGCAATGCGCCTTCGCATGCCGCAAGGCTTCGAGAAACCTCATACGTGAAATCGACGTGTCCCGGTGTATCGATCAAGTTGAGCAGGTATTCTTCGCCGTCGTCTGCCTTGTAAGACAGGGCGACTGCCTGCAATTTAATCGTAATTCCGCGTTCACGTTCGAGATCCATCTGGTCGAGCACCTGCTCCTGCATTTCCCGCGAGGTGAGAGCACCCGTGTACTCCAAGATCCGGTCCGCCAATGTCGATTTCCCGTGATCTATATGTGCAATAATTGAAAAGTTGCGAATTTTACGTTGTCTTTCCCGAATGTCAGTCATTCCTTACCCCCAGAAACAGCCTAGTGTCAATCGCTTCATTATACCAGTAGATGAAGGGAGCATCAATCCCGCTTTGCCTCAACTTTGACATTCAGGAGATGATTAGGAGGCTCCCCCGGTTCCTTCCTAGTGTCCCATGAGGGTAAGGGTTTCTATTCGGCTACACCGCTGAACAAGGAAACGACCCACTTGATTCCGCTATGAGACAAGTTCTGCAGCAATCCCGCCGTTTTCTCGGCGAGCACGTCCACCGTAGCTTTGTCCTGTTCTGCACCCAGAACCTGACTTGGCGTCTGGACAGGCACGAACGGCCGCTCGTTCACCTCCTGTTGTTCGGGCTGGGCGGGCTGTTCAGGCTCCAGTCGAGCCGCCGGTACCGCCGTTTCTGTGCCGGCGACCTTTGATGTGTTCTGCGATGGAGTCGTATTGATCTGCAACCCTCCCCCGGCTAACTGCATGCCGAGAAGAATGCCGATCAGCATAAGCACAACGATGGACAGCAACCTTTTTCCGAATCTGGACACACCCTACGCCCCCTTATTTTAAAGACTTGCGTCATCAACTTCCTTTAGATTTGGTTCCGGCACTCGCTTTATCCACCTGTTGGTCTTCCCAATAGACCTCGGCGATCATGTCCGCGAGCACCTTGGACGTGCTCTCCAGTTCTTTGGCCGTATTGTCGATCCCGCCGATCTCGATCAGGATGCTGTGGGGAGACAGCGTCTGGTTGTATTCGCCGTTATTGGCACCGCCGCCATCCTTGCCCCATACGCCGCGGGAAACGCCGGGATACTTCGCCTCCAGTTTTTTATGGATTCTGGCCGCAAAGGCTTCGTTCTTGCGCCAATTTGGATTTTCGTGCCCGATGATGAAATACACCTTGGCATAACCGACTCCATCAATCGTCGTCGTCGTTTTGCTGTGGCGCTGCGAGTCCCGGTGGATGTCGATCAGATATGTCAAGTCATCGTTTTGGGCCAGCGCAGCTTTTACAGTCTGCCGTGAATATTTATAAGAATAATTCCAGTTGTAGTCCTTTACGACAGAAGGGTAGTCATCCTTAGCATGCTCCACGCCGACGCCCAGCTTCTCCAGACTGTCAGCCAAATAGGTTCCCACTTGAAAAACATTTCCCGTCGGCTTCGCCGAAGAAGGATTGTCGCTTTTGGTGCCAAGCAACGGATTGTAGCCCTCCCGAGGGTGAGAGTGATAAACGAGAATGGATTTTTTCTCCGGTTTCGATGCTTGGCCTCCCTGTTTGCCTCCATCATGTTTCCCTCCATCGCTGACAGGCGGGTCGTTCCCAGCCTCCCCCTTGCCCGGAGCTTCCTGTGAAGGAGAAGTATTGTCCTGTTCCGGCGGCTCGTGCAAACCGGCATCGGGTTCCTCGCCATCTGCCGAAGCCGAATCGGTAACGCCCGGATCGGGTTGATAATCCTCCGGCGCCTCCGCACGTTCGTTTCCCGATCCGTGCCTCAGCAGTACAGGCTGATTGGCGCCCATGCCAGGCATTTCCCTGGCGATCAAGCTTTTAGGGTCCTGCGGATTTACGTTCGTCAACATTTGAAACACAAAGTTCGTCAAATTTTCGCCTGAAAACGCGGACTGCTGGTCATCCCCCTTTAAATGGGGCATCTCCATGCCTAACATATCAAGAAAAAAATGACTGGAAACGGCACTTGCGAACCCTTTCATCGAAGCCACCGGAGAATTATTCAATCGTTTTTCGGCCATGCCCCCAAGTCCAAGAATGACGAAGAATAACGCCGAAATGATCATCAGCAGCAGCAATGTCCGACCCATGGCCAGCACATGCAGGCATCTTTTTTTCCATTTTCCGATATTCCACGATATGATTTTGTTCATCGCTTCTGTCTCCTTCCCTGCTGGACAACTCTTATATTTCAACTCTATGAGCCTGTCCGGTTTGCTAGAACAAAAAGAAGAAGATTTCCCCCAGAATTTCTGTGAGATAAGCCGAACGGACCAAAACCTCCACGCAGCTAAAAAAAGAAACGCCAAAAAAGAGAGACCCGATAGATTCGGATGCTCTCTTTGCGAAATTCCATATTTTTGATATGACCAATTAAGCTTAATGTGTATATGCTGCTACATTTTCGGCCTTTACCGCTTCATGAAGCGCAGCATTCAAGCCCGTCGCGACAATGTTCGCGATGTCCTCGATAAATTCATCGATTTCCTTCGGCGTCACGATCAAATCATGGCCCAGGGGCTCCAGCACCTCTTTTACCAAGCTAAGGCGATCATTCTCGCTGATTTCATCAAGCATTCCCATGATTTGTTTCGTCTGCTCCGTTTCCTGGCGAAAATGGGAGCGCATCATCTCGATGGCGTTGTTCACGATGGTGGAGGCATAACAAACCGTGGGAACGCCGATTGCAATACACGGCACGCCCAAAATTTCACGCGTCAACCCGCGCCGTTTGTTGCCGATGCCCGAACCGGGGTGAATCCCGATATCCGCCACTTGAATCGTTGTGTTGACGCGTTCAAGGGAACGGGAAGCGAGCGAATCGATCGCGATGATGGCATCCGGCTTGGTGCGTTCCACGATACCCTGTACGATGTCGCTCGACTCGATGCCTGTTGTGCCCAGCACGCCGGGAGCGATTGCGCTAACCTCGCGATAACCGGGAGCAACCTGATCCGGCATAAGTTCGAAATATTGGCGGGTCACCATCAGGTTCTCTACCACCAGCGGACCGAGCGCATCGGGCGTTACGTTCAGGTTGCCAAGCCCTACCACCAACACCTTGGACGTTTTGTTGATCCCGGCCTTGGTCAAGAAATCCTCCATTTCACGCGTGAATGCCGCTGCCACACGTTCCTGCAATTCGGTGTCGCCATTGCGCAGCGACGGTACCTCAAGCGTGACGTAATGCCCTTTGACCCGCCCGATTTTCTGCGATGCCGCTTCGTTCAGAACATCGATCCGCGTAATCGTGATGCCGTCCTTTTCCTCCACGTCTTCTTGCAAACCGGGAATACCCGTGTTCGGCTCGGCATGTTGAACCATCTCCCTCGATTCGATCGCAAGGTCGGTACGAACCGCGTACTTTCGCAAATCCAATGTCATGTATTCCTGCCTCCCTTACCGCATTTGAACATATTGTGTGGGAAAAAGAAGGGCTTTATGCAATGCCACGGAACGAAAAAGGAATATTTGTTGCAATTTACATGTTAGCATGCTAGAATATTTTAAGTTGTGAAACGTTTGTATTCATGCGATATGCCTTACAGGAGGTGAATGTAATGCCAAACATCAAATCCGCTGTTAAACGCGTAAAAACTAGCGACAAGCGCCGTGCACTCAACGCTTCCCAAAAGTCCGCACTCCGTACAGCTGTTAAAGCTGCCGATGCTGCTCTGGTAAGCACAGAAGTTGAAACTGCAAAAGCTGCGATTCAAGCTGCTTCCAAAAAGCTGGATAAGGCTGTAACTAAAGGTCTGATTCATAAAAATGCAGCTGCTCGCAAAAAGTCCCGCTTGGCTAAAAAACTGAACGCTCTTTCCGCACAAGCGTAATAAGCGTTACTTATACGATGCATTGGAAAATCCTGAACAGCTTATGCTTTCAGGATTTTTTAGCATTCAACCGAAAAAAGGGGCGCATCTACGCCCCAAGTCTCAGCAAAAACATTTCAAGCCCCAGCACTTTGTCAATCGCGCCCGTCTTCATCTGATAATCCAGTTCCCCGAGGTGGCTCAATATGAGCCGCAAACGCTCGGTCTGGAATTTCCGCGCCTGCTCCCCGGCAATTTTTACAGCATATGGATGCAAGCCGAGCTGGCTCGCAATCTGCTGTTGAGAGTAGCTTTGCTGCCCAAGCTCCTTGACTTGGATCATGATCCGAAATTGGCGGGCAATCAGCGCGGCGATTTTGATCGGCTCTTCCCGCTGCTTCAGCAGCTCGTAGAATAGCGCCAGCGCCTTTTCCAAACGCAGGTTGGCAAGCTCCTCTACCAAGGCAAACACGTTTTGTTCCGTGCTGCGGGCCACCAAACGTTCAATGTCTGCGCGCGTGATCGTCCCGCCTTTGCCTGCAAAAAGACAAAGCTTGTCTACTTCGGCGGATAAGGTCTGCAGGCTTGTGCCGGCATAACTTACAAGCGTATCTGCCGCTCCCGGCTCGAAAGCTACCTCGTTCTGCTTGGCCAGCTTCACGATCCAGTTCAGCAGCTCATCTCCGCTAAGCGGGGCAAAAGCAAGCACGACCGCCTGTTTTTTCGCCGCTTTCACCAGCTTTTTCCGCTCATCCAACTTGTCTGCCTGAACGAGAAACACGATCGTGCTATATTCGGCAGGATTGTCCATGTATGCCAGCAAACGATCGACGTGGTGTTCGATTTTGGAATCCTTGCCGGCCGCAAGCAAATGCGCATCCCGTACAAAAATCAATTTTCGAGGCACGAGAAAAGGTACCGTCTCCGCTTCTTCCACCACCACTTCAATCGGCGTTTCGGAAAGGTCATAGGGAACGACCGCAAAATCGCGATGCTCTTCTTCAATGATCGTTTCTTTTAGCAAATCCGCAAATTGCTGTATTTGATATTTCTCCGACCCATACAGCACGTATACAGGGGCGGTATCCCCATTGCGTATGGCTTTCGCCGCACTCTTTACATCCATTCTCACGGTGCCTCCTTATCATCCCCTTTATCCTACCAGAAAATCGACCGAACAACAAAGGGACCTCCATCCGCGCGCGAATGAAGGTCCCTGGTCCTACATCTATATAAACGCTGACGACGACCGTTCTAGAAACGGTCAGCGAAGCGGTCATACGACGTCAGTTATGTCAACTGAATTAGGACGTTATGTTACTTTCAGTATACTGCAGACAGACTCAAAACGTTCAGCCATTTTGCTAGAAAAGGCTTGTCACCTTCCATTCATTTCGCGGAAGTTTCTCCCGATGCGGGGGATACGGCGAAATATTTCTTGACGGTCGTCCCGTTCTGTTCTGTCGAGTAATTAAATGTTGTTCCATCCGACGTCCAGCCCGCCGATGTCAGCGTGCCTTCCAACTCCCGTTGCTCCACTAGGTTCAATGCGGCCGGATCATCCGCCGACCGGGCATACAGGCTCAATTGATTGTCAGTCTGCATAACCGTGTATGCTCCATCCGGGGAACTCCATTCTTTGGGAACAGATGTGGAAGCAATCCCTTGATTCGGTCCAACCAGTCCCATCGCTCCGTCGGACGCTTTGGTTCCGTCCTGAACCTCGGGAGCCGTGATCCCTTTTTGGACGTCTCCTTCTTTCATCTCAGGCGTCTCGCTATCGGTCGCAAAGTTCTCGGGATCCACACTGTTCGCAGCCGATTCCGTTTCATCCGGAGTCGCCGGCGGCAAAGCCGAATCGGAACTTTCCGTTTTCTGCTCTACGCCGGGAGAGGCTTCGCCGACCGAGCTTTGGGGTGAATCAGCCTGGTTCGTGCTTGACGGCGCATCCTTCGAAGTTTGATCCTGGCTTGTCGTTGGTTCAGAGGTCGACTCCGTTGGTCCTTCGGTCGAATCCGGTTCCGAAACAGGCAGTTTCTCCTGCTCCCCGGCACTGTCCTGGGCTTCCGGGTTTTCCGACGTTTCAGGGGCCAGCCGTGTCTCGCCAGAATTTACAGCATCGCTTTCATGCCGCTTGGCTGCAGACGCATCATTACCGTTGACGTCCGTGCTGAGCGCATTTGGATCCGAGGCCTGGCTTTCCGCTGATCCACCGCTGCTCATCATCATTACATCGGCATTTTCAAGCTTTTCAGGCTGATATCCCCAGATGGCAAAGCCCAAAACGACAACAGCCGCCGCGGCTCCCACGGACATGCGCCCTACCATGGTATTTAACCATTGCTGCTTCGGCTTGCGTTCGCCGGACCGTTGCAGACTTTCGGTTGCAGCAGGGACAGGACTCATTTCCTGTATCGTGCTGCTTTGTTCTTTCCTTGCTTCATCAATGGCATCCAGCTGCGGCATAATGGCATCCACCAAGCTGAATTTCGGGGTCACTTGCGGCAAATCCTCCAGTTCTCTGGATAGAGCTCTGAGCAAACTAAAATTTTCGGCGCAATCCGGACATGTGGCTACATGCTGCAGCAATTGCTCGGTTTCCGCCTCTCCCAGATCATGATCCAGATACCGGTGCATCCATTCCACCACCTCATCGCATTTCATCCTGTCACACCACCCTTCTGATACTCCTGTAATAGATTCTGCAATTGCTGCCTTGCACGGAACAAATAGGATTTGACCGTATTGAGCGGAAGGTCGAGGCAATCCGCAATTTCGTTATATGACAAGTCCTGCAAATATCTTAGAACGATCACGGTGCGATGATGCTCGGGAAGCTTGTTGATCGCATCCTGAATATCCTTGGCCACATAGGTCGACATGACTTCCGATTCCACGTTCTGATTGTCCTGGAACACCATCTCATGTTCCTCGATGGACACCGACGGCTTGGCCCTCCGGAACTTGTCGATGCAAATATTCGTAACGATGCGTTGTACCCATGTTTTGAATTGTGCCTTTTCCTCGTATGAGTTAATTTTGGTATAAATTCGGATTAATGCCTCCTGTGCGGCATCCATCGCATCCTGTTCATTATTTAGAATGTAGTATGCGGTTCGGTATACATGCTGTTCAATATTCCGCAATAGGGTAATTAGAGCGTCGCGATCGCCCGATTGAGCGGCTCTGATGAGTTCCGGCTCTACCACAAAGGATCCCCCTCTCCCTGCAACCTTACAGACGTGACCATCAATAAAATTGTTGCAAAGTTAAGATTTTTTTTATTTTGCAAACCGCACGCTGCATGATTCGATCCCGAATGGATACGGGTACAAGATGACGAGATGGATCTCGCGCCTTTCTACCCCAGCCGGGAGCAGCCGTTTCGTATGCATGCAAACATGCTTCCACAACAAAATAACGGCGTATGTATCGTAAAGCCGCAGAAACTTATCTTAGAATAACAGAAATTGCATAATGCGTCACCAAGCGCTTTCAAAAGTCATATCCAGTACTTACACGACTTAATTCGAATGCAATAACATAAATTATAATTGCGATGCTTTCCGTGCTCAAAAAATATAAAAGTCAAAAATTGTACAAATTTTCAGCCGTTTTTAATGTAATTTTCATGAAAATAGTGTATTGTAAATTTACATTCATAACGCGAGGTGATGAGCATGCCTGCTCAAGCAAAAATCCAATTATTAAAAGAACAGCTCCCTAAGGAGTATCAAAGCATCACCCATTTTGTGGAACATGCGATGCAATCCTTGGACACATTGGTCGAAGAACATCGTAAATATACGGCTGCACAGGCATTATACGGCGAAAAAATCGTCGGGTCGGAAGAACGCCTGTATCATGACACCGTGATCGATGTCCGGGAACAGCTGCTGAAGACGCTGGAAAAAACCGTGGAAGACATTCTCCACAAAGGTGATAAACATTGGACCAAACATTTCAAGGACGGCGTTGAATAATGATTTGGTTCCCCTTTGATTGCTAAAAAAAACCGCTTGAGGAGCTTCCTTACGGAAAAGCCATCAGGCGGTTCTTTTATGTTCAACTATTTTAGATGATTTAGTGGATGGTATTAATAGTAAGTAAAGAGCTTGCCTCCAACAAACGTAAGGGCTCGGATATTCTCAAGCGAGTCGATGTACATCCAAACTTCGATCTTGCCTTGTTTACTCATCTCTTGCGAGATGCTTCGCGGCTCTCCCCAAGCCAGGCGGGCTTGCGTTGTATTCATGCCGATTGCAACTTTACCAGCAATTATGTTGTTCCACATGGCTTGGGACCATTTGTATTTTTGATATGGATCATAAGACAAGAAAAGATCCTCTTCGTTCAGCCAATCCGTTACATCTGAGCTTTTGTTCCCCCCATACACGGATAACATTTTGCCTTTAGCATTTTTAAAGATGATTGTATAATTCTTGATCCCCGAGGGATCCGTCTCCATCCGAATATCCGAAATCGTTACTTTACTGAATCGTTGGCCAAGTTCTGGATAGTAATTAATCCAATATGATTTACCAAGCAAACGGGCAAGACCGCCCAGCTCTTTTTGTTTGACCAATTTGGCTGTCTCCGCAGAATCCACGCTAATCACGGAGGCTCCCACGATCAACTTGGCACGCTTGAATTCTGTTTCCCATTGAACTTTCACACCGGAAATCTGAGAAAGGAGCGCTGCAGGAAAGACCGTTTGTCCATTTATGGTTTGCAGTTTCCCTTTTAGTTTGAGGGTCTTGCCGTTCCATTTTGCATCCTGGCTTCCTTTTTGAAGCAACAGTTCATCATCACCCCATTGAATCATGAAGTTTGTTCCCTTTACTTGCACCGTTGCGCCAAGTGCCTTGAACACGGACTGAACCGGTAGATAGATACTTCCATTGACCATGGAAGAGCCTATCAAGTTTTGTTGAATGCCCGCATTCAATTGAACGCTGGAGTCCAGCTCACCTTTTTTAAATGTAATCCGGGTACTTCCAGCACCCTTGACTTGCAACTGTCCTTCACCTTTGTAGACAGCGACTTGCGGTTTTTCTACCGTAATCTCCCCGCTATTGGGTTGACGCTTCGTTTTGTACCCGTTTGAATATAATTCCTCCACCGAAAGGGCAAGGATATCCCCAACGCTCGCCTCTTTGGCCGAAGCTGCCAACGTCACCTTTTTCAGTGTCGGTCCGTTCAAAGGCTGCAGTGTTCCGTCTTTATAAATCCCCCATGAACCGTCAGTATGCTGTACATAAAGTTCTTCCAGATCAACGGAATACTCCAGTTTCTCGACCCCACTCAATCCCTGGAGCTGTTTACCCTCGTAAGTAACAGGTCGACGATGCTCTCGCTCATAGCTCCATACGCTTCCGTCGTCTTTGACTGCCAAAAACATACCGGAATTCAACCAGATCACAGATTTCACATGATCCGTCACTTCAATCGGCTGTTCCTGGACCATCATGTCGACCACAACGACCGAATTATCTTCCCTAAGTACGGCCGCATATGCACTACTTGTCGCAATCTGCTTTCCTCCGGGTACATTCCCCATCTTTCTGGAGATATTCCGTTGGTCAGCAATGTAATACACATCACCATTGGATGTTAAAGCGCCGTAAGAATGGTAGCTGGATCCCAGATATGTACCTACATCAATGACGGATTCCAGCCCTTTAATGGCCTCCCCCTTATAATCGCGAAGTGTCCCATCCTTCAACAAAGCCACACCATTGCCGTATACCTTAACTAGTCCGTTATACTGAGTGATTACCGGTTTTTCATCCCTGTTTCCTTCCCAATAATAAACGCGTCCGTCTGTCGTCCATCCGAAAAGACTGCCTTGCGCAGCAGACACACCTGCCACATCCGTCGTTTGGGTCCATATGCCTTCCGTTGAATCCTTGGACCACACCGTCCCGTCATTCATGAGATAGGTATTCCGGTCAACAAGAGAGACTATAGAATTCGTTCCGTTTGCAGAAGCCGCATTTACTTTCATGGGTACTACGACGATGCTTGCCATCAGAATAACCATGAACCATAACGGAAGATATCGCATTATTTCTCCAATCTTGAACCCATTGGGCCCTTCCCATCTCCTACTCTCTTTGTCCTGAACGTTATCCATTGTTCGTATCCCCTCTGCTTCTGTGTGATGAAAGACATGCTGGTTATAAACCTTCTAAACATTCGGCAAATATCTAATGCTATTAAATTTATATTTCAATATTTAATGTGTTTTTACTCGAATTTAATTCAAGGGCTGCTCCTAATCCTTTAATGGATTGTACTGGAATGTACGTAATTCCGTTTATCACTTTTGGAGCTGCACTTAATGAAGCAGATTTGCCGTTATAAAATACGGTTTTGCTCCCAAGAGTGAGTGTTACCTTGAATTTATCTTTGGTTAGACCTATCGTTGCACGATCCGGATCGTATGTAAACGCTGCATCCAATGCTTCTGCAATGTCTCGTAATGGAAGCAAATTACTTCCTTGATATTCTACCGGCTTATTGGCGAAATTAATTTTTTGATCATTAACATATACTACTAAAGAAGATTGCGTATACTGAGGTTTAGTTTCTTTCGGTTTTGTTGGTGTAGTTTTTTTTGTAGAGGAAGAAGAACTGCTGGATGAAGAACCACTGGATGATTTAGTACTTGAAGAAGAACTACCACCATTATGATAATGATATTCCCCGTACTCCAATCCCCATTTGGCACAATTTGTCCAACACGTATGACCTCCATTGGAATCTGTTCGCCCGGGATGAGCTAATGCACTTGTTGCACTGGATAAAAGGAATAGAGACAATACGGAAGTAACGAGTACCCTTTTGTTCATTTTAAACACTCTCCTACTGGTTCTATTTTCCTATGAATCATAACATACAAATATATGATGAAGAAATATATTCCTTCCATTAAGAAATGTCCGAGATAGCGCGAAGCGATGGCATACATTGTATTGAAATAAGCTTCAGGAAACTCTATGTTTTCAGCAGCCAATAGCCCCCTATATGCTTTAAATGTCTGACAAAAAAGAAAGTAATGAAATGCGCAAGAAACATGAACAAAGCGGAAGAAACACGAATACAAATGTTTGACAAAACAGCACAAACATGAATATAATCGAACCATCACTTGGTGATAATTTCCATTGGGAGGCGATTTTATTGTTCTCTGATGAACGTCGGGACAAAATTCTGGAGCTGCTTCAAAAAAACGGGCGTGTTCTTGCCAAGGAATTGGCTGATATGTTTGAATTATCCATCGATTCAATTAGAAGAGACCTTACAATTATGGAGGAGAAGGGTCTTCTAAAACGTACACATGGCGGAGCAATTCCAAGTTCTAAAGTTCGCAGCACTCCTCTCCCACCTGAATTACGTTACCAGGATGGAGCGCCACATCAAAATGCAATTTCTAAATTGGCCGCATCCTTCATTCAGGAGAAAGATACCGTCTTTATAGGCAGTGCTGGGATCCACTATGGCATGCTCAAGTATCTTCCTGAAATCCCTTTTACCGTTGTAACCAATTCAATTAAGGTCGCAGATACATTGAAAGATCGTAAAACAACAGATGTTTACCTTATCGGCGGTAAAGTAAAAAGTTCCGGCAGCATAACGGATGCCTTAGCAAACGAATTTTTGAGACAATTCACTTTAGATATTTGTTTTGTTACTGGAGGTGGAATTTCTAAAAATGGCGTAAGTACAGCCACTCCTGAAGTAGCAATGTTGGGTAGAGCAGCTGTTGAAATATCCAGGAGAAAGATTTGTCTGGCACCTCACGAAAAATTGGGAATTGATTTCTTTGCAAAAGAAGGTCCAATTACTGACATTGACCTTCTGATAACGGATGAAGAAGCTAGCATTGAAGCCATCGCAGAAATTGAAAATAAAGGTGTCAAGGTTTGTATTGCAAGAGTGACCGAGGAATCCCTATTAAAAAAGGAATAGATCATATCCATTGGCCCGGATGATCTATCCCCTTCTTCTAAGGAGTTGCTGCTTAGCAGCTCCTTTTTCATTATAACGGATTATAATCGCTATGAAATCTTTCATTCTCCTCATCCCAGCTGGTTATTGAACAAAACTACCCGTTAACTGAGAAAACGGCAGCCAACCGTTGTGTGCGGCTGCCGTAATTTTAAACAGAATCAAGCGACCAAACTGATCAAATTGCCGTCAGGGTCCTTTATGATCGCATAACGCTCGCCCCAAGGGGTATCGTTTGGTTCAAAATGCCCCTCATAGCCTCGTACTGTCAATCGGCTATACGATTCATCCAGCGCTTCCTTACTGTCAAACTGAAAAGCGAGCTCCATTCGATAACCGGCCGGCTTCGGCTGGTCGCCTAGAATCGTCTGCGCCGATTCCCAAGTATCAAAGGAAAGAATAATATCGTTGTATGGTACTTCGAAATGATGTTCTTCATTTGCCTTTTCCGGTATTTCCAAGCCCAATGCCCGATAAAAATCCAGGGACTTCTTCATCTCTTTGACGTAAATCGATAATCTTTTTAACTTCACTGCCATGCTTCACAACTCCTATCCATTGGTATGATAAAGCTCACCTCCATTGTATTGATCTTATAGACTGTCAAATAGGAAAAATCGGACTCCTTCGTTTCTTACTTATCAAGCTTCTAAGAGACAAGCCATAATATTGCTTAAATGTGTTGGCAAAATGGGACTCATCGTAATAGCCGTATTTGAGCGCAAGATCCGCTAAACTGGAATAACCCCCCCGAAAAAAATCCTGCAGTGTGCTTTGAAATCGGATTATCCCAAGCATCTCCTTCGGACCTAGGCCCAGCTCCTGATTAAATACCCTTCTAAGATGTCGTTCACTAAAGTGGACTTGATTGGCCAAATTCGTTACGGATACATTCCCTTTTCGGCCATAAATAATCTGCAAGCTTTCATACACAAGTGGGTTCATTGCTATATCGCTATCCGCCAGCATTCGGACCAAATGATACTCGGCAACCGCAACAATTTCGGAGATCGTAGTGGCTGATAGTATCTCTTCTACCCAGTACATTTCTTTGAAACCCAAAACATCTTCCAAGTAGATACGCTGTCCCGTAAACGCCGAAAGAGGTATCTTTAGAATAGAACGAGCTGATTCTGAATATATCCGAATGCCAAATAATGATCGAGCTTCAGAGAACTGCAGCACTTCTGATCGAGTTGTAAGACCTACAATATAGGCAGCCTTTCGGCTGGATGGAGAAAGAAGATCCACGACAATATCGATACAGCCATCCGGTATAACCCGATGCGAAGGTTTGCCTGGAACAGGACGAAAATCCATGGTCCAAAAAGAAGCCACATGTGATTCCAAGCGAGGATTAGATGGATATTCCCGGAAATTATACCATGGCTGTTGCAGCTCCGGTTGCAATTTGGGAGAATGAACGGGATGGAATGAATGAGTCATCTCAATCCCTCCTTAATCAAGTTTAACCATATAAACCGCAATAACAAATCCCACTAGTGCACTGCGAGCGCAGTACCATAGATGTTTTTTTGCAGTTTATATAGTTCCAATTGTTAGCTTAATGGGAATGAAAGCCGAACTTCTGGACGACTGTGGACGTAATATTTTTGAAATATCGTTACCCGTGAGAAATCCTGTAAACCGAATATAACTGGGGGTTTGAATAAATAATGAGGCCTCGAGACGATGGGGTTACACATAAGGTCATTACGTCAAAAAGCCCACCCAGAAGGTTGCTTTATGTAGTTTAAAGCTCAGGACAAGCAAAATCAACGTATTGAAAATATCTCTCCATCTCACCTTGTTATTGCGTAGATATCGCTCAGGAAACATACGTCGCTCGCGCAGTAGTTTCCGTGGCCTTCCGTTGGGATCGCCGCTGAGTTTGCCAGTTTCACAACATAGGAGGTTCATTATGAAAAAAGTAATGCTGTTCATCTTAATCAGTATGATTATACTTCCTGGCTGTTTTAACAAGGATGAGAAAGAGTATTATCCAGTTTACGAGGGAACTGTAGTATTTAAAACAGATGAAGATGACAAGTACAAATTTCTTGTTCTTCAAAATATAAGTAAGAAAGATTTAGAGAAAGGTAATCTTGAAGATTTTATAGAACTAGCACAAGACCAACCGGAAGCTTCGTATTATTTTGTCGATAAAAAGGCTTATGAATCAATTGATGTAGGGCAAAGAGTAAATATCACTGCTGACTTTAACCAACAAGAATCCTTGCCACCCATTAGGACGGTTGTGACTATTGAAAAAATCAATGAATAAGCTAAGCCGATGTTCATTTTCATGATGAGAACACATTCTATACTCACATAAACGAAATGTTGCTTGCTTAAATTAAAAGCAGCCCGCCGGGCTGCTTCATACAACAAAGTCCTTGGTTTTATTTCCTTCCCATGATGAATTTAAATGCAGTTTTAATTGATCTAACCTATCAGTTAACCTAATTAGGCACCGAGAGCCTTAATCTGATTCAAGTTTATGCCTGATTTCGATGTGTCCAGCTTTGATCCTCATTTGCACTTCCCCCATTTGATCCGTCCGATAGATGGCCGATCCCGACTGCTCAAGCCGCTCCACCACCCCCGCATTGGGATGCCCGTACAAATTGTTGACCCCGGCGGAAATAACGGCTGAACTGGCGTTCCAGTAGTGAAGCCAACCTTCGGCGGAAGAGGTTTTGCTTCCGTGATGCGCGACTTTCAAGACATCCACCCGGTGATTCATCATACTCAACGTCATGTTGTCGACGGCATCGTCCACTCCGGGATTCTGGGTTGCCTGTTCAGACCGAAGAAATAGCGGAAGCTGTGCTTGGAGAGCTGCACTCGGTTTCTCATTTCCCCGCAGTGCCTCTTGGGCAAACGCCTCCGCAAGCGAGCCGTCTTGAATACGAAATAATACATCTTGTTCCGCCGCCGCGTCCATGTCCCCCGTAAAGAGCAGAGAAGCCCCTGCCATCTCCAGCAAAAAGACGACCGAATGATGATTTTGCTCCTCGTCCACAGGCATGCCGTTTAAACGATCAGTCGAGGGACTGAGATCCGGCGAAAGAAAATACAATCGCGTTTGGTCATCAGTCTTATATGTCATGCCCTGCCTGACGGCATACAGCGGGATTTGCCTGTCCGCAGCAGTCTGAAGCAGTTTGTCAAAATTGTCCTTGCCGCTGGTCGTACCGTTAAAAATCAGACGTTTTACCGGGATTTGTTCCAGTACAGCCTGCAGCCCGCCAGCATGATCCTGATCGGCATGAGTAACAATAATGGTATCCAGCTCATGAATCCCCCGTTTTTTCAGGAGGGGAACAACGACCTTTGCACCAACCTCGTAGGGATCTCTGCGAACCCTCCAGCCCTCGTCCGGCTTGGCGAAACTGACCGTTCCCCCTCCATCCACCAAAATGTGCTTGCCGCCGGGCGTTGATATCAACGCGCTATCTCCTTGCCCCACATCCAGAAATTGTACCACTCCCGTGCCGGAAGGATACGGTGACTGATATCCCCACCATAAGCCAGCGATAAGCGAAATCGCAATCAAACCACATATCCAGCCGTGATAAGGAGACCTTTTCTCGCCATCATAAAATCCGGCACCGCGCGAAGTGAAAGCTCCCGAATATTCAGGCCATGCAATACTCGCAGAAAGCAAAGCTACGGACTGCCCCGACACATCGGAAACGCGAGGGACTTGATCCGAATACCCAGGCTGCGGCGTGCGTCCCACATCATACGAAGTCCTGTCAGCACTTGATGGAATAACGTCAGGGCGTCGTGAGAGCGGGGCCGTATCTTCCTGCAGCTGCGGGAACGGCAACGCTTTTTTCCCTAAGTTTCCCTTCTGCAAGAGCCTCAGCAAACTATAAAGTCCAATATAGTAGGCCGCAATCCACCAGATGGGCGGCGTTGGCCAAATCAATACAACACCGGGGAAACGGTTCATCCATTCCACGGTCGCAAAAGTCAAATCATTCAGCACAATCGTGATCCAAGCCAATAGTTTGGCTGCGCGAAACCACACAAATCCGATGATCAGCGCAACCGTTCCAAGCGGAAGCACAATCACGCTGATGAAGGAAACCAACAAAAAGTTGGCGACGAACGACAGGATCGAAAACTGGTTGAAATACAGAATGGTTACCGGAAAAGAAATCAGCTGAGCCGTCACCGTTACTGAAGCCGTGGCTGCAAGCGCCTTGGGCCAGCGATCAAACAGACGATGAATCAGCGGCATATAGATCATCAGCCCGGCCGTAACCAGAAAAGATAGTTGGAAACTTACGTTTACCAGGAAGTAGGGATTCCACCACATCATGAGCAAAGCCGCGGCACTGATGATGTGCAGACCGTCCCTCGGCAATCCTTTCCTTGCCATGGTTAAACCGATCATGGACATGATTCCCGCCCTGACGACGGATGGAGAACCCCCGGATAACATGACATAGAAGGGCACCAGCAGCAGAACGATCGTCAGCGACGTTTCCCGTGTCAATCGCAGCAAGGACATCAGCAGCAGCAGGGAAGACACATAAACGGCAACATGCGTACCCGATATGGCCAAAATATGCGTCAGACCCAGCTGCGAAAACCCGCCGTACGTATCCGGATCAATATCTTTGGCCATGCCGATGATTAACCCTTTCATATATCCGCCGTGCGGCTCCGGAAACAGCCGATCGACAGCCGCCCCCAGCTTGCTCCTTGCCTGGTCGTTTAGGCGAAATAGGTTGAAAGCCTTCCAACCCTCGGCCGGAACGGCTTCTACCGCGATGGCCCCCTTCACTTTGAACAGCCAGTGTATTTCAAGCGTCCGGAGGTACGCCCTGTAATCAAAGCCATCATAGTTCCTTGCTTCACCAGGCAGGGCCAGCGTGCCTTCGAGCGTAACGGTATCGCCCCTCTGCCAAGCCGCCGCCGTCTGCAGCTCTTCCTCTTTGGCCAGCCTGACCTGTACCATGAACTTCTCTTTCCGGTGATCCAGAGTCAGAGGTTGGAAGCCACCGCTGGCCGAAGCACCAGGATCAATTTGAACGGAACTAACCTGCAGCTCAAAATCGGCCCGGTCCCCGTCAATGCGTACTTCGGAGTCCAACCTGCCTTGAACCGTGGCCTCCACTCCGTCAAGTTCGTCGCTTGCCATACCCGTCAGTTCGGCCAGATGGCTTACATTCCTCGTATCGTTCCATTCCCAATGAACGGCCCCGGAGGCAAAAGCTGCTGCAAACAAAATAACGATCCACCCGCGCAGGCCCAGCCATCGCAGCCATAGCGGGGCACAAGCAAGAACCCCAACCATTCCCCATAACAAATTCCAGCCGCTTAACGCAACCGCCATTCCGCTGCCGCATAGCCAACAAACGGTAAAACCAAGCAGTGGCCTGCCCTTCATCCTTCCCCCTCCTAATCCCGTAGCCAGAACGCAAAAAAACCTCTGGCAGCCGTTACGGCAACCAGAGGTTTTTCCTCATGGATCGTTCTTTCTGTATGAATCTTTGTACATGCAGCATGCAAAATTCAATCACTCACGGTCATTATTGTCTCGCGCGGCGGTTGATACTGCTCCAACTTGCGAAACGTAATCCCCTGCTGCTCCATCATTCGTCTGACTTTGCCCGTATCTTTCGGATATGGGCGATGGAACACGATTTCGGTAATCCCGCTGTTGGCGAGCATGTTGGCACAGGTCCAACACGGCTCATCCGTGACATATACGGAAGAGCCTTCCCGGTCGATCCGATCCGTAAACAAAAGCAAATTCTGCTCCGCATGGATCGTACGGATGCAGCGCTGTTTTTTGACCATCTCTTCCCGGCCGTCGGTAATGACCAACTCATATTCTTCCGAGATCATGCAACCTGCTTCAGAACAATCGGGAACCCCCATCGGTGCTCCGTTATATGCCGTTCCCAGCAATTTTTTGCCTTGAACAAGCACTGCACCCACATGGCGCCTAGGACAACGCGAACGAGTGGATACCATGTAAGCAATATCCATAAAGTATGTGTCCCAGTCTTTGCGTGCATCTGTTGCGCTCATGCCGTTTCCCCTTCCGTTGTCATATTATCGAAAATAGTGCATTAGCGGATCTGCACATAAGGTGCCATCTTCTCCAACATTTTCATACCTATGCCTTTGACTTTCGTCAAATCGCTGACTTTGCCAAACGGACCATGGTTATTCCGATAATCGATGATGGCTTGAGCTTTCTTCTCCCCGATGCCCGGCAGCTCCATAAGTTTGGCCAGCGGCGCAGTATTGACGTCGATTTTCCCGTTGTCCGGCTCCTGCGTTGCCGCAAGATGATCCTGCACCTCTTCAGCATGGCCAACGTTAGCGGGATCTGGCTGGGCAGAATGGATGAACGCCTGCTGTTCCGTTGTCGTTCCGGCGGTGTCATGTCCGCTCTCCACCTTAGCTTCATCCTGATTTCCAGCCATTGCCGCACCCTGCCTGGTTTCCGGAATGGAAGCCGGCACTTGATTCGCATCGGCTGGACCCGAAACAGCCGACGGAACGGCAGCAGTTTCCTGAGCCGTCGTCGGCATTTCAGTACCGGGCTGAACGGCAGTCCATCCCGAAGGCGGCTGCTCGCTTTTGCCCGACCACAATATCAGTATGCTCCCCATCACTGCCGCAGCAATAATCAATCCTTGTTTCCACTTCATTCTTTCACACACTCCCGTCTCCCATTGGATTAATGAACACGGGCGGTGCTTCCGAACCGTAAAGCGGACTTTGCGTCCAAAATGATTGATTTTCATGTCATGCCGGCAAGGGCATGACGCATAGACTAGAAGGAACATACTGCGCGCCAGTACCGTAAAGCATGAAAGGAGGCCTGAAACAATGAAGGTTGGATTTATCGGAACCGGCAGCATGGGCAGCCTGCTGATCTATGCCATGATCCAATCCGGAGCATTGGAGCCCAGGCAGATCGCCGCGAGCAATCGGACCCCTTCCAAAGTACGTCAGTTAACCCTCCGTTATCCCGGCCTGCATGAGTCCCAGAGCAATCGAGAAACGGTCATTCGAAGCAAGATCGTATTTCTGTGCGTCAAACCGCTTGAATTCAAGCATGTCATCGATGAAATTTTGCCTGTTCTGCAACCCGAGCAGATTATCGTCTCCATCACGAGCCCGGTGCAAATACGCCATCTGGAAGCATCGCTTCCTTGCAAGGTGTCCAAAGTGATTCCCAGCGTGACCCACCAGGTCGGCAGCGGTGCCTCCCTCTGCATTCATGGCGAACGAATGACAGAGGAGGACCGTGCCGTGCTGGAAGGCTTGCTCAGCCATTTCAGCAGACCCTACCAGGTCGACGAGCAATGCACCCGAATCACTTCCGATTTTACCAGCTGCGGACCTGCCTTCATCTCGTTTTTCCTGGAGCAGTGGATCGACAGCGCAGTCAAGCTTACAGGGATCAAACGCGCGGATGCCTGCGCCCTTGCCGGCGAGATGCTCCTAGGAACAGGCAAGCTGCTCACCGAAGGAGGTTACACGCCGCAGGAGCTTCAGGCACGCGTTGCCGTGCCCGGCGGTATTACCGCACAGGCACTTGCGCTATTGAAAGCCAATCTGGATGGTGTTTTCGACAGCCTCATTCAAACCACCCACGACAAATACGAGGAAGATTTGATCAAGCTGGATGAACTGTTCAGAGCCAATGAGATTAACCGGCAACAATATTGACCAGCTTGCCTGGAACGGCAATGACCTTGCGAACGGTCTTGCCTTCCAGCGCCTGTTTGACAGCGTCCATTTCCAAGGTCAGGTCCTGCAGTCCCTGTGCGTCAAGATCTTTCGCAACCGTTGCGCGAGTTACGATTTTGCCGTTGATCTGAACGACGATTTCAACCTCGGCATCGACCGTCATCGCTTCGTCATATACAGGCCAAGCTACATAACTAATTCCGCCTTCATGTCCGAGACGGCTCCACAGCTCCTCTGCCATATGCGGTGCGAGCGGTGACAGCAGCTGCACGAAGTTCTCCATCGAAGCCAGCGGCAGGCTCTCGGCTTTGTAAGCATCGTTGATAAAGATCATCAGCTGGCTGATCGCCGTGTTGAAACGCAGGTTCTCCAGATCGTCCGTCACTTTCTTGATCGTTTTATGCGTTGTGCGCTTGAACTCTTCCGTTCCGCCGTCAACCGTAATTTTATCGTTGATGGCACCGGTGTCCTCGTTGATGAACAAACGCCATACACGGGACAGGAAGCGGTGCATTCCCTCAACGCCGCTTGTGTTCCATGGTTTGGTTGCTTCCAAAGGCCCCATGAACATTTCGTACAGGCGCAACGTATCCGCACCGAACTCGCCCACGATTTCATCCGGGTTAATGACATTGCCGCGGGATTTACTCATTTTTTCGTTGTTCGTCCCGAGAATCATGCCCTGGTTCACCAGCTTGTGGAACGGTTCCTTCGTGCTGACCACGCCCAGGTCGTAAAGAACCTTGTGCCAGAAACGCGCATACAGCAAGTGCAGGACCGCATGCTCGGCGCCGCCGATGTACAAGTCAACCGGCAGCCACTGTTGTTGTTTTTCTTGCGAAATCAGTTCCTTGTCGTTGTGCGGATCGATGAAACGCAGGTAGTACCAGCAGCTTCCCGCCCATTGAGGCATCGTGTTGGTCTCGCGACGCGCTTTCATGCCAGTTTCCGGATCTACCGTGTTGACCCATTCCGTCACATTGGCCAGCGGAGACTCGCCCGTGCCCGATGGTTTGATCTGGTCGATATCCGGCAGCAGCAGCGGCAGCTCCTCTTCCGGCACGGTTTTCATCGTTCCGTCCTCCAGATGGAGAATCGGAATCGGCTCACCCCAATAGCGTTGACGGCTGAACAACCAGTCGCGCAGACGATATGTCGTTTTGCCTTGCCCTTTGCCGTTCTCTTCCAACCAGGCGATCATTTTGGCGATCGCTTCTTCGTTGTTCAGGCCATTCAGGAATTCGGAGTTCACATGAGCTCCATCCCCGCTGTACGCCTCTTCCTCCACGTTTCCGCCCTCAACGACTTCAATGATATTCAGGCCGAATTGTTTGGCAAATTCCCAGTCGCGGGCATCGTGTCCCGGCACGGCCATAATGGCTCCCGTTCCATATCCGGCAAGCACATAATCGGCAATCCACACAGGCACTTTCGCGCCGTTTACCGGATTGATGGCATAAGCACCCGTGAATACGCCCGTTTTGTCTTTCGCCAAATCCGTGCGCTCCAGGTCGCTCTTGCGAGCCGCCTGTTCCTGGTAGGCTGCGACCGCTTCGCGTTGGTCGGCCGTCGTGATGGCATCCACCAATTCATGCTCCGGTGCCAGCACTGCATAACTCGCGCCAAACAGCGTATCCGGACGAGTCGTGAACACTTTGATGACTTCCTCGCGTCCTTCGATGGCAAAAGTCACTTCCGCGCCCGTCGATTTGCCGATCCAGTTGCGCTGCATATCCTTGATGCTCTCGGACCAATCCAGTTCCTCCAGATCCTCAAGCAAACGCTCGGCGTATTCCGTGATCTTCAGTACCCACTGGCGCATCGGTTTGCGCACGACCGGATGCCCGCCGCGCTCGCTCTTGCCGTCGATGACCTCTTCGTTGGCAAGGACCGTGCCCAATGCTTCACACCAGTTAACGGGTACTTCGTCTACGTATGCCAGCCCTTTTTTGTACAACTGGATGAAGATCCATTGCGTCCATTTGTAATATTCAGGGTCTGTCGTGCTGATCTCGCGGTCCCAGTCATAGGAAAAACCGAGCGACTTGATCTGGCGGCGGAAATTGTCGATGTTGCGGAACGTGATGTCCCGCGGATGTTCGCCCGTATCCAGCGCATGCTGCTCTGCCGGAAGGCCGAAAGCGTCCCATCCCATTGGATGCAATACGTTATAACCGCGCATGCGCTTGTAGCGGGAAACGATATCCGTTGCCGTATATCCTTCCGGATGGCCTACGTGAAGACCGGAACCGGATGGATACGGGAACATATCCAATGCATAAAATTTAGGCTTGGACGGGTCCTCCCCCGTCTTAAACGTTTTGTTTTCATCCCAGAACTGCTGCCACTTTTTCTCCATGGTTTGCGGCTGATAGCCATGCTTTGGCTGATGATGTTCACTCATCTGTGTTTCCTCCTCTGATCATTCCATCTATTTGCAACAAAAAAACCTCAGCATCCCGTAGCGTTTGCAGCGCTAGGGACGAGAGGTTGATTTCCCGTGGTACCACCCTAGTTAGCGGACGAACGTGCTTCGTTGTCCACTCCCTTTGGACCTGTAACGGCGGTGAACCGATGCGGATTTTCCATTCCCCGAAGGGCAAGATCCTTACAGGCATCAAAATGGTGTAATCACCGCATTTCTCCAAGGCGAGTTCGCGATATACTGCCAATCGGCTTGCACCAACCGCCGACTCTCTGTCATGTGCAGGACTCGTTACTGATCCTTATCATCGAAATATGTATTCGCTTTTGATCGGAAACATTATATTAAAAATTGGCACCAAAGTCAATATTGCTGCCCTTCGCCTCTGCGTATGCAGTTCAACGAGCTTTGGCTGCCTTTGTGTGTCCACGAATCAGGATAACCGGAAGCGCTCGATGCCCTCCTCAAGATTGCGGGTCGCCCATGCCACGTGTTCCTTGTTATCGAACTGCCGATACGCACATTCTATCCGGAGCACCAGATCAAAATACAGGTCGTAAAGGCTCCTTCTCTGCCGTTCGCTTGCCGTTGCAGCCGCTCTTCCATAACCTTTGACAAATCCGGGCGTATTGTTAAAATGACTGAAATAGTGCTCCATCAAAGGGTCAGCCCATAGCGAACGCTCAAAATCAATGATGGCCGTAATTTTGCCCTGTTCCACAAAAACATTGCCATCCCACAAATCCCAGTGGACCAGTACAGGTTCTTTTACATCAACCAAGACATCCGATTTCTCTTGAATTAAACGTTCGAGGTCTTCATAACCGATCGAAAATTCCACTCCAGCCTCTTTCCCATCTGCGAGCAAATCATCCATCAGGTTCAGGAAAGCTTCTTTCCAGGTAGCATATTGTGTTTTTCGCTCGGAAAAGTAGCCGAATTTTTCGCCCTTGATCTCATTGATTCTCCGATTGTAAGCGCCCAGCTGCTGTTCGATGGCTTCCTGCTCTTCCACACTGTATTGGTCTTTGACCTTGTTATAAGGCTTGCCTGGCATGTATTCCATAATAAAATACTCTGCAGGGACAAAGCTCCGCGAAAGATCATGGGCGAGCACACGGGGAACGGGAACATCCTGGAGATCCGCGGCGAGACGAAGTGCCTGCACCTCCGCAACCATCACATCCTGTTCACAGCGCATTCGTTTAATTCCGGAGGAAGGTGCAATTTTGAGTACAACTTTCTGTCCGTCATCCAACGTAATACAATAGGCATGGTTCGCCCATCCATCCGTCATCTCCTTGTATTCTCTGACACCTGTCCTGAAATGATGTTGAGTAATCCGGTTCAACTGTTCTGAAGTCAGCCTCGTTTTATAATTACTTTCCACTTTGCACCTCATTTACCTTATTCGTTAAGGGGATGACAATGTAAAGAAATATTTCCATACCCATTATGTCCGGCCCTCTCTACGCTTGCAAGACCTTTGATCACCTTCCAACATTTAAAGGCAAACTCACCGTAAAAACAGAGCCTCCTTCTGGTCTGTTCCCGGCCTGGACCCTTCCTCCCAGAATCTCAGTAATTTTCCATACAATGGACAGACCCAGGCCAGCACCACCCGTTTTGCGGTTTCTGGATTGCTCGCCTCTGTACAACGGCTTGAACAAATGCTGCAGGTCAGAACTGGCAATTCCAGGGCCTGTATCTTGAACAGCTATGGCCCATATGCCGTTATCACACGTTGCCTTCACTTCAATGCTTCCGCCTTCTGGAGTATAACGCAAGGCATTATCCAGAAGATTTCCGAACGCCCTTTGCAGCAGATATGGATCCGTCATGATTTCAGCTCCCTGCTCCGGCAATGACAGCGCAAGACGGATCTGTTTGCGATTCGCTTCTTCCTGATACCCCAGGATCAACTCGTTCAGTAATCCGTCCATTCGTGTGCTTGCAAGCGTTGGTTTGTCTTCAAACCAGTCGAGCTTGGTATATGTAAGCAGGTCGGTGACCAAGTGATTCAGAACATCTGCTTTAATACGGCAATTTCGGATATACCTTTGAGTTTTTTCGGGAGTGAAGGCAACGCCATTCTCCAGCCCTTCCAGATAACCACGGATGGCAAAAACGGGTGTTCTTATATCATGGACGATGGAAGCGATGAACAGCCGCCGCTCTTCTTCCATGGCCTGCTGCCGAATTAGGGAATGTTCCAGTTCGGCCCGCATTTTTTTGAAGCCTGCCGAAACCTCATGTACTTCTTTCACTCGGGAAGACGGAAGATCCACACAAAATTCACTTCTGGAAATCCCCTGTGCTGCCTGTCCCAGTTTCTTCAATGGTTTCAGCACCTGCTTGTTCAGGAACCAGGCACCTGTAAGCAAAATGATGGCAAGCAAACATCCCCAAATCACAAATCCGCCGTATTCCATAATCATTTTTTCAGCCAAGCTGCCATAGCTCCGCAATACCGGACCCTGATCCTGAATATAAACCATTCCGGTCAGCGTGTTCGTCGATGAATATACATAAAACTCATTTAATACGTTCCACTCCGAAAAGTCACCGACATTCTCCTTGGGCGTTATGTCTCCCCCTTCTTCAAGAATATATCCTCCTTCATCATATATGTTCGAGAAAATCTCCCGACGTTCTCTGTCCAGCAGCCGTATCCCAACATTCATTTTTTTGGAATCCTGCTCCAGCTTGATTTGCCACTCTTCGCTTTCCCACTGATCCCGCTGAGCCAAAATTCTCTGCTGCACCCATTCAATGCTGTATCCATCGTCGGTCGTTGCCATATTTGAATACCAATTCCCTGTTAATTTCACAACCGAAATTGGAACAAGCACTGTACACAAGATGATAATCAACAGCCACTGTTTTAATGATAACCGGCTTTTCATTAAAGATTGGAACCCCTTCATGACAACGGCTCTCCCGTAAATTTATATCCCGTTCCCCATACGGTCTGTATGTATTCGTTTCCCGTACTTCCCCTCTCAATCTTGTCCCTGATCCGGGCTATAAACACTCTTACCGAATGCTGATCTCCGTAGTGTTCTCCCCAGATTCGGTCGATGATCTGATC
Source organism: Paenibacillus hubeiensis (assembly GCF_032334105.1). Lineage (NCBI taxonomy): Bacteria > Bacillati > Bacillota > Bacilli > Caryophanales > Paenibacillaceae > Paenibacillus > Paenibacillus hubeiensis. Next base: position 203,750 of record NZ_JAVYAE020000009.1, read on the forward strand.
ATGCGTAAACACCTGATTGCGATGTTTGGCCAGCAAAGCCAGCAAGTCAAATTCCTTGGTTGTGAGCGTAACCTTTTCACCATTCACCTCGACCTCACGTGCGGAGTAATCAATGCTCAAACCTTTGAATAAGCCGATTGCCAACGAAGTGGATTCCTCTTTGCCAAACCGCCGCCTCACCGCTTTGATTCTGGCAATAATCTCTCCCGGTGTGGCGGACTTAACGATGTAGTCATCCCCTCCGACGCCCAATCCTCTGATTTTATCGGTAGATTCCTCCCTGGCACTCAGAAACAAGACGGGAACATCCGAATATTCCCGAATGGCACGGCAGATTGTAAAACCCGACTCGCCGGGCATCATCACATCGAGCAGCACACAATCCACCCGATTTTGATTCATGATCCGCATGGCCGCTTCCCCGTTCTCCGCAGTAAGGACAGCATACCCCTCCATTTCGAGAAAATCACGCATAAGCTCTATAATTTCAATGTCATCATCCACAATCAAGATTACTTCCTGCATACTGTATCTCCCTTTCTCATCTGCTGTCCCATTATTATGGAGCATTCCTGTTGTTGATGGAACCTCCTAAACAGCGATTAGATAAAAGTACTATATTTTATTGATACATTATTGATCTTTTTCCCACAAAAAGGTGAGACATCTTCTGCATAATGATATCGATCAAAGCGATTCAGCAGATTTCCGTGAAAAGGAGAAAAGAGAAATGAGTAAACCCGTTTTACAAACCCACAATCTAAGCAAAGTCTACGGGGAAGGCAATCAAAGTGTTCCTGCCCTCGATGCTGTTGACCTGGCGATCCATCAAGGAGAGTTTGTTGCCATCATGGGACCCAGTGGTTCCGGCAAGTCCACATTGCTTCATCTGTTATCAGGTTTGGACAGGCCGACCCGTGGTAAAGTCATGCTGGACGGACAAGATTTATACGCCGGCACGGAATCCGCAATCACACTCACCCGCAGAGACAAGATCGGTTTTATTTTTCAGATGTTCAACCTGATTCAGGTACTAACGGCTCAGGAGAATGTAGCTTTGCCATTTCTGCTTGCTGGCAAGACTGACAGTAAAGTTAATAGCATGGCGTTGGATATGCTCAAAAAAGTAGGCATTGGGCATCTGGCAGCTTCATATCCATCCCAGATGTCAGGTGGACAGCAGCAACGGGTAGCCATCGCCAGAGCATTGATTACACACCCCCGCATCATGATGGCCGATGAACCTACGGGCAGTCTGGACTCCAAAACAGGGAAAGACATTCTGACGGTTTTGCGAAGCTTCTGTGATACAGGCAATCATTGCCTGGTTATGGTGACCCATGATGCAAGCGTCGCCTCTTATGCGCACAGAGTTCTTTTTATGAAAGATGGGAAATTGGTAGAAAACCTGAACCTGCAGCAGGACCCAAAAGTGAACCTGAGTCAGATCACATCCAGAATTGAGGGAATGCTGATATGAAGTGGATGTTAGCCCGTCTGGCTTGGCGTTTCTTGATTGCACGTAAAATAAGAGCCTTCTTTGCCATAATGGGAATAAGCCTGGGAGTTCTTCTTCTTGTATCGTCTCAGACGATGATGAGCACTTTGCAGCATTCCACTGAAGTTTCAGCGCGGGAGAGGTTCGGTGATTTTGATCTGATAGCAGGATATAACGAAGGGCAAAGGCTGCTTTCTTCCAAAGATATAACATGGATTAACAACCTCGAAGGGGTGCAGGAGACCACTCCGATCTTGCTGCCCTACACAGCAGGACACATGCCCGAAAATGTTGCTGTTCAACCCTTTTATTACAGCTTCAAAGCAGACCGTCTGGCCGCTGAGCATGAACTGCTTTCTCTGCAAACGGGATCATTTCCTGAAGATGCGCAAGTACTGATTTCCTCCAAATATGCCAAGGAGGCGGGGCTGGGGATCGGTTCGACCTTGACATTGCCTTTCCCACCCGCCGAAGATCAGACCGTAACGGTCTCGGGAATTCTAAAAGAAAGCGAAAGCTTGTCCCGTCTTTTTATTTTCAATTATGATTGGATCAGCAAGCTGACAGATCATACCGGACAGGCTAGTGCGCTGATCCTGAAGCTGGATAACGGGAATGTAAAGAGTGAGGTCATCGAGCAATTGAATGACCATTTCGACGGACTTACTATTGATCGCCGCAGCGCAAAGGAAGAGGAACAAAAAAATTTGGGTGGGCTTCGGCCGCTGGTAACCGGACTGTCCGTTATTGTTCTGCTTGGGAGTATTTTGATCGTCATTAGTACTTTGCAAATGTCGGTCCAAGAGAGACAGAAGGAACTGGCGGTTCTCCGGCTTTTGGGAGGCACACGGAGACAATTGTTCGAGATGGTCATTTGGGAAGCCTTGTGGATCAGTATTCTGTCCTCATTCATAGGATCCGCGGGGGGGATTATGCTGTGTTATGCTACTTCTGGGGTGCTTGAAAAATGGATGGGATATCGTGTGGATTCAGTTGTGGTATCCTATCCGGTGATTGCCGCTGTCATGCTCGGAAGTATTCTCGTTACACTGCTTGCTTCCTTCATCCCGGCTTATTCCTCCAGCAGAATGTCTCCACTTGCTGCCCACCGTCAACAGCCGGCACGTCTTACACAGCACTCTTTGTGGAAGCATATCGCCGTGTATTCCCTATTTGTTGGACTTATTGCACTTTCCATTCTGATCCCCGGGGGCAAGGAAACGTCCAAAACCGCGGTCATTATCGTCGGTGTACTGTTTGTTCTCCTATGTTTTTTGTGCATTTCCTTCCTGCTTAAGCCATTAATCAAAGGGATTGCACTGTGCCTGAAGCCTTTATATGCCATGGAAGGGACCATTGCTGGCAGAAATGCACTTAGCCGCATCGGACGAAGCAAACAAATCACCCGGGTAATCATGCTCTCCGTTATTGTCGGATTCGTAGGGTTCAGCGTTCTTGATAGCATAGTGAAGGAAACAGAAAAAAATATGGCCAATCAATTCCCCCTGGATTATATTATCCAGTCGGCCGAAGCTTCATATGAACCTGGATTCTCACCCGAACTGAGCAATCAGCTGAACCGCCTGAAAGGAATAGACAGTATTACAATAAGTTCAAGTCTCCTCGTAGATATCCCGGTTAATCAAATGTCACCGGATTGGAACGGTTCTGTGTTTAAAATTGATAACAAGGATCACGTGTTGGCAAGCCTGCAATCGATGGATTTGATCAAAGCTCAGCAGTTTTCTTCTTATCAGGTCGTTGAGGGTAAGATTCAGGATCTGCAAAAGAACCAGATTGTAGTCACGAAGGATTTCTGTCGTTACTTCGGGTACTCTATTGGGGATACACTGGAACTAAAGATGGATGAAGTCAGCGAGGCAGCTGGCGCTGCTCCCTTACAGATGAATATTGTGGGTGTTATCGATCAAAATCCATTGTTTCCGGGAGACGAAATGACCATGTATACTTCCGTTGACGCCGTTAACAGCTACCGGGAAGCCAAGGTGGAACAAATTCTGTTCAATATCACGGACAAGAATCAGCAGGAAGCCATAAAAGCACAGGTTCAGTCCCTACTTGAACAGCCCGAATATCAAAATACTGTATTTTATGACCGCATGGCGGAACTGGAGACGTTCTATCAGCAATACAAACAGCGTACGGCTTTTTTAACGGCCTCCATACTGCTTTTGACGCTTATTATCCTTGCCGGACTAATGAACATTATGTCCAGCAATCTAAGAGAAAGTCAAAAAGAGTTTGCCACGATGCGCTCCATCGGAAGCAAACCCTGGCAGGTCATCCGTTTAGCCTGGTTCGAAGGAATAATGATAGCGGTATCCGGGACTGTCATGGGACTCATTGCTGGCGTACTGTTACGTTATCAATTTTTGAGTGCTCTCGATGCCCAAAGCCCTGCTCCATACGGAATGATATTCATCATCCTGGCGATCAGTCCCATTATAGGCATTGCCTCTGCTCTGCCATCAACGTACTGGTTGTCCAAAATCCAATACAATCGGGATTAAAAAAAGAGCTGCCATTGCATAACATGCAGGCAGCTCTTTTACTCACTTTATTTTACAGCAACGTAGAACAGGCGCTGCGCCTCCGGCCCGGCTTCATCCCACTCAAAGTCTGCATAGACACCGACTTCCCTGAATCCTGCCTTAAGCAGCTCAAGCTTCATCCATTCCGGATCGTAGGCCCGCTGTACGTGCACTTCCTCGAAGCGCTGATACATGTCCTTGCCGGCTTCCTTCATGCGTGCAAAGATGCTCAAATGATGTTCGATTTCGCACCGCTCCCGGTCCATGTCGCATGTCCAGATATAGGACACGGCGCGTTCGTCCAATACAAAAGGCTGTTCGTCATCATATCGAATCAGGGTATTCGGATGATGCACGTCGAACATAAACGTGCCTTCCTCCTTCAGCATCGCGTACGTCCGCTGGAACGTGCGAACGACATCCTCTTTTTCGAGCAAATAATTGATGCAGTCGCAGAACGAAATGACCGAATCTACCGGCTCGGGAACGCTCCAGTCCCGCATGTCCTGCTGCACCCACCGCACGCTGCCTCCACGGTACATGCGATGGCCCTGCGGCGTGGCATCCATTTTGTTTCTTGCCACGGACAGCATGTCCGCTGACAAATCGATCCCGATCACTTCAAAACCCGAATTGACCAAAGGAATCGTGATGGAGCCCGTCCCGCAGCCCAACTCGACCACGCTTTTCGGCATGCCGTGCCGTTCCCAGGCCGTCCGCGCAAATCGGATCCAATCGGGATAGGGCATATCCTCCATTAATTCATCGTATACGTAGGCAAATCTACGGTAAGACATGTCAGACACCGCACTTTCGAATTCAATTTAAACCTTTTCCAAAAAGAAAGCAGGGCATCCGGCTTTCGTCCAGTTTACCCTGCCATCTTTATTCGGCATTCAGCTTTATTCCGAGAGGTGGCCAGCCGTCGGATCGAGCCAGATCCAAGCCCGTAGGGTGGAGATCTGCATATATCCTGTCGCAAGCCCGTCAAGGAATGGAAGCGAAGCGCCTATTTAGGTTGATCGTCGTCCGCAGGAACCGCGTCCGCGAGATATGTCCAGCTTTCTTTTTGCTTCACGAGCCCTTCTTTCATCAGTTTGCCAAGGCCCCTCTTAAACGCGGATTTGCTGATGCCGAACCGTTTCTTGATGATGTCCGGCGGCGTGCTATCGGAATATGGCATGCCGCCTGTCGGACGTTCCTTGAGGAACGCAAGCAGCATGTCCGCGTCCTCATTGCGTCCAACTTCCTTGCGAGGCGACATCGCAAGATTTACGCGTCCATCCTCGCGAACGAGCGTTACCCGGCATTTCACCTTTTCGCCAAGGCGCAGCATCCGGTTCCGTTCGGAAGAATGAATCATGCCGATGGCCCCGAAACCGAGCACTCCGCCTTCGACGAGCACGAATGTACCCATTTGCAGCGGCTTGTACACAAGGACGTCGACCCATTGATTCAGCCAGGTCGTCGGTGCATGGAACGCCAGCGGAGCAAGCTCCCGTTCGCCAACCAGCTTGGCCCGCAAACGCCCTTGCTTATCATGCTCCATGATCACGAACACTTCATCGCCAACCTGCGGGTGAAGCTCAGGCAGCTCGGGCAATTCGCGAATCGGGAGCAGCAGCTGCCGTCCAAGTCCCATCTCGAGGAAACAGCCTAAACGAGGATGAACATCAGCCACGACGAGGCGGCCCATTTCCCCCAGCGTCAGCAGCGGCTTTTTCATCGTAGCCGCGAGACGGTCCTCGGTATCAAAAAACAGAAATACTTCCAACGTTTCGCCAATCTTGATTTCTCTAGTCAGTTCCGTGTAATGGAGCAATACATCCTCCGTGCCTGTCGTCAGGAAGTAGCCGTACGGCGACACTTCGCGTGCAACGGGCAAAGAAACGATCGTACCCGCAATCAAACTCATACCGTCTCCACCACTTTGGCGTCAGACCACAGACGCTCGATGTTGTAGTATTCGCGTTCATCCCGATGGAATACGTGAACGACCACGTCTCCAAGGTCCATCAGTACCCAACGCGCCGAATCCATGCCTTCGATGCCGCGGATATTGACGCCGGCAGCGTGTGCCTGTTTGCGAATTTCCGTGGCGATCGACTGCACCTGCGTATCGGAATTCCCGTGACAGATCACGAAGTAATCCGCTACAAGGGAAATGCCTTTCAGATCCAAGGCAACGATGTTGGACGCTTTTTTATCGTCGGCGGCAGTAACCGCCATATTCATAAGTTCTTTCGATGATATTGTCATGAACCAACCTCCATGTTCGATAGTTGTAAAATCAAATCATTCCGGGCCAGCATCGTCAGCGGATAAATGACGCGCCGCTGGGAGATCAGCAGGCTGATCGTCGAATCAAAACCGGCAATGAGCCCCGCCTCCAGGCTTTTCTCGGCCTGTTCGCGGATCAGATCCACGCCGGGAAAATCCCTGCCCGGTTCAATATAGTCGGCAAGACATACCACTTTATCAAGCAGGCTCATCCCCACTCTCCCCGAGGTATGCCACTGAATGGCATTAAGGATTTCGGGGTCGTCAATGCCGTAATCGCGCCGGGCAACGAATGCGCCGACCTCGGAGTGCCACAATTGTTTGTCATGCCGCAGCAGTTCCTCGTTCAATCCGTTATTGCGAATGACGGCCTCCATCTCCGAGACGGGCCAATATTTGGCCACATCGTGCAGAATCGCCGCCAAGTCGGCTTTTACCGGATCAGCGCCATACTTTTCGGCAAGGCGCACGGCCGAATCCATGACGCCTTGCGTATGCTTCCATCGCTTTTCGGGCATCTGTCCGGAAACGGCGCGGATTAATTCATCACGGCTTAGCTCCATATAAACCGCTCCTTACAATGTATTCGTAAACCGAATCGGGAACCATGAAGCGGACGGAATGGCCGCTTGCCAATCGTCTGCGTATGGCTGTCGAGGAGATGTCCACCAGCGGCATCTCGGCCAGCAGCACTCGGCCTTGCAGCTCGTCAGGAAGATCATCCAGATGCAGCTGGAATCCGGGTCGCCCTACGCCGATGAAAGTAAGACGGGCTGCCAGCTCTTCGATCTGTTCCCATTTGGGCAAATAGTTCACCATGTCCGCTCCGATAATGAAATAAAAATCATGCTCCGGGTAGCGTCTCCAGAGCTCTCGCATCGTATCGATCGTATACGAGACACCGCCCAGCTCCATTTCGATATCCAGCACTTCGTACTGCTGCACATCCTTCACGGCAGCCGTCGTCATGTCCAGACGCTGCCGGCCCGAAGCTCCAGCCCCGCGTTTGTGCGGCGGCACATGCGATGGCATGAACCAGACTTCGTCGAGCGCATGCGAATCCCGGGCCGCCTCGGCCGCGAGCAGATGCCCCATATGGATCGGGTCGAACGTTCCACCCATGATGCCGATCTTCACCCGCTTCACCGCCTAAGGGAGTTCAATTTGCTTGTTGTCGCGCGATTCCTTGTACAGAACGATCGTGCTGCCGATCACCTGAACGAGTTCGCTGCCCGTCTCGCGCGCCAGCTCTGCGGCGATTTCGTTTTTGTCGTCCAGGCAGTTGTTGAGCACCTGCACTTTCATCAATTCACGTTTCTCGATCGCTTCCTCGATGTGACGGAACAAATGCTCGTTGGTTCCTCCTTTGCCGATTTGGAATACAGGGGTCAAATGATGTGCTTGCGAGCGCAAAAAGCGCTTTTGTTTTCCGGTTAACATAAATCCTTCATAACTCCTTATGCCGAGCAGGTCACGGAAAAAACAAAAACAACCTCGTTCAATGTCATTTCCGAACCTGAGCGTTCAATTATATTTTTAACAGGTTAAAACTGTTCAATACCGCGCGCCGCATCGTTTCTACCGGCGCAGGTACGCCGAGCCAGTGCTCGAAAGCCACCGCTCCTTGATACACAAACATGCCCAAGCCGCCGTGCACGATGCAGCCGCGCTTCTTCGCTTCCTGCAGCAGGCGGGTTTCCAGCGGGTTATAGATCAGGTCGCTTACGGCCGCCCCTTCCCGAATAAATGCAGGATCTACGGGAACATCGTCCACATAGGGATGCATGCCCGCGGATGTTGTGTTGATGACGATATCCGCTTCGGCCAATATCGATTCGGCTTGGTCCATGCCGCTGCCCACGATTTGTCCGAGACCATGGCTGCTCAGATCCGCAGCCAATGCAACAGCCCGGGCCGCAGTGCGGTTCAAAATGCTGATCCGTTCGGGCATTTCGAGGGCCAAAGCGTAAATGACGCCCCTGGCCGCTCCTCCGGCACCAAGAACGGCGATGTTCTTGCCTTTGAGATCAGGCACAGCTTCTTCCTTAAGGGACCGGACATATCCGATCCCGTCCGTGTTGTAGCCCGTCAGCCTGCCGTTTCTATTGACGATGGTGTTCACGGCCCCGATGAGCCGCGCGCTCTCGTCGATATGGTCGAGATACTGCATAACCTGTTCCTTGTGCGGAATGGTCACGTTAACGCCAAGATAACCAAGGGCAGCAATGCCTCGAACAGCCGCCTCCAGCTGCCCTGGCAGTACATGCAGCGGCATGTACATGCCGCTCACGCCTGCCGCCTGCAGGGCCGCATTATGCATGGCCGGGGATTTGGAGTGCGCGATAGGATCGCCCATTACCCCAAGCAGGACAGGAAGCGCAGCATGCTCTTTCTTCGATTCCGTCATTCGATTCGCCTCCGATCGGCCGGGATGCTCGCCGCAACCGTCATTTTAAATCAAGGATGGGCGGAGAAGCACGCGGATGCCTTTTGGCGCATGCACCGCGACCAGTGCCCCGTTCTCTCCGTTCGCCTTGATCCAGCCCAGACCGGAAATAAAAATGTCGGACTGGCTGCCGCGTTTGATGCGGAACTCGTGCCGGGTCCATTCAGGCATGTCCGCCGCGTTCTCGCGCGTCGGCGGCGACAGCAGCTCCCCGGCATGGTCGCGGTACAATTCGTCTGCACGCTCCAGCTTCGTGCGGTGAATGCCTAATGCGTTGCTGATATAACACGTAAAGGATTGGCGGTCTCCCTCGATGAAATCGAAGCGAGCCATGCCGCCAAAGAACAATGTCTGGCCTGCATTCAATTGATATACCGCCGGTTTAAGCGGCTTTTCCGGCATGATCGCGCCCAGATCCTTGCGGGACACGATCTCGCTGAATCGCCATGGATACATGATTCCGGGCGTATCGATGATATGTTTGCCATCGTCCAGCGGAATGTTCACCATGTCCAGCGTCGTTCCCGGATAACGGGATGTGGTCAGTTCCTGCTCCAGATCGCTGTAGTCGCGGATCAGCCGGTTGATCAGGGTCGATTTGCCGACATTGGTTCCGCCCACGACATATACGTCGCGGTCCCCGCGGTACTCGGACACCAGTTCAAGCAAACGATCGAAGCCCTGATTCTGCTTGGCGCTGCACAGCACCACGTCCACGGTGCGCAGCCCTTGCTCCTTGGCCTGTTTCTGCACCCAATTGCGGACTTTGTTCCAATTCGTTACTTTGGGCAGAAGGTCCGTTTTGTTGACGACCAGCAGCACCGGATTGTTGCCGACGAAGCGCTGCAGTCCGGAAATGATGCTGCCGTCAAAGTCGAACAGATCCACGATATGGATGACAAGCGCGTCCTTATTCCCGATTTTGCTGAGCAGCGCCAGGAATTCGTCCTGGTCTACCGTAACGGAAGAGGATTCGTTATAGTTTTTAATGCGAAAACAGCGCTGGCAAATGACCGGTTCGCGATCCAGCGCTTTCTCGGGGATGAAGCCGGGTTTTTCCGTATTTTCCGTCTGCAGATGCGCACCGCATCCGCTGCATTTCACGGCAAGTTGGCCGTTATGCGTTTCTGTCATTTCTTTTTATCCTCCTCAAGCCATAAGCCTTTCTTGCTCAAACGGGTAACGGCTATTCGCTCCACGCGCCGATTGAACCGGGTCATGAAGCCTTCGTCATCGATGGAGATGGGCAACACCAGCACCGTGTACAGTCCGAGGCGGTTGCCGCCAAACACATCCGTAAGCATCTGATCGCCAACGACCATCGTTTGTTCCGGCGTCAGGCCCATCATGTTCATCGCTTTGCGGAACGGCACGTTCGACGGTTTGCGCGCGCTGTGCACGTACTGGATGTCCAGCGGCGTCGCAAATACCGATACGCGGTTCAAATTGTTATTGGATACGATGATCAGCTTGAAGCCGACCTCTTTCACGCGCGCAAACCATTCGATCAGCTCCGGCGTGGCGTCGGGCGCTTTGGCTCCGACGAGCGTATTGTCCAGGTCTGTAATAATCCCGCGATAGCCTTGGGCATACAGTCCTTCCAAATCAATATCATAAACCGTGTCCACCCGAAGTTTGGGCATCAGCATTTTAAACAAAAAAAGTCACCTCAGTTTCATACGACACACTATATCACAAATCCATCTTCCCTGAAAATGCATCCAGCCCTGCCGGACAAGAAAAAGGAAAAAACGGGACAGGCCGAGGCTTAGGCCTGTTCCGCTTTCAGTTCCTTGCGCAGCCTCTGGGCTGTCTCATAAACCTTCTTCCAGTCATCGGCATGAACGGTCGCCGGACTATATCTGGCCTGCTCGAACGTGCGGAGCAGCTCCCCGAAGGTCCCCGCCGCCGCCGGTTTCGCCTGGCTCCAACGAACCACCGATTCCCGCAGCGTTTCGTCGCCGCTCCGCTTCAGCCCTTTTCGCTGCGCGTAACGAAGCCAGCGCTCCGTTTCCGCAATCACTTTTTGCTCTGGCGTCAGCGGGCCGCCGCTCCGAAGCCGGAGCAGCAGGAAACGAAGCGACAACCGGCTGCGCCAAAACATATATCCGATCCACAGCACAAGGATTGCACTGGCCATCCAGATCACGAAGGACGGAAGCGCAGACTTGGCCTGCTCCGGTGCCGCTGCCTGCTCCTCTTCTTCCTGCACCTGCTCTTCTTCCGCTTGCTCTTCCGGCTCGTCCGCAGGCTGCACCTCCGGCAATTCGGTCAACAGCGGCATGTCAAAGCCCGGCGTCGCTTCAACCGGAATCCATCCGTATTCGCCGAAGTAGATTTCGGCCCAGGAGTGGGCATCCGCATTCGTTACGGTATACGTCGTTTCGATATCGGCACCCGGCTGGCGCGGAGCCTGCATGTCCGAGTTCAGGGACAGCTGCCCGGGAGCATATCCTTTAACCCAGCGTGCCGGAATGCCCTCGGAACGGGCCATCATGACAAGCGCCGTAGAGAAATAGTCGCAATAGCCCTCCATCACTTCGAACAAAAAACCATCGACAAAGTCATCGCTGACTTTCCGGGACAAGTCCGGGTTGTTCGTGTAACTAAAGTTTTGCTGCAAATAGTTTTGCAGTAATGCCACCTTTTCATACGGCGTGCTTGCGGCCCCCGTAATTTCGCTGGCGAGATCTTTAACCCGCTGCGGAAATTTGGAAGGCATCTGCAAATACATGTCGTCGGCCGGATGACTATCGTACAAATCGTTGTACGTTTTGGTTCGTAGCTCATCCACCACGATGACCGGGGCCTCGGATACCACTGTATATGTTTTGGGATATTGGGGCTGATTGCGGTTCGTCACCACATGCAGTTCGGCCTGGTCGGCGTTCCAAAGCATGCGGTTCGACTGCTGCTCGCCTTCCACCGAGCTTACCTCGGAGATCGAATAGGCACCGAACAAAATGGGATAAACGTTGTCGTTCAGCATCGTGACTTTCTGCGTAACCTGCTTCGTTTTCCCGCTGCCCGCATCGTTGTTCTCCAATGCCTCGCCAGGCTGCACGGCCTCGGCCGATACTCTGCGGTTGTCGTCCCAGCCCGTACCGGTATATTCTTCCCGCGTTTCCCCGCGCCAATAACTGCGCTCACTGGTCGTGACCGACATGACGGGAGTATAGTCAAAATTGAATCCTCCGCCCAACTGGTTGTCTTCCCGGCTGTACCCGGACTCGGTGGAGGTTGGGATATCCAGCGTACCGTTTCCCGCCTCGATCGAACCGCTTCCGGTATAGTTCCGCCATGCCGTATACGGGTCCGTCAGGGTTGGCGGAACCTCGGGCATATTTACGCTCGCCACGATGATCAATGAAAAAATGATGGCAATGTTGGCGATAATTTTGTACGGATACCGAATCAGCCGTTTCCACCCTTGCGGATATTGCAATTGGAAGCTGCGGAAATGCTGGCATACCAGCCACCCCATCCCCGCAAACATGACCCAAGCCACTTCGGTCCAGAGCGGAATCCGGGTGAACGAATCCAAAATGCCCATGGACACGATGTTGATCCCTAAAAAGACAAGAATGCGCCGTTTCGTTGTCACCAGCCGGTGCGCCGCCTCCAGCATGGCCCATGCACACAGCGAAAACCAGACATAAGGAACCATGTGCAGCAGAAATTGCTCCGTTCGCTCCGTAAACGTTCCGTAAGGGATATATACGGAGTAATCCACTAAGGTTTTATGCAAAATAAAAAAGATAGCGATGACTTTGATGACCGTTCGATACAACAGTTTAAGCGGCAATATAATCTCCAAAACGCATACCGCCGCCATCGTCCAAAGCACCAGCGACGTCGTCTCGTTGTACCAGGATTCCTCGGTAAACGAGATCCACTGCAGCCCGATCAGGAAAATCCAAAGCAGGGATGCCGCATGGTACCAGGACCGTTTGCCTCTCGACAAATCTATAGGTGCGCTCATGCGGCTCCTCCTCCCATCACGGTCGGAAGCTCCTGCAGGCTGGAAACCGTAAACGCCCTCGTTCCCCGGCTTCGCAGCAGGGCAGTCCATTCTGCGCTTTGCCGCTCTTCCTTGATATCTACTAAAATGTGGCACGGCGTCATGCCGCGCTGATCTGCCCAACGCAGCAATTCAAGCACCTTCTCATCCTTCTGGGGAGAAACGACGACAAAATAGGCTCCTTGCGGCAGCTGGCGTGCCAATCTTTCCACACCAGGCAGCAAGCGTGCATCCCGACCGTCATGTTGAACGTCCACCAGATGATGAATCATCCTTTGCCGATCCAGCAAGCTCTCGCTGGGCGGAATCAGGGAAGGCTCGTCGGACAGCGTCATGAGTCCCATTCCCATCCTCTCCCGCGTGCCATACTCCAGCAGCGAGGCTACGGTGGATACGGCCAGTTCAAATGCCTCCGATCCCGCGTAGCTGGCGGCAAGCGCATCGAGTACAAGCACCGTTTTGGGAATGGATTCGTGTTCGAACTCCTTCGATTTCCACGTTCCCGTCCTTGCGGTTGCGTTCCAATGGATTCGGGATAACCGGTCACCGTATACGTAATCCCGCACCCCGTTGATTTGGGTCGTTTCGCGCCGCGAACGCGTCATCGCCGTCTGCGGCCCTGCCAATCTCGACTTGCGGTCATACAGCTGCCAAAACGGAATGAACACGGTTCGGGGGAGAACCCTGAATTCGCTATGCGCCTTGAAGGTGCCTTTGTGCTGAACGAGACCGAATATATCCTCGCTGGTGCACTCGGTATCCAGAAACGCATATTTCCCTCTTTCCAACGGAGGCGTCTGAAAGGTCAGTTCCCCCGTCCCCCGCATATTCGGCAGCAGGCTTTCCCGGAAAGACCAGGATTCGCCGTTATGGCGTCGCAGCATTTCCTTTACGACGACATAAGGAAGAGGCAGAAATCCTGGAATGCTCAATCGCAACCGAACCTGGACCTGGTCTCCCGCGTGAAGAAGCTCCTCGTGATCCTGACCCGACGAAAGGAAACGTTCCCCTCTGGCGCGCCTAACCCCGCCCAAACCCGCAATGACGAGATACACGCACAACAAGGTTACCATCGACAACAGCATAATGGACGTTTTGCCTCCCTGAAACAAAACGTAAGCCAGACAGCACAACCACACTGCCGCGATGCTCCACGCGCGGGGATGGCGTAGCTTTTTTCTGACCGAACCCATGATCTGTTTCATGATTTTATTGCCCCATCGTGACAGGCACGCGGACCTGATGCAGGATGGAAGCAAGCGCGGCTCCTGAACTCATGCTGTCCAGCCTTGCTTCCGGACGGAGCACGATTCGATGGGCCAGAGCGTAAGGAGCCATCGTTTTCACGTCGTCCGGAAGCACGTAATCGCGTTCCTGCAAAAACGCGAAAGCTTTCACGGCCATCATAAACGAGATGGCTGCCCGCGGGCTGGCACCCAGCAATACCGACGGGTGGGAGCGCGTGCTGCGAACGATGTCGAGCAGATATTCCATGACCGGCTCGCCAAGGAACACATCCTTGATTTCCTGCTGGATCACCGAGATCTGTTCCATGTTGGTCACCGACTCGAGCCGGTCGACGGGCTGTCCCGACTGGTGCTGCTTCAGCAGCGTTTTTTCAATATCCTTGTCCGGATAACCCAGACTGATCTTCAGCATAAAACGGTCCAGCTGCGCCTCGGGAAGCGTATACGTCCCTTCAAAGTCGATGGGATTTTGCGTGGCGCAAAGCATGAACGGATGTGGCAAATCGTACGTATCGCCGTCCACGGTCACGCTGCGCTCCTCCATGACTTCCAGCAGAGCGGATTGGGTTTTGGTGGTCGCCCTGTTGATTTCGTCCGCGAGCAGAATGTTGGTCATGACAGGGCCCGGACGGAAATAAAAGCGCTCGTCGCGCGGATGGAATACCGATACTCCAGTAATGTCGCTTGGCAATATATCAGGATTACATTGAATGCGGCGGTATTCGCCGCGCATCGATTTGGATAAGGCCTTGATCAGCTGCGTCTTGCCGGTTCCGGGTACGTCTTCGATCAACACGTGTCCACCTGCAAGCAATGCTGTGAGCAAAAGCTGGATTTCAAAGGATTTCCCCATAATGCACGATTCCAGATTGGAACGGACTGCCGAAATGATTTGGATCGATTCTTTGCGCACAGGCATTTGGTCTAAACCTCCTAAAAAAGCAAACAGATTTCCTTTTATTGTACATGATTGTAGGTCCTGAGTACACTCGAAGGAAATCGCAATTTGTTTCCAGCGGCCGCCTCTGCCGCAAAGTTTGTCCATTTACGACAAAAAAGCCCGGAGATTACCGGGCCATTGCCATTTTGCTTTTTGCCGCTGAACGCCCGGCGATTATCCTTTGGGACGGACGACCAATGCCGCCAGAAAGGAAAAAATAATCGCCGAGGAAATGCCCGCCGCGGTCACGTCAAAGATGCCCGTAATGACACCGAGCCATCCATCGCGTTCCAATTCGGTCAGCGCCCCATGAACCAACGAGTTGCCAAAGCTCGTAATCGGAATGGATGCCCCCGCGCCAGCGAACTTGACAAGCGGATCGTACCATCCGAACGCATCAGCCAACGCACCAGCCACGACCAACGTACTCATCGTATGCGCAGGGGTCAGCTTGACGCCGTCCATCAAAATTTGCCCAATCACGCAGATGAGGCCCCCGATGATAAAAGCCCACAAAAACTGCATCGTTTAATCCTCCTTTTCAATGGCGACCGCATGCGCGATGCATGGAATGCTTTCACCCTGTTGGTACGATAGCGGGGACAGCAAAGCCCCTGTAGCAACGACGAGCACCCGCTTCAGTTCGCCTTCCTGCATTCGGTTCAATATGTGGCCATACGTTACAGTCGCCGAACAACCGCAGCCGCTGCCTCCTGCAACGACTTGGGGCTGCTTGTCCCGATCATAGATCATCAAACCGCAATCGTTGAACGTCGTCTGCTCCATAGAGATACCTTCCTTCTGAAGCAATTCCTTTGTGATCGGCAGTCCCACGGAAGCCAGATCGCCGGTGACGATCAGGTCGTAATAACTGGGGTCAAGCTGGGTATCCCGGAAGTGGGAGACGATGGTGTCGGCTGCTGCGGGAGCCATCGCAGCGCCCATGTTGAACGGATCCTTAATGCCCATGTCCATGACTCTTCCGATCGTTGCCCTTGTAACGGCAGGGCCTTCTCCGGTACGAGCCACGACGCCGCAGCCTGAACCGGTAACGGTATATTGGGCATACGGCGGCTTCTGCGAGCCGTATTCCGTCGGATAGCGGAACTGCTTCTCCACCGTGCAATTGTGGCTCACCGTACCGGCCAACACGTAATCTCCGGCTCCGGAATCGACGATCATGGAGGCCAGCGCCAGCGTTTCCATCGATGTGGAGCACGCCCCGAACACGCCCAAATAAGGCGCTCCCAGCTGCCTTGCGGAAAAGGAGCTGCTAATGATCTGGTTCATCAGGTCACCGCCAACGAAGAAATGAAGCTCCTCCTTGGTGATATTGGCATTGATCAGCGCCAGTTGAGTCGCTTTTTCCAGCAGTTTGCGCTCCGCTTTCTCCCACGTCTTCTCGCCCATTTCAAGCGAGTCGTATACATAGTCGAAATCGGAAGCGAGCGGTCCCTGCCCCTCGTCCGGCCCTACGACCGTCGCTCGGCCGATGAGACGGGGACGGCTGTCGAACTGCCAGGTCTGACGGCCGACCCTTTTCATAAATGCCCACCCCCGAATCCGAGAAAGGCATACACGACGCCGATAATAAACGCGGCGACGACGCCAAAGACGATGACCGAGCCGGCCAGCTTGAACATGTTCGCACCGACGCCGAGGACAAGGCCCTCCGCCCGATGCTCAAGCGCGGCGGAACACATGGAGTTGGCGAACCCGGTTACAGGCACGGCCGTTCCCGCTCCGGCCCATTGGGCGATTTTGTCGTATACGCCCAAGCACGTCAAAATGACCGAGATCAAAATCATGACCGCCACGGTAGGACTTGACGCTTGCTTGGCCGTCATGTCAAAGCCTGCCATAAAAGCCTGTTGGATCGCTTGTCCGATCAGGCAGATCGTGCCGCCCACAAAAAAGGCCTTAACGCAATTGCCCCAGATCGGCCGTGCCGGTTCATGTTTTTTGGCAACCTTCTTGTACTCCTGCTCGCTGATGGATATGGACGATGCTTTTTTCCCACTGCCGAATCCCTTCGTTTGAGTTGGCAAGGTGAAGACCTCCTTCGAAATGGAATCACGCTGCTCACAGCATGTTGGAGTCAATTCCTCTCTACATTGTTTGTTATTGCTCCCAAGGTTATGTATCCGGCAAATCGAGGCATTTATTTCCAAATCAGCTCAAGCCCGCAACCGGATGTCGGAGGTTTCAATACTCTAGCGTCACAAATAAATCAGGACGATCACGAGCAGCATAAACAGTACGATGATGATGATCTCTTCTTTTCTCTGGTAATCCGGCTTCATCGTTGTCTCCATCTCCTTCAAGGGGTCCGATTCCGTTCCAGTTATGCATATTCACAAACCATGCTGCCAGACAGGGGCATGTGCGGAGATTTGCAGACCTTCTGCGCGGCTGTGGGTTATTCCACCTTTCCTATACATGACGCAAACATGGACATTTGGGATAACAACGTTCATACTATGATGTGACCAGTGGTTAATTTGTCTTTCCTTTTCCGGAAAGTCATCCGTCCGGCAGCCGTTCTGCCGCGACTTCGTTTACCTTACATACAAACAGAGGAGTTGGTTATGCATGAATCAAAAAACGCTGGACATGTTTCGCACATTGACCGAATTTCCGTCCGTTTCGGGCTTTGAACGCGAACTGCGCGCTTGGATGAAAGACCAAATGTCGGCCTACACGCAAGAATTCGTTCAAGACCGATTGGGAAGTCTCTTCGGCGTGCTTCGCGGGGAAGAAACCGGACCGAAAGTCATGGTAGCCGGTCATTTTGACGAAGTGGGCTTTATGACGACAGGCATTACGGAGACCGGCATGATCAAGTTCCGTCCACTCGGCGGATGGTGGAGCCAGGCCGTGCTGTCGCAGCGATTGCAGATCATTACGCCCGATCGCCGGATTACAGGCGTAGTCGGATCGACACCTACCCATTTGCTGGACGAATCCCAACGCAGCAAACCCGTCGATCTGAACCACATGTATCTGGACATCGGAGCGGATAACCGGGAAGAAGCCGAATCATGGGGCATCCATCCAGGCATGCAGATCGTGCCGATCTGCGAGTTCACACCGCTCGCCAATCCGAAAAAAATCATGGCGAAAGCTTGGGATAACCGTTACGGGGTTGGCTTGGCGCTGGAACTTTTGGAGGAACTGCACAAGGAGCAGCTGCCGAACACGCTCTACAGCGGCGCAACCGTTCAGGAAGAACTGGGTCTACGCGGTGCTCGTACGGCAGCGAGCCTCATTCAGCCTGACATTTTCTTTGCACTCGATTGCAGTGCAGCCAATGACATGACCGGCGACAAACAATCGTTCGGACATATCGGCCAAGGCGCCCTGCTGCGAATCTTCGACCCGACCATGTTCACCCACCGCGGCATTGTGGAATACGTGCAGGATACAGCTTCCACGAATCAGATCAAAATGCAGTATTTCATCTCTCCGGGCGGCACGGACGCCGGACAGGTTCATCTGAGCGGCATCGGAGTGCCTTCTACGGTCATCGGCATTTGCGCGCGCTACATCCATACGTCTTCTTCCATTATCCATACGGATGATTACGATGCGGCGAAAGAGCTGCTCGTGAAGCTGGTCAAAGGTCTGGACCGGACCACGCTGAATACCATTATTGATAACGCCTGAGCGATCGTAATAACAGATTGGGGCTGTCCCGTAGGTCATGAAAATGACGAGGGTCAGCCCCTATTTCTTTTCAGGTCGAGAACCTTTCATCCGAAGATTTCATAAGATAGAATACATAAGCAAGTTCCAAACCGAGAAAACAGCAGGTGATCCGTGATGGCAACCGGAAGGAAAGGGAAAACAACCAGATCATCCAATAAAAATTCAAATAAAACGAACGTGGCCAACGATCTGCTGAACGGAAGCCTTTCAAGCAAAAAACTGGCTTTCATCGTCGCGGCTTTGCTTGTTAGCGGCAAATTAAGAGTTGACGCCGTTACGCTATTCCGGGGAGCAACCTTGCTGGTTACCTTGACGGGACGATATAAAACGTTGAAGGATTTTCAACCGAGCAATGCGGATCAATTGAAGGATTTTCTGGATCAGAATGGAGATATGACCATCAATGACATCATTCAGGTTTTCCAGCAGCGAATGAATTCCTGATGCAGGATGCGGAAGGTGAGGGATTGTTGTGGAATCATCCGCTTTCGATGGCGTCGGCTTTGCCGAATTGCTGATTGCTTTCATTCTTATTATGCTGTTCGTGTTCGGATCAACGGACATCGAAACTCTGTCCGGTGCACCCACCAGCGGCTAAACCATTCAACATGCGAAGCGGATTTGCTCTATGGCTGCGCATAGTTAAAAAAACGCCAGTCCCGCATCATCGGAACTGGCATTTTTGGTTCGAACGTCATTTGCGGTTGCCTGGCCGGCCATTCATAAAAACATCGGCGAAAAGGCGATCCAGGCCAAAATCAGCGTCAACACGATACATACGTTTTCAACCACGGCCCCATGCCTTGATCCGGTGCTCATCAAGTTGGCGCGGATCCGCCACTTCAATGGCGGCAACGGCTTGATGCCGCGATTCGTCAGCGAATCGGCAAGAAGATGCATGGCATAAGCCGAACCTCCGGCCAGCCAGATGGCATCCCCCTGCTGCTGCTGGGTTGTCGCATACAACAGCCCCGTCCATACGGCGGTTCCATACAGCGTATGCGTAAGTCCCCGATGCGTGAGCGTGGTGCAGAGCATGAGCAAGCTTCCCCCGATCAAGTTCCAGGGTGCAAGCGAATGGCCATAAAATACAAGGCCAAGCCCGATCGCAAACATCAACACCTTGCGCAGCGACCTGGACGGCAAAAACGAAACGAGCGCGATCAGCGCGGCAAGCAGCAAATTCCACGGTTTGGCCGGAACGACAAAATAAACGAACACGGCCGCAGGAAGCAAAATCGTTTGCAGCAGCCGAAGCAAGCCGTTTGGCAGCGCCTTGGACACCAGCAAGGAATTCGGTTCGTCGATGTCCGGCAGCAGCGAACCGATTAACGCCGCGGCAACGGCAGGAACGGTTACAGGCACGCCCGCAAATTGAAGGACAGAAAGAGAAACGCCTGTCCCGATAATGAGGTGGGATCTTCCCATCATGATGCCATAACATCCTTTCGCAAAAATAGGGAACAGGGACGGTCCGTCTTTTATCATACAATGAAAGCCAAATAAGAACAATAGTTCGCATTTATCATTTGCCTTGATCCTCCATTTTGTGGTAGTAGCGCGTATATCCCATTCATACATGAAAAACACAAATAATAAATTTTCGTTTTCGTGAGCCCCGTCACACTTTTAAATTAGTGATCGTTTTATCGTTATTAGTGAAAAATATCACATAATATGTCGGCTATGTCATGTATGATTCAAATATGGACCACTAAAATTCGTGGTAACGCACAGTGTACATCCAAGGAGGCATATACACATGAACGGGAATAGAGAAAAGTTAGTTATTATCGGAAACGGCATGGCAGGAATCAGCACGGTGGAGCAAATTCTGAAACTCAGCTCCCGCTTTGACATTACCGTCATTGGAACAGAACCTTATCCCAACTACAATCGCATCATGCTTTCTTATGTGCTGGAAGGCAGCAAAACGATCGACGACATCGTGCTGAACGATCTGCACTGGTATGCTGACTACGGCATTACACTGCATACAGGCACAACCGCTACACGGATTGACGCGGAAACACGCGAAGTCGTAACCGACGCGGGCACAACAATTCCTTATGACAAAGTGATCATCGCAACAGGCTCCAGTTCGTTTATCCTTCCGGTTCCGGGACATGACAAACAGGGCGTCGTCGGTTTCCGGGACATCGCGGATTGCAACGAAATGCTCGAAGCGGCCAAGCAATACAAAAAAGCGGCGGTCATCGGCGGCGGACTCCTCGGCCTCGAAGCGGCTAAAGGTCTCGTGCAGCTCGGCATGGACGTTACCGTGGTGCACTTGATGCAGGACTTGATGGAGCGTCAGCTTGATCCGCAAGCCGCAGCCATGCTGAAGGCGGAACTGGAGCGACAAGGGATCAAATTCAAAATGGGCGCGGAAACGAAGGAGTTGATCGGCGGCGAGCGCGTGCAGGGCCTTCGTTTCGCCGACGATTCGGTGCTGGATGCGGATTTCGTCGTGATGGCGGTCGGCATCAAGCCAAACACAAGCGTGGCCCGCGAGAGCGGCATCGAAGTGAACCGCGGGATCGTGGTCAACGATTATTTGCAAACCTCGATGGAAAACGTCTATTCTGTCGGCGAGTGTACCGAACATCGCGGCACCTGTTACGGCCTCGTGGCCCCGTTGTTCGAACAGGGCATGGTTCTGGCGAAACATATTTGCGGCGTGGAAACGGCTCCGTATGAAGGCTCGGTGGTATCCACGAAACTGAAAATCTCGGGCGTCGACGTGTTCTCGACAGGCGAATTCCTCGACAGTCCCGAACATACGATCATTTCGCACAAAGACGATTGGAAACGCACGTACAAAAAAATATTGCTGCGCGACAACATCATGGTAGGGGCCGTGCTGTTCGGGGACATCACCGATTCAGCCGAGCTGCAAAAATTAATCAAACAACAGGCGGTAATGACCGATGACCTGTACGCTGCACTCATGGGTACCGGCTGCGGCGGCCACAAAAAGGCTGCCTCCGTGGAAACGATGCCTGAAGACGAGATCGTTTGCGGCTGCAACGGCGTTACCAAAGGGGCCATCGTGGATGCCATTACCAATCAAGGGCTGAGCAGCGTGGACGAGATCAAAGCCTGCACGGGTGCAACCCGTTCTTGCGGCGGCTGTAAACCGGTCGTGGAACAGATTTTGCAATATGTACTTGGAGACGGCTTCACAAGCGGAGCCAAACAAGGCATCTGCAGCTGTACCTCATTAAGCCGGGACGAAATCGTTGCCGAAATCCGGGAAAAAGGACTGCAAACAAGCAAAGAAGTCATGAACGTGCTTGGTTGGACCCAGCCTGAGGGATGCTCGAAATGCCGTCCAGCCATCAACTATTACCTGGGCATGATTTACCCCGACACCCATGAGGACGAGAAAGAATCTCGTTTCGTGAACGAACGCATGAACGCCAACATTCAAAAAGACGGTACGTATACCGTTGTACCGCGCATGTATGGCGGGGTAACTACGCCGGAGGAACTGAAACGCATTGCCGACATTTCGGTGAAATACGACGTCAAAGCCGTGAAAGTAACGGGCGGTCAGCGGCTCGACCTGATCGGGGTTAAGAAAGAAGACCTGCCACAAGTATGGGCCGAACTGGATATGCCTTCAGGTTACGCGTACGCCAAATCGCTGCGCACGGTCAAAACATGTGTTGGATCGCAATTCTGCCGCTTCGGTACGCAGGATTCGATGGCCATGGGCGCGCTGCTGGAGCGCAAGTTCGAACGCCTTGATCTGCCTGCCAAATTCAAAATGGCCGTGAACGGCTGCCCGCGGAACTGCGCGGAATCGTGTACTAAAGATATCGGGATCGTGGGCAACGATGGCGGCTGGGAGCTGTTCATCGGCGGCAATGGCGGCATCAAAGCCCGCTTGGCCGACTCGCTCTGCAAAGTGAAAACCGACGAGGAGCTGATCGAGCTGTGCGGCGCGATCATCCAATATTACCGCGAAACAGGCAATTATCTGGAGCGGACGTCGGAGTGGGTAGAGCGCATCGGACTAGAGCAGATCCGGTCGGTCGTGGTAGACAATATCGAGGAACGCAAAGCATTGATGGCCCGAATCGAGTTCGCCTTACAGCAAGTGGAGGACCCTTGGAAAAAAGCATTGCGGAACGAACAAGGACAAAGCAAGCTCTTTCAAGGCATCGAGGTGGCAGCTCGTCCATAACCCCAGGCACCTTCCGCCCCGGCCTCGGTCGGGGTTTTCATAGATGATCATTACAGACAAAGGAGAGATTCATATGACGACCAAGCAAACGGGAACGTATTTCGCAGCGGGAGAGATTGAGGAATTTCTGCCGCGCATCGGAAGAGTGGTTGATATTGAGGGCCATGAGCTGGCCGTTTTCCGTGCTTCCGACGGGACTGTATTCGCTGCGGACAACAGCAACCCTCACCCTAAAGGCGGACCGCTGGCGGAAGGCATCGTGTCAGGACATTATTTGTACGACCCGCTCTACGATTGGAAAATCGACCTCAGCACAGGCTTGGTGCAAGCTCCCGATGAGGGTCAAGTCCGCATGTATCCGGTAAAAATCGAGGATGGCCGAGTCTGGATCTCCATATAACTCGCCAGCGCCTCCGCTTCTGTATCGCACACCTTTTATTTGAGTTCCTTAATGGGGGAAAACGACATGTACACACCTAATGTTGAAGGCATTATTGAAGCCGCCGTCAAAAAGCGGGACGCGATGAACAACAGCCTGCCGCGTTATATGGTATCCGCCCTGATGGCGGGCGCTTACGTGGGTCTGGGCATCATTCTCATTTTCAGCATCGGCGCCCCGCTGCTCGCGGCCAAATCGCCCCTGCAAATGATGCTGATGGGCATGTCCTTCGGACTTGCGCTCACACTGGTCATTTTTGCCGGTTCCGAGCTGTTTACGGGCAATAACATGTTTTTTACGATGAGCACGCTCGCAGGGCGTACCACCGTGAAAGATACGCTGAAAAACTGGGGCCTCGTCTTCCTTGGCAACCTGATCGGCGCCGTGCTGCTCTGCCTGCTGATATTGGGCAGCGGTCTATTCAAAAGCGCGGCCCCGGAGCATATTATTTTTGCCGTATCGGCCAAAAAAATGGCCGCCCCGGTTACCGAGTTGTTCTTTCGCGGCATCCTGTGTAACTGGCTCGTCTGTCTCGCCATCTGGATGTCCGCCCGCTCCAAGGAAGACATCGCCAAGCTGGTGCTGATCTGGTGGTGCCTGTACGCCTTTATCGCCAGCGGATACGAGCATAGCGTGGCCAATATGACGCTGCTTTCCCTGTCCTGGCTTCTTCCGAACCATCCGGATACGATTACGCTCGCAGGCTGGTTCCATAACATGATTCCGGTTACGCTGGGCAATATCGTCGGCGGAGCGCTTTTTGTCGGCATGGCGTATTGGTACGTGTCCCCTGTACGCAAAAAAGCAAGGCCGTAAAAGCTAACACAAGAAAAAGGCAACCCTGGGAATGTTGCTCTCCCCGAATGCCTTCTCATTACAGAGGCATAATAAAACCACGGAACTCAGCAACCGCTCACATATGGAGCGGAAGAGAACTCTGTGGTTTTTGTGTTTCCAGGAAGACGCTGGTCCCGTTATTACCGAATCGTCTACGTTCGTTAATACTGCGTTGACAGATCTGGAGTATAGTCGGTTCATACTACAGCAAAGGATGATCACTCCATGGGCATTCATACGTACTTTCGATCGCTGAACGATCTTGAACGCATTATCCGTACTCCGGGCAAGTTCAAATTCGAGGAGCACAGCGTCTCGGCGCATTCCTGGAAAGTCGTGCAGTACGCCAAAACGCTGGCCGATATCGAGGAATTGAATGGCGTCGCCATTGATTGGAAGAAGCTCTACGAGATTACGAGCAGCCATGATTATGGCGAAATTTTCATCGGCGACATCAAAACCCCGGTCAAACATAATTCCCTTGAACTTCGCTCCATGCTGCAGCAAGTCGAAGAAGGCATGGTGGCCCATTTCATCGATGAGAACATCCCCGAGCAATTTCAACCCATCTTCCGCAGACAACTGCGCGAAGGCAAGGATCACAGCGTCGAAGGTTTGATCCTTGAAGTTGCCGACAAGATGGACCAGGTGTACGAAGCATTCGCTGAAATGCAGCGCGGCAATACCGAGAAAGAGTTTATCGTCATGTACCGCTACGCCCTGATCAAGATCAAAAACATCGACCTGCACTGCGTGCGTTATTTCCTCGATCACATTCTCCCCGATATCGTGCAGGAAGGACTTCTCTCCCCGATCGACATCCGCAAAATTACCGAAGAAGCGATGGCCCAGTAATAGCCCTGCCGATCAGCTCACGTCACCCTGATGCGCAGACTGGGCTTTTTTTCGTTGCGCGCACTGCTGCCGGTAATCGCTGGGATACAGTCCCGTTTTGTTTTTGAAAATCCGGCTGAAATAGTGGGAGTCCCCGTACCCTACCGCTCTGCCCACGCTCTTGATATCCATGTCTTCATGGGCAGCCAGCATCCGCTTGGCCTCGTTCAGCCGCAGCCCGGTCAAATATTTGAGCGGCGTTTCCCCGGTGACCTTTTTGAAGCATTTCCCCAAATAATCGACGCTGAAATGCAGCTGCCCCGCCATGTCCTGCAGCGTGATCTCATGCATGTAATTTTGTTTCAGGTAGAGCTTCACCGCATCGGCGATATCCTCCGGCTGCGCCTGCTCCTCCGTCACGGCGCTGACATGGGTGAGCGAATCCGCAGCATGGCCCAGCTTGATTTCCATCGCATCCAGCAGCGCTCGCAGCTGATCTTCCCTTAACGGCTTGAGCAGATAATCCTCCACTTTGTAGCTGATCGCCTGCCGCGCGTACTCGAATTCATGATGGCCGCTCAAAATGACGATCTTCACATGCGGGTAGGCGAAATATAGATGTTTGGCCAACTCCAGCCCGTTCATCACCGGCATCTGAATGTCCGTCACTACGAGATCGGGGACCGTTTGCTCCATCAATTGCAGCGCTTCACGGCCGTTCCGCGCCTCTCCGATGACTTCGAAGCGGGAATCCAGCTCCCGAAATTTGCGCGACACATTGCGACGAATCAACGCTTCGTCTTCTACGATGATCGTTCGATAAGTCATTGCCATCGTTATCCCTTCTCCTTTCGAATGGAACCGCCGATCGTGATGCGCATCCCGCCGGACGGCAGATTCACGATGTGCATGCAGGCCGCGTCACCATACCATAATTTCAGCCTGATCCAACTGTTTTTGAGCCCCATGCCGTTGATCTGCATGTCGGGCATCCGCTCCCAATCGTGCGAGGATTCGATGTACTGTTCCATCGCCGCGAGCGTCTCCGGCTCCATGCCTGGGCCGTTGTCTTCCACCGTCATGCTCCATGTCCCCTGTTCCTCATCCTGCTCCCCCGTAATTCGCAATTTCCATGGCGGGACGTCGCTCAGCCCGTATTTCATTACGTTTTCCAGCAAAGGCTGAATGAGCAGCGTTGGAACGACCTGTCCTTTCATGTCTTCTGGAATATCGAACTCATACTGCAGATCATCCTCAAACCGGATTTTCATGCATTCGAGATAACGTTCGCAGTACTCCAGCTCTTCCGCCAACGTAACGCCGTTTCGGCCGGAAGCCGATATATAACGCAGCATCGAAGCGATATGGCCGCAAAAAGCAACAATTTCTTCGTTCATGCCTTCCTCGGCCATAATGCTGATGTTCGTGATGTTGTTGTATAGAAAATGAGGATTCATCTGCGATTGCAGCGCCAGCAGGCGAGCCTGCGTTTCTTCCGACTTGAGCGCCAGCATGTCCTGGAAGGACTGTACCAGCTGCTGGTTCAGCCGAATGAACGTATCGTTCAATTCATCCATCTCCCGAATGGAGCCTGGGTGCTCCAGCTTGAACATTTGCGCAGGGTCCTGTCCCGTTTCGAGCTGCTGCACGCCCGTTTTCTGAATGATGCGCTGCAGGCGATGCAGCGGCAAAGTGACCCTCTTCGAGATCAGATAGGATAAAAGAAGAATAAGCATAAGCGTGCCCACGGTCACCCCGATGATCAACAGCGCCATCCGGTTCAGGCCGGCAAACAGCGATGATTTCGATTGCGTCAAAATGACCGTCCATCCCGTCTCCCCGGACATCGCGTAAGTCATCATCTGCTTCGCCCCTCCGTCAAATGCGGCTACTTCCTGCATCGTTTCGGGTGCATAACCGCCACTGCGAATCATTTCTTCGTAATAATTGGCTACCGCCGCCGAGGAACCCTCTCCGTCCGCAGAGAACGGATACAACCGTCGGCTTTGGTCATCCAACACGTAGATATGCAGCTCATTGTTGCTTGCCTGCAATTCGTCCAGCGAACCAAATACGGTGTGTGCATCCTGCAATATTTCGACGATGCCCTGACTGACATAATTGCCGTCTTTGTACACCCGTGTTAACGAAAGGTACTGGCTCGTCGGTCGTCCCTGCCCGGTCGGCATGGGTAAGGAACCGCCCTCCAGAAGCTGCAGGACGCGCCATCCGTTTCGCTTCCACGTTTCTTCGTACCACGGACGTTTGGTCATGTCGACGGACAGCTGCCCGTTGAACGCCCCGGCGCCGATCATTTTGCCGTTTACGTCATAAATGTTCGCCTGCTGCGCCGTATTCGAGCTGCTGATGACGGCAAGAATGACATCGATGAGCGTGGTCGTATCCTTGTAAAATGCCGAGTCCGCAATGGGCCGCTGAGGATCTTCCTCCGCAGGGGACAAGTAATGGCTGAAATGCTCCTTGACCAGGTTCGAGTAGACGATGCTCATCGAAAAATTGTTCATTTTAATGATTTCCTGATCGAGATTGCTCACGATCGACATGCTTAGCTGTCTTTGCTGGTCGGCGCTGCGGCTGCGGATGTCGTTTGCGAGAAACATGTACAGCAAGCTGGCCACCAGCAGCGCAAACACGATGAACACGGCGGAGTAATACGTAAACAGGCTTTGCTGCAATGTTCTAAAACGATATCGGACCATGGTTTATCCACCCCGTCAAAATGATCATGTCTGGCGCCCGGCGAAAATGTCCACCTCAACAGAACGCTTTTGTCTATTGAGCGATGTTCCCGTTCACAGTAAAGTTATGCACATAAAGAATACGCTTACATTAAGCGTTATGCAAGACATCATATCTTATTCCATCGGGAGGTTCAATGATGAAAACGAAATTTCTAGCTACGCTCGCAGGCTTGCTGCTTCTGTCCGGCCTGCTGCTTGCCGCATGCGGCTCGGGGGACAAATCCGAAGGTTCGGGCAAGGTAACGCTGACCTTTGGCACAAGCCAGACGGGCATTCCGCGCACAGGCATCATGCAAGAAATGGCCAAGGAATACGAGAAGGAAACCGGCGTCAAAATCGACTTCCAGGTCGTTCCGGATGCCCAGTGGCGCGATCTGATCAAAGTCAAGCTGGCTTCGGGAGAAGCGCCCGACATTTTCAACGTGGACGTGGACCCGCTCAGCATGCCGGCGAACGTAAGACCGGAAGAAAATGCGATTGACCTGACGAGCGAGGAGTTCACCGGCCGCATGTCGGAAGAGATTTTGCCAACGGTCAGCCACAACGACAAAGTGTACGGGGTTTCCTTTGCCCCGACGAAAATATGGTACGTGTATTACAACAAACGCATCTTTAACGAGCTCGGCATCGAACCGCCGACCACGTACGCGGAATTTAAGGAAATCAGCCAAAAGATCAAAGAGAAAGACATCATTCCGTTCTATCAGGCTGCGGCAAGCGGCTGGTACCAGGTGCTGCCTCTGTTCGAAACCGGACCAAACTACGAGAAAAGCACGCCTGGCACCTACGACAAGCTGAACAGCAACGAAATGAAGGTCGCCGACCTGACGCAGCTCAGAACGGTATTGGAGCAGCTGAACGAATTTGCCGAGCTGGGTTACTTCGGTAAAGACTTCCTGTCCAACACGGTTGAGGCGGGCATCGAAGCCTTCGGCCAGGAAAAGGCAGCCATGCTGCTTCGCGTTCCGGGCACGGAGAAGGAAGTCGCCGAGGCCTACCCGGCCATGAAGGACAACATGGGATTCTTCGTGATGCCATGGGGCGATAACCAAACGATCGGCGTGAACCCGGGCGGTTCGGCGGCCATGTTCGGCAACAAAAACAGCAAACATCCGGAAGAAGTGTTGAAGTTTTTCCGTTGGATCACCAAACACGAGAACCTGCAAAAAGTATTTGACGGCGGCGAAGGCAATCTGACCATCTGCTGGCCGGAAATCGAACCGAAGCTGACCCAGGATTACATCGATTACGAGAAAGCGCACGAAAAGGGCACGGTGATGCAGGCCGCAGTCAAATATATCGATCCGCAGTGGATGGATATCGGTAAAGACATCTCCGGCATGTTCGCCGGTGCAATGACGCCGGACCAGATTCTGCAGAACATCGATAAGCGCCGGGCCGAACAAGCCAAGGTATTGAAGGATGAGGCGTGGCAATAAGCCGCGTCCGGCATCGCCGCGCGCGAATGCACGCAAAGCGCGCGGCAGGAAGGAAAGGTGTTGCTTGACATGAATGCAAACAAAATTTACCCATGGTATTTCTCCTCTGGCGCGATCGTGCTGTACGTTCTCTTTATCGTCGCTCCCGCAGTGCTGGGCATCTACTATTCCTTTACCGACTGGAACAGCTATAGCCCGGAGAAAAACTTTATCGGGTTCGAACATTTCCGCACCATTCTGGCGGGAGACCCGACATACCTGCTGTTCATCAAAAACACGGTGATCTTCACGATCGTGACCGCCGTGGCCAAAACGGTCATGGGCCTGTTCCTCGCCCTGCTGCTCGTCAGCGGGGTGAAGATGGCCAACCTGCACCGCATGATCATTTTTTCGCCGCAAGTGCTGTCGTTCCTGATCATCGGCCTGGTGTTCAAAAGCTTGCTTGATCCGAACAACGGCTTCGTCAATGTGACGCTGCGTTCGCTTGGACTGGACGCATTGGCCCAAAACTGGCTCGGTTCGCTGACCTGGGCCATGCCATCCATTATGGCGGTCGATACGTGGAAAGGCATGGGGTACATCATGGTATTGTTCATCGCCGGTCTGCTCTCCATCCCGCGCGATTATTACGAAGCTGCCGCCATTGATGGAGCCGGGTTCTGGCAGCGTTTATTCAAGATTACGATCCCGATGCTGATGCCAACCATCACGATTGCCACCGTGCTGAACATTACCTACGGGCTGCGCGTGTTCGATGCGGTTTACGTACTGACCAACGGTGGACCCGGCAACGCCACCGATGTCATCAACACCGCTGTATATTCCTCGTTCGCGAAGGGATACTGGGGCCTTGGCAGCGCGCTGTCCACGATTCTGTTCGTCATTATGGCGATCATTTCGTTCTTTATCATCCGCTTGATGAGCCGAAAGGTGGAACTGTAGATGCAACTGAAAAAAAGACTCGTGTCCATCGGCCTCAACGTGGTCGCGTGGATACTCAGCCTGATCGTGCTGATTCCGTTCGTGGTCATCGTGCTGAACTCATTCAAGTCGGACGCGGAGGCCAAGGTACTGAAGCTGACACTGCCCGAAACCTTCATTTTCGACAACTACCGCATCGTCTATGAACAAGGGCATCTCGGCGGCTCGTTCTTCAACAGTCTGCTGCATTCCACGGCCTCTTCCCTGCTGCTGGTCGTCGTTGTGGCCTTCTCGGCCTTTACGCTGTCGCGCAATCATTCGAAGCTGAGCGGTTTCCTGTACTTCTTTCTCATTCTCGGCATTACGCTGCCGCTCAACTACATTCCGCTGATGGAAGTGATGAAAACGCTGGGCATGATCAATTCCCATATCGGCATGATCCTGTTATACACCGCCATGGGCATTCCGATCTCGCTGTTCATCACGTACGCATTCGTTTCGGGGATCCCGAAGGAGCTGGACGAAGCGGCCATCATGGACGGCTGCAATGCCATCAAGCTGTTCCTGAAAGTGATCATGCCGCTGCTGACTTCCGTGCTCGTCACGGTATTCGTGCTTAATTTCCTAAGCGTGTGGAATGAATTTACCGCTCCCCTCTACATGCTGAACACGGTGGAAATGTGGCCGATGACGCTGGCCGTGTACAATTTCTTCGGGCAATTCAGCGCCCAGTGGAATCTCGTCAGCGCCGATATCGTGCTCACGTCGCTGCCGGTGTTGATCGTGTTCCTGATCGGGCAAAAATACATCGTCGGCGGCCTGACGTCCGGCGCGGTGAAAGGGTAAGTCGCAGGTTTGATGAAAGCAATGTGCGCTCTACCTTCTCTAGAGGCTTGAATGCCTATATAAGTTGAACCCATAATTCTTACACGAAGTCACTACGGGGGCAGAACCATCTTCCGATCGTCATTATCCCCAGATTTTTTTGATCCCTTTTCAAAGGGAAAATCCGGTGATAAACACGAGGTGTATGCTTCCGATAGAGCTTTCTTACAGAAAGCTTTTAGCTCCGCTTCTCCGGATTCTTTCTGCCCCCTTCGTTTTTGTGTAACGGTCTAGTTCAACTTATAAAGTGCAATACGTTTTAATGACGCCTGACAAAAAGCTGCCCCCATTTAGCCAAACGTAATGGCTTCCAAGGGGCCGCTTTTTAATGCGTTTCTCGCCTTAATCATGCGTCAAGTCTGTTTCGCCCGAACGACTTATATGCGAATCATTGTTCCAGCGCTTTGATCGTTTTCAGACGGGACGTGATGCCTGCGATGATCACAACGAACAGGCCGGCAATGATAAACAGCAGAGCGATGCCCCTTCCTTCTCCCGTACCCGTCACCTGACCCACCGTGGATGCCAACGGGCCACCCTCCACCAGCAGCGGATTGAACACATGATCTGCCAGGAAACCAGCCAGGCTGTAGGCAATGATAAAGCCAAGCTGCGACAGGATGCCGATGATGCCCCATACCCTGCCCTGTTTTTCGTTGGAAATATTGCTGCGCACCAGCACGTCGGCGCTCATGTTGACGAACGGCAGCGAAGCCAGGAACAGGAAGCCTGCGGAGATCATCAAATACATGTTTGTAGATACACCGATCAGCGAGAATGACAGACCGCACATCACCAATCCGGTAACCAGCACGCTTGCATATTTCTTGGACATCCTAAACACGCCAATGCACAGGCTGCTGATCAGCATGCCGACGGCGCTTACCGACTGAAATGTCCCGAGCGTTTTGGCATCAGCAAAGGCGAGGATCATCGGACCGATGAGCGTCTCCAGAAATCCGATGTAAAAGGTAATCAGCGAAATAATCATGACCAGCAGCAGCACGCCTTTATTGGTGACCACTTCCGTCCAGCCTTCCCGAAGATCCGTCAGCCAATGACGGTTTCTTTCCTCCTCCATGCGTTCCACCTTCAAGCTTTTGCGGATAACCAGCACGGCCAGAATCGCCACCACGTAGGTCAATATATTGACGACCAAAATCGTTTCAATGGTCGTTATGCTCAGAAGCATGCCTGCGATAATCGGCGAAAACAGAAACTTGGAGGATTCCGCGAGCTGTACGAGGCCGCTTCCTTTGGAGAATTGCTCTTC
This sequence comes from Paenibacillus hubeiensis, assembly GCF_032334105.1. Classification (NCBI taxonomy): domain Bacteria; kingdom Bacillati; phylum Bacillota; class Bacilli; order Caryophanales; family Paenibacillaceae; genus Paenibacillus; species Paenibacillus hubeiensis. The sequence continues at coordinate 236,024 of NZ_JAVYAE020000009.1, forward strand.
AGTCAGCAGATCGGTTGCCGAAGCCTTGTAAGCCGGGCTTTGCAGGGCTGAGAATACGGAGCTGAACGCTGCCCCTGCATAGATATGCCATAGCTGGATATCTCCAGTCAGCATGAACGACAAGATGAAAACCAGCCCGGCAGCCGAACCGAGATCGCCAATGATCATCATCAGGCGTCGGTCGAACCGGTCGGCCATAACGCCTCCGATCGGCCGCAGCAGAATGTTCGGCAGGAAGGTAAAGAGGGTGATCAGCGCCACGCTTGTGGCGGTATTGGTTTTCTCGAAGGCATACACGCCGAGCGAAAACGCCGTCAGCCCGATGCCGATCATCGAAATCAGTTGGCCGAACCATACCAACAGAAATTTGTGAAACGATTTTTGCACGTTTGGTTCCATTGTTCCGACTCCTTTCAGAATAACGCTTCAGGTTAATGGGACAGATACCGTTGGCTCATATAGGCAAAGCTGCCCTTCTCCGCACCAAGCACACGTCGAAGGTACCTTTGGTTTGGCAACCTCGCATGCGCGTAAAATATCGTTTACCGCTGTTTTGCCGTATTTCCGGACGATGAAGCGCGTGTCTTCTGCATCGAGAATGTCATTAAAACGCCGCCGTTCTTCCGGGTGTTCGACGACTCTCATGCGATCCTCCAATCCACTCGACCGACTGTCGGTCTATTCTAGTCATCAGAGCGCCCTTTTAGAACCCCATCTCTGCCTGCCATTGCAACAATCGTCCTCTCTCTTCCACCATATACAGGCTTACGCCCGACCTTGCCGCTACCTCCACATCATGAAAACTGATGTCATCCATCCCGCTGATGTTGTACGAAAGCGCTGATTTGCCAAAGTCGGAAATCCCCATGCCCATCAATAATTGGATATATATGTATGAATTAAATGGATTATAGCAAGGATGACAGTAAGACAAATCGGCCTTGGGTTCGGATTCATGCTCCGCCCGGAGACCGATTCGCAACGTCTCGGATGTCCATTTGACGAAAAAGGAATTGACTTTTATTCATTTTGTAACTATTATGGTTACAACGGTGGTGATGATCGATGAAACAGATCAGCAGTCGCTTTTCCATCGCGGTGCACACCCTATCCCTGATCGCAACGATGCCGAATGAATGCACGGGAGACCTGATCGCGCAGAGCGTGAACACTAATCCAGTCATCATTCGCCGGATCATGTCGAGCCTGAAGAAGGCGGGCCTGATCGACGTAAGGCCAGGCGTGGGCGGTGCTTCCCTGCTGCGGGACCCGGCAGAGGTTACGCTGCTGGACGTGTATCGCGCCCTCGATGTCGTGGAGGACGGGCAGCTGTTCAACTTCCACAAAAATCCGAACCCGGCATGCCCGGTCGGACGAATGATCGAGCATTCTTTGCGGGCCGAGCTTGACGAAGCCCAGAAAGCGATGGAACGGCGTTTGAATAGCGTAACTTTGCAGCAGATGATGGATCAGGTCGACGTCTCGGATTAAAAGCTCCTCAGGAGCTTTTTCTTCCCCTTTCGTTGTAATCACTTCTGTTATAACTACATCGATAACAACAAGCAAAACCATACAAACTACTTTTTGGAGGGACATTTATTATGAAATATCTCGTTACTGGTGCTACAGGTCATTTGGGTTCATTCGTCGTGGAGGCTTTGCTGAAAAAAGTGCCTGCCTCCGAGCTCGCTGTCAGCGTGCGCAATCCGGAAAAGGCACAGCATTTGAGCGCTCAGGGCATAGAGGTCCGCCACGGCGATTTCGACCAGCCGGAGTCGCTGGCTGCGGCATTCGCGGGCGTGGAACGCCTGCTGCTCATCTCCGCGGACGGCGATAACGAAACACGCATTCGCCAGCATGAAACAGCCGTACAGGCTGCCAAAAACGCCGGGGTGCAATTCATCGCCTATACCAGCGTGGCCAAAGCCGACGAGAGCACGCTCGGACTCGCCGAAGTCCATCGCGCAACCGAGAAAGCCATTCGCGAATCCGGCATTGCATACTCCCTGCTGCGCAACAACTGGTACCTCGAAAACGAAGCCGGCAGCGTTCAAGCCGCGGCGCAAGGCGCGCCGTGGGTGCATGCAACAGGTTCAGCCAAAGTAGGCTGGGCTACGCGCAGCGATTACGCTCATGCGGCGGCGGCGGTACTGGCGGGCGAAGGGCACGACAACACCGTATACGAGCTTTCCGGCAAACCGATCACGCAAGCCGAGCTTGCTGCCATCGCCGGCGAAGTGCTTGGCAAGGACATTCCGGTGCAAAACGTGGACAGTGCCGCTTACGCGGAAATCATGAAAGGCGCCGGCTTGCCGGACTTCGTCGTCTCCATGCTGGTGGATATGCAAAGCGCGATCGCGCAAGGCGCGCTCAATGTCGAAAGCGATACGCTGGAACAGCTGCTGGGCCGTCCGGCGCAACCGCTGAGCGAAGGCATCAAAGCGCTTCTCGGTTAAGCCAACGGAAAACGAGTACGACCGCTTACAAAAGCATTGCATGCACAAAAGGAGCACCCAAGGCGAATCATCTTCGCTGGAGGTGCTCCTTTGTATATTGCGTTTGTATTCGTGTCGACACTCGGCCTAATCCCGGTGAATGTATTTCACGGGAACGTGGTCGGCCAACCAGATGTTCTCGTTGCCATGATAAAAGGAAAGGCCGTCCGCTGCAGCCGCCTGTGCATCAATTCGAAGGATAACCGGCTTCGGGTCACGCCGGCTGCCAACCAGCGAAGCCGTCTCGACGTCGGCAGACAGATGCACGTATTGGCGCTGCCGCGGCTGCAATCCCTGTGCCATGATCGAGTCCACCGCGCGCGTCGGCGTTCCGTGATACAACCATTGCGGCGGCTGCGCAGGGGTTCGGCTTATTTTTTGCGGCGTCGAATGGCCGTATAATGCCCGTATGCGTCCGCACGCGATCTCGTGGCGCTGCTTGTCCGAGGCCTGAATCATGCGATGCAGGTCCGCTTCCGTGACGGCCGTCCATTTCTTGCTCTCATGCAAAGCCGCCAGCAGCTGGCTGATCTCGACCCAGCCTTCGTCGTCCAGCTCCAGTTCATACTCCCAAGGCGCGTGCCGCAGCGCGTAAGACAGCTCCTTGCTTAATTTCATCAAATCCATTGGACTCCCCCCCTTTTCCATTCGCTGCTGCTATTGTTCTAAACTCTTATTACGTTAGCTGGCAGACTGCACTGCCGCCAAAATCTCCTGCATGTTCCGCCCCAATCCTTCGTCATCGTTCTGGGTGAACTGCGCATATCCATCTATGCCCCGGTGAATAATCGTATTCATGACAGGGTGGGCGTCACGGTTGGATGCCACCTTGATCAGGTCGTCCGCGAAATCAACCGCCTGCTGTTCGCTGTAACCAAACGGCTGAATCAGCATGCGAATGCTCAGGGCATGGGCCTGATGCTCAGCCAACCGATCCCGGTGCGTAATACCGTAAACGGCTCCGAAACCGAAAGCGGCAATAACCTGGCGCTGCAGCTCGGTCGTCCGTTCCAAGGGTATATCGATCAATTCGCATATTTTATGTACCATCTGTTCGAGCTCCGTTGCCGCCGCAGCCAGAATGGCATCGCTCAAGTCGCCGAAATTCATATCGTCTGTCATTATTATGTCATCCTTCCTTCCACAATGGCACGCTGAATGTGCCAAATCCATGGAACCATTGTAGCGAGTTGGGGACGCAAATTCAAATCGCTTTTGTTAGGCGAGGGGGCGCCTTCAATACGCTGGTTGTCCGGAAGAACAGCTTCATCGCGCTATTTAGAGCTATTCGTCGTCGGTCCTGGCCGTTGCTCATACGCCTGTTCAGTAAAACCACGCTGGTTCATCATGTTCCGCAGCCCCGCGGCCACTTCCGCAAAATAAACGGCTGGCACGCGCTCTCCCGCGTAATCTCTCAAGTCATAATCTCTCTCCATCTGTGGATACAGATCATGCAGATCGTCCACAAGCACCTTGCGGATCGCCTCGCTCGTAATCGACGAGTCCATGGCGCACTCATTCACAAGCGTCTGCAAGGTTCCCCGCAATGCCTGCTCATCGTAAGACGGATGGGCCAGCAAAAACGTCAAGTCGTACAGATCCTTGAATCTCGGTCTGACGATTGTCTGATGCAATTTCCAGGCAACCTGCGTAGACAGCGGCACGGTATACGGAACAACGAATGCTTCCCCAACCGACGGTTGATAGGTCAGCGGTACGGGTTCGTTTTCCAAAGACAAATTAAACGAGATGTCGAGATACATCTCATCCGCATACATGCTCTCGCTAGTAGAAGTCTGATAGAAACGATACGCCAAATCGGTGTTCACCGTCGGGAAGTCGTCCGCCATCGCGTAGTCGATGCATCTCCAGAACGCATTTTCCCGGAAGCTGCGGAACTGAACGCCGTCATTCAGATCCATTTCGGTCACCTCGATCATCCAATCCGTGAACATACGTCTGGCCTCGTTCTCGTCCCGAATCGTCTCTAGGCACAAAAAATCGATGTCGTCCGCATCGCGCACGCTCCGGTCCGCCAAATACTGCCTCGTCAACAGGCTGCCCTTCAAGGCAAACGGCCCATTCACCAATGCCGCCCTTCGCAACAACGCTTCCAGACCGATTAACAATCGTTCCTCGTAACTCATCTGATCCAAATTCATAATGCCAGCCATTTCGTGTCCTCCTTCGTTTACATGTGAGTATCCTAACAATGACTATGCTGCGATACCCAACCTTTATCCAGCTCTTCCCGGCTATCGTGTACGCACAATTCGTGCTGCTGCTTCAGCAGCTTGATCCCGTTCAGACGCAGTACCTCTTCAATGCCGACGATCCGTTCATAGAAACGAGCGGCAGAGCCGTATTCCCGCACCGTAATGAACCTTACTTTACCATTGGCATTCAATGAATTACGCGAGATATGCCCGCCATAGGGCTCGCACTGCTTTTTCAAGTCTGCGATATCGCCGATTTCCACCTTGCCATGCCATTCAAAATACGGCTTCGAGCCTGCAACCATCGGTTCGTGGAAATATTGTTCCTCCTGCGCGGGAATCTCGATTTTGGTACGCACCACGTTAAACCCTTGTTTTCCGAAAATCGAGGCCAGCGCATCCATGCCTTGTTTCACTTCTTCATAACTGTCGCTATGTACGATCCCCGTAAACATCGGCTGATGCACATAATCCCCTTGATCGAGTACGATCATCACCGGTTTGACCTTCTGTTCCTCGCATGTCCGGATGAACGCCTGCTTCTCCTCCAGCTTCAAATCCTCTACCGTTACGTGAAATTCAAATTCCATATTATGAGACACGTCCTTTCTCTTTTTCTATGTAAAGTCTATATGAAGTCGGTATGAAAGTTTCTCTGTTAATTCGTAATCATTTGAGTTTATAGTTTCTACTCCTCATTCAACCAATGTTTCAAATTCCGTCTTCCAAAAAGAGGAGTCGGCAAAAGCCGCGCCATCTATTTCTTTCATTTTTTTCATGGTTATAGACATCAAATGAGATGGAATGGCATTATCAATGAATGCATCTTCACCATTTATTTTGATCGCTTCAGAGATCATTTCGGAAAAGAACAACAAACATGAGGCAAGCTGGGTTACAGATGAGTTCACAAATACTTCTTTGCAAGAATTCATTTCAGAGATCAGCACTACTTCAGTACCATTCTTTATGCAAACTGGTTCGCCTGAAGCGGTTGATCCCAAATACGTATAATCAACATAGCAATTAGACATATTTAATTTGGTGGATAACGATACTAGTCTTCCTTTAGAAGAAACAAATTCAAGATAAGGAGCTGGCGTCTCCGGTAACCCCACATTTACCAGCCATTCTCTATCACTTTCTTGTATGTTTATATTTTCCAAATCGCCCCGGTTAAAAGTAATTAAAGGACCATAATGCTCGATATCCCATACCCTCTTGAATTCCTCTGCCTTCATTTTGCACCTCTTTTTTCTCCATCTTTGTTTTCAGCTTTCATCTCTCAGACATAATACTGAATATAGCGCGCCTCATCAGGACTGTCTTCATCTCCCAACAGATCTACTTGGGTCAAGGCTTCCTTATGCCCAAGTTCAGTGATGAACAAAGAGTAGGTGTCACTCTCCAACTCATCCTCCGAAGCCAGTTCAACATCATAATTCGACTCGTACTCCATGATGTAATCCGTGATTTCACAGGAAAATTCACCCTTCCAATCCAGCACCAAAAATTTCGCTGTTGAAGTTCCGTATTTCAGCATGCTGAAAAATCTATAGACTCATCGGGATCATTCAGAATTTGCTCGACATCCGCAGCATCTTTGAAAATTAAGGGAACCAGATCTTTTTCTTGTACGGAAGGATCGTTTTCCTTCAATGTTGGCTGTATATTGGCTTCATCATTCTTTGTTCCTATAAAAATGCCTTGTATGTACGATTTCCATCTACTCATGAATATTATTCCTCCATCAGACTCCAACGTTAAAAGCGATACTTCTAAGAAACTTCCCCCCATTTCCTTGGTTCTTTTTCTCAACCCTCTCCACCCATTCTTTCACATAATATATCGGTTTCAAATGAAGAGAAAAGCAGGCTTTAATCCGTTCTCAATCGTGTTGGCTACAGTCTTCAGAGGTAGCTTAATGGTCCTAACAATACTCTCTAGTTACGAAAACTCAAATGTTGAATCATTTCTTCCAAAGTACATTTCAACGGTATAAATTTCTCGACTTCATTGTCTTCCAGATACACCTCTCCAGACATGTTATCCAACACCACGATAAGTCCGTTGGATTCCATTCCAATTGGAACGTAAGTAGTTCGGCCATCATGTGCTGTTATATAGTTACTAAATCTCTGGACAAATGTCTCTGGCTCTACCTTGGGAAGTACAGGATTTAGATTTATATTATACCCCTCAACCCATCCTGCGATTTGAAAAAAATAATAGGCATTGTAGTACTGCTTAATGTCCTCATGCAGTTTCATTGTAAATAATTCTTCAACGGCATCGAAATTTGTAATATCATTCTTCATTGTCGGTAACCACTCAATATACCCTTCGTTGTCTTTTTCACCAACATACAGTCGCAGACCATCCTCACCAAACCAAGAAATTCGGGGCAATGTGCCGTTAAATTCTTTCCACATAGAAATGAATCTTTCAAAATATTGTTCCATGGATTTCTTTATCATGTTTCACCCTCTACATTGATTAATTTTGGCCAGTATAACGATCACATTACGTTTCAGGCTCCTCTGGTTCTTCAATCAACCTTTGAATCCAATACTCAGCGCGTAGGAAAAGTTGAATATTGTTCCTCCCAAAAAACCAAAAGTTTATCAAAATAGTTCTCTAACGCTTTCGCTACTTCCATCTGGTTCTTGTCAGTTTCGATCTTTAACCTACATCTGGCTAATTAACTCCTTTAAACTATCAGCGATCTGTTCATAAGTCCCTCTTTCATGATCTTCAATCAACACCTCGCCTGTCTGGTTATTAACTAAAACAAGCAAACCATCCGCTTCAAATCCAATAGGGATATCGTTCAATTGATTGTCATGGCTACTATAATACTCTTCTAGTTTATGATAAAAATCTCTTAAACCTATTCCTGGCACAACCGGTTCAAGGATGATACTGTAATCTTCATATTCTCCAGTTAATTCGAGAAACCAGTATGAATTAAAATAGTCTACAATATCAGGATGTAAATCGACATTATACTTTTTCCTTACTTCACTGAAATCATCGTTTTCAGCTTTGTGAGCCACCCTCCACTGAACATAACCTTCGTCATTAACTTCTCCTATATACATAAACGAAGGTACATCTTCATCCCAGCTAATTAAGGGCAACGAATTTCTGTGTCGCCTCCACCTCGCATATTTTCTTTTAAAATAATCATCCAGTTCTTGTTTCATTTCATATGATCTCCTTTGACATCCACAGGTATGGAATTATGATGCTTACGTAAACAGCTCTTCCCATCAGATCTGCTTCAACTCTGCCACGACAACTATTTTTCCTTATAATACAATGCAATTTCAACAATTTCCTCTGGTGTAAAATCCTTTTCGCTCCAAAAAATCAGATCACTCGGCGCTGGATGCGGAACATTCTTTTCTAATAAATCTATGTATTCAATCAACATTTTGTCGTTCAACGCAGGGTCACATATGTTGGTAACAAGATCAATCAATTCGGCTTTAGATAACTTTCCAAAGGTCCCCATCAGAATACCCCTTATATGTTGTCTCATAATGACTTCTTTACTCTTAACGAAGCAATAAGTTCACCTAAGCGATCGGACAATACCGTAAATTCTTTTCTTTCGAAATCTTCCAACCCAACTTGTCCACTGTCATTATTTATAACTACAAGCAAACCGTTTCCTTCAATCCCAATTGGGGCATACTTCAAAGTATTATGATGATTATCTTTGTAGCCTTGCAGGTTTTTGGCAAACCGAATTAGTTCCACACCAGGTAAAACCGGTTCAAGACTGACATAATGTCCATCAATAAATCCATCTAAATCAGCAAACCAATAGGAATTGAAATAATCATAGATCGACCTATGGAATCTACAATTTAACTCCCCCTCTAATGCATCTAAATAATGAATTATGTTTTTCACCACAGGCTGCCATCCAATTTCCCCATCATCATTAATTTCACCATGATAAAGCATCGAATGAACGTTGTTATCATACTCGGTTGTAAATAGAAAACGAACTCCTTCATTAAAACACTGAAGTCTGTGTTCAAAATAATGATTCATCGATTCCCGAATTTCTTTCAATAGATTCACCTACTCCAATGTCGGTACGCCTAAATGCTTTATTTTCGGCATTTCAATTAACGGATGAAAATATAAATAAATTTCCTGATGATCACCACGGATTCGTGATTTCGGTAGATTACTGAATACCGTAATATGATAGTAACCATTATCAAGTATGACAATTTGTTCGACTGGTAATTCGGAGGTCCATTCCATCAAATCATACAAGTCTCGAATGCATAATTGACGATCCCGAACTTCCACTGCCAGCCTCAAAACAAAATCAGAACGATCAAGAATGTGCTCATCAGGATAACCATCCCTGATTTTAAGGATGTAATTTCCGGATGATCCTGTTGAAAGCCCAACAATCGTTCCTCAGTTGACATGATCTGCGACTTGTTGCGCGGTCATATATTTTAGCGTTAGATAGTCCTCATCTTCATCTATATGGGCCACTGCAAAAGGTGAATAAAGAATGATTCCGATGCCATCTATTTGTACTGATATATCTTTCTCCATATCACACCTCAATTATTTGATCTAAGGCCGTTTTTCCAAATGTCATAAAAACAGATCTACTTTTACAAATAAAATCCAAAACCTAGCTCCCATATATATCGGCTATTCCAATTAGATTTTGTAATAATCCGGATATAATTGATAAATTGACCACCCGATAGCACTGGTTATTCATAAGTAGCAAAAAGCTTAACCGAATACCCTTCGATAAACTTTCACGAGTTGATATACCATTAGACTTTTTCATGGGATTCGCCGCCTGTCGGAGCTTGTTGGATAAATATTTTACCGGTTGCGATTCATATCCTTCCTTTCCTTGTTATTCAATACTCGTGATCAATTCATTTGCTTATTTCAGTGAAAAGCATCTGCAAAGAAACGCTGATCCACACCGTGAAGCTTTAATTTTTTTTATCGACACCTAATTCAGCCAGTAAAGTTGCGCCAATAGTGTCGATATGTTTATCTAAATCACCTGCTATAAATCCATGCAAAGCATTATTTTTACTATCAATGTAAACGCTTATACCGTCCTTATAACCGATATGATGGATCGGGTCACTAAACCAGGCTCTTTGAAGGTCATAGGTTTCGAAAAATGGATCAATGATGTCCCTTGCATCTGATACATGGTGCCTTTCCATTGCATCTTTAAGCATGTAACGGGATCCAGCAAAGATAATACACTTATCATAACTATATCTTTCGTATTTACTAAACGCGCATTGAAATAAGAGCTTTTCAAAGTCTTCGGCAAAATAACTGACAAACTGGCTTTCTTCATTAGTCATAATAATTTGAGGATGATCAGTTTGGGTAAAATCAAAGGATAGTTGACCATAAAATAATTCAGTTTGAAAAAAATGTATATATCTATCACTTAAAGTCTCTGGTTCTTCTTCATGGATCCCTTCATACGTTTCAATGATCTCTGAAATGGAAGCATATCCCGGAAGTTGAGTTTTGAGTAACCCCTGGTCGTTCTGCCCCATATAATTCAAATACACCTCATATTCTTTAGGGTAATGATACCCGTGATTTTTCATTTGTGTCAGATGAATCAGTGTAGTTATATCCTCTTGTTTTGCTGGTTCGATTCGATTCACCCAATCCTCATCGATTCTGGATATATATTTTAACAGTCGATCAAAAAGATTTGTAGAATCCCCTATAGGTGGGATATGGTCACTTTTTAATGGCATTTGCATAGTAGTTTATGTACTCCTTTCACTGGAAGAACACAGACTTGCTGTGACATCCATCCGTTGTATAACCCAATGCAGCCTCAGGATGAGGTTCATAATCCAGTTGCATAGTCCTCAATTAGATGTGACCAATATCCTTCAGCATCTTTCATTGCCAGAGGATCTAATTGTTCATACAGCCTATGTAGTTCTTGCGCATATTTTTGTGTAGTATATCCACCTTCTCGTTTCATTTCCATTGCCAATTCATTTTTTATTAAATGAAACCAAAAAAATGTTTTCAAGTTTTTATTTAGCATATAAATTTGAGGTTTACGATAGGATGAGCTTGTAAAAAGTTCATCCTCCCCTTCTTTTATGTACAGTCCATTTGAGCCAAGTATCCCGTAACACGCATAATGACCGATTTTAATAAAAACTGTACCGTCAATTAACATTTTTTGAATAGCATCCGTTCCATAAAATACAAAATCATCATAATCCTCTGGCACTCCCACAGAAACCATGAATTCAGCATTGTTTCGGCTCACACCAATTTCTATCAATTGATCGTAATCATATACTCGCAAATCTGAATCGTAATATTGAAGAATCTCACGAATATCATAATGCATAAGCTCCTCCTTCCATTTATATCTTGTTATATAAGTTGAACGAATTTTTTACACGAAGTCACTAACGTGGTCAGAACCATTCAAATACAATGTTACATTTGCATATTTCACTATTTTTGTTACCATTTCATCTGAGGTCATTTTTATTTTATATTCACATTTTGGATACTCTAATCCTACCTGAGAAATTTTTGTTTCTTCAATTGTTGTGCTTTTTACTCCAATTACTATAGTAAGCATTTCATAAATCAACTCAAGAATCTCTTGATGTGACTTGTCTCTTAGACTTCCTTCATAAACGACATTACCGTACGTATCACTTGAAGTGTAATTTCCCTTTACCGCATCATCAATAAACATCATTTCCTCATTCAAGAAAAAAATTGACGTTTGATGACGGTAAAAACTAACGTGAACATCTTCATGTTCTCCATCTAAAACAACGTATTCGATCCGTTTCCCTGAAGCAGGTATAAATTCTTCATCACCTGAAAGAACTCTAAGCTCTACCTTCGGATGTTTGCTCAAAGGTTCTACCAGATATGTAATAATCTCTTCATTGGAGAAGTCCATACAGAGTTGACCATTGTCATAGACATAGCTCATTACAATGCCTCCTTTATCATGGGTATAAAGTTTCTCATGACGATTAACCCCCAAAAATCAAAGTTGAAATGAATACATTGGTATCTGACCATAATCAACCTGTTTGATGTATCTGGAATAGCGTTAGATGAGTTATAAGTGTTATTGGTTGAATGATGGGTTCTTTCGGAACTGGGTAGCCCCACTTATTAAATTAATGTAGTTTTGATTTGGTTTAAAAGAAATTCCACTTTAGATTTCTCCATAGGATGCGAAAGAAAGTACTGACTGGTTAAATTATCTAGAAAATCAATAAAGTCTGTATTGGATACTATTTCATATTTAATTTCATCAACTGCTGGGGGTTCAACTTCAAATTTCACGCCTTTATCTCCAAAATATCCCTCTTCCCACGACTTATATTCAGATGGAAATGCACAACAGATAAACTCCGAAATACCATATCCTATCGAGTTTGAAAAATCTTCAAGAGCATCTACAAATTTATCTTCATCAAGATAGAGGAAGTATAGTTCCATTGCAGTTAATTCATCAAAATTCTTATTTATTTTCATTGTTTATCTCTTTCAGTTTAGTGTTGGAAACCGGGTTATGTAAGGAAAGTATCACATACAATTTTCAAAAATCCACCTTTTTGCTTGTTCATCACCTAAGGTTATTGGTTCCTCTGTAGTTCCAATATTTATACTTATAATATTAGCCTTCTCAATTCCCTTAACATTTTTGAAGCTTGCACCCTTTACTAAAACATCTTCAAAAAAAGAATCTTCAATGTTTGCATTATCCAGTTTTGAATTTCTAAAGTCTACACTACTAAAATAACAAACATTTAACTCAGCATTCGAAAGATCAGCCCCTAAAAAAATGGTCTCTGCACTTTCACAATCTGTAAATTTTGAGTTTCTAAGATTAGAGTAACTAAAATCCGCATATGAAACATAACCTTTATAGAAGTTAGCCCCCTGTAAATAAGCATTTCTAAACGTTGATGAATATAGCCAAGTTAAAATAAAATTTCCTTTTTCTAAGCTCATACTATCAAACGAACATTCAATTAACCTAGCTTCTTTAAAGGAAAAATTGGACAAGTCGAGACCTTCCAGATTTATTTCGTCAAGTACCAATTTCTCCCCCTCCCTCCCCACTGAATCTAACCATACTTGATGAAATTCAAATTTTTTAATTATGTTTTTTTCATCTACCATTCTAATCACCCTTTTTTGGCTTTGTGTGACCATTGAGATTACTGATAACTTGGAGACCAAAAATATTTCCTGCTCCTCCTTTAGTGTTATAAATCACTTCTATTTCGATTATATGGATAATATATGTTATTGAGTTCATTCAGCACTGGATAGCCCCCATAAAAAAGCAACCTTGAAAAGCATAAGCCATTCAAGGTTATGACAATAGATTCTCAATTTCTCAAATCTTTAATCAATTCCAGTACTCTTTCTTTGTGTTGGATCACTTCAACAAAATCACTCTTTAACAGTTCAAACCTTGTTATACTATGGTCTGAACAATATTCTTCGGCTACTGCATCTATAACTAAAACCTTATCATGCATTTTTTTTATCAAGTATTGATTCCCTTCACATAGAACCCCTTCATATTTAGTTCCTCTATACAAATCATCTTGAAGGATAGATATTTCCTCCTCCTCTGTACACATAATATACTCAATCGTAGGCAAAAGAGTATCTTTTGAAATTTCTGAAATAAGAAAATCATATAATTTCATTAAATTAATTCCTTTATTTTCTTCAATGAATTTGGATACACTAAAATGTATATTCATAACAACTATCCTTTCAAATTAAATAATGGGTTAAACCGTCCATTTCCCAAAGCATCTTTAACTATTAAGTAGCCCCTTTAATGTTTTTCGACTGTAGTAGCTTAGAGTTTTTTCAGGGTCAATGAAACATTTTTGCTTAGAAAAGCTTTCATCGCTTTGGAATTGAATGCTTAAACAAAATTTCGATTTATTTAAATTCAAGTAATTCAAGAATCTTATCGATTCTATTTAATAAATCTATACTTTCCTCTTGGGAAAGTTCAAATTGGGAATTATCGATGTAATTATCTGTAATCTCGTTTATGACATAGTCAGGTACTTTATAATTGCGTCGCATTAAATTTTCAGCTATTGTTACAAAAACAATTTTTTTGGCACATGCTTTATTTCGAAATTCACTCTTAAAATAGGCGATTACATGATCGGTAGTTTCCTCAATATTTACAGACTTCGCAAATAAATCATTCACTTCATCTGTGATTTCTTCATAAAACCATCTTGCTTTCGGGCAAAGATCCGTTGGCATTTTTTCAATTTCCACAAGTACTCTGTTTCTTCTTAAATAAAGATCCTCAAATTCTTCTTTTGTTAATTGCTTTTTTTCTATGTATTCTTTTACCACTTGAAAATTTATTGACTTAAGTTTAAAAATGTAATTATCCTTAGCATTCTTATATATTCGAGGCTGTTGTAACCTTAGTTCAGCTACAATAATCAAAAGGACTGCCTTTTCCATTTCATCAGAATATTTTTCGCTATAATTCTCATCAAACGCCTGAGATACGGCCTCATAGTGACTCAGATGATAAATATTTTTATATTCTTCGCATTCTTCAATAAATGACTCTATTAATTCTTGATAGTTCCATGCCATATTTTTCAAATCCTTATAATGCAGATTTCTATTAAATTCATAGTAAAAGAAGGTTGGACTCTAAATACTCAATATCAATCGCAGCTATGTTCATTATATGTATTGGAGGTAAGGCCCCTTGTTCCCTTCTTCTGAAGCTATAGATATAAATCAGCCTGTTCATGTCTTTCGAAAAAAACATTTATATCTACACTATACGCATTTCGCCTTCTGATAACGTTCAGTATAGTCTTCATCATCATCCTCTAAATTATTGCTCATTGAAAAATACGTGCAACCAATTCTTAGCCTCCCTCCCGCTCTAATTACTTGACAAGGTACAAATCTCGCTGGGGTGAGAATCACTCACAACTTTTTAGAGGAACTGCCACACTTGGTTTGACAATCAATCCCACAAGATTCTTGTGCTACTATGCAAACAAAATAGTAAAACCTGTTCCATAGGTTATACTATTTTAAATCTTTGTTTAATTTGATGTAACCAAGATTCAATTGCATCCTTGTCATTAGAATGTCTCGACAAATATGCTTCGCTTGCTTCTTTAAGATAAACATAAAAAGTAGGGTAATCCAGTACAATGGCTTCATCTTCAGTTACTGCAGGGTGATCAAAATAATAACAAACTCCATTTTCTCCGAAATATCCTTCTTCCCACTCTTCTAGTTCGCCTGCAAACAAACACCAAATATGCTCAACTCCAAACCCCTGCCCTTTACTATGCTTTTCCAAAGCTCTAAGTAGATTCCCGCCTCCAATAGCAAAATAAAAAAGATCTATCATTTCTTTTTCATGTGTTTTTTTTACATTTGACATAGAGCTGCCCCTTGATTATTTTTTTCAAATCACGGATGAAAATTTGAAATTTTCCCATTTTCATCAAGATATTTCGTAAACCTAAGTCCATTTGAAGCGTATCCAATTACTAATCTTCCTTTAACCACACCACTTTCATAGCCTCTTTACCTCAAATAATCATTAGCACATTTGATATGATCTTAGGATCGTAGACAGTCTTGGGTTTAGAGATATTTTTATATTCACCAGGAATTTCCTCTAAAGCTCTATTCAATGCAGGAATTCTGTAAGATCTACCCCCATCCTTCTTCTTCGATGCTTTAGGTTTCCAAGAGTTCATCTCATTTGGAGCTTCATCTTGGTTATTTTTATTCTTCGACGTCGTACTATTTTTTGGCGTTGTCGTTGTATCTGTCTCACTTGTTTTAGATGAAGGTATGCGACTCGTATTTTTGCTCTCCGACTGGGATGCATTCTTTGCTGATTTACCGGTTGATCCAGAGCCTGCTGCATTATCAGCTACTTCTCTGCTTCTCGAAACAGTCTCTCCCGTTTTACTTTTCTTTTTATTGCCCCAATTGCTGCCTCCACCATACACGATCCTCATCATGTGACTATTTTCCAAAAACTTTTGGGAAAACGTCAAGGTCCACAGTGTTTATTCCTCTTCGGTCCATTCCTCAAAACATAAGGTAATAGTTTTTTGCTTGTAATGCATGACTTCATCAATTGGTAGGTTAACAGATACTGATTTTTGATTGTCATTCTTAAAGTAATGATCAAGCGACACCTAAGCCTTCTTCTAAGCATCTACTTGTTCTATTTTTTCTATAAACTCTTCAAAAGTATCTGCTAAAGGGAATATTGCGTAATCAATGCTCTCAAATGCCCGCTCATAGCACCATAATATAACTTTTGGTGGTAATTTTCGATCAATAAAATATAGACATATATAATCTTCCTACCCAGCATTTGCAATAGGGATACTGCCTTCCTACATCAAATCTCTAAATTCGGTATATACTCTAAAAATACTCTGCTCTTTTTCCGAATCAAATTCTAAAACCTTTATTATTGAAATAGGACCAATTCGATTGTTCAAGACAAGCTTATTACCACAACAAATTTTTTTTTGAGATATAACCCATTTTTTCACTAAATTTATTTGGAAATTCTACATTAAAAACCTTTTCTAATATAGTAATACTTCGCATCTTATTTACCTCCATAAAAGGGAAATTGTGAGTCTCTATTGGTCTTTGGCGGCTTTTTCTCAAGATTAATAAAGACCCTATGAGATCCAGTCGGAGTAGCTGGTGTACTTATATTAAATGGATACTCTTTTTTATAGATCATCAGGATTATACAAGTGTTTTTCAGAAATCTGCGGCATTCATGCCTTCATTTTCTTCATAAAATTGCTTAGGAATGGAATTGTCAAGTTCACCCGTCCCCTAAGTTGTAATCTAAAATAGAAATATTAAAAAGATGATAGCTGTTCTACCAACTATCACCATGTTATCTCTTAATTCAATTTGATTTTGTTTGAAGAAAAGGTATGTCTTTGTCTCTAGAATTCACACAAAATTATTGATATATCTAAATAAAAAATATTGATTGCTATAATAATATCCTTAACTATTTAACTCAAGTACTTTTTTAATTCGTGACTCTAAGTCATTTATCTCTTCAAATAGCAGCTGATCTCCAATATCATCACGATTAAACTGTACCAATTCTTTTAATATGCTATCTGGAATGGATGTATGTTCTTTAACTAATTTTTCTCCTAGTAACATATATATAGTCATTTTTTCACTAGTTGTGTTGTTGCAGGCCCTATCAAAATGTTCTAATACATCTTGAACAATAAATTCTGGCCTCTCATTCTCAACTGTTACAAGATATTGATTTACTTCATTTATAAGTTCCTCATAGTACCATCTTGTATCTGGATATAAATCCACCTGAATAGTATTAAGTAGTTCTAACGCATTATCTCGACGAATAATCAATTCATCAATTTGGCTTTTAGTAATTTGTTTCATTTTGATTTGACTTATGATTTTTTCGAAATTAATTGACTTTAATGCTTTCTCCCTATTCTCCTTTGCCTTAATGAAAATCCTCGAAT
Organism: Paenibacillus hubeiensis; assembly: GCF_032334105.1. Classification (NCBI taxonomy): domain Bacteria; kingdom Bacillati; phylum Bacillota; class Bacilli; order Caryophanales; family Paenibacillaceae; genus Paenibacillus; species Paenibacillus hubeiensis. The sequence continues at coordinate 253,355 of NZ_JAVYAE020000009.1, forward strand.
TTATTTGAGCCAGTTCTACATATAACACATTAATTATTGCCTTCGTCATTTCATCCTCCATGTTCGGACTATAAAATTCACCAAAAGTTCTAACTAAAGCCTCGCTATTACTTACATTGTCTCTCTGCTTCCGTTCTGAAAATTCTTCCATAAATGCATCGATGCACTCTTCATATTTCCACATTTAACTCATTCCCCTTCTGTCTCCATTTTCGGAATCTTATTTCCGTTATTATGAATCACTTCAATATCGAAATTCGGAAAATCTTTTTTAAATTGACTGATAATACTGTTGCAACTAGTACATGTATCTTTTTCAGTAAATAATTTTATTGTTCCTTTTGCACTGTAGTTATTCTTTAGCTGTGATGCTATATCATTTATAATCTTATACTCAGTATCATCATCTCTTAAATATGGTATTCCATCATCGTCTGCTGCTTTTTGCGCTTCGTATTTTGGCTTATTTTTCTTATTAGGTTTAGGAGAAAAGTCCATTAAGTTAGGGTTTTTACCGTGTTCTGTAACTTGACTATGAGCAAAAAACTCTGTTTTATTTATTCCTTCAATATTTACCTCGGCATAGCCCATATTAGCACCAGATTTATTCAAAACCCTATTTGATAGAGTTGACTTAATTATTGTTTCTTTTTCATTTTGTTCCCTACTTCTATCCAAGTTCAAATAGGGGTTTAACAAAAGAGGAAATTTACCCCTATTCCCATCATCCCTATGGAGCGGTGTATTCTAAAGTTCCGAGTAAATTAAAAAACGCAAGAAAACGAAGATAACTAAAAACAGGTCAATTACGGTAGTATCTGACCATAATCAACCTGTTCAATGTAACGGAATAGCGTTATTTAGGGTATAAAATTCAAGCATTAATGTGCTTACAAACGAAATGTAGAATCTTTATTCGGGTATTATATGGGATAAATCTGCTTGGCTCAGAGCCCAATACACTCCCTACTTGGTGGGGTCCATCCATCAACAGCTGATACAGAGAGAACAGGGATAAAGAAACCATAGCACTGGCGGCTATTTCACTATTTCCTCACTTCAATATTTACATTTTACTGTTTTGGATTCTGAAGTCAATTTCACAAATTGCCTCTTGAGCAGCTTCCTTTATCTCATCATCATTGTAGTTCAGATATTTTTCTAGTAGCTGTCTGTACTCCTTTTTACCTGAAAACCCCAGAAAGGTCAAAACGTACGTCAAATGATCTTTTCTGAATTTTGACATATAAGGTAACAATATATCAAAAGAAACCTCTGTCCCTACATTTTGATAAACCAAAGCGTTATTCACAGCATTTAATAGACTTTCTTTCACCGAAATACCAATTTCTCGAACTATAAATGATAACATTAAATTAACTGCAGCAATTAATTCTTCTCTCTCTAGGCTGCCATATTCGATAATGTCCCCTATCTCACTAATCTTATTTTTTTGTTCTAATTCAGTTTTCAAAGTGAATATATGATTTATTTTTTCAACTAAATTCATAGATATCCCCCTCATCATTCTTTAATATTCGGGATCTTTAACGCTCTGACAATGTACCTACGGTTTCCCCCTTTACCCAGGTATATAGTTGTTGGGCTCTATCTTCACTGCCTACATTTCCTATGTTGGAAATACCTGTATCTCTCCGCCTATCCAAGTGGAAAAATCGCCTTGATCTTGGACAATAGCCGGATTCATCACGCTACGGAGTTACAGCCTTTCTTGAAGAAACATCCGCGTATGCAGTTGGTGTTTTCACCCCCTTACAGCCCAAACTTAAATCCAGTTGAAGGGTTATGAGTGTGGCTCAAAGCGGACATTGTAAACAACGTTTTCTTTGACAAATTTTATAAAATCAGGCTTTATGTGAGTCAATTATGAAGAGAATTAATCAGTATCCGATGGAAATGATTGATCGTCTGCTTGTCAGGTTATGATCTTAATTGCGGTTTATATATCAATGAGTCTACTATTAAATAGATAAATTTTCCCTTCGATATAATGAAGACAATTTTAATTAGACTCTGGCGCCTGAACAATCGACTCAGAATAATTCGTCGTTGTCCAACTTAAATCGGATATCCGGATATTCTTCTATATACCTGTTTATTAATCCTCTCATCTCTTCATCCTCTGGTAAATTACCCAAATATTTATATTCCCAAATAAGCAACTGATCATCAAAACTATAATTCGTATCAAACCAATTTGTATAATCATAATGAATCTTGAATTTACCATTCCTACTAAGCGATAATGTGAATGAATACCAAGGTTCTTGTTCATTTTCTATAAAAGTCTTTCTTAGTTTTTCACTTAATTCGAGTAGAATTCTGCCTTTAATTTTATTTCGTTCTTTATAATTATCATAATAGTAAGGGATTTCTAAACTATATTTAAAATTTTGCACATCCTCAGGTGTGTTATAAAAAAAGTAAGTCCCTCCACCTGTTTCAGAAATTTGAGCATAGAAATAAAACGTTTCCCATTCTTCTGGAATCATTTCATTCACTGTTTCAGCTATTCGATTATAAATTCGATTCATTTCTTTTTCTATACTCAACGAAATCAACCTCCGACTTGATTTTTAATTGTTTTTTGTACTGGCTTCTTTCCTTCAATTTGATAAGTTACCTCAAAGGAGTCTGGTCTCATGGAGGTCCCTGAATAAACCGGTTCAATCTTTACAGTAACTTTTTTCGGAGGTGTCTCACTCAAAGCCTCTGCCCACTTAGACTCCATATTATACCATTCCCCACCAGAGCGGTTAATTTGGCTAATTTGTGGAACCAAGTTGTCAATATCCTTTGGACCTTTAAACTGTGCTCCTATCAAGTGTCCACCATCGTCATCAGGTAACCTACCTTGCCCTTTCCCTACCGTCCTCTGGGCATATTCACTTCGGTCTCCTTTACCAAGCACAAGTGCCCCTTCACATTCAATAACACGCCCTTGACTATCCGTACGATAAGTATACCCATCTGGTGATGTGTATTCTATATTTGGTTTTAAAACTTTTTTTCTATTTTTTCTTGTAAAATGATCACCATACTTAACTGTTTCATAGACTATTGGTGGCGGTTTAACAGCTTGTCCCGTCCCCTATGTTGTAAAGCTAATCTATTGAAAAGTAACGGTGGTTGCTAGAATACTAGCAATACCACCTGTCAGCTCGCTTGTTTTTCTACTTGTTCGGGGAGACGAAACGCTGTCTTGTGCTTCATCATGCCGTAAATAATGTTGACTAGTCTCCGCATCACACATACCAATGCTTGCGTTGGTGTTTTGCCTTCTTCTTTCTTGCGGTTGAAGTATTCGTAAAACAGTGGATTACGTGGTTTCTTGCTACCTTTTGAAACTTGTACCTGCTGGACAGCTAGGTTATAAAACAAACCATGAAGTATCCGATTACCCTGTCTGCTTTTTTGGTTCGTACCTTTGCCGCCGGAACTGAAATTGACAGGGGCTATCCCTGCAAAACGTGCCAGTTTATCTGCGCTGGCAAAACGGCTAATGTCGCCTATTTCTGCCACTAGAGAAGATGCCGTTACCAAATCTATGCCTGGCATCGTTTCTAGTTGGTAGTCTAGCCGTTTCATCATACCTTGCAGTTCGCCTTCTACATATTCGATTTCCTTCTTGTTGAACTGTATGTCCCGCATATGGCTCTTGATTAGAAAATCTCGTTGTTCCTGATAGCTTCTGGTTGTGTCTCCATCTGCATGCACGAGTGCCAGTATTTCTTCTGCCTTCCTTGTCGAACACGCATTGTTACTTGATCCTGGGCAATAGACCCCACTTCTTTTTCTACTTCCTGTGCTAGTTGCTGGTTCTTCAACTCTTCTGCCACTACCTGTTCACGTTTTGCCATTGGTTACATCCTCCTTTGATTTTGGGCATGCAAAAAAAGCTCATTCCTACTCATGGTTCAAGTGGGAAAGAGCTTTTGAAAGTTTATCAAGTGTTTGAATTATTTAGTGTTTGGTTTGTTGGTTGTATTGTACGATCTTGCTTCTAAAATGTAAACCCGAGATATAGCCTAAATTTTTTCAAACCTAAAGTGTACTACCCTTGTGACTTAATCTCTTCAAACCATTGTTCGAATATATCGTCTGGAAGTAATTCATCATCATTTGAATATACCAGATCATATTTAAAATTTGCCGCTAAACTATTTTTTTCAACGTTGTAATGTAATTTCATTTCAGTCGGCATCTCTCGTCTGAAAGCTTTACAAACCTCATGAATTTTCTTTAGATCCTCGGTGCCAATATCTAAGAGCCCTAATTGTCTATCCCTTGAAACATCATAGTTATATTCTGGTGTACCATTTACTACTTTAACGGCATCGTTAATCTTATGCTTTAGTACAAATGTCTTATTAATCCTATAAAACACATTAAAATAATAGGCCTCTGGTTCATAAGAACAATATAAATAAATATCATCTGCTTTGCGATCTACGTACTCCAAACATGTAGATACCATGTCAGCCTGCAACTCTGAAAAGTAATCTTCAAAACTCTTAGTCAATAGAATCTCTCCTTAATTTTTTATAACAAGCTTATCAATAGCTCCATCAATTTCATAAATTACTTCAAATTCTGTAGGTCTAGGATTCTCGCCGTCATACTTAATTTTAACCTCAACCTTTACATTTTTGTTGTTTTTTAATGCTTTTGCCCATTTGTTTTCAAGTTTTTTATATTTGCTTAAATTTACTTCACTTGATTGCGAAACAAGGTTGTCTAAATCAGGAGAACCGCCGAACCTATCCCCTGCCAAGTGACCTGCATGGTCGCCAGGCTGCTTACCTGGTGTATTTGCAGCATGCGGTAATCGTTCATCTCTTGTAGTCAATTTTAAATCATCAGCAGTAAATTTTTCAATTCTCCCCATATGATCCGTTTCGTAGTCATATTGGTGCTCACCAGCTTTATATTTCACATTCGGTTTTAGCTTACCTGCATCGTCAAATGGATTATCAACATGAGTCTTATTAGGAGCTTTAGGCGTCCCCTCAGTGGCTCCAGAGTCATCCTTTGGCTTATTGTTATTCGGATTCACTTTAGGTTTCTCTGACTGGGAGGATTCCGGCGTTTTCGAATCAGCTTGCTGTTTACTCTTATCCGTCTTCTTCGGTGCAGAAGACTTCCATGAGTTCACCTCATTCGGCGGACCATTTTGGCTGGGTTTATTGTTCGACGTTGTATTGTTTTTCGGCGTTGTTGCCGTCTCTGACTCACTAGTTTTAGATGAAGGCGTGCGACTCGTATTATTGCTCTCCGACTCGGATGCATTCTTTGCTGGTTTAGGAGGTGACTCTGATTCATTTTCATTTGGTTTGTTCTTCGACGTCATGTTGTTTTTCGGCGGTGTCGTCGTGTCTGACTCACTTGTTTTTGACGAAGGCGTCCGACTCGTATTATTACTCTCCGATTCGGATGCATTCTTTGCTGGTTTAGGGGGTGATCCCGATTCGCTATTGGTAACTTTTCCTGCTGGCTTTTTGATGCTCCCTACTCGATTTCCCGTACCTTCTTCTTTAGACCAAAAGTACCCAGGTACGATCCTGATAACCGAGTGGTCTTCCCAGTACTTCTTGCCAAAGTTCTTCACCCCAGTGATCATCGTACTCGTCACACTGGTTTTTGTACCTGTACTAGGTATAGCCTTCGATCCAGACAATGCCTTGTTAAGCTGTGCTCCTGATACTCCCTTGGCACCATACACGCTGCCTACCATCATTTGAAGTCCAGAAAAAGCTTGATTTACCTTCAGCCAAGTTATCATCATTTTAGCATATTCTTCGCTAACCGGTCTTCCAGAAAAAGGCTGTTTCCCTTGCTCAAGATCATCAATCTGCATCTGATAGAGATCCACAACAGGTTCTACCGGGTATGGGCCTTGTAACAAGGGACCCATGTCTATCTTCCCTTTATCCTTCTGGTACGCCTGCAAAGCAGCCTGATCCGTAACTCCCTGCTCATTAACAGGCAACCACAATCGCCATTGTGAGTTGTACACCAGACGATAACCCGGATCTGCGGGTTCTGGTGGCGCAGAAGCTTTAACCCACTTCTCCCGAATATACGGCGGAACCTCATAATAAGCAGCGCTCATCTCGGTGCTCTGTTGCAACAGTTTCTTGACCCAATCCGTAGGGGACGTGGCCATCGTGAGCTCTCGGGCAGCCGTCAGCATTTTACCAAGCATCATCGCCTTGGCATCGTTCTCCTGTTGTTGCAACTCAACAAATCCGCTTGTGAGACGATCAAGCAAATTCTGTGCGGAAGGCCTGAATGACCCTGTTTTGGGGATGGCCCCAATGACGCCTGCCGCCGCAGCCGCCATTCCCACCGCTTGAGCGGCAACAGCAGCTCCTACCAGTGCACCTACGATCGGTATCATGCCAGCAACAGCGAGCGCTGCTCCAAACAACGAACCTGCCTTGGGGTTGGTCGTCGATGCTTGCGTTGCCGCGGCGGCTTCTGCGGCTGCAGCAGCCTGGGCCGCTTCATACTCCTCGATCGGCATTAACGGCGGCTCCGGCTCTGGCGGCAAATCTGTTACATGCACAGGCGCTTTGTTGCTGCCTTCCTGCTGAATCACGCTCCCCCGAACATTCGCTTCTCCGTCCAATATGAAGCTGCCTCCGCCGCCAAGCAGCCAGATCGCTTCCGGTGCCGTAGCTTCGATCTGTCCAGCTTTAAATGTAATATTGCTTCCCTGAATGGACAGGTTTCCCGGACTTTCCAGGATTACACCCTGGTCGTTCAAGGTGATCGTCATCCCCGATCCGGCTTGCAGCGTAACCTCCTCAGGCGACATACCGATGGAGCTTCCAGCAGGATGCCCCCACACCTTATGATCCGATCCACCGCTGACAGATCGCTTCCCCTCAGGAACAGCATGGCGGATGTATGCTCCGGACTCCCGGCTCCCCGGAAAATAGAGTTCCACCGTATCCCCGATTTCCGGCATGATGTACAACCCGCTATGTCCTTCAGCCGCATAAGCCGGAGCGATCGGATAGGGGCAGGCCGCCCCTTGCGTCATAGGGCCTTCGTCCATCGGCAATGAAAGCTGAACATGATCGTGAATGACACGAACCACCTCACCGTATAAGGACAAGCCAATCAGGTCCGACAAGTCGCAGCGCGGAACGCGAATCTGATCCTCGGGAACCATGCGATAGGTGGTCATCAACAGACCCGATTCCAGACGGGAATATGCATACACGACGGTTAGCTCCCTGCCATCGGGAAGCTCAACCTTGTCTCCGAGTGCATAGGTCTCGGAACTTTCCATGGTATATTGTAATACGCCTTGCGTGCCTTTCGGCCCACGGATGATATAACGATGCTCTACATCGGAGCCATGCCAATCCATTCCGCCCAGCTCTTTGCGAACCTGGTAAGGCTGGTCCTCCGGCCACTTCCACAACTTGCCTACCGGCAAACCGATAAAGAGCTTGGGAGACGCTGCCGTAATCTCGGGCACCAACACTGTGCCGAACCTTGAGGCGAGCCGGCGCAGGAACATCCAATCGGTCTCCTTATATTGTAAAACAAGGTGGCTTAATTTGGTATCACCAGTCACCTGATCCAGAACGTCCGAGTTCGGATAGGGTTTCATGATGAATTGGATCAGTTCTTTGAACGTCCAGCCTCTGTTTTGAAAGGCCCGTTCCTCCAGGCGAATATCCATTTGGTAGGAATTGGACATCGCCTCAAGCTCAAACCGATAAATGCCTCCCGACAGATGAACCGTGAACGAAGTCAAGACCCCATGGAAGAGACGCCGCACGGATCTGCCGCTTTCATCGATTTGCCTGAGCACAATAGGTTCTCCCTCTGCCTGAACCCGGAGAATACCCGGTCCATCCTCTTCTGGAAGGATGCCGCTAACATATAGCTTCGCATGCTCGTTTACCTGACGGGTGATTTGCACGTTTTCCAGCCACTGTGCACGATAAGGCCAATATAGGCGAAGTTGTTCGTATCCGATACGATCAGGCTTCTTCTCCGTGATTTCACTCATCGTCAAAAGTCCAATTGCTGCCCGTCATCCTCAATGACGATATCGCCGCCATACAGACACTTATGCGTACAGTGACTCAGCAGCGCAGCCTTCCCTTCCACCTTGGTATCTCCCTTTCCGTGAAGCCAAGGCATAGTCAATACAGGTACGCATGGGGCTTTCTTGACCCCATAGATGTCAACCATTGTACTTGCCGCCACTGCTGGATTCAGTGGATTGGAACAATTGCCGAATGAACCGATATGAATGCCTGGTACATAATCTTCGACCGTCATCTGTGCCTTGCCTTTAATATAAACTCCATGGCTGAATGGAATCTTCAATCGTGTACGTTGCGTCCCGCAATTGCATTTAAGGATCGCTCCTGCAACGACGTAACCTTTGGAGGCTTCTCCAGACGTTCGAATCTGTGCCTCCTGATCTTGATTTTCCGCCATCTTAACGCTCCTTTCTAATAGGCTTGCTCCATGTCCAATGGAACCAACCGCACTCCCTTTACATCACGGCGCAGAATGCTTTCGGCCAAAGCAAGGTTGACAATGATCACGGTTTCGCGCAGCTCCATTAATTGGAACAAGGGCGACTCCGGGAATTCCCGCTTCAGAACAATCTGCTCCAGACTTCCGTCCTTTCGCCTAAGGGTTTGAGGGGATAATACATTGGCCAATGCAGGAGGATGAATAGCCCAGTATGTCTCCTGGGTCATCCGTTCCTTGTCCGTTAATACAGTGGCCCTTCGTTGGATTCGCGGCTGGTACAACGTAAGTATTTCAAGCAGCCGATCCGATACCAGGGGCATGGGTTGTTCTAAATAATCCGTATAATCCACATGGAACCCGCCGCGCACATAAAGGTTAATGGCAGTGTGCTCACTGCCCGAATCCTGGAAAGCTTGAACCCAAGCCCTGCGCTGCAGTTCCCCAACAGGTTCCGTTTCTACCCGGTGGATCCACCTGTCATCAGCCGTTAAACGAAAGTATCGGATCATCGGCGTCTCCCCTCTCTGTATGGTCAAAAATAGCCCCCTCTACATCGGCGCCGTCCCATAACGCACCGGTCAGGTTAGCCCCGCGAAATATGGCTCCGCGAAGGCGTGCCCCGCGAAAATCGGCTCCTGCAAGGTTTGCATTTTCGAAGTTAAGCGCATCATAACCTGGCCCCTGCACGAGTCCTTCCGCATGCCCTACCTCTCCGATCGTGTCCCGGAATACGGCTCTTGCCAATGAACAGCCACTAAAGTCTGCTCCATGCAGAACACTTCCCGTGAAGTTGGCGTCATCCAGATCGCAGTTGCGCCAAAGCGTCCCCACCAGAACACAGCGCTGAAAATCGGTTGAATGCATGTCGATATGTTCAAAGCGGCTGTAACGAAAATCCAGATCGCTGCACTCCATTTCGCTCATATCGAGTCCTTTAAAATGTGCATACATGACCTCCAGACCGTCGCTTTCTTCCAATGCCGCGCCAATATCCTCAATGCTTCTGTTTCGCCGATCCAAACGAAAGACGCACTCGCTGGCATCCAGATACTCGCCCACTCGCACTTCGAATACCTGGTCCAAATGCATAAGCGAATCTAGCTGGAAGTTTTCCAAAGCGCGACAGCTGCGGCGTATGAACTGTACGAGATACCGGTTTACCAATCCCGCTTCCCGTAACATGATTCGGTCCAATTCCACCAGCGGCACGCTTCCTTGGTAGTTGGGTATCGCTTCTCTTAATCCATCCAGCATCCGTCCAATGCACTCATACGCCCAGTTAGCTGAATAGAATGCCCGGATAGGGGAGCGATCCAGCAACCATGAATCATCGCAAGCCTCAACCAGGATGTTCATCGCCCCTCCTACCAATTCTGTTCGCAGCATGGAATACTGGATATAGGCAACATTCCCCTTTTCCCCCCGTTCTTGGGCTTCGCTAACATCCCGAATCATATGCTTGAAATGATCTATGAACTCGGCTTCCAATTCCGTGCGCCTCGTAACCAGCGTATGCTGCAAATCTTCCATAAGCTTTGCTCTAGCGGGTTCCACCTGGCAGGTATAGAAATGCAACAGAGACTCCTTGCGATCCATCTGCCCTTATCCTCCTTCTCTTCATGAAAGCCAAACTAGTTGGCTTTCACTTCCGATCCGCTCATTTTTGCCTGTCCATCCAATTTGAACGTTCCCCCGCCACCTTCGAGCAGTAACTGCGAATCGGCAGATAACGTTATTTTCTTCCCGGCTTTCAGTGAGATGTTGCCTCCGGCAGACATACGGACTTGTTGGCTGCCCGTAATCTGGATGCCCTCATCCCCGCTGAGCCGAATAAATACTTCTCCCTCTTTGCTGCTAATGGAAATCGCATCCGGCGTTAGTCTGATCTCTTTGCCATAAGGCGTACGGAAGATTTTGTGATCCGGCTTATTCAACTGATTCGTGCCCGTAACCTGGTTATCCAGGCGGGGAGCTCCTGTCGCATAGGCCTCTTCCTCATCATGCGTTGGGAAATAGACCGCAACCGGATCTCCCACTTCCGGCATGACATACCATCCTGTCTTTCCCTCAGCGATGTAGGGCGACTGATACAGGAGCCACAATGCTTCTTCCGGCTCCTGCTTTTCATCGCAGTCCAGATGCACTCTGACATGGCCGCTGTGAACGGAAATGACGCGTCCAAGCAGCGAGCTACCGGCAATTAACGAATTGTAGTATGTCTTTTGCCGCAGCCCTCTGTGAAGACTGAGGACATATTGATGTTTCACGATTCCGCTCACCAATTCGGTATAAGCTTCTGTTACATATAAGCTTCTGCCTCGAAAAGTAATATGATGTCCAAGTTCCATGACCTGGTCGGTTTCGATTTCGTACACAATGAAATCCGACTCGCTGACCTTCAGCGAATCATTCTCGGTAAAGTACATGAATGGAGACATGTTTTTGCGAATCGTATACCGCGTATTATCCAGATCGATCGAATTTCCGTGCTCGAAGACGCCGAAATAAAATTTTGGACTGTCAAATTGGGCGGCTGGCATCAGGCTGGTATGAAAACGCGAAGCAAGTCTCCGAAGAAACGCCCAGTCCGTTTCCTGATATTGCACGGCAACCTTGCCAATCTTGGCCCCGCCCGTCCCCTCATCAATGACATCAAGACCCGGATAATCCTGATCCAGTTCTTTCAACAATTCAGGCAACGTCATTTGAATATTTTGGAACGTCCGCGTCCGCTTGGTAATATCCATCCGATATGTATGTGAGATCGCTTCGACTCGAAGCGTATACACGCCTCTGACAACCTGCACTTCAACCGACAACGGTATGCCTTTGAACAACGGGGTTTTGTTGCCTTCTTCGTCTTTTTGCCACACTTCTACAGGCGTATCTCGATCCGTAACATCGACATAGCGATCTTTCCATTCCTCCGATACCATGCCTTGGAACACAAGCCTGGTGTGCTCATTCATCTTTTTGCGAATCGTCAGTTCTTGCAAATGCAGTAATTCATACGGCTCAATAATCAGATTTTCATAAGTCAGACTCATGCTCCCATCTCCCTTCTACATCAAAGGATCTCAAGCGAATTCAGTATCATTTCGCCAGGCTCGACCCAATCCTTCTTCTCCTCATCCGTGCAATTAAATCCATATACCAGAACCTTCTGGTCCAAGATCGTAAAACCGATGTAATTGTAAATCTGATCATTCAACCCCTGAACGGAAAACTGGCAGTAACCCAGGACATGCCCTGTATCTGTAATGCGTACACCCTGTTTATCCCATTGTCTAATGGGTTGTGTACTGCGAAGGACATTCGCCATCGTTTCGGTAAAGGAGGTCATCTCCTCTGCCGAAATCCGATGGTCCAATCTATTGAACGTAAAATTGACTGTGCCCGTATCGTTGGTATATATCCGTTCCGGCCGATTAGAAGAGGGATATTTCATGTCTGCTTCCTTCTCCGAAATCAAACGCAACGAACGCGGAAGAAAGGCGGCTACTCGGCCATCGAACAACTCCGTACGTTTCAAAAATACGTTTTCGTTTCCAATGCGCAGCATCGTTGGCATTTCGGCAGGATCACCAACGTGATGCCTATGCGCAGCTGTAATATTCTCGTCTACAGTACTGCTCTGATCAACCTCTTCATTGCCTCGTTGGCTGTATAACATGGGAATCACTTTGCGATCAAGATATTCCATACGATAAAACACCCCCTTTCTCTACTGACGTTGTTAATCCACGATCATTCGCTGCGGACCGCCACCCAAGTAGCCTAGACGTCCGCCCCGGCCTCCTGCTCCGGCCAAGATCCGGTCCGCATAATCCCTCACCATGAGCGGGGACAACGTGCTGACCATAGGGAACATGGATGACATGCAATGTGTGAACTCGGTCGCAAGATCCGCGAACGTCTGGTAATCCTGCCGGAGCCTTGCACCTTCTTTCAGCTTGAAGCGCCCCAACTCCAGTTCACCGACATTGCATTCCTCTTCATCCAACACAAGCTCCATCGAACCTGACAAGCAGGCCCCAGTTGTTTTAACCGGCGCCCCTTACACTTTTCCAACAACCTTTAAATGTACAATTGAATATAACGTTCTCGTTCCGGGATATCTTCATCTTCCAATAAATCAACCTGACTAAACGCATGGTTATGCTCCAATTCAGCGATAAACAACGCGTAAAAGTCTCCTGTCGTCGGATAGGTAAACAAACCATAACCTTTAGG
>NZ_JAVYAE020000010.1:0-41274 GCF_032334105.1 Paenibacillus hubeiensis
CGTCTTTAGGCGCAGTTTGGCAACAAGGGGTTATACCCCAAGAGCAAACCACCCGTTGGACGGGTGGTCCTGATTTTATTATTTCGTCGTTGGTTCAAGTAGAAAGTGGGCGCTGTTCAGCGGTTATAAAAGCCACGGTTGGTTATGGTATATTAAGGCGTATATCGCCATAACCGGAAGGAGCGTATTATGATGAACATATTGGTTATCGGAGCAAACGGACAGATCGGAAAACTGCTGGTAGAACTGCTGGCCAAAGAAGCAGCACACCGGGTTACCGCCATGGTTCGAAAAGCTGAACAAGCGGAATCGTTGAAACAGCTTGGCGCCCATGTCGTCATTGGCGATTTGGAGGGGAGCGTGGAAGAGCTTGCTGAAGCGATGAAGGATCACGATGCAGTCGTATTTACGGCAGGTTCTGGCGGTTCCACGGGAGCGGACAAAACGCTGCTGATCGACCTGGACGGAGCGGTGAAAACAATGGAAGCGGCGAAAGAACGCGGAATCAAACGATATATTATGGTCAGCGCATTTGGCGCGGATCAGCGGGAAAAATGGTCCCAGGCCATCAAGCCCTATTATGTGGCAAAGCACTATGCGGATCGGGCGTTGTTGGACAGTGAACTAAACTACACGATCATTCGCCCGGGCGGATTAAAGAATGAGCCGGGCACCGGCAAAGTGGCCGTTGGCACGGACTTGAAGCCGGGAAGCATCCCGCGCGAGGATGTTGCCCGCGTTATCGCGGCATCTTTGCAGGAAGAGAAGACGTATCGCAAGGCATTCGATCTTGTGGCCGGAAACGATGCCATTGAGGATGCATTGGGCAAGCTGTAGCACGCATATCGGATATGGGAGCTGGAAAGTGGATTAAGGGGGAAAGCTGCATGGATGAAGCCGTGCTGGTCATTGAAGACGAGCCGAAAATTGCGCGCCTGCTGGAAATTGAGCTGCAATATGAGGGATACCGCGTAGGAAAGGCTGGCAGCGGAACGGAAGGGTTGGAGAAATATGCAGGCGGTCAGTGGGATTTGATTCTGCTGGACATTATGCTGCCTGGTTTGAGCGGCATCGAGGTTTTGCGGCGCATCCGGGCAAAGGATGCATCGATTCCAATCTTGCTGCTGACCGCCAAGGATTCGGTGGAAGACAAGGTTTCGGGCCTTGACCTGGGGGCCAACGATTATATTACGAAGCCGTTCCGCATTGAGGAATTGCTTGCGAGAGTACGTGCAGCATTGAGGTTAAGCGCCGCGGCGGCATCGGCGGCGGTTTCTTCGATGGGCGGACCAAATGAGGCTGGAAACGGCGGTCAGGTGTCAGATGCCGGAATGGCGGAGCCGGAGAGCGGATGGTTATCTGCGGCAGACCTGAAGCTGAACGAAGGAACCCGTGAAGTGCTGCGTAACGGCAAGCCGATCGAATTGACGCCGCGGGAGTTCGACCTGCTCGTATATTTGCTGCGCAACCAGCGCCAGGTGCTGACGCGCGACCAGATCGTACAGTCCGTTTGGGGGTTTGACTATTACGGCGATACCAACGTGGTGGACGTCTATATCCGCTATGTGCGCAAAAAGGTGGATAACGGCTTCGCGCAGCCTTTGATCCATACCGTGCGTGGCGTGGGTTACGTGCTCAAGGAAACGATATGAGCCTGCGCAGCAAAATATACGGGTACTCTTCCGTCCTGTTCGCCGTGCTGCTAATCGCCGCGAATTTGTCGATCTATTATGTGTTTGAATGGATGTCCATGGATAATGAAATCAAACGAATCGAGGCCGAGGCCGAATCGATTGTGTCCGGGGTTCGCCAGTCGGCGGATGCGATTCCGCCGGACGATCTGCTTCGGGCTTATGCGCCGCTGAACGGCATGCTGCGAATCGTGAACGAGGACGGCACCAGTTCTCCACCGGTTACGACGTTTAACGAGGAGGAGCTGAGCAAGCAGCCCTACAAATACGAAAGCGCCAAAAAATCCGAATATATCCGTGTCGACCAGACCGGTTACGTGTGGGTGTCCGTGCCCTTGATTTGGCCGGACGGCAAAGTGGTCAACGTGCAGGTTACCGAGAGCATTGCGGATACGGAGAGTCGCCTTGCAGTGCTGCGCACGGTACTGATCGTCGTCACGGTTGTGGCGTTGATCCCGGCCATCGCAGCCAGCCGGATTCTGGCCAACCGAATGACCCGGCCGATTCAACAGATGACGAACACCATGAGCGACATTCAGTCGAGCGGCCAGTTTAAACGCCTGGTGCTGGGCGCGGGTTCAAAGGATGAACTGAACACGATGGGCCAGACGTTCAACCGGATGATGGATTTGCTGGAATCGAACTTTGAACGGCAGGAACGGTTCGTTTCCGATGCATCGCATGAGTTGAAGACCCCGCTTACCATTATCGAAAGCTACGCCAGCCTGCTGCAGCGGAGAGGCAAAGAGCAGCCGGAGGTGTTCGAGGAAGCGGTAGATGCGATCCTGTCGGAAGCGGTCCGCATGCGGGAAATGACCGAACAACTGCTGCAGCTGGCCAAGCAGCCCGAACAGTGGAATGTGCGGCTGGACAAGGTGAATGTTTCCCGACTGGTGCAGGAATCGGCCATGGCTTTTCGGGAGGCATACCATCGTAAAGTGACATGCGAAGCTCCAGACAACGTCTGGGCAGTTACGGATGAAAGCAAGCTGAAACAGCTTTTGTTCATCCTGTTGGATAATGCCCGCAAATATAGCGAGGATGACATTGCTGTCCGGCTCGAAGCAAGCAAAAGGGATTGCGTGATCCGAATCGTGGACCGGGGGATCGGCATCCGCGAAGAAGAATTGGACAAGGTATTTGACCGCTTCTATCGCGTCGAACAGTCCAGAACCCGCAGCGAAGGCATTAGCGGATCAGGGCTGGGCCTTTCGCTGGCGAAAGATATCGCCGAGGCGGTAGGTGCACGAATCGAGCTTGCAAGCCGTGTCGGCCGAGGCACTGAGGCGTCCATCGTTTTGCCGGCTGCAGCTCGGGAGGTCCCGTTCTCATGAATTTCTCATTCTTCCCTTTTATAATACCCATAGAGCACGGAAGGAGGACATGGAATGGAGGACGGGCATAACGGCTATAACAGCCACAACAGCCATAACGATCATAATAGCCATAACGGTTATCTATCACCCCGGATGAAGAAGCAAGATCAGATCCCGCAGGTTGGCGGACGTAAGGGCACTGTCGGGCTGCGTGCTCTAGGCTGGATCGTGGGGAGCCTCGTTGTGGCGGCAGTTGTTGTATGGACGGCTGTGTGGTGGCGACCTTGGGAATCCGGACGGGCAACGTTGACCGCCGAGGCAGCTGCGCAATCGGTACTGAAGCAGTACCCCGGGGAAATCGTCAGCTCCACGCTGAAAGACCGTACCTATATGATACAGCTTCGCTCCGAAACGGGACTGTATGACATTCAGCTGGATGCGGTAACGGGAACCGTGCAAGCCATCAAACGATTGGAAGCCGGCGAGCGATCGGAGGAGAAACCTCTGTTAAGCCGGGAGCAGGTCAAAACGGAGCTATCGAATCAGACCGTGGGACAATTGGAATCGCTGGAACTGATCGAGAAGGATGGCAGCCCCGTATACACGGCCGTGGTCCAAGCGGCAGACAACAGTCGTGCGGAATTGACGATCGACCCTTATGAAGGGAAGGTGCTGTCCTCGAAAAAACTGCAGCCGTCCGATCGGAAGTCGGATGGGGAGAGTGCGGCTCACATTTTGACCGAAAAGGAAGCCGAACGCAAAGCTTTGGCAAGGGTGCCTGGGGAGGTCGATGACATCGAACTGCGCAGCACCGACGACGGCATTGCTTATTACTTGGTAGACATCGATCTGGAAGACGGCCGTGAAGCTACGGTGCAGGTCAACGCCATCTCCGGCGACATCCGCTCGGTTACGTGGGATAAGGAAGACGATTGAGCGGGGCGCGAACCGGTTTGTCGTTTTCTCATCAAATTCTAATCTTGTTCTCCATGCTCTCTCATCCTTAAGGGTTAAGCTGTATTTGTAGACGAGATCAGAACATGACATGAGGAGATGATGGATGATGATGAACAAACGTAAACTTTGGATTGGCACGATATCGGCGGCAGTATTGTTGAGCGGAACGGCCGTAGCGGCGGCAAGCAGCGGCATCGGTGGACAATCCGCGCAGCAGGCGTCGAAGCCGACTTCGCAAGTGACGACTCAAACGGGCACGGAAACGCTGTTGACGGCAGCGCAGGCCAAAGCAGCAGCCTTGAAGGCGGTTGAAGGGAAAGTGGACGATGTGGACTTGGAGCGCAGAAACGGCCAAACGTTCTATGAGGTCGAAATCGACCGGAAAGGCAACGATGCGGTTGTGCGTTTGGATGCATACACCGGGAAAATTGTTGCCGTGCTTAATGACGACGATGACGACAATGACGACGATTACACAACAGGCACGGTTGCTGCGGGTTCCAAAGAAGTAAAGCTGACGGCAGCCCAAGCATCGAGCATCGCGTTGAAACAAGTGGGCGGCGGCAAAGTGACCAAAGTGGAGCTGGACCATGACGACGGCCGCTATGTGTACGAAGTCGAGCTGAGAACGGATCAGGGCGAGGCAGACGTCGATGTCGACGCCGACACGGGCAAAGTGTTGAAGTTCGATCAGGACTTTGATGATGAGGATTAAATCCAACGATATAATTTTATCTATAAAAAGGCATTGCTGTGCCTGAACAGAGGAGGCGCTTCCGGGGAAGCGTCTTTTTGCTGTTCTACCGGCGCTGCAAAGCATGGATGGGGCACATTGTCGATCGTAGAAACTGCGGAGGAAAACGAATTGCGAACAATGTATCATTTTTTGAACACTTAAATGTGGTAAAATAGTGGGATTGCAGATAACAAATGGAAGGGAAGGAATACCGAATGAATAAACAACAAGTGCTTTCCATGGAAGGATTGCGCATGAGATATGGCGGGCGTTACGTGTTGAATGGCATTGATCTTGAGGTAAATCGGGGAGAAATGATCGGGTATATCGGTCCCAACGGCGCGGGAAAAAGCACCACCGTCAAAATCATGCTTGGTTTGGTTCAGGGGTTTTCGGGCAAGGTCCGCATCTTTGGCCAAGATATAGAGGATGGCAGCGTGGAATACAAACGCAGAATCGGTTACGTGCCGGAAGTGGCCGATCTGTATGAGCAATTGACACCAGCGGAATATTTGACGTTTACCGGCGAGCTGTACGGCATTCCGTACGAGGAGGCCGACTATAAGGCGAAGCGGCTGATGGACTGTTTTGGACTGGAGAAATCCTATCATTCGCGCATCTCATCCTTCTCCAAAGGCATGCGGCAAAAGGTGCTGTTAATCTCGGCGCTGCTGCATGATCCGGATCTGCTGTTTCTGGATGAACCGCTCAGCGGGCTGGATGCCAACAGCGTCATGGTATTCAAGGAGATTATGGCTCAGCTCTCGGCCAAGGGTACGACGATCTTCTACTCCTCGCACATTATGGATGTGGTAGAGAAGATCAGCAGCCGTATCGTGCTCATTCAGGAAGGCCGCGTCATGGCGGACGGCACGTTCAGAGAGCTGCAGCAGCAGTCCAAGGAGGGCAGTCTGGAGGAAGTATTCAACCAGCTGACGGGTTTCAATGAACATAAGACGATTGCGGAGCGTTTCGTGTCCATTGTACAGGAGGTGGGCTGAATGGTGGAGAGACCGGACTTTCGCTCGCTGCAGATCTTGGACCGATTTCGCGGCCTGGTCGAACGCACGGGAGCCGATTACGACATGCTGCGTCTGATTTTGCAGGTGAAGTTCCAGATGGATGGACGCAGGGTGCCGACCATTTTGTCGGGGTCCAGGGCAGCCAAGGAAAACAAGGACGGCAATATGTACATTCGTTCCCTGTGGTTCTATGCGTTGATGGGCATCATTATGGTGCCTTTCATGATCTGGGATATGGGCCCCTACATCCTGTCCATGAGCATCGTGACGGCGATGCTGATGTTCATCATCATGACGTCGATGGTTTCCGATTTTTCCGCGGTGCTGCTGGATATCCGGGATCGCAACATCATTTTGACCAAACCGGTAAACGCCCGAACCGTGGGCTTGGCAAGAGCCATCCATGCAGGCGTGTATTTGCTGCTGCTGACCGGTTCCTTGACGGCCGCTCCGCTCGTTGCTGCGTTTGTCAAACATGGCATCATCTTTTTTGTCATCTTTCTGGTTGAGCTCATTCTGATGGTATCGCTTGTGCTCGTAAGCACATCCCTGGTCTATTTGTTCATGATGCGATTCCTGGACGGGGAAAGGCTCAGGGACATGATTAACACGGTTCAAATCGCATTGTCCATCAGCATCGCGGTAGGATATCAGCTCGTCATTCGCTCGTTCTCCATCATCGACACAGACATGGTGTATACCCCAGACTGGTGGCAGATGTTTCTCCCTCCGGTGTGGTATGCGTCTGCGTTTGAATGGTTGTTAGGCGGTGGCGGGAATGCTTGGATTTACGTCTTCACCGCGCTGGGCGTTCTTGTCCCGATGATCGGCATGTTTGCATACGTGAAGCTTATGCCGTCCTTTGAGCTTTATCTGGAGAAAATGGCCCATTCCGGGCAAACGTCGAAGCGCAAGCGTGGCCGTTGGGATCGGCGCATCGCGCAATTGTTGTGCCGCTCTAGGGAAGAACAGGCTTGCTTCCGCTTGTCAGCGAACATGATGCGGAACGAACGGGAATTCAAGCTCAAAGTATATCCTTCCATCGGCTTATCCTTTGTGCTGCCTTACGTGTTCTGGCTCACCTATTTGCAGTCGGAGTCGTGGGGCGAGCTAAGGCAAAGTTCGATGTTCTATACGATGTATATCATGTTGTTTCTAATTATGTCCGTCGTGCTCATGCTCAAATTTTCGGGGAACTACAAGGCATTCTGGAGCTTCCGTGCCGCCCCGCTGGCGCATGACGGGGTATTGTACAGCGCGGCGCTGAAGGCGTTCGCCACTAACATGTTCCTGCCCATGTATCTGCTTAACGCCGTCGTGTTCGGCTGGACGTTCGGGTGGAGAATCGTCCCTGATCTCATAGTCATCCTGCTCACCGCGTTGGCGCTGATTCCGCCGTCCGGCAAGCTGCTGCTGAAGCAGCCTCCATTCTCCCAGTCCTTCAGCATGGCGCAGCAAAGTGATGGATGGATCATTCTCGCGTATTTGCCTGTCATTGGCCTGCTGTGGGGACTGCACGCATGGGTGCGTACTTTGCCTGCAGGCATTTGGATCTATCTCGCCATATTGCTTGTAGCCAATGTTGTGCTGTGGACGGTGCTTTATCGGCCAAGCTCCGGGATGGCTTCCGGACGGCAGCTTGAACCTCCCTCCTGGCGCTGAACGTCTATAATCCGCCGCGCGCATCGCGGCACTTTCATGCCTTCCGGGCAGATTTCGTCCATCCCGTTTAAAATTCGTGCTTTACGTCCAATGATGAAGATAAGGTGCGTCGAACGAAGATGCAGGCGAGAGAACGAATCGGAGTTGGAGCGAGGTTGTATTTTCTCGCATGCTGCCCGCCAGGTTCGGAAAAGAGAGGGATGTGCGATTGTTTAAAATATTGTTGTTCATTTTCGCGATACAGATCGTGTACGTGTCGGCATATACGCTGCGGATGATCCTGACGCTGAAAGGTCAAAAGTACATCGCAGCTCTGATCAGCATGGGCGAAATCGTCATTTACGTGTTGGGGCTCAATCTCGTGCTCAGTTATTTGAAGCAGCCTGCGGCGTTGATCGTCTATGCGGTGGGGTATGGACTTGGCGTGCTCTTGGGGGCATGGATCGAGGAGAAGATTGCATTAGGCTACGTCACGGTGAAGGTGATCTGCAACCAGATGGACGGAAGCCTGGCGAATGCGTTAAGAGATAAGGGATACGGAGTAACCTCATGGGTTGGCAGCGGCAGGGACGGGGACCGGCTGGTGATGGAGATTTTGGCTAAACGCAAAAACCAGAAGCTGCTCTACCAGACCATTTTGGCACTCGATCCGAAGGCGTTTGTCATCACGGTGGAACCGAAACAGTTCCATGGCGGATTCTGGACGCGTTCCATTAAGCGGTAAAGCTCAACAATCAACGAACCACGAATCCGAGGTGTCTTATTTGGCGGAAATCTGACGATTCCAGGGGGAGATGCGAAGCGTACTCGCGCTATGTTCATAAGAATGGCGCATGTATGCTTTGCTTCGCCCTCATTCGCGTGACTAAGCGCGTGAATTCTGGAAAGGTTGGAATTGGAAGATGGCGGTTGAATGAGGTGGAAATTAGGATGGAGGTTTACCTTGTTGATGCTGAAGGCATTTCAGACTGGATCAAGGCAGGGTTAAACATGAAGGATGGGAGGTTGCTTTAGGTGGATCACAGCCGCTTTTCCGCCTCAAAAACATGAATGTGATCCAGGGATTATTGTCGTAACCGGTTTCCCGAATTACATTGGGAGCATGTCCGTGCGGTCCGGAAAGGGCTGGCGAACGAACACATTCCATTATGAATCGGGAGGCATCGTTCTATGAGAAACAAGATTCGTACGTTGTGCAGCGGGGCCCTGGCGCTTGCATTGGGTTTCACGCTTCTGGGTGCAGGCGGGTCGGATGTGAAGGCGGCGGGAAACGCCGACTATAATCTGACGGGCTTCTCCCAAGGCAATGCAGGCGGAGGCATCGTGAGCGAATCGGATACCGCCAAATACCGGAAGGTGTATACGGCGACCGATCTGCAGGCAGCGCTCAAGAAAGGGTCTGGCGTCAAGGTGGTCGAGATCATGAACGATCTCCATCTGGGTTGGAACGAAATTCCGAGCGCAGCGCAGACATCCCCGTTTGCCAAACATAACGATGCGCTGACCCATCCCGTGTTGAAGCAGACCGGCGTCAGCAAGGTGACGATCGACGGCTTTAACGGTCTGACTATTTTTTCGGCCAACGGGTCCAAGATCAAACATGCAGCATTCTCGATCAAACGCAGCTCCAATGTGGTCATTCGCAATCTGGAATTCGATGAATTATGGGAGTGGGACGAGTCGACCAAGGGCGATTACGACAAAAACGACTGGGATTACATTACGCTGGAAGAAAGCAGCGGCGTCTGGATCGATCACTGTACATTCAACAAAGCGTATGACGGTCTCGTGGATTCCAAAAAAGGAACGAGCGGCGTGACCATTTCCTGGTCTCTGTTCAAAGGCGACGACGGCAGCTCGAATAGCTGGGTTACGCAGCAGATCAACGAGCTCGAGGCAAACAAATCCGCCTACCCGATGTACAACTATCTTCGCAGCAGTGCCGTGGGCCTGAGCAAAGCGGACATTATCGCCGTCGCTTCCTCGCAGAAAAAAGGGCATCTTGTGGGTTCGACCAGCCTTGAGGCGGCCAACGCAAATCTGTCCATGACGCTGCACCATAACCTGTACAAAGACATCCAGGACCGCATGCCGCGCCTGCGCGGCGGCAATGTGCACGCGTACAACATCATTATGGATGCAAGCGGAGCGCGTGCGGCCAAGGGCAAAATTACGTCAGCTATGGCCTCGGCCATTTCGTCCAAAGGGTATAAGTTCGACGTCACCAGCAATGGAGCGATTTCGACGGAAAGCGGTGCCGTGCTGGTGGAAAAATCAGTCATCAAGGACGTGGTATACCCGGTCCGCAACAATCAGACCGATCCGTCCGATGCAGCGTATACGGGCAAAATTCGGGTTGCCGACACGATCTATTCGCTGGACGGAAGTTCGTTCCGGGGCGACAGCGATGCCACGGGCAGCCCGCTTGGCCCTGTCCCCGCAGCTATTAAGGCGTTTTCGTGGAACGGCTTCTCGTCTCTGCCTTACAGCTATTCGGTGGACGATCCATCCACGCTGAACGCGCGGCTTTCCGGTTCGAACGGAGCCGGTGCCGGCAAGCTTTCGTGGTCTAAGGAGAATTGGTTGAAGGTCGCCTACTAAACGGCAAAAGAGCCTGGCGAGAACGGTTTGCCAGACATGGCTGAGAAACGGTGAAGTTGAACGGCACTTTGCTTTGCCAAGTCAACGCCAAACACCCCGGGAACGTTCGCGTTCGCGGGGTGTTTGTATTCGGTTGAACCGACGTGCAAGGCTGTGCCTGCGCTCAAACCCATTCGGGGCTTGAACGATCGAGCAAACTGCGTAGGCTGACGCTTTGGGCAGCCGCGATTGAGGCATCCCGAGGAACGGGTGGGCGGTACAGTTCTTATAGCGGATGCTCCGCATTAGCGGGCGGCGTGCTGACGGAATCGCGGTAGATAATGTTCCCCTTGACCTGCACGCGTCCGAAGCTGCGGTTAGGCTGCTCGATTTTTTTCAAAATGGATTGTACGGCGGTTCGCGCCATATGTTCGACATCCACTTCCACTGTGGTGAGCTTTGGATCGGACAGCATAGCGTAAATGTCGTTATCGAAGCCGACCACGGAACATTGATCCGGTACCCGAACCCCCATGGAGGTCAGCTTCTGCACCAGCAGGTGCGCTACCTGATCGCAGTTGCAGACAAAAGCGGTAGGCAATTCCTCGGGTAGTTCGATCTCGACAAAGGTTCCCCTTTCGTCCCGATCGTTGAGCACCAGTTCCTGGTTTAGCGGAAGCCGGTGCTCCAGCAAGGATTTGTAATAGCCGAGGAAGCGGTCCTGAATGCTGCTGGTCGAATACAGATTGCCGACATAGGCGATTTGGCGATGGCCCTGCTGAACGAGGTAGTTGGTCAGCTCGTATGCGGCATAGAAATTGTCCGTGACCACCGAGTCGATATCCGCATGTTCGTCGTAAAAATCCAAAAATATTTTCGGCGCTTCCATCGACTGCACCAGCTCGATGTATTCCTTGCTGATCTGACCCAGCACGATGAACCCATCGACCTTGCTCTCGCTGTACAGCCGCGGCAGCGTCAATGCTTTTTCGTCGTGTTCGTTCAAAATATGGAGGATGCCGTAGTAGCCCTGATCCTCCAGATGCTTCGTAATCCGTTGGAAGACACGAACATAGAACGATTGGTCGGGCCCGGTGAAGCGCTCGGGAATAATGACGCCAATGTTGTGTGTCAGGCCTTCCTTCATCGACCTTGCGGCAGCGTTGAAGCGGTAGCCCATTTCCACGGCCAGCGCCTTGATCTTCTCCTTCAACTCGTCGCTGACGCCTTCCTTATCGTTAAGTGCTTTCGAGACGGTCACACTGCTGACCCCGAGCCTGTCGGCGATATCCCGCATGGTGATGTTGTTCTTCAGCTTTGGTCGCCCCCTTCAAGCCGGTATAGGTCCAGTGTGCAGTCCTCCAATTACCGGTTTTCTTCATTTCGTTATGCATAGTAACAATCCATATCAGTATACATCGTTACTCGCGCGGAATAAAGAAATTCGAGGGTAAAGAAGGCCGTTCCTGGCCAGCGGAAGGATCGGTCTCTTCGGATGCGCTTCAGGTTGTTTGGAGCTGCAGCAGTTTTTCGTTCTGCGCGATAAGCTCGCCGCGCTGAATGGCGCAATCCAGGGAGCGATATGGATCGGCTGGCGTATTGAAGGTGTAATCGACCAGCTTATCCAACGTCGTCGTGGCCACATGGCAGCGGGTATCGCTGGATGCGTAATAAATGAATACCTCGTCCTTCTCGTTGACTACGGCGCCGTTGCAGAAGATGACGTTGGATACGTCGCCTACGCGCTCATCGTCATAAGGTGCGATGAAATGCCCGCCGGGTTTGGCGATCACTCGCGCCGGGTCCTCCAGGGCCGTCGCGAACGTGTACAGCACGTAACGCAGGCCTGCGGCCGTATTGCGCACCCCGTGAGCGATATGGATCCAACCGCGGTCGGTTTTGAGCGGAGCGGGCCCTTGACCGTTTTTCACCTCATAAACCGTGTGGTAGCGGCGTTCGTCCATGACGCGTTCTTCGTCGATCTTCGGATTAAGGATGTCATCGCACAATCCGAATGCGATACCGCCGCCGGTGCCTGTAGAGATGAATCCGTCCTGCGGTCGGGTATAGAACGCGTATTTGCCGTCCACGAATTCCGGGTGCAGCACCACGTTGCGCTGCTGCGGCGATTTCGTTTGAATGTTCGGCAGGCGCTCCCATGTGGCGAGATCCCGCGTCCGTACAAGCCCTGCCTGGGCTACGGCGCTGGACGTGTCCGATGCGGGCACGTCAGGGTCCTTGCGCTCCGAACAGTAAATGCCGTAGATCCAGCCGTCTTCATGCTTGACGAGCCGCATGTCGTACTGATTGGTTTCGTCCGCATCAATGTCGTTCCAGACCAGCGGGGCTCCCGTGAAACGGAATCCGTCGATGCCGTTATCGCTCTCGGCAAGCGCAAAGATGGATTTCCGGTCCAATCCTTCGGTTCGTACCACCAAGATATATTTTCCCTCGTGATAGATCGCGCCCGGATTCAAAGTGGCATTGATGCCGAGCCGTTCCATGAAATGCGGATTGGTCTGCTCATTCAGATCGAATCTCCAGTGCAGCGGTACGTGATGGCGCGTAACGACAGGATAGCGGTATCGATCGTATATGCCGTTGTAGAAAGAATCGCATTTCTCATTCGGACGGTTCAGCAGCAGTTCTTGTTGTTCGAGCATGTCATAATATTTCGGGTGTATCATCGTTATCCCATCCTCTCGATTAGTTCGATGCAAAATCGGCTGTTATGGTAAGGGCATTTCCATGGCCCGGCCATTTCGTGAAGGCTTGGCGTGCCGTCCGCGGCGACCGACCAGAACCATTCCCCGCCCGGACGCGAATCGACGATATGCTCCTTCGTGTATTTCCACAATCCGCTTACCTTCTCCAGAAACGAAGTATCCCCAGTGCGCTGATATGCATTGTAGAAACCGACCATCGCTTCGGCCTGAACCCACCAGATTCTCGTGTCGTCCACGCGGCCGTCTTCCCGCTCGTTGGCGAGCGAACCGTCCGGCTGGATCGCTTCGGCGGCAATGTTGTAGGCAATATCCTTCACCATCGAAGAATATTGGGGATGCTGATCCAGTCCAAGCACACGAAGGGTATCGTCGATCAGCCAGCTCGCCTCGATGTCATGTCCGTAGGATTGCAGGTCAATGATGGAATTCCACTGTTTATCAAAAAACACCCCCAGAAATGCGGTGTCCGGGTTGTACACATGTTCATGCAAAATGGCGAGCAAACGCTCCAGTGCAGCCTTCACCCTGGCATCCGGCCAGATGCGGTACAGGGTGGTGTACGCCTCCAGCACATGTATGTGCGTGTTCATCGTATAGTCCGCGATGACCCCGTTTTCGCTTAACATTTCATTGGGCTGTTCGTTCCAGTGACGGTCGAACTGCTCCTTGTAGGCAGGCAGCTCCTTGTTCAGGCCTTTGTCCTCGATCAGGTCGAACAGGGCCCGAGCCAACCCCAGCGCCGAGGTGTCTGCTGTCGCTCGGTAATACTCGCTGAGCGAGTAAACCCCGAATGCTTGCGCATATACATGTTTGCTGGTGTCGAGGGCTTTTCCGTCGGCCTCTACCATCCAGTACAGCCCGCCGTGCTCGGCATCGAGCAGATGATTGACGAGAAATCGGTAGGCGTGCTCCGCATGCTCGCGCCATTTCGCTTCACCCGTCACGCGATATGCGGCCGCAAAGGACCATAGCTGGCGCGCGGTTGCAATCCCGCCTTTGGGGGCATCCTGATTCACGCGCAGGCCGTTGTCGACCCAGCCGTAGTATCCGCCGTGCTTGTCATCCTTAAGGGCGGACCAGAAAGGCAAAATTTTCTCTTCCCAGTGCGCTTTGATTTCGTGTTTGAGTGGTGCTGCCTCGATCATGAATGAGCGCTCCTTCAGATTTGGTATGAACGTATTTTAATTAAAACATAAAATAAAGTAATCGGTAACCTTAGTTTATTATATTATGGGGGAGAAGGTTGGATGTCAATGAGCCGTTATGCATTCCATCGAAAAGAAGCAATGTTTCTCTGTATTGACACGTAAGCGTTACCAATATAGAATTCATTTTGTAACCTAAACGATAACTTAATTTATAACTCGAAAGGGGTCGAAGCTTCATGAAGAAACCAAAAGGTTGGATGCTGCTGCTCACCATGCTGCTCATTACTTCATTGCTTGCAGCATGTTCGTCGGGAGGCGGGACTTCGGCAGGCGAAGAAATCAGCACGGACCCGGCCGACATCAAAGGCGAAATTACGGTATTGACGCAGCGGACGGATATCGTGGACACCGTATTCAAGGAGTACGCCGCAGAATTCAACAAGGAGTATCCGGATGTAAAGGTCAACTTTCAGGCATTGGCCGATTATGAGGGTCAGGTGAAGATTCGCATGAGCACGAAGGATTACGGTGATGTGCTCATGATTCCGACCAGTGTGCCGATTGCGGATATTCCTGATTTCTTCGAGCCGCTTGGCACGTACGACGAGCTGAAGGACAAATACACCGCCATCGAAGAACGCATGGTGGACGGCAAGGTGTACGGCATTCCGACGGTGATTACGTTCTCCGGCATCATTTATAACAAACAGGTCTTCAAGGATGCGGGCATTGCCGAATTGCCGAAGACGCCGGAGCAATTTCAGGCCGCTCTGCAAGTCATCAAAAACAACACCGATGCGATCCCGCTCTATACGAACTATGCATCAGGCTGGGCATTGACCCAATGGGAATCGGATTTGCCTACCGTGGCCGGCAGCATCGATTACGTGAATGTAGAACAGCCGAACACCGATGATAACTTCGTGCCAGGTCAGCCGCATTACGAGCTGTACAAGGTGCTGTATGATGCCGCCAAGAACGGTCTGATCGAGAAAGATCCGACAACAACCGATTGGGAGAGCTCCAAGGCGGATCTGGCGAATGGGAAAATCGCGACGATGGCGCTTGGCTCTTGGGCCATCACGCAGATTCAGGATCTTACCGACAAACCGGACGACATCGGATTTCTGCCGTTCCCGACCAATGCAAGCGAGGTCATCGTGCCGCTCTCCGCGGACTACAACATCGGCATGAACGTGAACAGCGAGAACAAACCGGCCGCCAAGGCATGGATCGACTGGTTCCTGGCCAAATCCAATTATGCCGTCGAGCAGGGCGGCGGCATGAGCGCCGACAAGAGCGCGGAACTGCCTCCGATCCTGAAGCAATACAGCGACGTGAAATTTTCGACGTTGACGCCGGCGAAGGAAGGGCAGGAAGGATTGATCGACAAAATCGACAACGAAGGCGAAATCGGCCTTTGGCAGCCGGACTTCAAGAAACGCATCATCGAAGCCGCCATCGGCAATCGCAGCGAAACCTATGACGACATCATGAAAGACCTGAACGACAAGTGGGTCAAAGCGCGTGCCGAAGTCGCAAAGTAAATCATCCGTCGGCGTTGCGATCCGGTGAGAGAGAAAAGGAGTTGTCTGGGAAACGGGGCCTGCCGGGTTCCGTTTGCCGGGTAGCGTACACCCGGATCGCAAGCCGTTTCAGTCTGGATCAGGAGTCGTGCGGCGGGCGGCATGTTCCCGAACGCCGTTCAATCGACGTTTTTGCAAATAGCGGAGATATCCGCTGGGAGGTGTGGAGAGCATGAAATACTTGAAGGTTTCCGATTGGGGCTATTCGGCTCAACGCAAACTGATTATTATCCTTTTTTCCATCGTGCCGTTGGCACTTTTGTTTACCTTCGCCTACTTGCCCGTGTTCAACATGTTCAAGTACAGCTTCACCGATTGGAACGGATACAGCAAGCGCATGGACTATGTCGGCTTCGAAAATTACGCACGCATCTTCAGTGATCCGGAGTATTTCAAAGTATTCATCGTCAGTGCCTATTATTTCGTGGCTACGTTTGTGCAGATGGGGCTGGCTCTATATTTTGCCACCATTCTGAGCTTCAATTTGCGAGGCAAAAATTTGTTCAAGGGCGTGCTCTTTTTCCCGTACCTGCTGAACGGGGTGGCGATCGGATTCATCTTCCTGTTTTTCTTCAAGCCGGACGGCACGCTGGATACATTGCTGAACGCACTTGGCCTCGGTCAATATACGCAGCTGTGGCTCGGAAATCCGAACATCATCAACGTTTCGCTGGCGAGTGCGTCGGTGTGGAGATATATGGGCTTCAACTTCATTATTTTCCTTGGAGCGATCTCCTCCATTCAAAAAGATGTGTACGAAGCGGCTGATATTGACGGAGCCAATCGCTGGCAGCAGTTCCGGCATATCATCCTGCCGAGCATCGTCAAGATTTTGCAGCTTAATCTGATTTTGGCCATCAGCGGCGCCATTAGCGCGTTCGATATTCCATATATCATGACCGACGGCTCCAACGGAAGCATGACGTTTGTGATCCAGACGGTACATTTGGCCTTCAAATACGGCAAGCTGGGGCTGGCTTCGGCTATGGCGGTCGTGCTGCTGCTGATCGTCATCGTAGTAACGATGATCCAGCGCATCGCCATTAAAGGGGAGGACTGAACATGCAACAAGCCAAATATACGCTCGCGGGCATTTTCAAGTATGCCTCGCTCATCATCGCCGCATTGGTCGCTTTGATCCCGATTGTGGTCGTGCTGTTCGCTTCCTTCAAAACCAACGGAGAATACGCAACGAGCAGCCCGCTGGCCCCGCCGGAGAACTGGCTTAACTTCGCCAATTACACGAAGGCGTTCGTGGACGGCAACATGCTTACAGGTTTCAAAAACACGCTGATCATTCTGGTCATCTCCATCATTGGAGCAACGCTCACCGGTTCCATGATCGCCTACATTCTGGACCGTTTTAACTTTCGGGGCAAAAAGGTGATGCTGACCGCCTTTCTGCTGGCGACGCTCATTCCGAGCGTAACGACGCAAGTCGCCACCTTCCAGATTATCAATGCGCTGGAGCTGTTCAATACGCGCTGGGCGGCCATCGTCATGTATCTGGGCACCGACATTATTGCCGTATATATTTTCCTGCAATTTCTGGGTTCGATCTCCACGGCGCTGGACGAGTCGGCCATGCTGGACGGGGCGTCCTACTTCACCATTTACTGGAGAATCATTTTGCCGCTGCTCAAGCCGGCCATCGTGACCGTCATTATCGTCAAAGGGGTCAACATCTATAACGATTTCTACACGCCGTTCCTGTACATGCCCAAAACCGATTTGCAGGTCATCTCGACCGCTCTCTTCAAGTTCAAGGGCCCTTTCGGCTCCCAATGGGAGGTCATCAGCGCAGGCATCATGATCGCTATCATTCCTACCGTGATTATTTTCCTGCTGCTGCAGAAATACATCTATAACGGCTTCACGCAAGGTTCGGTCAAATAGTCGGATCGATAAATCATTTCACATGAAGGGAGATCAATACGATGACTGTCATCGAAAAGAAAGAAGTTCGCATCGTCGGCGAGGCCTTGTCCAACATGCCGTGGGAGGATAAACCGGAGGGCTTCGAGGGTCCGGTGTGGCGTCATTCCGCCAACCCGGTTATTCCGCGCAATCCGGCCAAGGGAGTAGCCCGCGTCTTCAACAGCGCGGTGGTGCCATACGAGGGCAAATTCATCGGCGTGTTCCGCGCCGAAACGATCAACGGCCGTCCGCACCTGCATCTGGGAAGAAGCGAAGACGGGTTGAGCTGGACGATCGAGGAGGAACGGATCGCCTTCGTGGACGAAAAAGGCGAGCCCTTCATGCCAAACTATGCGTACGACCCGCGGCTGGTGAAGGTTGAGGACGCCTACTACATCATTTGGTGCACCGACTTTTATGGCGCTGCTCTCGGACTGGCCCGGACGGACGATTTCAAGACGTTTGTGCGGCTCGAAAATCCGATGCTGCCGTTCAATCGCAACGGCGTGCTGTTCCCGCGCAAAATCAACGATAACTATGTCATGCTGTCCAGGCCCAGCGATAGCGGGCACACGCCGTTTGGTGACATTTTCCTCAGTGAAAGTCCGGATTTGGTGTATTGGGGCAAACATCGCCATGTGATGAGCAAGGGGGGCCAAGGCTGGTGGCAATCGGTCAAAATCGGGGGCGGTCCTGCTCCGATCGAAACGTCGGAGGGCTGGCTGATGTTCTACCACGGCGTTACCGGCACATGCAACGGCTTCGTGTACAGCATGGGTGCCGTCCTCCTGGATCTGGATGAGCCGTCGAAGGTGAAGTACCGTTCCGCCAACTTTGTGCTGACCCCGGAGCAATGGTATGAGGAGCAGGGTTTTGTGGACAATGTGGTATTCCCGTGCGCCACGCTGCATGATGCGGAGTCCGGCAGGATCGCGATCTATTATGGCGCTGCAGATACGTATGTCGGCGTTGCGTATACAACGGTCGGCGAGATCGTGAACTACGTGATCGAAACCAACGAAGTGATTCCCGGGGATACAGAGGAAGGACGCCTGTAATTTCCCGAACGGATGCGGGGGAGAGATTCTTGCTCCCGTCCAGACGGGCAGGGATGATTGACCATGAAGGGGTGAGCAGCATGGGCGATATGCCTTTGGAACAACTAAAAGCCTACAGCGGAAGCAGTCCGAAGCCGGACGATTTCGAAGTATATTGGGAACGGGCGCTTGCGGAGCTGGAGCGCCAGCCGCTGGACTATGAACTGGTGCCGGCATCATTCCAATCGCCGGTGGCCGAATGTTTCCACCTCTACTTTACGGGGGTGGGAGGTGCAAGGGTACATGCCAAGCTGGCACGTCCGATCCGATCGTCCGCTGACCAAGGGCAAGCGATGGCCATGTTTCACGGATACTCGTGCGACAGCGGCGACTGGTTCGACAAGGTCGCGTATGCGGCCCACGGCATGACGGTGCTGGCGCTGGATTGCCGGGGGCAGGGCGGCCTGTCGGAGGATAACCAGCCCGTGAAGGGGACGACCATTCGCGGGCAGATTATTCGGGGCCTGGACGATCCGGACCCGGATAAGCTGTACTACCGCCAGGTTTTCCTCGATACCGTACAGACGGTGCGCATTCTGATGGCGATGCCTGGCGTGGATGAAGGCCGCGTGGGCGTATACGGATGCTCGCAGGGAGGCGCGCTGGCCGCGGCCTGTGCCGCACTGGAACCGCGCGTGAAGCTGGCGGTGTCCGTCTATCCCTTTCTCTCCGACTACAAGCGCGCCTGGGAGCTGGGGGCATCCACATCAGCCTATGAGGAGCTCGTCTACTATTTCCGCTGGTTCGACCCGAACCATCTGCGGGAGGGAGAGGTGTTTCGCAGGCTGGGGTACATCGACATATCCAATCTGGCCGACCGTATTCGCGCAAAGGTGCTGTTCGTCACGGGGCTGGCCGATCCGGTCTGTCCGCCATCCACCCAGTTTGCGGCATACAACCGCATAGCCGCGGAGAAGGAGCTGCTGGTGTATCCCGAATACGGGCACGAATACTTGCCTGGACTATCCGACCGGACGCTAAAAGCTTTCCTTCAGTTATAGAAGATAACGCATGCCAAACTAAAATGAGAAATGCGGCCTTTGTGGGGCCGCATTTTTTGCGTGGGGCGAATGCCGTCCGTCTGGATGAAAATAAAACACGGCGGCGGAGCCGGAGAGGCTACCTCACCCGCTGCCCGAGCCGTTCTATTTTCCCGGCCCAAGAATGCCGGCGTTCCGCCGAGAGCTTGCCCACTTGGCCCACCGCGGTGATGCCGATCGGTTTGATGCCGCAGAAGCGGAGAATGGAGTTTTTCATCATGTTGTGGCCCGGCTGGCCTTGGATGAACTTGAAGTACCAGTGCGGTCCGTCCATCGTTGTAATCAGGCGGGCCGTGCGGCCTTTAAGCAGCTGTTCGGGCAAGGGGCTCCCCTTTTTATATTTGAAGCCGAATCCCGGCTGCAATATCCGGTCCAGAAACCCTTTCAGCAGCGCGGGTGGACCTCCCCACCAGATCGGATAGACAAACACGATGTGTTCTGCCCACTTGATGAGCTCCTGCGCTTCCAGGAGATCGGGTTCAAGCGGCATTTTGTCACGGTAACCTCCCGAAAGGTTGGGGTCAAACCGCATTTCGTTGAGATGAATGACGCGCACGTCGGCCCCGGCTGCCAAGGCGCCTTTGCGATAGGCTTCCGCCAGCGTGCCGTTAAAACTGTTCGTGACCGGGTTGGACTCGATGATCAATACGTTTTTCATGGGCAAACACTTCCCGTTCCATTATTTTAGTTAATGTTTACTAACCTTATAGGCATAAGAAAAGGCCATGAATGACCTGTTCCTTTGGTTATCATCCGAAATTCGGTTGGGCCGTCAGCATGGCTCCCAATCGCTGCGCCGCTTCAGCTGCGTATGGGGCAAGCTGCTGGGGCAGCTCGCCTTGCATGCTGGCCGTAGCCATGCTGGTTACGGCACCGATCAAGAGCACGGCGGTGAACCTTGCATTCTGCTCCGGCAACTCGCCGGTCTGCATGCCTGCTTCGATCAAATCGGCGAGCGCGTCGAGCGGCTGGCGGTAATCGTCGCTGCTGCCCATGTCGGCAAAGATTTCGTGGTTCTGGGATATCAGCAGCAACCCGTAAGGGTCTTCATCGTGAAGCCGCAGCACGTCGGTGATGAGTTGGGTGAAACGCATCATAACCGGCCCTTCCTGCCGGACATATCCGTCAATCAAGGCGGTATATTCAGCGCAATATTGGGTGAACGCTTCGAGCGCGACGGCATCCTTGTTTTTGAAATGTTTATAGATCGCCGCGTCGGTCACCCCGGCAGCGTCTCCGATCTCTTTGACGGAAATGCCGTCAACGCCTTTGGTCGCAAAGAGCCGCATGGCCGCTCTCAGAATATCTTTCTTTTTGCTGTCAGCATGAGGTTTGTTTGTCATGGTTGTATAGTAAGTGATCGCTAACCAAAATGCAAGGGTTAAGATGGTTGGCTTATTCTTGCAGACAGGTAGGCGCTCAAAGTATGATGATTACAACTATGGCAGGACAGATCGGAATATGAACGGAAGGTGTGTCGGATGAACGAACATTTGCGAGTGAAGCAATGGGTTACAACCGAAGGGGAGCTGGACGAGCGGCGTGTCAAGGGCCGGGAAACGCTGTACCAGGGATGGAACGGACGATGCGTCGAACGGTTCATCGGTGCGGATGGATGCAGTTATATTTTCAAACCGTTGACCCATCCTGACCAATATGGGAAAGAGCAGTGGGTGGCCGAGCATGTGCTGCCCGCGTTGCCGCCGATCTACCCGCGCTTGATCGCGGCATCTTCGCCCGGTACCGCACCTGAACGAAGCTGGATCGTCTATGAAGACTTGGGCAGGCTGGTGCATGACTCCAGCGAGGAGACAATGATTGCGGCTGCGGCGCAGATAGCCCGATGGCATTCGCTGCCTGCAGCGCAGTGGGCCGGGCTTCCGCGCCATGGACATAAGCCTCCAATGGATCGCATGCTGGACGAGTTGTTGGAGCAAGGGCAAACGGTTAACGAGATGCTGGCGAATCTGGGTATTCACCTGACTGTGGATCAATGGAAACGCATCCCGGTCTGGATTCGTTTGTCATCGGCAGCATTATCGCCCGTCCTTTGCCATGGAGACCTTCATCCAGGCAACATTGCCGCTTCAGAGGGGCGGACCGTCATCATCGACTGGGAGCATGCCCATTTGAACAACCCGTTATGGGACGTCTACCATCTGATCGACTTGTCGCATCCGCTTTTTCCGCGCAGGGTGTCGCCCGAACTGCGGGAGCGTGTGCTGGAAGCGTATCTGGATGGACGTGAGCGGCATGGCGAGCGGGCAGAGCGGGTGAAGCGGTCTTCTTTCGTACAGTGGTATCATGCGTATGCCTTCGTATTTTCCATTTGGATGTTAAGGCTGATCGAAGGCGATTTGCGGCGGGAGCACTGCGTTTGGCCGGAGAACCAGCTGCGGAATCAATGGCGGGAGACGGCGGCAGCGTTGAACCAATGTGCGGCAGCGTTATTTGGCCAAACTACGGGCCCGCATGAACGTCCGGAACGCGAATAGAATGAGGGGGATGAGGTATGCATAAAGTAGGACTGATCATGCGTAAAATCCAATTCGCGGAGGCACAGGGCCCGCGCGTGTTTGCAGAGCGGCTGAAACAGATCGGACAGGAGCTGGGCGTGGAGATCGTCTTCATTTCGCCGGAGCGGCATGTGAGCGGATACGACTGGCTTCCGGGCTATGAGCATGAGAAGGGCGACTTGGTGAACTATGACGTCGTGCTCGACCAAATTTACAGTCAACATATCGAGCATGTCATTTATACCGTGTCCGGTTTTACCTTCCTGAACATGTTTTTGCCCAAAAGCGTGCTGTTCCCGCACAGCTTCCCCGACCCGGCGCTGACCGGATACGAAATGATGAAACCATTTTACACGATGGTGGACAAGGCGATTGTGCAGACCGATTTTCTAAAAAGAGAGCTGGATCGCCAGTTCGGCGTACATGACGTCAACGTCATTCCGATCGGCTTCGACGAAGAGCTTGCACGCCGGCATTACGACCCGGATCAGGTCGTCCATAACCGGGTGCTCTGGATCGGCCGCGACGAGGCCAACCGGCGTCCCGACCTCGTATTGGACTATGCCCGGCAGAACCCGGACAAGGACGTATACATGGTATTCGGCGGCCGCCGTTATGAGGAGAGCATGAAAAAGTATGACATTCCGCTCAACGTGAAGCTGAAGTTTGCGTTGACGCAGGCCGAGGTGTTCAGCTTGATGAACACGGCCAAGGTATATTGGAGCTGCTCGACCTTCGATACGTTCGCGATGCCGCTGACCGAAGCGATGGCCATGGGCAAGCTGGTTGTGAAACCGGAGCACGCCTGCTACGGCCACATTCGCGGCCCGCATGCCTTTGCAGGCAACGAAGCCAATTGGTTCGAGCTGGTCAATATGGCGGCAGCCTCGCCGCGTAAGGTATCGGAGGATAACCGGGAGTATGCGTTCGGCGCGTTCTCGCGCACGATCATGAAAGAGGGGTATCAGGCGTTTTTCTCGCAATGGCTGAACTAGCCAAGCGGGCCCCGCGGTACCGGTTTAAGGCAGGATCGCGAACAAGGAGGAGTACGTATGGGAGTGCTGATCTTATGGACGCTGCTGATGGTCGCGGTGCAACTGCTGATCGGATGGAGCATCTATCGTTTACAGGGTCGGAAGCTGACGTGGGTTCAGTTTGTTTTGCCCGGATTCGTGATCGTGGGCGGGGGTACCATCATTCTGATCAGTGCGCGCATCGGCGGCTGGAGCGGGCTTGGATACGGTTTGATGGGCATGTCCATTCTGGCTTCGGGACTGCTTTCCTTCGTGTCCGTGGTGATTGCGCTGGTTGTAACGCATCGGCGCAGAACAGGTCGCTGAAAAAATCGGGCTTGCAGTTCGCCATGATGCTATGATATATTGGCAATAATTATGACAAGGAGGTGAAGACAGGTGAATCACGAGATGGTCAACAACCGTATTAGCCAGCTGCCGATCGCTATGGCTGGCATTGTTCATACTTTTCCGTACAACGGGAGAAGTCTGTCCATTTTTGAATATACGGAAGTTAACCATAGCGAGAAGATGCCTGCCTTGACCTCATTCGGACGATAAGCGATAATTTGCGCTTGAATTCTGAAGGGCCGCGGAGCTAACCTCCTGCGGCTCTTTTTGTGTTGCGGTCGGGCTCTTCCATACCATAGGAGGAACCTAACAATGATGATGATTAGCGCGCAACAATTGACCCAATATTACGGAGCACATCTGGTGCTGGACGGCATTACGTTTGAAATTATGGAAGGAGACAAGGTTGCCCTGATCGGCCGCAACGGCAGCGGCAAGACGACCTTGATGCGGCTGCTTGCCCGGCTGGCACAGCCCGATGAGGGACAACTGACCATAAAAAGGGATACGAAGATCGGCTACGTGGCCCAAATCCCTGAGGGACTGGACGATTACACGGTGCTCGATGTGCTGAGCCTCGGATTCCGCGAGCTGACGGACTGCCGTGCCCGCATGAAGGAACTGGAGCAGCAAATGTCCGACCCCGATTGCGCGGGGGATGCCGACCAGCTGGAGAAGCTGTTGAAACGGTACGCCTCGCTGCAGGAGCAGTTCGAGCGGCAAGGCGGATACGAGATGGATGCGCGAATCGACCAGGTTGCAGACGGGCTGGACATTGCGAAGGAGCATTACGGCTGGACATTCGGCGACTTGTCCGGCGGGGAGCAGACCCGGGTCGTGCTGGCTTCCCAGCTGATCGTCAGGCCGGACCTGCTGCTGCTGGATGAGCCGACCAACCATCTGGATCTGGAGCGGGTCGAGTGGCTTGAGGAATTCCTCAAGGAGTACGACGGAACCATCGTTCTGATCTCCCATGACCGTTATTTCCTCGACCGGGTGGTGACGCGCACCATTGAGTTGGAAGACGGGGAAGCGCATGCGTCGGCAGGCGGTTATACGGATTACATGCAGGACAAGGAGCGTCGATTGCTGCAGCAGTTCGAGGAATTCAAGGAACAGCAGAAGGTGATCAAAAAGATGAAGGAGACGATCCGCCAGCTCGAAGAATGGGGCCGGATCGGCGGCAATGAGAAATTTTTCCGCCGCGCGGCTTCCATGCGCAAAGCGCTGGAGCGGATGGAGAAGGTGAAACGTCCCGTGCTGGAGCGCCGCAACGCCGACTTCGACATGCGCACGGAAGATCGGACAGGGCGGCGGGTAGCCGTGCTGGATGACGTGCAGAAATGTTATGGCAGCCGCACCATCTTGAACGGCGTGTCCGGATTGCTTGAATACGGCGACAAAATCGCCTTAATCGGCCGCAACGGTTCCGGCAAAACGACGCTGTTCAAGCTGCTGCTCGGCGAGGAGCAGCCTAGTGCCGGCAAGCTGGAGTGGGGGGCGCGGGTGGACGTCGGATACCTGGCCCAGCAGGAAGAGCCGGCCGATCCGAAGCTCACCGTGCTGGAGCATTTCCGGTTGGAGGCAGGCGTCGAGGAAGGGGAGGCAAGAGGCATTCTGGCGCGATACCTGTTCTACGGAGCGGATGTCTTCCGTTCGGTAGGGCAGCTCTCCGGCGGCGAATGGACGCGGCTGCGGCTCGCTCTGCTTGTGCAGCGGAAGCCGAACGTGCTGCTGCTGGACGAACCGACCAACCATCTGGACATCGCGTCCCGGGAAGCGTTGGAAGATTCGCTCGCCGATTACGATGGGACCGTGCTGGCGATCTCGCATGACCGTTATTTCGTCAATCGTCTGGCATCGCGCGTATGGGAGCTGGAGAACGGGCGGATGACGGCCTACCTCGGCGACTTTGAAGCTTACCGCACGAAAAAGGCGGAGCAGCTGCACCGCCGGGCAGAAGCGGAGCATTCAGCCAAAGACGCTGCTGAGCGACCGGGAAAAACCGCCCGTAATGCGGAGCGGACCGCTGTCTCTCCCTCTGCATCCCGCTTGGATGCCGGTTCTGGCGCAGCTTCATCGCGCAGCGGAAAGCCCGAAATGACGGCCGAGCAGCTGGAACGGCAGATCGCCGCGCTGGAGGCGGAGATGCAGGAATTCGACCGGCAGATGGAATCCCTTGCGGATACCGAGGAGCTCGCCCGACTTTGGAGCGAGCGGGAGCGCTGTTCCTCCGAGCACAATGAGCTGCTGGCGCGTTGGGCCGAGTTGTAGACAGGTCCAATGCTGCCATCGGCAGCGAAATGACTGGAAAGCGATGGCGTCGCCATCGCTTTTTGTATGCAGTGGACGGATTCTAATGTACAGGACATTCCGAGCGATAATATAATCAAAAAATTTCGCTAAATGATATTGTGATTTCTTTAAACAGGCTTGGATCGGCATTTTCCTTGTCTATCGCAAGGGTGGGATTTTTTGAGTTCCATGGAGAAGTGTGTAACTTTTTTCTTGCTCATGCGTTAAATACGTTTGTAATTATTTTGAAACGGCTCCATCAGGGCTTACAGAAGGGAAGGACTCATTATTTATTACGCATTGACTTATCGGAACTGGTCGGATGAGAAGCGGATGGAAACGGGCGTATTGGAACAGTTGTCGCTATCCCGCGACGAGCTGTTCGTGCACAAGCTGGTCGACGCTACGCTGATGAAGAACAGGCTGTGGGCGCATCTCTCCAATGAATGCGAGGATGGTCGGGAGCATGCCGTCTACGTCGCGGATTACGAGAGCCAGAAACCTGCGGAGTATGGTGCGGCGATTGCGGACGCTGCCCTTGCCATGTGCAGGGTGTCCTCCACGTACGGTGCGGAATACATGCGCTGGGACGGAAGGGCTTTTCAGGAGTTCGATCCCGGTACCAACGTGTCGTACACGATGGAACTGGCGGAAGCGCTGCTGGACCATTACTTGGTTCGCCAAGGCGTTACCTATGAGATCGTGTATTCGGTATTGGATACGGATCGCAGGAAAGTCGTTATTTTCGTAAAGGAGGTTGATCTGTAATGGCAGACGAAGGTCGAAGCGATGCACCCAAAGCCGGATCGCGCGCGAAGCTGATCGCCTTCTCGCTGATGCTGGCCGTCCCGGCCGCATTGTCCGGCTGCAGCAGCGACGACGAATGCGATCCCGAATATGACACGGGTTGCGAATACGACTCCAGCAGCGGGCATTATTATTATGGAGGATCTTCCTCCAGCACCAGCAAATCGAGCGGCTACAGCAAATCCAGCTCAAGCTCCAAGTCCAAATCGAGCGGCTTCGGCAGCTTCTTTGGCGGTTCGGGGGGATAAGCGGCATGAGGCAGATTCATGAGCTGCCCTTCAGCCATGAGGAGGTATTTGCAGGCGAAGCGGGGCGCCACATTCCGTACCATCGCATGTACGGCAAGCAATATTGCGTGCCTGCGCTGACGGTGTACAACGAAGACGAGCTGCGGGAGCTGCGCGTTGCTGCCGAGGCTGTACAAGGCATTTACGGCAAAGTGCTGCGCTTCATCCAGCGCTACATGCCGGACGGCTTTCTGGTGCAGCAGTTGGGTATCCATCCCGGACTTGTGCCGGCCGCCCGCATGGAGATGGTGCTTGGGGGAATTACCCGTCAGGACTGGATCATCGGCGAGGCTGGCTTCAAATGCATCGAAAACAATACGGATACGCCTACCGGCATTCCGGAAGCCGCCGTGCTTGAGGGCATTCTGGTCGGCATGGCGGACGGCAGCGCCGCTCTGGCCTCGCCTTCCGCAGATATGGACGAATGCATCCGCCTTTGCTTCCGCAGCTGGCTGGAGGAGTACGCGCGACGCGGGCTAACGGGAACGGTAACGTTTACGTCGTTCGGCGACCACCTGGAGGATCGCACCAACACGCAATATCTGATGGACAGGTGCCGGGAGGCCGGGTACGACGTGCATTACGCGCCGCTGGAAGAGCTGGAGATCGTTCCTGGCGAGGCGCTCTATCATCAGGGCCGCCGGATCGACCTGTTGTACCGGCTTTATCCGCTGGAATATCTGATCGATGATCGCGACGAAGAAACGGGTGTGGACATCGGCGCAGCTTTGCTGGAGCTGGTGCAGGAGGGCCGCCTCGGCCTGATGAACCCTGCCCAGCATGTGCTGATGCAGAGCAAGGGATTCATGGCGGCGATCTGGTCGCTCTACGAACGCAATGAGCAGACGCCGGAGTATTGCGGCTTCAGGCTGTTCGACGATGCGGAGCTGGCCGTGATCTCAAAATACCTGCTGCCGACGTATTTCGAATCCGGGCCTTTTGAGCTGCAATCGATCCCGTACGTGGCCAAAAGTTATTGGGGCCGCGAGGGGCGGGGCACCTCGTTGATCGGAGAGGAGCCTGCATCGGGAAGTGCCAATCACGGAACAGAACACATCCCTTTCTTGCAGGAACGTCAGCAGGAGTGCATTGCAAGCAAAGGGGATGCCGCGGATGAAGACGATGCGGAAATCGCGGCGTATTATGATAACCAGCCCAAGATCTATCAGCAATTAGCCCCGATGGAACGGGCGCAAATGGCGACCGAAGACGGGCGGTACAGCGGTTATCTGCTGACAGGCGTATTTGTGATCGGCGGACGGTTTGCCGGCGTGCTGCCGCGGATCGGCGAGAAGGTGACCGGGGATATGGCCTATTATTGCGCCGCTTCGGTAAGCTTGGTGAAATGAACGGATGAATGATGAGGAGGATGAACGGCAATGGAAAATTTGGGAGTGAACCTGCTGAACGTGGCGATAGGCATCGGCATTTTGCTGGTGGTGCTGGTGTGCGGGTATTTTGCGTTCAGCAGACTGACCCGTTATAACGACAGCGAGGAGATCGCTAAAGGCAATGAGGCGGCGGGAATGTACATGGGAAGCAAGCTGCTCGGGCTGTGCATTATCGTGGGCATGGTGTCCTTCTCCACGCATTCCTGGCTGGATATGTTGATCTGGTCGGTATTGGGAATTATTATTCTGTGCTTGGTTTATATTATATTCGATTTCCTGACTCCGAAAATGCGCGTATGCGACGAAATTGCCAAGGGCAATATGGCCGTGGCTCAGCTGCTGCGTTCGATCATCATCGGCGTTTCCATCGTCATTGGCACTTTTTTGATGTAAAATGAACCAGAAAAGGTATGGTTGAACATCAAGGAAAGGAAGATTCAGCATGAGAAAAGTCATCATTGATACGGATACGGCAGGAGACGACACGATTGCGATCCTGACGGCATTGCATCATTTTCAGGTGGAGGGCATTACGATTACCGGCGGCAACGTGCAGTTCGACCAGGAAGTCGAAAATGCGCTTTACACCGTGCAGGTTGCAGGAAAAGGGGGCAAAGTTCCGGTCTACAAAGGCCATGAACGGCCGATGCTGGCATACGGCAAAGCCCAACATCGCACGGTAGAGGACGTCCATGGGGACGACGGCATGGGCGGCGCTCATTTCCCGAAAGCGGTGCAGCGTCCCGAGACCGGCCATGCGGTCGATTTCATCATCGAGAAGGTGCACGCGAACCCGGGCGAAATTTCGCTGCTGGCCATTGCGCCGCTGACGAACATCGCGATGGCGATCCAGAAGGACCCGACCATCGTACCGGAGATCGCCCACCTGTACATCATGGGCGGCACGAACAATGCGCTCGGCAACATTACGCCGGCGGCGGAATACAACTTCTACGTGGATCCCGAAGCGGCCAAAATCGTGCTGCATTCCGGCATTCCCATGACGATGGTCGGCTGGGAAATGTGCACCGAATATTCCGTCATGGATGACGATGATCATGCCGAAATCGCGGCGCTGGATACGGCAGGCAGCCAATTTTTCACGGCCATCAACAAGGTGGTCATGCAATTCAACAAGGCGGTACATAAGCTGAATGGAACGACGCATCCCGATACGCTGCTCATGGCTGTCGCTGCCGACGAATCGGTGATGACGAAGTCCGGCAAGTACTACGTCGACGTGGAAGCGGCAGGCGAGTTGACGCGCGGATACAGCGTCGTGGACATCAACGGGCGTTTCGGCAAAGAGCCGAACGTGCGCGTCTGCGAGGCGATCGATCGGCCCAAATTCAAGTCCATGCTGCTGGACGTGCTTTCCGCAATAAAATAACAAAAGCAGAAGAACCTATCCAATGCTGCGGCATTCGGGTAGGTTTTCCTTTTTTGAGGGAGAATCC
Organism: Paenibacillus hubeiensis; assembly: GCF_032334105.1. Lineage (NCBI taxonomy): Bacteria > Bacillati > Bacillota > Bacilli > Caryophanales > Paenibacillaceae > Paenibacillus > Paenibacillus hubeiensis. Next base: position 29,596 of record NZ_JAVYAE020000010.1, read on the forward strand.
GTTTGGTTTCAGGCTTGGTGCTGTGGTACAGTAGAGGCACACGTACGGCTGTTAACGATACATTGAGACGGTTGGATATATGGCTGAGTATAGCGATAGTATGGCAGGAGGAACATGACGATGCTTTTTTATTTTATAACGCTGCTGGTCACTCTGGTGGATCAGGGCACCAAATTGGCGGTTCGGATGTACATGGAGGTTGGCGAGAACATGCGGCTGGGGAACTCTGGCATGCAGCTGCACCATTACGAGAATAGCGGCATGGCAGGCAGCATGTTTCAGGGGAATGCCAGATTGTTCGGCATCATTGCCATTCTGTTCGTGGCAGGTGTGCTGTATTACCGGAAAAAGGGGGAAATTCGCGGCCTGCTGATGAATGCGGGGGCCGGGTTCATGGTTGGCGGCGCGCTGGGCAATGCCATCGACCGCTTCGTATATGGGAAGGTGACGGACTTTCTCGTCTTTCCTTCCGGACGCGGCATTCTCAATCTGGCGGACGTTGCGATCAACGTTGGCGTGGTGCTGCTGGTGTTGGGCATGCTCGTTCGCGCTTTCCGCAATTACCGCGAGAAGCGTTTGCGCAACTCGCTGCCGAAATTTTAATGGATCAAAACGCTGCGAGGGGCTGCTCCCGCAGCGTGTGAGGTTTGCTTTTGCATAGAAGCTGTTCAAACAAATACCGTGTTTCGTGGATGAGGGATTAAACCTCCTTTCACGGGACGCGGTTTTTTGTTATGCGTGAAAGGTCGCCCTCGTAAGGCATAATACGCTGCCGAATCATGGACAGGGCTCCATGCCATTTGGTTCAAACGGATCGAAACCGTTTTAGATAAAAAGTAAAGGACCACCATGCTTGGAGTGCCTGCTTGGATTAAGGGTATGGTTATTTCACGAACGGAGTGGGTATATCTGTACATATATCAACAAGGCGAGGGAGGTACAACATGAGAAAGACGCTAACCAAATCGCTTGGAATCATGCTGCTATGCGGCGTCTTGGCTGCGTTATTGTCTGCCTGCACATCAAGCGGGGAGTCCGCCGGCGGCAAGGTGCAGCTTGAGTTTTTCCAGAACAAACCGGAAGCGAAGGGCACCTTTGACGAATTGATCAATGCGTTTAACGAGGCGCATCCCGATATTCAGGTTACCCAGATCAATCCGCCGGATGCAGAAACGGTGCTGAAGACGCGGGTCGTCAAAAACGACGTGCCCGACATTATGGCGATGGGTGCGACGGACACGTACTCGATTTTGGCCCAAAGCGGCATATTCGCCGACCTGACGAACAGCCCGCTGCTGGAAACGATCGATCCGAATTACATACAAATGCTTAAGGACGTCACGGGTATGGACAAGGTGACAGGCATCCCTTACGCAACCAACGCCAACGGCATCATGTACAACAAGACACTCTTCAAAGAAACGGGATTGGACGTTCCCAAAACGTGGGACGAGCTGATCGCGACCGCGCAAAAGATCAAGGATGCGGGAAAGATCCCGTTTTACTTTACGTATAAAGACGACTGGCAAACGAACCTGCCGTTCAACGCCCTGGCGCCGAACCTGGTGGGCATCGATTTTTTCCTGGAACGCCGGGAGAACAAGGTGACCTTTAAGGAAAAGTACCAGGAGGTGGCCGAGAAGCAGCTGAGGCTGATGAATTACGGCCATGGCGACAACTTCGGCAAGGGGTATTCCGACGGAAACAGGGCATTCGCGAACGGCGAGGCTTATATGTACATCCAGGGAACCTGGGCGATTTCCGAGATCCGCAAAGCCAATCCCAACGTCGACATCGGTTTCTTCCCCTTCCCGACGGGCAATGATCCGAGCCAAATCAAGCTGGTGAACGGCATCGATTCCCTGTTCACGATTTCGGCGGATACGCCGCACAAGGAGCAGGCCGAGCAATTTATTGCTTTTCTGCTGAAACCGGAAAACATCGGCAAATACATTGACGAGCAAACGCTCTTCTCCGCCGTAAAGGGCGTCAAGCAGGACGATCCGGCCGTGCAGGAGCTCATGCCATACATCGAGCAGGGCAGGGTCATCGATTTTGCGGACCACTACATTCCGGCTGCGGTGCAGCTGAATTCCATCGTGCAGTCCTTTTTGCAGAACCAAGACATCGACCGATATCTCGACACACTCGACAAAGAATGGGACAAGGTGGCGAACCGGCGTTAAGCCGGGATACGCTGCGTAAGGAGGATGGAGTATGAACAGACGTATCGCACCCTTTTACTGGATGACGGTCCCGGCGGTGGTATTGTTTTTTGTGTTCATGACGCTGCCGGCCCTCCAGGGGATCTATTATTCCTTCACGAACTATAACGGATTCGGCAAAAGCTACGATTTCGTCGGATTCAAAAATTATTTCTATCTTTTCCAGGACGACAATGTGGGCCATGCATACTGGTTCACGTTTAAGTTCGCGATCGTGGTCACGATCCTGACGAACGTCCTCAGCCTGCTGATTGCCCTCGGCCTGAATGCAAAGATCAAGTTCCGCAACTTTTTCCGGGGCATCTACTTTCTGCCGAACATTCTGAGCGTGCTGATCGTAGGTTACATATTCAATTACCTGTTTTCGAACGTGTTCCCGATCTGGGGCCAGAACCTGGGCATCAACGCATTATCGACGAATATTCTGGGCAGCGAAAGCATGGCTTGGATCGGGATCGTCATCGTGGCGGTATGGCAATCGGTCGCGCTCAACACGATTCTGTATTTAGCCGGACTGCAGACGATCCCGAGTACGCTATATGAGGCGTCCAACCTTGACGGTGCCGGGAAATGGCGCGAATTCTGGAGCATCACCTTCCCGCTGATTGCCCCGTTCTTCACGATCAATATGGTGCTGGCGATGAAAAACTCGCTCATGGTGTTCGACCAGATCGTCGCGCTCACGAACGGCGGACCAGGCCGGGCGACGCAGTCGATCTCGCACCTGATCTATACGGGAGGATTCGAAGGCGGCGAATACGCATATCAGTCAGCGAACTCGGTCATTTATTTCATCGTCATTGCGGTGATCTCGATTCTGCAAATCCGGTTCCTGCAAAGAAGGGAGATGGATCTGTGATGAGAACCCGCAATCGCACCAACTGGCCGGTCATGCTGATCGTGGCTGTCTGCACGCTGTTTATTCTCTTTCCGCTCTATATGACGGTGACCATTGCGCTCAAAAATCCGGAGCAAATGGCCCAATCGGTCTTCGCGTTTCCGACGGAGCTGCACTGGGAGAACTTCGCCAGCGCCATCGACATGACGAACTTCTTCCAAGCGTTCCGCAACAGTGCCCTGGTGACGGCATCCACCGTCATTCTCACGCTGCTTACGAACTCGATGGTGGCTTACGCCATCGCGCGGAACATGGAGAAACGAAAATTTTTCAAAGGGCTGTATTACTACTTCGTCAGCGCGATGTTCATTCCGTTTCCGATCATCATGCTGCCGATCGTCAAACTGACGTCCTCGCTGGATATGACAAACCTGGTGGGCCTGACCTTCCTGCACACGGTTTATGGACTGGCATTCAACGTGTTCGTATATGTCGGTTACATTAAGTCCATTCCGGTGGCTTTGGAGGAAGCGGCATTCGTGGACGGTGCGACCACCTGGGGCACGTTCTGGCGGATCATCTTTCCGCTCATGGCGCCGATCAGCGCAACGGTGGGCATTCTGACCTGCCTGTCGACGTACAACGACTTCCTGCTGCCGCTGATCATTATCAGCGATCCCAAGCAATATACGCTGCCGCTCGTGCAATACGTGTTCCAAGGACAGTTCAACACCGACTTTAACCTGGCGTTTGCGTCATACCTGCTGGCGCTGCTGCCGATGATCATCATCTATCTGTTCGCGCAGAAATGGATCATTACCGGGGTTACGCAAGGGTCTGTAAAATAAATAGCGTCGTGGAGATGGAACCCGACGCTTTCAAAGCAAGCCTGGATGAGATGTGTCCAGGCTTTTTCTGCGCTTTTTCAAACATTTTCAATATTATTGAAATAAAAATATTTATTTTCGTAAAAGCGGATGCTTTTTCAGAAAGGTTGTGCTAATATACCCCTTGTTTGTATAAGTATCTTTAACTGTTGCAGCGTCGTCATTAGTGAAAGACCAACATTTCAACGGAATTAAAGAGGTGACATCATGAGTGCAGCCGTTACGGAGACCGGGACACCGCAGCAAGGCAAATCAATGAATCTGTTTGCGTTGACCTGGCCGATTTTTTTGGAAGTATTTTTGTTTATGCTGATGGGCACGGTCGATACGCTAATGATCAGTTCAGTGTCGGACAATGCGGTGTCGGGGATCGGGGCGTCCAACCAGATTATCTCGATCGCCATCCTGATTCTCGAAGTGATCGGTAACGGAGCAGCGATTGTTGTTGCCCAATATATCGGTTCGAAGAAATTTCTTGAAGCGTCCAAAATTACGGGCATGGCGATTACGCTTAACCTTCTGATCGGTTTAGTGCTGAGCGGAGCGTTCCTGCTGTTTGGCGGACTGCTGCTCGAAAAGATGAACGTGCAGGGCGAGGTGCTTGTGTACGCCAAGTCGTACATGCACATCGTCGGGGGAGCTATTTTCCTGCAGGCATTGATCAACTCGCTTGCCGCTATCATTCGTACGTACGGGTTTACGAAAGAAACGATGTACGTATCCGTTCTGATGAACGTAATGCACGTCATTCTGAACTACATCCTGATCTTCGGCCATTTCGGCGCTCCGGCGCTGGGCGTAGAGGGCGCGGCCATCTCGACGGTCATCAGCCGTTTTACGTGCCTGCTCCTGTTCTTCTGGCTGCTGTACCGGGTTACCGAAGTACGGGTTGAATTCAAGTTCTACCTGCAATTCACGAAAAACTATGTGGCGAAAATTTTGAAAATCGGCATTCCTTCTGCCGTAGAGCAGATCATGTACCATTCTTGCCAGCTCGTTTTCCTGTTTTACGCCACGTTTCTGGGTGCGGAAGCGCTGGCTTCCCGACAATATGCGTCGAACATTTCATCGTACATTTACCTGTTCAGCATGGCGATTGGCATGGGTACGGCGATCATGGTCGGCCGGTTCGTCGGGGCAAAGGATCATGAGAGTGCCTACCAACGCGTTTGGAAAAGCGTAAAATGGGCAATGATCGCCACTATCGCGGTCGACTTGGTGGTCATCACCTTCCGTGTGCCGCTCGTGGGCATATTCACGGACAATCCGGAGGTCATCCGCATTGCGGCGCAGGTGATCCTGCTGAGCATTGTGCTGGAAACCGGGCGCACGACCAATATCGTCATCATCAACTCGCTGCGGGCTGCCGGGGATGCAAAGTTTCCGGTGTACATCGGTCTGGTCTCCATGGTGTGCCTGAGCTTGCCGCTCGGTTACCTGCTCGTATTCCAGCTTAACATGGGCCTTGCGGGGATCTGGCTGGCGATTGCCGCAGACGAGTGGACGCGAGCCTTCATCATGTTTTTCCGCTGGAAAAGCCGCAAATGGGAGAAGCATGGACTTGTGGACCATGACGAGGATGAAAATGTTCCGCAGACCGTTCCTGCCGTTTAGGACAGCGGACGCTGCGATAGTTAGCGATCAACCATCACCGATCAAGGGAATAACGTTCCTTTGGTCGGTTTTTTGTTGAGGGTGGAACCCTGTTCCTTGTTTCATTTTCCGCAAAAATGATCAAAACGTGAAACGTGCCTTCCCGTATAGTAAGGATATGGAAGGGGGCTGTTACAAGCTTGAGCCGTTATAGCACCATGATCGGACAAAGTCTGTATTTGATCGAAACCCGGCTGCATGAGCCGCTCGGGCTTGAGGAGATTGCCGCTGAAGCGGGGCTGTCGCCGTACCATTATCATCGTGTATTCCGGAAGGAAGTAGGCATGACGGTAACGGATTACATTCGCCACCGCCGAATGAGCCAGGCGTCCACGCTGCTGAGAAGTACCGACATGGGCATTCTGGACATATCGTTCGAGTGCGGATTCGAGAGTCAGGAAGCGTTCACCCGTGCGTTCAAAAAGATATACGGCATGCCGCCAGGGCGATTTCGCAAGCTGTTTGATCTGAAATTGTTCAAATTCAGAACCAGAGGAGGAGAAATAAGCATGAACCAATCAACGAAGGTAAAAGGCTGGATACTGACAGGCAGCAATCCGCAAAATTACGAGATGGGCATCGATCCGACCGTAGTCCACCAGGGAACATCGTCGGGATATTTAAAAGCGGTGACACCGATGGGAGATGGTGAATTTGCCACGATGATGCAGCAGTTCAAGGCGGACAAGTACATCGGCAAGCGGATGAAGCTGACGGGCTTCGTGAGGACCGAGAAGGTAGAGGGATTTGCGAGCCTGTGGATGCGCGTGGACAATCATGCGCAGGATGTGCTGCAGTTCGATAACATGCATGATCGTGCGATTCTCGGCACGCAGCCATGGAACCAGTACAGCATCGTGCTGGACGTGCCAGAAGGCAGCGCCGTCATATCGTTTGGCGTGATTCTGAGCGGCCCGGGCAAGGTATGGGTGGACAGCTTCCGCTTCGAGGAGGTCGATCCGAGCACACCGCTTACACACATGAGCATGGAGTACGAGATGCTGGATGAACCGACGAATTTGTCTTTTGAGGAATAGGGATAGAATTCGTACGTGTATGCAATACATGCGGGCAGCTGGATAACGAGGGTCATGAAGTCCTTTACGTCGAACGCAGCGCGGCATCGGTTTATCTGCTTATTCAGAGTCTTTCCGAGTATCGGAGAGGCTCTTTTTTCCATGCCAATGATTAGAAATGGGAGGATCAACGTAAATTACAAGCAGGTCCTTACTGCCCGCGGCGTCGACCATTGTCCCGCAAAATGGAAAATCCCTTTTCGGGGAGGAACGACCGGTATTGTTGGCGAATCCGCAGCTCCTTGTTAACATAGATGCAGAAAGCGTTTGATGACATCGCAGCAAAGGATGATATGGATATGAACAAAAGAGTGCTTGTGGTCGATGATGAATCCAGCATCGTCAGTGCCATTTCTTATGCGCTGCGGCGCGAAGGGTATGAGGTGGAAACGGCAAATGACGGGGAAGAGGCGCTCCTTAAAGTCGCTTCATTCCACCCGCGGGTCATGATTCTGGACGTGATGATGCCCAAACTGGACGGGTATGGCGTATGCCGCAGGCTGGAGGATCGGGAGGATATCGGCATCATCCTGCTTACTGTCAAAAACGACATCGTCGACAAGATCGTCGGTCTGGAGATGGGCGCCGACGATTATATGACCAAGCCGTTCGAAATTCGGGAATTGCTTGCCCGCGTGAAGGCGTTGATGCGTCGTGTGGAGAAGAGTGCCGCTCCTGCTCCGGCAGAGGATGCAAAACAGGTTCTTATTAACGGCAACCTGCGCATTCACGTGGCGCATCGCACCGTGACGCTGGGTGGGGAACGGGTAGAGCTCACGCCGAAGGAATTCGATCTGCTCGCCATCCTGATGTCCCATCCGGAACGTGTTTATACGCGGGACGACCTGCTTGACCAGGTGTGGGGAATGGAGTACGCGGGCGGAACCCGGACGGTGGACATCCATATCCAGCGGCTGCGCAAAAAGATCGGCGATACGGATCAACGCAAGCTGCAAACCGTCTACGGCATCGGATACAAGGCGTCCGCACCGGAAGCGGGCGGAGCATCATGAGAGCCGGCATCAAGCTGAAGTTTAGCGGTTTTCTGGCCGTGCTTCTGATCTTGACGGTAGTTGTGCTGAGTTATCTGGTGCTGCGCGGCATCGAGCGTAATCAGCAGGCCCAGATCGAGGGCATTTTGTCGCAGCAGACGCGTTTGGTCAATTTGAACGTAAGGCAATCTTATTATACGGAAGCGGTCCGGATGGAGCCGTCGGCTTTTCTGCAGCAGAGCGGCCGCAGGCTCGCCCAGGAGCTGGCCAATTCAACCGGGCTGCCCATTACCCTATATGACCTGAATGCGCGGCAAGTCGGTTCATCCATCATGGCCGGGGATCGCGCAGATGCCGGGGAACTGTTGAGCTATGCTTTGAACAATAAAATCGCTTATCACGAGCAGGGAGATACGATGCTGTACGTAGCGCCGCTCGACGGCCCGGAAGGCCAGATGGGCGCCGTGCAGATCCAGTATTCCGTCGCAAGCTACCATGAGTTCTACGCCCGAATCCGGCAGTTGTTCATATGGGCAGGAATCGTGGTTGTGGCGCTCAGCTTCGGCTTGGGTTACTTGTTCTACAACCGGTTCGCCGTAGCGATCACAAGGCTGAAGTCGTCAGCCGATTCCATTCGGGAAGGGAACTATATCTCCGCATCGCCGGTGAATCGCAAGGACGAATTGGGGGATCTGGGCCAGGGGATCTATTACATGAGCACGTCCATCCAGCAAAATATCGCGGCCATGGACGAAGAACAACGCAAGCTCAAGCTGGCCATCGAGAAGCTGCAGGCGCTGGAACAGCAGCAGAAGCAGTATATCGGCAACATCAGCCATGAGTTCAAGACGCCGCTAACCTCCATTAAGGCGTATGTCGAGCTGTTGGATATGTACAAGGACGATCCCCAACTGTTGGACGACGCAACGAACAACATCGGCAAAGAAACCGAGCGGTTGTACGAAATGGTGGAAAAGGTGCTGCACCTGTCCGCGCTCGAAAAATACGATTTCGAGAACCAGGCAGAAGATGTGGAAATTCGTGCACTGCTTGAAGATGCCTGCGGCCGGATGCGCGGCAAGGCGGAGAAGTTCGTCTTGCGCATGGAGCTGGACGTACAGCCTGCAACGATCCGCAGCGATCGGGAGAGCCTGATGCACATTTTCATCAATCTGCTGGACAATGCGATCAAATATAACGAGCCCGGCGGGGTAATCCGGATCGACGGCGGGCCGCGAATCAAGGAACGTGAGGCGGTCATTCGCATTTTCAACTCGGGAGCCCCCATTCCGAAGGAGGCGCGCGAGAAAATTTTCGAGCCGTTTTATACGGTCAACAAAGACAGGGCAAGGCAATCCGGGGGCACAGGGCTCGGGCTATCCCTCGTCAAACAGTTTGTCGAGAAGCAGGGCGGTGCGATCCGGCTGTTGCCGAATGGCGACCAGAACGAGGAAGGGACGACCTTTGAATTGGTTTTTCCGTTGGCGGACGCAAGTTTACAAGTTGGAAACAACTCGGATTAACTTTCGAAGTATCGGAAAGGTATGCTTGGTCCTAGAAAAGCAAATCAGGGGGGGACATCATGGATTGGAAGAAGGCGGCCTTGGGCACGCTTGGGGCGATGGCGCTGTTGTCGGCAACGGCATGCGGGGCGGGAACGTCGGGCGGCAGCACGAATGTTGGCTCGGGAACGGACATTACGGTTAAAGACAATACGAATACATCGGTATATCAGAGCTTCAAACTGGAGAAGATCGACAAGCTGCAAAATATGCGCGGGGTGGCGTGGCTGAACAATGAACTGATTTTGACGGATAAAGAGAACAAATCCTTAAAACCGGTCAACGTCGAAGGCCAGCAGCGTTATCCGCACAATCTGTACATGTACGATTTGGCGAAGGCCAGCGATACGCCGGTGAAAGAAAGCGAAGTGAGCTTGGGCGCACCGCTGGTGTCGCCGGACAGTCAGCATGTATTCTACCGCGAGCCTCAGGAGGCGACAGGCAAAGGGTTCATTTTGAACCTGCACAGCGGAGAGACGGTGCCAACAGGGGATGATGAAGGTTTTGTAGGCGAAGGAGCGTGGCTGGACAACGATCACGTCGTATTTCCGAACATGCAGGGCCAGCTGATTTCGGCGAGCGTGAACGGGGATACCAAAGTGCTGGTGGAGACGGGAAGCTTCAATACACGCAGCATTGCGGCTTCGGGCAGCCTCGTGTATTACATTACGGGTGAGGATGGCCAGTTGAATTCGGTGGATACGGCGACGGGTGAAGTGAAGCAGCTGCTGAAAAGCGTGGAATGGGTAATCCCGTCCACGGATGGCTCAAGGCTCGCCATCGTGAAAAAAACCGCCGACACGAAACGGGCGCTGGTGCTTACTGACCTGGAAGGCAATGAGAAGGCTACGCTTGCGCGCGGTACCCAAATTTTCGGCACAAGCTGGTCCGGCGATGATTCGAAGATCGCCTATACGATCAATTCGGACAACGACAACGAGAAAGGACTGTTCGTGTCCAACACGGAATCCGGAGAGCAATTCCAGATTTCCGCCGACATGGACAACGTCTCCGATCCGCTGAGCTGGAGTCCGGAGGGCAATCGGATTCTGCTGTCTCAGTCCGTGCTCGAAAATGATTCGTACCGTTTCGTCACCTCGATCATTACGATTTCGGAGTGATTGGGCGGCCCATGCAGAAGAGCCTTGTGTTTCGATTGGATTGACATCGAAACACGAGGCTCTTTTCCGGTTCTGCGCATCAGCGCGCTTATGGGAGGTTGATCTGCATCAATACGTTCAGCGCTTCTGCCCGAGTGGCGTTTGCCGCTGGGGCAAATTCGTTATTACTTCTGCCTGATAGGAGGCCGTCTCGTTGCATGGAGGCAACGGCCGTCCTTGCCCATGCCGGGATGCTTGCATCGTCCGCGAACGTAGTCGCTGCATTCCCTGACGTTTCGGCGCCCAATACATTGGTCACGATTACGGCCATCTCAGCCCGAGTGATCGGGTCTTGCGGGCGGAACGCGCCGCTTGCGTCGCCTTGGATGTAGCCCAGGCTTCCGGCTTGTGCTACGGCAGATTGCGCCCACGACCCAATCTCCTCGTTATCCGTGAAATGTGCCGTGGCACCATCAGATTGGAGCTGTAGACGGTTCATCAGCATAACGACGAATTCCGCCCGGGTCACGGCCTTTCCGGGTTTGAAGCTGCCATCGCTGTAACCCTTGACGATTCCTTCGCGCACGGCTTGAATGATGATATTTTCTGCCCAATGTCCCTTGATATCCCGGAATGATGCGGGTTCTGGTTGTTCGGGCTGGGCGACGGCAAATACAGCGAATTTGGTGAAATGATCCACATTGACCTGAATGCGCGAGCCCTGAGTGCTTGAAGCTCCCGCAGGCGTCCATATCTTCTGCCGTTCGTCGAAATACATGATTTCTGCCCGTTCATTGCTTGCCAGCAAAGCGGTGTCGAATGCCATGTCCAGGTTTACGGGCACGCTGAAATGATCGGGGAAGTCCTTCAACAGCTCGTACACGGGACTGAGCAAACGTTTCTGATTGGTCAGCAAAGCTTCGGGATCGGCAAGCTTGTTGATGGATATGACCATTGCATGCGGTGAGGCACCTTTGGGAATATTCATCGTTATTGCTGGTCCGAGGCTTATCCGCCCTGGCTGCCCTGCGGCAAGAGTCAGACGTCCATCGGTAGAGACGGCTGCGTCGGAGGGACCTGGGGTGGAAACGGAGCCGGAGCTGCCCGAACTGCTCGAACCGCCAGAACTGTCCGAATTACCCGAACCGCCGGAACTGCCGGAACCGCTGCTGCCTCCGCCTTCTGATCCTCCACCGGACTCCCCGCCAGTATTTTCCGCGGGAATTGCTGCCCATTTGGCGTACAGCGTAAGGTTGTCGGTGATCGGCATGTTGTCGAAATCAAACGCTTGCGTCAGTTCCGAATCGGTAAACCAGCCTTCAAAGGTATATCCGGTGCGTGAAGGC
>NZ_JAVYAE020000010.1:41374-259684 GCF_032334105.1 Paenibacillus hubeiensis
TTGGTGTTGAACTGCACGTTGAAGGAGTGGATTGTCCACTTGGCGTACAGCGTCAGGTTGTCGGTAATCACCGTGTTGTCGAAATCAAACGCTTGCGTCAGTTCCGAATCGGTAAACCAGCCTTCAAAGGTATATCCGGTGCGTGAAGGCGTGTCGGGTCGATGAGCCAATGCGTTGTAATCGACCTGCTGTCCGCCGACCGCCGAACCGCCGTTGGTGTTGAACTGCACGTTGAAGGAGTGGATTGTCCACTTGGCGTACAGCGTCAGGTTGTCGGTAATCACCGTGTTATCGAAATCAAACGCTTGCGTCAGTTCCGAATCGGTGAACCAGCCTTCAAAGGTATATCCGGTGCGTGAAGGGGCGTCGGGTCGATGAGCGAAGTCGTTGTAATCGACCTGCTGTCCGTCGACCGCCGAGCCGCCGTTGGTGTTGAACTGCACGTTGAAGGAGTGGATTGTCCACTTGGCGTACAGCGTCAGGTCGCTGGTAATCGTCGTGTTGTCGAAATCAAACGCTTGCGTCAGTTCCGAATCGGTGAACCAACCGGCAAAGGTGTACCCGGTGCGGGATGGGGCGTCGGGCTCCGCCAACCTGCTCGCATAGCGAACGCTTTGGGCAGGGGTACTTGTACCCCCGCTGCTGACAAAGGTGACGGTTCGCGGCGCATAGTATTTGAACGCGACTGTCGTTGTGTTACCTGCGGCGTCGGTTACGACCAGGACATGTGTTCCTTCGCGGCTTACCGTTCCACCGCTGGCAAATGGAGAACCGTCCAGCGTGGCAGTCCCCTCGTTAAAGGCAATGGTTGGCGCTGTCTCATAGACGGCATCATCAGCAACCCCTATGACGACAGGAGGGGTGCTGTCGATGACAAAATGCACGGTTGTGGTGCCGGCATTGTTGGTGACCGCCAAGGTGTAGCTGCCCTCACCGGTGATGGAGGTACCGCTTGTAAAAGGAGAACCGTTTAACAGTGCGGTGCCGCCGTCAAACGTAGGCGTAACCGGACCGTTGTAGGTCGTTTGGTCATTCACTCCGGTAATGACCGGTTTATTTGTCGCGGTAACGGTGATCGTGACTGTTGCCGCGTTGCTGTCGCCTATGCTGCCGCTGCCAATATACTGGAAACGGTCATTGCCAGAAAAACCGATATTCGGCGTATACATAAAAGCCCCGTTCGAATTTAACGTAATTGCCCCGTTCGTTGGGGAATTGATCAGTCTTGCCGTTGAAACGTTGATATCGTTGGCGAGAACCCCTGGTGACGCAACGGTTAGAGTCGTGCCCCCATTGGTTAAGTATTGATCGTTATTGGCCAACGCCCGATCACCGATCGGGGAAGCGCCTACCTTGGAAATATAATAAATGATACCAGACGGGTCGCCGGTGAGGTCGGGAATATTGAACCCAGTCATTCCATCCCCGCCGTACCGGTTTCCGAGCAGGTCGAATAGAGCCCGATTGGCATTGATCGTCAACAGCGTTCCATCGGCTTGAATCCATTCCGGATTGCTCACTTGCACGGGCATCGGAATAATCTCGCCCATGTATTCGTCCCCTGTTCCGCCAGTTAGTGGGGAGTAGGTGCTATTTGTGAAAATCGCATAATGAAGCGGGGTTTGCTCATTAGTCGGCAAGTTAGGAAGCTGGAACGTAGTTTCTCCATCTCCGCCGTATTTCTTGCCGATCAGGGAATAAAGCGACGGGAAACTGGCAATCTCTAAGGTCTGCCCTTCTGCCGTCAGCCAGCCGGAAGGCGAAAAATAGTAAGGGAACAAGCGAATTTCGCCCAGGACGGCATTGGCTATGCCGCTTCCTTCTTCTCTTGATGGAAAAATGCCGTTTGTGGCGATATAATATCTGGTCCCTCCCGGAGCCTGGTTGGACAAATTCGGTAAAACGAATGTCTGATTGTCACCCACGCCGTAATTGGCTCCCAGCAAGGAAAATAACTCGGTGTTGGAAGAAATTGCGAGCAGTTGGCCTTCGGCCGGCACCCATCCGTTAGGCGCAGCATCGTAGGGGAACAGCCTGATTTCTCCAAGAAGAGGTTCTGCTGCCGCCGCGTGGGCACGAGGGGTGACGGGAAGGACCGATGAAAGCCCGCTTATGGCAAGCAGAAAGACAAGCGACAGCATGCCCGCTCTTTTGATTCGTTGTGCGATCACAAAAGTTCACTCCATTTTCTCGATGAATGTGTTAATCCTGACTGACTAATGCAAATATTCGGTGCTGCGAAACCATTGGGCTCTCTTGTTCTGAGTTCAGTGTAATGAATTCGCCCTCAAAAATGAATGAAATTTTAATTATTCCATCTCTGATATATTTATCGGTTGCAGCGAATCAAATGAAGAGACCCCATCGAATCGTATTTGTCACTTCCATAACTTGCATCCCTTTCTATACATTAATATTGACTAAGGTATTGCGCTCCGATAAACTAAAGGGCAGGAATACAGGTCGAAGCTAAGGACAGCAGTTCGAGACATGGTTTCGGGCGGCTGTTTCTTTTTCTTTTTCATCATATAAAAACAGGAACAGGTGATACACATGTGCAAGAGCGCGTACCGCGTGCTTTTATATTATAAGTTCGTGAAGATCGATGACGCCGAGGCGTTGACACAGGAACATCTGCAATACTGCAAGGATCTGGGCGTCAAGGGCCGCATCCTGATTGCCTCCGAAGGCATCAACGGCACCGTGTCCGGAACATGGGAACAAACCGAGCAATACATGAAGGACATGCATGCCAATCCGCTGTTCAGCGACATGGTGTTCAAGATCGATGAAGTCGAAGAACATGCGTTCAAAAAAATCTTTGTTCGCCACAAGGCGGAGCTGGTGACTTTCCGCGTGGATCAAGAGCTGGACCCGAACGAAGTCAGCGGCAAACGCCTCTCGCCGAAGGAATTCTACGAGCATTTGCAGCGCGATGACGTCATCGTCATCGATGGCCGCAATGACTACGAATACGAAATCGGCCATTTCCGCGGTGCCATCCGTCCCGATGTCGAGTCGTTCCGCGAATTTCCGGAGTGGATTCGGGAGAATCTGGGCGACATGAAAGACAAAAAGATCATTACGTACTGCACTGGCGGCATTCGCTGCGAGAAGCTGACCGGCTTCATGATCAACGAAGGGTTTCAGGATGTGGCACAGCTTGAGGGCGGTATCGTAACCTATGGTAAGGACCCTGAGGTGCAGGGCCGTCTGTTCGATGGCAAATGCTATGTGTTCGACGAACGCATCTCCGTGCCGATTAACCGTACGGATGAAGATATCGTTATCGCAAGCTGTTACCACTGCGGAACGACGCATGACCGATATATCAACTGTCCAACCTGCAACCTGCAGCACGTATGCTGCGAGGATTGCGAAGAGACGCATAACCGCTTTTGCTCGGATGCCTGCCGGGAGGCAGCGCCCGTACACGCATAAGCCTGAGAGCAGGTGCTGCACGTGAAGCATGAAAATGAAATGACGACGCGTGAACGGATTTTGTTCATGCTGAAACGGCAAGGCACGTTAACCGCCAGGGAAATGACGGCGGAGCTGGGTTTGACCGGCATGGCGATTCGCCGCCATCTGTCGGCGCTTGAGCAGGACGGCCTAATCGAGGTGCGCGAAGCGAGGGCGACGGCTGGCCGTCCTTCCTCCGTGTACCATTTGACGACGCGAGGCGACAGTTTTTTTCCGAAATCCTACCCGGCGCTTACGCTGGAATTGCTGGAAGAGCTGAACGAATCGGTTGGCGGCGATATCATCGGCACGCTGTTCGAGAACCGGCGCGACAAGCTGCTGCGCAGCGGGATGCCGCAGATGGAAGGCCGGGACCTGGCCGGACGAGTCGAGGAACTGGCGCGCATTCAAAACGCAAACGGTTATATGGCCGATTCTTCTGCGGAAGAAGACGGCACGTACGTTATCACCGAATTGAACTGCCCGATCGTACAGGTGGCCAGCGTGCACAAGCAGGCCTGCCGCTGCGAGCTGGAGCTGTTCCGTTCGCTGCTGCAAGCGGATGTGGAACGAACGGAATGCTACGCCGACGGCGGCAAGAAATGCACCTATCGGGTACGTGAGGCGTCGGGAGAATAAAACGAACAACGGGGACTGTTTTTGTCCGGGGCGTTCCCCTCTTGTAATAAGCCATGTTAGAACTGGCTTTCACATAGAGGGGGTGCTGCCGGAATGCAGTCCTTTTTGTATGGACGGAGCTTGGCCCTTATGGGGATTGAAACTTGCGGGCAGCTTCCTGTTAATCGGCCAAGCGTTTGCAATTTAGCTGTAACGAACCTGAGGCGTCTTATTTCGGGTGGATTTCGCTAGTTTTTGTGGTTACGAATCTCAGGCACGCTATTCACCATCGTGTCATCTATATCTCTCATGTTGCCTACAATAAGGTGTCTGAGGTTCGTTAGGGTGCTGGGAGGGCGGAAATCGTCTGAATTAGGTGCGAGAGGTTCGTTAGGGGTAGGAGGAGAGAGCCCATCAATCTCTTTCCATGCACTAAATGATGTATTTAGCTGTCCGTAGATTTGTACGGATGGCTTTTTGGTGTGTCATGTTTCCTCTCACGTGTGAGCGAAAAAACAAAATTGGAAGCGCATCAACCATTGACGGGAAAGAGGACTCACCTTAATATTAGGGAAACACAAAATTCACACACGGGCCATGGACTTCAGTCGCATGCGAAAAGTCTGCATTTGTCTACTTTTGTCGATCAAAGCAACAATGCGTTGAAGCGTTCGTTTTGTCCCGCCTTGTCGCATCACTCGGTTGATCGCGACAAGGCTCACAAATTTGAGAAGGTAGAGAGGGGTTATCACATGAAAAAAAAGTTCTGGATGTCTCTGATGATGGCTGCAACCATGATCGTCGCCGCAGGCTGCGGCAACAATGGCAGTAGTACGAATACCGCTTCCGAGGGAACGGGCAATGCCAGCGAAGGAAGCACCGAGAAATCGTACCGCATCGCCATTTCGCAAATCGTGGAGCATCCGTCGCTCGACGCGACTCGTGAAGGATTCATCGCTGCATTGAAGGATGCGGGAATCGAAGAGAACAAAAACCTGACGATCGATTACAATAACGCGCAGGGTGACTCCACCAACAACCTGTCCATCGCGCAGAAGATTGCCGGCGACTCGAAAAATGATCTCGTGCTGGGGATCGCAACGCCGTCTGCATTGGCATTGGCCCAACAAGTCAAAGATAAACCGCTGCTGTTTGCTGCGGTAACCGATCCGCTGGGAGCCAAACTGGTCACGGATCTGGACAAGCCGGGCAGCAACGTGACAGGCGCTTCCGACACGAACCCGGAAGCGATCGTGCAATTGGCCGATTTCATCGCGAAATACCTGACTGACATCAAAACGGTAGGTTTGGTCATCAACGAAGGGGAACCCAACGCCGTCGTTATGGCAAACAATGCGGAGAAGGCGTTGTCCAAGCACGGCATCAAGCTGGTGAAGGCGGCCGTAACAAACACGTCCGAGGTTAAACAAGCTACCGATTCGCTCGTGGGCAAAGTGGATGCGTTCTACATCACGTTGGACAACTCCGTCGTTAGTGCGGTGGATACGATGATCCAAACCGCAAACCAGAACAAAATTCCGTTCTTCTCCAGTGATCGCGATACGGTCGAAAAAGGCGCATTTGCCACCGTGGGTTTCAAATACTACGATCACGGCTACCAGGTTGGCGAGATGGCTGCCGACATTCTGAAGAACGGCACCAACCCGGGCGAAATGAAAGTAACCGTACCGGACAAACTGGACCTGATCCTGAACCTGAAAGCGGCTGAAGCGCAAGGCATCACGGTAACGGACGAAATGAAAGCCGAAGTGAAGGACCAGGCAGCAAACATCATTCAATAACCGGACGGAACTTGCTCCGGAGGGTCAGATACGAGGCGGACGCTCAGACGGGTTCGCCTCCCTTTTTTCGACAAGTTTCACAGGGAAACAACGGTAGAGCCGAGTATCCGGAATCGGTGTTTGCCATTCGGTGAGAGCGCTAAGTTGGGTGGAAGTGCATTGACAGATGTTTCGGTTACAGATGGGAGGAAGCAATATGTTCAGTATCAGCTGGGGTGCCATTGAAGGAGCGATTGAGCTCGGGTTGTTATACTCGCTTATGGCGCTTGGCGTATACATTACCTTTCGGATTCTTGATTTTCCCGATCTTACGGTAGACGGCAGTTTCACGACAGGAGGGGCCGTGGCGGCCGTGATGATTTCCAATGGCTATTCGTCATGGGTGGCTTGCCTGGTGGCTATGGTTTGCGGAATGATTGCCGGGGCCTGCACGGGGTTGCTGCATACCAAGGGCAAGATTAACGGATTGTTATCGGGGATTTTGATGATGATTGCCTTGTATTCCATCAATATGCGCATTTTGGGCGGTGCCCCGAACAAATCCATCATGGGCATCGACAATCCGTTTTCGGGCGAGCATGTCATGGTTATTATCATCATTGTCGTTTTGGTATTCAAGATCATGCTGGACTTGTTCATGAAAACGGACATCGGACTCGCACTGCGGGCAACCGGCGACAATAAACGCATGATTCGCAGCTTTGGTGCAAACACCGACGTGACAACGATCATTGGCGTCAGCTTGTCCAATGGGCTGGTTGCGCTGTCCGGAGCGTTTATCGCGCAGCAATCCGGTTTTGCCGACATTACGATGGGAATTGGCATGATCGTGATCGGCTTGGCCTCGGTCATTATCGGTGAAGCGATCCTGGGGGCGCGCACTATTTTCTGGGCTACCCTTGCCGCGGTTGTGGGCTCGATTATTTATCGCGTCGTGGTTGCCTTGGCGCTGCAGGTCGATTGGTTCGATACGTCCGATCTGAAGCTGATCACCGCCGTCATCGTGATCATCGCATTGGTCATTCCGACGATGCGCCGTTCAATGAAGCAAAAGCGGCTCGCCCGCATGCGTACCCAAGAACTGATGCAGGGATCGGGTCAGCAGATGAAGGGGGGCATGTGACATGCTGGAGATTTCACAAGTAACGAAGCTGTTCAATCCGGGTACGACCGACGAGAAGACCGCGCTGGTTGGCGTGAACCTGACGATGAAACCCGGCGATTTCGTCACGGTGATCGGCAGTAACGGCGCGGGGAAATCGACCTTGATGAACATCATCTCGGGTGTCATGAAGCCCGATACGGGAGATGTGCGAATCAACGAACGCTCCATCAAACATTTGCCGGAGCATCGTCGCAGCAGCTGGATCGGCCGGGTGTTCCAGGACCCGATGGCAGGAACCGCTCCGCATATGACGATCGAGGAAAACATGGCGATGGCCTATAAACGGGGAAAAGGGCGTGGACTCAGCTTCGGCGTCACTCGGGCCAAACGCGAGCTGTTCAACGCGCAGCTGGTGAAGCTGGGCATCGGTCTGGACAAACGCCCGAACGCCAAAGTAGGGCTGTTGTCCGGCGGCGAACGTCAAGCGCTCAGCCTGTTGATGGCGACGTTTACCCAGCCGCAAATTTTGCTGCTGGATGAACATACGGCGGCTCTGGACCCGGCCCGTGCCGAACTGATTACGGAGCTGACCGAAACGCTGGTGCGCGAGATGCGGCTGACCACCTTGATGGTTACCCACAACATGGAGCAGGCCATTCGTCTTGGCAACCGCCTGATCATGATGGATAAGGGCCGCATCATTCTGGATGTAAGCGAAGAGCGCAAGCGCACGCTGACCGTACCCGAGCTGCTGGGCGAATTCGAGCGGATCAGCGGCAAAACGCTGGCCGATGACCGCGTGGTGCTGGGTTAATCCCAAAAACGCAACAATCAAAAATGATGCCGATTGCAGCTCTGCTGCAGCGGTGATTCCCCCTTTTGCATTTCTGCAAAAGGGGTTTTTGTGCAGACTGTGCGATGCACGGCTATAATGGAGTATACATTTTATGAAAATCCCTATGGGATGACGGCATATATTAGGAGGCGCTGTGCATGTCATTGCAATTTGACGAAGGATCATATACCGTAACGCGCCGTACCGAATCCATTCGCCTGTTGGCCAAGGAGTTTGCGCTGCTCCGCTTTCTCTACGAAAACAAGGAAAAGGCGTTTACGCGCAGCCAGCTGCTTGACCGGGTATGGCCGCTGGAGTATCCAGTGGAGCGCACCGTGGACGACCATGTCTATCGCCTGCGTAAAAGGTTAAGGGACTGGGAAGAGGTGATGATCGAAACCGTGCGCGGTTACGGCTATAGATTGACGATCCGTATGCCTGTTCATGCCATGCCTGCTAATCCTTCCGAAGCGGATCAGGAGCTGCGCGAAGCCGTTCATGGCCTGTTTCGCAAATATCATCTGTTCGGCCAGGGAAAATCCATGTTGACGCTGATCGAACAGCAGGATGTGCTCGGCATCCAAATCGACCCGTTCTACCGGCTGTATATCCGCTTTGTGCAAGGGGATCTGAAATGGCTGGTCACCACGAAGGAAATTCCGTTTGAGGATCGCCTGTACTGGCTGCTTATCTTCATGCATGCCTTGACGGAACCCAAGGAAACTCTACGGCTATATGAAAAAGCATTAAACTCACATGCTTTGTCGGCGGATCAGCAGCGGGAGCTGCGCATTCTCAACATTGTTGAAGTTTATGCGGAAACAGGACGGTATGGGCGCGCAAGATCGCAATTGGTCGAAACGTACGAAGTGATGGAACGGGACGGCCTGGTGAACTTCAGGCTGCCGGTTGCGTTAGCACGGCTCTATGTCGAGCTGTGGGGCGGGAGTGAGGATGCCGTGGAACCGTTGATTGCGTCGTTGCGTGCCAGTTTGAAGGAAGCTCCGTATTTGCGAGAGGTCGGACGATTTCAGGTCATGGAAGGCCTTTGGTTGCTGAGACAGGGCAGGCTGCGCGAGGCGGAGCCAAGGCTGGATGACGGATTGGACGTGTTGAAAATGTCGCTGAATGCGCCGTTGGTCCTGAATTCGGCTTCGCAGATTCTGCTGTTTATGGATCATCATCACATTGAGGGCCGTTTGCGGCGAAAATACAAGATCGTATCCGAAGAAATCGCCAAACACTATGAAGTTCCGGTCTATAGACAACAAATGCTGGATGAAGTCCGCACATTTTTATCCTCGTTTTCCCCGGGCCAAGGCCTCTGATATTCCTCTGATATTGCTCCTATATGATCACAGTCATAAGAGATGCAGCCGTCCAGGCTGCTGGACTGGATCAGGAGGAGACTAACATGACAACAATACCTGAAGAAAAGCATGCCGCCCATTCATCGGCTTCGGCACCCCAAGGCAGCTTGTGGAAAAATATACGATTCGTGCGGTTGTTCCTGGCCTACGCGCTGGCCACGTTCGGCGACTGGTTCGACGCACTCGCCATCCAGGTCATGATTGCTTACCGCTGGGGAGCAGATCCGCTGATTATTGCTCTGGTTCCCGTATGCATGGCCATTCCGGGCATCCTGTTCGGCTCGATTGCAGGCACGCTGGCCGACCGGTGGCCGAAGGTGAACATCATGCTGATTTGCGATGCGGCGAACGTGCTGCTGACCGTGGGCATTCTGTTCGCGCCAGGGCCGGGCTGGCTGCTCCCATTGCTCGGTGCGAGAGCGATGATGGGCGTGTTCCACATTCCTGCACAGCAGGCATTGACACGCCAAGTCGTGTCGGAAAAACACCTGCTGCAGGCCACCTCGATGAACGGCTTTGTTGCCCAATGCTCCAAGGTGGCAGGGCCATTGCTCGGTGCCGTGATTTTGGCGGTATTTTCGCCGCAAATCTGCATTGTCGTCAATGCCTGCAGCCGCCTGCTTTCAGGGATGGTCTTGTGGCCGTTAAGGCGTTTGACAGAGAAGGCGAAGACTACAGATGTCGACCTAGTGGCTGGGAACGATCAAACTCGGCAGGCATCGTGGATAACGCAGTGGAAGGAAGGATGGATTTTCTTGCGCAGCAAACCGGCGGTATTCCGGACGATTTGGTTTGGATGCACAGGGCTGTTGGCCATTCTTATGATCGATTATCAATTCGCCACCCTCTTTCGAAGCATCAAGCCGGACAACGAGGTGTTGGTCGGCTGGCTCGGAGCTTCCGCAGGCGCAGGTGCAGTTGTCATCATCATGGTGCTCAATCGTTTGTCACGCATTAGTTACGGTTGGGGGCTTGGGGGAGGTTTTCTGTTGATCGGGGCGGGGATTGCCGGACTTGGCTGGCTGGAGCCGTCTACGCATGAAGGGTGGATTATCTTCTGGGGACTATGCATCGGTCTCGGCAACGGCTTGTCCATGGTGACCATGAATTATTTGCTGCAAAAGGAAAGCCCGCCGGACATGGTGGGCAGAGTATTCGGTATTCAGAATTCCATGTCGAGCATCGTGCTAGTCGCGGCCCCGCTTGCAGGAGGTGTTCTGATTCAGGCTGCCGGCCCTGGTTTGACCTTTGTGTACATTGGGGCAGCAACGTTTCTCATTGGGTTGGTTGGGGTTGTGCTGCAGCGCCTGTTATGGGGTGCAGCGGGGAATCAGCCGTTCGAAAAGAAACATGCGTCTGATTGAATTTGAACGATACAGCGGGTCGGGCCGGCGAAACGACTGCGGTCAGCCGGTTCGATTTCCTGATATCCAAGATTAAATTTTTATAAATTGTGTGACCGCCATCACTTTTTTTTGTGGACATGCCAAAGTTTGTGATAATTGTCACATGTGCAAATTTAGCGATCTGGCACAATAACGTTCATTAGGACGTGTTTGGCAGGGTGAGGCAAAGGAGACAAACCGATGCCAAACGCGAAAATTTTGCATGTGAACAGAAAGAAGGGGTAAGTTATGGATCCGATTATGCTATCGCGTATCCAATATGCGCTTACGACGATCTTCCACTTTTTCTTTGTGCCGCTGTCCATCGGTTTGGTGCTGCTGGTCGCAATCATGGAGACGTTGTACGTCGTCAAAGGCAAGGAAATTTACAAGACGATGGCCAAATTTTGGGGCAAGCTGTTCCTGATCAATTTCGCCGTCGGGGTAGTTACGGGCATTCTGCAGGAATTCCAGTTCGGCATGAACTGGTCCGAGTATTCCCGCTTTGTGGGCGACGTGTTCGGCGCACCGCTCGCCATTGAAGCATTGCTGGCATTTTTCATGGAATCGACGTTTATCGGATTATGGATTTTCGGGTGGGAGCGCTTGTCCAAAAAGGTGCATCTGGCCTGCATCTGGCTGGTGTTTACCGGCACGTTCCTGTCCGCGCTTTGGATTTTGGCGGCGAATTCCTTCATGCAGCATCCTGTCGGATTCACGATCAACAACGGCCGGGCCGAGATGAACGATTTCTTCGCCTTGATTACCAATGGGCAGCTGCTGGTCGAATTCCCGCATACGATCTTCGGGGCTTTGATGACAGGAGCTTTTGTCGTGACCGGGATCAGTGCGTTTAAGCTGATGAAAAAGCAGGATGTGGACGTGTTCCGCAGATCGTTCCATATCGGCATCGTCGTGGCGCTGGTTTCTTCGATCGGGGTAGCATTCTCCGGTCACTTCCAGGCGCAGTACCTGGTCGAAACACAGCCGATGAAGATGGCTGCCAGCGAAGGAACGTGGACGACGACGGAGGATCCTGCCCCATGGACAGTGGTTGCCTTTATCGATCCGGACAAGCAGGAAAACTCGGGTGAACTCAAAATTCCCGGGCTGCTCAGTTACCTGTCTTACAGCAAGTTTTCCGGCAGCGTAACGGGCATGAAGGAGCTGCAGGCCGAGTATGAACAGAAGTACGGACCTGGCGATTACATTCCGCCTGTGCGCACGACGTTCTGGAGCTTCCGCATCATGATTGCTGCAGGCGGATTGATGATCCTGCTTGCGCTGTACGGCTGTTACCTGGCACTTCGCCGGAAACTGGAAGGTGCCCGCCCTTGGTTCATGAAATCGATGATTTTTGCGATTTCGTTGCCGTTTATCGCCAACACGGCCGGCTGGATCATGACCGAGGTGGGCCGGCAGCCGTGGACGGTCTTCGGTTACATGACGACGGAAGCCGGGGTATCGCCCAATGTGACGGCAGGACAGATTTTGTTCTCGACGATTGCCTTTACGGCAGCCTATACGATTCTCGGCATCGTGATGGTCTACCTGTTCGTTCGCAAAATCAAAGCAGGGCCTTACGCGGTCGACCAATCGGAGGAACAGGATGAATCGGCCGATCCGTTCGGCATGGATGGGGGTTATTCAGTTGTCACTAAGTGAACTGTGGTTTGTGCTGATTGCCGTGTTGTTTATCGGCTTTTTCTTTCTGGAAGGTTTTGATTTCGGCGTGGGCATGTCGACAGGACTGATCGCGCGGACAGACCGGGAACGACGGACGATGATCAATTCGATCGGACCGTTCTGGGATGGGAACGAGGTGTGGCTGCTGACGGCGGGCGGTGCGATGTTTGCCGCTTTCCCGCACTGGTATGCGACCTTGTTCAGCGGATTTTACCTGCCGCTGGTCGTGGTGCTGCTTGCCCTGATCGGACGGGGAGTAGCGTTTGAATTCCGCAGCAAGATGAAACACCAGCGCTGGCGCAAGACATGGGACATTATCATTGTTGTCTCCAGCGCCCTGCTGCCGTTCCTGTTCGGCGTAGTATTCGCAACGCTGATGAAGGGATTGCCGATTGACGGTGACATGCAGCTTCGGGCAGGTTTCCTGGATATCGTAAACCCGTACACCGTGGTAGGCGGACTTGCCGTAACGATGCTATGCCTGGTGCACGGCCTGTTGTTTGCTTCGCTCCGCACGGTCGGACCGCTCCGGGAACGCGCGCTGCACATGGCCCGCAAACTGATGCTGCCGCTGGCAGTCGTTCTTGCGCTTTATGCCGCATTGACCTATTTCATGACGGACATGTTTGACGTCCGCGGATGGGCGCTTTGGATTCTGGTGGCGCTTGGTGCCGCTGCCCTCGCCGCCGCTGCCTATTTTGTGCGGCAGCAGCGCGAGGGATGGGCTTTCGGCATGACGGGTGCCGTCATTGCGATTTTGTTTGCCTCCGTGTTTGTCGGATTGTTCCCTAGAGTCATGATCAGTTCGTTAGGAGAAGCGTTCAACCTCACGGTACATAATGCATCGTCGGGCGCTTATTCCTTGAAGGTCATGACCATCGTTGCCTGCACGCTGCTGCCGTTTGTGCTGGGATATCAGATCTGGAGCTATTACATTTTCCGCAAACGCTTGAACGAGCAGCATCACCTGGAGTACTGAGATGGGAAGGGGGCTGCTGAAGCTGCCGGGCGTGCGCCCTGTGCTGGCACTAGCATCGGCGTTGGTGCTGCTGCAGGCCATGGCCATCATCATGCAGGCCAAATGGCTGGCCCAGGCCATCACCGCTTTATTTGAAGGTGCTGCCGTATCGTCGCAGTATCCTGTACTGCTGCTGTTCCTGGCCGCATTTGCCGCCCGTTACGCGATCTCCTTCTGGTTGCAGTTGATCGTGTCGCGATATGCAGAGAAGACGGGAACCGACTTGCGCAGGCAGATGGTGGAGCAATGGTTCCGGCTCGGGCCGCGTTTTGCCAAGACGGAAGGAACGGGCCATTTGGTCACGCTGGCGCGGGAAGGGACAACGCAGTACAAAACGTATTTGGAGCTGTTTATCCCCCGCATGCTGGGCATGGGACTTGTTCCATTGGTCATATTGTTGTATGTGTTCAAGCTGGATGTGATGTCCGGGATGATTCTGGCCGTAACGCTGCCCATCCTGATCGGTTTTCTCATTCTGCTCGGTTTGGCGGCGCAGCGGAAAATCGACTTGCAGTTCAAGTCCTACAAGGCGCTGGCAAACCATTTCGTGGATACGCTCCGCGGCCTGGAGACGCTTAAAACGCTTGGACAAAGCGGCAGGCACGCCGGGACGATCATGCGGGTGAGCGAGCGCTACCGCAAAGCGACGATGTCTACGCTGCGGATGGCGTTCCTGTCTTCGTTCGCGCTGGATTTCTTCACGATGCTGTCGGTCGCTTCGGTGGCGGTCAGCCTTGGGCTGCGCCTGACAGAAGGAAGCATACTGCTGGCTCCGGCGCTGACGGTGCTTATTTTGGCACCCGAGTACTTTTTGCCTGTGCGCATGCTGGGAGCGGATTATCATGCAACGCTGGACGGCAAAGAGGCCGGAGAAGCGATTCGCGACATGATCTTGAAGGGGGAATCTGCCGAGCAGAAGCAGAAGGAGGCTTATATCCACGCATTAAACCATCAGCCGGCATCTGACACTATGGATGAAGGGGATGCGGCATTGCCGGTATGGGATGCATCCAGCAGGCTGGCATTAAGGGATGTGCAGGTCAGCCATCAGGACGGTGGACCAACATCCTTGAAGGATGTGACTTTCCAGGTTTCCGGCATGGGCAAGGTTGGAATCATCGGCGCGAGCGGGGCGGGCAAATCCACCCTCGTTGACGTGCTGGGAGGTTTCGTGCTGCCGACTTCCGGGCAGATGCTGTACAACGGCCGCCCGTTGTCTCTGGAGATGACAGAGGCCTGGAGGCGGCAGACGGCGGCCATTCCGCAGCATCCGCATATTTTCAGCGGCAGTCTGGCAGACAACGTGCGTTTTTATAGGCCCGAGGCTTCAAATGAAGAGGTGTGGAGCGCCATTCAGGCTGCCGGATTAAGCCATCTGGTTTCGACCTTGCCAAGGGGAATCGACGAGCTGATTGGAGCCGGGGGCAGACAGCTTAGCGGCGGGCAGGAGCAGCGCGTGGCGCTGGCACGGGCTTTAATTAGCAAACGCCCTGTGCTTTTGCTGGATGAGCCAACAGCACATCTCGATGTCGAGACGGAATACGAGCTGAAATCGACAATGCTGCCATTGTTCAAGGAAAAACTGGTGTTTCTGGCGACCCACCGGCTGCATTGGATGCCGCATATGGATCGCATTATCGTCATGGAGAACGGCACCGTGGCCGAGACGGGAACGCATGAACAATTGCTGGCCCAAAAAGGCGTATATTATGAGATGGTTCAGGCTCAGATGGAGGCGGTGTAACATGCAAGGTAGATATGAAGGGGAGGCAATGGAAGGCAAAGCGCCACGGCGTGGCTGGATTGCTCCCCATGCGTTCCGGCATCGCTGGCGCTTCGTGCTCGTTATAGCGCTCGGCACGCTTGCTGCGCTGTGCGCGGTTATGCTGCTGTTCACCTCCGGCTATCTGATCTCCAAGTCTGCCCTCCGTCCGGAAAACATCTTGATGGTGTATGTGCCGATTGTAGGCGTGCGTGCATTCGGCATCTTTCGGGCGGTATTCCGGTATGCCGAACGTCTCGCCGGTCATGATGCGGTATTGCGCGTGCTTGCCGATCAACGCGTGAAACTGTACCGCATCCTTGAACCGCAAGCCTTGTTCCTGCGTTCCCGCATGCGGGCCGGGGATGTACTGGGCGCATTGGCGGATGATGTGGAACGGCTGCAGGACATCTACCTGCGCACCGTATTCCCGGCGGTTACCTCGCTGATTCTCTATGCGGCAGCCGTGGCGGCGTTTGGCAGCATGGACCCGGGATTCGCGCTTTGGATCGGTCTGTATCTGCTGGTTTTGGTAGGCATCCTGCCTGCCTTGTCCCTTAAGATGACATGGAAGCTGCATGTGCGGATGAAACGGGAAAACGCCAACCTGTACACCCGCTTAACGGACGGCGTATTGGGACTGGGCGACTGGATGGCCAGTGGACGCGTACGCGAATTCGTCCTGCAGCAGGAGGCGGAGGAAGGGCGGGCCGATGAGGTTCGCGGCAGATTGCAGCAATGGACGCGCTGGCGCGACCTGCTTGCCCAGTGCGTTATCGGCCTGACGGTCTGCTCCGTCACCATCTGGGCAGGCGGACAAGCCTTTGCCGGGCATGTCCCGGCAGTGATGATCGCGGCCTTTGCGCTGGTCGTGTTTCCGCTTGCGGAAGCGGTACTGCCCGTGTCCGAAGCGGTCCAGCATATCCCGAGGTATCGGGAATCGCTGGACCGCTTGCGGCGGTTGGAAGGTACCGAGGGCGAACAAGGGCAGCAGAAGGAAGCCGAGCCCCGCCTGGAGCGCATTTCGCCGAATCCTGCCGAGCCAAGCCTGGAACGGCTGTCTGACCATCGCATCCGCATCCGGATTCATCCGAAGTACAAAGCGGATATCCGCCTGGACCGCGTCAGCTTTCGCTACGGCCAGGATGACGAGGACGCGGTGCATGAACTCACGCTTCATCTGCCGCAAGGCAAGCGACTGGCGATCCTTGGGCGGAGCGGCGGCGGCAAATCGACGCTGCTTAAACTTATTCAAGGCGCGCTTGAACCATCCGTCGGAAAAGTGTTATTCAACGAACAGCCTGTACAGTCCCTCGGCGAGAGCCTGCCTGAGGTGATTTCCGTATTAAACCAGCATCCGCATCTGTTTGATACGACGGTTGCGAACAATTTGCGGATCGGCCGTCCGGACGCGACAGACGAACAACTGCGCCGCGTTGCAGCCCAAGTAGGGCTTGCCGACCTCATTCAGTCGCTGCCCCTGGGTTACGAAACGCCGATGCTGGAGACGGGCCAACGATTCTCGGGTGGTGAGCGGCAGCGGATCGCGCTGGCGCGGGTTCTGCTTCGTGATACGCCCGTTGTCATCCTCGACGAACCGACGGTAGGGCTTGATCCGATGACGGAACGCGCGCTGATGCGTACGATGCTGGAAAGCATGCAGGGCAAAACGATGATCTGGGTGACCCATCACCTGATGGGCGCCGAACAGATGGATGAGCTGATCTTTATGGAGAACGGGCGAATTGCGATGCGGGGCTCTCACGAACAGCTGCTGGCGAAGGAAGAACGATATCGTCGCTTGGTGGAACTGGATCGACCGGGATGGGCGGGAAACGCTAAACGGGAGCCTTGGGCACAGACCTGGCAAAAGCCCGAGCCGCTTTTCAATCGGAAGATATAAGCGATGATCTGCATGAAGCCTTTTTGTGAAGCCTTCTTGAAGTCCCCTTAATGACGCAAAAACGCAGCAAAGCCCGCTTCCTTTATGGAATGCGGGCTTTGCTTGTACCGGGATCAGCGAATACGGTGGGATATTCGCGCCGGCCTGTTTTTGCAATGGGATCGAATCAGAAAAACTTCTCCAATTGTTGGGCGATTTCCTCATT
This sequence comes from Paenibacillus hubeiensis, assembly GCF_032334105.1. NCBI lineage: Bacteria > Bacillati > Bacillota > Bacilli > Caryophanales > Paenibacillaceae > Paenibacillus > Paenibacillus hubeiensis. The sequence continues at coordinate 58,526 of NZ_JAVYAE020000010.1, forward strand.
GGAATTGCCAACGGTCGTTTGATACTGCGGCTTCTCGAACAAGGCCTGAATTTGCTCAGGGTACTCCTGCTCGATGTTCACGAGCGCAATCGATTCGTTGAATTTAGCCGGATGAGCAGTGGCCAAGGTCACGTTGATTTCATCCCGGCTGCCGCGATGCTCCGCGGCCACAACGCCGCAAGAAGTATGCGGGTCAAGCAGGTAGCCCGTGCCGGCATGAATTTCGGCGATTTTATCGAGACACTCCTGGTTTTTAACGCCATAAGCTGCAAAATCGCGCTGAACGATGGCCAGTTTGTCCTCAGGGATGACCACTTTGCCTTCGTTTTTGAATTGGTCCATCAGCGCAACAACCGCGGAGGCATCCTCTTGGTACAGATAGTACAGGTAACGCTCGAAGTTGCTTGCCACCTGAATGTCCATCGACGGGCTATGCGTGCTGCGGAATGCGCCAGGCTGATAAACGCCTTCGCTGACGAAGCGTTCCAGGATATTGTTTTCATTCGTAGCCAGGATGAGTTTGCCGATCGGCAGTCCCATCCGTTTAGCCAGGTAACCCGCGAAAATGTCGCCGAAATTGCCTGTCGGCACGCTAAAGTTAATCGTAGCTCCGTTCGCCTTGTTCAGACGGAAGTATGCGTAGAAATAATACACGGTTTGTGCCAAAATACGGGCGATGTTAATGGAATTGATGGCACGCAAGTGATAACGATGCTTGAAATCAACGTCTGCGAACAGTTCCTTGATAATGCGCTGGCAGTCGTCGAAGTTGCCGTCGACGGACAGGTTGAGCACGTTGTCGCTGTGCACGGTCGTCATTTGCAGCTCCTGCACTTTGCTGACTTTGCCGTGCGGATGCAGGATACAGATCCGGATGCCTTCCTTGCCGCTTACGCCTTCAATGGCGGAAGCGCCGGTATCACCCGAAGTAGCGCCGAGTATGTTGACTTTGATGTCGCGTTTGCGGGAGACGTAAGCGTACAGGTTGCCGAGGAATTGCAGAGCAACGTCCTTGAAGGCAAATGTAGGCCCATGGAACAGTTCCAACACGTATTCGTTGTCTTGCAAGTGCCGCACTGGCGTTACTTCCGGATGACGGAACGTGCCATAGCTGTCGTCTACCAGTCTCCGAAGGTCGTCCTTCGGAATGTCGTCACCAATGTATAGCGAGAACACTTCCGTAGCGAGCTCCTGATAGCTGAGCGACTGCCAGGATTGAAGTGTTTCGGATGATAATTGTGGTATGGCCGTCGGTACGAGCAGGCCGCCGTCGTCGGCAAGCCCCATCAAAATGGAGTCCACAAAACCGATGCCGCCGACATTTCCCCGTGTGCTAATAAATTCCATAGTCATCCCCTCAAGTTACTGAAATTTTTTGCTATTATACCAGATGTGAGAGGGAATCCCTATCTTTTTAGCCCAAGTTTGGCTAAAAATTTTTTTATAGCAACGCGGTGATGCTTTTATGAAGCTGAGGATTTAGCCGTTTGCGGTCCTGCTGTGCGGCGATTAACCAGCACGATGCTGAACAAAATCAGGACCAGGCCGGCAATCAGATTCAGGCTGACGCTCTCGCCGAACATGAGCACGCTGGTCAGGATGGAGATCAGCGGAATCAGGAAGGTGAACGAACCGACCTTGCTAGCTTCGCCGGAGCCGAGCAGTTTGAAATACAGCAACCATCCCAGCGCGATGACCAGCAGTGCAATGAACAATGTGTCCAGCATGAACGGAATCGTCCAGCGCACCGAGGCCCAGCTCTCAGTGATGCTTCCCGTGGCCGTCAACACGATGCCTCCGGCCAATACCGACGTTGCCGTCATCCATAGCCCGTCGACGCGAGCCGCATTTTTTTTCATATAAATCGCGCCGAGGGCCCAGCTAATGGCAGAGGCCAGCGCCAACGCGATGCCCGCTGCCGAGACGTTGCCCGTGATGCCTCCGATGCTGATCGTGGCGACCCCTGCGAAGCCGAGCACCAGTCCGACGATTTTGATGGCATTCATCGACTCGCCCAGCCATAGCCAGGCTCCAATGCCAATCAGCACGGGCTGCAGGAAAACGATGGAGGAGAACAGGCCTGCCGGCGCATGGGCCAAACCAACGGTCTGAAAACCGTAGTAAAACACGATGTTCAGTAGTGCGGACAGGGCATATACGGGCCAGTTCTCCTTTAGCCGCAGCATGTGCAGCCGCGGAAGGGCGATGAGCACGAGAATGACGCCCCCGATCAGCAGGCGGAAGCCTGCAAACAGAAGCGGAGGCATAAAGATTAACCCATACTTCGTGAGCGGCCAGTTCCAGCCCCACAGGAGGACAAGAATGCCGAGATATACGTTCGTTTTGAAACGGGAAAGCTGCATGTGAATCCCTCTTTTCCTTAATTGCACCTGACACGGACGCATGATAGTCACGATGTATCGTCCTGATGGATGATACTGTATACTACATGGTACAATATAAACACCCATGATTGAAATGCATGTTATTCATAAGGAGTATAACCATATTGTTATGAATAGAGCACAATTGGAATTATTCGTTCAAGTAGCCGAAACCGGCAGCTTCACCCGGGCCGGGGAAAAGCTGAACATCACGCAACCTGCCGTCAGCCGGTCCATCTCCGCATTGGAGAACGAGCTGGGCGTCAGGCTGATGATCCGCGACCGCCGCCAAGGACTGATGCTGACCGATATCGGCAGCCGCCTGCTTGTCCAGAGCCGCGTCATTTTGAAGCAGTTTGAACAGATGGAACAATTGGTCGCTGCCGAGAAAGGGTTGGAAATCGGCAAGATTCGCATCGGATCGTTCCCAATGACGTCTACGCACCTGCTGCCACGCGTCATTCGCGACATTCGCGAACGTTACCCGGGCATTGAATTCGACTTGCGTGAAGGAACGGTAAACGACATTAGGGAGTGGCTGGACCAACGCGAAATCGATGTCGGCCTGATTATTGCATCGGAGCAGGGGGAATTCGAGAGCATTCCGCTGCTTGAAGAAGAGATGCAGCTTGTGTGCAGAGATGACCATGCGCTGGCAAGCGAAACCGTACTGTCCATCCGCCAGCTTGAAGGCGTGGCTTTCATTATTTGCAACGGCGGTTACGAGGTGCCAATCTACGACATCTTCCGGCGCAGCAAGGCAGGACTGAACGTCAGTTTCACGGTCCATAACGTCAACGCTTGCCTGAACATGGTTCAGGAGGGGCTCGGCGTGGCATTGCTGCCGACCATGCTTCTCGCCGGGCTGCCGGCAGGACTGAAGGCCATTATGCTGGAGCCTAAAATCTACCGTGAGGTAGACCTGGCCTTGCCTTCGTTTGCCGAAGCATCCAGTGCGACGAAATTGTTCGTAGAAACCGTGCAGCGGCTGTATGGAAGGTCTGGTCGCAGCGGCAGCAACAACGTCATTCAAAACGGCCTGATGTAAACTGAAGAAGGCGGTGGGGGTAGCGACAAGTTCAAATGAAAGCCAAAAGGAACGATTCCCTGCGGGAATCGTTCCTTTCTGCATGCTTCAGGTTGCCAAGCCACACGCTCTAACATCGACTGAATATTGCAAAGTCTGGCAGACGCCGGGATGGACATCTTCTATCGCTCGACGAGCAGCAGAATGATCGATGAAAGGCAAAGGCATGTGCTGATCAGATAGAGCACGCCTACGACCTGTTTATGGCTCAAGCCTGCCCGAAGCAGACGATAGTGGGCTTGGCTGGCATCGGCTTGGTAGATCGCTTTTCCTTGCAGGAAACGTTTGACCACGACAAAGATGTTGTCAAAGATCGGTACGCCAAGCGCAAGGATCGGAATAAAGAGCGACAGCATCGTTGCTTGCTTGAATGCTCCGTCAAGAGCGATGACTGCCAGGATGAAACCTAGGAAGGTTGCGCCCGCATCACCCATGAACACTTTCGCAGGCGGCTTGTTGTATTTCAGATAACCAACCGTGACGCCTACCAGTACGATGGACATCAGGGCTGAATCAGCCTGTCCTTTCGCCAGCGCTACGACGAACAGCGTGACAGCGGAAATGGCCGAAAGTCCGCCAGCCAGCCCGTCCATACCGTCGGAAAAGTTAATGACGGTAGTTACGCCGAAAATCCATAGAATGGTCAGGATGAACTGCAGCCAGACCGGGAGCATGATATACTCGGACGTCAACGGATTAACGAATCCCGTAAAAGCGATGCCTGAGGCAAAAACGAGCACCGCCGCGGAAATCTGGATAATCATTTTGGGCAGCGCTGGAAAGTCCTTGCCCTTCGTTTTATACCAATCGTCGATGGTGCCGATCGTCAGAAGCAGCATCCCGCCGACGAACAGGGCGGCCGTTTCCATAGACAACTGTTTGGTGAACAAAATATATGTAAGAAAAAATCCTGTAAATATCGCATAGCTTGCCGTCAGCGGAATGGGCTGCCTGTGGAGTTTGCGCTCCACGTCCTCGCGGGGCTTGTCCACGAAATCAAGACGGTGGGCAAGACGCCCAAGCGGAGGAATGAGCAGAACCACGACAGCAAATGACAACAGAAATGCAGCTAAATATAACATAACTTTGCTTGTTTCACTCCCATCTCCATATTTCCCCTATTATACGAGTTCGGCAGGAAGTCTGTCGATGTCATTATTGTCATTATTGCCCGGAAGCTCTTGTCGCCATCGTGGTAAGTTCAGGAAAGCCAGGCTCCGAAATACGATTTCACAGCTTCTTCACTGTACCGGTCATTCCCTTGCCAGGTCGAGGCAAAACGGAAATCGCTTGAACCACCTCTTCCGATGCGCGGTGTATCTGTCTCGGCTAAAATGCCGGCTGCGCTCCAAATTTCCAGAATGGCATCGCGCTCATATTGGTTGGACGGGAAGATGGTTTTCCACCGCTTCTCCAGCTTGCGAGCACCCTCACCAGGCTCACAGGCATATATCGTTTCCAGCATGCCGCGCAGGATGGCGATATCGGCATCGGTTACTTCATAGGTATCTTCGTCAGTTAACAGCAGCTCCAAATCCATCAGGCAGTATAACAGCAGATCATGGCGCACTCCGCCCCACCGTATGCGTTCAAAATTCAGGACGTTCAAGTCCTGAGCGACGTACTCGCGATCGGAACGCAGCCGTTGGAAGTTGCAGTCTCCACATGCGCTGGAATTGGCGTGAAGCGCCGGACGCTCGCCGTAGGTATGCAGCGGCAAAGGCGCCGTCAGGGCCCAACTGGAGAGCGCGCTGCGAAGATGTACTTTTCGCGTGGACAGGCTGTGCAGAAATGCGATGGCCGCCTGTTCCTTGATGTTGTGTTCCTGGTGCATGGAGTGCAGCCGCTGAACGATTTCATCATGCGAAATGGTGAGAGGGTCGAACATGACGCCTTTGCTTTTGGCATACTCGAAGTCTTCCCCCGTAAAAGGAGTCTGCGGCGATTTCCATCCGCCGTTTCCCCAGAAGAAACTTTGCAATATTTTGAGTGCTTTTTTGTCCATGAAATTCATTCTCCCATCATATATAGAATAAGGTCTCCAAGCGAGATGAGATACCATAGAAAAAAGAAAACCGACAACCCTCCCGATACCGGAGGGCTGCCGGATTCTACGCCCTGATCACGGGAACGCTGCCGTTGCTGTGATCAGGCGATGCTTATTGCCGTGCAGCCTTGTTCTGGAAAGCGGCGATGTCCGCGTACTCTTCATCGAATTTGCGCGAGATGCGGATGAAGATCGGCAGCAGCTCGCGGTAGACACGCACGCTGTCCGGGTCCGGCTTGTGCCGGTGGGTCGAACCGATCATGCCCGATACGGCGCTCAGCGAATCGATGCGGCCCAGCGCATACAGGCCGAGTACGGCTGCGCCCAGGCAGGAGCTCTCGATGCTTTCCGGAATGATGACATCCTGATCGAAGATGTCGGCCATCATCTGCCGCCACAGCTCGGAGCGTGCAAAGCCGCCCGTAGCCTGGATTTTGGCGGGGCGTCCGATTTTTTCCTCGATGGCCAACATCACCGTGTACAGGTTGAAAAGCACGCCTTCGAGCGCCGCGCGGATCATATGCTCCTTTTTGTGATGCAGCGTCAGGCCGAAGAAGGAGCCGCGCGCATTCGGATTCCAGAGTGGGGCGCGTTCTCCCGTCATGTAAGGGTGGAACAGCAAGCCTTCGGAACCCGGAGGCACGTTTTCGGCAACCCGGGTAAGCACTTCGTACGGATCGATGCCGAGCCGTTTGGCCGTCTCCACCTCCGATGCGGCGAATTCGTCGCGAATCCAGCGGAAGATCACGCCGCCGTTGTTGACCGGACCGCCGATCACCCATGCATTCTCGGTGAGTGCGTAACAGAAAAAGCGTCCCTTCGGATCGGTTACGGGTTTGTCCACGACCGTACGGATGGCGCCGCTGGTACCGATCGTGACCGCGACCACGCCCGGATCGATGGCGTTGACCCCGAGATTGGAGAGTACGCCGTCGCTTGCTCCGATCACGAAAGGAGTCGTTTCGGCAATTCCCATCGCCTTGGCGTGTTCCGGATTCAACCCTTGTTTGATCACATGGGTTGTCGGCACGAGCTTGGACAGGTGTTCCGTCGTAATGCCCGCGACATGGAGCGCTTCTTCGTCCCAATCCAGCTTCTCCAGGTTCATCATTCCGGTAGCCGATGCCATGGAATGGTCGATGACGTAGTCGGAGAACAGCTGGTAGAATACATATTCTTTCATGGAAACCAGTTTGTGCGTCCGTTTGAACAACTCGGGCTCTTCCCGGGTGAACCACATGATTTTGGTCAAAGGCGACATCGGGTGAATCGGCGTCCCGGTCCGCAAATATATTTCGTGGCCGTTCATATCGGCTTTGAGCGCTTCCGTCCATTCGGCGCTACGGTTGTCCGCCCAAGTCATGGCCCGCATTAACGGTTTGCCATGCTCGTCTACGGGCAAGATGCTGTGCATCGCCGAACTGAATGACACCAGCATGACCTCGCCCGGCTGAATGCCTGCAGTGGAGGTAGCCTGTTTGACCGAAGCCAAGACGGCGTTGAAAATGTCGTCCGCATCCTGCTCCGCAATGGCAGGCGTAGGCGTGTATAGCGGATAATCGACACTGCCCTGGGCCACGATCGTTCCGTTTTGTTCGAACAGGACGGCCTTGGTGGAGGTAGTGCCGATATCCACGCCGATCATATAACGTGAAGAAGCCATGGTTGCTATCCCTCTTTTCTGAAACGTCTGGTGGGTACTCTGCCATCAAGCATATCAGAATTCAGGGACGGATCAAAATTACCCGTATCTGGAATTTAAATTAATCTTTTACTGCCCCGGCTGCGATATCCGAGATGAACTGGCGGCTGATGAACAGGAACATGACGATGAGCGGAATGACTGCCAGCAGCGTGCCGGCGATAACCATGGCATAGTCCGTGTTGTATAGCCCGTTCAGTTGGGATAACGCAATCTGCAGCGTGTACTTTCGTTCGTCGGTCAGGACGATAAGCGGCCACAAATAGTCGTTCCATACGCCGATGAACGTGAAGGCGCCGAGGAAAGCAAAGGCAGGTCGCAAGATCGGCAGGGCAACGTTCCAGTATAGTCGGAAGAATCCGCATCCGTCGATCCGACCCGCGTCGAGCAGGTCGCTTGGAATCGACTCGGTCGCATACTGCCGGATCCAGAATATGCCGAAGGCGTTGACCATGCCCGGAATGATCAATGCTTTGAACGAGCCGACCCAGCCGAAGGTAGCCATCAACACGAACGATGGAACGAGCGACAGCTGAGAAGGTACCATCATCGTGGCGAGCAGCACAACGAAGAGCCACTTTCTGCCGGGGAATTCAAACTTTGCAAAGGCAAAACCGGCAAGGGAATCGAAGAACAGCACCAGCAGCGTGACCGTGGCTGCGACGAGAAACGTGTTTACAAAAGCTCCCCAGAAGTCGATTTGCTGCATCACCCGGGTGATGTTGTTCCATAGCTCCCCGCCGAACCAGAGCCTGGGCGGAAAAGCATAAATGTCGGACGTGGTTCGGGTAGACATGACGACCAGCCAGTAGAACGGAAACATCGAAATGATCATGCCTGCGGCCAAGCCGATATAAAGCACGAACGATTTGAGGTGTTTGGATGCCATGAGCGCTCCTCCTTGTCACATCAGGATGACTTGCCTTGAACGAGCTTCCAGTTCACGATCGAGAACAGCGCGATGATCAGGAACATGCCCCACCCGACGGCAGCGCCGTATCCGAAATAGTTGTTGATGAACGATTCCCGGTACAAATAAAGCACGATCGTCATTCCGGCAGCGCCTGATCCGCCGTCATTGCCCACCAGAATTTGCGGTTCCGTAAACAGCTGCATGCCGCCGATGGTCGACGTGATGACTGTGAACAGAATGACGGGCCGCAGCATCGGGATCGTAATTCGGAAAAAGGACTGCACGCCCGAAGCCCCGTCAATGCGGGCAGCTTCGTACAGCGTTTGGGGAATGCTCTGGAGACCGGCCAGGTAAATGACGGCATTATACCCGGTCCAGCGCCAGACGACCATGGAAGAAATCGCAACCTTGATGCCCCATGGCGCATTCAGCCATTCCACGACCGGAAGGCCGACCGATTGCAGCAAATAATTGAGGAAGCCGTAATTGTTGGCAAACAAGGCCCCGAAAATAATGGCAACGGCCACGATGGACGTGACGTTGGGCAGAAAATAGCCGACGCGGAAGAGGGTACGGAATTTCACAAACGGTGCATGCAGCAGGAAGGCTATAATCAGGGCAAAGAAGAGCATCGGAATCGTCGAGTAGATCCAGATGGCAAAGGTGTTCCCCACCGCCTGCCAGAACTCGGCATCGGTTAACATGTATTTGAAATTGTTCAGTCCGTTATAGGTCATGATGCCGATGCCATCCCACTTGTGGAAGGCAAGATATAATGAAAATCCGATCGGAAAGAGTCCGAAGACGGCAAACAGAATATAAAACGGCGAAATAGCTACATATAACGAGCGGTTTTCCCAGATGCGGGACAGGAGAGGTTTCTGACGATCCAGATCGGGGCGTGCGCCGGCTTGATCCGGAGTAAGACGCGGTTCAGTTACGGCCATGGGAATTTCCTCCTTTGCGGGTCATCCTTGCATGGGCGGTGCCATTCATACAACCTAACGCTGCAGCTCGCGGTCGACGCGCTGCACCGTATCATTCCATACTTGCTGCGGATTGGCATTCTGCTTGGCGATATCGTTCAGGCGCCGCGTAATGATGCCATGCACGGAAGGATACCTTTCGCCAAAGAAGGCAATCGGGACGTGTTGTGCCGATTCGGCAAATACGCTTCCGGTAGCTTGCCCGCCAAAGAAAGGCTCTTCCTCTTTCATGGAAGGCGAATCGAATACGCTTGGCGCGGACGGGAACAGGTTCAACGTCTGGTATTGTTCCAATTGGTTTTCCGGATTTTGCAGCCAGCGAATCAGTTCAAAAGCTTCCTGCGGATGTTCGCTGGATTTAAGAATGGACAAAAAGGATCCGCCATTGTTGCCATCTCCGCCCGGCGCACGGGCTACCCTCCATTTGCCGGACGTATCCGGGGCGGCCTCCTGCAGCACTTGCTTCATCCATACAGCGCCCACGAAGGAGGCGATTTCCCCGTTGTTCATGGCTGCGTTCCAGCCGGGAGTCCACCCGTCGGCATTGGCCAGCAGTCCCTTTTCCTTGAAGGATATCGCGGTATCCCAGCTCGTCTTGACCAGAGGCGAATCCAGGCCAAGGAACGTTCCGTCCGGCTGGAAGTAGCGGTCCGTGCCTTGAGACAACACTTGATTGTAAACGCTACCAATATTGTCGGTCAGAAACACTTTGCCTCCGAACGCATTCTTGAGCTTCTCGCCGGCCGCTGCATAAGCTTCCCAGCTGTTGATCTGACGGGATACTTCATCCGGATCGGACGGCAGTCCGGCTTCCCGGAACAGGTCTTCGCGATAGAACAGGGCGGTTGGTCCCGTATCCATCGGGAATCCGATCATTTGTCCGCTTGGCGTCACGCCTTGTTTCCACTTCCACTCCAGATATTGGTCTTCAATGTCTCCCGCGCCGAGATCATACAGGTTATAGAAACGGTCCTCACTCGGAAAGAGCTCCATGATCCAGTCGTTCAACGCAACGATATCCGGTTCGCCGGAACGGGCTGCAAGCGTGGTTTTGAGTTTGGCTTTGAAGTCGCCCCCGATTTTTTGGGCCGTTAGTTGAATGTTGGGGAACTGCTCCTGTGCCTTGGCTAACAGCTTGTCGTCAATGGAACGGTTCCAATACCACAATGTAAGCGCTACCTTTTTGCTGGTCGCTGAATCGTCCTGCCCTGGCCAAATGGAACACCCGCCCAATAGCAGAACGCATGCCATGAATGCGGCGACCCAGCAAGCTCTTTTTCGGCGGATCATATGCACTACCCCCTTAAGGTTAAGATGCCAACGTGAAGTAAAGTGGATTTTGCCGACTACAACATCATTGTATGAGCAGTTTCTAAACTCATAACCAATATTCCTGAAACGAATCACAAATTTGTGTCCATGATTTAGTTATAGATTTGTCAGTTACTTTAAAAACAAAAGTTACTTGACACCATCTAATTTTTATTTTAAACTTGCTTACATAAAGTAACTAATGATGATGACAATGATATATATCACTGCAGATGCCTATTCAAGTGGTCCGCTTGCCCGGACGCGAATCATAAAATAGCTTTAGAACGCATAGCGGGAGGAACCTTTCGATGATAAATTCGCATACTATACAATTGCTCGCCCCGAAAATACAGACTATTCCAAGTGGAAAAGAATTTATATACTTGGTCGGCCCCATCAAGCTTCCGGTGAATCTGGATGGCGAAACACGCATCTTCCAATGGTACAGCTGGATGAAGGCGGAGAAAGAGATGGACAGCCGCGAACTGATCGAATCACTGGCGGCGGCTGAACTGGCGGAACGTCAACAATCCAGCGTGCTTGTTTACGGCGATTTCGCCCAAGCCGCGGAAGCGCTCATTCGGATGCACAGCATTTGCCATACCGGCGACATTTTTGGCAGCAAGCGCTGCGACTGCGGCTTCCAGCTGGAGCAATCCATGAAGATGATTGCCGCTCACGGCGCTGGAGCTTTGTTCTACTTGGCGAACCATGAGGGTCGCGGCATCGGTTTGTTCAGCAAAGCCATGGCTTATCTGTTGCAGGAAGAAGGCATGGACACCGTAGATGCCAACCTTCAGCTTGGATTCACGGACGATGCACGCAATTACGATGACGCCATCGCCGTGCTGCGCGCACTGCGTCCAGAGCCGGTTACTCTGATCACCAACAACCCTCGCAAGCTGGCTGCCTTGCAGGAGGCTGGACTGAACGTTGGCGGACGTGTTCCGCTCTGGGGGGACCGTTCGGCGTATAACGAGAAATATTTGCAAACCAAGGTCAATCGTTCCGGCCACCTTTCGGAAAGTGATGTTTGGGATGTGGCAGCAAGTTCTCTTCCGCATGCCCAGGCGTAACGAAAGAACCAAGAAGCTTTCGCCGCAGATCATTGTTTGTTAGACCCGCCTGATGCCTGATGAATAGATGCGAATTCATTCGTATAAAAAACAACGAGGAGCCAGTCACTATTGACTGGTTCTTTTTTCATGCACGGAATACTTAAAATTTGAAATAATTTCTCGTATTCGAAAATCTTGCTGACCGACAGTTGTCAATTATACAATGGAACCATCCGAAACATGTAAGGGGGAGCTCCATGCCATTTGAGGGACAATGCATGTTACCGGCGGCCAAAAACATGAAGCAGTTCGAAGCGATCATCGCAGGGCCGTACCGATACGGCATTCTGCTGGATACCCATATCGGCCAGCTTCAGGGCATTTTGAACGAGGCTCGGCGGCGGGACAAAAACATGCTGCTGCATGCCGACCTGGTGCAAGGTCTCAAAAACGATGAATTCGCGGCAGAGTTCCTATGTCAGCAGATCCGTCCGGCAGGATTGATCTCGACGCGGGCGAGCGTGATTCAGAAAGCGAAGCAAAGAGGGATCACTGCGATTCAGAGGGTGTTTCTGCTGGATACGAATGCACTGGAAAAAAGCTATCAGCTGCTCGACAAAACGCGGCCCGATTACATCGAGGTGCTGCCCGGCGTCATTCCGCATATCATTACCGAGGTGTATGAGCGCACAGGGATACCGATTATAGCGGGCGGTTTGATCCGTTCCGTACAGGAGGTCGAGCAGGCTCTTCATGCCGGAGCTCGAGCGGTAACGACGTCCAATGACGATCTGATCCGACACTATGGGAAAACGCTTACAAAGTAACCCGGCGTGAAATCGCAATGAACAGTGCTGTGAACATAACGAATGCGTGCAGGAGGGGATGCAAGGATGGATCAATATATTATGGCCCTTGACCAAGGGACCACCAGCTCAAGGGCAATTTTGTTTAATCGAAACGGGGAGATCGTGCACACGGCACAGCAGGAATTTCCGCAGTATTTTCCTAAACCGGGGTGGGTGGAGCAGAATGCCAACGAAATCTGGAGCTCCATTCTGGCCGTCATGGCTTCTTGTCTGGCGGAGAGCGGCATTAAGCCGGCGCAAATTGCCGGCATCGGCATCACCAATCAGCGCGAAACCGTGGTGGTCTGGGACAAGGAAAGCGGGCGTCCCATCTACAATGCCGTCGTCTGGCAGTCGCGCCAAACGGCGGGAATTTGCGAGGAGCTTAAGTCCAAAGGGCTGGACGACGTATTCCATCGCAAAACAGGGCTGCTCATAGATCCTTATTTTTCGGGAACGAAAGTACGTTGGATCCTGGATCATGTGGAAGGTGCGCGGGAACGCGCCGAGCGCGGAGAATTGCTGTTCGGTACGATCGACAGCTGGCTGATCTGGAAGCTAAGCGGGGGGACGCATGTGACCGATATGTCCAATGCTTCCCGTACGCTGATGTACAACATTTACGAGTTGAAATGGGACGAAGAGCTGCTGGCCATTCTCGATATTCCGCAAGCGATGCTGCCGGAAGTGAGGGGATCCTCCGAAGTATATGCCCACACGACGGAATATCATTTCTTCGGCCACCGGGTTCCGATCGCGGGTGCGGCCGGAGACCAGCAAGCCGCATTGTTCGGTCAAGGCTGTTATACGCGGGGGAGCATGAAAAATACGTACGGAACCGGCTGTTTCATGCTGATGAATACGGGCAAAGAGCCGGTTCAATCGGAGCATGGGCTGATTACCACGATTGCCTGGGGCATCGACGGCGGAGTGGAGTATGCGCTCGAGGGCAGCATCTTCGTTGCAGGCTCGGCGATTCAATGGCTCCGGGACGGCTTGCGGATGCTGCGTTCGTCGCGTGACAGCGAGGACTACGCAGCACGCGTCCCATCGACGGATGGCGTGTACATGGTGCCGGCTTTTGTGGGGCTCGGAAGTCCATATTGGGACAGCGAGGTCAAAGGTGCGATATTCGGCCTGACGCGCGGCACGACCAAGGAGCATTTCATACGGGCGACGCTGGAGGCGCTGGCCTATCAGACCCGGGATGTCCTTGAGGCTATGGAATCGGACTCGGGTATCGAGGTGGGGGCCTTGCGCGTGGACGGCGGGGCAGCGGCCAACGATTTTCTCATGCAGTTCCAGAGCGACATTCTGGGCATGCCGGTAGAGCGGCCTGCAGTGAATGAAACGACGGCTTTGGGAGCGGCTTATCTTGCCGGTCTTGCGGTTGGTTACTGGAAGAGCAGAACCGAGCTGAGCAATCATGAAAATACGGAGCGTTTGTTCCGTCCGAGCATGCCGGAGGAAAGAAGAACGGAGTTATACAAGGGTTGGCAGCGGGCAGTCCGGGCGGCAATGGCGTTTAAATAGACCCGGCGGGCCTTGTTGTGGATATTTGTACTTTATCGACAAAGATATACAATAGCTGTGATTAAATGGTGGAAAATCATTCAAAAGAGGCAGGTTTAATTTTCCTGGTCCGCAGAATTGGGGTAACCATAATAAGGGAAATAAAAGGGTATGTGGGTCATATTGAAATTACACCCTATAGCAAAAGGTGGATTCAAAAATTTTTTGAATAATGTGTCATTTCAGGCCTTCACGCCGCCCAAATTGTGTGGTAGGATTAAGGCACAAGTTAAAAAATGATGTCTGGAGATCGGGAGAGACCACGTAACGCTCAGCTATCGCTGCGGCGCATGACGTGGTCTTTTTTTTGTCCTTTTGCGGAGAAAATGAATGGAAATCAGTGGAGGCGATTCGGATGACTGCAACGTTCTCGGCCGGAAAACGAACCGATGTATTACATGAAATGGCGAATGCACATTTTGACATACTGATTATCGGAGGAGGCATCACCGGAGCCGGCATCGCGCTGGATGCCGCATCGCGCGGACTGAAGACGGCTTTGGTGGAGATGCAGGATTTCGCTGCCGGAACCTCCAGCCGCTCGACCAAGCTGATTCATGGCGGACTTCGTTATTTAAAGCAATTCGAAGTAAAAATGGTTGCCGAAGTCGGACGTGAGCGAGCCGTCGTTTATGAAAACGGACCCCATGTGACGACGCCGGAGCCCATGCTTCTGCCCATTTATAAAACCGGAACGTTCGGTCGGCTGAGCACCTCCATCGGTTTGATGGTTTACGACCGCCTGGCGGGCGTGAAGTACAGCGAACGCCGCCGTATGCTGAATGCCCGTGCCGTCTCGGATATGGAGCCGCTGCTTCGTAGGCAGGAGCTTCTGGGCGGCGGCCTATACGTGGAATATCGGACGGACGATGCCCGCCTTACGATCGAAGTGATGAAAGAGGCGGTGAGCCGCGGAGCTCAAGCCATCAACTATGTGAAGGCCGATGGCTTCATTAAGAAGGACGGCAAAGTCGTTGGCATTCAGGCGACCGATCAGTTGGATGGACGAACCTGCATGCTGCATGCCGACAAGGTGATAAACGCTTCGGGACCATGGGTGGACCGTCTGCGCGAGTTGGACGGTTCCCGCCAAGGGAAGACGCTGCAGCTCACCAAGGGCATTCATCTGGTGTTTGACGGCAAGCGTTTTCCGCTCAGGCAGGCGGTATATTTCGATACGCCCGACGGGCGCATGGTTTTTGCCGTCCCGCGGGATGGGAAAACCTATGTAGGAACGACGGACACGGTATATAAGGATGACCCGGCTCATCCGCTCATCGACGATTCCGACCGGGAGTATGTGTTGGAGGCGATCCGGAACATGTTTCCGGACGTGCGTGTTACGGCGGAAGACGTGGAGTCGGCCTGGGCAGGCGTGCGCCCGCTGATTCATGAGGAAGGAAAGGGTCCCTCCGAGATTTCCCGCAAAGACGAAGTGTGGGTGTCCCGCTCGGGATTGATTACGATTGCAGGCGGCAAGCTTACCGGTTATCGGAAAATGGCCGAAATGGTCGTTGATCTGGCGGCCCGCCAACTGGAAGAGGAAACAGGCCGGTCCGCAGGCCCGTGCATTACGAAGCGGCTGCCCATTTCCGGCGGAGACGTCGGCGGGTCGGCAGGATATGCTGTTTATGCGGAGCGCAAAATCAAAGACGGCGTAGCGTTGGGGCTGGAGCGAGCCGTCGCGGAAAGGCTGGTCCGCACCTATGGCTCCAACGTGGATCGGCTTTATGCACGTTTGTCGGGTCTGCGGGGCAGATCAGAGGTGCACGGCATGCCGATCGAACTTTTCTTGATGGCAAGCTATGCCATGGAGGAAGAGATGGCAGCGACGCCGGCGGACTTCTGGGTACGGCGCACAGGTGCTCTCTTTTTCCGGATCGGGGAAGTTCGCCAATGGAAGGGCGCTGTCGCCGCATACATGAGCCAGGTTTTGCACTGGACGGAGGAGCAGGCCTCGCATTACGGCGAAGAATTGGACCGATTGTTGTCCGAGGTTTCGTTTCGGCGTTAAGGGAGGATTTAGCGAATGGGGGTCGAATGGAACATGTAAGCGTATAACATGGAGAGGGGACTGCAGCGATGACTTTACAGATTGGCATAATCGGCACAGGCTGGTTCAGCAAGGTGCATGCAGATATATTGACCCGGATGGAGGGTGTGCGCGTGGCTGCCGTTCTTGGCACATCACTGGAAAAGGCGGAAGCCATGGCCAACGTCTACGATGCTGGCGGGTATGAAGAGTTGGGACATATGTTGGATGGACAGAAGCTGGATGCGGTCTATATTTGCGTGCCTCCGATGTCCCACGGTGCGATTGAATTGGAATTGATTCGCCGCGGCATCCCGTTCCTGGTCGAGAAACCGCTGAGCACGGGATTGGATGTGCCGCAGCAGGTGCTTGGCGAAATCAGAAAGACGAATATGTTGACATCGGTGGGATATCATTTCCGTTACCAAGGGGCTGCACAGGTGCTGCGGGAAGCGATGCAGAATCAAAAAGTGGGCATGGCCCTTGGCCGCTGGATGGGCGGCATGCCGGGAGTAGCCTGGTGGCGTCGCCAGGATGGATCGGGTGGTCAGTTCGTGGAGCAGACCACCCATATCGTGGACCTGCTGCGCTTCTGCGCGGGCGAGGTGACAGAGGTATACGCGGCCGCTGCGCAGCGAGTCATGCACGAGACTCACGAGAATGTCACCGTGGACGATGTGGCCAATGTCACGCTCAAATTGCAAAGCGGCGCCATCGCAAGCATTGCGAACACCTGCCTGCTCCCGGACGGAGAAGGCGGAGCGGGGCTGCAATTCTACACGGCTAGCGGCGTGTGGGACTGGACGCCTGATCGGCTTCTGCTGCCCGTTGCGGCGCCGCATCCGATGGCCGGCCATGAGATTCCGGCGGGAGCCAATCCGTACGAACGGGAAAATGAAGCGTTCATTCACGCGCTTCGCACCGGCGACCGCTCACGCATTTTGTCCGACTACGAAGACGCTTATCGGACGCAGGAAATCACTGTGGCGGCGCAGGTTTCGCTCGAGTCCGGCCTGCCTGTAAAGCTCCACGTCCGCTAACTCTCCATTCGATAAACGAAAACGCCTGATTCTGAACCGACCCGCAAGGGTCAGCCAGAATCAGGCGTTTTGTGTTAAAGCATGTTGTTTTTGTCGGCAGGCAGCCATAAAGCCTATTTCTTGAGCCACTCCGATGACCAGCCATAAATTTGATTGATGACAGGTTCGATGGCTTTGCCTTTTGGGGTCAGTTCATATTCGACGCGGGGAGGAATCTCCGGATACATGTGCCGCGAGACGATGCCCTCCATCTCCATTTCCTTCAGGCGTTCGGATAATAGTCGGCCGCTGATGGCCATCTCGGCTTCCAATTCGGTAAACCGTTTCGGGCCGGACAGCAGTTGATACATGATCAGCAGCACCCACTTTTTGCCGATGATATCCATGGCCTGAGTGATCAGGCAAGGGCTGGGCGACGCTTTTTTTCTCAGCTTCAATCTATTCACCTCAATTCCGGTAAAGACATATCCATATTTGTATATATAAAGAGCTTGGCTTTCTGTCACTCGAACCGTGGTAAGGGGACAAGCAAGTCAATAAAGAGTTACTACAATTATTACTGTAACATACCTTTTGTATGTATTATACACCATTCCGCAAAAAATTACTTGATTAAATAATGTTATTATTATATACTCGCTTCATAAAAGTAAGTAAATAATAAAAATATAACAATGTATTAAATAATACCAACTAAATTATCGATACTAGAAATTCGTTTTAAAAATAAAGCTGTTTGCTCAGCTATTACATAGATTCTTTTTAATATGCATTTCGTTGGCAGGATGCTTTCGAACATTCAAATATAATGCGTCAGGAGTGAATGGAAATGAAAATGTTGGGTTATATTGCGCTGGTTATTTTGGCAGGGGTGTTCGTGATGACGGGGTTCAACAAGGTAAGCGGATCGGAGATGATGGTGCAGACCTTCGAAGGATTTTCATATCCGGCTTGGACGATGTATCTCATCGGTGCAGTCGAGCTGCTGAGCGCCGTGGGCCTGCTTATCCCGCGTACACGCATGGTTGCGGCCGGTTTGTTGACTTTTATCCTGATTGGGGCTGTGGGCACCCATCTGATATATGGCCAATATGCGGCCTTAGGGTTCCCTGCAATTCTGCTTGTGGCGAATATCATTGTGCTGCTGATCGGAATGCGCCAAATGGAGGAAGAGGAGCTCGACGCTTTTCAGGCGATCTCATAATATGACTTTACACTGAAAAAGAGGAACGCCCGAATCCGCGGCAATCCTCTTTTTTTGGCTTGATGCAAAAAAAGAAGAACCCGCATGTTATTCAGGGTTCTCTTGCAACGGGATCCCGGTCACCCGGAAGTCTCCATATGTTTTTGATGTCGCGATTATAGCAGTTTCTTTAATTGGGAGACGCGTCCTTGGCTGATGCCAAGCTTCTCTGCAATTTGCTGCTGGGCCAGGCCGGGATGCTGTTCAACGATTTCTCTCATTTGCTGCAGCATGCGGGCCGTTTTGGGCCGCAGGTCCGGATACTCGTTGCCGGCTTTCTCGTCCGAATCGGATGAAGCGGCTCGGGCGGATTCGGAAGCAGGACGCTCCGCGGATGCAGGAGATTTTTTCGGTTGAGGAACGAACCATTCGGGAGTGTCTTCCGGGTGTTTTAATTGAGTTGCACAGGTCCGGCAGATGAATTGCTCTTTGAAATACATTTCTGTATCCAGGTTTCCGCAAAACACACACAATGTCGATTTGTACTTTCTTAAAATCAACTCTTTCCCTTCAATGAAAAATTCAAGAGGATCGCCGATATGGATTTCCATCGTATCCCGCATTTCTTTGGGAAGGACAATTCGTCCAAGGCGGTCCAGAGATCTCTTCATTCCGGTTCTTTTCATCGCATCTCCCCCGCAATATTAACTTTGAAAACCTGTCCTTATTGTAAGGAAGAAAGGGCTTTATTACAACAATTATATTTCAAAAAAAAGGGATAATTCCATCTATTATATTACGGAAAAATAAGCTTGGAGAGCAGGGGGGCCACTGCCAAGGTGAATAAGGCGGCGAGCACCATGGAGATGCTGGAGATGGTGCCCGTCAGCGAGCTGAATTCGAACGCTTTGGACGTTCCCGTGCCGTGGGCCCCGGTCCCAAGCAGCGTGCCGCGGGCAATTTCGCCTTCGATGCGCAGCATTTTTACGATGGACGGGCCGATGGTTGCGCCGAGCAAGCCGGTCATGATGACAAATACGGCCGTAACGGCCGGAATGCCGCCGATGGTGGCCGAGACGTTCATCGCAATCGGCGTGGTGATCGATCTCGGAATCAGGCTGTGTACAAGCCCGGCGTCGAGGTGCAGCAGCTTGGCCAGCAGGGCCGAGGACAACACCGCGACCACGGAGCCCGTCATGACGCTGAAGACGATCTCCGAGACGTGTTTTTTGAGCACATGGAAAAACGTATATAACGGAACGGCGAAGGCAACGGTAGCCGGTTGAAGCAAAAGGCTCAGCCATTTGCCGCCCATGCTGTACGTTTCATAATTGGTGCCTGTAGCGATGAGCACCAGCGTGACAATCAACGGTGTGATGAGCAGCGGTGACAAATATACTTTGGGCAGACTGCGGTACATGCGTTTGGCGATCCAGTAAATGCCGACCGTGAGCAGCAAGCAAAGAAATCCGATCATCCCGTATGACGCTCCTTTCTTTTGGCGATTCGGCTGGCGACGAGACCCGTGCAGGCCATCACCAGAAACGTGCTTAACAGCACGATGAACAAAATTTGCAATCCGTCCTGTTCCAGCATCGGCACGTAATTCATGATGCCTACGGCCGACGGAATGAAAAACAGCAGCAGCTCGCCCAGGAGCCAGCCCGCGCCAACCTCGATCCAGCGCAGCTTCACGACGCCGGCCTGGAGCAGAAGGAACAGGATCACCATGCCGAGGATCGATCCCGGGACGGGCAGATGGAGAACTCGGGCCAATTGGTCCATCCCGAGCGAGAACACCATGAGCAGCGCAACCTGCACGATGCCAATGCCCCATTTTTTCACGGTAAACCCTCCTTTGAATATGTGAATGAAGAACATGTTTGTTATGAAAAATGAAAGTAATAAAGCTTTGTCATTTCAAATTTTACAGCGACATCTTTCATGAGTAAAATGCATATTAAGAATATTTATCATTCCATTTATCTATGGAAGGGGTGGGCATATTACGATGGATATTCGCCATTTGCAATATTTTCTCGAGGTAGCGAGACAGCAGAGCTTCACCAAGGCGGCAGAAGTGCTGTTCATCACACAGCCCACGATCAGCAAAACGGTAAAAAGCCTGGAGGACGAGCTGGGCGTGATCTTGTTTGATCGTTACGGCAAAAGGGTGGAGTTGACCGATGCGGGCCATGTGTTTTTCCGTCAGGCGCAGGAAATCGAAAAGTCGTTCCGCAGCTTGTCGTCGGAATTGGACGATCTGATGAACCTGAAGAAGGGACATTTGCGCATCGGTCTGCCGCCCATGGTGGGATCCAGCTTTTTCCCGATGATTATTGGCGAGTTCCACAAGGCATTTCCCCAAGTGACCATCGAACTGTTCGAAGACGGCGCGAAAAAAGTGGAGGCCGACGTGATCAGCGGTGCGCTGGATATCGGCGTGGCGGTGCTGCCCACGGTGGACGAGGTGCTCGATCACTTCGTATTCGTGGAGGAAAAGTTGAACCTGCTCGTACATCCTTCCCATCCGCTTGCCGACAAGGGGACGGTTGCGCTGCGCGAACTGGAGCATGATGCTTTCGTGCTGTTCAGGGAGGACTTCGCGCTGCACGACCGGATTATCGCTGCCTGCCAGGGAGCGGGATTCCAGCCGCGCGTCGTCTATGAGAGCTCGCAGTGGGACCTGCTTAGTTCGATGGTGGCTGCCAATTTGGGCGTGGCGCTGCTGCCGGAAACGATCTGCCGCGAGGTGGACCATATGCGCGTGCGGATCATGTCCGTGGAAGAGCCCGTTATTCCTTGGCAGCTGGGCATGATCTGGCGCAAAGATCGTTATCTTTCGTTTGCCGCGAGGGAGTGGATTTCGTTTACGCAATCGAAGCTGAAATGATTAGGAATATCACGGTTTCATTGGTAAAATGAAATCAGACTATGGAGGAGGTGTTTGTTCGATGAAACTGCGGGTATCCGCTGTGCAATACCATTTGGAAACGATCGGCTCGTTCGAGCAATTTGCTGCTCAGTCCGAGCATTACATACGGGCAGCCAGCGAATTCGGCACTGAATTCGTGCTGTTTCCCGAGTTTTTTACCACGCAGTTAATGTCCATCGGGGATGAGCAGGGTAACGCACTGACCATTGAGGACTTGCCGGATTTCACGGACCAGTATGAACAGTTGTTTACGTCGCTGGCGGCGAAGTATGGCATGCACCTCATCGGGGGAACACATGTCATCCGCCGTGAAGGCAAGCTGTACAACACGGCTCACCTGTTCTATCCGGACGGCCGCATCGCGCGCCAAGCCAAAATCCACATTACACCTACGGAAGTGGATGAATGGAACATGGCGCCTGGCGAAGGGCTTGAGGTGTTCGACACGGATAAAGGCCGGATTGCGATGCTGACTTGTTATGATATTGAATTTCCGGAAATCGTACGCATGGCGAAGGCGAAAGGGGCTGACGTCATTTTCTGCCCATCCTGCACGGATGACCGTCATGGCTTCTATCGCGTCCGTTATACGAGCCACGCGCGTGCGGTGGAGAACCAGGTCTATGTTGTACTCACCGGAACGGTGGGCAGCCTGAAAACGGTTGACTTCATGCGGGCCAATTATGGTCAAGCCGCGATTATTACGCCGAACGACGTGCCGTTTCCGCCGCGCGGCATTTTGGCCGAAGGGGAAATCAATGACGACATGCTCGTAACGGCTGACCTTGATTTGGATCTGCTGTATGAGGTGCGCGAACGCGGTTCGGTTACCACATGGCGCGACCGTCGTACCGATCTGTACACCGATTGGAAATAAACGTGCTTCGATTATGGCAGAAAGGGGGTTCAGCGATGGCTCAGCATGGCTTGTATCGGAAAGAGATGTACATTGCCGGCCCGGATCGGAACGGCAGACCGGCCAAGGCCGTCATTCGCAGCTATGCCGCAGCCGACTTCGACGAGCTGATCCGCATTCAGGCGGAGAGTTTCCCGCCGCCATACCCGGAGGAGCTGCTGTGGAACCATGAGCAGCTCACCAGCCACATTGCGCATTATCCTCACGGAGCCATATGTATCGAAGTGGATGGCGAGCTGGCAGGATCAATGACGTCGCTGCGCATGAACTGGGACCCTGATCACCCGGCGGAGCATACCTGGGCCGAAGTGACGGATGACGGTTATATTCGCAATCATCAGCCGGATGGCAATACGTTATATATCGTCGATCTGTGCGTTCGTCCCAAGTATCGCAAATGGGGGCTGGCCCAGCTTATGATGCAGGCGATGTACCATCTGGTGATCGCTCAAGGGATGGACCGCTTGCTGGGCGCAGGCCGGATGCCGGGGTATCATCTCGTTGCCGGACAGATGTCGGCAGAAGCGTACCTGGAGAGCGTAACCGCGGGAGAGCTTCGCGATCCGGTCGTCTCGTTCCTTTTGCGCTGCGGGCGAATGCCCGTGGGCGTTGCGGCGGACTATTTGGACGACGAGGAGTCCTGCAACTATGCCGCCCTGATGGAGTGGCGCAATCCGTTCAAGTAACGTGCGGCAAAGTACTTTTAAGTCAACGATTCTTGGTTGAATTGGACATTTATACGATAACGATCGGAAGATGTTTCTGACCAAGCAGTGGCTCCGTTTAACAATCATTCATTCAAAAGCATGTAAATGATAAGGAGGCCGTCATCATGGAATATCAACGAATTACATCGATTGAAGACCCGCTGTTCGCCCAGATGCACAACCTGATGAAGGAGATTTTCCCGCCTGAGGAAGTGCTGGACTTCCCGCTGTGGAAG
This sequence comes from Paenibacillus hubeiensis, assembly GCF_032334105.1. NCBI lineage: Bacteria > Bacillati > Bacillota > Bacilli > Caryophanales > Paenibacillaceae > Paenibacillus > Paenibacillus hubeiensis. The sequence goes on from NZ_JAVYAE020000010.1 coordinate 81,486, forward strand.
GAACCGCTGGAAGACCCGGGCATCCGCGTATTCGTGGCGGTTCATGAAGGACAGGTTGTAGGTGCGACCGAATATCGCTATTACGAGGACTGGAACGTGGCCATGACCGACTTCACGATCATCGGCCGCGAAGGACTTGGCATTGGCGCATTTCTGGCCAACCACCGGAAGCGTGACCTGCAGGCACTCGCTGCAGCGAACGGCAAAGAGCTGTTCGGCATGTTTGCCGAAATCTACAACCCGTACCTGAGCCAGGATCATTCGTTCGGCGGCATTAAACCGATGGACCCTTACGTACGCCGCGAGGTGCTGTCGCACCTCGGATACAAACGGATCGACTTCCCGTATGTTCATCCGTCCTGGCAGGGAGACGGCGAAGCGGTGGGAGGATTGGATCTATGCTTCATGCCTGGCGACGAGGAGCTGGCCGAGCTCCCGGCTAGCCTGGTGTACGATTTCCTGAACCGGTACTATGCCGTACTGCCGAACAAACCGCAGGAATGGCTGGACATGGCGGCCAAGCTGTCGGAACGGGATACGGTGTCCCTGCTGCCGTTGTAATTCATTGTATGAGACGATGAGCAACATAGAGTAACCGTTCTTAACACAAAATAGCCCGCAGAGCAGTCCGTCATCGGACCCGCGTCTGCGGGCTTTCGACATTTCATGAATATATAAACCGCAAAAAACAAACACACGTTAACGAAGAGGCAGAACCAATCTGGAGAAGCAAAGCGTTCTAAAAGCTTTCTGAAAGAAAGCTGCATCGGAAGCATAGGCTTATCACCGGATTTTCCCCTTAGAAAAGGGGAATCCGAAAAATCTGGGGATAACAGCGATCGGAAGATGGTACTGCACTCGCAGTGCCCTAGTGTGAATGATTAGTGCGGTTTATATAGATTGAATAATGGCGTTATTGATCTTGATTTCGGTCCGGGAGCTGGCTCAGATAACTATTGGACAAATGAATGAGTTCCAGTGCCCGTTCATATTGTTCTTTGGTGATGTACGGCGTGGAAGCGGCCGATGAATTCTCGTCCTGAGCAGTCCCTGCCTGATGATCCTCTGTTTGATCCTCCGATTTTACGGTATCAGCAGCATGAACGTCTTTAGTGTTACCTTCCTCAGCATTGCCATTCACCATCGCCGGAGTGGCTTCATCTTGTGCGGAGTCATCCACGGCCGGTTTCAGCGCAAGCATGTTTCTCGCCGCAGCTTCTTCCAAAGAATAATGGGTGCCGTCCCCATACCCGGTTTTCGGAATAAACAATGACGCATCGTTCAGCACCGATCCGGAAGGCAAATAATAACGCTCCGGCAGCAGGTTGCCGCCTTCCCTCAGCAGATCTTGCCCGAAGTGCAGCTGATTCTCCAAGGACAAACCCGTCAGTCCGGCGATCGTTGGCAGAATGTCGACCTGGCCGCCGATCTGTCCGAGCTGTGTTCCCGGCGCCACGCCCGGCGAAGAGATGATCAGCGGAATGTTGATCATGTCCGCAGACGTATATTCGCGGCCGTAGATCTCTTTCATGAGCGCTTTGTCGTCTTTGTCGAGCGAGTAGATCGGAAGACCGAGGTGATCGCCGTATACGACGAGCAGGCTGTTATCCCACAATCCGCGCTGCTTCAGTCCCTCGATGAAAGTCCCCACAGCCTTGTCTGCATAATGCTGGGACACCAGGTAGTTGCCGGGCAGCGTATTTTTGAATCGTTCGGGAAGGGTCATATCGACCTTTCGTTCAGGCAATTCATAAGGATGGTGCGCCGACATAGAGATGACCTGTGCGTAAAAAGGAGATCCTGAAGCTTGCATTTCCTCCAGTTTATCCAGCGTTTTGGCGTATAACACCTCATCTGATGCGGAGAAAGCAACCGTGTCCTCCGTTCCGAAATATTTCAAATCATAATAATGGTCGAATCCTAGCGCTTGATACAGCTGATCCCGGTTCCAGAAATGAACGTCATTGGTGTGGAACGTCGCCGTCTGGTAACCGTTTGCCCCCATCAGTCTGGGCAGGCTGGGCAGTTCTTTACTGGCATAGACTGTTGAAGCGGCTCCGTTTGGGGGAATATAAAACGACGTATTCACCACAAATTCAGCATCCGACGTATTTCCCTGTCCCACCTGTTGGTAGAAATTCGGGAAATACAGGCTTTTCCGTGCCAATTCGTTCAAATTCGGAGTCACTTCCTGCCCATCCACTTCCAGCCCGATCAGGAAGTTCTGGAATGACTCCAACTGCAGCACGATGACATTACGGCCTTTGGCTGCGCCGGCTTCCACGACGGCAGGCACGCTCGTTGTCTGCTTGAGCTCGTTCACGGCGTTCTGGTCGATCGCCTCCAGCGGGACGGGTTTTTTCGGCCGATCCGCCAGAATCGTAAATGCCTCATACCCGAGAATGCCCATCTGTTCAGCCTGGATAAGCTCGTTCATGCTAGCCCGATTGGGATAAATGTTGAGCAAGCAAACGACTAAGGAGAGCACGAGAATGACGGACGCAATCCGTCTCCGGGTACGCTTCTCAAGTGGAATGCGCCCCGGGAGTTCAAGGCCTCCATGCCGGATGCGACGACGGATCAGGATGCCTCCGATGACGATAATATCGGTGAAAATAAACAGATAATACGGATCAAGCAGGGAGAACATGCTGCTCTTCACCGCAGTGACCTGGTTGACTTGCGCCAGGGCATGGTAATTGACGATGACCCCGTAATATTTGTAATACATAATGGCTGCAAAAAAAATGCCGGACAGGAGCAAATCCAATCCGAGGTACGCCCACATGCGCCGTTTAGCCGCAAACCATTCGATCAGGCAGAAGCAGATCCAGATGAGCGGCAATTCGGTCAACAAGGGCTTCCATACCGGAATATCGTCGAAGATCACGATCCAGGCGAGAGAGCTCTTGATCATCATGATCACGGTGAATAAGATGAACGGTCCGCTTAGAAACCGGCCGAGTGAGCTGCGTGACAAAATACCGCCTTCCCTTCCGTTGTTTCATTTACAATTATTATGCTATGTTCAGGCGAGCCGTGTCAAAAAGCACCAAGCATCATCCTGAAACGAATCGAAACGACCCATCTTTGCGGGGTTGGTCAGGAAACGACCAGGTATTGAATAGAGGTACATGAGCTTCTCCCCCTTATTGTGCATTTCTTTATGGTTTACTACTCAAGATAGCTTATGGTAACGCTGATCCAAACCCGGTTTGATGGCTCCTGGCGGACATGGGTGCTGCATTTAAATACGTCCGTAAACATGAAATCAGCCAGTATTTCATGGTAAAGTATAGGGACTATATACGGAACGGGTGATCGCATGACAACTGAAATTCGAATACCGGTAAGACCGTTGGTGGAATATGTATACCGGAGCGGAAGCATTCGTCCCGGCTTTCGTACCAATGCCTCGATGCATGAAGGAACGCGCATTCACCAGCGGGTGCAGAAGGATTATGCGGAGGAAGACCTGAAGGAGGTGTTCCTGGAGGCGAAGCTGCAATACGGCGATTTGGTCTACGTCATCGAAGGGCGCTGCGACGGCTTGATCCGCCTGGATGGGCAGCTGACCGTGGATGAGATCAAATCAACGGCAGGCAATCTGGACGATCTGGGGGAGGGTGCTCCCGTGCATTGGGCTCAAGCCATCATGTACGCTTACATGATAGCCGTCCAGCAGGATGAGCCGCGTATGCAGGTACAGCTTACTTACGTGCATTCGATGAGCAACGAGGAGCGCCGCATGCGGCGCATGCTGGAGCGGGAAGAGCTGGAGCAGTTCGCTGCCGAGGTCATCGCGGGTTACGCGCCGTATGCGGAAATGATGGTTGCCCATGAGCAGAAACGGGATGAGACGGTTCGCGGGCTTGGTTTTCCTTTTCAAAAGTATCGGGAGGGACAGCGAAAGCTGGCCGGGGCGGTATACCAGACGATTCGCGAGGGCAAGGGGTTGATGGCCAAGGCTCCCACAGGGATCGGCAAAACGATGTCCGTGCTCTTCCCGACGGTCAAGGCGATCGGGGAAGGCGAGGCAGGCAGGCTGTTTTATTTGACCGCCAGAACGACGACGCGTGCTACTGCGGAAGAGGCGTTTGCGCGCATGCAGGCACAGGGTCTTCACATGCATGTCATCAGCCTGACCGCCAAGGATAAAATTTGCTTCAAGGAAGAGGAAGCATGCGACGCAGGGCAATGCGGGATGTGCGAAGGCTATTATGACCGGATCAACGGTGCGGTGCTGGACATGCTGGAACACGAGACGTTGATGACGCGCCCGGTGATCGAGCAGTATGCCCGCAAACATCGGGTATGCCCGTTCGAATTCTCGCTGGATGCCGCGTATGCGGCCGATGCGGTGATTTGCGACTACAACTATATTTTCGACCCCCGGATTTCCCTGAAACGCATGCTGGAAGAGCAGAAACGCAAGACGGTTCTGCTCGTGGACGAGGCCCACAATCTGGTGGACCGCGGCAGGATGATGTTTTCGGCCGAACTGGCGAAGTCCGCGTTCTTTGATACCCAGAGCACGTTCAAAGCGCTTGAGGGCAGCTTGCCTGCAGCGAAAGGGATCGCCAGCACGGCGGGTGCGGTGGACAAATACATGGGCACGATTCGCTCGCACGGCGAAAACGCGGGCGAACTGCTGAAGAAGGAGCCTCCCGAAGAGCTGTTCGACCTGCTGGAACCCTTCGTCATGGCAGCGGAGCAGTGCCTGCTTGAGGGTGGAGCGCAGGACGAGGAGGCTCAGGCACTGCTGCTGGACACATATTTTGCGTCCCAGAACTTCCTGCGGATCGGCAAGTTGTATGATGAGCGATTCATCACGTATGCCGAATGCGAGCGCAGCGAGGTGCGAATCAGGCTGTTCTGCCTGGACCCTTCGGTGCTGCTGCGTCAGACGGCCAAAGGTTTTCGCTCGGTCGTTCATTTCTCGGCCACGCTGTCGCCGATGGGGTATTACCGCGACATGCTGGGCGCGGGCGAGGACGACTACACGCTGCGGGTACCTTCGCCTTTCCGGCCGGAACAGCTCGACGTCAGGCTGATGCCGCTGTCCGTGCGCTATAAGGACCGGGAGCGCTCCCGAAGACCGATTGCGGGAATGCTGCGACAGCTGGCCGCGGAATGGCCGCGGGGCAATTTACTCGTGTTCTTTCCTTCCTATCCGTACATGCGCGAAGTGTACGACACGTTCATGGAACAACCGGGCAATGTCGACGTCACCATGCAGCGGCAGGGCATGAGCGAGGAGGAGCGTGACCAGTTCCTGAATGCTTTCCAGCCTGATCCGGAACGTACCCGCATCGGCTTCGCCGTTCAAGGCGGTGTTTTTTCCGAAGGCGTCGATCTGCCGGGCGACCGCTTGAACGGCGTCGTTGTAGTGGGTGCGGGTTTGCCGCAGATCGGACTGGAAAACAACGTGCTTCGCGATTATTTTAATGAAACGGGACGCAACGGCTTTAATTACGCCTATATTTTCCCTGGCATGAACAAGGTGCTGCAGGCTGGCGGCAGGCTGATCCGTACGGAGGAAGACACCGGCGTACTGGTTCTCATCGATGACCGGTTTACGCAGGAGCCTTACCGTTCCCTGCTTCCGGAGGAGTGGCAGCATTTCACGCGCATTGCCCCTTCTGCAACTAATTTCTCTTCCAATGATTAAACCATGGGCCGAAAAGGGTATTACTTGGTTAGTTGACAACACGTAGAACTACCGAGCGAGCCGTTTTGCGGTCGGCTTCTGAAGCAATCCTAGGGAGGTTGGTTTATGAAGAGAAATCATACGATGATGCAGTTTTTCGAATGGCATCTGTCCGCAGACGGAAACCACTGGAAAAGGTTGGCCGAGCTGGCCCCCGAGCTGAAGGCGAAGGGAATCGACACGGTGTGGATTCCGCCCGTGACCAAAGCCATATCCAATACGGACACGGGATACGGCGTATACGACCTGTACGATCTTGGCGAATTCGACCAGAAGGGAAGCGTGCGCACGAAATACGGCAGCAAGCAGGAGCTGGTTGATGCCATCGCGGAGTGCCAAAAGAACGGCATCGCCGTTTATGTCGACCTGGTCATGAACCACAAGGCAGGAGCGGACGAAACGGAAGTGTTCAAAGTGATCGAGGTCGATCCGAACGACCGGACGAAGGAAATTTCCAAGCCGTTCGAGATTGAGGGGTGGACCAAGTTCACTTTTCCGGGGCGCGGGGACACGTATTCCTCTTTCAAATGGAACTACGAGCATTTCAACGGCACCGATTACGATGCCAAAGGGAGACGAAGCGGGGTGTTCCGCATTGCCGGGGAGAACAAAACCTGGAACAAAAACGTCGATCGGGAGTTCGGCAACTACGATTATTTAATGTTTGCGAACATCGACTACAACCATCCCGACGTCCGGCGTGAAATGCTGAACTGGGGCCATTGGCTGATCGACACGATTCAGTGCGACGGCTTCCGGCTGGACGCCATCAAACATATCAACCATGAATTCATCCGGGAATTTGCCGGAGAGATGATCCGCAAACGCGGCCAGGATTTTTATATTGTCGGCGAGTTCTGGCACCCAAGTCTGGATGCCTGCCGCAAATTTCTGGATACTGTCGATTACCGGATCGACCTGTTCGACGTATCGCTGCACTACAAGCTGCATGAGGCGTCCCTTCAGGGCCGCAACTTCAATTTATCCTCCATTTTTAACGATACGCTGGTGCAGACGCATCCTACCCATGCCGTTACGTTCGTGGACAACCATGATTCCCAGCCTCACGAAGCGCTGGAATCGTGGGTGGCGGACTGGTTCAAACCGAGCGCTTATGCACTTATCCTGCTGCGTAAGGATGGATATCCGGTTGTGTTTTATGGCGACTATTACGGGATTGGCGGTCCTGAACCGGTGAAAGGCAAACAGGACATTCTGGATCGTTTGCTGTATGCACGAACCAACAAAGCGTACGGGGAGCAGGTCGATTATTTCGATCATCCGAACACCATCGGCTGGGTAAGAAGGGGAGCGAAGGAGTTCGAGGGCTCCGGCTGCGCGGTGGTTATCTCCAACGGGGACGATGGCGAAAAACGCATGTGCGTAGGGCAGCACCATGCCGGCGAAACGTGGACCGATCTGACACTGAGCCGAAAAGAACAGATTAAGATCGGTCAGGACGGATGGGCCAGTTTCCCCGTTAACGGTGGTGGGCTGTCCGTGTGGGCACTGCCCGACGCGGCTGCGGGTCAGTCTTCGTCTTAATTCCTAATACAAAGCAAGCGGGCACTGTTTCCTGACTGAGTCGGTCTGGGACGGTGCCTTTTTGGATTAAACAAGGCAAATTACAGAGCCGCCCAAGCCGATAATATGACTATGTCAGTGGGGGGCATTTCGGATCGATTCTAATCGGTCTTCCCATGGGTGTTATTTAGGTTTTAAAATGAGGATTAGGGAGAAAAGGAGACAGAACAATGACAGTATACGACAAAGCAAAATACCATTATGACGGTGACTTTCCGGCGGAATTGTCCCATGATCAGGCTTATGTGCATATTGGTTTTTTCCTGGGGTGGTTGGTCGATCAGGGACTGTGCAGCAACGAGTTCTTGGATAAATACCGCGCGGATGTGGAGGCATTCAAAGCCAGAAAGCTCCTGAGCTCGCAGCTGTGCCGAAAAACGGGGGGTGTTCTTGCGGCAGATATGTTGAACGATGAAGGGAATGCTTTTGCCGAGCGTGGGTATGAAAGTTATCTGAGCGACTACCTCTTTTTCGTGAACCATGATGACGCAGAATCGGTCTACCATGTGCCGGACACGTGGGAAAATTACGAGATGATTCGAGAGCAGTTGGATATTTCATATGAAATGTGGCGTGAAAGAAGACAGGGTTGATCCTTTAAAAGTAAGCAGCGACTCGTATGCCCTGAACTCCGAGAGCTTGATCTGGAGCAGTTGATCGCCAAGCAGCGGATAGGTTTCAAACAGGACAATCGGAAGGATACACGCTGCCGGCCGGCAAAGGCTAACAGCGGTACCCTTCCATTCCCGCTCAAGAGACGTATGAGAACCGCTTTGGCGCGCCGTTGCGTGTTACCCGTTTCAGAAGGGCGCTTTACCCTCTCAGTACAAAGCTTTGAAGCTGTCCGGCCATTTGCAGGTCATGCGCCTGATTGAATGCGGCCCTTTTGCCGGCATCCGCATATTCGTCATGGTAATGCATCAGCACCGTTTTCTGCCGGATCTCGGCTGGCAGCTGCTGCAGATCCTGCAGCGAGGTATGGGATTTAATCACCAGATCGTGCATGTGGCATTCGTGGAAAATCAGCTGCACTTCATCGGCCGTCGCAATCAGCCTGTCCTGATCCAATGTGCTGTCGCCGCTGTAATCAAAGTATCCGCGGGCCAGCAGGCCGTTGCTTACCATGCCCGGCACATGCGTTGTCCGGAATGTTTCGAAGGTGACTCCGCCCAGCTCGAACGTGCCGCCGTCCGGCAGCGGAACGATGTCGTAATAATCATGCAGCGTACGCTCCCCATCCGTCGTATGACGCATGCCGGGAGACAAGATGCTCCATAACGGGTCTACCAATGCTTCGTGGATGTACAGGCGCGGTTTGCGTCCGCTTACGATTTGGGAATAATAACCGAGCAGCTGGACGCCGTTGATATGGTCCTCATGAAGGTGCGTGATAAACACATTTTCGATATCGGTTAAAGGAAAGCCGTATTCTTTCAGCGCCCTGGCGTTCGATTCGGGAAAATCGATGACGAGATGCGTGCCGCCGAATTCGGCCAGCATGCTGTTGTGGTGCTGCTCGAAGCTAAACATGTCCCCCGTGCCGAGAAACGTAACCTTCATCTGTGTCATAACCCTTGATCATCTCCTCTGGATATGAATCTTCAAAACGGCATAAACAGGATAAATTCAGTATACCTTGTCTTTCGGTGGTGTGCCTAAATCAACCTTTTTTGAAATCGTTATCATTTTGTATTGAACTTTCGGGGCAAACAGTGTAGCGTAAAAATGGGAATGAACCCATGTGAACGTAAACTCACCCAAAGGGAGCGTGCGAGGCGAATGAAATCTTTTTTGGATGAACAGTTTTTGCTGCACAACGAAACCGCGGTAAGGTTATACGAGGATTATGCCAAGGATATGCCGATCATCGACTACCACTGCCATCTCAGCCCGCAGGAAATCTACGAAAACAAAACGTTTGCCAACATTACTGAAGCGTGGTTGTACGGCGATCATTATAAATGGCGGCTCATGCGAGCGAACGGCATCGAGGAGAAATACGTGACGGGTGGAGAAGGCGTGACCGATTACGATCGTTTTCTCGCGTATGCCCGGACCGTGCCGATGATGATCGGCAATCCGCTCTATGCCTGGTCGCATCTGGAGCTGCAGCGTTATTTCGGCGTATACGAAATTTTGAATGAGCAGAGCGCCCCGGCGATCTGGGAAAAGGTCAACGCCAAACTGAACGGTCCCGGATTCGGCGCGCGTGACCTGATCACGAAATCGAACGTCTCCGTAGTATGCACCACGGACGATCCGTGCGATTCGTTGGAGTACCATCTGCAAATCAAGGAGATCGAGGGCTTCAATACAAAGGTGCTGCCTTCGTTTCGTCCGGATAAAGGGCTTGAGCTTAACCGCGACACGTTCGTAGACTGGGTAGGCAAACTTTCGCAAGCCTCCGGCACGGCCATTTCCGATTACGATTCGTTCTTGTCCGCCCTGGAATCGCGGGTAGAGTTCTTCCACTCCGTGGGGGGACGCGTATCCGACCATGCCTTGGATTATGTGCCTTACGGTGTGGCGACCCGAGAGGAAGCCGCAGCGATCTTTGCCAAGGCGCTTGCAGGCCATAAGGTCAGCCGGGAAGACGAGGACAAATACAAAACGGTGACGCTGACCTTCCTGGGCAAACTTTACGCCGAGCGCGGCTGGGTCATGCAGTTCCATATCAACGCGGCACGCAACAACAACCGGCGCATGTTCGAACGGTTGGGACCGGATACGGGCTACGACTCCGTAAACGATGCGCCGTTATCTGCGGCCGTGATCGGACTGCTCGATGCGCTCGACCAGCAGAACGCGCTGCCGAAGACGATTCTGTATTCCCTGAATCCGCGCGACAACGAGGTGCTTGCAGCCATCGTCGGCAGCTTCCAGGGCGACGGCGTTCCGGGCAAAATTCAGCTGGGTGCCGCATGGTGGTTCAACGACACTAAAGACGGCATGCTCGCCCAGATGCGAGCGCTGGCGAACGTGGGTCTGCTCAGCCGTTTCGTCGGCATGCTGACCGATTCGCGCAGTTTCTTGTCCTACACGCGGCATGAGTATTTCCGCCGTCTCGTCTGCAACCTGATCGGCGAGTGGGCCGAGCAGGGCGAAGCCCCGCATGATATGGAGCTGCTCGGACGGATGGTGCAAGGCATTGCCCATAACAATGCCGAGCAATACTTCCCGTTCTCCTCGGCTCGCGAAACGGTAACGGCTTCGCGCTAATCCTAAAGGAACTTAAAAAAACCGCCCCTTTGCGGAGATTGTATGCAGACATCTCGCAGAATGGGGCGGTTTTTATTTTGAAACGGCTGCTTAGCAAGCCATTCACTGCTTGGCATACTTTCTGCGAGGAGAAAAGATGAACAGAAAGGCCGCATAAATCACGGCAAAAATGATGAATTCCAACGTATTTTTATATAAGGCGCTTGATAAGTTGGCGGTTAGATGGAGAAACAGTACGCGCGAGATTACATAAGCGATCAGAAGTAAAATGATGTTTTTCAGCATAGCTAGGTCCTTTCGGTAAGCTCTTCTTTAATTAGACTGGTATCTTTGCATAGCACAAAAATGGGAATATTTAAATCTGATTAAAGGTTATCACAGCAGCCTAAGTATGTAAATTATTCCTTATGAATACGACCGCTAAACGATCGTTTGACATTCGGACTTCATGATAATATACTTAGTACACCTAATTAATTTGATGGCTATTTATTATGTGATCTATTTAATAGATGCCCTAAGAAGGAGGGAGACATATGACGGGTCTGGATCCGGTTGCCCGCAAACTGCTGTATTCCATCATGCAATTCAACAAAGGCAAATGGCGGCAGCACAAGCCTCACGGGCGAAATCACAACGAAATCATGGTGCTGGCTTGTTTGCTGCACGGGGCGCATCCCGGTGAACGCATCGATTGGAGAGACAATCCGCCTGATTTCGACAGCGGTCCCGAACCTAATCCGCGCGGACTGAAGGTATCGGAAATCAGTGCGCTGCTTCGCGTGAAGTCGCCTACGATCACGCCGGTGATTCGCGGTTTGGAAGACGAGGGACTGGTTGAACGGACGATGGATGAGGAGGATCGGCGCGCCGTACGCATCACGATCACGGAAGCGGGCCGTAAGATTATCCAGGCGGCGCATGAAGAACGAATGGAGATTTTCAACAAACTCGTCGCACATTTGGGGGAGGAAGACAGCTTGCAATTGGCCGAATTGTTGACCAAGGTGTACAGCTTTTTCGATACATTGAAGTCCGTTCAGACGGAACAGTCCAACGACCAAGGAGATGATAAGCCATGATGAAATTGTTTCGCATGCTGAAGCCGTATCGGATCCCCATTTTTTTTATCGTCGGGTTGGTGCTGCTGCAGTCGCTTGCTGAACTGTACCTGCCGACCCTGATGGCGGACATTGTGAACGATGGTATCGTCAAAGGCGACGTGCCTTATATCTGGAAAATCGGAGGCTGGATGCTGGTCATTGCCATCGGCGGAACCGCAGCCTCCGTAACGGCGAGCTACCTTTCCTCCAAGACGGCTGGCGGCTTTGCCAAACAGCTGCGCAGCAGGGTGTTCCGCCATGTCGAGAACTTCTCGCTGCAGGAATTCGACAAGTTGGGTACGGCATCGCTCATTACCCGTACCACCAATGACATCACGCAGGTGCAGAACGTGTTGACCATGATGCTGCGCATGATGATCATGGCGCCGCTCATGAGCATCGGCGGCATTTTCATGGCCATTTCCCAGGATGCCAAGCTGTCTACGATCTTCCTGGTCGTACTGCCCGTGCTGGCCGGAGCCATCGCGCTGATCGGTGCCAAGGGATTGCCGCTGTTCAAGCAAATCCAGAAAAAGCTGGATCGGTTGAACCTGGTGCTGCGGGAGCAGTTAACCGGCATTCGGGTCGTACGTTCCTTTAACCGCGGGGAACATGAACGCCAACGTTTCAACAACGCAAATACCGATCTGAGAGACATCTCCATTAAGGTAAACGTCTTGATGGCTACGCTGATGCCTGTCATGATGCTGGTCATGAATTTCTCCATGATTGCCATCTTGTTCTTTGGCGGGCAGCGCATCGACAGCGGAAGCATGGATATCGGTTCGTTGATAGCCTTTGTCCAATACGCGATGCAGATTATGTTCTCGCTGATTATGGTATCCATCATTTTCGTCATGATTCCGCGGGCTTCGGCTTCCGCAGAGCGGATCAACGAGGTATTGGAAATGCAGCCGGAATTGGAAGATCCGTCGCAGCCGCGCAGCATGGGCTCAGAGCAGGGCACCATCGAGTTTGACAACGTGACCTTCCGTTATCCGGGAGCAGAGAATGCGGCATTGTCGGGCATTTCGTTTACGGCTCGTCCAGGTGAAACAACGGCGATTATCGGTGGTACCGGGTCAGGCAAAACGACGCTGCTCAGTCTCATTCCCCGGTTTTATGATGTGACAGAGGGGCATGTCCGTGTGAATGGCACGGATGTGCGCGAACTCACGCAGGAGCAGCTGAGATCCAAAATCGGCTTTGTTCCGCAAAAGGCGGTTCTGTTTACCGGAACGATTGCGGAAAACATCCGTCACGGCAAAGAGGACGCTTCGATGGAGGAAGTGGAGCATGCAGCCCGGATCGCCCAGGCCGAGAACTTTATTTCCGAAATGAAGGATGGCTACGAAAGCCTGATTGCCCAAGGCGGGAATAACGTTTCGGGGGGACAAAAGCAGCGTTTGTCCATCGCTCGCGCACTTGTACGTCGTCCGGAAATTTACATTTTCGACGACAGCTTCTCGGCGCTTGATTTCAAAACGGATGCCCGGCTTCGCGCAGCCTTGAAATCAGAGACGAAAGAGGCTGCGGTCATTATCGTGGCCCAACGCGTAAGCACCGTGATGGATGCAGACCGCATCCTCGTCATGGACGAAGGTAAAATCGTAGGTTCAGGAACGCATCAGGAACTGCTGGAGAACAATGAAGTGTACCGTGAAATTGTATCTTCCCAGCTGACAGAGGAGGAGATCGCATGAGTGAACGTCCATCGAACAATGCACGTCCTGCGGCAGGACCGAGGCATCCCGGCCCGGGTCCCGGCATGGGCATGCGTCCTCCGGGTGAAAAGGCCAAAGACTTCAAGGGTACGATGCGTCGGCTGATCCAATATCTTAAACCTCATCGCTACCGGCTTCTTGGCGTGCTCGTTACAGCGATTCTGAGCACCGTGTTCGGCATCATCAGCCCGAAGGTCATGGCGGAAGGAACGGATATTTTGGCCCAGGGCGCGATTGCGATTATGACAGGAATTCAGGGCGGTGGCGTTGATTTTCCTGCCTTGATGAAAGTGTTGTATTTGCTGCTTGGTTTGTATCTGTTCAGTGCAGCCTTTATGTATGTTCAACAATATCTGATGGCTGGCGTCGCTCAACGAGTCGTGTACGATATGCGCGAACAGATTAGTGCAAAGATCGGCCGTTTGCCGCTCAAATATTTCGACTCCCGCACGCATGGGGAAACGTTGAGCCGTGCAACCAATGACGTGGACAACATCAGTAACACGCTTCAACAAAGTTTGGCCCAGTTCATTACATCGGTTGTGACGGTGGTCGGCGTCATTATCATGATGCTGACGATCAGCCCATGGATGACGTTGATCACGGTACTGACGCTGCCGCTGAGCATGATCGTCGTCGTTGCGGTGGCATCCCGTTCCCAGAAACACTTTGCCGGCCAGCAAAAATCGCTCGGCGAATTGAATGGTCATGTGGAGGAAATGTACACAGGCCACAAAGTCGTCAAAGCGTTCGGACGGGAAGAGCAGTCTGTGGCGCAGTTCGAAAAAATCAATGAAGAATTGTACGCTTCCGGTTGGAAGGCTCAGTTCATTTCGGGTATCATCATGCCGCTCATGAGTTTTGTAGGTAACCTGGGATATGTATTGATCTGTGTAGTTGGCGGCATTTTCGTCACTCGCGGCTCGATTTCCATCGGGGACATTTTGGCCTTTACGCAATATTCGCGTCAATTCACGCAGCCGATCAACCAGATCGCGAACATCTCGAACATCATCCAATCCACGATTGCTTCGGCAGAGCGGGTGTTCGAGCTGTTGGACGAAGAGGAAGAGGTTCCGGAAACCAGCCAACCTGCGCAGCTGAAACAGCCTAGAGGCGCGGTCACGTTCCAGGGCGTGAACTTCGGCTACAAAGCCGATGCGCCGCTCATCCGCAACATGAACATCAATGTTGCGCCAGGGCAGACGGTGGCCATCGTGGGACCGACCGGCGCCGGGAAAACGACGCTGATCAATCTCCTGATGCGTTTCTACGAAATCCAGGATGGGCGCATCGCTATTGACGGCGTGGACATTCGCGACATGGAACGCGGCCAGCTGCGCAGCATGTTCGGCATGGTGCTTCAGGATACGTGGCTGTTCAACGGCACGATCCGTGACAACATTGCCTACGGCAAAGAGGGGGCCACGGAAGACGATATTGTGCGTGCCGCGGTTGCCGCGCATGCCGACCACTTTATCCGCACGCTGCCGGATGGATATGACACGGTGCTGAACGAGGACGCATCGAACATCTCCCAAGGGCAGAAACAGCTGCTGACCATTGCAAGAGCGATTCTCGCGAATCCGTCCATCCTGATTCTGGACGAAGCAACGAGCAGCGTCGATACGCGCACCGAGGTATTCATCCAGAAAGCGATGAACGATCTGATGAAGGACCGCACCAGCTTTGTCATTGCCCACCGTTTGTCTACGATTCGCGGAGCGGACCTGATTCTGGTGATGGACCACGGGAACGTGATCGAGCAGGGCAACCACGAAGCGTTGATGGAAAAACAGGGCTTCTACGCCGATCTGTACAACAGCCAGTTTGCGGAGGAACAACCGCAAGCGGTTTAGAGCCAGGCATACACTGCAAGCAACATCAAAAAAACCGAGGTCGGAATTACGCCGATCTCGGTTTTTTTCTTTTTCAGAGTTCGATGGAAGTACATATCAGGCACGTACATAGCGTTCGCGGAACTCTTCTTCCAACATGCTCATCAGAATGGCGTCATGATACCGATGATTGTAGAACAGCACATCCCTTCTCACGCCCTCGCGCTTAAAACCGAGCTTCTCATACGTACGAATAGCCCGATCGTTGAACGCATAAACTTCAAGCTCGATCCGGTGCAGATTGCAGATGCCGAAGCCGTAGTCCAGCAGGAGCTTCATGGCTTCGGTTCCGTAGCCTTTGCCCTGATGCGCCGCACTGTCGATGGCGATGCGGATGTGTCCGCTTCGGTTTTTGGCATGCATATCCATCAAGGCGATCTCGCCGATCATTTCGTCGGTATCCTGCAGGCAGATGAGCAGCATGATTCGGGAGCCGTCCTGCGAAGCCTCCTCCACGAATCGTTCCACCTGCTGATGGGTAAAGCTGCCCTGCGTGCCGGTCAGCCTGCGCATTTCCTCGTCGAACAGACTAGGGAAATACGCATCCACATCGGTCGGTTCAAATGGACGCAGATAGATGCGCTCCGTCTCAAGCAGACGTGGGATGCGCGCTTTCGTTGGTTTTGTATCGGTCATTGCTGATCCCCCTCCACTATGCAAGGTTCGGTTTGATTCGGGTAACACCGATTATAGACCATTGTTATACATTTGAAAATATAGCGTTTTGTTCATCTTCTACAGAAGAAGTTGATCGACAGGAAAAGAGTGCATTATAAGCTTCCCCGGATTAGTATCGAGCGGGGTGTGCCAGGGATAACGACACGGGCGAAGGGCTGGGTAGGGATTCACGCTTGTTGAGCGGCTCCCTCCAGAAACAGGTTCACCAGCTCCCGTGCCAGGTCGGCAATATTCTCGTGCATGCTGCGAACGTCCTCGCGGTTGGCCAGCATCAGCAGGGAGGTAAAAGCCTGTGCCAGCAGCAGCGGATTGCTCCGGCGCAAATAACCGATCTGCATTTCCCGCTCAAAGTGGGTGGCCAGCACTTGGAAAATGCGGGTTTCGGCCTCGCGGATTTGCTGCAGTTGGTCCGGATCGAGGTACGTTTCCGCCTCTCGCATCATCGTTTCCGTATCGACATGGGAGCGCTGCATTTTGGCTTCAGCGATGCTTTCCAGCCGTTCGCGCAGCGTACCGGGAGCATCCAGTCGAAGGGCGGTCTGCTCCATGCCCATGGCCATCATATGGGTGATGGCCACGGTGAACAGGCCGGGTTTGCTGGAGAAATGGTAATAGATCGACGCTTTCGTCACGCCGCATAAGGATGCGATCTGTTGCAAAGAGACCGGTTCATAACCGTATTCCATAAACAACCGGGACGCAGTCGCCAATATTTTCGTGCGGGCAGATGCCTGTTCCGCATTTGCCTTTGGCCTGCCCGGCGTACGGGCAGGATTTGATTTTTTGCTCATGGAGATACCTCTTTCCATGGGATTATGCATCATTAGATTGTACATGTTCCGGACGGTAAAGTATAGGCAACGGCGTTCACAAAAATATCAATTGCATAATTAACCTTCCGGTATATATAATTAATTCGATTGTACGATGACCGACGGTTCATTTCTATGATTTTTCACACATACGGTCATACGCTGCTGAAATAAAGGAGATGAAACAAACATGCAGGAAGGTTCAGGCTACGGCCGTTTTGTTGCGGGCAAACGAAGTAAATGGATCACCTTGGTGGTATGGATTGTTGTAGCTGTGCTGCTAGGGGTTATATGGCCGGCAGTAGGCGATCGTGAAACAAACAACGCACAGGATCTGGACGAATCGAAGCCTTCGGTGCAGGCAGCTGCCGTTGCCGGGCGGGAATTTCCGGGCGGGCAAGGACTGCCCGCATTGATTGTGTGGCATCAAGCCGGCGGCCTGAAGGATCGGCAGATTGAACAGATTCAGGCATTGACCGAGCGGCTGGACCAGGACCCGGTGGAACAGCAGCAAACCGTCGTTCCGCTGTATCAACTGCCGCCGCAGGCGATCAAAGGGCAGTTGTCTGAAGACGGCAGCACACTCGTAATGCCGCTGTTTTTCAATGAGACGGCAGACTCCGGTCAGCTCAAGGAAGGCATTAAAGGGCTGGAACGGAAAACCGAGGATATTTTCGGCAGCAACCCATTCACGGTGGCCGTTGACGATTCGAATGGAACGCTGAGTGCACGCGTGACCGGCCCGGTTGGCATCTCGATCGATGCGAGCGGCCTGTTTGCGTCGGCGGACGTGTCGCTGCTCATCGCTACGGTACTTCTTGTGCTCGTGCTGCTGCTTCTGATCTACCGTTCGCCAGTGCTCGCGATCATTCCGATTATTGCGGTAGGTTTCGCCTATATGGTAACCAGCCCGATTTTGGGCTTCATGGCCGACAAAGGCTGGATTACGGTGGACGCGCAGTCCATCTCGATCATGACCGTGCTGCTGTTCGGCGCAGGTACGGATTATTGTCTGTTCCTCATTTCAAGGTTCCGCCAAATCCTGTATCATGAACCGGACAAACGAAAAGCGCTCTTCCAAGCCATCACCGGTTCTTCCGGCGCGATTGCGATGAGCGGGTTCACGGTTGTGGCGGCGCTGCTGGTGCTGCTGTTGGCCGAATACGGGGCATACCAACGTTTTGCCGTTCCTTTCAGTCTGTCCATCTTCATTATGTTTATCGCAAGCCTGACGCTTGTACCGGCGCTGCTGGCCATCTTTGGGCGGGGTTCGTTCTATCCGTTCGTTCCGCGCACGCATGAGATGGAGGCCGAACGGGCCCGCAAAAAAGGCAAACCGGCTCCAGCACCGCGCAAAATCCGGGAAAGCTGGATCGGCCGCACGGTGATCACGAAGCCTTGGACGGTTCTGATCGTCACACTGGTGCTCCTGGGGGGGCTTGCATCCTTCTCCAGTCAAATCAAATTCACGTATGACTTGTTGTCCTCCTTCCCGGAAGACGTACCTTCCCGCGAAGGTTTTACGATCATCGGCGAACAATTTTCGCAAGGGGAGCTTGCTCCGGCGAAGGTGATCGTCGATGTCGGAGGCAAAAATACGGAATTGAAGCAGCGGCTGGAGGCCCTTGATTACGTGAGCAAGGTTGGCGAACCGCAGCAAGGGGCCGAGAACGCCAACATGACGGGGTACGACGTCGAATTCAATCTGAATCCGTATTCGATGGAAGCCATGCAGCATATTCCGGATCTCCGGGCAACTGCGGAACAGGCACTGACCGACGCCGGAGTCGACGGTTCGTCCAGCCGCGTATGGATCCACGGCCAGACGGCAGAGCAATATGACATCGAAACGGCCGGTGAACGCGATGCACGCATCATCATTCCGGTCGTCATCGGCATGATTACGCTGTTGCTGCTGTTATACCTGCGTTCAATCGTGGCCACGGCATACCTGATCCTGACGGTGGTTCTGTCCTATTTCTCGGCCCTGGGGCTGGGCTGGCTAATCATTCATTACGGCCTAGGCGCAGATGCCATTCAGGGCGCAATCCCGCTGTATTCGTTCGTTTTCCTGGTGGCGCTCGGCGAGGACTACAACATTTTCATGATTTCGAGCATCTGGCAAAAACGCAAAACGATGCCTCTTCGCCAGGCGATCAAGGAAGGCGTGGGAGAGACCGGGTCAGTGATCACGTCCGCCGGGCTTATTCTGGCCGGCACGTTTGCCGTGCTTGCAACGCTTCCGATTCAGGTGCTGGTGCAGTTCGGCATCATCACCGCAGCGGGCGTGCTGCTGGATACGTTCCTTGTAAGACCCTTCCTGGTCCCTGCGATCACGACGCTGCTCGGCAAATGGTCCTTCTGGCCCGGCAGGTACGTTCCCGTACCCGAGAAAACACGCGAGGAGCAGACCGAGTCCGTCTAAGGTTTACGCGCGCATGGGTTTTGGGACATAATAGAGGTAACGTCGGCTAGGGCGGACGGACCTGTTCAACATCAATGGGACACCAGAGGAAGGATGAAAAACAAGCAATGACCAACAAGTTGAATGTTTACTTTAACCATGACGGCGGCGTGGACGACCTCGTTTCGTTGTTTATGCTTTTGCAAATGGACAATGTACACGTAACCGGGGTATCGGTAATTCCGGCAGACGGATATCTGGAGCCGGCGACCGATGCGAGCCGCAAAATCATCGACCGTTTCGGTTCGTATGAGATCGAAGTTTCGAAATCCAATTCCAGAGGGAAAAACCCGTTCCCTGCGGCGTGGAGATTGCACTCATTTTATGTAGATGCATTGCCGATTCTGAACGAATCCGGAAAGATGGAAGCACCGCTGTCCACCATTCCTGCCCATAAACATTTGATTGAAAAAGTACGCAATACGGAAGGCAAGACGCTCCTGCTCTTTACCGGCCCGCTGACCGACCTGGCACGCGCTTTGGATGAAGCACCGGACATCGAAGAGAAAATCGAGAAGCTCGTATGGATGGGCGGTACATTCGAAAAAGGGAACGTCGAGGAGCCTGAACACGACGGCACCGCGGAATGGAACGTCTTCTGGGATCCGGAGGCAGCTTACCGCGTATGGGAGAGCAGCATCCAGATCGACCTGGTGGCACTGGAAAGTACGAACAAAGTGCCGCTGACGCCAGCCGTGCGCAAACGCTGGGCTTCCGAACGCCGCTATGAAGGCGTGGATTTCATCGGCAACTGTTATGCAGGATGTCCGCCGCTTGTGTACAGCGAGACGAACTCCACGTACTATCTGTGGGACGTGTTAACAACGGCTTCCGTGGGACGCGAAGATATCGTGAAGAAAAAAACGGTCAACTGCGTCGTGATTCCGGATGGTCCGAGCCAAGGCCGTACGGTAGAGCAAGCGGACGGACGTCCGGTACAGCTCGTCTATGACACGGACCCTGAAGCATTCTTCACATACATGACCGACCTGGGCAAAAAGGCTGCTCCGCAGCGTTATTAATTACTGCGCTCCATAGCGCACCATGTCATGACATTCATAAAAGAAAGCCGCAACAGGCCGGAATTTTATTTCGGTGCTGTGCGGCTTTTTTTTTAAATTGAGTCGGTCTGCGCTTGCTGCCGTATTACATGGTTCCGCCGCCTTGACGAACGGAAGGGGGGATTTTCTCCGGTCCCTGGTTGATGTAGCGGTTAATGAACGTGCCGATTTTGGCTTCGTCATATGCGGGCAAGTTCATCGTTTTGGTCCAGGCGGTGACGACGAACTCGCTCCCTTCCGGAATATCTTGGTTGGGCACGGCGAGGATGCCGGAACCAGCCTTGCGGAAGTTGGCGAAATATTTGAGATGTTCCTTGATCATCTCGCTTGCGTCTTCACGGTAATAAATAATGATATCCCCATGCTCCAGATTATGGACGAGATAAGGATACCCCGGAAAATCGGTATAGAATCCAAATTTGATGTCATGAGGATTGTGCGGTCCCGAAGTGGGTATGTTCATCTCGTATGAAATAGGATCTTCCGTATGCTCTGCGCCATAATAAGCATCGTTAGTGACTTCGATATCGGCGTTTGCGTCCAGATCGGAAACGTCGTATTTCGTATTCGCCCCTTGAAGAGCGTATACCCCCATCAAAATTAGCGATGCCGCCAGTGTAATATGGGCTGCCAGTCGGATGGAACGGCTTTTTTTCTTAATCGCTGCCCGCTCCTGTTTCTTGGAATGCGCCATTACGGAGCCTTTGATTCGAAACGCCCAAACGTAGGCTGCGATAGCCAGCAGCAAGGCTATGCCCCCGATCATCAGCCACAGGTAGGAGATGGTGGCGGCTTCATGGTTCATCTGCATCATTTGCATGTCATTCATGTTATGGTCCATGGGAGTCCTCGGCTTTCTAAAATAGGATTGAACACTACATATTGTAGTGTAAATGGTACGGAAAGTGCAATCCCGTAAACGAAAGAAGTCCTCCATCCGCATGATAGAACATGCGGTGAGAACTTCTTAAACAATATGTACTTATATAGCGTACAAAAGGCTAGAACAACATGCCGATCATGCCGAAAATGGTTGCAGCGAGCAAACGGTACATGATATAGAACAGCACGACGTTTGCAATCAATACACTGTAAAGGCTGTCCATTGCGGCCGCAGAACGATTGAGCGGATAATGAAACAGCACCGCATTCAGCGCCACAAAAATAATAATATAAGAAACAACAAATAAATAGAATGCGATGGAAAATGAAATAAACACAAACACGTTGGCTACAATGAGCGAGGCTGCAGCAGGGACAAGCAAACTGCCAAATTGGGCGACGAGGGTCTTCGCATGAAAAGCGAGCTTTTCCATTTTCAACACGGCGTAGATCAAAACGAGCGCAGCAGCCAGCGTTACGGCGGTAAAGATCAACGGACGAACGAATCCGCCCAAGAACAAGCTCGAAAAATTGTAGGCACTGAAGGTTTGCAAAAAGAATAAGGAGACCAGCAGGATGACAAGTGCCATGGTTAAAAGTCCGTTCAAGGCATGTTGTTCACCGACCGTTTTCATCGTCTGATAAGGGCGGGCCATCACACTCAGAAAATAAGACAGGTATTGCTTGCTTACTTCTTTGGCTTGTTGAACTTTTTCATTCTGCAGTACATTGCTCCATTGATTGTTGTCCTTGTCACCGGATGCGGAAGGCTGTGTCGAGACGGATGGAGAAGACGAGGGGGACGCGGAAAATGGCTCCTGCGTACTGGACCAATGCGTGTACCCGGATTCTGCCGCAGCCGCAGGCTCCAATCTTTCATCCATCTTCCTTGTTTCAGTCAAAGGCTCGCCTGGAGCAAGGTTGGAGCCGCACTTTTCACAAAAGCGTGCATTTGCGTTTTCATGATTGCAAACAGGGCATTTCATGATTCAAACCTCCGATTCCATATTTTAGATAATAGGCATACATTTTGTCCCATTTTAACGGTTGTTGCAGAAGTTTGTCCATGCTTTTGGGGTAATCAACGACGGATCGTCCGCAGTAGCGGTCACCATATCAATATTCATGCCTTTGGATAGATTAGGTGCCGAGAGGGTATGATTTACGGTAGGAAGGTTACGGTTTCCTATAATCGTGAAAATGTGACAAATACTGATCATATAATGTTAAATGTTCGCTTTTTGTAGGTGCAATGTTGGTTATATTGATCTTTTGGGTTGCCCAAACCCGGACATTTATGTATAATCAATCGTGTTAACACGTCGAATGTACGGTAGTAAATGATGTGGGTGAGTTCAATGGAACGACTGGACAGCAATGAAAGCAAGAAAAAAATGTGCCAGTTCTACAATGAAATTTCGAAGGAACTGTTCGGATTCGGGACGACTCTCCTGAGAGTGACGATCGATCAGAACATCGTGACCTTCTATGCCAAACACCGACGTTCGCCGCGCTCCGACGCCCTGGAAGGGGAGGCCCCCGGCTTGAAGCTGGAAGTGGACTTCCGTATGTCTGTTTTATATAAGAAAAAATTCAGGGACAAGTTGGAGCAGCAGATGGGGTTGCCAATTGAAGCTGTACTCAGGGATTATGATGCGTCCACGCAGTGGGCCATCACGAACGTGATTCTGGAGCAAGCATAGGGCTGGCCGACTTGTCGGCAAGCAACGTGCATTGAACCGCTCCACCGCATGAATCGGGTCCTACACAATTTCATAGCACGACGGCGTCTTGCTTCGGATTGATTCTGAAGCGGAAACCTCGAATGAACCGGTAACGGGTGTCGCTTTCCTTTGTTTACGAAGAAAAGTGTTCTTGTTGAATACAAGAATGCTTTTCTTTTTGTTTTTTTACCAACACACATTTCTAGGAGGAATCAGGAACATGAGGAAAACATGGGTAAGCGGTTTGGTAGCAGCAGCGATGACATCGGTATTGCTGGCAGGGTGCGGAAGCAACGCGGATAACGCGGAAGGCTCAAGCAATGGCGGCGCGGCGCCGACCAAGCTCGTGATCTCCACGTGGGGATTTTCGGAAGATTTCTTTAATGAAGAAGTATTCGGTCCATTCGAAAAAGAGCACAATGTGGACATCGTGTTGGAAGTCGGCAACAATGCCGAACGCTTGAACAAAATTCGCCAGGGCACATCGGATGTCGACGTGATCTACTTGTCGGACTACTATGCGCAGCAAGGGATTGACGAAGGTTTGTTCGAAAAAATCGACCGTTCCAAAATTCCGAACATTAACGATATTTACGATATGGCCAAAGCACCGCTTGGCGAAGATTACGGCCCTGCCTACACGATCGGACAATTGGGCATCGCCTACAACCCGGACCTGGTATCCAAAGAAGTCACGTCTTGGAACGATCTGTGGGACCCGGCATTCGCAAACAACGTGACGATCCCGAACATTACGGCAACGGCCGGACCGATGGTGCTGGATGCGGCATCCCGCATTGCAGGCAACCAAACGTTCAATGAAGATGCGGCATTCGCCAAACTGAAAGAACTGAGCGGAAATGTAGTTAAGTTCTACACCCAAACGTCGGAGTTCGTGAACATGTTCTCGCAAGAAGAAATCGCCGGCGGACCGATCATGGAAATGTACTTCAAAGATCTGAAAGCAGCCGTGCCAAACGCGAAATTCGTAACGCCTAGCGAAGGCGGATATGCCGTTATGAATACGATCAACGTGGTCAAAGGCAGCAAAAACAAAGAGCTCGCCGAAGAGTTCATCAACTGGCAGCTCAGCCAAGACGTGCAGGCCAAATCGGCCAAAGCCAAAGTCGATTCCCCGGTAAACACCAAGGTCGAGTTGACGGCGGAAGAAGCGGAAGGCGTAACATACGGCGCGGACGTCGTAGAGAAGCTGAACAAGCTGGATATGGAATTCGTCAACAAACAGGCAAAAACATGGACAGATCGCTGGAATCGCGAAATCGCGCAATAAGTGGGGGACTAAGCCATGACTGAAACGACAAAACGCATGATTTTGGACGTGGACACCGGCATCGACGACGCCCTTGCCATTTTGCTGGCAGTCAAAAGCCGCCGCTTCGATATGCTCGGCATCACAACGGTCTGTGGGAACGTATCGCTTGCGCAGGCCACGGAGAATACGTGCAAAGTGCTGGAGCTGGTGGATGGAACGGATATTCCGGTCATCCCCGGGGCTGCGGGTCCATTGACCCGCCAGTCTCATTACGAACATCGCGTGCACGGCCAGGACGGGCTTGGCGGAGCTTTGCCCGATCCGGCGCGCTCGAAGCGTGCAGAAGAAGGCTTTGGACCGGATTTTATCATTAAACAGGTGAAACGGTACCCTGGCGAAGTGACGCTGATTATGACGGCGCCGCTGACGAATCTGGCCCTTGCGCTGGCCAAATGCCCGGAGCTGCCGTCCCTCGTCAAGGAAGTTATCTTTATGGGCGGCGTGGTACGCGGACACGGAAACATTACCCCGACGGCCGAGTACAACACGTACGCTGATCCTGAAGCGGCACGCATCGTGCTGCATGCAGGATTCGAGAAGCTGACGCAGGTCGGACTGGACGTTACGCGCCAGACGCTGCTGAATGAAGAAGCGATTGGGCGGTTGACCGATCCGGTACTGCGCAGTTATGTGGCTCAGAGCACCGAAATATATATCCGGCGTTATGAGCAAATGAACGGCGTACGCGCATGCGCTCTTCATGATCCTCTGGCGGTGGGCGTGGCGCTCGCACCGGAGCTTGTGGAACGCAAGTCGTACTACGTGGACGTGGAAACGGCGAGCCGTCTGTGCGATGGCCAAATGGTCTGCGACTTCCAGAACCGTCTCGGTCAAAAGCCGAACACGTTGGTGTGTGAAGCCGTTGACGCCGAAGCGTTCCTGGAACTGTTTATCGGCGCACTTAATGCGTAGCTATATCGTAGAGGGGTCGAAATCGATTCCATATCATTTCGATCCCAATCCATTCCTTATGTCAGGAGCATCGTGATGAAAAAATCAGTTATGTACTGGCTGCTGCTGCCTGGTCTCGTTTTTCTGGCAGCCTTTATGGTCATACCGATTGTCCTGACGATCGGCTCGACCTTCTTTCAGGAAAACCGGTTTACGTTTGAAGGGTACATGCAATTTTTCAGAGACCCCTACTTTTTGAAAATTCTGCTTACGACGCTGCAGGTCAGCGTGGTCACCACCTTGGTATGCGTGGTGCTCGGATTCCCGACGGCATATTATATTTCGCAAAAAGCGCCTCGGCGCAAGGGCATTCTGCTTGCCCTCGCCATCTTTCCGTTGCTGACGAGCCCGGTCGTGCGTTCGTTCAGCTGGATGATCATTCTCGGCCGCAAAGGGCTCGTCAACAATACGCTGGTCGGTCTCGGCATCATCGACAAACCGCTGGATATCATGTATACGCCAGCCGCGATGATGATCGGTTTGACGCATCTGTTCCTGCCGCTCATGATCATTTCCCTGGTCGGCGTGCTGGAGAACATTGACGGCGATCTGCTCAAAGCGGCTCAGAGCTTGGGTGCCTCCCGTTTCACGGCATTCCGCCGGGTAGTCTTCCCGCTGGCGGTGCCCGGTCTCGTCATTGGTGCCGTGCTGGTCTTCGTGGGCAGTCTCACGGCATACACGACGCCGGCCCTGCTCGGCGGTAAGCAGCGGGTCATCGCAACGTTCCTGTATCAGAACGCGATGACGCTGAATGACTGGTATCTGGCCTCGGTCATTGCGGCGATCATGATTGTCATTACGTTTGTCGTCGTTGGCATCATGAACAAATTGGCCAAAACTTTAAATCCGAAGGGGTAAAATTATGCGGGAGAAACATATCGGGCTGGGCCTGTTCAGTCTGCTGGTCTTTATCTTTCTGCTGGGCCCGCTTCTGATCATCTCGGTCACGTCGTTCGAGCCGGGAACGGTACTGAAATTTCCGCCGGAGGGCTTCTCCCTCCGCTGGTACGAAAATATATTCAACGCAGGCGGTTTCGTGCGCACGTTCCAGACGTCGATCGTCATTTCCCTGCTGGGAAATCTGCTCGCGCTGGTGCTAGGGATTCCTGCCGCTTATGCGCTGAGCCGTTTTGATTTCAAAGGAAAATCGCTTTTGAATGCAATCTTCCTGTCTCCGGTGCTCATCCCGGGGATCGTGCTTGGTTTCACGCTGATGAGATACTTGATCGTGATCTATCATCTGCCGATGTACCTCGGGCTTTTGATCGGCCACACGGTAATTATGCTTCCATTTATCATTCGGGTCATCGCGTCGAGCTTGTCGAGCTTTGACTTTGCCGTGGAAGAGGCTGCGCTGAGTCTGGGAGCGGGACGGATCAGAACGTTCTTCCAGGTGGTGCTGCCCAACATTCGGTCAGGTATTCTGGCTGCGGTGCTCATTGCTTTCCTGGAGTCGTTCAACAATGTCGACATTTCCGTGTTCATGACCGGACCAGGGGTAAGCACATTGCCGATACAGATGCTGACGTACGTGGAAAATTATTTCGATCCGACCATCGCGGCGATTTCGGTGCTGCTCATGGTGCTGACCGGCTTGCTCATGTTTGTGATCGAACGTGTAATGGGTGGACTTTCTTATTTTACTAAACGTTAATTGGAGGCGCTAAAGCGTATGGCATTGCTGACTTTGGACCAGGTATCGGTGGCTTATGACAACCAGACGATCCTGAAGGATTTTCGATTGGAGCTGGAAAAAGGCAAGCTGCTCTCCCTCCTTGGACCGAGCGGCTGCGGCAAAACAACGACACTGCGTCTCATCGCCGGATTCCTGGAAGCACAGCAAGGCAAGTTCATGTTCGGCGGCAAGGACTATACGAAGGTTCCGGTGAACAAACGGAATTTCGGATTTGTGTTTCAGAGCTATGCGCTGTTCCCGCACTTGTCGGTTTACGACAACGTAGCCTTCGGCCTGCGGATGCGCAAAGTGAAGGATAAAGATATCGGGGCGCGCGTCATGCGCATTCTCGAAGTGGTGAACCTGAACGGTTTCGAAAAAAGATTCCCGCAGGAGCTGTCCGGCGGTCAGCGGCAGCGCGTGGCGATTGCCCGCGCGCTGGTCATCGAGCCGGATCTGCTGCTCTTCGACGAGCCGCTCAGCAACCTCGATGCCAACCTGCGGGTGAACATGCGCGTGGAGATTCGTCGAATCCAGCAGGAGCTGGGGATTACGACATTGTACGTCTCGCATGATCAGGAGGAGTGCTTCTCCATTTCCGACCAGGTGGCGATCATGAACAAAGGCGTCGTCGAGCAGCTCGACCGCCCGGAAACGATTTTCAAATATCCGGCGACGGAATTCGTGGCCCGGTTCATCGGGTTCCACAACTTCATCGAGTTCGCGGACCGCAGTGATGCGGGCGATACGATTACCTTGAAAGCCGGCGGAAGGCAGTTCACAGCGACGGCACATCCGGGGACGGCAAGACCGGGCGCGCGCAAAGGCGCGATTCGTCCCGACGACCTGATCGTGAGCGGCGACACTTCGGAACAGTTGAACGCATTGCCGGGCATCGTGAAGGTCAGCACGTATTTGGGACGCAGTTACCAATACGTGATCGAGACGGAGCTGGGAGACTTCACCGCCAATCAGGAGATGGAGACGCCTTATCTCAGCGGACAGCGGGTCAGCCTCATTTTCCCGCAGGACAAGCTTGTACTTGTGGAATAGAAGCAGGAAGCATGGATGGAAGCCTATGGCATCATTCCATATGCTTGACACCGAGAAAAAGGAGATGATGCCCCATGCGTGTCGATCAACTGATTGTCAATGTACGGGTGTACAACAGCTACTATAAACGATTCGAAGAGAATAACGTTGCCGTGCTGGACGGCAGATTTCTATACATCGGACCTGGCGGGACGGATCGGTTCGAAGCGTGCGAGGTGATCGATGCCCGGGGACGGTACATGATTCCCGGCCTCATCGACATCCATCTGCACATCGAAAGCACGATGGTGACCCCCGCGACCTTTTCCCACGGGCTAATCCGATGCGGAGTTACCTCCATCGTGGCGGAACCGCATGAGATGGCAAACGTGTTCGGCCTGGAAGGCGTGCAGGAAATGATGGCCGCGAGCCGGGAGACGACGGTGGACATGTTTTACGGCATCCCGAGCTCCGTGCCGGCCACGCCGATGGAAACAACGGGCGGATCGATCGAAATCGAGGATATGGATGCGCTGCTTGCGACCGGGGAGATCATCTGTCTGGGCGAAATCATGAACTACGTTGACGTCATTCGCGATCCGGAATGCAAAACCAACCAGATTTTGCGCCATATCCGCAAAAACTATCCCGATCTTGTCATCGAAGGACATACGCCGAAGCTGCTGGGACTGGATCTGCATCGCCTCATCTATGCCGGGGTGGATTCGGACCATACCCATCAAAGCATCGAAGGCCTTCAGGCCCGCATCGCGGCAGGCATGTTCATCGAGATTCAGGAAAAATCGATGACGCCGGAAGTGATCGATTACTTGATCGGTCATGATGTGTCGCAGCATTTCTGCTTCGTCACGGATGACGTTATGCCGGATTCGCTCGTGGCCCGCGGACACCTTGATCATATCGTGCGCAAGGCCATCGGCATGGGCATGCGCCCCGAAGACGCCATCTATGCGGCAACGTCTACGCCTGCGGCACGGATGAAGATGACCGATCGCGGCAGCATCGCGCCGGGTAAAATCGCCGACTACTCGCTTGTAGCGGATCTGGATAAACTTTCGATTGAACAGGTATATAAGAACGGGAAGAAAGCTTATGACGATTACGAACCGCATGAGCAGACACGGACAGCCCCGCAATTTCCGTCACACTTCTATAGCAGCGTGAAACTGAATCCGTTGGCAGCCAGCGATTTCTCCATCCGGCTGGACGATCCCAAAGTGAACGGAAGCATGCTGGGAGCAAAGGCGGAGGCGAGTTCGGCAGGTTCGGTTACCCAGTTGTCCGATGGCCTGCATAACTGCCGGGTAATGATGGTGAAAGACGGTTCGACCTTTGTGGAAGAGCTGATCGCGCCGATCGAAGCGTTGAACGGTGAATTGCAATGGGAAAACAGCGAATACGGTCAAATCGCGACGTTCGAGCGTTATGCCGTGAACGGCAATCGGGCGTATGGCCTGATTGGCGGGGATACGATCAAACGCGGTGCCATTGCAACGACATATTCGCATGACAATCACAACCTTCTGGTTGTAGGACGTAATCGCGAAGATATGATTCTGGCAGCTAACACGGTGATTTCGAGCCAGGGTGGTTTCTGTGTAGTGGAAGACGGCAAAGTATTGTCCCATCTGGAACTGCCGGTGGGTGGCATCCTGACCGAGGAACCACTCGCTGTTGTATCACATCAAGTGAAGGAACTGCGCGCAGCGATGCTCTCGCTCGGGTATGTACACTATAATCCGATCATGTCGCTAAGCACGCATTCGCTGGCGGTAAGCCCGGCGCTCAAGATCACGGATCATGGCTTGATCGATGTTAATGCGGGCAAAGTTGTACCGTTGATCGTGGATTAATGGAGCAGGCATATGCATTCTCTTTTGGAGAGAGTGCGTATGTCTTTTTATGTTTTGTTTGGAGAGGAACAGCAAGGACATCAGGGCATTTGCCATAGGAGTTTCAAGCGTTGGTTGGAGTGAAATATCAACATCCTTGTGCGGATATGGTATCATAGCTACATTTCGTGGATGAGAAGTGGGAGGGAGATGACGTTAATGGAACCAGAGAAAAAAGCGATCTTTTTCGACGTGGACGATACACTGTACGATCATTTACAGCCGCTGCGGGGAGCGCTGCAGGAAGTCATCGGGCTGCCTGACGATTTTCCTTATGCGGAGGCATACCACCGTTTTCGTTATTACAGCGACTGGCTTTCCGATCAGGAAGGGCTATCCGCCGTGCCGGAGCCGGAAGCGGTGGAGCGGATGCGCCGTCGGCGTTTTGAGCTGATGCTGAAAGAGTTCGGGATTGCGGTAGAACCTGAACAGGCTGCTGCACTCCAGGAGCGATATTTGGGTCGCCAGTTCCACATTCAACCGTTTGATGGAGCGTATGCTCTGATGCATGAATTGATGGAGGAAGGCCATTTTGTCGGTTTGATTACCAACGGCGAAGGTGCGCATCAGGAGCGCAAGCTTGAGGCACTGAAGGTGCGAGACGTGATTCCGAGAGAGCGTATTTTCATCTCGGGGACGATCGGCTATGCCAAGCCGGACCGCCGTTTGTTCGAGCATGTGAGCAAACAGACGGGGACCGAGGCGCGCAACAGCTTCTATATCGGAGACTCTTGGCGGAACGATGTCGTGGGCGCAGTCAATGCCGGTTGGCAGGTGATCTGGTTCAATCATCGCCAGGCCGAACCGGAATCGGATCATCAGGCGCATTACTTGGCTCATAGCTATGAGGAGATTGGACGAATATTGGCAAAGGCGGTGTCCCCTGTACGCGTGCTTTAGTGTAGTAGCTACAAAATAGATAAGCCTTTTAGTACACGAAGGACCTGCACTTATCGCACCAAAAAGTCCTCCTTAATAGGAGGACTCACGATTAATTTCTACGCTGTCTCTGAGAACGTCTCGTTTTTAAAATATATGGAATAATATGATTACTAAGAACATCATGTATTGTATACCCTGGAACACCTTCAATTCGTTGACCATCTTTGTCTTCCAAGTTCATAGGAATATGGAAATGCCATGGATCAAACTTTTTAAATTCGTGTGGAGTTTCATCACGGTGATAGTGGGCATGAAATTTTTGAAGAATCTCCTTGTTACCGGCATACCAGTCATAATAATATTCGATTAGTTCGTCACCTTCAAAGATCTCTTTGCATTGAAGATATCCATCATAATCATGGAATTTTATATTCACATTAATTTCTCGACCCTTTTTGTGGTCGAGTTCTTCTCTTGGCGTCTCAATAGGTCTTGCCGAAAAAATTTCCGGGTAGACATGATCAAGGTTACTGAAAACTGTCTTTTTAACGTTGAGAAACTTGCGCACTAGCTAACCTCGCTTTGTATGACCACCATACCGAAGCATCTGTGTCCTCTGCTGTGAGCTCTTTGATTGTCTTGTCGCCAAAAACTTCTTCGAATGTGCCACCGTAGTTTTGTTCAAACTCTTTAATGGATTTTTGTAAGTAAGTTATTTCATCGACTTCTGGATTTTGGTTTTCAGCTTCCCAATTCGCTTTCAATACTGCAACGGAGACGCGATTACCATTCGCAAAAATAACTTCAGCATCTTCCGAAATTTTGGACCACTTCTGTCCTTCTTTTTCAGCACCAATTATTTTCCCCTGACGAATCCAGGTGTTAATTGTTTGCGGTGAAACGCCCAGGTACTTAGCAACTTCTGTAGTTGAGAAGTTTACACTAACTTGTTCTCGAGCAGCTTCCTCCGAAATGTGTTGTAACAAGGCTAAAGCATACTCCATAACCATTGCTTTGTCGGACAGTTGTTCCTCGTCCCACAGTTTAACGTAACGTTCTGCCCCTTTCACTGTAAACAATAAGTTTTTAATGAGTGCTGCTGTGGTTGGCAAGTCGAACTCGATCATATTTTGTAAATAACTGTGAGCACTCGGTCCGGTTAAGATACTTCTTTCAATTACGGTTGGACGCATTATCATCTCACCTCTCACCCCCATATTATAAATGTATGTTCAGTTTGTCAACAAAGTGAAAGAAAACAGAAAGCGAATGATTAATATTATTATCATATTTGTTGTCCTTATACATATCCTTTTTTTCTTGAGATCGTGCTCAAAATACTTCGTGTAGGAACCGTCATAATGATGCAGTCCATGTCTTATGGTGCATTTGTCTAATTTCGTTATATAAGGTCAGAAGATGAAGGCCGCTTCATGGAATCTTCATTTGAAAGAAGTGCCATAGGTCTTTTCAAAGTGAATATCCGATGATATAATTAAAACAAGATTTAGATTAAGTCTAAATTAAAGAAGTTAAAAATGAATATAAATTGATTGAATATGTTACACATTAACGGAGAGTGCAGAACCATTCTGGAGATGGGATGCAATCGGAGTAACCGGGTGTAACTAACGAATCAACTTATATAAACACTTAAATTCTACATTCCGAAAGGGGATATAATCCATGAGCACAATCCAAACTACCAACACATTCAACGCACGCATGACCGAACTTCACAACGTACTGAACCGCCAAATCGCAGGCTGGTCCGTATTGTACACCAAACTGCACAACTTTCACTGGTATGTGAAAGGTCCTCATTTCTTCACCCTGCATGGCAAATTCGAAGAATTGTACAACCTGGCGACCGCCAACATGGACGAAGTTGCCGAGCGTTTGCTGGCGATTGGCGGCAGCCCCGTAGCTACGCTCAGTGAGCAGTTGAGCCTTTCGCCAATCGAAGAAGCGGTTGGACAACCAACCGCAGAGCAAATGGTGGAGGCCGTCGTTGCTGATCTCCGGACCATGGTGTCGGTCATTCACGAAGGCATTGAAGCTGCAGGCGAAGCCGTGGATAACGCAACCGAAGATATGCTGATCGGCTTCACGGCTGGACTGGAAAAAGAAATCTGGATGCTGAATGCTTTTCTGGGCAAATAATCAAGGTTGCCTGCATCCTGACAACGATATGTAGAGTCCGTGAACAAAATGCCCGTTCGCTTACAAATCCGGTGGGCTTGCCGTATAATGATGGCATTCTAGTCGTATGGATGGGTGGTTATGGACAATGCGGACAGACCCGGAAGAGCTGAAACAGGAAGCGGAACGGTTTATATATACATGTTATGAAGAGCTGGGCCACACGCGCGAAGTCGCGGAGGCCCGGCTTGTTGTCGTGCTGGGCGACATCGCGGCCACAGGCATGTACACGCACACGAAGGAAGAACTGGAGCATGGCTGCAAAATGGCATGGCGGAACAGCAACCGCTGCATCGGCCGCCTGTTCTGGGACAAGCTGCGCATCGTGGATGCGCGCGAGATCGAGACGGCCGCTCAAGCAGCCGAGGCCATCCTTCACCATATCCGGACGGCATCGAATGGCGGCAAGGTCATTCCGATGATCACGGTTATGGCGCCGGAAGGGCCTCAAGGCGCTCCCTTGCGGATCTGGAATCATCAGTTGATCCGGTATGCCGGATACGAAACGGAGAATGGCATCGTGGGCGACCCGGCTTCGGTGGAGATGACTGAAGTGGCGATGTCCCTGGGTTGGCAAGGGGCGGGCACCCCATATGATGTGTTGCCGATCATTATTCAATCGGATGGACAGGACCCCGAATGGTTCGAGGTGCCGGGGGAGGATATCGTGGAAGTGCGCATCGAGCATCCGGACCGGCCAGAGATGGCCCATTTGGGCTTGCGCTGGTACGGCGTGCCGATGATTGCCGACATGCGTCTGGAAATCGGGGGCATTTCCTATCCGGCGGCACCGTTCAACGGGTGGTACATGGGAACGGAGATCGGCGCGCGCAATCTCGCCGATCCATTCCGGTACAACAAGCTGCCTGAAGTCGCGAAGGCGCTTGGCATGGACACGTCGAGCGAAACGACGCTATGGAAGGATCGGGCACTGGTGGAGCTCAATGCAGCCGTGCTGCATTCGTTCAAGAAGGCGGGCGTCAGCATCGTGGACCATCACACTGCGGCTTCGCAGTTTGCCTTGTTCGAGCAGCGGGAATCCCAGGAGGGACGCGAGCTGACCGGCGACTGGACTTGGCTTATTCCGCCTGTGTCGCCTGCAACGACGCATATTTTCCATAAGCCGTATCGCAACAAACTCGTGAAGCCCAATTTTTTTTATCAGGAGAAGGCGTATTCCTGCCAAGCTGCAGCTTTTGGCGACGCCCCGATGAAATGCCCGTTTGCCCACTAAGGTGATGCGAACGGGCCTTTTTTTACTGAAAATAGGAAATGTATTCTCTATTCTTTTCTCTTTATTGGGTGATTTTCCGGAACTATACTTACTCCATAACTTCACATAATAAGGAGATGTCCGAAAATGGGATATGTCGAGTCTTTGCGTGAACGAATCGGCAATGCGCCGCTCATTCTGGTAAGGCCAAGTGTGCTGATCCTCAATCCGGCCGGGGAAATTTTGCTGGTGCGCCATGTCGATGATACTTGGGGCGTGCCGGGGGGATGCATGGAACTGGACGAATCCGCCGAGGAATGCGCCATGCGCGAAGTCAGGGAAGAATTGGGGATCGAGCTAGGGCGGCTGCGGTTGTACGGCGTGTTTTCGGGCAAAGATTTATATACCAAGCTGCGGAACGGCCACGTGTACTCCAATGTGGTGATCGGCTACGTCTGCACCGAATACGAGGGTGAACTAAGGCCGGATGGGGTGGAAGTTCTCGAAGCGATGTTTTTCCATCCGTCGGCTTTGCCTGAGAAGACAGATCCCTTTCTGCGCAGCAAAATAGCCGAGCACGCAGGGCAAATCGCCGCGCTCATTCAAAATGGCTGATGATCCATTCAAGAAGGACGGATTTTGGTCTCCTTTGAGTCAAATTTTATTGTTTGCTGCGTGCATTCTCGGACGACAAATGTTCGGTGCGATGCTGCTTGCGCATGAAGGCTTGCACGGTGATCGCCGCACCTATGAGTGC
Organism: Paenibacillus hubeiensis; assembly: GCF_032334105.1. Classification (NCBI taxonomy): domain Bacteria; kingdom Bacillati; phylum Bacillota; class Bacilli; order Caryophanales; family Paenibacillaceae; genus Paenibacillus; species Paenibacillus hubeiensis. Next base: position 116,303 of record NZ_JAVYAE020000010.1, read on the forward strand.
GAGGTTGAACCAAAAGACGGCGTACAGCGATCCGGCTTCCGCCAGCAGCGCTGCAATCAACGGAGAGACGATGGAGCCGATCTCTGCGGCCGAGACGATTTTGCCGATGGCTTCACTGCGGCCAGTCTCCGGAATATGATCGCCGATGTGCGCGAAAAAGGAGTCCATATAACATGCCCCGCCGACTCCGCCGATCAGCATGCCGAGATATACCCAGACATACGACGATGTCGTCAGGAACACAGCGACCTCCACCCCGATGAACAGCATGCCCAGCATGCAGAGCAGCAGGCGGTCTCCCATGCGATCCGAGAGATAACCTGCCAGCGGCGCTGCGGCCAAGGTTGAAATGCCTACGACCGTAAAGGCCAGGCTGATGGAGAAGGAGTTCCATTGCATGATATGGGTCGCATAGAGTGCAAAATAGGTCAAGAAGACGGCATATGCGCTCATTTCCAGAAAATGCACCAGGCTATAACCGAACAGCTGCTGGCCGGGTGTAAGTTCACCGCGGAGTCCAGTCCGTTGGGTGTCTTTATCGGCTTCCGTAAAGGAGGGAGGGGACGGGGAAGCGGCGGCGGGTAGCATCGCAGCGTCCACTTTGGACGATGATCCGGCGTCAGCCTTAGAACTTGTTGTTGTGTTGCGTATAGCCATGGCGGCAAGCATGGCGACCAGGCAGCAAACCGTGACCAGCCAAAAGGGCACGGAAGGCGGGAAATGCAGCGCCAGCCAGCCGCTGACGACCGGGCCGAGCACCATGCCGCCACCCTCGCTGCTGCTGATATAGCCATTGTACAGCCCGCGATTGTGCTCGCTGCCGCCATCACCGATGATCGAACGCACCGTGACGGTAAGCCCGGTAGAAGCAAGCCCTTGCAGCAGCCGCAGCAGGCCGAGCAGCAGGGCCGAGGAGGCCATGGCGAAGCCGGCCATGCAGAGCGCGAGCATCAGCAGCATGAGGATGAGCGACGTTTTGCCTCCCGTTTTTCGATACAACCCGGCAGCAGGCACGCCTCCGATGACTTTCCCGACATAAAACATGGCAAAGATGATTCCCATCGTCCAGCTGGACAACCCCAATCCATCAATAAACAGCGGAAACAGGGGGAGAATCATGAATCCTCCCATCTGGCTGAGAAAACAGACCACGATTAATAACGGCAAATTACGGCGAAGATCCATAGGTGCCTCCTTTCCGCAGTACGGAAATTCACTCCATGCGTTCAGACCGTTCCCTTGCACACATATTTACATATCCCCGACATCATATGCGTCAATCGGCCAAATCAGAATACTGGCATCAACGGCGCGGTCGAGATCGGTTTTGAAATGGTTCCCATCGTTTCGATTGTGGTATACTGGTGCTATAAGAACCGTAGCAGCATAAAACATCCGCGATGCGGGAACATCGCGGATGTTGACAAAGTCGGCCGGTGGGCAACCACGGCGAGATTTCGACACTTCACTGAAAAACCACCGGGTGGGGCTCCAACCTATTGCCGGTGGTTTTTCTTGACTTTGCGTGTTTTCTTCCGCGGACCGATTAACGTTTGCAAACCGGCCGAAATACCGACCAGTTTGAGCAGCACGTCCAGCATTTTCACCAAAAGATCAAGCGACACAGCGTCACCCCCTCTCAGGGCATCTTCGCCGTGACGTAGTACCACCGGATGCTTTGTCCCATCCATTATACCATATTATACCTTTTGGGAACGTGTGTTCGATTCGATTTTTGGAATTATTTTTGGAATTCCTATGGTCTGTATGTGAGTCCGGCCCATCAGGGGCAGCCCGTGCCGGAATGCCTTTCCAATCCTAAGAAAATGGGGTAAATTAACCTTATTCGAAACATGGCTGAACCAAAGTCGTGTATAATGGATAAGGTTTCTTAGGGTAAACCTCAAGATTAAGGGGGCGATGCGAGACATGTCAGAACAACAACCGATTATCCGGTTCGAACGGGTGACTCAACAGTACGACGACGATGATGCCGTATTGAAGGGAGTCAGCTTCGAGATCGAACGGGGTAAATTCTATACGCTGCTCGGCCCTTCGGGCTGCGGCAAAACGACGATTCTAAGGCTGATTGCGGGCTTTGCGCAACCGACGCAGGGCAATATTTACTTCAATGGTGCCTTGATCAACCATATCCCTGCGCATCAGCGACAGGTGAATACCGTTTTTCAGGATTATGCGTTATTTCCGCATCTGAACGTATTCGAGAACGTGGCCTTTGGCTTGCGCATCAAAAAAATGAAAACGGCTGAAATTCGCAGCAAAGTGTTGGAAGCTTTGAAATTCGTCAACCTGTCCGGTTATGAGAACCGGGAGATCGGAGAAATGTCGGGCGGTCAGCGCCAGCGCGTGGCCATCGCCCGCGCGATCGTGAACGAGCCGGAAATTTTGCTGCTGGACGAGCCGCTTTCGGCATTGGACCTGAAGCTGCGCACCGAGATGCAGTACGAACTGCGCGAGCTGCAGCAGCGGCTCGGGATCACGTTCATTTTCGTCACACATGATCAGGAAGAGGCGCTGGCGATGTCGGACGAGATTTTTGTCCTGAACGGGGGACTCATCCAGCAGAGCGGCACGCCGAACGACATTTACGACGAGCCGATCAACCGCTTCGTGGCCGACTTCATCGGGGAGTCGAATATCGTGGCTGGCCGGATGAAGCAGGACTTCGTGGTTGAATTTGCGGGCGCACAGTATGAATGCGTTGACCAAGGGCTGCAGCCGGACGAACCTGTCGAAATCGTCATTCGTCCGGAAGATCTGGAGATTACGACCGAGGAACAGGGCAAGCTGAAGGTGCGCGTGGATTCGCAGCTGTTCCGAGGCGTGCATTACGAAATTTCCAGCTATGACGACGCCGGCAACGAGTGGCTTGTGCATTCGACGAAAAAGGCTACGGTGGGAGAACGAATCGGATTGTATTTTGATCCGGAGGCCATTCACGTCATGCGCCTGAACGAGACGGAAGAAGAGTTCGACAAACGCCTGGAATCCTACCAGGAGGCAACCCATGCAGACTAAGGCGAGCACGCGCAATGCGTATCTGATTCCCTATGTCATATGGATGGTATTGTTCGTCGTTGCCCCGGTGCTGCTCGTGGTGTATTACTCGTTCTTCGACGTTGAAGGGAATTTTACGCTCGGCAACTATGCCGAATTTTTTACGCCAGTGTACATGAAGATGACGCTCAGCTCGTTCTGGTACGCGTTTTTGATCACCGTGTTCTCTTTGCTGGTATCCTATCCGACGGCTTACCTGCTGACACGGACCAAGCACAAGCAGTTATGGCTGCTGCTGATCATTCTGCCGAGCTGGATCAACCTGCTGCTCAAGGCATATGCCTTTATCGGCCTGTTCGGAACATACGGGCTGACCAATTCCCTGCTTGAAGTGGTCGGCATCGGCACACAGCAAATTTTGTTTACCGACTTCAGTTTCATATTCGTGTCGGTCTACATTTTTATTCCGTTCATGATTTTGCCGATCTTCAATGCGCTGGAAGAAATGAATCCGTCGCTGATCTATGCGGCCCGCGATCTGGGGGCTTCGTCCTGGCTGACGTTCCGCCGGGTCATCTTTCCCCTGACGCTGAGCGGCGTGAAATCCGGCTGCCAAGCCGTCTTCATTCCGGCGTTGTCCCTGTTTATGATCACTCGTCTGATCGCGGGGAATCGGGTCATTACGCTGGGGACGGCGATCGAGCAGCATTTTCTCGTCACCCAGGATTGGGGCATGGGTTCGACGATTGCCGTCTTTTTGATCATTGCGATGGCAGTCATCATGTTTCTGACCGGATCTGGCAGGAAGGAGGTGCGCGGTGGGAAGAAACGGAAAGCTGTCTAACCTGTATTTGACGATCGTGTTTCTGATTTTGTACGCGCCGATTGCATATCTGATTTTCTATTCATTCAACAGCGGCGGGCATATGCGGAACTTCGAGGGTTTCACCCTGGAGTGGTACCGGGAAGTGTTCGCGGATACGCGGCTGCTGATCATCGTGCTGAACACGTTCATCATCGCGTTGTTGTCCTCGGCGATTTCAACGATTCTCGGCATTGCCGGAGCGCTGGCGATCTATCATGTACGTCGCAAACGGACGAAAAATACGTTGCTCTCGCTGAACAACGTGCTGATCGTTAGTCCGGACGTCATTATCGGCGCATCGTTCCTGATCCTGTTCACCATGATCGGCATCAAGCTGGGATTCACTTCGGTCCTGCTCTCGCACATTGCGTTCAGCGTGCCGATCGTGGTCATCATGGTACTGCCGAAGCTGCAGGAGATGAGCCCAACGCTGATGGACGCGGCACGCGACCTCGGCGCAGGCTCGTGGCAGGTGCTGACGCGAGTGGTGCTGCCTTACGTGAAACCAGGCATTTTCGCCGGATTTTTCATGGCGCTGACTTACTCGCTGGATGACTTTGCGGTTACGTTCTTTGTGACGGGCAACGGTTATTCCACGCTTTCGGTGGAGATTTACTCCAGGGCGAGACAAGGGGTATCCCTGTCCATCAATGCGCTGTCCACATTGCTGTTCCTGCTGACGGTGCTGCTGGTGATCGGGTATTACTTCATTAACCGCCGCGCCGCGAAAACGCCTGCCGGAAGGGGGCTGCGCCCATGAAACAGCTGGTACGGACGTTTGCGCTGGTATTCATTGCGGCCTTTGCCTTGATGATCCTGGCATCTTACTTGAACCGAAGCCAGGGGTATTCCGGCGGCAACACGTTGACGATCTATAACTGGGGCGATTATATCGATCCCGATCTGTTGACCGAATTTGAAGAGGAAACGGGCATCAAGGTCATCTACCAGACCTTTGATTCCAATGAGGCGATGCTGACGAAGATCGAGCAGGGAGGAACCACCTTCGACGTGGCGATCCCTTCCGAATATGCGATCAGCAAAATGAAGGAAGAAAACCTGCTTGTCCCGCTCGATCACAACAAGCTGCCCAATCTCAAATTCATCGATCCCCGGTTCCTTAACCTGTCGTTCGATGAGGATAATCGCTATTCCATCCCGTACTTCTGGGGAACGGTCGGCATCGTGTACAATCCCGAGTTGGTCGACGGGCTGACGTTTAACAGCTGGAACGATCTGTGGGATTCCCGGCTCAAAAACCAGATTTTGCTGCTCGACGGCGCTCGTGAGGTCATCGGCATGGGCTTGAACAGCCTGGGGTACTCCTTGAACGACACCAATGAGGACCACTTGCAGCAGGCTCTGGCCAAATTGTCCACCTTAACGCCGAACGTGCGGGCGATTGTCGGAGACGAGATCAAAATGCTGCTTGCCAATGAAGAGGCGGCCGTAGGCCTCGTGTGGTCGGGAGACGCTTCCGAAATCATGGACGAAAACGACAAGCTGGATTACGTGGTGCCTGAAGAAGGCTCGAACTTGTGGTTCGACAACATGGTTATTCCGAAGACAGCCCGCAACATCGACGGGGCACACCAGTTCATCAACTTTATGCTTGATCCCGAGAATGCGGCCCGCAACGCCGAGTATGTCGGTTATTCCACGCCGAATGCCGAGGCCTTGAAGCTGCTGCCAGAGGATATTTCCGGGGATGAGCGCTTCTATCCTGACGAGACGCTGACGGGCAAGCTGGAAGTATACGATAATCTGGGCAAAAAAATGCTGTCCCACTACAACGACTTGTTCCTTGAGTTTAAAATGCACAGCAAATAAAGGCGCGTTGCCCGCTTCGCGGTCAAATCGCACCTTATGCCATGAAAAACCCCCGTTTGCCGGGCACATGACGTGCCTGGGCAAACGGGGGTTTTTGCGTTGCAATAGCCGTTCGTGCATCTATCGCACGCAGCCATGGTACGCTCTCCGTACCCTTTACATCCGTTTTTTGCTGCGGCCGAGAATAAACCATGAACCCAGCACGATAAGTCCGATTGCCACGAATGGCTGAATGAAGGACAGACTGCTGAGCATATTGCCTAGCGACATCACTGCAAAGAACAGCAAGGACAGCACCAGCAGGATGTTGATCGGAATAAGCAGCCAGCGATTGCGGCCGCCGAACCAGTACAGCTCGAACAGACCGACTGCAGCGGCCAGGATGAAACCCGGCCACATCGTGCCCCAGTTGCCGAACAGCATGGCGATCTGGCTGACGATGCCCGCGGTTAACAGGATCCCGCCCGGAACGAGCAGGCCGACCCCCCTGCCGATCATGGAGAAGTAGAGCCAGTGAAAGAACAGTCCTAGCGGGATAACAAACAAGGTGGGCCAGAAGGTGGCGAAAATGGTGCCTGGGCCGAGGGAACCTCCCTGGTTAAGCATCAGGTAGACGCCCAGCAAAATCAGCACGGGCGCCAGAATAGCGCGTTTAGACATACGATCTCTCCTCTGCATCGTGGGATCAATGATCTGGTTGGTCACGGATTCCTCTGTTTCATTACATACAGCATACCATGAGCTGGAAAATGCGATCCTCGGTCTGTGGAGTTAAAATGAACCTAGACCAAAGTCTAGGTTCTTCGTTCATCTTGTATGCCTGCCGCATTTAATTTTGTGTTAAGGCTCTACGATCTCGGCTTGTTTTTTGCCCCAGGTGTTCACGCCGTCATCTTCGATGATCGAGATGGCCGCATCCGCGATATCGGGATCGGTCATCAGCTTCTCCTGAATCCGGAATTTGATGTCGTCGGCATCGGCCAGCGTCAGCCCTTTGGTCAGCTCGATCAGACCTTCGACATGATAGTAGCGGCCTTCCTGAATGATGCGCATCATTTGAATATCCGCAACATGGGAATCGGCCAGGATCGTCCGGGTTACTTTGTCCTCAACGTCTTGCGGGGCGGCCACGCCGATGAGCCCGATCATGTTGTCAAATCCGACGCGGAAGGCCACGGCAATCATAAGGCAGCCGATCAGCGTCGTGACGATGCCGTCGAGCAAGGCGAAATTCGTCAGTGCAATAACTACCACCGAGATGAGCGCCAGCGTTGCGCCCAACACGGCTACCACGTCCTCATAAAATACAAGGCGAGTAGGCGGGGCGGCGCGTCCCACGTTTTTGATCGCTGCGGGAACGAGTCCGAGACCGCTGGTTTTGGGCGCGCGTGCTTCCACCAGAATCTCTTTCATCGCTTTGATGAGAATGGCTCCATCGATCAGGATGTTGAGCAGAAGCACGCCGATGTTGATCCACAGTCCGCCCGAGTGGCCTGCCGGGTGCTGCAGCAGATGAATGCCCTCATGGATGGTCTCGTACGCCATGATGGTCACCACGATGACGGCGATCATGCAGAAAATGTTGATGACCCGCCCGAATCCGGTCGGGAAGCGGCGCGTCGGCTGTTTCTCGGACAATACGCTCCCGACAAACACGAACCCTTGGTTAATGGCGTCTGCAAGCGAGTGCATGGCCGACGCAAACATCGCTCCGCTTCCGCTGAGCAGGAACGCTCCTCCTTTGCAGAGGGCAAGCACCGCATTACCTGCCATCGCCGTCGCCGAGGAGGTGTTTCCTTTTTTGACGAGAGACATCAGGCTCTCCGATTTCGGTTGTTCAACCACGTTGAATGTTCCTCCCAATAATGTATTAGATGGCAAAAGGCAGTGCGCTTGGTTAAAGCATGTGCATTTCCACTAAATGTTATTATAGCGTGCTTTACTTAAGGCAGCATTATGCAAAAAAGGTCATATCCGACCGATCTGCTAACCATCAATACACTAAATGAGCTGTCTCTGAAACAAACAAGTTTAGTCGAATTTCCAGCAGGAAAGGCTTAGATTGCCATATTGGTATGCTCTGAACAGCAGAGAAGCCTGTCGGTTGCGATCTCCTGCACCCATCGCCAGCAGGAGCGGCACGAAATGCTCCGGCGTAGGTACCGCCGCATGAGCGGATGGAGCCAGCGTGTCATAGGCAAAGAGCGTACCGGTGTTCCAAGCGGAGACGTTTTCTTGCAGCCAGTCATCGAATTCCATGGCCCATGGGTCCACGCCGTTGCTTTCCCAGTTCAATCGGCGAAGGTTGTGTACGGTGCCGCCGCTGCCGATCACGAGCACGTCCTGCTCACGGAGCGCACCCAGCGCCTGGCCGATTTTGTATTGCTCTTCATTGGACAAGTATCGGTTCACCGACAGGGCCACGACCGGAATGTCGGCATCCGGATAGAGCAGGCGGAGCACGACCCAGGCACCATGATCAAGTCCACGGATTTCATCTGTTTTCGCTTCGATGCCTGCTTTGGCAAATAAATGCAGGACATCTTTGGTCGTTTCGGCATGTCCTTGGGCAGGATATTTGATCTGGTACAGTTCGGGCTGGAAACCGCCGAAATCATAGATCGTGTCATGCCGGGCTACTGAAGATACAAGTTGTGTTCCGGATTCCCAGTGTGCCGAGAAGAGCACAATGGCTTTTGGCTTGGGGAGTTGTCCGGCAAGGCCTTGCAGAAATCCGGTATATGCGTTGTCCTCCAGTGCAAGGGAAGGCGCGCCATGGGCGATAAACAAGGAAGGCATCATCGTGCATTCAGTCCTTTCGTACCTTTATAAAGTTCACCAATAGAAAACAAATATCTTTATTTATGAACGAAATGTAGCATGATCGCATTGTTGGGTCAACATATTTTTTGTATTATGAAAATATGTTACGTATAGGGAATCCTTATGCAAGAAATAAAGTCGGCTGGTTCGATCCGGCTCTGTATCGCCATCTTGATCAGAGGAGTGAAGCGAATGCTGAGAGGAATAGTGCCCATCCTTCGTATATTCGATGAGGAGCAGGCCAGATCGTTCTACGTAGAGTATTTAGGTTTCAAGGTGGATTGGGAACATCGCTTCGAAGAGGATCTGCCGTTGTACATGCAGGTATCGCTGGATGGCATCGTGCTTCATTTGTCCGGGCATTATGGAGATTGCACCCCGGGAGCTGCCGTGCGCATCGAAACGACGGATTTGGATGGGTTATGCGAGTCTTTGAACCGGCAGGAGCACAAGCATTCCAGACCGGGTATTACGGATACGCCTTGGGGCCTCAGGGAAATGAAAGTGATTGATCCATCCGGCAACCGGATTGTTTTCTATCAGGAGGATAACGAGTAAGCGAGCCAGGCACTGAATGTAAGGAGGAACACGCAGCGACATGGATATTGGCAAAACGATTCGTACGATCCGCAAGCAGAAGCAAATCACGATCATGCAGCTGTGCGAAGGAACAGGGTTATCCAAAGGTTTCATCAGCAACGTGGAAAACAACAAAACCTCGCCGTCCATAGCAACGCTTGAGAGCATTGCGGATTATCTGGACGTGCCGCTGCCGTATTTGCTGCTCACGCCCGAGCAGCGGATGAACGTGGTGCGGAAAAACGAGCGAAAAGAGACGACTGCGGGGGACGGGCAAGTCAAAGTGCAGCACCTGACGGCCAAAGGAGCGATGCGCATGTCCATTGTGGAGCTGCCGCCGGGAGCCTCGACCGGGATGAGCAAACATGCGGGGGAAGAAAGTCATCTCGTGCTGCAGGGCACGATTCGTGCCGAGCAGGGAGAGGACGGGGAAACGCTGGAGGCGGGCGATTCGTTCAGCTGGAATGCGGTCGTGCCGCACGAAGTCACGAATGTTGGCGCAGAGACTGCGGTGATCCTGATCGCCGTGTCCAAGGAACTGGATCTGGATCGGCTCGGGGAGCATTAAGGTAGGAGCGCGTGAAGCGCTGATATGCGGCCTTCAAACGATGCTTGATAACGTAGCGGACTGTCCCGCTGCTCTTTCTAGCTGATTTTACGCATCAACATCAAACACAAAAACCACAGGTACCGCGTACCCGTGGTTTTTGTGTTATCCAAATGAAGTCGGGAGAACAATTTTCTACAGCATGCCATGTCCGAATTGACCCGAACTGCCGCTTATTGCGGGTTGGTCGTCCAGATGCCGGCCGCTTTGACGAAAACGCGATCCGACAGCTTGAGGGTGGCCAAGGCCAGCTCGGCTACGTCCTCCGGCTGCATCATGCGGTCTTCGTCGCCGATTTTCAACCCTGCATTGCTGGCCAGCTCGGTATTCACCGTGCTTGGCGTCAGGGCGGTTACCCGGATGTTCGATTTGCGGACTTCCTGCATCAGCGATTCGGTCATGCCGAGCAGCGCGAATTTGGATGCGCAATAGGCCGAACCTGTTGCGAAGCCGCGTTCGCCCGCAGTGGAAGCGATATTGATGATGCTTCCGCTGCTTTGCTTGATCATGCTAGGCAAAGCTGCGCGTGTAACGTAGTATGTACCCATCACGTTGACGTGCAGGATGCGTTCCCACTCTTCAGGATCCATATCGAGCAGCGTGCCGAAGCTGGCGATGCCCGCATTGTTGATCAGGATGTCCACGGCGCCAAGCTCGGTTTCGATGGCAGCAACGGCCGCCTCGGCTTGCGTGCGATCGGAAATGTCGGCCACCGCGATGATGACCTTCACGCCATGCGTCTCGCTCAAGGATTGCTGCAGAGCTTCCAGGTCGGATGCCGTGCGGGCGATGAGCCCGAGGTGAACGCCTTCTTTGGCTAGAGACTCCGCGATGGCGCGTCCGATGCCTTTGCCTGCGCCGGTGATGATAGCTGTTTTGTTTTTCAATTCCATGCAGGAATCCTCCTTTAAAATTGGACTGGCCTTTGATTATACTATATTACCCAAGGATCGGAAATTCGCTTCGTCACCAGCCCAATTCCATTCGGAGAAGCCTTATTGGGTAATTTTGATATTGCCTGAGGTCGTACGAACCTTAATTACGTCGCTGCTCGTCATTGGCGAGTCGGGCGTGGTGATGTCCCCCGAGGTGGCCCGAGTGTCGTATACGCCGGCAAAATCGGCTGCGGCCTGAATGCGGACGTCGCCGGATTGGCCCGATACGTCGATCGACCCTGCCGTCGCCTGTTCAATGTCGACGTTGCCTGAAGTGAATTGAACGTTAGCCGTCCCATGGAGATCGGCTACACGGGTGTCGCCGGATTGGATGGAGCTATGCAGATCGCCGGTCAAACCTTCAATCTGCAAACTGCCCGATGTCTGGGATACGTCCACGTCGCCCTGGATCCCGGATGCCTTGATATCTCCCGAGGTCAGGTCGAGCCGAATGTTCGGCGCATGGATGTCCTTGAGGCCGACGCTTCCTGACGTATTGTCCAGCTCAAGCGTTTGGGCGTTTAGCCCTTGCAATTCGATATCGCTGGAGGAAGAGCTGATTTTGACTTCGTTTAAATGGTGTCCCGCAGGCAGGGCAACGGTCATCGTTGATTTCAAATCCTCCCAGTAGAGGTTGAAAAATTGGAAACTTGCGTGCTCCGTATCGGAAAGAACGAAGGTCCCATTCGATAATGCAGCCTTCTTGAAGCTTTCGACGGTGGCTGGATCCCATTTTCCATTAACTTCGATATAGCCGTTTGCATCGGGGCTTTCGATAAACCGGATACCCCCGTCAAAATGGGCATCCAGGATCAGGCGCTGCAGCTGGTCGTTCTGAAATTCCCAGCGTTTCGAGTATGCTTCCCGCTGATCTCCGAACTGAAACCCGTATACCGAGGTACCGATGATTCCGATGAGGATGAATACAAGCGCAGCAGTAACCCATTTTTTGACCGTCATGGATTAAGCCCCTCCTTTCCATGTTTTAAGGTTCCAGCGGATGTACCCGGCTGTTGTGGCGGCAAATCCGTTGAACAACCATTTGGCTGCCAGCGCAAACAACATGCCTATGCCGCATACGCCAACGGCTACGAAAATTTCGGCCATCTCCAGATGATTGAAATAAACGAAGTCGACTGCTGCAGCGATGGGAGCCAGCATAAGCAGTGACAGGCTGGCAATGGCCAGCCAGATGGACCAAAGGGTGGCGCCGAGAGGAATGCCGAGAATGAGATTCAGAAAAATCAGTCCGATGCCTGTAAAAAGGGTGCGTGCCGCGCTGCTGCTCTGATGTCGGGCCGGCGATCCGTAAGGCGGGGGTGGATAGTCAAAATGATCATAGCCTGGCGCTGACGGCGCGGCCGCATAACGGTCGCCCAGCGCCTCACGCGCGAGTTCCTCGGGCTGACCGAGTTCGAACACGATCGTTTCTTCGGCTTTTCCTTCCTGAAGCCCCTGCTCGAAATGCTGGTCATAGTCCGATAACAGCTCATTGCGTTCCGACGGATCCATCGGCCTTAAATGAAACTCCATCGCCTGCATAAATTGTTGTCTATTCATTCAGGTTCCCTTCTTCCAATAGATTTGACACATTGCGCACGAATTCGTTCCATTCGCTCGAGAGCGTCCTCATGTAGTCGCGTCCTGCATCGGACAGCTTATAATATTTCCGGGGCGGACCTTCACTCGATTCCTGCAGATAAGTGGTGCAGTAGCCTTCGTTGACGAGTCTGCGCAATAGCGGGTATAACGCGCCTTCAGCTACTTCAATATGTCTGGAGACCGCCTGTGCCAGTTCGTAGCCGTAACGGTCCTGCCGATGAATCAGCACCAGGACGCACAGTTCCAGAACTCCCTTTTTGAACTGGATGTTCACGTTCACGCAGGTCCCTCCTTGAATTCGATGTTTTTTTACTATTGTGTAATGTTCAGTAGTACAGAAACAATGATACCATCAGGTACTGTATAATGCAAGATAGTGAATTAAAATGGGCTCTGGAACATGATTTTACGCATGTAAACGTCTTTTGAGAGGCAGTGCGGGTTCCCCCTAAAACAGCATACGGCAAACCTGAATCGATAACCTCCGCCCTGAGACGGATTTCGATCCAGGTCCTTAAAGCCGATGCCGTATTCAAACGTTATTGCGGTGTTTCAAGTGCGGGCAGGTCCTGCGTGGCAGGGCCTTCGATGACTTTGCCGGTGTAATCAAATCGCGAACCATGGCACGGGCAATCCCATGTACGCTCGCCTTCATTCCATTCCACCTCGCAGCCAAGGTGGGTACAGGTCGTATCTACAAGGAACAGCTTGCCGCTGTGGTCCTTGTAAGCTCCGGCGCGTTTGCCTTGGTGACGGACGACGGATCCTTCGTCAGTCCCCAACTGGTCTGCGGTGGCATGTGTCAGGCCAACCTTGCCGGAGATCAGCTCTTTGGCGACGTTGGCATTTTCGACCACGATGTTTTTCAATCCGGGATCGGCCTTGAACCGTGCGGGATCGAATATGGCCGCATGGGGATTGTCCCGTCCGGTGATGCGGTCGGCAAGGATATGGCCAGCCATCGTACCGGTCGTCATGCCCCATTTGGCAAACCCGGTAGCGACGTATACGCGCTCATGTCGCCCTGTAATTGGGCCGATGTAAGGTACCTTGTCGATCGAGACCAGGTCCTGGGCCGACCAGCGAAAAGGAATGCTGACGATGCCGAACGTATCCTCCGCGAAACGTTCCAGATTTTCATAATGGCCGAAGGTGCAGATGCCTTGGCCCGTTTTGTGGTTTTCTCCCCCGAACACGATGAGCTCCTTGCCTTCATGCATGACCGCACGGAGCGAACGTCTGGGTTCGTCGTCCGAAATGTACATCCCTCCGGGGTATGGCTTCCCGGGCTCGACTGCAATGGCATAGGAGCGCTCGGCATGCAGGCGTGTGAAATAAAAGCCCGGATCATATACGGGAAAATGGGATGCCACGACGATATGCTGGGCGGTGACGGACGAACCGTTGTAAGTCCGCACATGCAGGGACGCATCTTCCTCCACGTCCGTTGCCGTGGTTTTTTCGTAGAAGCGGACGCCATTTTGCACGGCTTCATCGAGCAAATAATGCAAGTACGCCAGCGGATCGAAGCGCGCTTGCCCCGGCATGCGTATGCCGGCCCTGGATTGGACCGATACGGGAAGGGAGGAGACCCAATCGCCGGAAATCCCCAGCTTGTCGTAGGCGGTCAGCTCAAACTCCATCTTTTTCAAATTGTCCTCGGATTGAATGTACACATAAGCATCTTCTTCAGCCCATTGGCAATCGATTTGTTTCTCCTGAACCAAGGCTCGCATCCAACGGATGGCCTCCGTATTGCCGTCGTAATACATGCGTGCCTGTTCATGTCCGAAGTGCTGCAGCAGCTCGTTATAGACCACTCCATGCTGCGCCGTCACCTTGGCGGTCGTATGTCCCGTCGTCCCGTCCAGTACCTTGCCTGCTTCGAGCACAATGACGCTCAATCCCGACTGGGCCAACAAATAGGCGGTCGTTATGCCGGCAATTCCTGCGCCGATGATCGCAACGTCTGCGGTTGCATCCTCTTCAAGCGTCGGAAAGGTCGGGAATGTATGCGTGCTTCTCCAGAGCGAGTTAGGAAATTCAGGCAGTCTGGTAGGGGGATGCTGTTTGCTGTTCATTCGGTTTCCTCCTGTTTGGTGATTCTGGTCTCACATTTATTCATGATTGCCATTCGATTTAGGAAAAAAACGATCAAAGCGGATATCCTGTGGGTAATGTTCACATTTTCCTGGAGTCGCCCCCTGTTTTTTTTAACGAACATGTTTTATGATAGGAATACCGAAACCGTTTTAGTAAATAGGTTATTATAAGGCTGGGAAGACGATATCCCTTGTAAATAGGGGGTATTCTCCATTTTTATAAACCAAAAAAACAGAGTGGTAACAGCTTCATTGGAGATTGTTAATGTATTCGCTATCATGGCTTGATTAACTATGGCTATTTAAAAGGAGATTTCCGATATGACCAACCAGACCAAATATCCTTTCCAGGATACGACGCTTGAACTGGATGTACGGGTTAAAGACCTGGTATCCCGTCTCACCGACGACGAGAAAATCGAATCCATGCTGCAGTATCAGCCTGCCGTCGAACGCCTCGGCATCGCTGCGTACAAACACGGAACAGAAGCGGCCCACGGCTTGGCATGGCTTGGCGAAGCGACTTCCTTCCCGCAGCCGGTAGGCTTGGCCTGCACATGGGATACCGACCTGATGAAAGAGATCGGTTCGGTGATCGGCGATGAGGCACGCGTATTTTACAAACGCAACCCGGCGGTAAACGGCTTGACGCTGTGGGCGCCTACCGTCGACATGGAACGCGATCCGCGCTGGGGACGCAACGAAGAAGCTTACGGCGAAGACCCTGAACTGACGGCGGAACTGACGACAGCGTTAGTCAAAGGGATTCAGGGAGACCACCCGAAGTATTATAAAGCGGTTGCCACGCTGAAGCATTTTTTGGCCAACAACAATGAGGTGGATCGCGGCAGCGGTTCCTCCAGCATTGATCCGCGCAATATGCGCGAATATTACTTGAAAGCATTTGAGAAACCGTTCAAGGAGGGCGGCGCACAGTCGATGATGACGGCGTACAACTCCATTAACGGCACGCCGGCGCTGCTCCATCCGTTCGTGAACGAGATCGTCAAAGGCGAATGGGGCATGGACGGTTTTATCGTCAGTGATGCAGGGGACGTTATGGGCATCAAGAACGATCATAAATACTATGATTCCCACACACCGGGTACGGTGGAGTCCGTAAAGGCAGGCATCGACAGCATTACCGATGATGCGGATTTGTCCAAACAAGCGCTGCGCGAAGGGCTTGAGCAAGGTTTGCTGACTATGGAAGATATCGACCGTGCGTTGTTCAACACGTTCCGCGTTCGTTTCCGCCTGGGCGAGTTCGATCCGGCCGAAGGCAATCCGTACGCTTCCATCGGCGAAGAAGCCATGATGACCGAGCAAGCCAAAGCATTGACGCTCAGAGCGGCAAGAGAACAAGTGGTGTTGCTCAAAAACGATAACGGCACGCTGCCGCTGGACAAAACCAAGTCCGGCAAGGTTGCCGTCATCGGACAGCTTGGCGGAACGGTTTACCGCGACTGGTATGCAGGAACGATGCCTTACAGCGTATCCCCGCTTGAAGCCATCCAGGGCAAAATCGGCATCGACAACGTTACGTACAAAGACGGGGACGACCGGATCACGCTGACGTCGATTGCAAACGGCAAGGCCGTAGGATTGGCAGACGGGGAAAAAACGCCTGTCATCGCTTCCGGCCAAGCGGAAACGTTCAAGCTTACCGATTGGGGCTTTGGCAGCTATACGCTGCAGGCGGAGAGCAACAATAAATACCTCACCACGGACGAAGAGACAGTAACCGCTTCTGCGGACGAAGTTTACGGCTGGTTCGTCAAAGAGGTATTCCATCTGTTGCCTCAAGAGGATGGCAGCGTTGGCCTCACGACATGGAACGGCAAAACGGTCACTGCGCCGAACGGCGGCCAGGATGCCTTCGCCGTGTCGGAAGAAATCAAGACGTTTGGTGCGGAACAAACGTTTAAGAAAGAGATCGTCGTGAACGGTTTGGAGGAAGCGGTCGCTGCCGCGAAAGAAGCCGAAACGGCTATCGTGTTCGTGGGCAACAATCCGCTCGTGAACGGCAAGGAAGAGATTGATCGTCCCGGCCTGGATCTTGCAGAATCCCAGCAGCGCCTTGTCGAGGCTGTACATGCGGCAAATCCAAACACCATCGTGGTCATTGTGGGCAGTTATCCGTTCACTTCGAACTGGGTACAGGAGAACATTCCAGCGGTGCTGTACACATCCCATGCCGGACAGGAGTTGGGCAACGCCGTCGCTGACGTGCTGTATGGCGACTATGCGCCGGCAGGCCGCCTGAACATGACGTGGGTGAAATCCGCCGACCAACTGACCGACATCAAAGATTACGATATCATCCAATCCGGAAGAACGTACCAGTATTTCGAGGGAGACGTATTGTATCCGTTCGGTCATGGTCTGACGTATGCTCCGTTTAAATACAGTAACCTGGCGCTGAGCCCCGCAAGTGCGGGAACGGAAGAGAACGTAACCGTTACGGTGGACGTGACGAATACCGGGTCCGTGGCGAGCGACGAAGTGGTGCAGCTGTACGTTCGTGCCGGCCAATCGCGTGTGAAACGCCCGCTCAAAACGCTCAAAGGCTTCCGTCGTCTTCATATCGAAGCTGGAGCTACCGTGAAAGTCAGCTTCACGCTGCCTGTTCAGGAACTTGCCATTTGGGATGTAACCCGGGACCGTTATGTAGTAGAGGCGGGGACTTACTCCATTATGGTAGGTAAATCCTCATCCGATATTCAGCTGGTTGCCGATCTGAGCGTGGATGGAGAAACGATTCCTCCGCGCAACCTGGCTGCAGCAACCCGTGCGGAAAATTACGATGCATATGCCGGCGTGGATCTGGATGAAAGCAAGGAAGGCGGCACTGCCGTACGTGTTACGGGCGAGCAGGGATGGATTGCCTTCAAAGATGCCGATCTGGGCAACGGTGCGGCCGCATTCGAAGCACGCGTATCGGCAGAGCTGGACCATGCGGCAATCGAAGTTCGTCTGGATGCTCCGGACGGCCCGCTTGCCGGACGCGCGGAGGCTTCCAAGGGCGGAGCGCAGCAATGGTCTACCTTGAAGGCAGAGCTTCAAGGCGCTTCCGGCCAACGCGATGTATACATTGTGCTGTCCGCCGGTGTGCGGATCAGTTATTTCGAAATCCGATAACCGAATTTTTGGTTATTCATCATCAAGGCGTCATATGCCGAGGCAAAAAGGCAGCAGCTCCTGCAGTCAGGGGCTCTGCCTTTTTGCCGTCCTTACCGTTCCTCCGGCGTAACCAGTCTTTTGCCCAAAATGTTTCAGCTGTCGGGGTTGGTTTCGTTCAGGGCGGATCAATGGTGCTATGCCAATGCAATAATTAAACAAAAAAACACCGTTACAATGCATCCGTCTGCATTATAACGATGTGATTGCTGGCCAAGGTGGCTTTTACGTCAATGATCCGTTGATTTCGGCTGCCGCGGTAAGGCAGCGAAATGTCCCGTTCTGCGGCCAGATAAGGGCCGTCGATGATCGCATCGCACAGCTGGGCAAGCTCGGCTCTTGCCGGGTCGGCGATC
The DNA here is from genome assembly GCF_032334105.1 of Paenibacillus hubeiensis. Lineage (NCBI taxonomy): Bacteria > Bacillati > Bacillota > Bacilli > Caryophanales > Paenibacillaceae > Paenibacillus > Paenibacillus hubeiensis. The sequence goes on from NZ_JAVYAE020000010.1 coordinate 134,200, forward strand.
AGTTCATCGTAGACGAATCCGGTATACGCCCACACGCTAAGGTCCGGCCTGACAGTACGAAGCTCACGTACCCATGCGCTGCATTCCGCTGCGGAGAAAAAAGGATCGCCGCCGCATAACGTAACTCCTTCCAGCAGCGGATGGTCCGCGATTTCCTGCAAAATCTGCCGCTGCCGCTCTGCCGTAAAAGGCTCTCCTGCCCGAAAGCTCCAAGAGTCCGGGCTGAAGCAGCCCGGGCAGGCATGGCGGCATCCGCTGATGAACAGTACGGCCCTTAGACCCGGTCCCTCATTGACCGATTCGGGGATATAGCCGAACAGGTTCATTTATGCTTCACCCGATCCCGGACCTCGGCCTGCTTCGCGGCATTGAAGCGCACTTTATAGTCCCCGGTCAGGTAACCGGTCACCCGGCGCAAGCGCTGGATATGTACCTGATCCTCATGGGCCTGGCAGCCTGGGCAAACTGCGCCGATGACCCCCTCATAACCGCATCCTGTGCAGCGGTCGATCGGGTGGTTGATGGAGAAGTAGCCGATATCCTGGGCAAGGGCAAATTGCACGATGCGTTGAAACGCGGTCGTGTTGGCACGTACATTGCCGTCCAACTCGATATAGGAGATCGCTCCGGCATTGCATAACGCATGGAACGGAGCCTCCAGTTCGATTTTGCGATAGGCCGGCAACGCGTGGTAGACCGGAACGTGGAACGAGTTGGTGTAGTATTCGCGATCGTTGATGCCTTCGATCAGGCCATAGTTGGCCCGGTCGATTTTGGTGAATTTGCCGGAAAGGCCCTCCGCAGGTGTTGCGAACAACGTAATATTCAGGTTATGGGCGTCGCTCATGCGATCACAGAACTCCCGCATCGTGCGGATGACGTTCAGCGCTTCCTGGTGGATGCTCGGGTCCTGTCCATGATGGCGGCCATACATCGCCGTCATGCATTCCGCAAGCCCGATGAAACCGACGGACAACGTACCGTGCTTCAGCAGGTCGGCCACCGGTTCATCCGGCGCAAGGCGTTCGCCGCCTTCCCATACGCCTTCCCGCATCATGAAGTCCGACGCTTTGGCGGGCTGGCCGGTCTGAATGCGGTAACGGTGCAGCAGCCCGCGAACCGCATTGCGCATAACGGAGTCGAGCGCCTCATAGAATCCGCTGCGGTCGGCGACGGCCCGAGTGCCCTGGCAAATGCCGAAGCGAATGCCCAATTTAACGAGATTGATCGTATTAAAGGACAGGTTGCCTTTGCCGCTCTGGCGGTTGCGCCCGAAACGATCGGCCAGCGTGCGCGTCCGGCAGCCCATGGTTGCAATGATCGTATCGGGGTCCTCCGGCCGGTAATACGGCAAGTTGAAGGAGGCATCGACATTGACGAAATTGGGATACATCCGCCGTGACGAGCAGGTGATCGCGAGCCGGAACAGATCGTAATTCGGCTCTCCTTCGGCCTGGTTGATGCCTTGCTTGCACTGGAAAATATGCTGCGGGAACACAGGCGTCTCGCCGTTCCCCAGCCCGCGGATGGTCGCTTCCAGCAGCGACCGGGAAACGAGGCGGCCCTCGGCGGACGTGCACAGCCCGTAGTTGAGCGACGTGAACGGAATCTGCCCGCCGGCCCGGCTGCTCATCGTGTTCAGATTGTGGATCAGCGACTCGGCGGCCTGTCCCGTCTCCTGCTCCGTTTCTTCGCAGGCGAACGCATAGGCTTTCGGGCAGGCGCGTTGTGCCTGCTCGCTATCCAGATGCAGCTGCTCGTCCCCGATCGCGGCCTGTTCCCCGAACAGCCGCTGTCCTTTGCGGTAATGCTTGCGGAAGGAGCGCTGTACGTAAGGCGCCAGGTCCCAGTCGATTTTGTTGGCCGAGACGCCGCCGTATTGGCTGTTTTGCTGGGACTGGAAAATGATCGCAACCAGCGCCATGGCCGACATGATCGTTTGCGGAGTACGCACCGAGCCGTTGCCCGTGTTGAAACCGGAAGCGAGCAGCCGGTCAAACGGAATGAATATGCAGTTCGTCGTTCCAAGCGCGTATTGGTCCAGATCGTGCACGTACAGATCGCCGTTCTCCACCGCTTCGGACAGCTCCCGGGGCAGTACGTGGCGCATGGCATGCCATTTCGCCGTTTCCGAACCGAGCCTGCTCATTTTTCCGCTGAAGGAATCGCCATTGAGGTTGGCATTTTCCCGAAGTGTATCCGCATCCTCCGCACCGATGATTCGCCGCCCGAGATCGGACAGCAGGTCCGGGGACGGCGGGGCAACGCGTTCAAGCGTACTCATATCAAAATTCCTCCCATAATCCATTGATCTATAAAGTTATGTCGTTGAATACTAGATATAGATGAACATTACCTATTTATAAACTATATATAGGCTTTTTGGGTGTGAGGATAATCACACTGTCTCGCCCTCGGGAGCCGTATTCCCCATCGCTGCACGGATAAAAAAATTTCGAATTTGAAGATGGATGCCGCCTATGAACATGACCCTATTGGGTTCATGGACAACTTTGGACTGTTTATTTGCGCAATGTGCGGTAAAATGGAAAGGGAACTTTATCCATAACCTATTGCATGAGGAGGATGTAGAATCAATGGAATATCGCAGACTGGGCAAAAGCGGACTTAAAGTAAGCGAGATCAGCCTTGGCAGCTGGCTGACATATGGCGGGTATGTGGAACGCGAGAACGCGGTTCGCTCCATTGAAACCGCATTCGATGAGGGCATTAACTTTTTCGATACAGCGAATGTGTATGAGCGCGGAGCGGCAGAGGAGCTGCTTGGACAGACGCTAAAAGCACGTCCACGCGATTCATACGTTCTGGCCACCAAGGTGTTCGGCAAAATGGGCGACGGCCCCAATGACCAGGGCTTGTCCCGGAAGCACATCATGGAGCAGTGCGAGGCCAGCCTGAGACGGTTAGGAACTGAATATGTAGATATATATTATTGCCACCGTTATCACGAGGAGACGCCGATCGAAGAAACGCTGCGTGCACTCGATGATCTCGTGCGTCATGGCAAAGTGCTGTACGTGGGCGTCAGCCAGTGGACGGCAGCGCAGATGGAGGCCGCGCTGGGCACGGCAGATCGTTTGCTGCTGGATCATATCGTTGTGAACCAACCCGTATACAACATGTTTGATCGTTACATTGAGAAAGAGATCATTCCGCTCGGCGAGCGCAAAGGCATCGGACAAGTGGTATATTCGCCGTTGGCTCAAGGCTTGCTGACGGGCAAATACACGTCCGTATCCGACATTCCGGAGAACAGCCGGGCTGCGAAGCTGGGTTGGGACGAAGGCAAAATCAATGCCGACAAGATCGCCAAAGTGAATCGGCTCATCGAGGTTGCGAACAAACTGGAGATCAAAGTGGGGCAGCTGGCCTTGGCCTGGATTTTGCGCCAAAGTAACGTGTCCAGCGCGCTCGTGGGAGCAAGCCGTCCTGAACAGGTCAAAGAAAACGCGGCAGCTTCAGGCATCAAACTGGACGCGGAAATCATCGGCGAAATTGAACGCATTTTGGCCTGATTTGCGCATAAAGGCGTGATCGGCCTCTAAACGATCGAAAAAGGGATACCCCAAGCGCCAGTCTCGGGGTATCCCTTCATATTTGTTTCAGTCGGGCGGGTCAGCACTCGCCGGTTTGCAGTTCGATCGGCTTCGGAATGGAGCATACTCTGTTCCGGCCGGTATTTTTGGCCTCATACAATGCACGGTCCGCGTGTTCGAAGAGGTCGTTGTCATCGTATTCGTCGCAATGATCCGGAAAGACGGCAACGCCTATGGACACGGTGAGGCGAACGGTGCTGCCGTCAGGCAGGGCGAATACGTATTTTTCGACGGCATGCCTGATGCGCTCCGCAATGGCCATGGCCTGATGTGCATTGCAGTCTATCAGCAATACGGCGAATTCCTCGCCGCCGTTTCGTGAAACGAGGTCGGTCGGCCTCGCCTGGTTCAGGAGCAATTGCCCGATTTGCTTCAATACGGCGTCCCCGGAACTATGGCCGTAGCTGTCGTTTATTTTTTTGAAACGGTCGATGTCGATGGCGAGAAGCGAGAGATATTGGTTATGCTGCCTGGCTTGCTGAAGCTGGAGTTCCAGCGATTTTTCGAACTGCCTGCGGTTGCCCAGGTTGGTCAGATGGTCCGTGGAGGCCCGCCGTTCCAATTGGAACAGCAGTTCATTCGATTTATTGATAAATTCCGCGATGACATAAATGAACAATCCCCCGATAAAGGAGATGGCCATCTGCAGCGGATACACTTTCATCAACGAATTCATGCTTGACGTGTTCATGATCAGGATAATAAAGATGAGCGACATGCCCAGCAGGTTCATGGTTATGATTTTGGTTAATCTGGCCCAGGAGGCATAATGGAAATATACGCCCGTCAGTCCGATGATCGTCAAGACAAAAGCCGAGTCGATGGCAGAAGAGGACACGCCAAACAAGACGATGCGCAGCAAGGCAATGACAAGCCCGGACACAACTGAAGCCATGCCGCCGACATATACGGCAGCGGTAACGACGGCAAGATGGCGCAGATCAACGATGGTCGTTTCGTTCAAAGGGAAAGAGTAGTTCATAAGCACCGTGCCATAGATTCCGAACAATAGGCCTCCGATGAGCTGAGTACGGATCGAAGGCTCGGAAATGCGAATACCATAAAATTTAGCAAGGATTCCCGATATGTACATAAAGGTGATCATGACACAGACATTTACGAAAAAAGTGCTTATCAACAAACTCTCCTCCTCTCAGCGCACATTCTTTTATTCTATATGAAAAAAGGGCTGGTGGCGAACCATATTATCCCGCGATATAGAGGCGGATGGTGGTGAAAAACGTTGAAAAAGGGCAGGGATTACCGAAAACGGAGGGCTTTGTTGACTTTTTTGTATATAAAGATTTATACTTAATCTAAATTGAAATTGATTATGATGATTCAAAACAATATAATGGCCGCTTGAAGTTATGTGAACTTTGGGCGGTTTGAATGGATAGAGTAAAGGAGAATGGCTGTGAGAACGTTAAATTTGACGATACAACGACAGGCTGTTTACGATGTGGTTCGCCACTCGGAAGATCATCCGACTGCGGCGGACGTCATGAACCGATTGGTGGAGCAGGGATATAACCTTGCTTACGGCACGGTGTATAACTCGCTGCGGTATTTGACCGAGAAGGAACTGATTCGCGAGCTGAAGCTGGGAGAAGCGGCAAGCCGCTACGATGCCCGGATGGATGACCACCAACATATTATGTGCGAAATGTGCGGCAAAGTGGATGAAGTCATGACCGTGGTTCCACCCGAATGGTTGAAGCAGGTGGCCGACGAAACCGGGTATGCAATCGACCATGCTCATGTGGTCTTTGGAGGTGTCTGCGAAGAATGCAGGAACAAACGGGGCAAGTGAAAATAAAGCTGTCCGGTCGCCGTTTGCCGCTGCGGGTCAAGCCGGCTTTGTCCGAACAAGTGCCTATGGTAGAGGCATGCCCCGTTACGCGGCGCGTCATTCTGATTAGCCCGATGCCGGGCCAGGTGCATGAACTCGTCAAAGCACTGACCGACAGCTGCTTTGATGTACTGGTATTTCACCGGTGGGAACCGGATCTGCATGAACGTCTTGTATTTGACCTGTTGATCTACGATCTGTCCGTGGCTGGAACCATCGATGCTTTTGCCGGCATCAGCAGCCGCTTGAACCGCGAGGCGGAACATGTTACGCCATGTTTGTACCTGGTTGGGGAAAATATGATCGGCAACGCCAGCGGGCCAATGCTGCAGGAGGAATTGCTGGTCTGGCCGGCCCGTCCGCAGGAGGCGCTTTACCGCGTACAGCGCATGATCGGCAATAGTCCGATATTGCCCAAACGCGCGTTTTTGCCGGAGGAGGATCATCGCATCGGCTTCAAGGATTTATGGCTGGATCGAGAGAAGATGAGCGTGCAGCGGGATAACACCCGCATTCATTTGACGAAAACGGAGTACGATTTGCTGGTGAAGCTCATCGATGCCAAAGGCGCGGTCATCTCTCGCGAGGAAATGCTCAGCGACATTTGGGAAACGGACTTTACCGGAGGAAGCAACGTGGTGGATGTGCATATCAAAAGCTTGCGCAAAAAGCTGGGGGATAACGCGGCTTCCCCGCAATATATCGTAACGGTAAGAGGAGTGGGCTACCGCCTGGCGGATTAGTCCGCTCTTTTTTTTGCCATATCCATGCTCATGTTTCATTCATGAAGAACGCCCAAATCTCATCGTAAACTCATGCGAATCTCATGCAAGCCGATAGGGTACATGTTAGAATCGATTTAACAGTTAGATCTAGTCTAAATGTACATTCAAATGCGACCCATTTGCATATGAATTTGATATACACCCATGGCGTGGCATACCCCACATGATAATGACTGAATAAGGAGGAGCATGATATGACAGAACGTTTGACCACCAACCAAGGCGCACCGGTAGGAGACAACCAAAACTCGCGCACCGCAGGGAGAAGGGGCCCCACATTGTTGGAGGATTACCACCTGATCGAGAAAATTGCTCACTTTGACCGGGAGCGGATTCCGGAACGCGTCGTGCATGCCAGAGGTGCAGGAGCCCATGGCGTATTCAGGCTGGAAGAGAGCATGAAGGAATTCACGAAGGCGGATTTCCTGCAGGAGCCGGGTACCGAGACACCGGTGCTGGTTCGTTTCTCCACGGTCATCCATGGCACGGGTTCGCCGGAGACGGCGCGTGACCCGCGCGGTTTTGCCGTGAAGTTGTATACGAAGGAAGGGAACTACGACATCGTGGGCAATCACTTGCCGGTGTTCTTCATCCGGGATGCGATAAAGTTCCCCGATATGGTCCATTCGCTTAAGCCGGCCCCGGATACGAACATCCAGGACCCGTCCCGGTATTGGGACTTCATGACGCTATCGCCCGAATCCACGCATATGCTTACCTGGTTATTCTCCGATCTCGGCACGCCGGCCAACTACCGGCAAATGGACGGATTCAGCGTGCATGCCTTCAAATGGATCAACGCAGAGGGCAAGGTTCATTATGTCAAATACAAATGGGAGTCGTTGCAAGGCGTTCGCACGTTCTCCCGTGAAGAGGCCGCGCAAGTGCAGGGGCAAGATTTCAACCATGCGACCCGCGACCTGTACGATCACATCAAAAATGGCGACTTCCCTCAGTGGAGGCTCATGGTGCAGCTGTTGACGCCGGAGCAGATGGACGATTTCGCCTTTGACCCGTTGGACCCGACTAAAACATGGCCGGAGGATGTCATCCCGTTCCGCCCCGTAGGAACGATGACCTTGAATCGCAATCCGCAAAATTTCTTTGCCGAAGTGGAGCAGGCTGCATTTTCTCCAAGCGTGGTGGTTCCGGGAATCGAACCTTCCGAAGACAAATTGCTGCAGGGCCGCCTGTTTTCTTATCCGGATACGCAGCGGCACAGATTGGGACCGAATTATATGCAAATTCCGGTGAATTGCCCCTACGCTCCGGTTCGCAATTACCAGCGCGACGGTCTGATGAACGTGAACCAGAACCCGTCTCCGGTAAACTACGAGCCGAACAGCTATGAAGATACTCCGAAGGAAGATCCGGCGTATCGGGATAGCGAGGCGCCGCTGCAAGGGAACGTGACTCGGGAACGGATTGAAAAGACGGATGATTACACACAAGCTGGCGAGCTGTTCCGTTCGTATACGCCACAAGAGCAACAGAATCTCTTGAGCAATCTTGTAAATGACCTTAAGGGAGTTCCTGTGCAGATCCAGATGCGTGCACTGTGTCATTTCTTCCGGGCGGACGCGCAATTGGGAGGTCGACTTGCCCATGGGCTTGGCGTAGATATTTCTGCCCATATGCCGACAGGGCAACAAGATTAATCGAGCCTACCTGTAATGATCACGATCCCTAAAGGGGATGGAATGAAGCAAATGCCGCTTTAAAAGGCGGCATTTGCTTTTTTTTTATCTTACGAACTGAGCGCCGTATTTTTTGCTCCAGAGGAATGGAAGGAATTACTGCATTTTTCAAAATAATCACAACCAACTCGTGATATAAAGGTTGACTTCCTGCTATACGAAACTACAATGGGTAGTGTGAGGGGTGTCGGATCATGAAAATACTTAATTTCAAAGTGGGAGAACGTGGATTGAATCGTTTCTTTGGTCCACTGGAGGCCAAAATCATGGATGTGCTGTGGAGTCGCCCTGGCAGCAGTATCCGTGAGGTGCAAACGGCGCTTGAACAGGATCGGGACGTCAACTTCAACACGGTCATGACGGTGATGAACCGGCTTGTGTACAAGGGATTGCTCAGCAAATCGCAGAAAGGCAGAACTTCGCTGTACCATCCGGTGCAGAGCAAGGAACAGTTCATGAATGACCAATCGAAGGAGCTTTCGCATGAACTGGTCGACGAGTTCGGGGCCTTGGCCGTAAACCATATGCTGGATGCGTTGGAGGATGTGGATGCAAGCTTGATCGAACGGCTGGAACAGAAGATCAAAGAGTGGAAAAAGGAGAACAACTGACATGTGGGCGGCGCGTTCGAAGCTGCTGTTCGCCGTTGGGCTCGGCATTCCACTGCTTGTGTTCCTTCAGATGTCGATGTACCTGCTGTACAAAATGTTTGGATGGGACATGCCGTTTAACCTGCTCTGGCTGTGCAATCATTGGATGAGCCGAATGGGTTGGACATGGGTGGGCCATGTGCTCGTCGGATTGGCGATCATAACATTTGCGGGCACGGGGTGGCTTTTGGTTCATCGGTTGATGAAGACACGGGCAGCGATGAAAAAGTTGTGGAGGATCGAGGATAAAGGATGGTCACGCAGCCTGCAAACCAAATACGAACATGTGGGGCAGACCGGATTTATCGTAGTGGCCGAAAAGGCTCCGCTCGCGTTCACTATCGGGCTGTGGAGGCCGCGCATCGTTTTGTCGACAGGCCTTCTGAACATGCTGGATAACGATGAAGAGGAGGCAGTCGTTTATCATGAGCTTCATCATCTCTGGCATCGCGACCCGCTCAAAACGACGCTGCTGACCGTATTTGCCAGCATGATGCCTTATCTTCCCGTTTTGAAGCATGTCGCGAAACATTACGGCATCGTCCGGGAAATACTGGCGGATAACGAAGCGATCAGGCGTACCGGGAACGTTGCCGGCATTGGGAGCGCGCTGCTCAAATTGATACGTGCCTGTCCCGAGTCATGGCGAGTCAGAGACATGTCGGTACAATCGTCGTTTGCCGATGTATCGGTGAACGTTCGAATTTCGAGGCTGCTCGATCCCGAACAGGAGGTTGCGCTAACGCTGCCGCGATTTGCGGTACTGGTGTCCGCGACCGCCATTCTTATGTTATCGGTCCTGTTTGTGTGGTCGATTGGCTGACCATTTCCGGTTCAGCCCACCCCGAATGGAAGGAGGAAGATGAAACTTGAATAGTAGAAGTGTGGAAATCGGATTGTTTTTTCTGAGGATCGCCATAGGAGCGGTCTTTGCATTGCATGGCTGGAGCAAGTTCGAAGGCGGTATCAGCAATACGGTAGGCTTCTTCGAAAGTCTTGGCGTTCCTGGATACCTTGCCTCCGTTGTGGCCATCATTGAACTCGCAGGCGGAGCAGCCGTGATTCTAGGCCTGGGCACCCGCGTATTTGCTGCGCTGTTCATTGCCGTAACGGCCGGAGCATTGATCATGGCCAAGGCGGATGCGCCGTTTCTGGGCGGAACGGAGCTGGAATATACGCTGCTGGCAAGTTCGCTTGCCTTGTTATTCACAGGCAGCCGATTTCTTGCGCTGGACCAGCTTTTCTCAAGGCAGTCCGGTTCAGGACACCGTTGATGTTTTAGTTTGAAGGGCATATGGAGTGAAACGTACAGGATATGGCAGAAAACAACCTGCTTCGGCAGGTTGTTTTCTTTTTTTGCGCAATTTCCAACCTGTTCAGGACGATGAAGTGGGTTGACAATCAATTTAATAAAAACTAATATAATGGACAATGTCGATAATGAATATCATTATCATAAGAATCAAACAGATGAAAATTGGCTGCAAGAAGGGGTACTTCCGTTTTACGGCTATAAGCGAGGGGTCTGTAAGAGAGATGAAGTTGAGGTACATGCTGGTCATACTGCTGGTTTTGTCTTTCGCGTACATATTTATCGGCAATTCAGATATTGCGCCTTGGGATTTATTTGACCTGAATGCTGTACAGCTGCAAGTGCTGCAGGTCAGTCGGATTCCGCGCCTGATCAGCATCCTTGTCGCCGGGGTCAGCATGAGCGTCATCGGACTGATTATGCAGCAGCTCACACGGAACCGGTTCGTCTCGCCTACGACGGCGGGAACGATGGATTCGGCACGGCTCGGCATTCTCGTCACGTTGATGTGGTTCCCGGGCGCTTCTCCTTTGCAAAAAATGTTGGTGGCCTTTGTTTTTGCCTTGGCGGGCACCTTCATTTTCATGCGTATTCTGGAGCGGGTCAAATTCAAGGATACCGTCTACATTGCGCTTCTGGGCCTGATGTTCGGGAATATCATGAGCTCGATCACGACGTTTTTTGCTTATAAAAATGATCTCATCCAGAATATCTCCTCTTGGCTGCAGGGAGATTTCTCGACCATCATGAAAGGCCGGTATGAGTTGATTTATATCAGCATCCCGCTGCTGGTGATCGTCTACCTGTTTGCCAACCGGTTTACGCTGGCGGGCATGGGAGAAGATTTCGCCACCAATCTGGGGCTTGCTTATCGGAGAGTTGTGAATATCGGACTCATTCTGGTTGCGATGGTGTCGGCTGTCGTGATCATCACGGTAGGAACGATTCCGTTTTTGGGGCTGGTCGTGCCGAACATCGTCACCCTGTACAAGGGGGACAATCTCCGCAGTACTTTGCCGCATACGGCGGTGCTTGGCGCCATTTTTGTGCTGGTCTGCGACATTCTGGGACAACTCGTCATTTATCCGTATCAGCTGTCCATCAGTCTGACGGTAGGCGTGGTCGGCAGCGTATTGTTCCTGTATTTGCTGCTTCGAAGAAAGGCGTATGCATCATGAACATGAAATTTACGGCTAACACGTGGAAGTTTATTTTGCTGGTCGCGGCAGCAGTCATTCTGGTTGCGGTGTTTATGACCATCCAGGCAGGCGGGAACTGGGATTACATCTTGCCTCGGAGAGGGAAAAAAATATTGGCGATCGCGCTCACCGGGGCGTGCATTGCCTACTCCACGGTCATCTTTCAGACGATCACGAACAATCGCATTCTTACGCCGGGCATTATGGGCCTGGACTCGCTGTATATGCTGTTCCAAACCTTTGCGGTATTTGTGTTTGGCAGTGCACATATCAGCTTCATCAACCAAAATATCAACTTTGCCGTATCGGTTGCACTGATGGTGCTGTTCTCCCTGCTGCTGCATCAGTTCATGTTCCGCAGGGAGAGAGGGCGAAACATCTACCTGCTGCTGTTGGTAGGTTTGATTCTCGGCACGTTGTTTCAGAGCATGTCCACATTCATGGAAGTCTTGATCGATCCCAATGAGTTTTTGGTGCTGCAGGGCAAAATGTTTGCCAGCTTCAATAACGTCAATACCGATCTGCTGATCATTTCCATGGCGGCGATCGTGCTGATTCTACTTTATGCTAGACGATTCAACAAATACCTCGACGTCTTGTCGCTCGGCAAAGATCATGCAGTGAACTTGGGCGTGGACTATGCTCGGATCGTCAAACGTCTGCTGCTGGTTGTCATGGTGCTGGTATCCATCTCTACCGCGCTTGTCGGTCCGATCATGTTCCTGGGCCTGCTTGTGGCGAACGTGGCCCATCAAGTATTCAGAACCCATAGGCATATCGTGCTGCTGTGGGGCTCCGTGATGATCTCGATCGTAGCGTTGGTTGGCGGGCAGCTGATCGTTGAAAGAGTATTTACCTTTGCCACTACAGTGAGCGTCATTATCAATTTTATCGGCGGTGTCTATTTCATCTATTTGCTGCTAAAGGAGAATAAGTCGTGATAGAAGTCAGAAATGTCACAAAACAATACGGCGGAGTCCGGGTAGTGGATGATGTCTCCATAAACATCGCCAAAGGCAAGATCACTTCGTTCATCGGCCCGAATGGTGCGGGGAAAAGCACGCTGTTATCCATGATTACGAGATTGATTGAGAAGGATTCCGGCCAGGTGCTTATTGAGGGGCGTGAGCTCGGGACCTGGAAAAGCAAGGAGCTTTCCAAAAAAATATCGGTGCTGAAGCAATCCAACCATATTAATATCCGGCTGACCGTAGAAGATCTGGTTGCTTTTGGACGCTTTCCGTACTCGCAAGGGAGGCTTACGCCAGAAGACAGGCTGCATATTCAGGAAGCGATCGATTATATGGATTTGGGGCCGTTTCAGAAAAAGTATCTGGATGAACTGAGCGGCGGCCAGCGGCAGCGTGCTTACATTGCGATGGTCATCGCTCAGAACACGGAATACGTGCTGCTGGATGAACCGCTCAACAATCTGGACATGAAGCACTCCGTGCAAATTATGAAGGTGCTTCGCAGGATGGTCGATGAACTGGGCAAAACGGTCGTCATTGTCATTCACGACATCAACTTTGCTTCCTGTTATTCGGATCATATCGTCGCGCTTAAGGATGGGCGAGTTGTGCAGGAGGGCAGGACCGAAGACATCATTGACACGGAAGTGTTGAGAGAGGTTTACGATATGCACATTCCCGTGCAATGGATTGACGGACGTAAAATTTGCGTTTATTTTTCATAATTCACAATGAAAGGCGAGAGGTGTTCACGAATGAAAAAAGTATGGTTATTCACGTTGTTGCTTGCGCTGTCTGTTGTGATGGCGGCATGTGGTGGAGCGAAATCAGCCGAGAATGCGGGACAGGGGAATGCGTCCGGGACGGAAACCCAGGCTTCGACACCTGCTGAAACGGATGGAGAGATTGTGGTCAAACATATGCTGGGCGAGACGACCGTGAAAAAAAATCCGCAAAAAGTCGTTGTCTTCGATTACGGAGTTCTCGATTCCCTCGACCAATTGGGCGTTGAAGTTGCGGGCGTTCCCCAGGAGGGCGTTCCCCCGTATCTGTCCAAATATAACGATGAGAGCAAATACGCCAACGTGGGCGGGCTGAAAGAGGCCGACTTTGAGGCGGTCAATGCCTTGAAACCGGACCTGATCATCATTTCGGGGCGTTTGCAGGATTCGTATGAGGAATTGAGCGACATTGCCCCTACCATCTACATGGCCGTGGACAATGCCGATTACATGAACAGCCTGAAAGGGAACGTAACGACGCTTGGTCAAATTTTCGGCAAGGAAAAAGAGGCTGAAGAAGCCATCTCCTCCATCGAAGCCTCGATTAAAGCGCTGAACGATAAAGTGAAGGCTTCAGGCAAAAACGCGCTGGTCGTACTGACGAACGAAGGTAAATTGAGCGCATATGGCGCCGGTTCCCGGTTCGGCGTAATTCATGACGTCTTCGGCTTCAAACCTGCCGATGAAAATATTGAGGTGTCCACGCACGGACAGAGCGTTTCCTTTGAATACGTGATGGAGAAAAATCCGGATTATTTGTTTGTCGTGGATCGCAGCGCGGTCGTTTCCGGCCAGGGAGAAGCCGTTCCGGCCAAGCAGGTCATCGAGAACGATCTGGTGAAAAACACAAATGCCTTCAAGGAAGGTCATATCGTATACCTTGATCCAAACTACTGGTATCTGTCCGGCGGCGGGCTCGAATCTTTGCAAGAGATGATCAAGGAAGTGGATGCCAACGTGCAATGAGTCCATTGTCTTAGACCCACCCATTAAGGTTTCCTTTACACCGTTTTTACATAGAGGTCATCCGAGTACACAAACTCGGGTGGCCTTTTATTTGTTCTTCTGTAGTTCACATCCTATGGACCGCATTGTTATTTCACCATTTTGAAAATTGACACATAATTCCGTTTATGCTGGCACAAGCTACCGTGTATAGATTCGAGAACGGAGGGACGGTACATGGCTGGAAACAAAACGGAGGGAGGACCTTCTTTCCCCAATTCTCAAAATAAAAAACACATTCCATTGGGATTGCCCGCCCCGCCTTTTGTCCGGCAGCCCATCGGTGCGACCCATGAGAGCCATCTGGAGGCGCTTAAAGAGATCTTTTCGGATGCCTCGGACGTGGTCTTCCGAAACGTCATGATTTCGCCCGACGTGCAAGGATTGCTGGTATACATCGAGGGCATCGTCAATTCCTCGGACATTCAGGAACATATGCTGCGTCCGCTCATTCGAGGCTTGGTGGAAGATCGGACCAATGAGCCGGAAGCGCCTCTGGACGACACGCGAGTCGCATTGACCCAGATCAAAAAGGTAGATTCCTGGGCGGAAGCCACTGACGGGCTTCTGGAGTCATCGGTGTTGCTGCTTGTGGACGGCAGCAAGGAAGGCTGGTTGTTCAATGTAAAGGGGGGCGTTCGCCGCGGCGTTGAAGAACCGCAGACGGAGTCCGTCATCAGGGGACCGAGGGAAGGGTTCACGGAGACGCTTCGCGTGAACACGGCCTTGCTTCGTTTCAAATTAAAAACATCCTCGCTGAAAATGCTGAGCATGACGATGGGCACCGAAACGAAAACCAATGTGGTGCTGACCTATTTGGAAGGCATTGCCGATCCCAAGCTGATCAAGGATGTGAAGGAAAGGTTAAACAAAATCAAAATCGATGGCATCCTCGAAAGCGGATATATCGAAGAACTGATCGAGGATCATCCCTTTTCTCCGTTCCCGCAAATGCACTATACAGAGCGTCCGGACACGGTTGCCGGCAATCTGTTGGAGGGGAGATTTGCCATTTTTGTGGACGGAACGCCGTTTGCGCTCATCGCGCCGGTCACGATGTGGCAGATGCTTCAGGCCAGCGAGGATTATTACGAACGCTTCTTCATTTCGAATCTCATCCGCTGGATCCGATTCCTTTTCGTGGCCATTGCGCTTTTCCTTCCGGCGCTGTATATCGCGATCACGACGTTTCACCAGGACATGCTGCCGACCACGCTCATTCTGAGCATCGCCGCTGCCCGGGAAGCCATTCCTTTTCCCGCACTGGTGGAGGCGCTAATTATGGAACTATCCTTCGAAGCATTGCGCGAAGCGGGGGTCAGGCTGCCCAAAACGGTGGGACAGGCCGTCAGCATCCTGGGCGCGCTCGTGATCGGGCAGGCTGCTGTTCAGGCCGGCATTGTGTCTGCGCCCATGGTCATTATCGTATCGATGACAGGTATCGCGTCATTTACGATTCCCCGGTTCAACTTTGCGATCACGGTGCGTTTGCTGCGGTTTCCGATCATGCTGCTGGCAGGTATGCTGGGTCTATATGGCATCGTTATCGGGCTTGTGCTGATTTCCGTGCATCTGACGCAGATGACTTCCTTTGGCGTTCCGTATTTGTCCGGATTGAGCCCATACCATAAATCGGATACGAAGGATATCGTGATGCGTGTGCCGTGGTGGAAAATGGTTCGTCGCCCTTCCAAGGTTGATGTCGATCAGAGGCGCATGAATCCAAATATCAACGGGTCGCCGGAGTCGGAGGAAGGATGGTGAGATCATGCTGAATTTGCATAAGCGGCGTGCCATGGCAATGTTGCTCCTGCTCACCGTTGTCCTCTCGGGATGCTGGGATCGCGAGGAAATCAACGACATCGCTTTTGTCATCGGCATAGCCATTGACAGGGAGGATAACAACTATCGGTCAAGCCTGCAGATTGCGCTTCCGGGCCAGGCCGGTTCCACGGGAAGCGAAGGGGGAGGAGGCGGCACCAGCGGGGACAAGTCCTGGTTCATGCTGTCCAATACGGCCAAAACGCTGCGCGGAACGTCGCTTGAAGGCCAGAAGTCACTTTCCAGACGGCTGTACTATGCGCACCGCCGTACATTGCTGATCGGCGAGGAGCTTGCCAAGGAAGGGGTTGCCCCCATGCTTGATTTGCTGACCCGTTATCCATTAAACCGTTTCTCGGCCTTGCCGATCGTAACGAGGGGGCCGGCTTATAAAGTGCTGGATGCCGATGCCCCTATCGAAAAGTTCCCTTCCGAAATGGTACGGGAGCTGTGTCTGCTGAACATGCGGCACCCGCGTTCGCTCAAAACGTTTATCGACTCCATTTTGGCCGAGGGGATCGATCCGTTTCTGCCAGTCGCTTCCGTGACTGAGAATGTCCCTGAAAATTGGAAGAATGTAAAAACAAACATCAAGCTGGACGGAATTGCCATATTTATTAAGGATAAACTGGTAGGCATGATAGACAAAGCTCCGGCAGACGCGCTTATTTTGGCCATGGGCGAGGCCAACGAACCCGAGATCATGGTTAAGGCGCCACGCGGGAAGGGGGATATTTTCATCAAGTTAAACGAGAATAATTCTTCCTTGCGGCCCCATGTGGTCAACGGAAAGGTCAGCGTTAAGATTCAAATGTATGCAAAGGGCGTCATCGTGGACAACGAGTCCAATTACGGTGATCTTAGGGAAAACGAGATCATGAGTTTAAATAAAGCGATCCATCAAAAAGTGAAAGCGGATATTGAAGAAGGCGTGCAGCTGCTTCAAAAAAAATATCGGGCCGATATTTTGGGGGTGGGCCGTGCGATCTATCGTAAATATCCGAAAGAATGGGACAAGCTCAAAGACCGATGGAGAGATATCTACCCGGACATTACGGTTGAGGTCGAGCCGCACATTATCATTGAAAATGTCGGTATCGTCAACAAGCCGATTGGCGTAGTCGAGGAGGATATCATCCATGATTAAGCCGCTGTTGTTTACCTATTTGGCCATGGTCGTCGCCGTTCTTTTTATGGATTTCAAACATCTGCGGCAAGCGGCGGCGGTAAACCGCTGGCTTTCCTATGGTTTGATCGCTGTTACGACAGGCATATGGTTATACGTCATCCAGCTCAAAAAAACGTTTTTTGTATCTGTATGGATCGCCCACCTTATTCAGCACTGGCTTCCTTTGCCTTAAAAAGCGGATACGACACGGGCATCCATATGGAAGACGGGAGGGAGTACCATGAACCAGGAAGTGAAACCGAGGCAGCTGTTTCTGCTTGTCATGTTGATGAGTATGACCGGCACGTTAATTCAGCCTCATGCACAAGCCATCTATTATGCCAAACAACATGCCTACTTGTCCTATATCCCCGCATTTGTCGTGATGGGGATATCCTTCTGGCTGATCAGCCGGATGATGCGCCGCTTTCCCGATAAGGACTTGTTTCAATCCCTGGTGGAACGGCATCCTTTTTGGGGAAGGGTTACGGGTATGCTGTACATCCTGTTTTTTCTTTTTGTCTTCGCAAGGGATTTGCGTTTGATCGGCGATTATGTCAGCATAACGTTGTTGGAAACGACCCCGATCTCGATTATTGCACTAACGATCCTCGTGATGGCCGTTTTTATCGTGAGGGGCGGTTTGGGATCACTGATCGGAATGTCAGAGCTGTATGTCACGCTGTTTCTGGTCAATTCGGTCATCGTGCCGTTTATGGTTGCCCCGCAAGTAGACCTGAACAATCTGCTGCCGTATTTGGATGTTGATGCGGCAGGCGTGGGGAGAGGCACTTGGTACATCTTTTCCTTTTTTGGCGAGATGGTTGCGCTCCCCTTTGTCATGAAAGGCAGTGACTTTAAATTCAAGCCTGCTTTTCGGGGAATGTTATGGGCCGTTTTGCTGATGATGTTGATCCTTATTGAAACGATTGCGTCCATCGGCGTGGAAATTGCCTCACGGTTGGTGTATCCTTCTTACGAATTGGCACGGCAATTGCAGATCAGCGAGTTTCTGGACCGGTTTGACTTGCCATTGGCCGCGGCGACCCTGCCTGCCATGGTTACCAAAATCGCGTTTGATCTGTATTTTGTATGTTGGGGGCTCAAACGGATGATTCCGAAGGTATCCGGCAAAGTGCTGACCGGACCGATTGCGCTGCTCGGGTTTGTTTGCGCGTTTTGGTTTTTCCGGAACGCCGTCCAGCTTTACCGGTTTACGCGGGAATGGACATGGATCGCCATAGTGTTTGAGGTCTTGATTCCGATCCTGTTGTTTCTGTTTCTTCGACCCAAAAAGAAACGGGCAGGCAAGCATGAGCAGCATGCGGAGAAATCCGGGCAGGAGGATGAAAGAAAGCGAAGCGGCCCGCAGGGCGGAAAACTTCAACCTTCTTAAGAAGGTGCATGGTTTATGGATTTTATAAAAAATCGTTATAGGAAAACCCCGAAAATAAAGGGTATTCAAGGTTCCCCTGCATGGGCTCTGCCTGTATACTGAAGTCAGACTGATGAACTTTCGGCAGAATCCAACTGGGGGGAACGATATGGCGCAACATTTGGCAGGCATACGCGTGGCTCTGACGGGACCGCGCAAGTCGAGGGAGATGTCCCTGCTGGTTGAAAAAATGGGCGGAATTCCGCTGGTACGGCCTGCACAGGGAACGGTGTTTCTGGATGACCGGAGCATTCGGGACGGACTGGTCTCCTGGATTTCCAATCCGCCGGACTGGGCGGTGCTGACGACGGGCATGGGGCTCGATGCCATTTTTGATATGGCAGAGGATATGGAACTTGCCGGAGCGCTGCTTGATGTACTTGCGGCTTCGTCGATTGCGGCGAGAGGATACAAAACGGTGAATGCACTGCGCAAGCGCAGGCTTTCACCCATCGTTCGGGACGATGACGGCAGCACGGAGGGCTTGATCCGCGAGTTTGCTGCACATGATCTTGCCGGGAAAAAAGTGATGCTGCAGCTCCATGGCGAAACGGCACCGAAACTGGTGAGTTGGCTGGAGCAGCAAGGAGCCCAGGTGCGGCAGGTGCTGCCTTATCGGCATGTGCCGCCGGAAGAAGCGGAGCTGGCGCAGCTGTTGAACGAAATCATCGCGAACGAGGTTGACGCCGTTGCTTTTACAAGCGGCCCGCAGGTGCGTTTTTTGACGGAATACGCAGCTTCGCAAGGCAAGCTGGAACAGATGCAGGAGGCGTTCAGGCAGGGCGTGGTGGCCGCTTCGGTGGGCAAAGTAACGGCAAATGCCATGCGCGAGGAAGGCATCGAGGTTCGCGTTGTCCCCGAGGAAGAAAAGATGGGGGCGCTCATCGTGGAGCTGGGCCGTTATTACGCCGCTTTGAAGGTAGATCAGGCTTAAAGGATGCACGGTATAAAAAGGCGAAAAGGCTGAGAGCAGTCCTTCGCTATGCTGATGTGCGGGTTTTGGTCAACCGAAGAGGAACGGAAAAGCTAATAAGAAGAGGCCTTGATCCATACATGGATCAGGGCCTTTTTAGTTTCGCAGGCAAAGGATTGCGTCCGGGCGGGAAAATTAAATGAATGCAGGCCTTCATGGGCATGGACATCATTTCCTGACGGATGGTATGATGAAGACAATATCATCACATGAAAACAGACAAGGTGCTCTTGCTTTCAGGCAAGAGGTAACAGGGAATCGGGTGCAAATCCCGAGCGGTCCCGCCACTGTAATGGGGAGGCTCCTTTCAATAGTATCGGTTGCGCAGACGTTGGAGCTGCTGCTGATAAGTCACTCGGATCACCGGGGAAGACGGAAAAGGAAGCTGATGAACCAGAGCCAGGAGACCTACCTTGAATGTGTCACCGGACCCTTCGCGGAAAGGAGCGGTGTACGAACGATCAGGAAAAGGGCGGACCATAGGTCCGTCCGGCAGACCCTTCCGGGCCATGCATCAGCAGGATCATTCTTCCACGGAATGATGCTGTGTTCTTGAGCATACGTACATTCGTATCCCGTCCGCATTGCGGACGGGATTTATTGGCGTTCTCAGAGTTTTGAATATGCGATAAGGCGCGAAGAAGGCCGGCTTAGCCGTCCTTCTTCACTGTTTAAGTCGGACAGGTTATCGGAGGAGGAGAAACAGATGCAAGGACTAGGCAAGCTGCTTGTTATCGGATTCGGTCCAGGGGCCATGGAGCATATTACCCACCGGGCGCTTGAGGCACTGAGAGAGAGCGAGGTCATTATCGGCTACAACACGTACGTCGACCTGATTCGGCCGCTGCTGACCGGACAGGAAATCGTACGTACGGGCATGACCGAGGAAGTCAGCCGTGCGCAGGAAGCGGTAAGACAGGCGGAAGCGGGAAAAATCGTGGCCGTGATTTCCAGCGGCGACGCGGGCGTATACGGTATGGCCGGCCTCGTATACGAAGTGTTGATGGAGCGCGGATGGAAGCCGGACAGCGGCGTGGAAGTGGAGGTGGTTCCGGGCGTTTCGGCGATCCAGTCCTGCGCTTCCTTGCTGGGAGCGCCTGTCATGCACGATGCTTGCACGATCAGTTTGAGCGACCATCTGACCCCGTGGGACACCATTAAGCGCCGGGTTGAGGCCGCGGCTTCCGCTGATTTCGTCATTGCATTGTACAATCCGCGGAGCGGCAGGCGGACCCGCCAGATCGTAGAAACGCAGGAGATTCTGCTGCGTTACCGTGATCCCAAGACCCCTGTCGGGCTGGTCAAAAGCGCGTACCGCGACCGCCAGCATGTGGTCATCACCACGCTGGAGGACATGCTGAACCATGACATCGGCATGCTGACGACCGTGATCATCGGCAATTCGTCCACCATGATGTACGAAGGCCTCATGGTGACCCCACGCGGCTATCAGCGGAAATACACGCTGAACGCGACGGAACAGCCGCTCCGGCCGCATGAGCGGCTGCGCACGGAAGCCGAGCCATGGTCGCTCGGCGCGATGGAGGCCCGTGCAGCCGCAAGCGGTACGGCAGCGGGCCAAAGCGCGGCCGGCGCTGCGCCTTCGGGAACGGCGACGAGTCCGGAGGGCAGCGATGCCGGCGGCGCCACTGCCGTGCTCGTCGCCGAGCGGCCTGCGCCGGCGGTTGCCGCGCCGCACGCAGCCGCCGCAGCCGCGCCCATCGGCGCAGCCGAGCTGGCCGCGGAGGCGCTCGGTCGGCTCGCGGCAGGCGGGGCCCTCGCGGGCGAAGCAGCCAGCCGCTGGCTGGACGCCGGGCCTGGAGCCGCTGCGCCGCAGGCCCTGGAGCGCACGGCGCCCGCGCCAGGCAGCAAGCCGCCGCTCTTCGAGGTGGGCGTATCGCCCGGCGTCGGCAACAAAAAGTTCAGCGCCGCACAGATGGCGCTGCTTGCGCAATGCGCGGGTGACGACGGCGAGCTGGAGTATACGCCGGAGCACCAGATCATATTGCGCGTGCCAACCTTCGAGCCGGACCGGCTCGTTGCCGAGCTGCGCGCCGCGAAGTTCATCGTGGTGCCGATCGGGGACGTCATCAAGGTGAAAGCCTGCGACTTCTGCAACATGGAGAAGGATGATGCCGTACCGATGGCAGAACACCTGCAGGCCGTCATCGGCGGCGTGAGTGCGCCGAAGGAAACGAGCGTGGCCCTGAACGGCTGCGGCATGGCATGTTACGGCGCGGTGTTGGAGGATATCGGCATCGTGTACCGCAAAGGCGGTTACGACCTGTTCCTCGGCGGCAAAAAGTTCGGGCGCAACGCCCATCCCGCGCAACCGGTCGCGGAAGGCATTCCGGGCGACGAAATTGGCGGCATCGTGGAACGGATCGTTGCGGAGTACAAAGAAAAAGGACATCCGAATGAGCGTTTTCATAAATTTTTCAAACGGGTTGGCGTGATTCAGGGCTTCCGCCATGTGGATGCACCGGTCACGGTTGAAGTAAACCCGGTTTGTGGGGATTAGATGATCGGGAGCCCGGATTTACCTTTGAACCAATAAGCAATGCATGGACATATCAATCAGGAAGCCCGGTCCTGAGGGGCCGGGAATGGGGAGGAAGCAATCGCACATGAACGCCATATTGCTGGTAGGTCACGGAAGTCGTGACCCTGAGGGGAACAACGAACTGAAGGAGTTTGCGCGTACCGTAGCAGAGCAGGCTCCGGAAGCTACGATCGTGGAAACTTGCTTTTTGGAATTGACGCGTCCAAGCATCGCTGAGGGTGTTACAGCCTGCGTGAACAGAGGAGCGACACGTGTTGTGCTGGTGCCGATTATTCTGTTTGCGGCCGGACATGCCAAAGTAGACATCCCGAATGCGATCGATCGTGCAAAAGCACGTTATCCGCAGGTTGAATTCGTGTATGGCCGCCCGATTGGCGTACACGACAAAGTGATTGAGATTTTGCAGACTCGCTTGCATGAGGCGAAGCCCGTATCTGCAGGAGCCTCTCGCGGAGCAGTCGCAGTGGCTGCCCCGCCTGCTCCAGCCCGGGATGAGGAAACGGCGGTGCTGGTGCTTGGCCGGGGAAGCAGTGATCCGGATGCCAACAGCGACTTTTTCAAAATGACGCGGATGTTGTGGGAGAAGCTTCCTTATAAATGGGCGGAAAGCTGTTTTATCGGCGTCACCGAGCCTTTGTTCCCGGAAGGGCTGCAGCGCTGTCTGGCGCTTGGGGCCAAACGGATTATCGTGTTACCGTACTTCCTGTTCACAGGTGTGCTGATTAAACGGATCGACGAGATGACGGCGGCATTCGCAGCCGAGCATCCGGAGATTCAGGTTGAACTGGGCGGTTATTTCGGTTTCCATCCCAAGCTGGTGGAACTGGTGACTCAGCGTGCATTTGATGCATTGGAAGGCAGAGTCGATGCAGCTTGGAACGAGTTCCAGTATCGGATCGAAGCGATGAAACACCACCACCATCATCACGATCATGACCATGACCATGACCACCACCATGATCACGATCACCACCATGATCACGATCATGACCATGACCATGACCACCACCATGATCACGATCACCACCATGATCACGATCACCATCATGACCATGACCACCATCATGACCATCACCATGACCATGACCACCATCATGACCATGACCATCACCATGATCACGATCACCACCATGATCATAATCATCACCACGATCACGGTCACCATCATCATCACGAGCATGATCATTTTGCATCATCACGCGATTTTCATCACGATCATGATGGGGAGATTCCTCTGTCCCATCACGAGAAGGACGAAGAACAGGATAACCGCACCCCCGGAAAGGGAGAACATGACGTTTCGGACAAGCAAGAGGCGTCTGCGGGAGAGCAGGTGGGCCGTCCATGATCCTGATGTTGTGCGGAACAAGCGATGCGCGGGAGTTGGCGTTACGCATTCACGAAACCGGTGTTGAAGTGTTAACGTCGGTGGTAACGGAGAGTGCGGCGAACAGTCTGGCGGAAGCCGGGTTAAAGGTGCGGACAGGCCGCATGACCGCTGAAGCAATGGCGCAGCTGGCCCGCGAGCAAGGCAGCAAAGCCATTGTCGATGCAAGCCATCCATTTGCGGAGGAAGCCCATGCCAATGCGATGGAAGCGGCTAAACAGGCGGATATTCCCTATATCCGTTATGAACGGACAGGACTGGCCTATGACGATCATCCGCTGCTTCATGTCGTGCCGTCTTACGAGGAAGCAGCGATCAAGGCCAAGGAGCTTAAAGGATCAGTCATGTTGACCACGGGCAGCAAAACGCTGCAAATTTTCACAAAGCACCTGCTCGGCGATCCGGACGTTCGATTGGTGGCGCGAATGCTGCCGCGTCTCGACAACATGGAGAAATGCGGGGAGCTGGGTGTGGAGCAGCGCAACATCATTGCGATGCAGGGACCTTTTTCACGCGAACTGAATGAAGCCTTATATAAACATTATGCCACGACAGTGATGGTCACCAAGGAAAGCGGCAAAACCGGCGCAGTCGACGAGAAGGTGCAAGCGGCGCTGGAACTGGGCATCCATGTCGTGCTGATCGCCAGACCGGAGGTCGAGTTCGGTACGGTGTTTGACCATTACGAAGGCGTATTGGAAGAGTTAGGGCGTATTTTTCATAAGTAATATGGGTGCAGCAACCCGGATTAATTAAAAATAACCGTATTCCGGGCCAATTTAAGGCGAGCTTGAAGACGTTCAGTTTAACCGTCATATGAACGACGAAATGTACAGTTGAGCGCAATACAAACAGAACACTAAGCAAACAAAGCACACAAAGCACATAAAGCACGTACAATCATGGGGACAACCGGAGCGGCTAAGCCTGATTATTTAGTTGGAATTTGAACCATTCAAATTCAAGTTAAGCAGGGCCCGAAAATATAACGAACATCAGACACCTTATTTTGCGAAAAAAAGCTTCTTGGAACTGTAACGAACCTGAGGCACGCTATTTGGCAGTATAAAGGTCACTTTCGTCCGGATTCCCGCCAATAACGATGCTGATGTTCGTTAGCCTAAAGAAGTGTGTGAAAACACCCGAATAAGGTGTCTCAGGTTCGTGAGAAAGAAGCCGAGAACAGGGAACGCCATGACCGTTAATACCATTTTCAATAATGAAGGAGTGCAGGCACATGGATTTCAAAACGGAATTTAAACCGCTCACCGTACAGCCGCAGGAAATTGAAGGAAAAAGCTTCGAAATGATTACCGAGGAACTCGGCGAGCATCCATTCACGGCTGAACAATATCCTGTGGTGCAACGCGTCATTCACGCTTCCGCGGATTTTGAGCTCGGACGCAGCATGGTGTTCCATCCGGACGCGATTGCGGCAGGCATCGCAGCGCTTCGTGCCGGCCAGTCCGTCATCGCGGACGTGCAGATGATCCAGGCCGGCGTGAGCAAAGACCGCATTCGCGGCTTCGGCGGGGACGTGCATGTGCATATTTCCGATGCGGACGTCATTGAAGAGGCGAAACGCCTGAACACAACCCGTGCGATCATTTCCACGCGCAAAGCGGTAAAAACGTACGAGGGCGGCATTTATGCCATCGGGAACGCGCCTACCGCTTTGCTGGAGCTGATTCGTCTGGTCAAAGAAGGCGAAGCCAAGCCGGGCCTGATTATCGGTATGCCGGTCGGCTTTGTGTCTGCGGCGGAATCGAAGGACGAGCTGCGCAAACTCGACATTCCGTTCATCACCAACATCGGCCGCAAGGGCGGCAGCACCATCGTGGTCGCTGCATTGAACGCGATCTCCCTGATGGCGGCCAAAGCCTAATGGCTATAGCATTCTATAAGTACGCCCAGGAGCTGAGGAACTGGGTTGCTATAAAAGAATCTCATGTTATATAGGTTGAACTGCATACTTACACGATAACGGAGAGGGCAGAAAAAATCTGGAGAAGCGAAGCGTTCGTATTTATCCCCGGATGTTCCCCTTGAAAAAAAGGGATCAAAAAAATCCGGGGATAAGAGCGATCGGAAGATGGTTCTGACCACGTAGTGGCCCCGTGTAATAATCATTTGTTCAACCTATATAATTGCAATCTATATCGAAGCAACAAGTACGAACGGGAGGTCAACGACCATGATGGAAAAAAAACGCATGAAAAGCGGAGAGGCCCCGGATCCGGATAAACCGATGCGTTCCGGCTTTACGACAGGGGCGTGCGCAACGGCCGTGGCGAAAGGGGCCGCGCAGCTGCTGCTGACCGGCATTGTGCCGGATCGGGCCGTCGTATCGCTGCCGGCAGGTTTTGACCACTCGTTCGAGCTGCAGGAGCAGGAATTGAAAGAAGGCGTGGCGACTTGCGCCACGATCAAAGATGCCGGCGACGATCCCGATGCCACGCATCTGGCGAAGATCATCGCGCATGTCACGTGGCGGGACGAGCCGGGCGTCGAGCTGGACGGAGGCATTGGCGTGGGCCGGGTGACCAAACCGGGGCTTCCTGTGCCGGTCGGCGAGGCGGCGATCAATCCCGTGCCGCGGCGCATGATCACCGAAGCGGTCACGCAGGTGCTCGCCGAGCATGGTGCGGCACGCGGCGTACGGGTAGTCATCAGCGTGCCCGACGGCGAGGAAATCGCCAAGAAAACACTGAATTCCCGCTTGGGTATCATAGGCGGCATCTCCATCCTGGGCACGCGGGGTGTGGTCGTGCCGTTCTCCACGTCGGCCTACAAGGCCAGCGTGGTGCAGGCCATTTCAGTCGCGCAGGCTTCGGGCTGCGAGCACATCGTGCTGACGACCGGGGGCAGCAGCGAGAAATACGCCATGAAGATGATGCCCGAGCTGCCGGAGGAAGCCTTTATTCAGATGGGCGACTTCGTTGGCTTTGCCATTAAACACGGCAAACGTCTTGGCATGAAACGCATCAGCCTGGTGGGTATGCCAGGCAAGTTTGCCAAAGTGGCTCAAGGCGTCATGATGGTCCATTCCAAGAGCGCGCCGGTGGATTTTGGATTTCTTGCGTCCGTGGCTCGGGAAACCGGGGCGGGAGAAGAATTGGCCCAGGCGATCGAGGAAGCCAACACGGCGACGCAGGTGGCAGATATGATGACGGAGGCCGGATTTTTGCCATATTTCGAAAAATTGTGTACATATGCCTGCAGGCACTGTCTGGAACATGCCGGGGGCGGTTTAACGGTAGAGGTCGTGCTTGTCACGATGAAAGGAATGGAACTGGGGAGGGCGGAAGTAAGTGAACTGGACGGCATCAACGGAAACGAATGATCGAAAGATCCGCATGATCGGCATTGGCGAGGAGGGTGCAGCAGGCTTGACTGCGGACAGCCTCGCTTGCATCGAGCAGGCGGACGTGCTGGTTGGCGGCGAGAGGCTGCTGCAGTTCTTTCCTGCGTTTGCAGGCGAGAAATTAACGATTCGAAGCGGACTGGGCGAACTGGTCGCAAAAATAAAGGAGCTTCATGCCACGCAAAACGTGGTCGTGCTTGCCTCAGGGGACCCGCTGTTTTACGGCATAGCCGGGTACATGGCGCGTAAGCTAGGCCCGGATGTGCTGGACATCCGGCCGAATCTCAGCTCGCTGCAGCTGGCATTTGCCCGGCTGGGCGAGAGCTGGCAGGACGCCGTGCTGGAGAGCGTGCACGGTCGGCCCTTGCAAGGGCTGGCGCAGCGCATCGACGGTAAGGCCAAAATCGCGCTGCTGACCGACGACAAAAACAGCCCCGCCGCCATTGCCGCATATTTGCAGCATTTCGGAATGACCGAATACGATGCGTTTGTGGCCGAAAACCTTGGCAGCAAGGATGAGCGTACAAGACGTTACACGCTGGATGAGCTGGCAGAGACGGAATGCAGTCCGCTGAACGTCGTCATTTTGCTGCGCCGCAAGGATGCGCCGCCGGCGCGCCGAGGGTTCGGCTTTGCGGATGAGGAGTTCCACCAGCGGAAGCCGGAGAAGGGCTTGATCACGAAGCGCGAAGTGCGCGTGTTCAGCCTGTCCGAGCTGTGCTTGCGGGAAGACAGCGTCGTGTGGGACATCGGAGCGGGCTCCGGCTCGGTGGCCGTGGAGTGCACGCGGCTTGCGTCGAAGGGCCAAGTTTTCGCCGTCGAAAAAAATGAAGGCGACCTCGCGAACATCGAGGCCAATCGCATCAAATTCCGGACGGACTTCACCGTCCTGCATGCCAAGGCCCCTGCGGGGCTGGACGGCTGGCCCGACCCGGACGCCGTCTTCATCGGCGGCAGCGGCGGCGAGCTCGCCGAGCTGATCGCGCTCTGCGCGTCCCGGCTGCGTCCGGAGGGACGCATCGTGGTCAATGCAGCGACGATCGAAACGCTGCATGACAGCATGAAGGCCATGCAGGGCGCAGGCCTGGATGCATCGGTGACGCTGCTGCAGACGGCGCGCAGCAAACCGATCCTGAACATGATGCGTTTCGACGGACTGAACCCGATCTACGTGATCACAGGTCGGCACAAGACGGAAGAGCTAACCGGCGAGAGCGGAGCGGAAGAGAGAAAGGGGCAAACAACATGAGCACGGCAGCAGTAGGCACGCTGTATGGCGTAGGCGTCGGTCCGGGAGACCCGGAACTGATTACGGTCAAAGCGTATCGCATGATCCGGGAATGCCCGGTCGTTGCGTATCCGAAGAAGCGGAAGGGCGGCAAATCGTATGCCCACGAAATCGTGGAGCTGTACGTGAACCCCGAAGAAAAGGAAATGCTTGGCCTGATCTTTCCGATGACGAAAGACCCGGTCGTGCTGGAACGCGAGTGGAACAAAACGGTGGAAGCATGCTGGGGGGCGCTGAAGGAAGGCAAGGACGTGGCTTTCGTGACCGAGGGCGATCCGAACCTGTACAGCACGTTCATTCACCTTGCGCGTTTGATGCGCGAGCTACATCCGGAAGTGCCGATCTCATCGATTCCGGGCATTTCGTCCGTGCTGGGTGCGGCGGCGGCGCTGGACATGCATTTGGCGGACGGCGATGAGCAGGTGGGCATCGTTCCGGCGACTTCCGACAAGGAGGCGATGCGGAAAGCGATCGAGAACCACGATACGATCGTCTTCATCAAGGTGGCCAAGGTGCTTGACCTGATGCTGGAGCTGCTGGACGAAATGGGACTCGGCGGCAAAGCTTCGGTGGTCACGAAAGTGACTTCTCCGTATGAGCTGGTTTGGCGCGACGCACGCGAGCTGAAAGGGCAGGAGCTGGAATATTTGACCCTGATGGTGGTGAGCAAATGAAAACATTGGAACCGAAAGTATACATCGTCGGCGCCGGACCCGGCGATCCCGAGCTGATCACGGTCAAAGGTTCGAACATTTTGCGCAGCGCCGACCTGGTGCTGTACACCGATTCGCTCGTCAATGACGAATTGATCGCGACGGCGAAGCCGGAAGCCGAAGTGCTGCAAAGCTCGGGCATGGACCTGGAGCGGCAGGTCGAGCTGATGGGCGAGGCCGTGCGCGCAGGGCGGAGCGTAGCTCGCGTACATACGGGCGATCCGGCCGTGTACGGCGCCATTTTGGAACAGATGGTGCTGCTCAAGCAGCAGGGCGTTGCTTACGAGATCATTCCGGGCGTCAGCTCGGTATTTGCCTCGGCGGCAGTGCTCGGCGCCGAATTGACCGTGCCGGACCTGACGCAGACGGTCATCTTGACCCGTGCCGAGGGCCGTACGCCCGTGCCGGAGCGGGAGAAGCTGCGCGATCTGGCCTCGCATCACTGCACGGTGGCATTATTCTTGAGCGCAACGCTGGCGAAAAAGGTCGTAAACGAATTCCTCGCGGCCGGTTGGAGCGAGGATACGCCGGTGGCCGTCGTTCAGCGGGCGACATGGCCTGATCAGAAAATCGTGCGTACGACGCTGGCAAACCTCCCAGCCGACCTGCGTGCCGCAGGCATTACGATGCATGCGATGATTTTGGCCGGATGGGCGCTCGATCCCGACCTCGTGAACCGGGATGCCCACCGCTCCAAGCTGTACGACAAAACCTTCACGCACGGCTATCGCAAAGGGGTGAAGGCCGGTGAGTAACCCGTTTGCGGTCGTGGCGATCACGAAGCATGGCGTGCAAATGGCACGCGAGCTGGCCGGGCAATTCCCCGGTACCGACGTATACTATATGACCAAGTTTGCGCGGGGAGACGAAGAAGAACTCGGCTATCGCATGTTCGAGGGTTCCGTGAAGCTGATTTTGCCGGACCTGTTCAAACAGTACAACGGCATCATTCTCATCATTTCGCTCGGAGCGGTGGTGCGTATGATCGCGCCGCTGTTGGTCGACAAAAAAGTGGACCCGGCCGTGCTCGTCATCGATGACCGCGGCGAGAACGTCATCAGCGTGCTGTCCGGGCATCTGGGCGGCGCAAACGAGCTGACCCGGCAAGTGGCGAGTGTGCTTGGTTCGCACGCCGTCATTACGACGGCTTCCGACGTGCAGGGCACGATCCCTGTTGACCTGTTCGGCCGCGAGCTGGGCTGGACGGTGGACAGCTTCGACAAGGCCACGCCCGTCAGCGCGGCCGTCGTGAACGAGGAGCCTGTGGCTTTGATCCGGGAAACCGGGGAGCGGAACTGGTGGAAGTACGACAAACCCGTCCCGGATCACATTCGCGTGTTCGATCGTCTGGAGGACGCAGCATCGTTCGACTTCAATGCCGCATTGGTCGTCAGCGATCGCCTGCTGACAAAGGCCGAGCAGGAGCGTTTCCTCAGCAACGGGGTGCTCTACCGTCCGAAGAGCCTGGTGCTTGGCATGGGCTGCAATCGCGGTACGGCCATGGAGGAGCTGGAGCGGGAAATGCTCGCCACATTGGAGGAGCTGTCCCTATCGGTCAAAAGCGTGCGCAACGTAGCTACCATTGACTTGAAAAAAGACGAAGAGGGCCTGCTTGCGCTTTGCGCCAAGTACGGCTGGGAGCTGGTCACGTATACGCCGGCGGAGTTGAACGCGGTCGAGCTGCCAAACCCGTCGGAAACGGTGTTCAAGTACACAGGAGCTTACGGCGTGTGCGAACCGGCGGCACTGCTTTCTTCCGGTGCGGACCACTGGTTACTGGAGAAGAAAAAAAGCGGCAATTTGACGCTGTCGGTTGCCCGCATCCCATTTTGATTGATCATTTTGCAAAATGCAGGAAAGAGAGACTGCGACGAAATTAAAGTAAACCTGATTTCCCCGCAGCATCTAAACGAACAGGATTGAACCGCATCGATTTTTCGGTGCGGTTTTTTTGAAAGGTGGAGCGACGAATGACGAATTCGAACATGGCCTCGAATCAAGAAGTGAATTTTACAGACGTGAACAGGCCCCGATTGATTATCGCGGGCACGGGCAGCGGCGCGGGCAAAACGACCGTAACCCTTGGCCTGATGAAGGCCCTTGCCGGCCGCGGCTTGCGTGTACAGGGCTTTAAATGCGGACCCGATTACATTGACCCGACGTATCATACGGCCGTTACGGGCAGAGCTTCCCGCAATCTCGATGCATGGATGACATCGCCGGAATACGTGCGTACTGCTTTTGCCAAGGCTTCGGTCGGGCAGGATATCTCCATCATTGAGGGCGTCATGGGTCTCTACGATGGGAAGGACCCGCTCAGCAACACGGGATCTACGGCGGAAATTGCACTCGTGACGCAAACGCCCGTCCTGCTGGTCGTGGACGTGCGCAGCATGGCCCGCAGCGCGGCTGCCATCGTGCTTGGCTTCCAACAGCTGGAGCCCGAGCTGAACATTGCGGGCGTGATCGTGAACCGCTGCGGCAGTGCCGGACATTACGGTATCGTCAAAAAAGCGATTGAGCAAATGTGCGGCATTCCTGTCGTTGGCTGGCTGAAGCGCGATGAGGAGCTTGCGATACCGGAGCGCCATTTGGGATTGGTGCCGGCCATTGAACGCGGCGAGCTGGAGCCATTGTTCCAGCGTGCAGCCGATGTGCTGCTCGAAGGCACCGACCTGGATGCGATTATGGCGATTGCTGCTGGCGCGCCGCCGCTTGATGCTTGGGAGAGTATAGATACATCTGAATTTTCGCGTCCATCCGAACACCAGAACACTCAGCAGACCTCTGAACAGCGGCCTACGATTGCGGTGGCACGAGACGCAGCATTCAATTTTTATTATCCTGACAATCTGGAACTGTTAGAGGAAGCCGGGGCCAGGCTGACCTATTTCAGTCCGCTGGCGGGTGATGGCATTCCGGATGATGCGGACGGCATCTATCTGGGAGGCGGATTCCCCGAGGAGTTTGCCGCCGACATTGCCGCGAATCGCAGATTTCTTGCAGGTTTGAGAGAGGCGGTTCGGAAGGACATGCCTCTCTTTGCCGAGTGCGGGGGTTATATGGTACTGGCCGAGACGCTGACCGATCGCCAGGGAGAAACGCATGCGATGGCAGGCATCGTGCCTGCCGATGTGCAGATGCAGACCAAGCGGGCCGCTCTGGGCTACCGTGAAGCCCATGCGGTTAAGAGCACTTTTTTGTTGGAACAAGGAGAAGGAGTGAGAGGGCATGAGTTCCATTACTCCACCATGACTTATAAGGAAGGCTTCGAGACTCCATTTGCCTATGAAACCAAGGGACTGCGAGGGATGAAGAAGGAGGGGTATGCTGCAGGGAGCGTAATGGCCGGTTATACGCACGTTCACTTCGGATCGAATCCGGCTGCGGCGCAAAGATGGGTAACCCACTGCCTCCATTACAAGCTGAAAGGCCAAACTGGTCATAAAGAATCTTGAACCCATGTTTGGCAAGGTATTTTGTCTTAGTCGAAATGATCACCTTGCGAAATAACCGGCTTCTGAGACTTTGGTCGCGAAGTTGGTTTTCCGGCGGATTGGGAAAAGGTTTTTGCCGAGAAGCGTGGAATGAAGTATAATTGGACACCCCGTTCAGCATTTCCCGGATATGCCTGCGAACAAAGCGGCTATACTAGAAGATATATCGTTTCCGGTCGGTCTGGCCGGCGGGGACATGGCTGCACGAGCATATCCGAAGAATGAGGTGCCGGTTGTTTTCATGCAAATCGTCTGACTGAAGTTGAATCCGAAAGGAGTTATGAATAATGGATCATCGTAAAAAGGCACTGCTGCTCGGCGATTACACTCATCCCGACTGGCATCCGATGCAAGGCGTGGACGTGGAGATCAGTCGAATCTTCCACGATATCATGACCGTACAGTGCAGCGAAAATCGCAACATGCTGCTTCAGGAAAATATATCGGGATTCGATGTGTGCATCTCGTATTTCGACGACTGGAGAGGCAAAGCTTCGCCGCAGCAGACAGCGGGGTTGCTGTCTTACGTCAGCAATGGGGGAGGGCTCGTCATCATCCACAACGGCATCTCCCTGCAAAACCGCTATGAGCTGGCGCAGATGATGGGCGCAAAATTTTTGCACCATCCGGCCTATGCTCCGCTGGAGTTCAAGGTCACGGCGACGAATCATCCCGTAACCGAAGGCATTTCGGATTTTGCAATGGAAGAGGAAGCCTACCTGTTTGAGTTCGGCACATTCACCGAAACGACGGTGCTTCTGGAGTATCAGTCCGAGGAAGGACCGAAGCCGGCCGCGTGGGCGCATACATACGGTCTTGGACGGATCGTGTATCTGATGCCCGGACATCACGTGCCTTCTTTTGCCCATGAAACCTATCGTCAGCTGGTGATGCAAGCAGGGAAATGGGCTGCCCGTTACGTGTAACGGTTAGGCGCAGACAAGATCAGGTACGGGGGTTGCCTTTTGCAAGATGGCCACGGTCAGTCCGTCGATTTGGGGTTTCTTTTGGTTGCCGTCCATTAGGGGTATAATATAGAAATCAACAAAGAGGAGGATGACAGGAATGAGCGATTTGTTCAAAAAGGCAATTTCGTTAGGGCTCGGTCTTACCGTTGTAAGCAAGGAAAAAATCGAAAAAACCGTGGATGACCTGGTCAAACGGGGCAAGCTTGCGCCCGGAGAATCCAGGGACTTGGTCGACAAGTTGATGGAACGCGGCAATGAAGAGCAAGGCCAGATCAAGAAATGGATCAACGAACAGGTCCAGCGTGCGCTTGTGGACGTCGGCGTGCCGACCAAAGGCGAAGTGGCTCGGCTGGAACAACGCATTGAAGCACTTGAAGCCAAGCTGGCCAAACTGGGTCACTCCCCGCAAGCTGAACCGGTTGCCGCACCTGCGCCGCTCGAAGTCCCTCCTCTTAAAGAGAACGAGTAGATGGCTGTGCGCATCAAACATGTCGGCAGATACCGCGAAATCGCCATGGCGCTGGTGCGCCATGGCTTCGGGTATATGGTGGAGGAGCTGGGACTTTTCCAGATGCTGGCCCTGCCCCGGCGTTGGATGTCCCGTGAGGAGCATGCAAGCAAAACGTTGAGCGAGCGGATTCGGCTGGTGCTGCAGGAATTGGGACCGGCTTTCGTGAAACTGGGGCAGCTGGCAAGCACGCGGGCGGATTTGCTGCCCGATCCGGTGATCCGGGAATTGGTGAAACTGCAGGATCAGGTGCCGCCGTTTTCTTCGGACACGGCGCGGGGGATTTTGGAACAGGAATTGGATATGCCGCTCGAGGAGATCTTTTCCCGGTTCGAGGATACTCCCGTAGCAGCGGCCAGCATCGGTCAGGTGCATTTGGGCAAGCTGCGGAGCGGGGAAGCCGTGGCTATCAAGGTCCAGCGGCCCGGCATTGCGCGTATCGTGCAGCGAGACCTGGACATTCTGCGCGAGTTGACGGCCATGGCCGAGAAGCGGTGGGACTGGGTCCGACAGTATCAAATTCCGCAAATGGTCGAGGAGTACGCTGCGGCCTTGCTGGCCGAGCTGGACTACACGGTGGAAGGCCGCAATACGGAAAAGATCGCGCTGCAGTATGAAGGGGACGGCCAGGCGAAGATTCCGGAAATTTATTGGGATCAAACGTCATCTCGCATCCTGACGATGGAGTATATTGAGGGCATCAAGCTGAACGACCCCGATGAACTGGCGAAACGCGGGTATGACGTGAAGGATATCGCACAGCGGTTGGTTGATGCGATCTTGAACCAAATATTTCTGCACGGTTTTTTTCATGCCGATCCACATCCGGGGAACTTGATGGTACTTAAGGATGGGCGTATCGCCTTCATTGACTTCGGCATGGTGGGCAGCCTGAGCGAGGAAATGAGGAAGCATCTGGCATCGCTGGTCATTGGGCTCATGCGCAAGGATACCGAGGCCATGATCCGGGCCATCGAGAAGCTGGGCATGATGCCGGATGATATCGACGAGCGTGGGCTCCACAACGATTTGGACAAACTGCGGGCCAAATATTACGATATTTCTTTTTCGAAAATCAGCGTAGGTCAAGCATTGAATGATCTGTTCGGCGTTGCTCAGCGTCACAGGATCATTATGCCGCCGGACATCCTTCTGATGGGCAAGTCACTGCTGACGCTGGAAGGCGTAATCGAACATCTCGACCCTACCGTGAGCATCGTGGACATGGCCGAGCCTTTTGGCCGCAAGCTGCTCAAGGATCGTTTTAACCCGGGGAAAATCAAAAACAGGCTGTTCCGCAGCGCGGCCGACATGGCGGAAAGCGTCATGGGATTGCCGGGGCAGCTGCGACAGCTCTCATCCATCATCAGCAAGGGCAAGCTGCGCCTGGAAGTCAGCGTCCCTGAACTGGAAACGCTGCTTCGCAGGCTGGACCAGATCAGCAACCGTCTATCGTTCAGCATTGTGTTGTTGGCCTTTTGCATCATTATGGTCGGATTGATCATCGGTTCTTCCATCAGTCACCAATCCACGATGTTATGGGACATTCCTGTGATCGAAATCGGATTTCTGGTCGCGATTCTCATGGTGGCGTTTCTACTCTATTCGATATTCAAGTCAGGCAGGTTCTGAGCATTCTGCGGAAGCGATCATTATACTTACGGCAAATAACCCTTACGCAAGCAGTAGGGGTTATTTGTGTTCCCTATTTATGCTCAATAAATCAAGAGATAATCAAAGGATTTGGCGTGAAAATAAAAGATAATGGATGAAAACAAGCGATTAAAGCCCGGTATCAACGTTCGTGCATCTTTAACTTATTCTCTATAATAGTAGGTCAGTACACAACGGACCCGGTTTTTCTGAGAGGGGAAAGCCAGAACGGTCGATGACCGTTCATGTTTTAAGCAGCAACGTCTAAGCCGATCGCGGAATAAGTCATGGACGCACACGGAAACGGAAATTCGAATCAATGAACACGATGGCGGGCAAGGGCGTGCATCCGTTATTTTGCATGCATAATTTTACAAGGTCCAGTCAGAAGCTAGGTTACGGATCAAATCCGTAGTTTCGTTTCGGCATGCCGTCCGATTGGAAGCGGAGTGCGCCGTTCCGCCACATTTGGCTAGAGACGAATTAAGGTTTGTTGGATTAGGAGGAGCGGCACTAGACATATGAATACGTTAAAACAACAGTGGTTTGGCAACATCCGCGGCGATGTGCTCGCAGGCATTACGGTGGCGCTGGCGCTTATTCCGGAAGCCATTGCCTTCTCCATTATCGCGGGCGTGGACCCGATGGTGGGGCTGTATGCTTCGATTACGATCGCGATCGTCATCTCGATTGCGGGCGGCAGACCGGGCATGATCTCTGCGGCGACCGGAGCGATGGCCGTGCTGATGGTTGGGCTCGTCAAGGATTACGGCGTGGAGTATTTGTTTGCCGCAACGATTCTGACGGGCATCATCCAGTTTATTTTGGGCATTTTCAAAGTAGGGCGTTTCATCACGTTTGTGCCCCATTCGGTATTGACCGGATTCGTGAACGCCTTGGCGATTTTGATTTTCATGGCACAGCTGACGCATTTTACGGGTGCAAACTGGATCATGTACGCAATGGTAGCGGGCACGCTGGCGATCATTTACATTTTGCCGCGCTTTTTCAAGGCTGCTCCTGCGCCGCTCGTTGCCATTATCGTGATGACGATCATCACGTTCGTCTTTCATCTGGATGTCAAAACGGTCGGACAGATGGGCAATCTGACAAGCACGCTGCCGATGTTCCATCTGCCGAACATTGAGTGGTCCTTCAACACACTGATGATTCTGCTGCCGTATTCCTTTACGATGGCACTTGTTGGTCTGTTGGAATCGCTGCTGACCGCGACGATCGTGGATGAAATGACCGAGACGCGCAGCAGCAAAAACCGCGAGGTTCGCGGCCAAGGGATCGCCAATTTCGTGAATGGTTTCTTTGGCGGCATGGGCGGATGCGCGATGATCGGCCAGTCCGTCATCAACGTGAAATCCGGCGGCCGCGGCCGATTGTCGACCTTTACCGCAGGTGCATTTCTGGCGATTTTGCTGCTCTTGCTCAGCGATGTCGTGAAGCAGGTGCCGATCGGCGCACTGGTCGGCGTCATGTTTATGGTATGCATCGGCACGTTCGATTGGAGCTCGCTCAAAAACATCGGCCGCGTGCCGCGGGCAGAGGCCTTCGTTATGGTCGTGACCGTGGTGATCGTAGTCATTACCAGCGACTTGTCGATCGGTGTGCTCGTCGGCGTTGTGCTCAGCGTGCTGCATTTCGGCTGGAAGCAGGCCAAGATTCGGGTGCAATCGAGCGAAGAGCAAGGACGCAAGGTGTACCGCGTGCATGGGCCGTTTTTCTTCGGTTCTTCCTCCCGGTTCGTGGATGAATTCCATGCCGAGGCTGACCCGGATGAAATCACGATCGATTTCAGCGGTTCTCACATTTGGGATAACACGGCCGTCGTGGCGATTGGCAAGGTGAAGTTCAAATACGCCAAGCTGGGCAAAACCGTGCATTTGCGCGGGCTGAACGAGGAAAGCAGCCGTTTGCTCGAAAAGAGCGGATTCGCCCTTTCTCAGGGCCATTAGTATATCCATCCACGCGACGTGGAATGGTAAAATAAGTGCAAAGGGTGCCGCCAGTGCGCGGTACCCTTTTGTTTTGCTGGACAAACGTGTAAACTACACGGTATGGATGAGAAGAGCAGACGGACTAAATTGCTTTTAATCTAAATGAACTGACAGAGGTGTAACGATTGGCTAATTTTGAACAACTGGGCATCAGGCCCGAATGGTGCGAGATTCTGAAGCATCAGGGAATCACTGTGCCGACGCCGGTACAGGAACGCTCCATTCCGGTATTGCTGGGCGGAAACGATATCATTGCCGAGGCGCAGACGGGCACGGGCAAAACGCTGGCTTTCCTGCTGCCGATTATTCAGAAAATCAACGTATCGGACCGCTCGCCGCAGGCACTGATCATCGCGCCGACGCGTGAGCTTGCGCTGCAAATTACGGAGGAAGCGAAGAAGCTTACCGCCAATGACGATAAACTTCATGTGCTTGCCGTATATGGCGGACAGGATGTGGAGAAACAGCTGCGCAAACTGGAGAACGGCACGCAGATCGTGATCGGCACGCCGGGGCGGCTGCTGGATCACTTGCGCCGCGGCACGCTGAAGCTGGACAACGTGCGCAAGCTGGTGCTGGACGAGGCCGACCAAATGCTGCACATGGGCTTCCTGGACGAAGTGGAAACACTGATCAAAGCGCTGCCGTACAAACGCCAAACGATGCTGTTTTCGGCCACGATGCCGAAAGGCGTTCGCCATTTGGGCAAAAACTACATGAAGGACCCTGTGGACGTCAAGGTATCGTCCCAGTCCGTCATCCCGATCAAGCAGATTCGCCAGCAGGTGCTGGAATGCACGGATCGGGGCAAACTGAACGCGCTTCGCGGCATGATCGATACGTATCGCCCGTATTTGGCGATCATTTTCTGCCGCACGAAGCGCCGCGCGTCGAAGCTGAACGCCGAGCTGCGCGAGGCGGGGTACATGAGCGACGAGCTGCATGGCGACCTGTCGCAAGCGAAGCGCGAGAACGTCATGAAAGCGTTCCGCGACGCGAAGCTGCAGCTGCTGGTCGCGACCGACGTGGCAGCGCGCGGCTTGGACGTTGAAGGCGTGACCCACGTCTTCAACTACGATATTCCGCATGATGCGGAGAGTTACATCCACCGCATCGGCCGTACGGGACGCGCGGGCGGCAAAGGCCTTGCCGTGACGTTTGCGGCGCAGCACGACAAGCCGGAGCTTGCCCGGATCGAGCAAGGCATCGGCCAGAAGCTGTCCCGGATCATCTGGACCAGCGAAGGGCCTGTCGAGTCCACCGGCGCGGCGAGACGCACGGTTCACAGCCTGGGCGAGGAAGAGCGCTCAGGCGGACGTTCTGCCGGGACGGGCAGCGCGCGTCGCGGCTCGGGCCGGGGCGACCGTGCCGAAGGCGGTCGCGGACGCGGCTCCCGCGGCGAGAGCGGACGCAGCGGCGGCCGTCGCGACGAGCGTGGCGGAAGCCGCGGGTCTGCCCGCAGCGGCGGCGGTGGCGCGAGCCAGGGCCAAAGCGGCCGTGGCGAGAACGGCCGCTCGGGCGGCCGCAATGGCGGCGGACGCAGCAGCGATAGCCGCGGCGGTGCAGGGCGCAGCGATGCTCGCGGTGGCAGCGGCCGCGGTACGGGCCAAGGCGGACGCGGCGACTCGCGTGGCGGTCGTAGCGGGGGACGCCGGGGGCGTTAAAGCTCCGGTTCCGCCAAGACGCAGGACACAGGGAGACGTCATGCCAGCCTACTGGCATAATTACAGAAGAGCACGTGAACAAGCCTCGAACTGGTAACAGTTCGCAGATATATACCGTGCACGAATATAGACCGTATTCCGGAAGAGTAGAGAGGTCTCTCTTTCCGGGCTGCGGTTTTTCGCGTTCACGCGCGCTAACGAACCTCACACGCCTTATATCGCCCTAAATCGTGGTCATCAAATTCTAACGAACATGAGCCACGTTATTTGATCGAAAAAGTAGGTGCACGAGCCTTTGGAGGCCAAATAGCGTGCCTGAAGTTCGTAACAATTTCCCTGGACTCAAGAGAGGCCCAATAACGCGTCCGATGTTCGTTAGAACTTCTCATGTAGGCGGTGTGCGGAATCAGTATAGTTGCGGCTAGCAAGCGCAGAGGCCAAAGTAAGATGGGTGGAGCGCAAAGTATATGTCGCAAAGTATAAGTAGAGTTATGTTAGAAGCAATGGCAAGTGAGGCGCTCGCGGCCTTCCCGCGGATAATATGGCAAACAAACGTTGTTATATCCTTATCCCTCATTCGCATAAACAGCATGTAACCATGCCGCATCAAACGAAAAAAAGGCGTTCTCGGTCATCTCGTGACCAGGAGCGCCTTTTTGGATGGCTTAATCAGCTAACAAATGGCAGGCTGACAACCAAATGAATTGAGTCGCACAAAACGAAAACGATGTCTCCGGCCTCAGTTGCAGGGGCAGACATTCATTTCATCGTCTATATAAGGTTGAATGATTTCAATTTGTATCATGTTTGGGAGCCTCAAGGGAGAATTACTAGTACTTTATTTGTCGCATTCTAGCAATCCCTCATTCTCTTATCTCTCAGTCGCGCCTCCATCAGTCCATCAGCTCCAGGCATCGACAGGCTGCTCACGGTATCTCTCGTTATAGACCCGGGCTACAGACTCGGCCAAGCCCCCGCGCGCTTTCCCGGGATAACGTTCGAGAGTTTGGTACAGCCTCATGAACCGATCCTTGGGAATGAAGCGGGCATAGCGGGTAATGAGGCTTGGGAACAGCTCGATATATTTGCTTTTGCGCACGGCGGCGGCAACGACGGCGGTCAATATTTGGATGCCGTTGTGCAGCTGCAAAATTTGGACCTCGTAGTTCGCGACATAACGAATGGCGTCTTCCCGGATCAGCTCCGGCTTCAGCCTGGCAATCTCGCCGATGTATTCGGCGAGCAGGCGCTCGAAGCTGCCGAGCAGCAGCGGCCGCAGCTGCAGGTCCATGTCGCTGCGCAGCACGAACGATTGCAGGAGCGCCACCTGCTGCAGGCGAATGCGGTCATTGTAGACGAGCGAGCCGATCTCGCGCAGCATTTCGTATGCGAGGACTTCGTCCTCCTTGCGCGCTTCGGCCACGAGCGCCCAATTGCGGTTGATGCCTTGGCGGATCGCTTCGCGATCCTCCTGCAGCGTTCGTTTCATTTGGCGCAATTGCTCCGTAAGGAACGAGCGTTTATGCATAAAAGCGAGCAAGCCGAGCAGCAGCAGCGTTACCGAGGCTGCGAGCATCGATTGATCCAACGATTCGCCCAAATAAACGGCGGCGGCGCCGAGCAACGCTACAAGCACGATGTCGCGAGCGATGCGGCGTTTCACTTTGGAAGCGGCCCGCTGCTGTACGGATACGAGTGCACTGCGTCCGCAGGAGGAGCATTCGTTTTCCCAGAGGCAGGTATACGTCCCGCAGCGCTTGCATACGCGCAACTTTTCAAAGGCATACGTCGTTCGTATAAAAGGTCTGATCGAAACCACTTGTTTGGTACCCATGCTCAATCACGCTCACCGTTCAAAATAGTATAAAGAGTGCGGTCCGAATCCTCGCGGGTCACCGGCTTGCGGCGATGCACCAACAGCTTGACCCAGCGGATCAGGACAAAAAGAAACAATATGGCGAGGCATACGTATGTAACCATAATCCGTCCCTTTCAAGGTTTGATGTGATTATAACAAGCACAGCAATCATTGCGAACCGACGGGAATAACTATATCATATTTCCATAGTTGGGCTTTACTTCCCGAAACAGGTGCTTGTTCTTGTCGATTTTTGCCAATCATGACAAAATTGTAACTCAGTATAGGGGGGCTTTTCAGAATTTATTAGCATGCTGTTAAGATTTCCTTAAGGCTTGAGGCCTATAATAAACTATTCCCATTTCAATCTCAAACGTGAAGGAGTACACCCATGGTGCAGAAAAGCAAAATGCGTTGGCTCGGCGGAGCAGTTGCCCTGCTGGTCATCATCACGCTGCTGCTGCCTCAGGCACTGCTGCCCAAAGCGGCCGCTGCCCAGGCGCAGACGAGCGGAATCGACGCGGTGCTTGTAGCCGACGTAAGCAACTCGATGAATACGAGCGATCGCGACAAAATCAGCAATGAAGCCATGAAAATGTTTATCGATATGCTCCCGGCTCAGGGAGACAAGGTAGGAATTGTTGCATATACGGATCAGATCGAGCGGGAGAAAGCCTTGCTTGAAATTCAGTCCGATGCGGACAAAGACAGCCTGAAAACGTTCATCGACCAGCTGGGGCGAGGGCCTTACACGGATATTTCCGTCGGCATGAGCGAAGCCGTCAACATTCTGGAACATGGCGCGGATGCGAGCCACTCGCCGATGATCGTATTGCTGGCCGATGGCAACAACGATTTCAACAAATCCGGCAGCCGCACGCAGTCGCAGTCGGATGCTGACCTGGCCGCTGCCGTTAAGGAAGCGCAGAACAAAGGCATTCCGGTTTACACGATCGGACTGAATGCCGACGGCAAGCTCAACCGGGCAGCTCTCGCCGATTTGGCCAAGCAGACCGGAGGCAAGTCGTTCATTACCGATACGCCGGATGATCTGCCGCAGATTTTAAGCGAAATTTTTGCGGACCATGCCAAGCTGAACGTGGTCAAGCTGCCATCGGTGACGGGAAACGGCAGTTATCAGGATGTTACCATTAACGTCCCGAATGACAGCGTGCTGGAGGCCAACGTTTCCATCATGTCGTCCAAGCCTGTCGAAATTCAATTGGCCGATCCTTCGGGCAAAGCCGTGGATTTGAATTCGGATGAAGCCAAGTTGTCCACGTCGAAGAGTTATTCTTTGTTGAAACTGCTCAAACCGCAGGAAGGAGACTGGAAGCTGCGCGTCAAAGGCGCGCCGAAGGACAGCATCGACATCAACCTGCTGTTCAACTACGATCTGCAGCTCGTCGCGGACCCGATTAAGACCAAGTCCTATGCCAAGGGCGACACCGTCGAATTGGCTGCTAGATTGGAAAACGGCGGACAGCCTTTGCAGGACAACGATCTTTATGCCGACATGACGGCGACGTTGGTCGTCAAGGATACGGATACGGGCAAAACGGCGGAGCAGCCGCTCGAAAATACGGGCAGCGGGTTCGCCGGGACATTCGAAGTGCCGGACAACCATAATTATGAGCTGGTGATCCGAGCCGAAGAGGACAGCTTCTATCGGGAAAGCGACCCGATCGTTATCAATGCGGGAGGAGCGGGCACGAGCGGCGGCAATCAGCCGACCACCTCAGGCCCGGAAACAAACAAGCCTTTTCCATGGATACCCGTTATCATCGGTGCATTGGCGCTGATCGCCGTTGCGGTCGGGGGCTGGTTCCTGATGGGCTGGCTGAAACGCAAAAATCGCGGCTTCGTCGGCCAGATGGTCATCGAGATCCGCGATGAGAACACCGGGGACAAATCTTACCCGCAATACAAAAAGCTGATGACTTTCCGGGGGCGGTTCCACCTGCATCAACTGCTGCAGCTCGACCCCGAATTGAAAGAAACGGAGAAATATATATTCACCCCTGGCAACGGGGACCGCATCATTTTGCGCAACACGGCAGGAGGCACGCTGGAGAAATCCGGACGCGCCGTCGATGCAAGCTCAGGCGTTGAACTGAAGAACGGCGACCGGCTGAGCATCCCGCTGCAACAGGCGGACAAAACGATTTTGATCGAATATTTGGTGTGATCATCATCCATCATCCGGCATCCATGATGCCCATGCATAGGGAGGACATGAAATGAAACCAATCGTGAGAGAGCATATCCAGCAATTGGACGTATCGCTTGGCGGGGGAATCGTCAGCGAAAAGATCAGGGTCGATACGATCGACAACCCGATTCTGATCATCGGTCTTGGCGGTACGGGAATCGATGCGCTGCTGCGTTTGAAATATCAGATTAACCGCAGGTTCAAGCTGCCGCAGGACCCGGTATCCAAAAAGAAAATGGAAAAGCCGGCCAATGTTGAATTTTTGGCTTTTGAAACGAACGAGCAGGACCGCGCCAAACGGTACAAAGGAATCGGGCTGGACCCGATCAACGAATTCGTGCTGCTGTCCAATGCCGAGATCGGCGGATTGCTGCAGAACCGCAGCGTGCTGGAGCCGTACATTACGGACTGGCTGTCGCCGGAGCTCAGCATTACGGACGGCATGAACGGGGCCGCAGGCGTTCGCCAGGCCGGCCGGCTGCTGCTGTTCACCAAGATCAACCAGGTCG
Source organism: Paenibacillus hubeiensis (assembly GCF_032334105.1). NCBI lineage: Bacteria > Bacillati > Bacillota > Bacilli > Caryophanales > Paenibacillaceae > Paenibacillus > Paenibacillus hubeiensis. The sequence continues at coordinate 177,660 of NZ_JAVYAE020000010.1, forward strand.
TGCAGGCGATCGACAAAAAAATCAAAACGTTGTCCGTGGGCACGAACAAAAAGCTGATGGTGTTTCTGCTGACAGGGCTGTCGGGCGGAACGGGCAGCGGATGTTTTCTGGACATCTCCTACATCGTGCGCGGCATCATCGAGCGCGATCACGGTTCGGCGGGCATCGACCGCGTCAATACGCTCGGTTACCTGTTCACCCCTGACGTGAACCTGTCCAACAAAAGCCTCAGCGAACATACGAGAGAGTATATTCGTAAGAACGGCTACGCTGCGCTGAAGGAACTGGATTACTGGATGAACGTGGACAGCCGCGGCGAGCGGTTCACGCAAAAGTACGGCAACATTTTGACGGTCAATTCGCCGCTTCCGCCTTTTAATCTATGCCATCTGATCTCGGCTACGAACACGGAGGGCAAGCTGCTGGAAAACGCGTACGACTACTGCATGAACGTGACCGCAGAGAACATCACCAACTTCATGGCGAGCGAGGAGAAACAGTCTGGCGAAGAATTCGCGATCCATGACTATATCAGCAACATTCGCACCAACATCGCGCAGATGAACAAAGTGTACCCGGCCAACTACGATTACAACATCATCGGCGCTTCTTCGGCCGTATTGCCGATCGAAGAGATGACGACGTATCTGGCCTATCGCATGTTCGATAAAATGAGCACTATGTTCTCGAAGGCTCCGAACCAGGAGGATACCGAGAAGTTTGCCCGCAAGCTGGGCATCGACCTCGAAAGCGTCGTTAAAGCATTTGAATCGCGCGTGCCCGAACCGCTGCCGGGGTATCAGAACAGCGAGCGCCTGTCGTATAACAATGTAATCAAACATCAGGTGGTCAACATGGACACCGAGCTGGAGCAGAACTTCCTGTCGCGTGCACGCGAGGAATACATCAAAGCGAAGAAGCAGCTGCCCGGCGAAATCGTGGGACAATTTACCGACCAGATCCACCGCATGTTTTTGCATCCGGAGCAGGGACCGTTCTATGTGTCGCGCCTGATTTATACCGAAAAAGGCTTCTGCGTGCTGAAGATGATCCAGTCCTATATCGAAACGCTGCGCGAGAATGCCTTCCGCATCCCGCGCGATATCGAGGCGGCGCAGGAGCAATGCGAAGAGAAGCTGGGTGACGCCAAGAGCGCTTTTGTATCGAAAGAAAAGAAAAAGAATGCGTATATCGAAGCAAAAATCCATGAGTACTGGCTGCACGCCGATGTGGAGCGCAACGACCAGTTGATCGAATTCTACGAAGACCTGTACGAATTGCTGAACCGCGAGAACTCCCGCATTTACAACGTGTTCACCGAAACGCTCAATGCCCTCAGTTCGATCTTTGCCAAGAACGGCGATATTCTCACGCGCGGCGAGGAACAGATCGACCACAAAGGCAACAAAACGTATTATTGGAACGTTGTTAGCGTGCCGGATATCGTGAGCCTCGTGGACAGCATGCTGGACAAGCGCGATACCGATGACCTGATCCGCGACTTCTCGCGCGAGCTGCTGGACAATTCAAGCCAGTGGGTGCAGGAGAACGAAATCGACATCGTCAGCTCCATCTCCGACTTCCTGACCGAGAAATTCGGTGACCTGATCACCCGTTCCATGGAAGACTTCCTGGTCATCAAATACGGCAAGGACGAGTCGGTCGAGAAGTTTGTGGAACGCCACATCGCAGGCAAGCTGGATGATGAGGCCGTGCCGGTATTCAATCTGAGCAACAGCACGGGCAGCCTGCATTTCCCATCCTGGGGCTTCGTGTCGGTGCCTGCGCAGGCGCCCGGTATTCTCAAAGGGATCCGCAACTATCAAAACAACGCGGTCGGCAAATCCCACTTTACCGTCAAGGAGAGCGAGGTGCGCAACCGGATCTTCTGGCTCAACACCCGGAACGGGGTACCGCTCTTCGTCTATACCCCGCTGAAAGTTTACGAAGAGAGCTACGAGCGCACGATTCTGGACAAAGAGGGCATTGGCCGCCACTTAGTGCAGACCGAGAAAAACAACTGGACCTACCTGCCATCGCCGATTCCGGAGAAATCGTGGGGCGATGTGTATGAGAATGCCCGCGTTAAACAGTACAACGCCCGCGTTCGCGCCGAATTCGACCAAGCGCTCGGGTACCGGATCATCACGGCCAAAACGCAAGATGAGAACACCAGCAGCCGTTATGCCGTGGTGACCACAGAACCGTTCGACTTGAATGCGAAGCTGGCCGGTTATGACATGCGTTTGACGTCCTCTGCGCCAAATCTGGGCGAGGTAAAGCGGGCTTCGACCGACCTGAAGCGCCTGCTTGCAGAAGGATTGCCGCGCGTTGGCACGAAGGACATTTTCGGCAGCATCAACGAAGAGATGGCCAAAGAAAACCTGGTCCGCTCGCCGCAGCTCATTGTTCGCGTGCGCGAGGAGCTGGCGAAGATGGAGGCCATCTCGGCCAAGGTCGCCGAACTGGAAAGCATCCTTTCCCAGCATCAGGACGAGGAACAGTGGTATGACCGCTTCATCGAGGCGCTCTACACGGATACGATCGTCAAAAAAGGCGCGCTGTACGTATACGACCGCGATCCCGAGGAAGATGCGTGGGAGCCGTTCGCCAACCTGATGAAGAGCCGCAACTATGCGGAATACGAGGTGTTCGGCAACTTCCGCGCCTTGTCGGAGAAGGACCGGAACACGCTGCTGCGCAAAGCGTCCCGCCGCGACAACGAATTGACCGCGTCCGAAGACATCGCCCCATTGCTTGCGAAGTTGGACGATCTGGCCACATTGTATATGGAAGCCCGCGATCAGCTCGAGTACGAGCGGGTGGAGCTGGCCAACGGGGAGGAACTCTACCAATTCTACAGAACGATGTCGTCCAAGCTGAACGACATCCGCAGAAGGCTGAAGTAAGATGGCGGCCGTGATCAAACGCAAGCTTGAACAATTCGCTGCTTCATATGCAGCGGAGCAGGAGCGGCAGGGCAGTCTGGCCGATGGCCGCAGCAGCATTCATTACCCGGCCCTGTTCCTGTTCGTGGGCGATTCCGTTTCGCCTGCGTTGCCTGCGGTGAGGGCCATCAATCGCGTCAAATGGGACAACGGCGACGGCGTTGCGTATTTGCAGGTCGGTACAGACCATCAGGGCGGGACGGATGCTGACGGCAAGCAGGAGGAACATGAACCTGGGGTATATGGGGCCCATGAGCGGTATGGTGCCGGTGGTGCTGGTTCCGGAGAGTTGGGCAAGTCCGAAGTCTTCGAGGATGGCCAGGTCATCCGTTATGCTCTGCCTTTGAACGTGAATACCGGGCAATCCTCCAAAACGCTGCGCCGGGACGTGCATCGCGCGTTCCATGCGTCGAACGGGGCGCTCGCCGGGCTTAACCGGACGCTGCGCAAGGTTAGCAACCGGATTGCCGAGTTCGGCAGGCTGTACTCTTCGTTCGATCGGATCTACGTGACGGTCATTACGCGGGCGGACGACCCGCTGAACGTGCTGCTGCCCGAATTGGTGAAGCTGACGGAGACGATTCTGGGCCAGTCGTTCAAGTCCGTGCAGACCGATCTGCACGTGTTGGTGAGCGAAATGGAACAGGTCGAATCCTACGGCTACGCCAGCGCGGCAAGCCTCGCCTTTTTGCGTGAACTGGATTACATGCAGTCGTCCGAATTTGCGTACAGCGGCAACCTTCTGGTCACGGAGGACGGCATATCGATCCCTGTCGTTCATCCCGCTTCGCCGTTATTCGACCTGGTGTATGTGCTGTCGGACAAAAACGAGCGCGGCACCGGCGTGCCGGGCGGGTGGATCGACAACGCAGAGATGATCTGCCGCATCTGCCTGTTGAAAAACCGGAAGCAGGATGCAGACAACCCTGGAGGAAAGAATGCCTACAATAACACGTCTTTCAAAAACAACATCCGCACCGCGACCGCCCGCCACGGCTATGCGAGCGCGGGTTTCTCCGAAGTGCGGCGGCCGAACAAACCGATTGCTTTAGCGGTGCTGTATCACTTGTACCGCTATCTGCTCGGCCGTATGCGGCAGGAGCCGGATTGGAGCATGAAGGAAAAGCTGGCTTTCTTCGGCGCGGATGCGGCGGCGCTGGAACGCAAAACGCTCGGTATGCTGCCGGGGGAAGACCTGATCGAAGGCATGAGCGGCATCATGACCCATAATGTCGGTTTCTCGGACCTGAAGCCGCTCTCCCTCCGCGAGGCGGAAAAGGCGCTTTATGGTCAGGGAGCGGAGGCGTACTTCCGGGAAAACGTGGCGAGGCCCGCCGAGGAACGGGTGCGGCAGCGGGGCAAGGAAGGCTCCCTGCTTCGCCAGGCCGAAGCGTCCCGGTCCGAACATCCGGACATCGGGTACTTCCAGTGGGCGTCCTGGAGCGGAAGCGGCGAAGGCAGCGTTCGCGAAGCGCTGCTGGCGCTGATCCGGGACAAGTCGCTGCAATTGGATGCGGCCAGAGCCTTGCTGGAGCAGCGACAACAGGAGCGCGTCGAAGATCAGCCGTTCAAACGGGCTCTTTTCCGCGACAAGCAGAATGTCCGCAATCTGATCGATTGCTTGCTGGAGAAGGTGTATCTTCCCAAGATCGAGCTTCTGCGGCTGGAAAGCGAGCTGCAGCTTTTGCGGATGTACGACGCGGAGATGGAGCAGCTGCATGCGTTCAGCCGCAGCGTGACGGAACGACTGGCGCAGCTGGAAGCAGGGCTGCGGGATGCAGCCGAGGAAAGTGCAGCCGCGGCCGACGATTACATCGGCCAGAACGTTATGGAATACTACGGCAAAGTAACGGAAGCCCTCGTCGCCGAGCTGGAAGCAAGCCGGGGGCGGGACATTTGGTTTGAAGATCGCTATATGGGCGACATGAACAAACTTGCTGCGGAAGGCAATGAAGCGGTTTTGGAGCGGCTGATGGCGGTATGCCGTACGCTGCTGCTTGCGGCAGAGTCTTTGCGCATGCCGTTCGAAGAGGAGCTGCTGCAGCGGGCCAACGTCACGATTGCCTACGGGGACAAAAACGTGCTGACCCGCGACGACTTGTTCCTCAAGTTGTATCGCACGCTGGAGGATCAGGCCGTGATCCGGGTGCGCGTGTTCGATTACACGCAGGAGCATCGGTACGAAGAGAAGTATTTCTTCGGCGATTCGAACAGCGCCTTTATGGACTACGCGGCTCATGCCGAAGAAACGTCCCGCATTTACAAGCTGGGCGTGGTGTATGAAGAACGCAGCAGCGGCGTGGAAAAGCTGAACCTGATGGGCGGATTTCATTTGGAGGACCTGATGGTCTACCGCAATGCGAGGGTCTACTACGATTCCTATGCAGCAAACGGGTACGAGCTTCATCCGGACGGTTTGGCCGATAAGTTGGAGCCTCTTCATTGAAGCCTTCGGCTTGCCTGTCCGCAGCCGTCATCGATGGTGAGCAGAACGGATCGCGCGGAAACATGCACACAGCCGGTTCAAGCGGCCATCGTCAATTTTCCGGTCCTCAGGGCCGGTATCGGAAAGGATGCATGTGAACATGCAGCGAAAAATCAATCTTCTCCTGGTTCTGTTCAGCCTCATTGGCGGGGCTGTCGGATTTGCGGCAGGGGAACTCATGCTTCACGAGTGGCTTGGGGAGATGCCCCGCCTGCTGCTGATGGGTCTGTACTTTGGCGTACTGGCGCTCAGCGTAGGGCTGTTCTGCCTGCTGGCCGAGATGATCTCGCCAAGGCTGAACGGAGCATCGTGGAAACTGAGATACATGAGCCTGTCCTGGAAATTGCTCGTTCCGGCTACGCTGGCTCTGCTGTTCGTCGTCGGCCTGGTACTGCAATTGCTGTACCAGATCAATCCGGGCGGGGCCAAGCAGGTCAAGGATATCGTGCTGATGATCGACAACTCGGGCAGCATGTCGGACACGGACCCGAACAACGGGCGTTTCGAAGCGGCGAAAACGTTGATTGCGCAGATGGACAGCGACAAACAGGTTGCCGTCATCACGTTCGACGACGAGCCTCAGTTACTGCAGCCTTTCATTCAGATGGATAGCGAAGCCGCCAAAAACGAAGTGTACGACAAGATCGATGGCATCGTGACCACCTCGGGCGGGACCAACTTCGAGGCGGCGTTAACCGAGGCGATGGAGCAAGTGCGCAGCAAGCAGGACCCAAGCCGGGGAACGGTAGCCATCCTGTTGTCCGACGGTTTCAGCGAAGTAAATCAGTCAGGCGCTCTGGCGGACTACGTGCAGGAGCAGATTGCCGTGAATACGGTCGGACTGAGCCTGGTCGACCCGTCAGGGACCGATCTTCTGCGGAGCATCGCTCAGCAGACTGGCGGCTTGTACTACGACGTTCCGGATGCGGGCGGATTGCAGCTGGCATTCCAGCAGATCTACGATACGATCGACGAACGGACGCTGGTAACAGAACGAACGGGCATGATGCAGCATAGCACGTATTTGGCCATTTTCCGCGTGGCGGCATTGCTGCTGATCGGGGCAGCGCTGGGCGTTTCGCTCGGGCTTGTGTTCGATAACCGCCACCTGGCCATGAATTTCGGGATTGGCGGGGCCGTGTCCGGCCTGCTTGCCGGCCTGCTGCTGGAATGGGGCATCGACGGTTCGGCCATTGGCGATCCGCTTACGCGTTTTGCGGCGCTGCTCATCCTGTCCGGCGTGCTCACCTTGTTTACCTGGATCATTCCGGTCAGGGAGGACACGGTGCGCAAGACGCGCGGCCGTTCGGACGGCGGCGGGCGAAGCAACGCCGCAGAGGGCTTCGCGCAAAGACCGCGAGATACGCGCAGCAAGGGATTTTAAACATCGGGAGGTCATCGGATCATGCGAGTTATGGATACGGACGCATCGGGACCGGCCATTCGCAAGTTGACCCTTGCGATGGACGAAGACCATTGCACGCTTCGCTGGTTGTGGCCGGAAGGCATCGAAGCCGTGTATGTTGAAAGATCGGAGCTGGAGCTGGTCAGCAAAGACCATGTCGGGGGTGAAACGACGCAGGGTAAGCTCAAGCTGTACACAAGAGAGGAATATAAAGCAAGCAACGGATACGTGGATCGGATCACGGGGTTCGGCGCTATTCGCTACACGGTCCATGCCTGCGGCATGGACGAGGACGGCCCGGTGCTGCTCCGTCAGCAGGATGGAGACAATACCGTGCTCGCAAGCAGCCGCAAGGCGGATATCCGCTTTTCGATCCGATATAAAAAAGGCTTGTTCCAGAAACGGAAAAGCGTGTGGATGACCGTTACGGCCGAGGTCCCCGTGCCGAAGGAGGCGCTCTGCTATGTGCGAAAGCCAGGCGGCGTGCCGTTGAACAAGGAGGACGGGACGGTGTACCCGTTCCTCAGCGACTTTGCGCCGGGACGAACCGAATTGCCGGCCGTCGAGGTGGCCAAGGACGATTACGTCCGCTTGTTTTTTACGGACGGTCCGAAGTACGGTGCGGTGTACCGGCTTATATCCGATTAGCATTGCATGTTTCGAAGAAGAGAGTGGTTTGGGACGCATTCGAGGTTGATGTAATCAGCACTTTCGGCCGAACTTATATACATCGGAATGAATTTTTACCATTTTGACGTTTCAATAGGCATCATCTTTTTGCGCTGATCAGGGAAGGGGGAGAGACTATGAGTTTTTTTAGCCGGTTTTTGAAAAGGCAGCAGCCGGAGGAACGTCCGTTGTTTTACGATATCGTCTGTCCGTATTGCTTCAGCAAATTTTCGCCGGAAGAGGTCGTGTTCCGGGCCGCGCATCATCGCGACGACGATGAAGATTATGCGCTTGGGGAAGACGCCAAGCTGAATCGCTACCGCGAACGTTTTGGATTGGATACCGTATTCGAAATGGAGGCCGTATTGGCCCCCCATGACGTGCCGGAAGAGCATCGCATTTACTCGGATAACATCATCATGGGTCTGAATGATCGGTACGGCGTGGTAACGAGACGCAGGCTATGCCCGCAGTGTCACAATGAGCTGCCGGTGACGGCAGGCAAAGCGCCAAGCAACATTATTTCCATTATCGGCGCGTCGCAGGTCGGCAAGTCGGTCTACATGACGTCACTGATCCATACGCTCCAGCACTACACGGCAGACCATTTCGATGCCGCGTGCATGCCGCTGAATGCGGAGATCAGCCGCAGGTTCCGCGCCGACTACGAAGAGCCGTTGTTTGAACGCGGGGACCTGCTTGATTCGACGCAGAAGGAGAAGCTGCAGGAGCCGTTCATTTTCCAATTCGTCTTCAAGGACGAGGACAAGGCTCCGCTGACGCTGGTATTCTTCGACGTGGCCGGCGAAGGCATGGTGGAGCAGGACTATCTCGGTTTGCACGGGCAGCACATCAAAAATTCCGCTGGCATCCTGTTCATGGTAGATCCGCTTCAGATTCGTTCCATCCGGGACAAAATCCGCATTAATCTCGGCAACGAGCCGGGCGAATGGACGCCAAGATACGACGAGCCGCGCGACGTGGTGCTGACGCTGTTCGGCGATTTCATCGCGTACCAGGACAAGGCCAAAACCGATATCCCGACGGCCGTCGTGTTGACCAAAAGCGATATGCTGCATTCCCTCAAGGACGAGGATGGCGATTATATCAAATCGAACAGCAACGTGTTCCGCAACATGGTGCACCGCGACTATTTCAACCTGACCGAGTTCGAGAACATCGACGGAGAGATCCGCCGCTTCGTGGAGAAGGTGGACCGGCCGTTCAAAGGCACGATGGACGTGTATTTCAAAAATACGGCCTATTTCGCCGTTTCCGCATTGGGCAGCAATCCAGTCAACATGAAACTGCAGGGCGTCGTCAGTCCGATCCGCGTGGACGAGCCGTTCCTGTGGCTGTTGTACAAGCTGAAGTATATTGAGGGGAGAGTGGAATGATGCCTTCTTCCCAAACCCCGCCGATCGAACAGCAGATGTACACGAGGGAGCGGAGAGGGGTGTTTCGCACCACGGAAGGATTCGATACGGTTGCGGCATCGCCGGGATTGGACCCTGCTTACATCAAAAAAGTGCTTCATCCTTACTGCGTCTACGACGCTCCCGCTGAACTGACGGGCCGGGGAGAGAAGGACGGCAGCAAGTTTCCGCCGTCCATCCACCTGGTCCGCCTGGAGAACGGTGAGACGCTCCTCGGGCAGAACGTCTACCAGGCTGCCGATTTTACCGGCCTGCGCAGCGCTTTTTTTGCCCATAACTATGTCCTGCCTGCCGTCCGCGCGGAGCAGCAGATGAAACAGGGCGGTTGGCTGGACACTGCCTTCGCCACGTCATATGACATCGAGCAAGGCACAATATTGCCTTCGCTGGACGCTTTGCCTGCAGCCCCGTCATTGTCTGCCGAAGAGGGCTCTCCGTCTCCTGAAGCGGTTCTGGAGTCGCTGAAGATGAGCGAAGCGCTGTTCAAGCGTATGCTGTACGCCGTCATGCAGGCGGTGGCGACGCGCCGCAAAGTATACGTAGCACTGGATTTGCCTGCCGAAGAGATAACGGACGGCGCCCGGAAGCTGCTGCGTTTGCTGTATGCCGCTTTGCCGTATGCTTACCGCAGGCAGCTGGGATTCATGACGTACGCGAAGGAACCACAGGCGAAGAAAGGCATCCATCTGCAGTTCGTGGAACGGGGCACGCTTCGTCCGAAGGATCGCAATACGGAGAAGGACTTTACGTTCGATTTGATGTCCGGAAGGGTGACCCATGCCGACCTGTCGACAGCCCAACTGCCGTACATGACCTATGCTTGGTCATTGCTCCAGCCGGAAGGGAGAGCAGCCGCGGAAGGCTTTTATACGTTCGCGGACGAAATGCTCGCCAACATGGAGCCTGGCCGCGAGCTGTCGATTGAGGCTTATGGCGAATTAGCGCAATTTTACCGGCTTGAACAGGGAATCGATTCCCTGGATGTGCTGGATAACAAGAGCGGCGTGCTGGGCGGGTTGCTCACGTATCTGAAACCTGAAGGCGGGACGCTGCAGCGTGCGCGGCTCAATGAACTGTTTCTGGCGCTTCTCGGCCGCGAGCTGGACGGCGTCAAACGGGAACAGGTTCCCGAGGAAGCGGTCGCTGCGCGGATCGGCGAATATTTCAGCATTGCTTCTCAAGCGGTCCAGTCGCGCATCGTCGACTATTTCGTATACGGCATCAACAACGCCCGTGGGCGCAAACGTATGCGCGCCGTCCAAGAGCTATATGCCTTGCTGGATCGTGAACCGGGTCTGCATATGGCTTTTTTCGGGAAGGTGCTGGGTAATCCGTCGCTATCGAAGCTGTTGTTCGAGCCCTATTTGGAACAACAGTTGAAACGGGCCGAGACGGCTGCAGATACTACAAAGGTCTTCCAGCGCTGGGTAACAGAGCACCCTGCAGCCGTTCACGACGGCTTCTTGCTGGAGCGGACTGCCGAGGAACTGCGTGAGCGTCTGTTTTCGGCACCTGATCCGGTCGAGGCTGCAAATGAAGCGCTGAAGCAGGTCAGTTTGCTGGACCGCATGCCAAAGGCCGCAGCCGGTTCAGCCATCACCGCCAAAATCGGTCAATCCGAGGCGCGGACCCAAGGATTTGCAAGTCGGGGCAGCTTGTCCGAACGAGCAGCGCCGCCCGATTATCAGGAGCAATTGACCCGGTTGGCAGATAAGCTGGCTTATGTCATTAATCTTTTCCTCATTCAGGATCTCGATTTGGGCCGGGTCGCCAGGGAGCAGCTGCTGAGCATTGATATTCTGCTGCACGAGAACGAAGTGCGGGATTGGGCTGCGAGACAGGGAGCCGACGTAACGGCCCGCATCAATGTCATGCTGGCCGCGAGAGCTTGGCTAAGCGGAGAGGATCAGGACGAGGCGAGGCTGGAGTCCCTCTCTTTGGCGGAGCGGAACGAAATGCAGCGTTGGACGCGCGGCTGGTTGGCCGCCGAAATGCGGCAGCAGCCGGGAAGCAAGTCCTTTGAGGCGCTGCCCCTTGCCTTTTATCGGGGAGGGAACGGAAGCAGGCTGGACTATGCCGGACTGCTGGATTTCGTCCGCAGCCATGTCGGCAGCAAGGACGTGTTATACCAATTCATGGAATGGTCGGGACGCCAGCGGCTCTTCATGCGAGGGCAGCAAGCAGCCAAGACCTACTCGGATGCGGTCGTGGATTATTTCAAAACCCATGATCGGGATGCCTTCAAATCGAAATCTGCCTTCAAGCCGTATTATGCAAGGGCAGACAGGACCATGAAACCGACGTATGACCGCGCCAAATCGGAGCTCGCCTCCCCGCTGGTTCGCATACTGACAGGCAAGAGAAAGAACCTGTTCTTGGCATCGTTCATCGTCATTCTGGTTGCCGGCATTGCGGGAGCAGCCTTGGCATGGATGGGCAAAGATTCGGAAGCGCCGGCGGCTTCTCCGCCGTCCGTGCAGGAGCCCGATGTTACGAGCGAGCCGGAAGTGCAGCTGCCCGAGCAGGTGGCCTATGTTATTCCGGGCGGCTCCGGCGGGAGTGCGGAAGCCTCGTCGCAATTGGTGATCCGTTTCCGCACGGAGACAGGCGGGGATACGCTGCAGTCCGATTCGCTGGAGTTGAACATGAAGGATGGCAGCGTAGAGGAACTTGATGCTGCCGGAGCGTGGGAGAGCCTAACCACGGAAGGGCAGCCAGAGGGTTCAACTGCAGGCGACGGTACGGTTGGTTCTTCAGTTGACCCATCCGGGAATGACGATACCCATGACAGTTCCGAAGGATCGACCAATGAAGGCAACGGTGTACAGAGTGAGAGCTCTGCACCAGATCTGAGTCAAGGAGAAGAGAATGGTGCCTCATCGCCCGATTCGTCTTCAACCCAGTCTCCTGACGCATCGTCGCGTGGGACAGACGGACAGGCTGGAGAAAACGGAACGAGTGCTGGCACAGGTTCAACGAATGGCACGTCAGATCAGCAGTCGGCAATAGACGGTTCAACGGGATCGAGTGCCCCCTCTTTGGAGAACCTGACAGAAGCGGACATGGATCGGCTTTATCCGTTCGGCCAGAAGGTGCACATTCCCGAGGGGATCGAGGCAGCGAACATTGCCAGCGTGCAAAGCGGCGCGCTTGTGATTAACCTGATCCCTGAACCCAAGTTGTAGCTCGGTAACAGACCCATTTCAGGGAAAAGCATATCAACAAAACAAGGGTGAGAGAAGCCAGTGTATGGACTCTCGCCTTTTTTTCGTAGGTTTGGCCGAAATTCCATGAATTCGTAATGGCCTGAGGAGCATATATAATGTCGTTGCAGCGATCTGATTGGAGATGTATCCGGCGCGGTACGGTCTTGGGAAGCTGGCGCAGCAGCATTCATCAGCAGGCATCTTTTGTGCAATTTACTGAAATACGGTCTTCCAATGCGATGTATTTCCTTTCGAAATATGTCCATCTTGCAAAATACTGCATTCTATACCCAATGAATTTGCGAAATGGTGTTGACAAATGATAATGATTATCAGTATCTTTAGATATAGGAACTTTTTGAACTTGCTGAGTCGGTAATCTTTTCATACAACCAATACGTTATTGTTGCCATAACCGGAAGTACATACCCGGATAAATGAGAGAGGGATGATCGCATGTTTCGTCTGGAGACGTCCAAGCTGGATATCGCTTATGAAGAAAGACTGATTGTTGAGGACCTGAATATTCAAATCCCCCAAGGCCAGATCACGGCCCTTGTCGGAGCCAACGGCTCGGGGAAATCGACAATCCTGAAAACGATGGCACGCATCATGAATCCCAAGGGCGGACAGGTGCTGCTCGACGGAAAGTCCATTCATAAGCAATCTACGCGCGAGGTAGCCAAACAGCTTGCGATCTTGCCGCAAAACCCTACTGCACCGGAAGGGCTGACCGTAACCGAGCTTGTTTCTTATGGCCGCTTCCCGTATCAAAAAGGTTTCGGATCGATGCGTCCCGAGGACAAGCGCATGATCGAATGGGCCATCGAAGTGACGGGCATGAACGAATTTCATGATCGCCCGATCGATCAGTTGTCCGGAGGGCAGCGCCAACGTGCATGGATTGCGATGGCTCTTGCTCAGGAAACGGATATCCTGTTCCTTGACGAACCGACGACATTCCTTGATATGGCCCACCAGCTGGAGGTGCTTCAATTGCTGGAGATGCTGAATACGACCGCCAATCGTACCATCGTCATGGTCGTACATGATTTGAACCATGCCTCCCGTTATGCCCATCACATGATTGGCATCAAGAAAGGCAAAGCGGTGGCTACAGGCTCGCCTGTTGAAGTCATGAACCCCGACGTGCTGCGCGAAGTGTTCAACATTGAAGCAGATATCGTTATAGACCCGCGCTCGGGCGTTCCGTTGTGCTTGCCGTACGCGCTTGCCGGAGCACGTCAACAAGTATTCGAACAGCCGGTTGCGAATGAATCGATGCTGCATGTAGCAGGAAGAACGGAACAGCGCATTCGCACCGCTGCGGGAAGTTAAACATTTCAACGCCTGTAATGGGCGAATCATAATAAGAGCCGTTGTGCTGCATGCACACGGCTCGTTTTCGCGTTATGCAGGATTAGGGTTCGCCAGCGTACATTTCTAGAGAGCTGGCATCAGGGTATGTCGGATATGTACGTTTGAAACAAGTAACTTGTTAATTCTGGATCTACAGCGATACATAATTTCGTATGGGAGGGTTTTCGATCATGGGAGCGATCAATTACGATTGGCTGCAGCAGTATGGCCGAATTGCAGTGACATCGTTGGAGCAGCCAGTCTGGAGCATGCCCCTGGCCGCGTTGAAAGATCCTGTTCAAGCCAGGCAAATGCTGGCCGAGTTCAACAAACACCTTCGTGCCGACTCGCTGCGTTCGGCGGCCGTTTATTTCACGCATTCGCTGCGGGGGCTTGTGCTTGGGATCCACTACATGACAGCCGTATGCGATGCGCGGCTCGACATTTCGCTGGACAATATCGAATTGCAGCTTGAAGTGAAGAACGACCGTGTGGCAGCAAGCTTCCTCCTTAGGGATGCGACAGAGCGTCCGCATGTTCAACGGGCAGCCGAGGGAGATGAACCCCGGAATCGAGCATGTGCCCAGTCCTCATGGCGAAACGAGGTGCTTACGGCATACTACGGCGAGCAGCTGCGTCCGATGATTGAAGGAGTGGCAGCAGCCGGAGGGGCCAAACCGGGCCAAATGTGGTCGCAGCTGGCGGGCATTCTGAGATGGTTCACAACGGCAGTGCAGCAGATGCCCATTGAACAGGCGGAACGCGAAGCGGTCATCGAAGGATACGAGCATGTGATCAGCATGCCTCCGGACGTGTTAGGGCTGAAAAGAAACCTCCTGTCCTTCAAGCCGGTGGAGGTTGCGAATCCCTACCAGCCCGGGCAGACCCTGCTGATGAAGCCCGCCTGCTGTTTGCATCATGTCGTCTATGACGGACAGGATTATTGCTACACCTGTCCGAAGCTGAGCAAGGCGGAGCGGCAGGAACGTTACGAAGCGATCCTCGCGGCGAATAAGTAATAAGGGTACCGTTTTCGCAGATTTGGTATTGGGCAGGGACAGGTTTATAATGGAAATATCGGCTGTATCGCCAGCGCATCGTTCGTGAACCTTGCGGGAGGCACAGCCTTTGAAACCTACAAAAGCATGGGAGGAATCGGTCATGTCCGTATATTCGTACAAAGCGGTAACTACCGCCAATCAAGACGTGTCGCTCGATCAATATAAAGGCAAAGTGCTGCTCATCGCCAACACGGCCAGCCAATGCGGGCTGACGCCGCAATACGGCGAATTGCAAAAGCTATATGATCGTTACCGCGATCAGGGCCTTGTCGTGCTCGGGTTTCCCTGCAATCAGTTCGGTGGCCAAGAACCGGGGAGCAGCGAGGAGGCAGCATCGTTCTGCCAGCTGAACTACGGCGTGAATTTCCCGGTATTCGCCAAGGTGGAAGTGAACGGAGAAGGCGCGGACCCGTTGTTCCAATATCTTCGCGAACAGCAGCCGGGCGAGGGCGAGAGCAATGAGATTCAGTGGAACTTCACAAAGTTTCTCGTGAATCGAAGCGGTGAAGTGGTGGCACGTTACGAGCCGAAGGAATCGCCTGAAGCGATGACGGCTGAAATTGAGCAATTGCTCGGTTAAGGGTTAAACCTGAATATTACGCAAAAACCTGTCCCCGGAAGTCTCCGGTGACAGGTTTTTTTGTGAACGTGGCGGAATGGTTCGCAGCTTTCGGCAAAACTGCCGTACCAAAGCGGATTGGGTCATGCCGCAGCAGACCTAGGGGAGCGGCTGTCTCAATGTATAATATCCTTGCTCGGAGGCCAGTCTAAGCAGATTGCGAGCATAGTTTCCGGCCCAGGAATAGCCGTGCCTGCGTTCCTCGCTAATCTCCAGAATGTCCATGTATTTCAACCCGTCCCGGTCCGCAAAAAAAGGAACATCCTCATCCACGTTATAGAAACGGTACCAGATGACGCTGCCCGGATCGGGCTCAAAATACACCGGTCCCTGGCGGTTGTATTTGGTTCCATTTTCCCGAACGGTATCGAACCAACGGAGGGCGCTTTGCGCGGCCTTTTTGATCTCGGGCGTTTGCGGCCTGGACATGAGGAAGGCGGTAATACCTACCGATTCCGATCCCGATTTGGAGGCCAGTTCATAAGCTCTCCCCGGCAGCGGGGCGAAGGTTACCGGATCGTGTTGGGCGCACCAGACGGTAGGCACGCCGTTGTTGACGATTTGCGCTTTCAGCGTGTAGTCGATGCCTTTGTTCAGGGCCTTTTTCAATCGTGCACGATCCTGTTCATTCAGAATGTCGTTATTGAAGCCTTCGCGCCGTTCAATCATATCGTCAATGAGGACCATGGTGCGCACCATCGCGTTGTCGTTGTATGTAACGGCATCCGAGTAGTTTCCGCGTTTGGGGTACACTTGCGGCCAGCCTCCTGATGGATATTGCGAAACCAGAATGAAATGGACGGCTTTGCGGATACTGTCCTTAAAGACTGGATTGCCCGTTTGATCGTACATATGGGCCAGGAAACGGATTTCCGTGACGGTTGCATCATTATCGAACGTGCCCAGCTCAACGCCATTCGGGTCCTTCCAATCCGAGCGCGCGGTTTTGCCATCCCATGGGGTTTTGTACTTTTCTTCCATCGCTTTGAAAAAGCCGCCATGAGGCATCTGCCACGAAACGATATTGAGCGCATAGGCCGTGTCCTTAGCCAGATCTCCCGTTGCAAAAGCGCTGTAATCCCTGAATCTCTGCAAAATGGAGGATACATCCGCCCCCACAGGCGCAGTGGCGGAGATTATCTCGGTCTTAATCGTAACCGGTGCAGAATCGGCGTTAACCGGCGAAACGGCCAGAGCACTTGCAGAGACCATGGCAATGGAGGTGGCAGCCGGGATGAATCGAAGCAGGGCGGACCGTGAACTTTTTTTCAAAAGATAAGCCTCCTTGTTGGGAATATTGGGAGTTTAATTATAGTTAATCCATTATAAGGATCATCTATATTAATGATTGTAAGCGTTTGCCATCATAAAAATGACACCCTGTTATAAATTTGTGACAATTTTTCAAATGCCTCGAAGGGGGCGTTCGAAAGAAAAATCTGCGGAAAAGAAACCTGTCTCAAACCCAAGCGTGGCAAAGCATAAATTGTCTTAAAGCAGGGGAAAATGTAATGTCAGTAAAGGGGAAGGCGAACCACAGCCGAGAGAGGAAACTTTAAATTTGTACAATTTTTTTGTAGAACCTATTGCAATGTGAAAAATGTCACATTATAATAAGGGCATAAAGTGAAATTAATCACAAAAGGACGTACGCTACAAAGTGAATGATTTCACATATCTAACTATCGTTTTTTATCCGCTGTTTAATCATATGCCCAACTCTCAAGGAGGAATTCATCATGAAAATCGCAGTCATCGGATGTACACATGCAGGAACCGCAGCCATCGTCAACACAGCCAAATTGTATCCGGAAGCTACCATCACGGTTTACGAACGCAATGACAACATCTCTTTCTTATCCTGCGGCATTGCCCTTTACGTGGGCGGCGTAGTCAAAGATCCCGACGGCTTGTTCTATTCCTCGCCCGACCAACTGGCCGACCTTGGCGTGGTCACCAAAATGCTGCACGAAGTGACTGCGGTGGATGCCGACAACCATACGCTGCGGGCGAAAAACCTGAAAACCGGCGAAGAGTTCGAAGACAAGTTCGATAAATTGATCGTAACGACCGGTTCTTGGCCAGTCATTCCGAAGCTGGACGGCATCGAGATGGATAACATCCTGCTCTGCAAAAACTACAACCACTCGAACACGATCATTGAAAAGGCAAAAGAAGCTAAACGCATTACCGTGGTTGGTGCAGGCTACATCGGGGTGGAGCTTGTCGAGGCCTTCCAAATGAACGGCAAAGAAGTCACACTGATCGACAGCGTGGACCGCATCCTGAACAAATACCTGGATCGTGAATTCACGGATGCCATCGAAGATACGCTGACTGGACGCGGCATCAAGCTTGCTCTTGGCCAAACGGTACAGAAATTTGAAGGCGAGAATGGCAAAGTAACCAAAGTCATCACGTCCAAAGGAGAGATCGAAACCGATCTGGTCATTCTGTGCATCGGCTTCCGTCCAAATACGGGACTGCTGAAAGGTCAAGTCGACATGCTTCCGAACGGAGCAATCATCGTGAACAAATACATGCAAACCAGCCACAAAGACGTTTTCGCCGCAGGCGACAGCTGCGCGATCCACTACAATCCGACAGGTAAAGCAGCCTACATTCCGCTTGCGACCAACGCGGTGCGCATGGGTACGCTCGTGGCACGCAACCTTGTTCGTCCGACAACGCCTTACCTCGGAACCCAAGGCACATCGGGCATCAAAATTTATGAGCAAAACATTGCCGGTACGGGACTTACCGAAACATCGGCAGCCGATGAAGGTTTGGTTGTCGAAGCGGTAATCCTGGAAGACAGCTATCGTCCGGAGTTCATGCCGACTGCCGAGAAACTGCTGCTCAAGGTGGTGTATGAACAAGCTACACGCCGCATCGTCGGGGCGCAGGTGATGTCGCAGGCGGATCTGACCCAGTCGATCAATACGATCTCGGTTTGCATCCAGAACAACATGACGGTGGATGAGCTGGCGTTCATCGACTTCTTCTTCCAACCGCATTACAACAAACCGTGGAA
The DNA here is from genome assembly GCF_032334105.1 of Paenibacillus hubeiensis. Taxonomy (NCBI): domain Bacteria; kingdom Bacillati; phylum Bacillota; class Bacilli; order Caryophanales; family Paenibacillaceae; genus Paenibacillus; species Paenibacillus hubeiensis. Next base: position 195,882 of record NZ_JAVYAE020000010.1, read on the forward strand.
CTTCCTGAACTCGGCGGGACTCCAAGCTCTGCCCCCTGTGGAAGTGAAAGCACCGGCAATGGTTTAACTCTTTATATATGTAAAGTCGATATTTAAACAGCAGCAGGTTGGCGGAGATCCGTCAGCCTGCTGTTTTTTTGGTGATTACAGGTTGTCCGCATGCTGCGGCGATCTGCCACTTAACTTCAAATGTATGAAATTCTCTTCACGCAGAACAGTCACGCTAAAGTTCTCACTCTTTTTCACTTCACGATAATACTCGTCATAGCTCTGAAAATGAAATTGATAACCCATTTTGACCACAGAGCCATAGAGGGAACAGACGATTTCCCGGTCTTTCACGAAAATGATCTGTTGGATCGCTTCATCGTCTGATTCATAAACGTGATCGCTTTCGAAGCCGATGGCCGAAGTGATTTCTTCTTTGGAGGTATAGGGAGAAAATGAATACATGGCATCCCAGTCAAACGGAATGATTGCGTTCAGCGCATATTCCCCGTCATCCATAGAGTGGATCATCTCTTCGAACGCGTTTAGATGCTGTTGTGCAAGAGAAGGCTGAACTTTGTTCAAGTGAAGAATGCATCCAGGCAAAATGCTAAGGACAAGAATAAGCGCAGCCCATGCTCCTTTTCGTAAATCCAATATGACAAAGCCCCTCTCCAGTAAGGTTTCTCTTCATCTTACCGCATTTTTATGGAAAGGAACATGTTCAACATTATCGCTAATACGGGCATTGTGATTATTTGCACAAAGTTTTGCCGCCTGGCGAGATACAATGAAAACATGAAGTTGAACGGTGAAGAGAAAAGACCTTTGTCAGGGCGATTCATCACACAGTAAGAGGAGGATGCGTTATGGCGGCAAAAACACCTCTTGAGGTTGCACAATATACGGCGCAGACCGGGATGAAAAAAGCGCAAAGTCCGGTATCCACCGTGTTGGTGCTCGGTTTTCTGGCCGGAGCGTTTATCGCGCTCGGCTTTTTGCTGGATATTCGGGTCATTGCCTCTGCTCCGGCGGAGTGGGGAAGCATCGCCAATTTTATCGGGGCCGCAGTGTTCCCGGTGGGGCTGATCATGGTTTTGGTCGGGGGCGGCGAGCTGCTGACAGGCAACATGATGGCCGTACCGCTGGCGGCAGTGACACGCAAAATTACGCCAGGCAGCATGTTCAAAAACCTGCTGCTGGTGACGCTCGGCAATTTGTTGGGTGCGCTGTTCGTTGCGTATTTCTTCGGCCACGTACTGGGATTGACCGGCGACGGAGCATACTTGACCAAATTGGTCGATATGGCGGGGCATAAGCTGCATGACGGTTTCCTGCAGGCCTTCATCTCCGGCATCGGCTGCAACTGGCTGGTGGCGATGGCGGTATGGTTGTCCTATGCAGCCGACACGATGAGCGGCAAGGTGCTGGGCATCTGGTTTCCGACGATGGCTTTCGTGGCCATCGGCTTCCAGCACGTTGTGGCCAACATGTTCCTGATTCCGGCGGCCATCTTCGAAGGGCACTATTCGTGGGGCGAGTTTTTTATGAATGTTGTGCCCGTATGGTTGGGGAATCTGACGGGAGGCGCGCTCTTTGTGGCGGGGGCGTACTACCTGGCGTATATGCGCACAGCCAAACCGGAGGCGGCCGCAGCGGAAGGGGCGCAGCCGAAGGCGGAGACAAGAGCGGTATGGAGCAAGCAGGCATAATGCCAGCGATGGAGGAATCCAACGTGATCCGACGCGTAACGAACCTGAGGCATCTTATAATGGCTCATTTCGGCGTTGTTCAGCGCTAACGAATCCTACGCACGCTATTTTCCCGAAATAGAGGAATCGGTTGGCGTTACGCTAACAATAACGTGTCAGAGGTTCGTTACCGATGCAAGACGGCCAAATCAACCCGAATAAGGTGTGTAAGGTTCGTAAGCCGCGAGAGGTTATAACGCGAAGAGGACCGTTTCATACTTATAACGAAACAAGTGCAGGGATGCCTGCACTTGTTTTTTTATCATTTTAAAAATGTAAACCGCAGAAAAGTAAATTCGCCATGAAGAGGTTCGGGGGAACGAAACCTGTCCATGGCGAATTTCGGGAGTGGTCCATGATATGGCATAAGGAGGAAGTGGGGAAACACTAACCTGATGCCTTGCTTATATTGTACCCGCGCCATCTTTAGGTGAATCAGGCAAAGCAAATTTTTTTGCGCAAAAAGTCGAATTGGCGATATGATATAGCAATAGCATTTTGCAGGAGGAGGAGAAAGGACATGATCGATCAGGACAATGGCGTATTTCCGGCGGTTTGCCCGCTTGATTGCCCGGATACGTGCGGCCTGCTGCTACATAAGGAGAACGGAAAAATCGTGAAGGTAACGGGCAATCCCGATCATCCCATCACCAAAGGCGCCATCTGCAACAAGGTCAGAAACATGACGGAGCGAGTCTATCATCCGGAACGGCTGCAGTATCCGCTCAGACGTGTCGGCGCCAAGGGAGAGGGGCGGTTCGAACGCATCAGCTGGGACGAAGCGATCGACGAGATCACGACCCGGTTCCGCGCGTTGTCCGAGACGTACGGACCGGAATGCATTTTGCCCTACAATTTCTACGGCAACATGGGCATTCTCGGCGTGGACGGCATGGACAAACGTTTTTTCAACGCTTTGGGTGCCAGCGTGCTGGAGCAAACGATCTGCAATGCGGCAGGCAATACGGGCTGGAAATATACGATGGGTGCCAATCGCGGCACATTGCCGGAAGATACGGAGCACGCGGACGTCATTGTGGTATGGGGCGGCAATATCGTGAGCACCAACATGCACCAAGTCGTGCTGGCCGAGAAAGCCCGCAAAAAAGGGGCGAAAATCGTCGTCATCGACGTGCATCGCAATCGCACCGCACAGTGGGCTGACTGGTTCATCCCGCTCTATCCAGGCACGGACAGCGCGCTTGCGCTCGGACTTATGCACGTGCTGTTTGAACGCGGGATGGTGGACGAAGCCTTCATGCAAAAATATACCGTCGGTCACGAGGCGCTGCGCGAGCATGTCCGCGAGTACACGCCTGAGCGGGTGGCGCGGATTACGGGCGTATCGGCCGAGGACATCGTGAAGCTTGCCGAGCTGTACGGGCGCGCCGACGCGGGTTACATCCATATCGGCAACGGGCTGCAGCACCACGACCATGGCGGCATGAGCGTGCGCAGCATTGCCTGCCTGCCCGCGATTACCGGGCACTGGCTGAAGCGCGGCGGCGGGGCCGTGCGCACGAACAGTTATGCCAGCACCAACGGCGATGCCTTGGAGCGCCCGGAACTGCGAGCGAACCCGGAACCGCGCGTCGTGAACATGAACCGGATCGGTGAAGCGCTGCTGGAGGCGGAGCAGCCGATTCGGGCGCTCATGGTTTATTGCAGCAACCCGTTGGTGGTTGCGCCGGATACAGAGCGGGTTATGCAAGGTTTTGCCAGAGAAGACCTTTTTACGGTCGTGCATGACCTGTTTCTGACGGATACCGCCAAATACGCCGATATCGTGCTGCCTGCGGCATCTTCGTTCGAAGAAACGGATTTGTACACATCGTATTGGCATCAGTATGTGCAGCTGCAGCAACCGGTCATCGCGAAAATCGGGGAGAGCAAAAGCAATGTGGAGCTGTTTTCACTGCTGGGACAAGCGATGGGGTATGACCCCGAAATATTCAGCGAAACGCCGGAGCAAATGATCGCGGATGCGCTAAAAGATACGGGCAATCCGTACATGAACGGCATTACGTTGGAAGCACTCAAAGCCAACCGGTTCGTGAAGCTGGACATGGCGGCGCATGCCACATTCCTCGAAACGCTGCCCACGCCGTCCGGCAAAATCGAGTTGTACTCGGAAACGATGCGGGAGCGCGGCTTGCCGCCGCTGCCGACATACCGCCCGGCGGTGGAAGGGTATGATGGCGAGCGCCGGCCAAGCGAAGAAGACAAATATCCGCTGATGTTCCTTTCCCCGCCGAACCATAATTTCCTGAATTCCACCTTCGCCAACTCGGCGAAGCATCAGAAGATGGAGAAAATGCCGCTGCTGCACATTCATCCTGAAGACGCGGAGCGCCGGAACGTGGCCGACGGCGACCCGATTATCGTCTGGAACGACCGCGGGCGCATCGAGCTGATCGCGAAGGTTAGCGATGCGATGCTGCCGGGGACGGTCATCAGCCAAGGATTATGGTGGGACGGCGCGGGACGGAAACAGCGGGTCAACATGCTGACGCCAAACCGATTGTCCGACATGGGCAATGGAGCGACCTTTTTCTCATCCACTGTTGAAGTGAAGCGTCAATGAGTGTGCTTGCGCATGTCATGTTTTCGGATAAGATGGACTGAGGGCAGTGGAAACAACAATGAACGAATAGACCTAGAATATCCATGTCTTCGCTCAGGGCTGATCAGACGGCCGGAGCGAAGGCTTTTGTTTTGAATGAAGGAGAATGGAATCGACATGTTGAGATGGCTTGATACGTATCCGAAAGAAGTAAAAGTGTTTTTGCTCGCAAGCTTGGTCAACGCTACGGGCAGTGCCCTGATGTGGCCTCTGACCACGATGTACGTGTTCGACGAACTAGGACGAACGATGGCTAATGCCGGGTTCGTCATCCTCATCCAGTCGCTTGGCGGCATATTCGGCCAACTGCTGGGGGGCGCATTGTACCACCGCGTCGGCGTCAAAAAGCTGATCATCGGTTCGCTTGCGCTGAATGCGGCCGGGTTGTTTGCATTGCCGTTCATTAGCGCCTACTGGGTCGTATTCATTTGCGCCATGGGCTGGATCGGCCTGTTCAGTTCATTATCATTGCCTGCAATCCAGGCATTTGTCGGGTTCCGGTTTGCCGAGCGGCGGGCGGAACTGTTCAACGTCATCTATGTGGCGAACAATATCGGCGTAGCCATAGGAACGGCGCTCAGCGGTTTTTTGGCGGACTTTTCGTATCATCTCAGCTTTGTATTGAACGGGGTGACATCAGCGGCATTTGCGGTCTTTTTCTGGTTCTACCTGTCGAAAGCAGAGCCGGAACAGGGGGGCGTGCATCTTGCCAAACGCAGCCGGACCGGTCAAACAGGCACAAGCACATGGGCTTTGCTCGGCAATGTCAGGTTGTATCTGTTCATGAGCCTGGGCGTGCTGTTTCTGCTGTTCGGCAACTCGATCTGGAATACGGGCGTGTCCCCGTACATCATCTCCGAGGGCATGGAAAAACGAATGTACGGCCTGCTCTGGACGTTGAACGGCGTGCTGATTTTTGTGGGCCAACCGTTCACCACTTGGGTTAAGCGGACCATGGCACGCACGTCCAATGCGCAGATGACGGCGAGCGCCGTATTCTACGGCATGGCTTACCTGGTCATGATCACGATGTATAATTATCCGGGCATGGTGCTCGCGATGGTGCTGGCTACGTTCGGGGAAATGCTGATCTCGCCTGCGACCCCGGCGTTTATTTCAGAGCATGCGGGCAGGGCTGCCCCGTTCTATATCGGGTTGTCCGGCGGCATCGGTGCGGTGGGCCGGGTCATCGGGCCGTATGCGATGGGGGTCATGTACGACCACCAGGGACTGATTCCCGTAGCCTGGCTGGCCACGGCCATGGCGGGCGTGGCGGTCATCGGCTTCCTGGTCCATGGGGCAATGAACCGCGGCAGGGAAGCCAAGGAGTACGGGCTGGATGCCTGACTCCTTGTCCGGCTTCGTCCGGCAAGGAGAAGGTCGCTTTTTCGCCAATAGCGGAATTTTTACTTGACAAAAAAGTTTATTTATGCTATAATTTACATATTAAATGATCGCGTATATAATAGGGTTCTCCTGGCCAGGGGAACTCTATTTTTGTATATACGGAGGATTCGACGATGAAGAAGAATGAGTCCAGCATCACATCCCTGATTTCGGCTTTTGCCCGCGCCTACCACAGCGAGCATGATACCCCGCTTATTTTTGACGATTTCCTAGCCAAGCAGCTGATTACACCCGAAGAACAAGCCATGATTCGCGCAAACATGACGCAGGGCATTGCATTTTTCAACACAGAGATCGCGGAGCGTTACGCCGACGACCCGGACGAAACGCTGAAATGGATCGTCCATGTGCAGCTTGCTCCGATTACGTTGTCAAGGGCAGCCTATTGCGAGCAGTGTCTGATGAATGAGGTGCGGCTGGGGACCCGGCAATACGTCATTCTTGGCGCAGGGCTGGATACGTTTGCGTTCAGGCACCCGGAACTCCAAGGACTTCTTCACATCTATGAAGCGGATCATCCGGCCACGCAGCAATCCAAACTGGACCGGCTGGGCCGGGCTGGCCTGGACGTTCCCTCTCACCTGCATCCGGTTCCGATGGACTTTATCCATGAACCGGCAATCCGGAAACTAACCGATGCCGGATTCGGGCAGCTCAAAACATTTTTCAGCCTGCTGGGCGTATCGTATTACTTGAGTAAAGAAGTGAATGCACGCTTGTTGCGGGAGCTGTTCGCCGATTTGCCTGCCGGAAGCTCTATCGTGTTCGATTATGCCGATGAACGAACATTCAGCACGCAAGGTCTTTCGGGAAGAGTAGAAAAAATGGTGCAAATGGCGGCGATGGGCGGCGAACCGATGCAGTCCTGCTATACGTATGCAGAAATAGAGTCCCTGCTGGCCGATGCCGGGCTGCTTGTGTATGAGCATTTGTCGCCCGAAGACATTCAGCAGCGCTATTTCGAGGATCGAAGCGACCGGCTGGCCGCGTTTGAAACGATACATTTCATTCATGCCGTGAAAGCACGATAGGATCACATTGTTATTTCGGCGTTCAGCCGCGTTCGGATGAGGCAAATGCCTCGGTCCGCACGCGGCTTTTTTGACATTATATAAGTTGAACCGATGATTTTTACACGGAGTCACTACGTGGTCATAACCATCTTCCGATCCCTGTTATCCCCGGATTTTTTTGATCCCCTTTTTTCAAAGGGAAATCCGCTGAAGCTTATGCTTCCGATGCAGCTTTCTTTCAGAAAGCTTTTAGACCGCTTCGCTTCTCCAGATTCTTCCTGCCCTCTCCGTTATCGTGTAGAAGCTGTTTCCCTTACATTGCGCAAAAGCCGGTACTGGAAACTTTTATGACCGGAATTGTGCAAAATACCCATATAATAGAGAAGTGATCCGCATATAGAGCAGGGGGAAACAGACATGTATAAGGTTCTGCTGGTCGATGACGAATTTTTGATCGTGGATGGAATCGCCAGCGTCATGAATTGGAAGCAGCTCGGCACGGAATTGGTCGGCACCGCGCAAGACGGATTGGAAGCGCTTGCTTTTATTGAGCGCGAACGGCCGGACATCATCATTTCGGACATCCGCATGCCCGGCATGGACGGGCTGCAGCTCGTCGAGAAAGTAGCTTCGAAATACCGGGACATCTCGTTTATTATGCTGACCGGATTTACGGAATTCGAATATGCCAAGAAGGCGATGCAGTACGGGGTGAAGCATTATTTGCTCAAACCGTGCAGCGAAGAAAGCCTCGTGGAAGCCATCGGCGAACTGGTGGGCGAAAAGGACGAATGGACCGATCAGGAGCGGTTTGTGCAATCGATCCAGGCTAATTTGGAACGGGTGCTGCCGCATGCGCAGAAATATTTCCTGAAGGAGCTCGTCACAAACAAGACGTATGGCGCTAAGGAGTGGAAGCATTTTGGCGAGCTGTTCGGCGTGCAGTTCCGAAGCCAGCAGGTACGGCTGTTGCTGGTCGAAATTGAGGGAGAGCACGAATTCATGCATTTGTTTGCCATTCAGAACATTGCCGAGGATATCGTCCGTAATCCGATGCTCAGCACAACCGTCGGACGGCACGTATTGCTCATGATCGAGAATAAACTCACGGAAGATCAGCTCTTTCGCAGCATTGACGAAATCCGTGATACGTTTGCCCGATATTACCATTACGACCTGACGATCGCGCTGAGCGAGCCAGGGGAGCTGTCACAGGCACGGCAGCTGTACATGCAGACGCTGGTTTACCTGAATCATCGTTTCTACCTTGGGGAGGGCAGCCTTATCATGGAAAGGGACCTCCTTCCTCCCGAGGAGCGAGGGCTGCCCGAATTCGAATTTGATCAGGAACGCCTCGTTACCGCCATTAAATCAGGGCACTGGCAGGAGGCCGAGAACGAGCTGGATCGCAGCTTCCGTTTGCTGACCGATCTGCGTTACGACATTTCCCAGACGAAGTCCTATCTCATCCAGATGTTCATGGAGATCATCCGCTTGACCGGCCCGGACGAGATGAAGAGGCATATGGAGCGCCTGCCCGGCATGATCGAGACGAGTACGCTTCTTTCGTTCCAGCAATTTCTGCTCGGCACGGCCAAAGACATTGCCATGCAGCGCTACAGACAGCAGCGATCAAGGCAGTCGCAAATGGTGCGAAGCGTCAAACAGCTGGTGGAAAAGCGGTACGGAGATGAGTCGCTTACGCTTCAGGCGATTGCGGCAGAGATCTATATGAACCCGGACTATATCGGCAAAATGTTCAAAAAGGAGACCGGCGAGAAATTCACGAACTACGTCATGCGTTACCGGATCGGCAAAGCGATGGAACTGCTGGAGCAGGATGGGGAATGCACGGTTTCCTCGCTTGCGGAGCAAACGGGTTTTGGGGCGAACTGGCCCTATTTCAGCAAAGTATTCAAGAAACTCACGGGCTTCTCTCCTTCGGAATTCAAAAAAGCGCCGTAACCCGATTCGTTCAGCCGGCTCCGTTCTTATGGGAATGTACCGTACAATTTATATAGTCGCACCCTGTATGCCCGTTATGGCGACAGGGTGTTTTTTTGTCGGACAGAACTCGGTTTTGAGCATTAACATATCGGAAATGGACATGGGAAGAACCGCTTCCGGATTTTATCATTATCCATATGAAGGTGAATGAACATCAGGAATGGGGGCAAGGAGAATGGAATTGAAACGAAGTCCGGTCATGCCATCCGGGCGTTTGAAACCATCCGGCAGATGGGGCGTCGTCAAAAAAGAATTGATCCGCAACAGGTACGTGTACATGATGCTCATTCCCGTCGTTGCCTATTATTTGATCTTCAGCTATGGGCCGATGTACGGGTTGCTGATGGCGTTTCAAGAGTCTTACAGTCCGGTCAAGGGCATCTTGTCCGGGACATGGATCGGGTTTGACAACTTCACGATGTTTTTTGAAAGCTATTACTTCTGGCGGCTGATCAAGAACACGCTCATTTTGAGCTTTTACAGCATCGTGTTCGGGTTCCCGGCTCCGATCATTCTGGCGCTGCTGCTGAACGAAGTGCGCAAAAAATGGTTCAGAAGCACCGTGCAAACGATCAGCTACATGCCACACTTCATTTCCGTCGTCGTCGTGGTCGGAATGTTGAAAACGTTCTCATCTTTGGACGGCGGACTGTTTAACGTCATTCGCGAATTTTTCGACATGCAGCCGATCATGTTCCTGGCGGAAAAAGACATGTTCCGGCCGATGTACATCCTGTCCAACATCTGGCAGGGCGCAGGCTGGGCGTCGATTATCTTTTTGGCCGCGCTTAGCGGCATCGATCCGCAGCTGTATGAGGCTGCCAAAATGGATGGCGCGGGCCGCTGGAGACAACTGCTGCACATTACGCTGCCAGGCATCCTGCCGACCATCGTCATCATGCTGATTTTGCGTCTGGGGGCGGTCATGAACTCCGACTTCCAGAAAATTCTGTTGATGCAGACCGCCCCTACCTATGAAACATCGGACGTCATATCCACTTTTGTATACCGGTCAGGCATATTGGAGGGGAACTATACCTATTCCACCGCCATCGGGTTATTCAACGGCGTCATCAATTTCTCTCTGCTTATTATCGCCAATGCGATCAGCAGAAAGCTCAATTCAACCAGTCTCTGGTGATCGGAAGGTGAAGCGATGAAACGGTCTATAGGGGAACGCGTCTTTGATGCGATCAATGCACTGGTGCTGCTCATGATCATAGTGATCTGCTTTTACCCGATGCTCTATGTGTTTAATTCTTCGATCAGCGACCCGGACCAGATGCTGCGCTCCAGGTCTCTGATGCTGCTGCCCGAGGGTTTTCAGCTCGAGGCATACAAGTCCGTGTTTAAGGATACGCGCATTTACACCGGGTACATGAACACGCTGTTCTATGTAGTCGTCGGTACGGCCATTAACCTGTTGATGACTTCGCTCGCGGCGTACGGGCTGTCGCGCAGCGATCTGATGGGCAGAAAAATGCTGATGCGCATGATCACGTTCACGATGTTTTTCGGCGGGGGCATGATTCCGACCTTCCTGCTCATTCAAAACCTGGGGCTGGTCGATACACGTCTGGCGATGATCATTCCAGGTGCCATCAGCACGTTTTATTTCCTTATCATGAAAACGAATTTTGAAGGCATTCCCATCAGCCTGATCGAATCGGCGAAGCTGGACGGGGCGAATGACTTCCGGATCCTGTTCCGCATCGTGCTGCCGCTGTCGAAGCCGATTCTGGCCGTCATGATGCTGTATTACGCGGTCGATCATTGGAACGATTATGTCGGCCCGATGTTATATCTGCGCAGCCAGGACTTGTATCCGATCCAAATTATTATGAGGGATATCTTGATCAGCAGCAGCACGGAGGCCATGGGGGCGGGAGCCGATACGGGCTTTGCCATCGGGGAAAACATCAAGTATGCCACGATTATCATCTCGACGCTGCCGATCATGCTGGTGTATCCGTTCATCCAGCGTTACTTTGTCCAAGGCGCCCTGATCGGTGCCGTGAAACAATAAATGATATTTTCGTTGCAATATCAGGAAGCTGACTGCGCATGATGCACGGCTTCCGATATTTATAAAATGACTTAATTGGAGGCGAACAACGTGAAAAAAAGAATGGGGTCCATCCTGCTGTCTTCCCTGCTGACGATGACACTGCTGGCAGGCTGTTCGGGAGGTGCGGAAGAGGAAACTGCCAAGTCTGCGGAGAGCACGGAGCCTAAGGCCGAGGCACTGACCGAAATTCCGCTGCCGATTACAAGCGAGCCGTTCACCATTGATTACTGGCGGGCAAATGATGCCAAGCTGACGGCTTCCCTCGGCAATTTCGGTGAAATTGCCGCTTACAAAAAGAAGGAGGAGCTGACCGGCATCAAGGTCAATTTCACGCATCCGCCGCTCGGACAGCAGCGCGACCAATTCAATTTGCTGATTTCCACCAAGGAGCTGCCTGACGTCATCTATTACAACTGGGCCGATGCCGTGGGCGGGCCGGAAAAGATGATCAAAGACGGGCGTATCATTCGACTGAACGAACTGATCGACCAGTACGCTCCAAACCTGAAGCGGATTATCGAATCCGACCCGGACGTCAAGAAACAGATTGCGCTCGACGACGGAACGATTTACATGTTCCCGCTGCTCAAGCTGGACGCGCTCAAGCTGAATGCCACCTCCGGTCTGATCATTCGTCAGGATTGGTTGGATAAGCTGAATCTGAAAGCGCCTACAACCATCGACGAGTGGCATACGGTGCTCAAAGCGTTCAAGGAGCAGGACCCGAACGGCAACGGTAAGGCGGATGAACTCCCGTTCACCGGCAACTGGGGTCCCGGCAACCTGACGAAGCTGCACGATTTCGCTCCAGGCTTCGGCGTGATCGGCGGTTTTCAGATGAATGGCGACAAGGTTGAATTCGGACCGATCCAGCCCGGATACCGTGATTTCCTGGAAACGATGGCTCAGTGGTACAAGGAAGGGCTGGTCGACCCCGAAATCATGACCAATGACGGCAAAGCATTTGACTACAAAGTCACCAACAATCTGGCAGGAGCCTATCAAGGCGGTGTGTTCAGCGGCATGGGCAAATATTTCAACCTGATGCGGGATACCAATCCGGATTTCAATGTAACCGGCGTAACTTCGCCGATATCGCCTGACGGAACGCCTTATGCCGCTTTTAATATGGAAACCAAAGTGTTGAGTTACGGCGAAGCCATCACTTCCTCTGCCGATGAGGACAAATTGAAATATATCGTGCAGTGGATGGATTACAATTACAGTGAGGAAGGCAGCGATCTGTTCAACTTCGGAATCGAGAACGAGAGTTACGTAAAGGATGGAGACGGTGTGAAATTCACCGAAACCATTACGAACAATCCCCAAGGGCTGACGTATGACCAGGCATTGGCTGCTTATGCGTTGTCCATCATGGACGGCCCGATCAACCAGGACAGCCGTTATTTGGACGCTTTGCTCTTCGATGATGGACAGCGAGCCGCCAACGAGGCATGGATGAAATCCAGCTCGGCACTCACGCTGCCCCCGATTCGCCTGTCGACGGAAGAAGCGAGCACAAGCACATCCATCATGAGCCAGGTCAACACGTATTTGAATGAAACGATGACGGCCATCATCAGTGGGCAGAAACCGATCACCGAATTCGACGCCATGGTGGAAACGATCAAAAGCATGGGCATCGATCGGGCCATCGAGGTGCATCAGGCTGCTTACGACCGTTATCAAGCCAAATAACTGTCTTGCATATTAGATGGCGATCGCAGGCGATATGCGGGAAACGGCTTCATCGGATGGGCAATATGCATTCATGGTCATACTTTGGCCGATCTTGTCCCAATTCGACAGAAAGTCTCCCCTCCATGTGATATAAGTAGTGTTAACACGTGGTGCAAAGGAGCGCACTTGCCATGACAGCCTACCGCAGATTAAGCATCAAAATGAAAATGTTTCTCATGATTATGCTCATGATGGCCCTGGTCATCACGCTGGCGTTCACTTCCCTGTATTACACGTACTCCGTTTACGACCGACAGCTGTATGACAAATCATCGAGGCTGCTGAACCTTTCATCCTCCACGGTGGATGTGGAGCTTAAAAAACTGGAGGCACTGTCCCTCGATATCATTTCGGATAACGTCATTCAGAAGGCGCTCAAATCACTGCTGCAGGACGAGACGGATTACTCAAGCTTCATCGAACGCAAGAAGATGACGGATCGGCTCTGGGAGCACATTAGCGGGACTGCACGATACGTGCAGTCCGTTCATCTGATTGATGCGCAAGGCATGGTGAACAAATATGGCGAGACGCTGACCGTGCCGCAGGAAAAATACGATCGAATGATTCAGGCCGCCGAACGGGCAGATGGCGCGGTGCGCTGGTTGTACCCCGATGACGACGATCCGATGCTGGTCCTGGTACGCCAAGTTCGGGCTTATGAACCCATGACGTTGGAGCCGGTCGGTATTCTGTTTCTGCGTATCCATATCGAACGGCTCGTCGAGGACTATGCCGGGATCGACAGCGAGGACAGCGACATCGTACTGAAGGCGGGAGACGAAGTCGTGTACCCCTACCGCAAGCTTCCAGAGTCAGTATCCTCCGGTTTGAAACCGCTTCCCGGAAGCGGTGGATATGAGATCAAAAATTTGAACGGAAAGGCTGTGTTCCTGGCCCAGAAGAAATCGGGACATACAGGCTGGAGCTATTACAACATGGTTTCTTACGAAGACGTGTTCCAGAGCGTCATCTGGCTGAAAAACGCGCTCGTCGTCGTGTATCTCATTGCCATCGTGTTTATGCTGGGACTGGGAATGGCGTTTGCACGCAGCCTCACCAAGCCGATCCGGCAGTTGACTTTGCAAATGAAGGAAGTGCAGCACGGTGACCTTGGAAGCATGGATGCCAGCATCTCCATGCCGGCTTCCCAACAGATGGATGAGCTGGGGCTGCTGCAGCGCACCTATCGGCTAATGATCACGCGCATCAATACGCTGATTAAAGAAAATTATGCGAGCCGGTTGGTCATTAAGGAAACCGAGTTCAAGGCGCTGCAGGCCCAGATCAACCCCCACTTTTTGTACAACGCGCTCGATTCGGTGCACTGGCTGGCCAAAAAAAACCGGCAGGAGCAAATATCCCGCATGGTGCTATCGCTGGGGTACCTGCTGCGCGCGTCCATCAGCTTCAAAAAAAACGTCATCACGCTGGCCGAAGAATTAGAAATCGTCAATCACTACATCACGATTCAGAAATATCGTTTTCAGCAGCGGCTCGATTTCCGATTGGACGTACCCGCTGCGTACCTTGGGTGCTCCATACCCAAGATGACACTGCAGCCGCTGATTGAAAATGCGATTCAATACGGATTGGAGCCCCAAGTCGGGCCATGTCTGATCAGGGTGTGGTCTGAGGTGCAGGCTGAGAATCTCATGGTCATCGTTGAGGACCATGGTCCAGGCATGGCCCCGGAATATGTGGAACGCGTGCTGCGCGGCGAAGTGGAAACGCGAGGCACCGGCATCGGGCTGCTGAATATCAGGGAGCGATTGCGTTTGTCTTTTGGGGAAGAGTACGATATTGCATTGGAGAGCAGGCCGGGATACGGAACCCGGGTTACGGTCATGCTGCCGCTGCCAAAGGAGGAAGAGCTGTGGGAAGATGGCTGCGAATGATCGGGATCATCGGCATGATGATCGCCCTTGCGGGATGTGTACCCCAGCTTGCCCATCGGCCCGGCATGATCGTGGAGGAAGAACCGGTTACGCTGCGCATAGCCTGGTGGGGCGGCGAATTTCGCAACGATGCGACCATTGCCGTTATCAAGCTGTATGAGGAGATGAACCCGCACGTACGCATCGAATACGAGTACAGCAGCTTCAACGAATATTGGAAAAGGATGGCCCCCCACGCAGCGGGCAATGCCTTGCCCGATATCATTCAGATGGACATTTCCTACTTGTCCCAGTACAGCTCGCTGCAGCTTTTGGAGGATTTGACGCCGTATATCGATAAAGGGCTAATCGACACGAAAGACATTGATCCTCAGCAGGTGCAAGGCGGAAGCATTGACGGCAAGGTCTATGGCCTTAGCCTCGGCGTCAATGCCATGTTAAGCATGTACGATCCGGAAGTCCTGAAGACGCAAGGGATCGAGGAGCCAACCGAGAAATGGACATGGGAAGATTTTGAACGGATGGGGGAAGAGCTGATCGGCAAAGACGTCTACGTGGGCACCTATTTCACCCCGGAACAGTTCTTTGCGTATTATCTGAGGCAGCATGGCTACAAGTTATATGACGAGGACGGCAAACGGCTCGGGTACGAGGATGATGCGTTGTTCGTCGACTACTTCGGCCGGATGCAGCGCTTGGCGAAGAGCAAGCTGATTTTTGCGCCAGACATTTGGACCTCGGACATCGGCAAGCCGGATAGTGATCCGTTCTACAGAGGCGAGGCGTTATTCAGCTGGGGATATTCGAATCAGTACATCAGCACCGTCCAGCGTTATGGCAAGCTTTTATCCATCGCGCCGATGCCGGGACCAGACAATGACAAAGGATTGTTTCTGAAGCCGGGCATGTTTTTCTCCATCGCGGGCAATTCCAGGCACAAGGAGGAGGCTGCACGATTCATCAGCTTTTTCGTCAATGATTTGGAAGCCAATATGCTGCTCAAGGGAGAGCGGGGCGTGCCCGTATCTTCCACTGTGAAAGAGCAGATGAAGCAGCTGGTTGAGCCTGAATTGGCGCGGGTATTCGAGTATATCGATTGGGTGGAAAACAACAGCAGTCCCATCGATCCTCCCGACCCTGTAGAGACGCCGGAAGTGACCCTGGTGCTGCGCGATTTATATGACCAGCTTTTATTTGGCCGGATTACGCCGGAAGAGGCGGCACAGCAATTTCGGGAACAGGCCGACGCCATTTTGGGCGGGGGGACCATTCCTTAACGCAATACCAAAAGAAGGAGGGGTTCCGGGCTGCCCTTCCTTTGCGTAATTATGGGGTGTATGACGACGAAAACGAGTCAGCGGGCATACTTAATTCTGCGAAAATGGATAAAATGGTTGAAATCGCTGTCAACTCCGTCTATAATGATAGTGTCGAAACGTTTCAATGCATGGTTTTATAAGCTGTTTTTTTAAAGCAACATGGGCGTTGTTCCATCTTCTTCATTTTTTGAAGTTGTTTTGATGAACGAGCACCCACGTAGATGGGTGTGTATACTGGAATTCAAGCCGGCGCAAGCAGGTCCATTTTTTTTGGAAACACCTCGAAACGTTTCGAATCAAATGAGGGAAATCAATATCATGTTTTTGTATAGAATTAAGTGGTTGTTATAACCATTTACAGTATAAAATGTAGTTAAAATGAGATTTTGTTCTTGTAAGAAGGGGCGAACGTGGAATGGCAACGATTAAGGATGTGGCCAAGCTGGCAGGTGTGGCATTATCGACGGCATCCTATGCATTGAACGGGGACAGCAAGGTGAGTGCCAAGACCAGGGCTAAAGTGCTCGAGGCGGCACGGGAACTGAATTACCGCAAAAACGGCTTTGCCATGGACCTGAAGCGGAGCCGGACCAATACGATTGCGCTGATCCTGACCGACTTGTCGGGTCCGTATTATTCCGAACTGATCCGCAGTGTGCAGGACGTGGCGTTGGCTAACGGATACGATCTGATCGCGTGCAGCTCCATGGGGGGCCGCGATTCGACGGCCGTGCGGTTTTTGCGTGAGAAGAGGGTGGATGGAGCCATCGTTTTGGCGCATAACATCCATGACGATATTTTGGTGGAGTCGGCCGGGGAGCGTTTTCCGATTATCGTGATGGACCGCCATTTGTCCGGAGACCATCTGGTCAATGTACTTGTGGACGGGGAGCAGGGCGGATATTTGGCTACGCGTCATCTGATCCAAGGCGGCCACCGAACGATTGCTTATATCAGCGGGCCGTCCAATTCGTACGATAACGCTTTGAGATATCAAGGTTATATCCGGGCGATGCAGGAGGCTGGCCTGGAAGAGCGCTCGAAATGGCGCCTGAGCGGGAATTTCGTACGCGAGGGCGGGTATAGCGCCACCAAGATGATGATCATGCAAAAGGATCTTCCGTCGGCTGTGTTTTACGGGAATGACGAGATGGCGATCGGCGGATTGAAAGCGCTGGAGGAGAGCGGCATTCGGGTGCCGGAAGATATCTCGGTGATCGGCTTCGACGATATTCAGCTGTCGGAGTACGTGCACCCGCCGCTAACGACGGTACGCCAGCCCAAGCACGAAGCCGGATCGCTCGCAGGGCATTTGCTGTTCCAGATGTTGAATGGCGAAGCGGTCAATCCCTCTTATACGCTGACGATCGATATGGTGGAGCGCCGCTCTGTTCGTGCTGTGCAAGCCGAATCGGGTGTATCGCCTGCGTAGCTGCTGCCTGCAGGCCCACCCCATAATGGGCCTGGAAGGCAGCGCGTAAAGAGGTGTCAGTGGCTGAGTGCTGGAGCAGCTGAGTGTATATATGTATGCTGTCCCAATCATTGGACAGCGCTTGGCAAGCTTGGCCAAATGGCCCATGGAGTGAGGCATAACTTCCGGTTCATGGGAAACGGCCTCATGACAATGCATAGGTAATATAGGTTCATCGATGGAAGTTTGCCTGCTCAGGTAAATTTCCAGAGGGACCTCTATTGTTTTCCAATAAAATCGAAACGTTTCGATTCATCGTTCTTTGTAGTACATTTCATTAAGGAGTGAGCCAATTGACAACGAAAACACATGAATCCATCCGTCTGAAGGCCGGGGACCTGACTTTTACTTTCATGAACAGCGGCGACCTGTACCAGGCTTCTTTGGGCAGCACGATGCTGAATCAACTGCTCGGCAATCCGCTCGACGGTTCTTTGAACAATCTGTACTTGCGGGTGTATGAAGGAGAATCCATTAGCGCGTATCCGCTGCTGGGCGTTCATTCCGGCAGCAAGCTGTCCCATGGTGGGGAAGCTGGCGATCAACTGATCTGGGAAGGCAGCGTACAGCCGGAAGGGGTCGGGCAAGCGATCGGTTATCGGGTCGTATTTACGGTAACCCCGCAAGGCGTGTGGTTCTGGGACGTGACGCTGAATGGACAACATGACGGCGTGGACGTCGTTTACGGGCAGGATATCGGTTTGGCCGATCCGGGAGCCGTGCGCAGCAATGAAGCGTATCTGTCGCAGTATATCGATCATGCGGTATTCGAGGATGGAGCCAAAGGATTCGTCGTATGCTCCCGTCAAAACCAGCCGCAAGGCGGTGCATTCCCGTACATGCAGCAAGGCTCGCTCACGAGGGCGGTTGGATACTCCACGGACGGCTTTCAGTTCTTCGGATTGTCCTATAAGGAAACGAATGAACCGGAAAGCTTGAAGCATGCCAAATTGGCCAATGAAACGTATCAATATGAGTTTGCTTACACGGCCCTGCAATCCGAACTGCTGAAGCTGGACGGCGAAGCACGAGTGGTATTTTACGGATTGGCCAAACCGGATCATGCTGCTGCCATCACTGCATTGGAATATGGAGAAGAGATCGAAGCTGCTTGGGAATCCGTGCAAAACCGCAGCCTGAAAAGCGGCGAAACGTTGGAGCAAGTGAAGCGCTCCTCCATGATCGGCGAACCTCTGGCTGCGCTCGACATGTCCGAAGAAGAGGTGCAAGCCTTGTTCCCGCAGCGCCATCAGGAAGAGCGCGGCGAGGGCAAGCTGCTGTCCTTCTTTACGGAGAACTATGAGCATGTTGTGCTGAAAGCGAAGGAATTGCTGGTGGAGCGTCCGCACGGTCATATTCTGATGAGCGGGCGCAACGTGAAGCTCGGAACGCCGGTCATTACGACGACTTCGTATATGTACGGCATTTTCAATTCCCAACTGGTCATCGGCAACACCAATTTCAACAAAATGATGAGCAATGCGCGGAACGCGTTGAACGTGCCAAAAACGGCAGGACAGCGCATCTACGTGGAAATGGACGGGAAATACCGCCTGCTGACGATGCCATCCCTGTTCGAAATCGGCTTCAACTACGTGCGCTGGATGTACAAAACCGCATCCGATATGATCGTGGTGACGAACTATACCACAACTGCTGCAACAGAAGTGCGCCTCAACGTAAGTTCTGCCAGCGGCAAGGCATACCGTTACCTGGTGACCAACCAGATCACGATGAACGTAAACGAGTACGAATATCCGCTGCATATGGTGCAGGAAGGCCAAGTGCTCGTGTTTAAGGCCGATCCGAAAGCGATCAGTTCCTCGGCGTATCCAGGGTTGCAATACCGGTTATCCGTGGAAGGTGCATCCATTGCCGCAGGGGACGAGACCTTACTGGCGAGCGGCGTAGGAAGCGGAAGCGCGTCTCTCGTCGTGTTAAGCCTGGATAGCTCCAGCGAATGGACGATGACGATTGAAGGCGTTTTGGAGCAGGGCGCGAACGGCACAGCCGAGGCGAAGGCGCTGTCCTTTGAGGAAGAAGTGCAGGCATACCGCGAATTTTTCGCAGGGGTGATGAACGGGTTCCGCCTGTTCCGCGGAGAAGGACAAAGCGCGGAGGATCTCTTTAAAGTCAACGCACTGGCTTGGTGGTATACCCACAACATGCTTGTTCACTACTCCGTACCTCACGGACTGGAGCAATACGGCGGTGCCGCATGGGGAACGCGCGACGTATGTCAGGGACCGGTGGAATATTTCATGGCTACCCAGAAATACGAGCAAGTCCGGGACATCATCAAAATGGTGTACACGCATCAATACGAAGACGACGGCAGCTGGCCGCAATGGTTCATGTTCGACAACTATTATGCGATCCAGCAGGAAGAGAGCCATGGCGACATTATCGTTTGGCCATTGAAAGTGCTGGCAGACTATCTGACGTCGACCCGCGATTATGCGATTTTGGACGAGAAGGTTCCTTATACGGTTAAACATGAGTTTGGATTTACGGACGAAACGTTCACGGTGCTGGAGCATGCGAAAAAAGAGATCGAGTACATTCGTACCCATTTCCTGCACGACACGTTCCTGTCCTCGTACGGCGACGGCGACTGGGACGATACACTCCAGCCGGCCAATGCACAGCTGAAGCAATACATGGTCAGCAGCTGGACCGTAGCCTTGACGTACCAAGCGATGAAGGTGCTGTCCGGGGCGCTGCAACAGAAAGACGCGGCCTTTGCCGAAGAGCTGGGCGCTTTGGCCGAAGGCATTCGCGGCGACTTCAACCGCTATATGCTCGGCACGGACGTGATTCCTGGCTTCGTATACATGGAGCACGCCGACCAACCGAAATTGATGCTGCATCCAACCGACGAAGAAACAGGCATTCAGTACCGCCTGCTGCCGATGACGCGCAGCATGATCGGCGAACTGTTGACGCCGGAGCAAGCCGAAGCGCACTATGCTTTGATTCGCGAGCAGTTCCTGTGCCCGGACGGCGTTCGCCTGATGAACCGCCCGGCACAGTATGCCGGCGGCGTTAGCTCGCATTTCAAACGTGCGGAGCAGGCGTCCAACTTCGGACGGGAAATCGGCCTGCAGTACGTGCATGCCCACATCCGTTACGTGGAAGCGATGGCGAAGCTGGGCAAAACCGATCAAGTGTGGAACGGCCTTGCGATCATCAACCCGGTCGGCATCGGCGAAGTGGTGCCGAACGCGGAGATTCGCCAAGCGAATGCGTACTTCAGCAGCTCGGACGGCAAGTTCAACACGCGTTACGAGGCGCAGGAGCATTTCGAACAGCTCCGCACGGGAGCCGTTCCGGTCAAAGGCGGATGGAGAATCTACTCCAGCGGCCCGGGGATCTACATGAACCAGCTGATCTCCAATGCGCTGGGCATTCGGCAGGACGGCGGCGATCTCGTAATCGACCCGGTGCTTCCTCCCGAATTGGACGGCATGCAGTTCGAATTCGAGTACGCCGGTACCCCCGTAACCTTTGTGTACCACCTGAACGGCAGCACGGGTGTGCAGCGCGTAGCCGTAAACGGCAAAGACGTATCCGGTGAGCAAACGAATAACCGTTACCGTCAGGGCGGCCTCTGCATTTCGCTGGACAAGTTCAGACAGGCAAGCAGCAGCACTGAGCGTGCAGTTGTTGATATCTACATGTAAAGTTAACAAAATGGCGAATGCCTTGGTTCCGCAATCTGTGGGACTAAGGCATTTTTTCGTAGTTTTGTAGATTGAAAGACATAAGAACTGAATTCATTTGAAAGAGAAGATGTGTTGTGAAATTATGTATTTAAATGTATGATTTTGTATCATCAAGAATCTGGACTTGGTATCGATTTTCCCAATACTTATGTCCCGTTGGTAAGTGTTCTTGGGGCAGGGAGGTGGATGGCATGAATGGAAGGTTGGGGTTGGACCAATTAGCGCGGATCTCCAAATTCATTGCCGAATTGAATGTGCAAAAGAGACACCATATCGGTTACGTAGGTGATCAGGAAGACGAAATCCTTAAAACCCTTCATGAGGAATTTAATGGGGAAGGAAGGTGGGAGCGTTATTTCACGCAGGTATTGGAAAATGATCGAATCATCGGAGTGCTGGGGCTGAACATCGATGAAGAAACCGGGAATGCGGAGATGTGGGGGCCCTATATTGACGGTACTGATCAAGATTACATAACCGTTGCTGCTGATTTGTGGAACCGTGGCATCGCTAAAGTTGGGAATGTGGTTAGGGAATACCATGGATTCTACAATAAGGAGAATGTTCGAGGTCACGAGTTTATGGAATATCTACAGGCCCAAAGAATGAGCGGGCACCTGATCATGAAAATGAAAAAGCCTGAAGGCTCCTGGAGCTTGGATCACGCTGTTCAGAAGATTTCTCCTGAGTGGCATGAAGACTTTATTCGTTTGCATGCCAGAACGTTTCCGAATACGTATTATAATGCGGAAAATGTGCTGCAGCTTGCGAATAAAGAGCATAACAGATTATATGTTGCCATCGACGAAGGGAATTTTGCAGGGTATTGTTATACTGAAGCTGAGCCGGATTTCCAGGAAGGCAACATTGAGTATATAGCCGTAGATGAAAAGTACCGAGGGAAGGGAATCGGAAAAAATTTGCTTTTTGCCGCGCTCAATGACCTGTTTTTCAAAGATTCGATCCATGAGGTATCTATCTGTGTGGATGAATTCAATGCAGCTGCGGCGGGGTTATACCGATGTGCCGGCTTTTATACAGATAATGTGCTGCAATACTATAAAGTGACGATTGGATAGCCAAAAGACGAGTGGTAAAAGGATTGATCCTCCTATGGGCATAAGGAGAATCAATCTTTTTTTATCGCAAAGGTACGGCGAGCAAGGTGTGCAGCAGGTCATTATGCCGAAACGCCTTCGTAACGTAGCCGTGCTGTTCCAGCCAGCGGCACAGCTCGTCCAGCAAAGGGAAATGGCGCTCCCTTACGGCGCGGAGCATCGCTTCATCGCCTGCTGCTTCCGCCGCACGGACGTATCGCTCACGGTATGCCGCGTCGACATACATGAGATCGGTCAGACCGATGCGTCCCCGTGCGGTGAGGACACGCTGCATCTCTTGCAGCGCCAGCTGCTGCTGATCCGGACTCAGGTGATGGAAGGCAAAGCTGGAGACAAGGAAATCGAAGGACTGGTCGCCGAAGGGCAGCGCCAGAAAATTGCCCAGTCTCACCTGCATCTCCGGATATTTGGTGCGGCAGGCGCGAAGCATTTCCCGGGACTGGTCGATGCCAGTTATGATGGCACCGCGTTCCAGCAGCTTTCCGGCCAGATTGCCCGTGCCTGTGCCGATATCCAGGCCCCTTTCGCCCTGAGCCGGGCTGATCCAGTTAGCCGTTTGTTCCAGCGCCTCGTTATAGTTGTCATAGAGAGAAAAGGAGGAATCTTCCCCGGCATCGGCGTGCCCGATGCTTCCGTTTACCTCTTCCGGAATGCATCCGCAGGCAGATCCGTCCTCCGCTTCCGAGGCAGCCGAAGCAGATGTTTGATGCTCTGTATTCGATGGGAGCTGCTCCTCTGTGGTTCTTCTGCCTGCGCTACGGACACGCTGGTCATGAATGGCGGCTTGTTTGTCGTAATTCCAGCGGTCGTGCCAGTTCTGCCGCGCTTCCCTCAGGCGGCGCGCACTTTGAGCCAGATCATGGAGATGGCTGACGTTCAGAGGCCCGTCCGAGCGGTTGATATCGATCATGCGCTGGGTCGTATCCAGCATGCGTTTCAATTCGACCCACTGGGCATACATAACGGCTTGCTGCAGCTCCAGGTATTCCTCAAGCTTCTGCGGGTTGCCGCGATCGATTTCGGCCAGTGCCTGGGCGATGTCTTGAATGGACATGCCGATCTCGCGCAGGGCGGATATGGTTTGTAAACGCCAAATATCGTTCTCCGTATAGATGCGGTAACCGTTCTCCGGTTGTTTGGCAGGCCGAAGGAGTCCTTTTTCCTCATAGAAACGAATGGCCCTGGCCGAAATGCCAAGCCGGTCGGCAGCTTCCTTAATATTCATCGCCCTTACCTCCTGCTGTGATCTCCGTTGAGCCTAAGTATAAACGATTACGTTACGTCAAGGTTAAGAGTTAAGGAAGGGATTTTAGCTGCAGGTCTGAGCTATGCTACAATACATGGACAAGGGAAGAATGAATGCAGGAAAGGTTGAAAAAACATGCTCACACAGGACACATACCATATACGTCTATCCGAAATGAAAGATGCGGACCAGCTGATGGAACTGGATACGCTCGTATGGACGGACCAGACCTCACCTGCGCCGATGCAATGGCGCTCCCGCCAGCAGTATTTGCAGCACTGCCCTCCAGGCAGCCAGTTGGTGGCAACCATGGGGGATCGGGTATGCGGGCTGGTAGGGTTTCGGCCTGCCACGGGAATGCACAGCAACAGCCATGTCTATGAAATTCATATTGCCGTGCATCCCGAATACCGCCGAAATGGCATTGCAACGTCATTGATGGATGCCATGAAACGGCATGCGTCGGAGCAAGGAATCCGAAAATTGCGCTTGCGGGTGTTGTCGAGCAACGCGGGGGCGGTAGCTTTCTATGAACGGTGCGGATTCAAAACGGAAGGCCGCTTGGTGGCGGAATTTTATATTCACGGCCAATATGTGGACGATATTTTGATGGGCTTTTTTGTGGAAGGATAGAATGCATCCGTGAACTCTCCTCAGCGATTGATGCTTTGAATGTAACGGTATACCACACTTAGGAGGCATGAACGATGGATATGGGACTGCGGGGAAAAAAGGCGCTTGTGCTTGCATCCAGTCAGGGACTGGGCAAGGCGGTGGCGAAGCAGTTGGCTGCGGAAGGCGCCGACGTGATGCTTGCCAGCCGCAATGAGGATAAGCTGAAGGCCGTGCAGCAGGAACTGCTGGGGCTGGGCGGTGGCGGGCGAGTCGAGTACTGCGTGACCGATGTTACCCGCAAACAAGATATCGATGCCCTTATGAGCAAAACCGGGGATTGGTCCGGCGGCAGAATCGACATTTTGGTCAACAATTCGGGCGGGCCGCCCTCCGGCACTTTCGAGTCGTTGACGGATGAAGACTGGGAGCGCGCGTTTGAACTGAACGTGCTCAGCTACGTACGTCTTATCCGGGGAGCGCTGCCTTTGATGAAGCAGCATGGCGGACATATCGCGAATATCGCGTCATCATCGATCAAACAGCCGATTTCCGGCCTTATTTTATCCAATACGTTCCGTACCGGGGTGTTCGGCATGGCCAAGACGTTATCCCAGGAGCTTGGGCCTTACGGCATTTTGATCAATACGATTGCTCCAGGTCGGATCGGGACGGACCGTATTCGCGAATTGGATGCCGCGCGTGCTGAACAGTCTGGGATCACACAGGAGGAAGTGGCGGAGCAGTTCCTGACCGAAATTCCGCTAGGCCGTTACGGCGAACCCGAGGAGTTTGCAAAGGCTGTGCTGTTTCTGGTGTCCGGGGCAAACACCTACATTACCGGGGCATCGCTGGTGGTGGATGGCGGTATGATGCGGGCGCTGTAACGCTGCGTTCGAATAACGATTGGGGACGTAAGCGCAAAGAGGATGCTTCAGAGTAGAAGTTCGAGAATTGAGTGAATCTGAGTGCTTTATTTGATCGGAAATGCGTTCTCGCAGAAGCAAACGGACCACAGACACACTATTTCTGGTGAAATGGCGTGTTTATGGTCCGTTTGCGTCCATGGCTTTGTTCCCTGCCCAGCACGGCTCTGCGGGCGAGCACCGTCAACAAGGGCGATTACGCGCTAAGATGGATGGGCAGCTCGACCGGCTGGAAGCGACCTTGTTTTACAGTAAAAACGTGATCTCAAACGTTAAAGAAGCCCCTCGCCTGGAATGGGCATTCCCAAGAGGCGAGGGGCACTCAAAGCCCGTGCTGGCAAAAGCGGCGATGATATTTCGCATGCAAGGCCGATGAAGCCGAAATTATGTAGTCCTTTAACGCAAAAGCTCCCATTCATGCTGCAGCATGCCGTATACGGCATGGTTGACGTAACCTTTGATCGGCAGCTTCTCCGCTTGGCGAATCACGCCTTCAAGCACGAATCCAAGCCGCTCAGGGATGGCCCGGCTGCGTTTGTTGTTGGTGGCGCAGCGGATTTCGACGCGGTTCAGATCGAGCGTTACGAGCGCGTAATCCACGAGGACGCGGCAGGCGCTTGTCATCAGGCCCTGGCCCTCGAAGCCTTTGCCAAGCCAGTAGCCGATGCTGACGGAACGATGGGTCCAGTTGATTTCATGAAATCCGATGACGCCGGCCAGCTCTCCTTTTTGCCAGACGCCGGCGGTGAATCCGCCGTTCTCTGCGCCCTGTTTTAACGCATTGCTTATGAAATGGGTCGTGTGATCGAGCTCCGTAACCTGGTCAACCCAAGGGAGCCAATGTCTCAGTTGGTCACGGGAGCGGTCCGTCAGCTCGAATAACGTTTTGGCATGCTCCAGGGCCAGGGGGCGAAGCTCCGTATATTCATCCAATGCATAGGTAAACATGAGTGCAACCTTCTTTCTTCGTAAAATGGGTGATCAGCGGGAACGCGGCGGTTTGCGCTCCAGGGCGAACAAGTCCTCTTCGATGGAAGCGATGCGCTGATTGACGGTCGTGCGGGCGTCGCTTAATGCCTGATTATATATGTAGGGTGCCAACTGGGTCATGAATAAGTCCAGCACGCCCCAAGCCGCCAGGTCGCCAAGCTCTTCCCCGCGTTCGTCCGCGAAATAGGTCTGTATGGACCGTATGGCTTCATCCTGCTGTTCTTTGGTCAGTTTTAGTGTGTTCAGAACGGGAATCCCTCCCCTGAATGATGATGTTTTCGCGCGTCAGAAAGGTCAAATTCCCCGTGAAATGCCCCTCTGATTTCGCGAGACATAATGGCTGAAAAACGCGCTCCGAATGTTCAGTGGCATGCGTTGGTCTGCGTTTTTCCTAATATCATGCTACATGATTCGCGGGAACCAGTCAAAATGGTTTTAGGCCTATCTTCCAGTGCGCAAAATCCCAATTTGGTGCCGTTATTTATTGAACTCGTTCCGCGTTAAAGGTATATTTAAATGAAAGCAGTACGAAACTTTTCCAAAGAAAAGAAAACGCACGGAATTTGGCTTCGTACCATGAAGGAAATACTGCGGGAATGGTTGCCGTTCCTGAATGCTTCAATCCATACACACGAAAGGTTGATACCGATGGAGAACCGTACTACCCCTCCCAATTTTATCAAAAATATCATTGCCGAAGACCTCCGGTCCGGAAAAGTCCAGGAAGTGGTTACCCGCTTTCCGCCGGAGCCTAACGGATATCTGCATATCGGCCATGCCAAGGCCATTTGGATCAACTTTACGCTGGGTGCCGAATTCGGCGGCAAAACGAACCTGCGTTTCGATGATACGAACCCGGTCAAGGAAGACGTGGAATACGTAAACTCCATCCAAGAGGACGTGAAATGGCTTGGATACGAGTGGAACGAGAAACGTTACGCTTCCGATTATTTCGACGAGATGTACAAGCGTGCCGTATTGCTGATCCAAAAAGGGAAAGCATACGTCGACGATCAAACGGCCGAGGAGATCCGCGAAATGCGCGGTACGCTGACCGAGCCGGGCAAAAACAGCCCTTATCGCGATCGCAGCGTGGAAGAGAACTTGGATCTGTTCACGCGCATGCGGGCAGGCGAATTCCAGAACGGCGAAAAGGTGCTTCGCGCCAAAATCGACATGGCATCGCCGAACATCAACTTGCGTGATCCGGTGATCTACCGGATTTCTCATGCCCATCACCATAATACGGGCGACCAATGGTGCATCTACCCGATGTATGCGTTCGCGCATCCGATTGAAGATGCCATCGAAGGCGTAACGCATTCTCTCTGCTCCCTGGAGTTCGAGGATCAACGCCCATTCTATGACTGGGTTATTGCCGAATGCGAGATGGAAAGCCAGCCGCATCAGTACGAATTCGGTCGGCTGAACCTTTCCCAAATGGTGACGAGCAAACGCAAGCTGAAGCTGCTCGTGGACGAAGGCCACGTCGACGGATGGGACGATCCGCGCATGCCGACGATCTCCGGATTGCGCCGTCGCGGATATACGCCGGAAGCGATTCGCGATTTTGTGTTCGAGACGGGCATCTCCAAAAGCCAAGGCGTCATCGATCTGCAAACGCTGGAGCATTTCGTCCGTGAAGACCTGAAGCTGAAAGCTCCGCGTACGATGGCTGTTCTGCAGCCGCTGAAAGTGGTCATCACCAACTATCCGGAAGGCCAAGTCGAGTGGCTTGAAGCGGAAAACAACGTGGAGAACCCGGAAATGGGCAGCCGCCAAATTCCGTTCTCCCGCGAGATTTACATCGAGCAGGACGACTTCATGGAAGATCCGCCAAACAAATATTTCCGTCTGTTCCCTGGCAACGAAGTGCGCTTGAAGCATGCCTACTTCATCAAATGCAACGACGTGATCAAAGATGCGGAAGGTAACGTGACCGAGATTCATTGCACTTACGATCCGGAAACGAAGAGCGGCAGCGGGTTCACCGGCCGTAAAGTGAAGGGAACGATCCATTGGGTGGAAGCAACGCAAGCCGTCCCTGCCGAGTTCCGTTTGTATGAGCCGCTGATCGCAGCCGAATCCGCCGAAGAAGAGGAAGCGTCAGAACTGGAAGGGCAGCCGGAAAAAACGTTCCTGGATCAATTGAACCCGAATTCGCTTGAAGTGGTTCACGGGTTCGTGGAGCAGGAAATGCAGGAAGCAAAAGCATATGACAAATTCCAATTTTTCCGTCACGGCTATTTCAGCGTCGATCCGAAATATTCGGTACCGGGCCGTCCCGTGTTCAACCGGGTAGTTTCGCTGAAAAGCTCGTTCCAGCTCCCGAAAGCATAACAATTAGCCTGAAAAATAAAAAGGCGCCTGTACCGTTACTTTCTGGTACAGGCGCCTTTATGTGCATATATTGATTAATCCAAAGAGGTTTGTAACTTCGATTGGCATAGAATCGTCATTGGACATGAACTGTGAAGGTGGTATATTGTTTCACAGGTCTTTACCTATTTTTTATTTTATACTTATTGTTATACGCGATCAGAAATTTTTCTGCTGAGTCCTCTACAGCAATCATATCTATACTTTTTTCGTTTTTGATTTTAAATAGTTTTGTGCCTACTTTGTATGTGTTAGAACTGATCATGTTCTTATCGTCAAAATCACTCTCATTGGTAGACGATACTTCGATCTCCCCTATTTGTTCAGCTAGTTCATCTTCTGAAATGTTTTCATTACTGGTAATATAAATTTCTTCCCGTAATTTTATCATTTTATCTGAAGCAAAGCTTCCTGAAGACGATGAACACCCCAACGAAAGTAAAACCAAAGAAATGATCGGCAACAATAGCAAAGTTCTTTTCATGATACCTCCACGGATAGACTAAGGCCCTAAATGGGGCTTAATCTTTTGTGTTAATTAATGGAAGTTGAAACTTCGTCAACAGTTACTATATAAGTTGAACCGATGATTTTTACACGGAGTCACTACGTGGTCAGAACCATCTTCCGATCACTGTTATCCCCAGATTTTTTTGATCCCCTTTTTTCAAAGGGAAAATCCGGTGATAAGCCTATGCTTCCGATGCAGCTTTCTTTCAGAAAGCTTTTAGACCGCTTCGCTTCTCCAGATTCTTTCTGCCCTCTCCGTTATCGTGTAAATGTCTAGTTCAACCTATATAATTGATAATGGTTTTTGAATAAGCTGTTTCATCCTCATTAATAGGAATGTACACATTGTTATCTCGGTAGTGTTCCCATGGTAAATAGTAGCCGTCTCTGCATCTTCACCAATTTGGCGTAATGTAATTAGCTCTTCTTTGGAAACGCATTTTTGATGATGTGAGATAGCAGGTTGTTGTAAATACGAAGAACCGGAACCTATTAAAAAAATCAGGCTTCGGCTTTTCGTGTCGTTGTAACGAGGTTCTAATACCTACCTCCTCAGGTTAACGGTCCTCTTCGTCCATATTGCCCAGTTCGGTCAGTACCGCAGGCTGGTAGCCGTTTCGGCGGTTCATCAGCCACATGACGGCAAACCCCGCTGCGCCGATCAACGAGAAGAACACACCGATGTTGTACATGATCTCGGCACCGAAATTTTGGAAGAGCCAGCCCCCGAACAGGCCCGCGATAACGCCGGACAATCCGCCCCAAGCCATCGTGTATACCGCCTGGCCGGAGGATCGGTACGGTTTGGGGATGAACAGCATCGTGAGCTGGGTGCCGACGTAGAAATAACCGCCAAACGTCACGGAATGCGTCAGCTGAATGAACACGATTTCCAGCGGGCTGGTTGCTCCAGCCATAAGCTGCCAACGGAGAGCAAACAGCAGGCAGATGAGAACGAGATAAGCCAGCAGCATGCTCATTCTGCGTCTGAGCAGACGGTCCAGCAGCAGGAAGACGACTGCCTCGAGGATGGAAGACGTGAAGATGGCATAACCGACCATCTGTTTGCTTCCGCCCATTTCCGTGATGTACAGGGACATGAAGGTACTGTTCATGGCATTGGGCACCGACACCAGCACGCCGAGGCCGATGAACGTCATGAAATACGGGTTGAACATGACCCTGCCGAACCGCCGGAACGTGATGACAGGCGTGTCCGAAGCGATGGGCTGTCTCGGCAGCAGCAGCGAGAAACCAAACGCAATGACGATCATGACGGCAAACACGATGGAGACGCTCCGTATGCCCAGGCGATCGATCAGCGGACCGGCTGCCGCCGCCGTCAACGCCCAGCCCAGTGAACCCCATAACCGGAATGTACCGAACTTCTGGGAGGTTCCGTCGATATATCCCAAGATGAGGCTGTTGGTTTGAGCGAACAAGGGACTTTGAAAAAAATAAAAAACAATCATGGATGCATAGATCCAGGAATACGTCGGTGCATAGAAAACCGCTTGGGCCAACACGAAGGTACCCGCCATCATCAACATCAGCACAACGCGGATATTGCGGGACTTGTCGCTCCAGTACCCCCAGAACGGGTTGGCAAACAATGATACAAACGGGCCGATGGCCATCAGGCTGCCGATCTCGAGCTTCGTCATGCCGATTTCCTGAAGGTACAGCTGCAGAAAGCCGGCAAAGATGGAGATGGCGCCGTAAATGAAAAAGTTATACAGTTTGAGTGAGGTTAAAGAGGCGTTTCCTCTTTCAGGCACGGTTCTATCCAAAGAGGGCCATCCTTTCCGGGTCATATTGTTCAAATGTATCATTTGTTGAAAGGGGATTCAATGTATAGAATAAGTTTATCATGATTGGAATAAAGGGATGATACCGATGACGAATGCAACAACATGGACGGGAATCATATTGGCCGGGGGGTTGTCCAGCCGCATGGGAACGAACAAAACGCTGCTTGTGCTGAATGACGCCACAGTGCTTGAACGGACTGCAGCCGCGCTGGCCCCGGAGGTCTCGCAGATTCTCATCTCGGCCGGGGAGCATACTCGCGATTATGAACGATTCGGTTATCCGTGCGTCCATGATCATTATCCGGGAAAGGGACCGCTGGCCGGTCTCCACGCCGCACTTCAGGCCTCGAGGACCGATTGGAATATGGTCTGCGCCTGTGACATGCCGCGGGTCCAAACCAACCTTTTTGCAGGCTTGAAAAGGATTGCTGCCGAATCGGACATGCAATCGCCCGTCATTGTGCCGCGAGTGAACGGGCGCATTCATCCACTTGCAGGCGTATATCATCGAAGCGTTCTTCCCGGATTGGAACAGCGGCTGCAGGAAGACCGTTTGCGGGTGACCCGCTGGCTGGATGAAATCGGCTGTCGTTATGCGGATGCTGACGAGTTGGAACACGCCGGCGTTCATGCAGCAGAACGGCAGCTGGCTAACATGAACACGCCGGAGGATTATCGGCAGATGCGGACAGAGCCTTTTTGACCCTGAATCAGAGGTTTACCCCGGAAAAGGGTAAAAACAACTTGCCTTGTGCCATCGGCACCCGTATTATACTTCATTATAATCAGTTTAGAGGCGGCAATGAAGTCTCATGAAGTGGGGAAGCGGACTAAGGTCTCCCGAAAAGGGAGTCTTTCTCCGATAATAATGGAAACGCTACCATTTATCTGTGGATGAATTCACTGCATGAGCCAGTGCAAAAACCGATGCCTTGATGACCCAAAGGAGAGTGCTGATGATGAACCGATTGCTGTACGGCGTTGCTTATTATGATGAATATATGCCTTACGAAAGATTGAGCGAAGACATACGAATGATGAAGGAAGCGGGCATTAACGTCGTTCGCATTGCGGAATCGACCTGGAGCACGCATGAACCCCAGAACGGCGTATTCGATTTCTCGTCCGTGGATCGGGTGTTGGACGCCATGCATGCGGCCGGCATTCAGGTCATTGTCGGAACGCCTACGTACGCCGTGCCGACGTGGATGGTCAAGGAACATCCGGACGTGCTGGCCACGACGGCTAAAGGACCCGGCAAATACGGAGCGCGCCAGATTATGGACATCACGAACCCGACCTACCTGTTCTATGCCGAGCGCATTATTCGCAAACTGATCTCGCGCGTATGCAAACACCCGGCGGTGATCGGCTATCAGACCGACAATGAAACGAAGCATTACAATACGGCAGGGGATAACGTGCAGCTGCAATTCGTCAAATACATGCGTGGCAAATTTGCTTCCCTGGACGAGTTGAACAAGGAGTTTGGACTCGATTACTGGAGCAACCGCATCAATAGCTGGGAGGACTTCCCTTCCGTGGTAGGCACGATCAATGGCAGTTTGGGTGCCGAGTTTGCCAAATTCCAGCGTCAGCTGGTCACGGACTTTTTGGCATGGCAGGTCGGCATCGTGAACGAATACAAGCAGGAAGGCCAGTTCGTGACGCAGAACTTCGACTTTGACTGGAGAGGTTATTCCTACGGCATCCAGGGAGATGTGAACCATTTTGCTGCATCACAGCCCTTCGACATCACGAGCGTGGATATCTATCATCCTTCCCAAGATGACCTGACCGGGATCGAAATCTCGTTTGGCGGCGACGTCGCCCGGTCAACCAAACAGGCAAACTATCTTGTCATGGAGACCGAAGCCCAGGCGTTTCTGAACTGGGTCCCTTATCCGGGGCAGCTGCGATTGCAAGCATTCAGCCATCTCGCTTCCGGAGCGAACATGGTCGCCTACTGGCATTGGCATTCGCTGCACAATTCATTCGAAACGTATTGGAAGGGACTGCTCAGCCATGACTTCGAGCCAAATCCGGTGTATGAGGAAGCGAAGACGATTGGACGCGATTTTGCAAGATGGAGCCCGCAATTGGTCAATTTGAAAAAAACGAACCGCGTAGCCGTCCTTGCCAGCAACGAAGCGCTCACGTCGATCAAGTGGTTCGGCTTTCAAGCCCAAAGCGATAAAACCTACAATGACGTGGTGCGCTGGATGTACGACGAGTTATACAAAATGAACGTGGGCTGCGATTTCATCGACCCGTCCGTGAAGAGCTTAGAAGGTTATGATGTCATTGTGGTGCCCGCGCTGTACGCGGCTCCGGACGAACTGCTGGAAAGGCTTAATGCTTTCGTGAAGGACGGCGGCCATGTCGTGTATTCTTTCAAAAGCGGGTTTGCCAACGAACATATCAAGGTTCGCTCCACGCGCCAGCCGGGCATCATCAGCGAAGCTTGCGGCATCAAGTACAGCATGTTCGTGGAGCCAAAGCATGTATCGCTTCAAGGCGACCCTTTTCAAGTCGGTGAAGGGCAAAACCAAGTGCACACCTGGATGGAACTGATAACGCCGACGACGGCCGAAGTGCTCGCTTGGTATGATCATCCGCATTGGGG
This sequence comes from Paenibacillus hubeiensis, assembly GCF_032334105.1. Classification (NCBI taxonomy): domain Bacteria; kingdom Bacillati; phylum Bacillota; class Bacilli; order Caryophanales; family Paenibacillaceae; genus Paenibacillus; species Paenibacillus hubeiensis. The sequence goes on from NZ_JAVYAE020000010.1 coordinate 229,110, forward strand.
CACATATGCCGCCATCACGCAAAACGCGTATGGGAGCGGAAAAGCAACCTATGTCGGGTGCTTCACGAGTTCAGCGGTAATCCGCGAAGTGCTTAAGCGGGTTCTAAAGGAATCCGGCGTGTGGGGGGCCGATCAGGAGCTGGCATTCCCATTCATCGTAAAATCGGGCGTCAACGGACAGGGAAAAACGATTCGTTATTACTTTAATTATTCCGACAATCCGGTTTCGTTCATATATCCGCATGGCAGCGGGAGAGAGCTTCATGCGGATGAACCGGTTGAACCCGGTCAGGAGCTGAAGCTGGAACGATGGGGAATGCAAATTATTGAAGAAATATAAACGACCGTTAACGTGGTTGGTCCATGATGGTTTACATTGGCTTGTTAAGTGAAAATATAGAGATGGAGGCGCCCTTGCTGTTTATGCTGGGGCGTTTCATTGTCCTATCGGAAATTATAAACATATCGACACATTTGCTTCCCGTAGGTTTCATGGCGGACTCCCGCTGAACGCGAATGTCTGCCTCGGAAGAAATGAGGATGCACCGTTTTATATTCAAGCGCGATCGGGGGAATGCGCCTATGATTACCGAAATGTATCGCAAGCTGGCTGATCCGTTCAAACGCAGCATCCGCAACAAACTGATCCTGACAATGACGCTGGTCGCGGTATTGCCCGTGCTGGTTATGACCGCGATGGCGGCCGAAAATGCCCGCTCTTCGATGGAGGAAGAGATTATGGAGACCAACCGGGCCAATATGAAGTGGGCTTCGGCTTACTTGGGAGAGCAGTTCGCCCGCATGAACAACCTGATTTACTCGATCCAGATCAGCGATGAGGTGCACCAGTATTTGGCGCTGAACCGGGATGCGTCGGCCTCGAGCCGTTTCGACGAGCAGAAGGCCGTGTTCAACATGCTCAACAGCGTGTACTACTCTGCCGGCAATTATGTGTTCGGCGTGGAGCTGTACCTGAAGGAATTGGATACGTTGTTTACGTTCAACTCCATGGAAAACCGGATTAAATCGGTTTCGGGCATTCCGGCCGAGTATCATGAGCTTTTTGCCGAGCACAAAGATTTTACGATTATCAATGATCCGAACGATCCGGAAAAATTCCATATGACCCGCAGCATGAACCGCTTTGAGGACCAGGCCCAGATCGGAGCGATCAGCCTGGAAATCAAATGGACCGTGTTCAACCAGACGCTGGAGCTGCTGGATAGCCGGGGCGATTACACCGTGTACATCTCTGACCCGTCAGGCCATCCGGTGTATCAGCCCCATTCCGAACTGCAGCCTTCGGCAGAAGCATTGGACAAACTGGCGGATACCCAAGACGATGCAGGTTTGATCCGTACCGAGCGGGAGTATGTCTTTTACCATTCCATCGACCCTTCGGGACTGCGTATCGTCAAGATCGTGCCTGCCCATGTCATTAATGAGAGCGCGTTGGAAACGATGAAATACGGACTTGTCGTAGGCGGCTTGGCTACGCTGATTTCGGTGGGACTGGCAGCGCTCGTTGCCTGGCGCACGGCCAAGCCGATCGTCAGTCTGGCCAATGCCATGAAAGGCATTCGGCTCATCAAGGACAGGGAGGTGGTTCGCACCGGACGCGTGGACGAGATCGGGCTGCTGGAAAAAAACCTGCATGGCATGGCTGGCCGCATCCGCGAGCATATCCGCGAAAACTACCAAATGAATCTGGATAAACGTACGGCAGAGCTGAAGGCTTTGCAGTCCCAGATCCACCCGCATTTCTTGCAAAATACGCTGCAAATGATCGGCGGCATGGTGTATTCGCAAAAGCCTGCCGACACGTACAAAGTGATTCGTGCGCTGAGCGAGATGTTCCGCTACATCGTGCGGGCTCCGGACGGGCTGGTTTCGCTTCAGAGCGAGCTGGACCAGCTTGACCATTACATGCTGATCCAGCAGCAGCGATTTGCAGGCAGGCTCGAATACCATCTGCAGATTGAAGCTGATCTGAAGGGATGTGCCATTCCGAAGCTTACACTTCAGCCTATTGTGGAGAATGCGTTCGTGCACGGCCTGGAAAACAAAAAGGCGCAATGGAAATTAAACATTGAAGTTGCTCGGGAAGGGAAGCAGATCATCATTCGCGTTCATGACAACGGGCTGGGCATGGATGCCGGAAAACGGAGCGAACTGCAAGCCAGACTGGAGCGTGTAGCCATAGAGGGAGACCGGGTATGGAGTGCCGGGACAAGCATCGGCCTTGTAAATGCGGCATCGCGCATCACCATGCATTTTGGTCCTGGTTATGGAATGAGCGTCGACAGCGAAGTAGGAGAGGGAACGACAGTGACGGTACGCATTCCGTTTGACGAGGGAGGAGAAGTCGTATGAGCGTGCAGCCTTATCGAGTGTTATTGGTCGACGACGAACCGTGGAACAGGGATATTTTGCGCAATTTGGGGGAGTGGGAGGAACTCGATATGGTCGTTGCTGGCGAAGCGGAGGATGGGGATCAGGCTTTGCAGCAGCTGCAGCAGCAGAATCCCCATATCATCATTACCGATATGCGCATGCCGGGCACCGACGGGGTTGCCTTGCTGGAAACATTGAGCGCGCAGTTCCCGCAAATCAAAGTGATCGTGGTGAGCGGCTATGATGACTTCAATTATGCGAAACATGCCATTCGGCACCGGGCAGCGGATTATTTGCTCAAGCCGGTTAATCCGGATGAGCTGAACGCCGTGCTTGCAAAGTGCAAGCGTGATCTGGAGAAGGTCCGTTACAGCCCGGAAGGGTGGGAGCCTTATTCCCGGATGTTTGCTGGGGAATTTTCGCGTTTTCAGCAGCAGGTCCGCATTCGATTCAACGAACTGAACATGCCGGAGCTGCGAGATCTTTTCAACCAACTGGAGGAGAAACTGGAAAAAGAGGACATGCGGAAACCGCAGCAATTGGGCAGGGTCGTCCATGATTTGCAGACCCTGCTCGGGGAACTGTGCAGTTCCAATGGAGCGGGTGAGCAATCTGCGGCAGCAAAGCCTGCTCCTCCATCCGCATTGACAACGGCGTCAGCGGCGCTGGCCTGGACGTTTGACCTCTACAGTCAGGCGCTGGAAGGCGTGATCGCGCAGCGGAAGTTCAAGAATAAGCTGAACCTTGAAGAGGTCAGGCAGCACATGGAGCAGCATTGCATGGAAGCGATCACGCTGGAGCAGCTGGCACAAGTCTTTTTTGTCAGCAAGGAATATCTGAGCAAGGCATTCAAAAAGGAATACGGCATCACGGTTGTCGACTACATCGTGCAGCTGCGGATGGCCAAGGCAAAGGAATGGGTGATGGACGACAGCATTCCATTCAAACATATCGCCGAAATGGTCGGGTATGAGGATGTGTCCTATTTTTATCGGGTGTTCAAGAAACATTTCGGCTTGTCTCCCGGAGAGATGCGCAAGGGACAAAGTTTAAAATAATCCAATGCAGAAGCTCCGTATTGTCCAATGAAGCGCTTTCATTACAGGCATATAATGGGCTTATGCAAGACAAACCAGTCACACCGGGAGGTCATGAGAGATGAAGGTATGGAAAAGCGTCGCAAGTGCAGTACTGGTCAGCGTATTGCTCGCAGGGTGCGGTCAGAGCACGGGAACGGACGAATCACAGGGAGGCTCTGCATCCGGCAGTACGGTCAATTTGAAAATATTCGTTGCGCAACCTCGGCTGAAGGAACATTACGATAAATATATAGAACAGTTCAAGGCCAAGGAGAAGGCGGAGAAAAACATTGAAGTAAACGTGCAGCTGGAGATGCCGCCGGCGGACAATGCTGCGCAGATTCTGAAGACACGCTTGGCCTCGAACGACGCGCCTGACGTATTCGCGCTGCACGCGGTCAACGAAATTCCGCCGTTCAGCAAGGCAGGTTATCTGGAAGACCTGTCAGATCAGCCATTCGTCGACAAATTGCTTGATTCGGTGAAACCTTCCGTGACAGATGCCAATGGTAAAATCGTTGCCGTTCCTTTGGAAACGCTGTCATGGGGATACCTCTACAACAAGGATATCTTCAAGGAACAAGGGCTTGAACCGCCAACAACGCTGACTGAAATGAAGGCGGTCGTCGACAAGCTGAAAGCAGCCGGCATTACGCCGTTCGAGCTGGCCTACAAGGAAGCTTGGGTACCACAGCTCTTCCTGCCGCTGACGGTAGGCGCGCTCACCCAATCCGAGCACAAGGATTTCCTGGAAAAAATGAATCAGGATCAGGGTTCGTTTTCCGACATGAAAGCGATGTTTGGTGCCTTTGACCTGGTGACGGCAAACGGCACGGAGAAGGCGCTGGAAGTTGGCGCGGACGACGGAGCGGCTGCATTTGCAACAGGCAAAGCGGCGATGTGGGTACAGGGTCCGTGGTATGCGGAGACCATTCTGAAGTCTAACCCGGACATCCATTTCGGCGTTGCGCCGATGCCGATCAACGACAATCCGGACGATACCAAAATCAATCTGAGCACGTCCACGTCGCTCGCCGTTTCTTCCAGCAGCAAAAACAAGGAAGTGGCGCTCGATTTCGTGAACTACATTCTCGACGACAAAGACTCCAGTGCGTTCTATGAAGCGCTCAAATTCAATCCGGTAGCGAAAGTCCACAACTTTGAAAGTTTCCCTTGGGTGGACGATGCCATGAAATACGTCAATGAAGGCAAAGCCTATCAGGATCCGTCGGTACCGCAGGCAGTGAAGGATGAGTCAGGCAAGGCGCTGCAGGGCTACTACTCCGGACAGTTGAACCAACAACAGGTGATCGATGCGCTCGACAAGGCGTGGAAATCGTACAACAAAGTCAACAAGTAGGAAACTGTGAATCAATGAGTACGCGCTTTTGTTGACAAAGCTCCACAGCAGTTGGAGCTTTGTCAACCCATTAGCGGCCATTTATTCATCACAGTCGCTAAGCTGAAGAAATGGGGTGGCAGACATCGCCTTCCATCCCCCGTTTCTGCTTATATGCTCATCGCAAATAGGGGGAGGACCCGGCCTATGGCTACGAATGTTTTCAAAAAGTATTTATCCTTGCTGGCGTTTACGGCACCGGCCTTTATCATTTATGCCATATTTCTGCTCATTCCGACATTCGGCGGCATGTTCTACAGCTTGACGGACTGGAACGGGCTAAATAAGGACTACAGCTTCATCGGTTTGGGCAACTTCGTGGAGCTGTTCAAGGAAGATCCCGATTTCCTGAATTCGCTGTGGTTCACGATGAAGTACGTCGTATTTATGCTGATTCTGCAAAACGGAATTGCGCTGCTGCTCGCCGTGTTCATCGAGACACGTACGCGCAGCAAAGGATTGTTCCGGACGCTGTTCTTCATGCCGAACATGATCAGTACAATTATCAGCGCCTTCATGTGGACGTTCATCTTTTCCCAAGTGCTGCCGCAGCTGGCCGAAAAGCTGGCGATAACGTTCCTTGACCAACAGTGGCTGGGGGATCCCCAGTTTTCGTTCTACTCGATTCTGACCGTATCGCTCTGGAATGGCGTGGGGTACATGATGATTATCTACCTGGCGGCCTTGCAGGGCGTACCGAAAAGTTTGAAGGAGGCCGCCGTCATTGACGGAGCGAACGCGTTTCAAGTGCTGCGCAACGTGGTCATGCCGATGATTACCCATGCGATCACGATCTGTTTCTTTCTTACGCTGAACGGCGCGTTCAAGGTATTTGAAGTTGTGTATGGTCTGACAGGTGGAGGACCGGGACGGGCTACGCAGGTGATCACGATGAACATCTATGAAGAAGCGTTCTCGAACAATTTTCGTTATGGATACGCCAGCGCCAAGTCGGTCGTGCTGTTTATTATCGTGCTGATCTTTACGCTCATTCAGATTACGGTCATGAAGAAGAAAGAGGTGGAAGCATGAGGATGCAAAAAGTCAACAGCTACCTGATCCGTTTGCTGCTCATCGCAGCTGCTCTCTTCGCCATGCTGCCGATCTATATGGCCGTCGTCAATTCGTTCAAAACGCAGGGAGAAATGTTTCAATCATTCATCGCGCTGCCAACGACGCTGCACTGGGAAAACTATACGGACGCGTTCAACAAAATCAACCTGCTGCGCAGCTCGATGAACTCGGCAATCGTCTCGTTCCTCGGCATCGGCGGTATCGTATTCTGCGCTTCCCTGGCCGGATATAAATTGTCGCGTACAGCCGGGCGGCTGAGCAACCTGATCTTTTTCCTGTTCGTGGCATCGATGCTGGTGCCGTTCCACTCGATCATGATTCCGCTGACGCGAGTGGCGAAAGGGCTTGCGGTACAAGGAAGCACCTACGGGCTGGCCCTCATCTATGTCGGACTTGGCGTCAACATGGCCATCTTCCTCTATCACGGGTTTGTGAAGTCCATTCCGCGCGAGCTGGAAGAATCGGCACAGATGGACGGCTGTAATGAATTCCAGACGTTCTTCCGCATCATTTTCCCGCTGCTGCTGCCGATTACGGTAACGATTGCGATTCTGGACTTCCTGTGGATCTGGAACGACTTTCTGCTGCCGCTGCTCATGCTGACGGACGTTAACCGCTATACGTTGATTCTGTCAACGAATATGCTGTTTGGCGAGTACAACAAGGAATGGCCGCTGATCCTGTCGTCCCTCGTGCTGACCGCCGTTCCGGTCGTCCTGATCTATGCGTTTTTCCAGAAATTCATCATGGAGGGAATCGCGGAGGGAGCGGTAAAAGGCTGAGTGGGTTGGGTTGGGTTGGATTGGATGGGATGGGAACTCCCGAACTGCAAGGTAGCTCAAAGCGGGATGGAGTGAGCAATAAAGTGGGTGGCGAAGCGATCCGTGAAGCAATCTGTGAGGTCACCAATCTTTCGTTTGGAGCAAATGGAGCAAATCAATAAGGGCATTCCGGGCGTCATAACCATGACGGGGAATGCCCTTTTATTCGTGATTTCATCTTGCCCGAGCTGTAACGAACCTGAGACACGTAATGGGGTACTTTTTGGCCCGATTTGAACTAACGAACATCAGCGTCTTTATATCGGGGAAAATAGGACTGCTGCGATCGTTTTGCCTCGAATAACGCGGCTGATGTTCGTTAGGTTTTGGCGGACCCCAAAATCGAGCACATAACGTGCGTAGGGTTCGTTAGCGACGCGGTCAAAACTGCGTGAGTGCTTGTGAGTGTGCTGTGCAAGGGGGCGTTACGTGCGGAATTTAATCCAGCATGCGCTTTGCCGTCTGGGCAAGGATACGCAGGCCGCGTTCCATTTCCTCCGGCGATGCGTAAGCATAGGACAGCCGCAAATGTTCGGCATCCAGGCGGTCGTACAGGTAGCCGGGATGGATTAACACGCCCTGTTCCAGGCAGGCGTGGAACAGTTTGCGGATCGAAGGCTGGCCGGCCGTAAACCGGAGCCAGACGTAGAAGCCGCCGGCAGGCCTGTTCCATTCGGCCAGGCCGCGGAAATGCCGTTCGAGCAGCTCCAGCATGTAGTCCCGCCGCCTGCGCAGCTCGGGGCGCAGGCGTTCCAGATGCTGCTCGTGATGCCCTTCGGCAAACCAGAGTGCGGCAGCTTCCTGGGCGAGGGAGCTGGTTCCGTAGTCGGTTTGCATTTTGATGTCGGCGAGCCGGCGTATGACCGGCTCGGGTCCGACCAGCCAGCCCAGACGCAGTCCGGGGCTGACGGCTTTGGACAGGGTGCCCATGTAGAGCACCCTGCCGTCCCGGTCGCGCGCCTTGAGCGATGGCGGCGGCGGGGCTTCCAGCCACAGATCCGCGTACGCGGCATCCTCCAGGATGGCGATGCCGGAGGCGTGGGCTGCGGCCAGCAGCTCTTGGCGGCGCTCTTCGCTCATCAGCGCGCCGGTGGGGTTATGGAAGCTCGGGATCGTGTAGAGCAGCGAGATGTTGCTTTTGCCGACCCCGCCGCGCCGGGCAGCTTCTGCCAGAGCCGGGAGCAGCGGTCCTTCGCCATCCATGGCGATGCCGTTCAATTTCAGCCCGGCGGACTGAAAAGCATGGATCGAATACAGATAGGACGGACGCTCCAGCATCACCGCCGATCCGCGCGGAAGCAAACCAACCGATATGAGGTGCAAGGCCTGAATCGAGCCGGACACGATCAGGATGGATGCCGGAGAAGCTTGCACGCCATGTGCCTGCAAATGGGCCGATATGGCGGTGCGCAGCTCCATGCTGCCCTGCGGTTCCATGTAGTTCAGGGTGCGGCTTCGTTCTGGCAAGGAGCGCAAAATGGCCTGAAAGGCATCATGCGGCATCAGCTCGGGAGCAAGCTCGCCCGTCCCCAGCCGGATGATGCCTGGCTGGAATTCCGCCTCGTTAATATGCTGGACCTCAGGCAGGTTGGGGTAATGCGATCCTTCCTCGACGGCTTCGTTCCAATTTGGAAAGGCTGCTGCCTCATGGGCGATCGCATGCCAGCCAGCTCCGCAGACATACGTGCCCCCGCCATGACGTCCTTCAATCATGCCTGCGGCAGCGAGATTGTCCAGCGCGGTGATCAAGGTGCTGCGATTGACCCCCATGGCCTCCGCCATGGCGCGCTGCGCAGGCAGACGGTAACCGGCCGTCCACTCGCCTGCCATGATTTTATCGCGGATATGGAGCTCGATCTGACGGTACAGCGGCAAGGGGGATGCGGGGTTGGGCTTCCAGCCTGCAGCTGTTTGGCCATTGTCGGCATGTTTCATGCCGGTCATCACCTCCAGTAAACGGAATGGGAAAACAAGCGGGTTGTGGGGAATGGCCGCACGGCTGGTCAGCGTGAAGCGCAACTTGATATTTGAGAAACTAATGTCTAAACTCGGCACTCATCGTCAATACTCGGGCGCTTCCTGAGCGTGGCTTAATATGCAGTAACTATACCATTTGGTTGGCTGCGATGCCATCCAATTGGCTGGATACATATTGCATCCTCTCCGCTACCATGACAGTAGAGCACAAAAGGAGGATGCATAAATGGAGGTCATTATGCATGCCGCCATGCTGGCGTTTGGTCTGATTTTGCCGCTTGGCGTGCAGAACGTATTTGTTTTCAACCAGGGCATGATGCAGCCCAACCTGATTCGGGCACTGCCAGCCGTGATTACGGCGGGGCTCTGCGATACATTGCTGATCGGAGCCGCGGTCGGGGGCATTTCGCTTGTCCTGCTGCAGTGGCCGTTATTGGCAGGCGCATTGTATGCCTGCGGCGGCTTGTTCCTGTTATATATGGCATGGAGCGTCTGGCGATCGACCGGGGCAACCAATGCAGCACCGAAGCTGATTGCGCCGGGAAGGCAAATCCTATTTGCTGCTTCGGTATCTTTGCTCAATCCGCACGCATTGCTGGATACGGTAGCAGTAATCGGGACAAGCTCGTTGCAGTACGATGGCAAAGAACGCCTGCTGTTCGCGATCGTGGCCGCAGCGGTTTCGTGGATCTGGTTCTTCGGATTGGCAGGCGCGGGCAGGTGGGTTGGCGGAAGCGATCGTTCCGGCCGGGTCGGATGGTGGTTCAACCGTTTGTCGGCGGCAGTGATGTTTGCCATGGGGATCATGATGCTTTGGAAATGGATGGCGGTTTGAAACACGTTCTTGTTAAAGGTTCCACGACTGGGATAGGGTCCTCACAACCCGCATGAACTGAAAAAGCTTCCTGCCATTGATCGCAGGAAGCTTTCTGGATTTCAAGGAAGTCATTGATGCAGAATGCTCAGAAATGAATGCTCTTTGGGGGAGAAATAAGCCTCATAAGATATGCCGCATTGCGCGCAGGCTTTCCTCCGCATAATCCGTCAGTCGGCTCGAAGCAGCATGGACTCTATGAACGTTTTCAGCTCTTGGCTGACGCTGTTCAGATGTTCGATGACATTGCTGAACTCCGTCACCAGTTCAGCCTGTTGATTGCTGGACTGGGTGATGGAGGTAATCTCCGATTCCATCTGGCGAATGGAATCCTGCACTTGTTTCAGGGAACGTTCAATGTTCACGGTGGCCTCTTTGGTTCCGCTCGAGAGCTTGCGGACTTCGGAAGCGACCACGCCGAAGCCGGCACCGGCTTCGCCTGCCCGCGCAGCCTCGATGGCTGCATTTAGGCCAAGGAGGTTCGTCTGCTCGGAAATTTCGCGAATGAAAGAAGCAACCTTGTTAATTTCGGCCGAATTCTGGACGGCCTGCCGGGAGTTGTCCAGAATTTGAGTCGAAGAAGCGGTCAGCTCTTCGGAATGGGCAGCCACGGTCTGCACCATGTCGGTCAATTGCCCGCCAATGCTGCTGATCAATTCGGTGAATTGCTCCAGTTTTTGTTCGTTCCGCAGCGAAAAGCCGATCGCGAGCGCACCGACGATATGCCCTCCCTCATCACGAATCGGTGTTGCGGCAGAATTGATGGCGGTTCCGTAAAAATGCTCGGCAATGCGGTTGGCCGACGTTTCGCCGTCCACAAGCGCTCGCCGCAGCGTAGGGTCATCCAGCGAGATCGCATCGCCTGCCTTGATTCCGAGGTCGAGGTCTTCGCTGGGCACGTAATATCTGAATTTCTCCATGTCTGTGACGGCGATCATGAGGTTGTGTTCCCTTAGCATGATTTTGAAATAAGGGCTTGCGGCAACAAGGGCATCAATGATATTCAATCTATTCAGCTCCTATACATGAGTGATGTATACAAATGATGCAAGTAGGCCTCGCCAGAAGACAGAATGACGCTAAAAAGATGCTGCGGCTGAATTCTGCTCCGGATTTTACTATTATATAGCGGATCGATGGGCAAGTGGAGCATAATCTCCTTGCCAAATCCACGATATGAAAGCCGCCCGGAATTCCGGGCGGCTTTCATGCAGTCGTAGATATGGTTTCATGGCGGCAAATGGACGGGAGCAGGGGACGATCAACCAATCGTTACCCGCCGATCTGGGACATGCGCCGTACGGTCGGCGTATGGCTTTGCATTTTTTTCTCCAGGGCAAGCGCCATTTCATGGTTCTTCGGTTTGTTGCCCAATGCCTTGAGGAAGAGCGCGGCCATCGCGTCCGGGTCGTCCACGTAACGCCGGACGTTGTATTCGTCGGACCAATACAGGCATGCTTTGATATGACCGTCTGCCGTGAGGCGGAGCCGGTTGCAGTTATCGCAAAAGTGATCGCTCACCGGGTGAATCAGTCCAAAGGTTCCTTTTGACCCAACCACCTTCATGTTGCGCGAAGGGCCGTTCCCGGCAGGACCCGCCGTGTTTTCCACTTCCCAGCCGGCTTCGGCGCACACATTCGTCACCGTTTCCAGCGGCAGATATGACTTGCGCCACGCCTCGGTGGCATGACCGATCGGCATATATTCGATGAACCGCACATGCAGCGGCTGTTCCAGCGTCATGGCGATGAAATCCTTGATTTCGTCATCATTGATGCCTTTCATCAGCACCACGTTCAGCTTGATGGGAGCCAAACCGACTGCCGTCGCGGCTTCGATGCCTTTCAGCACCTTGTTCACGTCCCCGCCCCGGGTAATCATCGAAAAACGGTCCGCGTGCAGGGAGTCGAGGCTGATGTTGATCCGGTTCAGCCCGGCGTCTTTGAGCGACTGGGCCTGCTTCTCCAGAAGCAGCGCATTGGTGGTGAGCGCGATATCCTCAATGCCTTCGATCGCCGAGATCATGGCAACCAGCTTATGCAGGTCTTTGCGGACAAGCGGTTCTCCCCCGGTCAGACGCACTTTGCGCATACCCATCGGAGCGAGCACCTTCAGCACCTGGGCGATTTCTTCATAGCTCATGATCTGGTCATGCGGCGCAAACTCCATGCCTTCGGCAGGCATGCAGTACACGCAGCGCAGATTGCAGCGGTCCGTAACCGAAATACGGATGTAGTCATGTATCCTGCCAAACGAGTCCTGAAGCATTTCCATGCAGACCACCCTTTCATTGACTCGGATTGGATTATTTCTATTTGAAAATGATGCATCTATTCAGTTAGGAACAGTTGCATCAAATTTTAGCCATTTATCCAAAGCGCGTCAATATCACGTCAGATGGCAGCATCCTTCTTGGATGGGGTTAGTTGGAACTGTCCGACGAGCTGCTGCAAAAAGACGGTGATCGCTTCGACGTCATGCGAAGAATGCTGTACCTGCTGCATGTCCAGTACGAGATCCTGCATTTCGGTCTCCACCTCGGCGGAGGTGGAGCGGTTTTTGTGGCTGATGGCGGCAATGCTCTCCATCAGCGTCACGACCTGATCCACCACCTGGGTACGCTGCGTTTCTTCGGCCGTGGCTTGGTGCAATAGACGTGAAGCTTCCTGCACGAGAGCCGAGCCTTCCGCCAGAACCCGATCCCCTTCATGGATGGAATGGGAGGCCGTTCCGGCTGCGGCGGAAATGTTGTCCAGGATGCGGTGAATGTTCTCCGTAGACGTGCGGGACAACTCAGCCAGCTTGCGGATTTCTCCGGCAACGACGGCGAATCCGCGCCCGTGTTCACCTACGTGGGCCGCTTCGATGGAAGCATTTAGCGCCAGCAGGTTGGTCTGGGCCGAGATTTCATCGATGACGGCCAGCGCTTGGTATATTTCCTGCATCGTCTCCATGAAGGACAAAATCGTGCGATTGGTATCGGACACGGTACCGGATATTTCGGACATTTTGCCGCCGATGCGTTCGACCTCCTGACGGGCAACCAGAATTTGCTCAGTGGCGGAGGTCTCCAACTGCTGCAGCGTAAGGCGCATGTGGTCTGCGGCCGCCTTCGCCTGATCCAGGTCCTCAAGCTGCTTGCGGATGCCGCGAATCATGGAGCCGAGCTTGCGGTTTACGCGTTCGGTCGTGCCTTGCGTCGTTTCGGTAGACGACCGCATCTGGAGCTGGTTGTCCATGACGTCGATGGTAGCGAGACGGACCTTCAGCATGATGCCCTCCAGCGAGTCGATCATGTTGTTGATCCATTTGGCGAGTTCCCCCGATTCGTCCTGCGCAAAAGCGGACGTGTCCAAACGCTGCGTCAAATCTCCCCGGCCCTCGGCATTGATGCGGATAAAGCGGGTGATGCGCCTCAGATCCTCATGGACCCTGCGATAATGCTTACGCTGCAGCCTGCGGGCAGTGAACACCCCGAAAACGAGGTTGAAGGCCGCAATGGAGAGCGCTGCCCACACATTCGAAGTAAGAGCATATACGAGCACGGAGCCGATGAAGCCGGAGAGAACGGCATGCAGCCTGTGCGTGTTGGATTGACGCCAACCGATGCTGCGAACCCGGTACACTTCCTCAAGATCACCTTCGCACATCATGCCCCACAGGTCCGGACAATGCGGAAGCTGGAAGGTGATGCCTTTGCCGATGACGGGAATATGCCGGTAGTCCGAGTACCCCGGAAAGGCCGCGAACAGGTTCGAACCGTTGCGAATGGTATTCGCCACGCCCGGGTGCAGCTCGCCCGTCGATGGATCGGTGAACATCAATTCAAGCTCGGTATGTTCTTTCACGGATACGATGCCCCAATCGGTGGTTACGCCATCTTTCAGGTTTTCCCCATGGGTAAACGTCCGGTCTTCAAAGCGGCTGCGGGACAGTGCCGTTCCGGGCGGCAGGTTCGGACGGAGCACGGAGTTCGCCATAAAGATGTAATTATCCCCGGAATCCGGGTAGACATGCCCCGACTCCCGCTGGATCAGATCGCCGATGACATCGCCCGGCACCCTGCTGCAGAGGGAACCAACGTAACGCCCTTGCTGCACGATGGGCCAAATGAACAGGATCGTGATGCTGTCGTGAAATGAGGAAGAGCGGGGGCCGATCTCCAATGTCAGCCGATCGGAATACGGGCCATACAGACATTTGCGGACATGGGTGCCATCCGATTTGGCGTATTGCAATCCAGGCCCGAATCCGTCGCTTGTTTCGGTATAAATTTCTCCAACGTGCTTCTGATATGTAGAAAATACAACCTGATTCTGCGCATCCAGCATGAAGAGTTCCGTGCTGTCTGTCGAGCGGACATAACTTGCTTTAAACCATGCTTCGAGCTTATGAAGGCCAGGCGAGTCTTCCGATACATGCTGCAGATGGGTCCCTTGGAGCTGATGGAACAATCGCTCCAGATGATTCCATTGTTCCTCCGCCCAGTCCATGAGAAGCTGCCGCCTCGTTTCGGCAATGCCTTCGAAGATTTGTTCGACGTCCTCCTGAATGTGAGCATTCAACCGATAGGAACGCCACAAAGGCCATCCCTTTTTCCATCCCAGCCATCCAAACATGCTGATCACCCCGGTAATTGGATTTGAAAGCTTTGATAAACGGTTTATATGTGTGTATCTATATAAACCGCACTAAACAATCACACAAGGCACTGCGAGTGCAGTACGATCTTCCGATCGCTGTTATCCCCAGATTTTTTCAAATTCCCCTTTTTCAAAGGGGAAATCCGGTGATCAGCCTATGCTCCCGAAGCAGCTTTCTTTCAGAAAGCTTTTAAGCGACCGCTTCGCTTCTCCAGATTGGTTCTGCCTCTTCGTTAACGTGTGTATCTTTTTTGCGGTTTATCTATATGCTATTAGAACCTTTATACAAAAAAATACAGCAAAATACGAGGGTATATGTCATATTTTCCGAATAATCATACAAAAAATGCAAATAAATATACGTATTTGAACCTTGCTTTCCGAGAAGTGGGACAAGGGACTTAACTTGTTCAAGAGGTACAGGATACGTGGTCCTATAGCATGAGCACGCGGTGCTTTTCTCCGCAAGCGTAAGGTGCAAAAAAACACCGACTGGAATCTTACCCAATCGGTGCTTCATTGTGGATATGGAATGGTTTAATGGAATGCGTTTAATTTCAGTTTATGGACAACCGGCTTAATCGACGATTTTTTTCTTTCTGAATCTTGCGAGCATTTCGTACACGATCGGCACAATCACGAGCGTAAGCAGGGTCGAGCTGACGAGACCGCCGATGACGGTAATGCCGAGCCCTTTCGAAATGATACCTGCGCTTTCCTCAAGACCGGTTACGAGCGGCAGCAATGCGCCAATCGTGGCAAGGGCGGTCATCAGGATCGGACGCAGACGGGTTGCACCTGCTTCCAGCAAGGCTTCGCGCGTAGACAGGCCTTCGTTCTCCTTATGGATAACGCGGTCGATCAGAACGATGGCGTTGGTGACCACGATGCCGACGAGCATCAACGCACCCATCATGGCGGAGACATCAAGCGTTCCGCCGGATACAAACAGACCTACCATGATACCGATCACGGTAAACGGCAGCGAGAACAGGATGGCGAATGGAGCCAAACCGCCGCCGAAGGTAACGACAAGCACGAAGTATACGATGGCGATGGCTGCCACCATGGCGAGTCCGAGCTGTGTAAATGTATCATTGATCTGTTCGGTCGTACCGCCGAATTTCACTTCGACGCCGTCCGGCAGATCCAGTTTATCGATACCGGCTTGCAGGTTTTGCGAAGCCTTTTGCACGTCGGAAGCCAGAATGTTGGCCGTCACTTGCGCGACCATTTTGCCGTCGATGCGCATGATCGAGTTCGGCGAAGTGCCTTCTTCCACCGCAGCCACGTCTTTGATCGGCACTTGCACGCCGAGAGGCGAAGTTACGGTTTCATTTTCGATATCTTTGATGCTCTTGAATTGTTTGGCATCGGTCTCCACGTAAACTTTATACGTTTTGTTCTCGATGTCCACTTCGGTCAGCACCGGGCGTTCCTGAGCCGGGGCGAGCGCCATGGCCAGTTGGCCGGCAGTCAGTCCGAGCGAGCTCAGTTTCTCCTGATCGGCAACGAGTGTATATTGACCATACGTATCGGAGAGTGTGGTTTCGGCTTTTTCAAAAGAATCGGTGTCTGCTTCAACCAGCTTGAGCACTTCATCCGATACCGGCTTGATCTGTTCCAGATTGTCGCCATAGATCGAAACGCTCAGGCTGCTGCCGCCGAGTCCGCCAGACATGTCCAGCTCGTTCCACTCGCCGACGGAAACTTCCTTTTTCAGACCTTCGACAAGGTCTTCCTTCACTTGCGAGAAGTTTTTGGTGTCTTTGTTGTATTCGATGTAGAACAGGGCCGAGTTGGAGCTTCCGCCGCCCATGCTGCTCAGCGGATTGCTTCCGCCAATGGAATATTGCATTTTTTCGATGCCTGGTTGTTTCAAGAGCCATTTCTCCGCAACAAGTGCTTCTTTCTCCACGTCTTCGCGCAGCGAACCCGTCTCCGGAGAATACGTAATGGTTACGTATTTATCCTGCTGCTCCGGCAAGAAGCTTGCACCGATGAACGGATAAAGGAAGAGGCTTCCGACCAGCAGCAGGACGGCGACAATGGACGTGATCCATTTGTGGGACAGTGTCCAGTTCAGCAGGCGTTTGTAGCCTTCCGCCATTTTGCCCGGTTTCTCTTCGTGGTTGTGCGTGTTTTTCAGCCCTTTGCGGAACAGGGAGTGTGCCAGCATCGGAACGATGGTGATCGCCACGAGCAAGGATGCAAGAAGCGCAAAAACCATGGTCAGCGCAAACGGCATGAACAGTTCGCCGACCATACCGCTTACGAGGGCGAGCGGCAGGAATACCGCGATCGTAACGATGGTGGACGACATGATCGGGATGAACATTTCGCGCGTCGCTTCGCGAATCAGTTCACGGCCTTTCAGTTTCTCGCCTTTCAGCGACAGCCTGCGGTAAATGTTCTCGATAACGACGATCGAGTCATCCACGACCCGGCCGATCGCAACGGTCATGGCACCCAGCGTCATCATATTCAGCGTAATGTCCATCAAGTTCAGCGCCGTCAAAGCGATGAGCAGGGACAGCGGGATGGAGATGACCGAAATCAGGGTGGAACGGAAGTTGCGCAGGAAGATCAGAATGATCAGGACCGCGAACAGGGCGCCAAAGGCGGCTTTGCCGAGCATCGTGTTGACGGAATCCTGAATCGGTTTGCCTTGGTCAAGCAACACGGTCAATTCGGCGTTTTTGAATTGCTTTTGCAGTTCTTCCGCCTTGTCTTTGACCGCATTGACCACATCGACGGTATTGGCGTCATTGGACTTCACGATGGAAATCCCGATGGATTCCTTGCCGTCCGTCCGGGAGATGGACTCTGCTTGGCCAATGACTTCAATCTTGGCAATCTCGCTCAATTTTACGGTCGGGATGCCAGGGGCACTTGCCGCAGGGTTCGTGGCTTGTGCCGCAGCGCCTTGTGCAGCGCTTTGGCTTTGGGCTGCGGCGCCTTGTCCGGCAGCAGCGCCAGCCTGCGCGTCCATGCCTTGTGCGGCTGCTGCGGAACCGCTGCCCGAGGCTGCACCCGCACCGCTTGGCACGACCGGAATGGCGAGGTTTTTCAGGTCGTCAAGGCTGATGATGTTGCCATCCACCACGACGGATTTTTGGGCTTTGTCCAGTTCGAACAATCCGAGCGGAACGCGAACCGAGGAGCCCTGCACGATGCCTTTCACGGTATCCTCGGTCAAGCCGAGTTCTTTCATTTTGGCCTGGTCGAATTTCAGTTGGACTTCTTTGACGTATTGGCCCGATACCTGAACTTGGGCTACGCCGTCAATGTCCTCAAGCGCAGGCTTCAGATCGGATTCGGCCAAACGTGTCAGCTGTTCCAGATCCCCGCCTTCCTTGTCGGACAAGCTGAGCGAGACGACCGGGAAGGAGTTGATGCTGAATTTGGAAATGGTCGGCTTCTGCACGCCATCCGGCAGCTGAACATCGTTCAATGCTTCCCGCACGGCGGCGGTCGCGTTGTCCAGGTCCGTGCCGTAGTCGAATTCCAGCATGATGGAAGCGGCGTTTTCCATGGAAGTCGAGGTTAACGTTTTGATGCCCTCCACATTCCTCAGCGTTTGCTCGAGCGGTTTGGTGACGTCCTCCACGATGCTCTCCGGAGCACCTCCGGGATCGATGGCGGTGATGCTCAGAAACGGAACGTTGATGTTCGGGATCGTTTCCTGTTTCATCGTCAACCCGCTGTACAAACCTGCAAAGGTAACGATAATCGTCAGAATCCAGATTGCAAATTTGTTGTTCAGTGAAAAGTTAATGATTCCTTTCATGCGATGGTTTCTTCTCCTCTCTGCTTCTCTTTATATTGGTGTTACGAGTCAGCTTGGATGAACCGGCTGTACATGGCATCCATAATGTGCTGAAGCTCGGAATGCAAGGCTTCAATGGCGGAAATACCCTCCAGATTGTGCATCATGCCGAGGATGATTGCGCGCCTTGGCGTGAACTCCATCATTTCCTGCTTCAGGATGGCGATGGCCTCAAGCGCATCGTTTTTGATCTGCCCTTCGGTAAGGGACGATGTGACGACATCCTGCATTTCTCGAATAATGTGAATGGGATGACGCATCATTGTAGAGTCCGTGTTAGGGTTGCTGGCCCAGGCCGGCCAGTCTTCCAAACGAACGAATGGGGCAGGGCGCTGCTCCAGCAGCCCATGTGCCGCATAATCGATCGTTTGCAGCAAATTGGTTGCCATTTTGGATACGGTCAGGGAAGGCATTTCCGTAAACCAGATTTTGACGTAGGAAAGAAACAGTCCATGCGTAAGCAGGCTGAGGTCTACGGTGTAAGGTCCAATTTCCGGACCGTATAGATCCTCGAGCTTCTCCTTAAACCAATGCACGATGCGAATTTCGAGGTCACGGTTCTTGGGATTGCATTTATCCCGGCCGGGCTGCTCGTCATTGATCATCATGCTGCGCATTTGCACCCTCAAAAATTCCTTCAGTTCAGATACGTGAATGAGCAGTGTCTCGATCTGTTTCAGCAGGCGTTCCCTTGCCGTGTAGCCGGCACTCTGTTCAATCTGGGTCATCTCGTCGACCAGCGTGTACACGCAGTATTCCATCGTGCTGGCTTCAAGCTCTTCCTTGGATTTAAACAGCAGATAGAGGCTGCCCTTGGACATGCCGCATACTTCCGCAATTTCCTGCATGGACGTTCCGGTGCTGCCTTTGGCGGAGAACAACCGGAGCGCTGTCGTGATGACCATCCTTTTTTTCTCGTTCATTTCATGAATCGGGTTCATTAACGATACATCCACCTCAGCTCCGAACTTTTGAGTTCTTGAATTGACTTTGTGGTCAAAACAAGTATAAACGAAATGAAAAGCCGATTTCAAATGGAAGGGAATTGGTAAATGGGGATAAAAAAGGCGACTTCTAATTTGAAGTCACCCATACTTATTAAGATGATTAAGTAATCAGTTTCAGGCCGATGGCGGCCACCAGAATCATGGCGATGAACAGCAGCCGCTTCGCTTCTTTACGTTCGCCGAACAACAACATGCCGGTCAACGTGCTGCCTACCGTCCCGATTCCCGTCCATACGGCATAGGCGGTGCCCATGGGAATGGAGGTCATGGCATAAGAGAGCAGCGAGAAGCTGCATACAAACGATACGAGCATAAGTGCAACGTAGCGCCAGCCTTTTCTCGAAGAGGCGCCGTTAATGCCGATGACCCCGAAAATTTCGCAAATGCCTGCGCCAACCAGAGCGAGCCATGCCATTATGCCTCACCCCCTTGTGCAGATTGCTGGTCGGTGACCAGCTTCAGTCCGATGACGCCTGCAAGCAGCAGGCCGATCAGCAGTATTTTGGCCAGTTTGAACGGCTCTCCGAAAAGAATCATTTCGGCCAGCACGGTGCCTGCCGTGCCGATTCCCGTGAAAACGGCATAAACGGTGCCTACAGGCAGCCGTTTGGAAGCCGCGATGATCAAAGCAAAGCTAATGATGATGGCCAGGGCGGTGAGCGCCCATTCCCAGACGTTGCCGGCATGCTTCAGACCGCTCACCCATACGATTTCGATTAATCCTCCAATAAAAACATACAACCAATTGCGGTTCATGCTGCGTAAGTTCTCCTTTCGTCAATCCTTGGTGTCAGTTGCTCAGATGATGAATGCCGCTCCAAAATATAGGCCAGGCCGCTTCGAGCCGCATCTTGTATCGCCTCGAATTGCCGTATATGAGCTCCACCGTTACGCCGTCCAGCAAGGTCATGAACGCCACGGCAACCTGTTCGGACGCAATGGACGGAAGCTCCCCCTCCCGTATGGCACGTTGAAGCAACCGCTTTAGGGAACGCTCCAATCCGTCCAGAAACGGATATACGATACCCATGACGTCGTTGTACAGCGCAAGCGGCGGGAAATAACACATGCGAAGCATAAAGCGGGCCGACGCCTGCGTGTTGTATTCGTGCTCCACCCAAGTCAGCAAACCCTTCAAACGCTCCTCCAGCGAAAGGTGGGCATGGTCCCTGAAATATTCCAGCGTATGCCGCTGTACTTCTTTAAAGGCATGGGACAACGTGTGCAAAAACAGGTCATCCTTGTTGCTGAAATGCGCATATATGGACGGCTTTTTGATGCCGACTTCATCCGCGATGGCACGGAGGGAGGCACCTTCATACCCGTCTCTCGCAAAATGGATCAGGGCGGCATCCCGAATGGATGTTGCAGTCATATTCATTCACCTTCCTAACGGTCGTTAGGTGATTATATTTTCATATTTCACATCCCGTGTCAAGTGTCATATGAAATCCGCCTGCCCGCAAATAGGACAGACGGATGGAAAGGGCCATTCTTTCAAAAGGTCGTAAAGCCCAACACAAGCTGCAGTTTATAGGCGATTCGCTTCAGAAACGTCGTTTTTTCCTGAAATGCTTTCAAGCTCAGGGTGAATACGGCATCGTTGTTGTACCATATTCTTTCAAAATAATCGGCTGCCTTATGCATGGAAGGATGATCCGACGGAGCCGCGACCCACAGGTCGTTTTCCAAATTGTAATCATTGAGGTTGCGGGGAGTGAGATTGGATGATCCGCCGAGCAGGATGTCATCCCCACTCGACTTGTCGATGTACATCAGCTTGGTATGATACTGTTCCTTCGTGGTGTTGTACCACCGGATATGGATGTTCCCTCCCGATTTGTCATGCAGCTCTTCGGCGACAGGGCGGTTCGGAATCCCAAGCTTCGATCGCCCGAAGGCATTTTCGTTCGGATCAAGCACCAGGCGGATATCCACGCCTCTTTTCGAGGCGTCCAGCAGGGCATCCAGCACCATCGGGGAAGCGATGTAAAACATGCCCATCCAGAGCACGTCTCCTTGTTCGGTCGCGCCGATCTCCTGAAGGACGGCATCGTTCACTTTTCCCTCGGTCAAGTAGCGGATGCGCGCCTCTCCGTCGTTTTTTTGAGCGGGCGGATCGTATACGGGAACCTGTCCGCCGCCGGACATGTCCAGCACGGCTTGCTCGGTTGCCAGAATGTCTGCGATGACGGGACCGCTTACTTCAAAGGCGATGTTGGAGTGGTAAACGCTGGCATCATGGATATTGCCGGATGAAATGACGGCCGACTTTTCGCTGGTGACCACCTTGCGGTGATTCGCTTTGATGTTCAAAAGCTTTAAATAGGAACGCAAGGTCATCTTCGGGCCATCGCTCGCCATCTGATTGGGAATCCAGCCTTCCCCGGCCTGCCCGAACCACTGAAAGAACGTCCGCCAAACGGCAGAGTAGATCGGGGTAGAGTCCCTTAACGGGTCATCATTCGTAATTACGACCTCGATGCCGGCGTGCTTCATTCTTTCGAGCAGAGGGTTGGGCGCGGAATTGTAATTGGTATTGATTTCATCCGTGATAAACAGGATGGGCATGTCGGGATGCTGCTTTTTTTTGGCGATGAGTGCATCCGCGAACTGCCTGCTGACGGGCGGAAAATGCTGCCCTTTATGCTGATAGTCGTTAAAAAGAAACATGTCGACGACGACGAATTGTTCTGCATGTTCGACGACCTGAAGCATCCGCTGGAAAATCTGCTGTTCATGCTCGACCTGCCCGTCTCCGGAAGGAAAGGTCAGATCGTACAAAAACTTCACATCCTTCACCCTATACTCCGGGCTTGCATAAGAGATGCCGGGCGGCAGAGGTTTGTATGTCTGGTACGCCATAACGGCGACGAGCCATAAGGCGAGCAAACCCAATAATGTCCTTATGTACGGAAAACGTCTGACGGCTCTGCGCGGGTCTGACCGATTGCGATGGCGATGAGAAAAAATCATATGATGCCTCCCTTGATCCGGCAGGATCGGAATGTAAATGCGGAAACAGACTGGCTTATGGGCCAAAGCCCGGGTGCATGTTGTCTACCATTACCACAGGTTTGCAGCGGCTGACGCAAAAAAACGGAATGCAGCGGGGACGGCATCCAGCAAATCAATGATGCGTGCCTTGCAATCCACAGGTTCAGGAGCGCTGAATATCGGTTGTACACGGAAAAACAGTCAGGATTGCACTGGCTGATGGATCTCGCGGCGCTTCTATCAGTTTTTCCACCTATTCCCGATCTATCCGCATCTGTCCAAGGTATTGACCTTTTGCCCCGCCCAGGCAATCGAAACAGGGATGTAGATGGGCTGTGATTCTTTGGGGTGATATGCATCCGTTGATGGCACGCTGATCGTCACGCTGTAAGGGCAGCTTGTCGGTGAGCGGGTCGGAGCGGTTTTGCTTGGATTAGCGTACCGGGCTCCCTTTCCATCGACTTTTGGGAACGGTATACTGGGTAGAGTTGTATGCGGGCATTTCACATAAGGGGGTTGCATCATGAACGAACAAGAAAGAGCGGCCAGACGGCTGCTTCCCGAAGTCCCGACGAGCGAACGGAAGCTGGAGCATGTCCGTCTATGCCTGCAGGAACAGGTTGCGGGAGAAGGGATCACCACCGGCTTGGAACGGTATGCTTTCCGGCATAACCCGCTGCCGGAGCTGGATTTCGACGCGTTGAGTCTGGAAACGTCATTTATCGGCAAAAAACTGCGCACGCCTCTGCTCATCAGTTCGATGACTGGAGGGAGCGATACGACCGGCGCGATAAACGAACGGCTCGCGCGCGTGGCGAATGCGCGGGGCTGGACGCTCGGCGTAGGTTCGATCCGGGCTGCCGTGGAGCAGCCGGACCTTGCGCATACGTTCGATGTGCGGCGCTGGGCCCCCGATATTCCGGTGATTGCCAATCTGGGAGCGGTGCAGTTGAATTACGGCTTTGGACCGGACGAGTTCCGGCGCGCCATCGATATTGCCGGGGCGGACATGCTGGTGCTGCACCTGAACGGACTGCAGGAAATTTTCCAGCCTGAAGGCAATACCAATTTCGGCGGGCTGCTGAAGCAGATCGAGGGTTTGTGCCGGGTGCTGGACGTTCCGGTTGGCGTGAAGGAAGTGGGCTGGGGCATCGATGGTTCAACGGCACGTCAGTTGTATGAAGCCGGGGCAGCTTTTGTCGATGTGGCCGGAGCCGGCGGCACAAGCTGGGTGCAGGTGGAGAAATTCCGGAACAAGCAGCCGGTTCGGCGTGCGGCGGCGGAAGCCTTTGCGGACTGGGGCATTCCGACGGCGGATTGCATCCGCGACGTACGTGCCATGAATCCCGAAAGCGCGCTGATTGGCAGCGGCGGCCTGTATAATGGGGTGGATGCAGCCAAAGCAATTGCATTGGGGGCTGATCTGGCAGGTTTCGGACGCTCGCTGCTGGAGTCGGCCGTAGCCTCGGACGAGGCACTGGATCAGCGGCTGGAGCAGGTCGAATTCGAGCTGCGCACCGTCATGTTCGGCATCGGCGCGGGTCGAATCGAGGAATTGCGGATGACGAGCCGTTTGGTGGAACGGCGTTGAAACGATGAAGTGATATTTTTTTGCTCTCCTTCACATGTTCGGTGCGAACCTCAAGCTCACATGATTTTCCCGGGGGATTCGCACCTCGAATTTTGTCGAAAACCTCATTTTGTGACCTTTTGGCAACACTGATTTTGAATTTAGGCTTCTTTTGCCACAAATGTGGATAGTATTTGTTATAATTAGAGGTAATACGTAATTATGTCTACGTTATGTGACTTTATTACGTGTATTTTCGCTGTCGCACTCTATATGAGTGCGTGGATTGAAATCCACGCGTGGTAATGCTTGACACCAAAGCAGACTCGTCGCACTCTATATGAGTGCGTGGATTGAAATAATACTTTTGCATGAATCAACTCGCGTCCGAGATTGTCGCACTCTATATGAGTGCGTGGATTGAAATTGTAACACGGGGTTACAAAATACATGTGTGACTCCTGTCGCACTCTATATAAGTGCGTGGATTGAAATCAGGCTGCCTCAAATTCAGGGGTTCCCACAGGGTGAGGTCGCGCTCTATATGAGTGTGTGGATTGAAATGGATCGAACTGTTCCCGCATGCTGTTAATCTCTTGTCGCACTCCGTATGAAGTGCTAATTTTTGCTGAGTGCGTACTAACCTAATCATCAGAAACACAAAAAATCCGTCCAAAGTAAAAAGTGGATGGATTTTTTATGTTTATCTTTAAAAGTGGGAAAGCCATACGCTTCGTGACAATGTTTAGCCCAGTTTGTGTTTTTATCCCTTATCATTTGGTGTGTACTCTAACAGTCATGTCCTGCAATTTCCGCATAGTGTTAACCATATTATCTAAGGTTTCTAAATCAGGCTATTTCTAATGATGTTATCGATAGACGTCAAACGTAATGGATGCTGCTTTGTCATTTCTTACGGATGTTGTATTGTGAACTCCAGACCTTGAGCACTTTCAATTGATGTAGGCCCCCAAGCACCCTTGGGACCATCTTTGACAACCATTGAGCAATGCTGACAAGTATTCTAATAAGAAAAGTAAATTATTTACAAGTAAAATATTGAAATTAAATGTAAAAATATTGTATAGTTTTATTGACCGTTGCTTAATTTTTTTGAAAGGTGGTGTCCTTTTGAACTCAGTAGCCACGATACGTGATCATTTAGAAGACTATTTAAAAAGAAACAATATGACACTCAATCATTTTTCGGAGATATCGGGTATTAATTCAGGGACGTTGAGTGGAACGCTGAACGGACTACGCCCTATAGGCATGCAACAACTGGACCGGCTTACTGCCGGGATGGGTTTGACTGAGGGTTATTTCTATGAGTTATACATAAATGAGTGTTTTGTACATACAAGCCCGGATTGGCGAAGACTTAGGCCTTTTCTATACCGTTGTGCCGAACTCGGTAAGGTCGCGTGTATGGAAGAAGCTGTTAATCTGATTATGGATAATCTTTCCTATGCGCCCCTTTTGTTTGAGTTGGCCGAGCAGTTATATCGTGAAGGGAAGCTTGAGGCCGCCAAGCCCTTATATCGTTGTGTAGCCGAGAGCGAGAAAATGCAACACTCTGAACGATTGGCTCTCAGTCAGTATCGTTTGTTCACGATCGGGCTTTCCAAAGATCAGATGAGCAATCTTGCCCTAGCTACTCAATTTGAGTTTTTTGTAGACAGGCTTGACGAGCCTTATCAGCTAGATGGTCTGAACGACCTGATTAATGTGTATGCTTCATTGCGCCGATGGGATAAAGTGAAGATACTTGCTGATCAGTTAAAGTTAAAAGCAATGATCCATTATGAGCTGAAGGAAACAGCCAGAGTAGCGAAAGATAACCCTAAAAAGCAGATTATATTCTATGTTTTATACGCATATTTGGCACTTGGAGAGGCTTGTTATTACTATGAAGAATATGAAAAAGCACTTCAATATGTCTCTTTGTACACGGATTATAGCTGGGTAAGTGACCCGAGCGACGAGGAGATCATTGTTATCCATCAGTTCGAGGAATGGGCAGAAGGCAATCGTTATTTATATGAGTTAATGTCAGGCAAAACAGAGGTTATCCAAGATTATCTAAACTATATCTCTGAAAGAGAGAACGAGATCTTCCCTGCTTTATGCGCAATTGTGACTGCAGCGAATCGATTTGATATTAACATTAATTCAGTTCTTGAAGCGTATGAATCTTATTTCATGTACCAAGAACAAAGTAACCGTATTGGAAAAATCAGTGAGCAATATACGAATGATCAATATGGTACTTTGCTTGTGGGCCTAGGTACATATTATCTAACAAATCAAGATTATAATAGGGGCTTTGAGATGATCCTTAGTGGTTTGGATTTTGCTATTGAAATTAAGAATAAAGACGGTATGCTGAAATGTATAAAATTGTTTGAAAAATTTCGGTATTATGCAGTTGAAGAAGCCAAACTGCGTTACAAAAAATTGATTGGGAAGGTGTGAAAACGAATGAAAATGAAGTTGGCACTATTCATATTTACATGTAGTATCGCGGCAGGAGTCATTTTTCCGACTGCTCAACCGAACCCCATCGAAATAAACCATCCCACAATTATGACAACTAATGGTCATGGCATGGGAACTTGATTTTCCTAATAGTATTCACTAATATACATGAACATTAACGTCTTCTGTCAAAATGACAACGAACAGCCGCGGGCTTGGAAGTTAACGAATAATTCAATAATAAAGGTATTCTTAAATGTGGTATGCCCCTCAAGCAGACTGGTTAAATCCGTCTACTTCGAAGGGGCTTTTTCGTATTAGGCATGTCTTTTTTGCTGTGTTTTTGAAGAGGGATATGTAGCCAGAGGCTAACCAACATGACTGCAGACGATGATGACCAAACTGTGTTGGAGTTCACTTGTTTTCCTACTAATTAGCAGAACAGTCTAAAATGTTACAACAGGGAGGGGTGAATATGGAATGTGGCAAGCTCAAGTTGCAGATCGAAGCAGCGAGACAGAAGCTCTATCAATTAAAGTTGGAATATGGAGATCTTCTACATCCCCTTGTTATACAGCAATCTATGGTCCTTGATGATCTGATCAATCAATACAATCATGTTAAAATAGAAAAGCCGATGGAATAATCCAATCGACTTTGGGCGAGAAACTTTTGGCGGGTCGCTCGCCTATATATTTTAACATAGTTATGGCGCGAAGTATTATGATTACATACATTCTTCTTTCACCATTATATTTTCGTTGGTTTATCTGAAATGGGGGGACATCAGATGCAATTGGTACAAATGAATGATCAGGAGTTTGCGCGTTTTCTGGACCGGGGCATTAAGGACTTTGCTCTGGATAAAGTGGAAGCGGGCACATGGGCGGAAGAAGAGGCGGAGCAGTTATCCCGTGAGTCCTATCGCCGATTTTTGCCGGAGGGCCTGCAGACGAAGGGAGCGTACATATACAACCTTATGCATGAGGTGGACGGAAATGTGGGATATATCTGGTTTAACGTGACGGAGCATCTGCGCGGGAAAGAGGCGTTTCTGCTCGACATCGTCGTCGAAGAGGAGCATCGCGGTAAAGGATATGGAACAGAAGCGATGGCCGCCTTGGAGCAAGCGGCTGCGGGTCTTGGCGTGAATCGCATCGGGCTGCATGTATTCGGGCATAATGTGCGGGCGAGCGAGTTATACCGCAAGATGGGGTATGCCATTACGGACATGACCATGTACAAGGAGCTCGGGCGCTAACGAACATCAGCCACCTTATGTGGCCGATATGAAGCGTGATCCAACGCTAACAGATCTCAGCAACGTAATTTGACCCAAGGCTCATAGAAGATTGTGGATGATTTTCCTGCTCCGGTGCGCATGGAATTGGCAAACTTCCTTGATGCACCGGTGCTTGTCATATATAATGAGTAGGATTATTCGAACCGAACAAGTAATGAATGAGGAGTTGTCATATACATGGCTTTGAAAGCTGGTATCGTGGGTCTTCCGAACGTCGGGAAATCCACGCTGTTTAACGCAATCACGCAAGCTGGTGCCGAATCGGCCAACTATCCGTTCTGCACGATCGATCCTAACGTGGGCATCGTGGAAGTGCCGGATGAGCGACTGGACAAACTGACCGAACTAGTAGAACCGAAGAAAACGGTACCTACGGCATTCGAATTCGTGGATATCGCGGGTCTGGTGCGCGGCGCGAGCAAAGGTGAAGGGCTTGGAAACAAGTTCTTGGCTCATATCCGCGAAGTGGACGCGATCGTGCATGTCGTTCGCTGCTTCGAGGACGAGAACATCACGCATGTGGACGGCAAGATCGATCCGATCAGCGACATTCAGACGATCAATCTGGAGCTGATCCTAGCCGATATCGAGAGCGTGGAGAAGCGTATCGAACGTTCCAAGAAAAACATGAAGGGCGGCAACAAACAATACGCGCAGGAAGTGGAATTGCTTGAGCGCATGAAGGCTGTTTTGTATGAAGACAAACCGGCGCGCAGCATGGACCTGACCGACGATGAGCGCCTGATCATCCGCGATCTGCACTTGTTGACCCTGAAGCCTGTGCTGTATGCGGCCAACGTGTCCGAGAATGAAATCGGCGATGTGGCCAACAATGCATATGTACAAAAAGTAAAAGAGTTCGCTGCTGCCGAGAACGCGGAAGTCGTGCCGATCAGCGCGAAGGTGGAAGAAGAGATTTCCGAGCTGGAAGGCGAGGACAAGCAAATGTTCCTCGAAGAGCTCGGCATTCAGGATTCCGGCCTGAACCTCCTGATTAAGGCGGCTTACAAATTGCTCGGCCTGTACACGTATTTCACTGCTGGCGTGCAAGAAGTACGCGCGTGGACCATCCGCAAAGGAACGAAAGCTCCAGGCGCGGCGGGCGTCATCCACAGTGACTTCGAGCGTGGATTTATCCGTGCAGAGGTGGTATCCTACGAGGATTTGGTTGCTGCAGGTTCCATGAATGGCGCCAAAGAGCGCGGGCAGCTTCGCCTCGAAGGTAAAGAGTATGTGGTGCAGGACGGCGACGTCATGCATTTCCGTTTCAATGTATAATTTGCCCGGCACGGATCAAGCTGGACGACAAATATAGAATGGTTCAAAA
Organism: Paenibacillus hubeiensis; assembly: GCF_032334105.1. Taxonomy (NCBI): domain Bacteria; kingdom Bacillati; phylum Bacillota; class Bacilli; order Caryophanales; family Paenibacillaceae; genus Paenibacillus; species Paenibacillus hubeiensis. Next base: position 257,882 of record NZ_JAVYAE020000010.1, read on the forward strand.
ACCCTGGGTCTTCGCATGAAGATCGCAGGGTTTTTTCAATACATGCAGACTGTAGGGGCAAAAACGGCTGCCAAAACGCAGTCTGCCTTCCCCTGAATTCATCGATAGAGGTTTTTTTAGGTTCTACGCCGGATTGCTGGCATCACCGTGGGTGATTATAATATTAGCAATATCAAACGGAGGTGGGGGAATGGACGAAGCAATACCGTATATTCGTTACGATCAGACGTTGGTCGAGGCCGCATGTTTGCCGGAGGAAACGCGTCGGCTTTTGTTGGAACAGGGCCTGCCGCAGCTGCGCCATAACGATGAAGACGTGCTTGGCGTTCATTTTCAACCTCGTACGGACCGAGATTTCATCACGGACAAAGAAGGAAAGCTGAAACTGTTTCCGATCGGATACGAGTGGGAAGAAACTGCTGCCTGGCTTTGCGTGGAAACGGGAACGGGCCGAGTCTGCACCATGGATGCGGAGACGGGCGAGCTTGGCCGAATCAACGCTTCCTTGGCCGCATTCGTCGAATTTCTGAAGCGTTATGCAGATGTTATGCAGCAATTTTCCACCCGGGAAGAACCGACGATCCTCACGGCGGAGCAGGCTAGACTGAAGCTGGAAGCCTTTCGGCGCGGGGAGATCAAACCCGGAAACGAGAGCACCTCAATTGCCGCGCGAGAGAAAGCCGTTCAGGAACTTCGAGCATATTATATCGAAAAGGATCCCGCCAGCTTAGCCAGTGAAGATGCCTGGTGGAGCGTGGTGCTGGAACAGTTGGAGGATCATTTGCTGTAGCTGCCAGCCTTATGAGCTACATTTCCTCGGCGTTGCCCCATCGTCCATGATAAATGACCGACTGCAAATCTCTTCTTTTTTCCCAGTTGGCCGTTTCCAGAATCGGTTTCGTCGGATAATGCTCCGTATATCCAATGGACAGTAAAGCGACAGGTTCGATATGCGGAGGAATGTTCAGGATGTCTCTAACGTCGTTTTTCTTGTAAAAGCTGACCCAGCCCATACCAAGCCCTTCGGCGCAAGCGGCAAGCCACATGTTCTGAATGGCGCAGGCGGTGGACATCAGGTCGGTTTCGGGAATGGAATTTCTCCCAAGGACATGGGACCCGCCGCGGGTCGGATCGGACGTGACGCAGATCGTGAGCGGGGCCTGCATGAGACCTTCGATTTTGATGCCGAGGAAGCGTTCTTTCTTTTCGTCCTCATAGTGGATGGCGAGCGCTCTCCGCTCTTTGTCGGCCGCCCAGGCGAGGCGGGATTTCGTATGTTCCTCCGTCACCAAAATAAAGCTCCATGGCTGCATGAAGCCGACCGATGGACCGTGATGGGCCGCATGCAGTATCCGGTCAATGGTATCTTTCGGAATGGGTGTATCCATAAAAGTTCGAATATCCCGCCTGGTATAAATGACTTTCGTTGAAGGCGAGAAGACTCCCTCCTCAAAAGCGTCAGCTTTAGGTGGGGGGTGAATTGCCATTTTTTTCTATTCGGAACCGAACATATGTGCTATGATAATTGCAAGGAACGGAGGTGCATGGCATGTTCTTCCATAAAGCATACAAGTATCGGATCTACCCCAATCGTACACAGCAGCAGTGGATTCATCAGATGTTTGGATGTTGCCGGTTTGTGTTCAACCATTTTCTGGGGCAATGGAAGGATACGTTTGACGCCACGGGCAAGGGCTTGTCGTACCATGCTTGTGCCACGCAGCTCCCAGATCTAAAGCAAGAACATCCTTGGTTGAAAAAAACGGATAGTATCGCTCTACAATCGGCTGTTCGGCATGTAGC
>NZ_JAVYAE020000011.1:0-201142 GCF_032334105.1 Paenibacillus hubeiensis
ATAAAGATGAATTTCGGTCACGAGGTTAATCGTGATGAAAATCATCTGAGGTATTGAAAAGAGCGATTAGCTCATTTGAATCTGACGATTCATTGTATTGCACAATTGCTTATCATTTGTTCAGTTTTCAAGGAACTTGATTGTCCACAAGACGTTTGTCCCGGACAGGAATCTTATCATATCATGTCGACCATTTTCTTGTCAACACTTTTTTCGACAGCTTTCGGAGCGTTTCAACAATCATCTGTCCGAAGCGACAAAAAATAATATATCACGAATGAATTTTTAATGCAAGCATATTATTTAAATTTTTATATATTTACTGATTGCCACCGCTATATACCTGTATTCCAACCTTTTTCTCACTACCCTATCGAGTTTGGTCTCCCATCCATAAACCTTTATAATGAAGTATATGAAATTAAAGACGCTTCTTTAGTTTACAGCAACCCACTTTATAGCGAGGTGATCGTTTTTGAAGAAGTGGTTGAATTCCGCCCGCAAAGGGTATGGCAAAAAGCTGGTCTCTATTCACGCCTGGAATGCCTGGATAGTGCTCATCCTTTCAGTTACTGGACTGATGCTTGTCGGGGCATTCTGGCGGGAATTGCTCGGCATCGGGCGGATATGGCTGAAATGGCTGCATATTGTCGCTGGTCTGATGATGCTGGTCCCGGTCGGTTACTACTTACTGCTCGCGGGCAAGCATTGGAAGCAGCTCCGGAACAAACCTTGGCAGCGAACCAATACCATCGTTGTACTTACGCTGCTTATGGGATGGATTTTGTCGGGAATTGTACTGTGGCAGTTCAAGCTTTCCGGTCCCCGGTGGTCCAATGCCGCACTGTTGGTTCACGATGCGTTGACCTGGGTGGGCCTTCCTTATATGAGCTACCATTCGATTACGCGATCCAAGTGGCTTAAGGAGCCCTCTCGAAGAACCATCCGTCCCATTACCGACGATGCGATTTCCCTTCCTGTTTCAAGTACCAAAGCACCTCCGGCTTCCAAGAGCCAAAAAAGCCAATATCCAGAAAATACCGTACGCCAAAAAACGCCACAGCCTGTTTACACCCGGCGTGCTTTTCTCAAAGCTGCAGTCGGAGCAGGACTTGCCGTTACGCTCGGGCCCACGTTTGTTTCATGGGTAGGAAAAAACCTGAATACCAGCACCAGCATGGAAGAATTGCTGGCCAACGATCCCAATCGGATGGTGCCCGCTCCTCAACCGCACTTTTCCTCCAATCCTCCGATTGGCGGCGGGGCAGAAGGCCGTTTCCGTGTGTATACGGTAACCCCGATCCCTTCGTTCTCCAATGAAAACTGGTCTTTCCGCGTCGACGGTCTGGTTGAGCATGCGCAGGCATGGAACTGGGAGCAATTCGTCAAGCTGCAGCGGACCGTACAGGTTAGCGATTTTCACTGCGTTACCGGATGGTCGGTGTACAAAAATACGTGGGAGGGCATTCCGCTCAGGCATTTTCTCGCACAGGCCAAAGTCCAACCCGAAGCCCACAGCGTCAAGTTTTATTCCGCCGATGGCGTCTACACCGATGCGATTACCCTTGACCAGGCGCAAATGGACGACATCATGATCGCCGTCATGCATGACGGCAAGCCGATCCCTGCCGATCTGGGCGGTCCGGTACGCCTGATCACCCCGCAAATGTATGCTTATAAGTCGGTAAAATGGCTAAACCGGATTGAGCTGATTTCCGGCGAACATATCGGATATTGGGAGGAACGCGGATATGATAAAGATGCCTGGCTTACAGGAGCGGTCGCCCGCCTTCCAAACATCCGTTGATATTCTTCCCCAAATTCACTCAAAAATAAAAATCCCCGCTAGCCGCGTCAATGCAGCTACCGGGGATTCTTTGCGTTATTTCGTTTCAGTTCGTCCGTGTTTCATTATCCTTGATTCAGCAGCCTTACAAGCTCATCCTCATCCTCGATCGTAGGAATGCCCAAATCATGCGCTTTCGCCAGCTTGCTGCCTGCTTTCTCGCCGGCGATGACCAGATCGGTCTTCTTGGATACGCTGCCGGTCACTTTGGCACCAAGTGCCTCCAGACGCTGCGTAGCCTCGTCCCGGGTCAGTTGATGCAGGGTGCCGGTAAGCACCACCGTTTTGCCGCTGAAGAATGAATCCTGCACAACGGCCGCCGGAGCTTCCGGAGCCTGAGCCTTGACGCCAAGGCTCAACATTTTCTCGATGGCTGCTTGCATGAACGGGTCCGCAAAGAAAGCTACAATGCTCTCGGCGACGATGCCGCCCACGTCCGGAAGCTCAATGAGCTCTTCCACGGTAGCGTTCATGATCGCATGGAGGTCGCGGTAATGATCGGCCAGCATTTTTGTCGTCGTTTTACCGGTGTTCGGAATGCCCAGGGCATACAGGAACGAAGCGAGGTCGCGATCCTTGCTTTTCTCCAGTGCCGCCAAAAGGTTATTCGCCTTTTTCTCGCCGAACCGCTCCAGCTTCACCAAATCCTCGAATTGAAGGGTATAGAGCTCTGCCGGTTCGCGAACGCTCAATTCATCATACAGCTGGATGGCTGTCTTCTCGCTGAACGTTTCGATATCCATGGCATCACGGGATGCAAAATGGGCAATGCGTGCCACGGTCTGCGGTTTGCATGCCAATCGGTTGTTGCAGAACAGGTGCGCTCCGCGCTGCTCGAGCGGGAAACCGCAGGCAGGGCAACTTTCCGGATAGACGATCTCCTCTCCGTCATTTTCTTCGGTTACTTTTCCGAGAATTTCCGGAATGACGTCATTGGAACGGCGGATGAACACGCGCGTGCCCAATGCGAATTTCAGGTTTTTGCGCTCGATGTCCCCCACGTTGTTCAACGTGCAGTTCTGAACCGTAACCCCTGCCAGCTCGACCGGCTCGACACGTGCGAGCGGCGTGACCTTTCCGGTACGTCCTACGTTCCAATCCACCGACTTCAGGACCGTCGTCGTCTCTTCCGCCTCGAACTTGAACGCAACGGCCCAGCGAGGGAACTTGTCCGTATATCCCAACACTTCGCGGGTGCGCATGTCCGTAATCTTGATGACCGCCCCATCGATGAGATAATCAAGCTGATCCCTGTTTTCCTGAATGGCGTCCAGCTGCTCCACCACATCCTCGAACTCATGAAAGTATGTGATCGACGGGTTTACTTTGAAACGGTTTTCGCGCAGAAAGTCCATCATCTCCTGATGGGTGGCGAACCGAAGATTGTCCGAGTACCCGACATTGTAAAAATAAGCATTCAGCCTGCGTTCCGCAGTGACCTTCGGATTGAGGTTGCGCAGCGCGCCCGCGGCGGCATTGCGCGCATTTTTGAGCGGTTCGGCGGCCGTCTCGTTATATCTGCTCAATACGGACAGGTTCATGATGCCCTCGCCCTGCACTTCAATCGTTCCCGCCGTATATGGGATCTTGAGCGGAACCGATTTGATCGTTTTGACTTGCGCCAAAATGCCTTCGCCCACCGTGCCGTTGCCGCGCGTGGATGCCTGAACGAGTTCACCGTTCGTATACGTCAGGTTCAGGGTAAGACCATCAAATTTCAGCTCAATGACATAACCGGGGTCCGGCAGAGGATGATCCGGATTTTTGCTGTTGTAGTCGTTCACCAGCTTGATCACACGGGCATTCCAACTTCTCAGCTGCTCCATGTTCTGGGCTTTGTCCAAACTCCACAGCGGGGATAGATGACGATGCGGTTCAAATCCCTTAAGCAGTTCACCACCCACGCGCTGCGTAGGCGAATCCGGCAAAACGATGCCGCTTTCCCGTTCCAGCGTAACCAGTTCGTCGTACAGAAGATCATACTCCTTGTCACTGATCTGCGGCTGGTCCAACGTGTAATACTGGTAGTTATGCTGATTGAGCTCGGTTACGAGTTGCTCCATCCGGTGCATCGGATCCATATGGGGCCATCCCTCCGTATTTAAATGGTTTATATGTGTTGTTGTTTAAAGCACGTCATTATGTAGAACGAACGTCAGAGCAGGTCTGGCGTTCGTTCCGTTGCAAGATTTATTATTCCACTTTGGTGATCGGGGCAAAACCGGCAAGCAGGCGTTTGACGCCAACCGGGGCCGGAAATGCAATCTGCAGCTCCGTATCGTTACCCGTCCCTTTGACGGCAACGATGGTTCCTGTCCCCCATTTGCCATGCTGTACTTTGTCGCCGGCTTTGAACGCACCTGATCCGTCCGCTGCAGAAGCAGGCTTCGACGAAACCGACGGTGTGCTCATGGTCACGCGAGAAGACGCAGCCGAAGTAACCGAGGACGTCGCCGAAGAACCGCCGCGGCTCTGACGGTCGAACAGCTTGCTTCCGCCGCTGCCGAAATTGCTGCCACCGGTGCTGCCCAACCCGCGTCCGCCGTAAGAACCGCCACCCGTACTGCTGCCGCGGCGATATCGGTCACGCGCCATTTGCGTGTCTTCTTTCAGCTCGTCGGGAATCTCGTCCAAGAAACGCGAAGGCGGATTCGCCGTAGTCCGGCCGAACAGCGTCCGCATCTGTGCACAGGAAAGGAACAATTGTTCCTCCGCCCGTGTAATGCCCACATAGGCCAGGCGGCGCTCTTCCTCCAACTCTTCGTTATCCATGAACGCACGGCTGTGCGGGAATACGCCTTCCTCCATGCCGATGATGAACACGACTGGGAATTCCAGCCCCTTCGCACTGTGCATCGTCATGAGGGTTACCGCGTCGCTGCGGTCTTCCTCATCGTCATTCATCGTATCGATGTCGGCAATCAGCGCCAAATCCGTCAGGAAGGATACAAGCGTCTTGTCTTCATTGTTTTTCTCGAATTCCATCGTAACCGACAGGAACTCTTCGATATTTTCCAACCTTGCTTTCGACTCGAGCGTATTCTCGGCCTGCATTTCCGTGCGGTACTGGCTCATCTCCAATATTTTCTCTGTCAGCTCGGTCACCGACAAATACTCGACCATTTGGTGCAATGCAGCAATCATGTCATAAAATTCAACGAGTGCATTACGCGTACGTCCTGCAAAGCCGAGGTCATCCACCACTTGCAGCACGCGATAGATGGATACGCCGCGTTCAGCCGCGGCCGCAGCCAGCTTGGCCACCGTCGTGTCGCCGATGCTGCGCTTCGGCACGTTAATGATCCGGGTCAAGCTGATATCGTCGTCCGGGTTGGAGAGCAGGCGCAGGTATGCCAGAATGTCCTTGATCTCTTTCCGGTCATAGAACTTGATGCCGCCGACGATCTGGTACGGGATATCCGATTTGATCAAAATTTCCTCGATCACCCGGGACTGGGCATTGGTCCGGTACAAGATGGCATGATCCTGATAGGATTTTCCGTTCTTTGCGTTTTTACTAATTTCGGAGGTAACGAAATACCCTTCATCATGCTCGGAATCGGCACGGTACACCTTGATCTTCGCTCCGCCTTCCTTGTCCGTCCACAATTTCTTCGGTTTGCGGCCCGAGTTCAGGGCAATGACTCCATTCGCCGCGTTCAGGATGTTGGACGTGGAACGATAGTTCTGCTCCAGCATAATGGTGCGCGCTTCGGGATAGTCCTGCTCAAAGTTCAAAATGTTGCTGATGTCGGCACCGCGCCAGCGGTAGATCGACTGGTCGCTATCGCCCACGACGCAGATGCGGTGGTGGCTGTCTGCCAGCATGCGGCACAGCATGTACTGGGCACGGTTCGTATCCTGATACTCGTCCACATGGATGTACTGGAATTTCTTTTGATAGAAATCGAGCACTTCCGGCACTTCCTTGAACAATTGGATCGTAGCCATAATGAGATCGTCAAAGTCGAGCGAGTTGTTCGCTTTCAGCCGTTTCTGGTACATGGTGTAGATCTTGGCCACGATGCCTTCGAAATAATCCCCGACCTTGCGTTCGTATTGTTCGGGTCCGATCAGTTCGTTCTTGGCCGTGCTGATCATCGCTTGAACGGCCTTCGGCTCGAACTTTTTCGTATCGATGTTCTGGTCCTTCATGCAGCTGCGAATCACGGACAGTTGGTCCGAAGAGTCCAGAATGCTGAAATTGGACGTAAATCCGATCCGTTCGATGTCGCGGCGCAAAATGCGCACGCACATCGAGTGGAAGGTGGATACCCAAATGTCGCGGCCGTCGCGGCCGACCAGCTGGGCTACCCGATCCTGCATCTCGCGCGCGGCCTTGTTCGTAAACGTGATCGCCAAAATGCCCCACGGCGGGGTCTTCCGTGTAGCGATCAAGTATGCGATCCGGTGCGTCAGCACCCGGGTTTTGCCGCTGCCCGCTCCCGCCATAATCAGCAGGGGACCGTCGGTTGCTTCGACGGCCTGACGCTGAGGCGTATTCAGCCGGGCTATGGCGTCATGTATATTTACAGGTTGCATGCATGCATGCTCCTTTCGTGATGAATTCGGTCTTGCACGTGAACAGTTGCGAGGCAAAGCTTTATTTTAACAGATTATGCGGGAGAAATGGGAGAATGGGAAGCATTGCCCGCCATACTTGTTTCAGGAGAGATTGGAAAACGCCAAACGGATCTCCGTTAGCCGATTCGGACGCTACACCGAGGCTTTAACGGCCTGCACCGTCTCCAGTGCCTTCGCCAAATCGCTGTATACGATATTGCCAACGACAACGGTATCTGCCGCCTGGGCAGCCTGGGCCGCTTTCTCGGCTCCATCGATGCCCCCACCGTAAATCAAATGCGCCCGCTCCAGCTTTCGGCGCGTTTGCGCAACCAGCTCCATATCCCCAAACGTGCCGCTGTACTCCAGGTACACGACGGACAGTCCCATCAACCGTTCCGCAGTCTGGGCATACGCCACCACCGCCTCTGTGCTCAGATGGGTGTCTGCCCCCGTCATTCTGGCCACGGTCGAATCGGCATTAAGCACGATATACCCTTCCGCAATGAGCTCGTCCCAGGGAATCAGGTAACCGTATTGCTCGATGGCACGCTGGTGCTGTCCGATCAGCCACTGGCTGTCCGTCGTATTAAGCACCATTGGAATGAGGTAACCATCGAAGCCTGGCACCACCGCCTCCAAATCGGAAACTTCGAGCACACACGGCAGTTCATAACGCCGCACTCTGGACATGAGGTCTACCGTATTGTCATAAGTCACTCCCGACGAACCTCCCACCATGATGGCGTCGGTTCCCGACATGCATACGCGATCCAATGCTTCATCGGTAATTTCCCGATCCGGGTCGAGCTTAAAAACATGTCTCCACTGCTTTATCATATCGATCAACGAACATTCCTCCAGAGGTTCTTCTGCATCTTCAAAACACTTGTAAACTAAGTCTATGCCAGCAGGGAGTGAGTGTCAATGTTCGCATAAAAAGGGGAACAAAAAAGGAAGCCAACTACGGCTTCCACGCAACGCGGGTGTTCATCCGCTCGATTTCCTCTTCGGTCAGCACGTCGGAATATACGCCGTACACGCCCCATTTTTCATAATTGGCCACCTGATCCGTTTCATTGATCGTATGCACGTACGTAACCGCCCCTGCCCGTTTCAGCCTGGCAACGAAATCCCGGTTCACCTTGTATTCGGGCATGGTCACCGCTGCAATGTCATGATCTTGCACAAAATCCACCACCTGAGCCTCCGTATCCTGCGTAGCATACAATGTATAGATAATGGACGAAAAATCATGAATTTGCTTCACCGACTCCAGCATCGCTTCATTATAAATCTGGACCACGACCCGATCGAGCAATGCCGGATCACGCTCCTGCGCAGCATCCACCAGTGCCGTGAGCACCTGCCGGATATCCTCGTCCTGCTGCTCCTTCGTATCGGTCACGATGTACATGTCGGGATACTCGGCCAGCACGTCCATGATGCCGTCTGCATCCATCGGTTGGTACATGCCCAGAATGGGGGTGTTCATAAATTCCTCATGCGTCAGCGGGCCGGCTTGTTTTTCTTCGGGAAGCTCCTCATCTTGACCCAGCAGTTTGCTCATATTCGCCGTCCATTCATGCCTCGCCACCACCTTGCGGTCAGACGTCAGCATGAAGTCGATCTCGAACACACGCGTGCCCTTTTCGTAGTTGGCGATCATCGCTTCGTAGGCATTCGTGTAAGGCTGGTCGCGGATGCTGCCCATCGCATGGGCAATCAACCGATAAGCGGTAAAACCGTCATGCTGCTCCTCGCTCTGGCTGTCATAGGCAAAGAACAGCATGCCCACGGTCACGATCAACAACGTTATGGGAGCAATCCATCGTTTCATATCGTTCACATCCTTGAGCCCGGCTTCAATCTCAGTCTGGAAAACAACTCATTCTTTCAGGGTTCAGCGTTTATTGCTAACTACCCGGTTTTAGGGGAATGGAAACAAAAAAGTCGCCTATTGGCGACTTTTGGATGATGACACGATGTGGCCGTCTACTTTTGAGGAAGGTATTGCCCGTTTCATTCAATAAGCATTTTTCATGCCGTTGCGGATCGTTTCCCAAATGATTTTGATATCGAATAATAGCGACCAGTTCTCAATATAGAATATATCCTGTTCAATGCGGTCCTCAATAGAGGTATCTCCCCTTAATCCCTTGCTCTGGGCTAACCCCGTAATTCCCGGCCGGACGTGATGTTTGATCATGTATTTGGGAATCTCCTCACGAAACTGGTTCACATAGTACGGCCGCTCGGGACGTGGTCCAACGACGCTCATATGCCCCAACAGCACGTTGAAGAACTGCGGGAGTTCGTCCAGGCTGGTACGTCGGATGAAGCTGCCGAATGAGGTGCGGCGCGGGTCGTTCTGGGTGGACCATCCCGTATCTACCGTTCCTTCAGGCATCACCTTCATCGAGCGGAATTTGTACATGAAAAATGTACGCCGGTTCAGCCCGACCCGTTCCTGCTTGAAAATGATCGGACCAGGCGACGTCAATCGTACGCCCACGGCGACAACAAGCATCACTGGAGCGGTGAGCACGATGGCCGCCAACGAGAAAAGGATGTCGAATGCGCGTTTCAACAGGCGGTTTACGGCGATGTCAAGCGGAATATCGCGCACGTTAATCATGGGCATGCCTGCAAAATTATCAAAATGAGGCCGTGCCGGCAAATAGTCAAAAAAGTCGGGAATAATCAACGTTCGCACTCCCGCCTTCTCGCAAACGTCAATAATATGCGGATACTTGTCATGCGCATCGAGCGGAAGAGCAAGGATGACCTCATCGATCAGGTGTGTCGACAGGATTTCCTCCAATTGATCGATGCGTCCCAGGATCGGTTTGTATCGCTGCTGCTCCTCTCGATCCCAAGAACGATAATCGTCAAGGAACCCATGAACTTCATAACCCAGATCCGGATAACTGCGGAGGTTGTTGTAGAACCTTTTGCCAAGAGAACCTGCGCCCAAGATCAGCACGAACTGACGATTGAAGCCCTTTTTGCGAAGTCTTCGGAGCTGCAGCTTGACGATATACCGGTAAATCAGGGTAAAAGCAACATTGCCGATCATGTACATGGCCAGATATGCGCGAGAGATGTTCACTTCTTTGAAAAAGAACATCAAACTCATTAACATAAAGAAGGCGATACCATGGATTTGGATCAATTTCATGAATTCATCCACAAAACGTTTCTTGCGTTTCGGCACGTAAAGGGAAGACATCAGGCCCGTGATGATTGCAAGCCCCCCGTACACAATACTCCAAACAAAATAATTTTCGATCGGAAGCGCACTATGGTTAGTCAGAAGATCGCTCTCAAATTTGATCCACCAAGCCATTAAAAAAGAAGCCTGTATCACCATGAAATCAGCCGCAATATACAGTTGGGTCAAAAATTGCTGATTACGACGAATCATGTGTTCACCTCGGATGATGTCTCTCGATCTGCCCCATGGCCTAATGACGAACTCTTCCGTGGAGCCGACCTGATGAGCTTATTGCGAATAAGAGACATTGAAAATTTTAGTGAAATGCCGAGCCATACGGCCGTGTTCGTAAAAAGGCTATAGCGCTTGGCATAATGTTTACGATGAAAAACCCACATCGCCCTATGAAACTCATAGACAATTTTCATAGGTTTGCGCCGGGCACTCGCACCCTTGTAATGCACAATATATGTACGCGGGTAATAATAAATGCCCCAACCTGCCTCTTTGATGCGGTAACACCAATCAACATCTTCGCCATACATGAAAAAGGTTTCGTCCAACCCACCAACCTGTTCCACGACCTCCCGGCGAACCAACATAAACGCACCAACAAGGCAGTCGATCGGATATTCATCATCCGGACTAAGATGCCCCAGCTGATATTGGTTAAACTTCGGGCGGTCAGGGAATAGGCGGGATAGACCAAAGGCATAATAGAACGAAGCCGATGGCGTAGGGAACCCACGTTTGCATGCTTTATCCAACGAACCATCCGGAAGAATCACCTTGCAGCCGGATGCCCCCATCTCTGGATGGCGATCCATGAATCCAATCATAACCTCCAGCGTGTCCGGCTGAACGACCGTATCGGAGTTGAGCAGCAAAATGTAACGCCCTCTGGCAACCTTCATGCCCTGGTTATTCGCAACGGCGAATCCCGTATTATCGCGATTGGCGATCATTCGGACCTGCGGGTATGCCGTCCGGATTGCCTCCACCGAGCCATCATGAGAAGCATTGTCGATGACGACGATCTCGTACTGATAGGAAGTGTGGGAGGCATACACCGATGCCAAACAGTCCAGCGTCAGTTGACGGGTATTGTAATTGACAATGATGATGCTGACATCCAGTTCATACGTATTATCATTTCTCGATTCCACCCGTGAGGGAGTATCTGCTGTTTGAACCATGTTATAAAAACTCCTGACCTCAGTGCTGTGTTTATCTATTGAAAGTATAGCATATTATGGGCAAAGGGGTGAAAGGAGGAATAGCCTCGCCACTTATACCTTCTTCAATGCATATATAAGCTTAAGAACAAGGTTATCAAGAGAGGCTTGGCGATAAAAGGGCATTTTTGCTGCATAACTTATTCTGCTAACCCCTTGGCGATCCAATTGGTTCAAAAATTGCTGCACATCCCTTTGCTGCTGCGAAGTCAGCTGCTCTTTATAGAGTCGATAGAACAATCTCGCTTGTTTGCTTAAAATAAAATGATTTTTTCCATTCACGAAACGGTTCCATCGATTCTTCCATTTCATGATCCACCCTTCGTTGCTCCCGCCGAGAACATTCCCCTGATGCTGCCGATACAAAATCGTTGGCTCTTCGTCAAAAATCACTTCCCCAAATGCGCTGACGAAAAGATAGATCCACCAATCATGCATAATGACCTGGGATAGATCGGAAGGAACATTTCCCCTGATCTGATTGAATGTGACCGAGTTCAAAACCATGGTACAACCCACGCAGCAGTTCTCAACCACGGCATTATACATACTGAGCGGCTTCGGAGGCAGATTGGGCCATACGTTCAGATAATTCAAATCCTGATCCACCATTTGCGTGGAAGAACAATACATCAGCGGTATGTCCGATGGCCTGGATTGTAATTTTCCTACAGCTCTACTCAGTTTGTACGGCTTCCATACATCGTCCTGATCGCAAAATGCGTAAAAATCGTATACGGTACTCGTTTGACGCATCAGCTCAAAAAAACTTCCAATCACGCCTACATTTTCACCTTCAGTGACATGAATCTGATCCGGATATGACATGACATACTCGCGAACCTTTCGGAGGGTTCCATCGGAAGACCCATCATCCCTTATATGAATATGGAGATCTACCTGGCTCTGTGCGAGAAGGCTTTCGATTTGTTCATCAATGTACTTTTCTCCGTTATATGTAGAAAGCATGACACATACTTTAGGCTGGTTCACGTTCCACCTCAAAATTCGACTTTTCTTCATTATAATACAAAACTCCCGCCCAGAAATAAAAGAGCGAGAGTTCGTATGAGGTTACTGTGTATGCTGCTGTTCTGTTAATAAACGAATAAAATCATGCAGTCCATCCCGCCACGAGCGAAGGTCGGTCAAACCGTTCGTCCGAATGGACAGGTGGTCCATCACTGAATTACGCGGTCTGGGAGCCGGTCTGGGGAACTGTTCGGTTGTGCAAGGCTGCAATTGCGCTTGGATGGTTAATCCTCCAACAGCCTGAGCTTCCTCAAAGATCGCCTGAGTGAATTCATACCATGTACAAGTACCGCTATTGGAGGCATGATATATCCCGTACATTTCTGTCGACATAAGCTCCATAAGGAATCCTGCCAAATCCACAGTATACGTAGGCGACCCCTTTTGGTCATGAACGACCTGCAATTCGGGTTTTTCCTGACCCAGCTTTAACATCGTTTTGACAAAATTATTCCCGTGAAGTCCGTACACCCAAGACGTTCGTACAACAAACCATCTGGAGCACAACGACTGCACCAGCCATTCTCCTGCTCGTTTGGATTTGCCGTATACGCTTTGCGGATTGGTGTCATCGTACTCCTGATACGCATTTGCTGAACGGCCGTCGAAGACGTAATCCGTGCTGATATATATCAGTTTGGCTCCGATTTTTTCTGCAGCTACAGCCACATTGCGTGTCCCCACCGCATTCACCTTATACGCGCCATCGATATCCGCCTCTGCTGCATCTACCGCGGTATAGGCTGCACAATGAATGATCACGTCAGGTTGATATGAAGAGATGACCTCATTACACTGAGCTTGATTGGTGATATCCATCTGATCCCGATTACAAGCCAGAACAGAATGTCCCTCCTTCTCCGAAAGAAGCACGACATCCCGCCCCAGTTGTCCATTTGCTCCAGTGACCAGCACCTTCATTATTCAACGTCTCCCAATCGGGAGCCATATTGCTTGGCATAGTATTGTTGGTACTCGCCGGACTGAATACGTGTCCACCATTCCTTGTTATCCAGATACCATTGAATCGTCTCTTTAATCCCGGTCTCAAACGTATGCTTCGGTTTCCACCCGAGTTCGGACATCGTCTTGGTAGGGTCAATACCATATCTGCGGTCATGTCCTGGACGATCCTGTACGTATTTGATCAGCGACTCGGGTTTGCCGAGCTGTTCCAGAATAGTTTTGACGATATGGATGTTGGTTCGCTCATTGTTGCCACCGATGTTGTACACCTCACCGTTTCGTCCTTGATGAATCACCAGATCGATCGCACTGCAGTGATCTTCAACATAGAGCCAGTCCCGGATGTTCAAGCCATCTCCATATACAGGCAGAGCCTCATCAGCAAGGACACGGGAGATCATAAGCGGGATCAGTTTCTCAGGAAACTGGTATGGGCCATAATTGTTGGAACAACGGGTGATATTTACCGGAAGGCCAAAGGTTTCATGATACGCACGTACAAGCAGGTCTCCTCCTGCTTTGGACGCCGAATACGGACTGTTGGGCTGAAGCGGCGTCTCTTCCGTGAACAAACCTGTAGGGCCGAGCGACCCGTAAACCTCATCCGTCGATACCTGGACGAATTTGGTGATCCCATGTTTTTTGGCAGCTTCCAGCAGTACTTGAGTACCATTCACATTTGTTCGTACGAACACATCCGGTTCAAGAATGCTTCGGTCCACGTGGGACTCAGCCGCAAAGTTAACGACCACATCAACACCTTGGCCGATCAGGCGGTCCATCTCCGCAGCATCCGTAATATCTGCTTTAACAAAGGTATGATGCTTGTTACCTTCGAGCGATTTCAGATTTTCCAGATTCCCCGCATATGTCAAGGCGTCCACGTTAATTATTTCGTAGCTTGGATGCTGCTGCAGCATATACATCACAAAGTTGCTTCCAATAAAACCGGCACCGCCGGTAACGAGCAGTTTCATAAATTGAAACCTCCTGTATCCTTCGCTATCTATTTAAAAATTGAAATTGATCTCCGCATCCTGAAGCAGCGGGTGCTTCTGGTCTTTCTCTGATAAAACCGGATTGGACGTAGGCCAATCGATGCCAAGCGCTGGATCATTCCATAATATGCCGCGATCATGCTCAGGGGAATAATATTCGTCAACTTTGTAGAATACTTGGGTATTCGGGACCAGCGTGCAGAAACCATGAGCAAAGCCTTTCGGCACAAGCAATTGACGGTGATTATGTTCGCTGAGAATAAAACCCTCCCATTGACCAAACGTCGGCGATCCTTTGCGAATATCCACAATGACATCATAAATGGCGCCGGTAAGAACCCGAATCAACTTCGTCTGCGCTTTGGGATTGAGCTGGTAATGCAAACCACGCAACACGCCTGGTTGTGCAGACAAGGATTGGTTGTCTTGAATAAATTGATAATTGAGTCCATGCTGCTTCATGAGCTGGCTATTGTAGCTTTCCATAAAAAAACCCCGGTGATCACCGTGAACCACCGGTTCAATTAAACAAGCATCTATAAGTTTTGAAGGAGTGATTTTCAAACGTTCCGCCATCCTTTCTCCTTTACAACTTCAGCTTCCCAAACTCTTCTCCGTAAACAATCTCCTGTGCCAGTTCATTGGCACGAGCCAAAGATGCATGTGTGCCAGCATCCGTCCACCAGCCCTTAAGTATATTGTAGGTAAGATTTCCTCGTTCAATATATGCATTGTTTACGTCTGTGATTTCCAATTCGTCTCTTGCAGAAGGCTTTAATTTCTTAATGATCTTGAAGACTTCACTATCGAACATATATATGCCTGTTACCGCATATTTGCTTTTGGGTTTCTGCGGTTTTTCTACAATGGATACGATGCGATCACCGTGTAACTCGGGCACTCCGAAGCGATGAGGATCGGTGACTTCTTGTATCAATATTTTTGCTCCGGATTTTTGCTCGCGGAAATTGGATACATACTCTGTAATATCGTCCTCGAACACGTTATCACCCAGGATAACCACCATTTGGTCATCACCTGTAAATTGTTCTGCCAATCCAAGCGCTTGAGCTATTCCACCTGCTTCATCCTGAACTCGATATGTGAATGAGACACCTATATCACTTCCGCTACCTAAAAGATTAACAACGTCTCCCATATGTTCTTTGCCGGTAATCACCATGATGTCGGTAAGGCCAGCTTGTTTCAACTTATATACAGAATGGAAGATCATCGGATACTTTCCTACAGGAAGCAGGTGTTTATTAGTTATTTTTGTTAACGGGTGAAGACGTGAGCCAGTACCACCGGCTAAAATGATTGCTTTCACAAATTATCATCCTTGTATAAAAGTTATTTTTTTAATAAAGAGTATGGATGCTATGTAAAGCTAAGTCCTCTCCTAGAATTATATCTCCTATTAATTACAAAAAACCCTTTATCAAAAGGACAGATAAACCAAATAAAATAACAGTAACTAGAATATGGCGGTCGTTTAAAAGTGTATCTTCAGGTTTCCCTCCTCCACTTTTTTTATGGATAAGATAGTAATATCTGAATATTCCATAAAGTACGAGGGGAATAGTAAACATCATATACTTACCTTGTGAGGCTGCATACATAGAATAAAACATTATTATTACAGCAGTAATCATCGTCATTAATTGATCGAGCATCTCAACTGAGTACGACTCTAAAACTTTTCTACCATTTTTAGAATCAACATTAAATAGTTGAAGTTCATGTCGGCGTTTACCAAGAGCCAAGAATAAGGATAGCCCTAATGTGCAAAGTATAAACCAAGATGTTAGGCTACCATTTACTGCTAATGCCCCCATCAAGGCTCTTAATACGAAGCCAAACGCTATAATCATTACATCTATGATTACAACATGCTTGAGGTACATCGAGTACATTAGATTTATAATAAAATAGACTAAAACAATTATGGATGGCACTATTCCTAAATTGTAACTAAGAATAATTGAAATAATGAAGGTGCATACAGCAAGACATACAGCTATAGGAATAGTAATAGCTCCTCGAGCTATTGGTCGATTACATTTATCTGGATGCACTTTATCTTTCTCAACATCAACTATATCATTAATCACATAAATCGTGCTTGCAATAAAGGAAAAGGAAAAAAAAGCAATAATTGCATTAAGAAAAGTGACCGATTCTAAAAAGTTTCCCGCAAATATCGCCGAGGCAAATACCAATAAATTCTTAGTCCATTGCTTAGGACGTAGTTCCTTGATTAAATCAATTAAAAAATGCATTCCAACGTTATTTGCTACTTGAGACTTTGGTTCCATTATTGTAAACTCCTTGCTATATTATTGAGGCAACAAAGCCAACTAACGTGCCAACTACCAACCCACCAACAACTTCAAGTTTATTATGTCCTACGCTTACCCTATGCTTAACCTTTTCTTGGAGTTCATTCAAACTTAGAGCTTGGTAGCCGACGTATCTTCTTAAACCAGTAGCATCTATTATAATGATCATAATTAAAGCAACTCCTAGGCCAAACATTGGACTATGAAAGCCTTCGTTAAAACCAATTGCTACAGTAACTGAAGTAACAACCGTTGTGTGATTGCTTGGGAATCCTCCGTTACCTATTTTGTTTTTGGCGTCTGCTCCAAACCTAAAATAATTTATTGCAAACTTCATACTCCCAGCGATAAACCATCCTATAAGTGGAACCAAAAAATAATACAAATCAACACCTACCTATTAAATTCAATAATTAAGCTTTTGAAATCACAAGTACTCCTGTAATTATTATGCAAAGACCAATCACTTTCTGTAGGTTAAAGGATTCTCCTAAAAAAAAATAAGATAAAATAAAGACCAGTAAATATCCTGCAGCTACCATTGGATATGCAACAGAAAGTTCTAATTTAGTTAGAGATAAGACCCAGAAAATTGCTGATAATCCATACATACCAATACCTAAAACTATATTAATGTTCGATAATACACCGGGTATGGTTAATTGCAATTTCATGGCTCCTAATTTCATCAATACCTGTCCTGCAGCACTTAGTATTATAGATATTACAAGGAAGAAATAGGGCATCTCACACCTCCTTTAACTAATAACTAATCATATATATCTGAAAGTTTAGCTTAAAAAGTTCAGTTTTGATCTAAAATATTTAAATTCATTATATAGAAGGCTAGTCTCCTAGGCTCCTGAGGATATTCTGGAAAGTCAGATGCTTTAGTTACTTTTTCAGTAGCCTTTATTTCGAGTGTATTAAACTCCTGTAAAGTTACATTAAATTTTAGAAATGTTTCCTCAACAGGGATTTCTGAGTCGAAAATTTTCAATCCATTAAAATATATTTCGGCATTCCTAATTTTATAAAAACTCCCTGTTATAAATGATAACTCAGCTTGTTTATTGACGTTATCTGATCCAAACAGAAGCTTAGAGTCCCCATCCATCCACCGTCCATTTCTACCGTTCCAAACTTCCAATCCAGAAAACCCAGAACTTAAAGACATGTTTAAATCTGAACTATTTATATCTTCATCTTTCTTATATTTTGTCATTATAGTTAAATCATCCATTTTTAAAAAGGGACGATAATTAATGTATTTATAAACACCATTTTCATCTTGAACAAGTTCTTTTCTCTTTTCTCCTCCAGCATAAATGGTAATAGGTTTAACCTCTTGTATAGAAACTTCTTTTCCGAGTGATTTTTCTACAAACACTTCAATAGGTGGATTGTATAATCCAGGAACCAACCCGATTACTAGTTTAGCCAATGGAGTAAATTGAACATAAGAGTAACTTGTATAAAATGAAAAACAAACTATTAATATTACACCATTTGTAATAGATGATAACCCAGCAAACCATTTAAAGTTCTTACTCCTTGTTATAGACAAACAGCCAAAAACGACAATAGGTATCATCCAAACAGCATATCTATTAATATAAGTAGCACCACTATTCCAATTAAGCTGTACAGAACAAATTAATCCAATTAGAAATAAAGTGCAAATCGAAATTATTGCAGTTTTGTCAATTTTAAAAATTAATAGCACTAAAGTTAGAATCAAAAATGGTATATAAATAACTAGACCAAAGTTCGGATCAATAAACAAATTAATTGTCTTTTCAAGACTAAGACCAGTCGTATAGGTTTCTCCTATTAAACTAAAAACTCTGTAATGACTCCAGTACCATAAATAAGGAAACAAAACAATCAAAGAACTAAGTCCAACGAACATGAATTTACTATCAATTTTTTTTATTCTAATTATTCTAATCAATTCAACTATTCCTATAATTAAAGTAACTAATGCTATTCCAGGATTTTGTAAAGATGCAAGTGCTGTGTATATAGTTGCTTTCACTTGTCTTTTTTCAAGAAGTTTCAGAAGTCCAACAAACAACATAGAAAAACTAAAGACTTCTGGGTGGCTCCAAGGTACATACAACCAAATAGGATTGATTAATCCAATTACCAACCAAATTTTCTTTCTCTTTTCAAGAGGAGATTTTAGTAGTTGGTAACCAACAAAAAAAAGAAAAATAACATTGGTTATTTGAAATACTTTCATTGGATATATTTTAAATATCTCAAGAAATAAGTATACTGGCACACAAAGCAGTGAATACAACCAAAAGTGGTATGAATAAAATTGACCATTTAAATCTTTATAGTAGCCGGAGTATGGATCAATTCCGGAGTATGGATCAGTTCCTTGGACAAAAAGATTCCTTTCATTAATGTCCTCTGGAAGAAGATTGGGAGTTCCATGATTGGTAAATGATATTATCATTTGTAAATACTCATTACCATCGCCATATAAAGCTGGTTTTTGGATCAATAAAATTAAAGAAAAAATACAAAAAAAGAAAAAAAGAAAAAAATATTTAATATTATTCTTAATTTTCACATCATGGGCCTCCAATATTAATAAATCACAAGGGAAATTCAACAAAATCTTATCTTAATTAAAATGATTAGTATTTGTTAGTACCCTTCCCTAAACTTCTGTATAAGTGTTACATCTAAGTTCATATGCAAACAATAAAACCTGTATTTGATAAACACAAAAGATTATTAAATGAAATCAAAGTACTAAGATAAAATCTAGGATTAGATATTTTCAACATAAATTAAAGTGGAAACTCTATTAACATTGGCGAGATGTGCTTTATCTATTCCCTAGCACAGGCTCCCTCTATATTTTGTATGAGTTAACTCATCTAAAAAACTCTGATAACTTCTCCGAAAAATTTCTTTTATTCTCCTCAGATAGCGAAATAATATCTCCTATTTTTTCAAAATAACGATCTAAATAACCATAATAATATCTAGCTTCACCTCCAAATGCTTTAAAAGCATGAAGCATTTGAATTGCTTTTATATAACTTGCAGATGTTTCAGAAACCGTATGATGCCTTTCTACATAACTTAATGCCTCTGAACCCATTACTGAAGCCAGATTTTCATCTTTTAAGAATCGATCTAAAGCTTCTGCAATCTCATTAATCTCTTTTTGCTCATCCCCACAACTAATTTTGATTGTAAAATTGTCTGGAAACTCTGAGAATGAACCAATATCACTTACCAAAGCGGGCTTTCCGTAACCTAAAATTCGTAAAAGACTGGCCGAAGTCTCACCCTGGGTAGGGTATCGAAGATTTATGCATACATCTGAAAGCATGATATATTCTTTAAATTCTTCCAGAGATACAAAACCCACATGTCTACAAATATTATCTAGTTTCAGCTTTTTAATGAGACTAGATATCTCATGCGCACCTTCTTCCTCCTGTCCGACCACTAAATAAACAACTTCTTTTTCAGGTGATAACTTCTTCAAAGCCTTTAATACAGATTCAATTCTTTTTGCCTTTGAAACGAACCCAAAAGATGAGAAAACCACAGCATTCTTAGATATATTGTATTTTTTTCTCAATTCCAATTTCTGTTCATGACTTATACTTTCAATATCAGTTGTAAACAGTGGAGCATATTGTATAAATTGATTAGGCTTGACTGTTTTTAGCGATTCTTCCGCCATATAAGAATGCACGATTGCTCCTCTTGAACATTCTAATAAGCGTCTATTTGCGGGGTATTCAAGAGTTCGGTCTGACTCCCACATAACCCTCATTTTTCCTTCAGCTGAAAGTCTCGCGAAATGTTCCCCTTCTTCGCCATAATTATACTTCATTTCATTTATATAGCCTTCCCAGTCACCTTTACCAACAGTTAAATTAGCTATCAAATGATGGATAGAATAATCATGAATTACTACAATACCCGGAAATTTTAAAGCCGTTAAATAGATATCTTTATGGAATTCTGTATTGTTACCAATATGATATATAACTTCATCATAATATTTGTATTTTTCCTCATTAAAAGAATTAATAGAAAAAAAGTTGAATCTCTGCTTAATAACTTGTGAGGTTGGTTCAAAGTTTGTAATAAATATATCAATATCTACGTGTTTAGCTAGTACTGGAAGTAACTCTTCACTATAATCGGCTACTCCTGTTTTCAAAGGATTTAACGGTGAAAAATAAGCAATTCTCATAAATTTCTCTACTCCCTCTTCAATCAAGAGTTTCTGTTAATTGATTAATGACGTAGTCCCAATTAATATTCTTAACTTCTTCGGACCCTTTACTTCCGAACTCTTGTAGCTTCTTAGCATCATGTAATAAATTATTAATTTCTTTGCCTATGACTGAAGAATCCGGCTCTAAAACTAATCCGTTTTGCCCATGCTTAACGAATTCTAAAACTCCCCCTGAATCATTTGTGGTAACTACTGGTTTCCCACTTTTAAATGCCTCAATAGTGATGAATCCGTAATCTTCATCGCGCGGAGCAAAATATATAGCGCTTGCTTTCGAATAATAATCAATAAGTTTTTCATCATCTACAAAACCTAGAAATTCTACCCGTTCTTCCAAGTTTTCTTTAGCCACAATATCCCGCAAAACTATCTCATGTTTCCCTTTACCTGCAATAAGCAGTTTATAATCGCTATCAATGTACTTCATTCCCTCTAAAAGCAGCTCCAACCTTTTTAAAGGATCTAGCCTTCCTGCAGAGAATATGTACTTTTCACTATTATTATTTTTATACATACCATCCATCTTCGTTGGAGGGTACAAAACTTCACTTTGAATATTATTATATTTTTCTAATCTGTTTTTCACATTATTAGAAATACAGAAAATACTTTTCGCTTGATTTAAATACTTACTATCAATATCTCTAATATGATTAATGATTCTTATATCATCTCCAGATCTAGTAAATTCACTGTAATGAGTGCCCAAAAGATCATATGCAGGCCGATGTTGATGAAACAGCCATACAACTTTGTTGGGATGCTGAACAGCATAAGTTGGATACTTAGTACAAATGACTAGGTCCACCTTCTCGCCATTGCTCTCTGTTACATCAACCAAATTCCAAATAAATGCCTCATCAATTAATCTGTCCTTTGGATACCATTTAAATGGGATATTAACAATTTCGGATTGATATCCTCTTGCATTTAATTGTTTATTTAACTCTTCTACTAGTATTTCTGCTCCACCATAATTAAATGGAATTTGTGCAGAACAAATTAATATCTTTTTCTTTTTCATTTAAGTTATTTCCTCCCAATAATAGCGTAATTTTGATATCCAAAGAGTAAGTTATTTAGCTTCTTAAAATTTTCATCCTCTATAGAATTATTGGAGTTAGTCATAAGAGAAACTGATTCTTCTACTGGTGCCAAATGCTTAATTTTCACGTCCTTAAATCCAACTTCTTCCATAATAAATTTTAATGTGTAGGAATGAACTAACTTTTTGTGAGACATATCAATAGTAAATCCATATGCTAAGTTGTATAAACATTCGGGATTAGGTGTTTCGAAAATAGCTAACCCTTCTTCGTTTAAACTCGAATAAACTTCGTTTACCATTTCAATAATCTGATATGGGTAAAGGTGTTCTATAACGTGAAAGCAAGTAATAGCATCAAATTTCCTTTGATTCCTCTCGAAAAAAGCAAATATATCTTCATTAAGAACTGGAATACCCTTAATGGAGCAATATTCAGCTAACTCCTTATCTATATCCACTCCTAATACATCGATTCCCCTATTATTAAATTCTTGTAAAAACTCGCCTCTTCCACATCCTAAATCTAGCAAACTTCCCTTATCCTTCAAATAATCTGAATAAACCTCTACTTGAGTTTTAACAATTTCTTCTTCATCACCTCTAAACATATCTTCAAACTTTTTATAGTCTACTGGGAAGCTTTCTTTTTCATTAATATTAGTATTCGTATTTTGTAACTGCCGAGAAAGAGAATCATTCTTTTCATTTAATGAAGAAATTTGTTGAATAAGATAATTATTTTTTTGTACTAATTTTTCCATAGAATGGTTATAGGCGTTTATCAATCCTTGCTGTGTAGTTGCTAATTCATTCAAAGAACGAGTGACAGATCCATTAAATTCTTTCTGCTGAATCAATGGCCTTGTAACCAACCAATATAATAACTTCCTTACTATCTTCTTTCCAAAAACTATCCCTTTCCCGACAGTTCTTCGGTGTGAACTAATACTTTCATTAGTTGGTATATCCCACAAAATATTATTATTATTTATATTTTTCATTAATTCACTATTATTGAAACGAAAAGAAATTTCATTATCGCCAGTCTTATTGGAATTAACTTTTTGATGTTTTCCCTTTATTTTTTTCTCTATATAATCTGAGAACTCTTTAGCAAACATTACCTCGCCTCGATTCAATAGAAAGTTAATTAAACTCCCAAGTATGATTAAGTCTTGCCACACCCTCATCCCTGATATCAGAATGAACTATAAAAGTTCCCATACGACGCACATAATCATAGGGCTCTCCACTATAACTATGAATTGCAATATCCACCCAATATTCTCCAGGCAAGAAAGTTAATTGTTCAAACTTAACATAAACATTTCCTTCTTCTTTTAACGTATGCTTAACATGATCTATCATTGTATTTGTTCCATAACAAGGTAGTCCATCTTTTCTAAAAAAACCAACGCCAAATTCAATATCACCAATTATTGAATTATTGTTAATTTTATATTGGATACTGATTGTGAAAGATTCGCCGCATTTAAAAACACTCTTTAGATTATTATCCTTATCTAAAAGTTCCAGTTGTAATATCTGGGCTTTATTATTACCCCAACGTTCCAAACTATTTTTTTTATCGTTTTCCACCTGAATGTTATTTTCTCTGGAAGATTCCTCAATTAATTTTCGTTGGTTTTCTTGTTCTCCTAAATCCGCTAAATAGCGAATCATAATTTCTTTAGTGACTCCTTGCGCTACTATTCTTCCATCTTTAAGCCAAATACATCGATCACATAACCTTTCCATCACACTTTGATCATGTGCAACAATAACAATCGTTTTTCCCTTTTGCTTTAAATCCATTATTCTATTTAAGCACTTTTGCTGAAAAGCAGCGTCTCCAACTGCTAGTACCTCATCGATTAGTAGTATATCAGGATCAACTATCGTTGCAATCGAAAAGGCAAGCCTCATATACATACCTGACGAATAGATTCGTACTGGTCGATTAATATAATCGCCCAATTCTGAGAATTCAATAATCTCATCAACTTTTTTATTTATTTCTTTCTTACTCAATCCAAATAAAGAAGCATTCATATATATATTCTCTATCCCAGTAAACTCCGGATGAAATCCCGCTCCTAATTCTAATAAGCTCGTTACCCTACCATTAAGCTTGATTATTCCTTCAGTAGGGTAAATAATTTTGCTTAAAAGTTTTAAAAGTGTACTTTTACCAGAACCGTTCCTTCCAATAAGGCCTACTACTTCCCCTTCATCAATAGTAATATTAATATTTTTCAATACCTCATATATTTTTTTATTATCTCGATTATTCCATCTAAGAACTCTGTCTTTCAGCGTCAGAGGTTTATCTTCCAAAACAACAAATTTTTTGTGCAAATTCGATACTTGTATCGCTAGCATAGATACTCCTTATATTTCCTCAGCGAATTTTTTTTCTAACTTTTTGAATACTACCCAACCCAAAGCAAGTATTAATAAACTAATTCCAAAACAAAGTAATCCATGCTGAATTGTTACAGGCTTATTGTAGAAAAAAATATTATGATAAATATCCAAAAAAAGTTTCATTGGGTTTAAGTCAAATAGTTCTCTATACTCTTTCGGTATCATAGTGTCAGGGTAAACAACTGGAGTAAAATAAAACCAAGCAGTAATTAATAGTGACACTACATGCCCAATATCTCTAAAAAAAACATTTAGGGCTGAGAGGAGATAAATAAGCCCTAGTGTAAACATTGATTGGGTAATTAAAACTATAGGAAACCATATTAAAATTCTAAGAACGTTTAAATCAAGCAAAAAAAGAAATGGGGCCACTATGACCATTCCAAGAAAATAATTTATTATTCCCGAAAAAAGCAGAGACATTGGAATAATTTCTCTGGGAAAATATATTTTCTTAATTAAGTTGGCATTTGATAAAATAGAATTTACTCCGGTTAAAACGGTACTCTGGAACATCGTCCAAGGCAACAAACCAATAAACATATAAAGAAAATAAAAATCTAAATCCACTCTCATAACAGTTGAGAATACAAGATAATACACACTTAATAGCAATAAAGGGTTTAAAAACGTCCATAAGAAACCTGCGATTGATCCTCTATATCTTGTTCTCAAATCATAAGTCGTGAGATTCCTCAACATTTCTCTATACTCAACAAGCTCATAAAGGTTCAATAATTTAACTAGTTTCATTTACAAGTCTCTTTTCCTTTCCAATATTCATATATCTCCAGCAAACTTTGTTCTAAATTAATGGTTGGGTACCAACCAGTATGATTCCTTAATTTTTGGTTGGAACCATAGTAATCAGGAATGTCAATTGGTCGAAACTTTGATGCGTCAATACTTACTTTGATCTCTTTCTCTGAAAACCCTACGAATGTATTAAGTATTTCTTTGATAGAAGTAGATACATTTGAACAAACATTATAAATTTCTTTTGAATGACCTCTTTCAGCGAGTAATCTATATGCATTTACAATATCTCGGACATCTGTGAAATCTCTTTTGCTGTCTAAATTGCCTACAAATATCTCTGTAATTTCATCTTGTTTTTCCAAGTCAGTCACTTGCTTAGCAAAATCACTTGTTACAAACCCAAGTTTTTGCCCAGGACCAATGTGATTAAAAGGTCTAGCATGAATAATATCCATATTATAATTTTGAGCATAATACATCGCAGCTTTGCCAAGTGTTAACTTAGAAGACCCATAAGGATTTCCAGGGTTGGTTTCACTTGTTTCCTCAATTGGTTTAGAGTTCACTAAACCATATTCTTCAGAAGATCCAACGGTTATCACTTTAACTTTATTCTCTGTATCATACATTCGTATTGCCTCTAACAAATTCAAAGAAAGCGAAACATTAGAATGAAATGTTTCATAAATATGAGACCATGAATCCTTTACCGAGCTTTGTCCAGCTAGATGAAACACAATATCAGGCTTAACTGTGTTTAATTGTATCTTCAGGTTTTTTACGTTTTCCAAAGACAACTCTATAATTCTGATTCCATCAATAAAAGGAGCGGAAAACTTTCTCGTTCCGCCCCACACCTCGTATCCATTTTTCAATAAGTTCTGAGCCAAGTATCGACCTACAAAACCACTAACACCAGTTATTAAAGCCTTCATGTTAATTCAACTCCTTATACTTGATTGATTAACATTGGTTTAGCTCAGTTTTTTCAAATCACTTTCAACCATCATAGTTACCAACTGCTCAAAGCCTACTTCCAGTTCCCATCCCAACTGTTCTTTAGCTTTTGTACAATCACCCAAGAGCAGATCAACCTCAGCTGGTCGAACAAATTTCGGATCCACTACTACATAATCGCGCCAGT
The DNA here is from genome assembly GCF_032334105.1 of Paenibacillus hubeiensis. Taxonomy (NCBI): domain Bacteria; kingdom Bacillati; phylum Bacillota; class Bacilli; order Caryophanales; family Paenibacillaceae; genus Paenibacillus; species Paenibacillus hubeiensis. The sequence goes on from NZ_JAVYAE020000011.1 coordinate 25,860, forward strand.
TTAAACCGACATGACCAAAGGCAATTTCCACTAACTCTTGAACAGTATGTGTTTCACCTGTCGAAATCACAAAATCATCTGGTGAATCTTGTTGCAACATCAACCACATTGCTTTTACATAATCGCCAGCGAAGCCCCAATCACGTTTTGCATCCAAATTCCCCATGCGAAGTTCATTTTGAAGGCCCAATTTGATTCGTGCTGCTGCATCTGTTACTTTACGCGTCACGAACTCTACACCTCGACGCGGTGATTCATGGTTAAATAGAATTCCTGAACACGCAAACATATCAAAGCTTTCCCGATAATTAACTGTGATCCAATGCCCATACACTTTAGCTACGCCATAAGGACTTCTTGGATAGAATGGTGTTGTTTCTTTCTGTGGCGTTTCTACAACTTTACCAAACATTTCACTACTTGAGGCTTGATAGAATCTAGCATCCGGTTTAACCAAACGGACGGCCTCCAACATATTTGTTACACCGATTGCCGTAGCTTGTCCAGTCAATACTGGTTGCTCCCATGAGGTGGCTACAAAGGATTGTGCCGCAAGATTATATATTTCATCTGGATTAGACTTTCTGATTGCCTGAATGAGTGATCCTTGATCGAGCAAATCTCCTTCGATAAATTCAATTTCATTTTTAATATGCTCTATGTTCTCCATAATGGGTACACTCGTTCTACGGCGAAGGCCATATACTTTATATCCTTTCTCAAGAAGTAATTCTGCCAAATATGAACCATCTTGTCCTGTAATTCCTGTAATCAATGCATGTTTGGTCATGTTCTTAAGTTCTCCTTTTGTTGTACAGTTATAATATATCAATTAATTACATAAAACCTACAAATATTCTTCCATCTTCTGCGTCCTCAGTTCTTTTAGGAGCAGCTTGACTTCCTGCGCTTTTTCCTTAGTACAAATTAAGGTCACATCTTCGGTATCCACTATAATTAAATCCTCAATCCCAAGGGTCGCAATTAATTTACCATTACTCTCGATAATACACCGTTTGGTATCCAGATTGAGAATGTTACCACGAATTACATTGCCGTTATCATCGAGTTCATTAATTCGTTCCAATGCTGTCCAGCTACCCACATCATCCCACCCAAACACACATGGGATCACATAGATGTTACTAACCTTCTCCATAATCCCGTAGTCTATAGATTGATCAGGCATTTTTAAAAACTCCGAACGTATAATTTCATCTCGATTTTCTGAATGAAGTACTACCTTCATGGTCTCCAAAATGTCATGCATTTCTGGCATCAGTTCTTGTATATAATATCTAATAGTATTAACTTTCCACACAAAAATGCCGCTATTCCAAAAAAAGTTGCCCGCTTCTAGATATGACCTTGCTGTAACCAAGTCAGGTTTCTCAACAAATTTATTGACTTTATGAACTGAAAGTTCATTAATTTTCCTAGTTTTATTGCTACTCTCGATGTAGCCATATCCTGTTTCAGGGTATGTAGGTTGGATGCCTAACGTCACCAAATTCCCATTATCTTGAGCAACCTCAGTAGCAGTTTTAAGTATATTCACAAAACCCTCTTCATTTTCAATAATATGATCTGAGGGAATTACTATCATTGTGCTGTCTGGAAAACGATCCTCAATAATGATGGATGCTAGACCGACACAAGGGGCAGTATTTCGCCCAACCGGCTCAATAATTATATTGGTAGTAGGCAAAGTAGGTATTTGAGCCTTAATTAACTCAGCATATAGTTCATTCGTGACAATAAATATACGAGAAATGTCCACTAGCTTTTCAAGACGTGCAATCGATTGTTGGATCATAGATTTGTTCCCGGATATATTTAAAAATTGCTTCGGAAGGTTAGTCCTACTCTTAGGCCAAAAGCGCTCCCCTTTACCCCCGGCCATGATAACACATGTAATATTCATTTTATCCTCCAAACTTCCACATAGAAATATAGTCTAATCTTCTCTGAATCAAGCTCCCGATGGCACGTGGAGAATAGTGTTCTTTAATATATACCTCTCCTTTTAACGATATCTGTTCGTAAAAGTTCCTGTCCTCATAAAGTTTACGCATGTATTGACTTGCATGCTCCACATCTGGTTCAGCCCAAAATTGACTTGTTTTGTAAGGACCGTAGTCTTGTTTCAGATTTATAAGGGTATAATCCACTATACATGAATTGTGATGATTCATAAAATCTGTATTAGATGACCATCCTGTTCCAACCACTGGTTTCCCCAGATACATAGCCTCCGCCAGTCCCAAACCAAAGCCCTCGCTACGGTGAAGAGAAATATAACTGTTTGTTACAGAGATCAAGGCATTAGTATCATTTCTAGTAAGGGTCTCCTCAATCAAATAGATGTTCTTGTATTCCCCTATAATCTCATGTAGTTCCTCTCGGTCTTTTTCTGCATACCCAATGCCATTCACTTTGACTACCAGTCCCACGGAAAGATCATCTGGTGAAAATGCCCTTTGAAATGATCTAATTGAAGCCTTGGGATTTTTTCTTTCCTGAAAGCTTTTCAAGTCATACATTGTTAAGAACAAGAAAGCATTCGAAGGTAGATTAAAATACGTTCGGTCTCGCATATGCTGAATTGAAACTTCAATACTATGCGGAATTTTCACTACGGGCACCGGGCTTTTTGACGCGATTGAATCTGCAACAAACGTAGAAGGAACCCAAATCTCATCAACCAAATTAAAACTTTCCTTCCACTCATCAGGAAAATCAGGCAGTTCCCAATGCCAATAACCTATGTTATAGCGATTCGTGAAAATAGAGTTACCATAGTGAGAATAAATTTCGAACATTTGCTCCGCATTAATATGAAACAAATTAATATTATACTTAGGTTCAGCAAGTTCTTTATGAATCCAGGTATTATCATTCATCCTAGCAGAATTGGTCCCGGTAAAATTTATAATCCCGAAAGGTATGTTTACAGCAGTAATACTCCGCGCAGCTATTCTGCAAGATTCGCCAATACCCATTTCGGCACGGGCATAACCTACAAGATTTATACCTGTTACATCACCGGAAAGCCTAGTATTATCTCCACTTTTCTTTAATGGAAAAGCTACCTTAAGAAGATTCTGCTTAATTCGCTGCCTAGCCTCAAACGAAATAAACTTAACACCAAGTGGCTTCAACTTAATAGCACATCTGTAGAGAATTCTATATAGTACTGATCTTATTTTTGCCATAGACAATTTTATCGTCCTTTTAAATGATCATTTAGAGTGAGTGATGTAACATAATTTTCAGCACAAGGTTGATAGGACATTCTACATCTAATGTGCTAAAATAATGTCGTATCTACAAGCAAAGGAGACTCAAACCTTGTCGAATCCAGTATACGGGAAACCTAAGAAGACGTCGAGCAAACTCTCTTCGAGTTCGGCTTCACCGCTTCTATGGACATTGACCATAGGGCTTATCTTATTTTTACTCTGGTCATCGTTTCAAGTTGCGTTATTTAACGGACAAACTCTGCAATACGAAAGCCCCATTTATTGGGCATTAGCGATTACAACCCTCCTTTTCATCATCTGGGCTGTAGTCTACTACAAAAGCATAAAGCTGGAGACCCAGCGGGATTGGCTCAAGATCGCCGTCATTCTGCTGCCGCTTACCTATGTACTGTCACTGATTAGTGCCGCATCGCAATATTTGGCAGTCAACATGATCCTGATCCAATGCATCTATGCCATGCTGTTCGTCATGACCATGTATTTGCTTCAGAACAAACAAATCAATCATATCATACAATCTTCCTTAATAGGAATTGCATATATAATTGTCGGTTTTGGTTTGTTGAACTGGCTTGGTGCATTCAGCTTCGCGGGTAAGTTAGTTGGTTGGTTCTCTGCTGGCGTAGTCAATGGAGTATACAACCAGGCCATCTGGAACGATTCCAATGGTCCGCGGCTTGCTTCCGTATTCCAGTATCCGAATACATATGCAGCATTCCTGATGGCCTTTCTGTTCATAGGCATATTCAGCATGGTTCGTTCCAAAAAGGCATATGTCCAGCTTCTGCACGGTTTCATGCTGGTGCCGGTGATTCTGTCGCTGCTGCTGACCCTTTCGCGGACAGGACTTGTCATGATGCCGATCGTCTTTGTCATTCTTCTTCTGCTGCTCAGACCTGCAAAGCAGATTCTTTGGTTCATCCATCTTGCCATCGCGGGGATTGGCACGATCGCCATTCTGAATCCGGTCAATACGGCCGGGCTTGAGCTTCAGCAGACATTCACAAGCGCTCTCGCAGCCAAGGGCTGGTGTTACCTGATCGCGGCCTCGATTGTCGTTGCCGCGTTATGCTGGGCTGTTCAACGCTGGATTGCCCCGCGGCTGGAAGGCAAGCTTCATTCCTGGGCAGAACGCAAAGGTTCCAGCCTCTGGATTCCGCTGGGCTCCATTGTGCTCGCTTCGATCCTAGCGGGGCTGCTTCTGGGCACCAGCGTACGCAACATCCTGCCGGACAGCATCAGCACCCGGCTGGAGAACATCAATTTCCAACAGCACAGCGTGCTGGAGCGGATTACTTTTTATAAGGATGCCTCCAAACTATTTGCCGATTACCCGATTATTGGGGCCGGTGGCGGAGCCTGGGGCTCCTTGTATGTAAAATACCAGAACAACCCTTACGTCAGTGCGCAGGCACATAACTTCTTCATGCAGTATCTGGTTGAAGTCGGATTGATAGGCTTCCTTGTTTTTATGTCGTTCATACTGTACATCTTCTATCAGTTCGTACGAAGTTATAACCGAAGAAGCGAGGAAGAACGGGAATCGCATTTTATTTATTTCATTCTGACCATGTCGATTCTGGTGCTGAGCGTTCTCGATTTCAACATGAGTTATGTCTTGATCGGCATGCTCGTCTTCCTTGGACTTGGCGGGATGGCCGCTGCAATGGAACCTCGTTCGCTTGCACGATTCAAGCTCAGCGATTCCTCTGCACGGGGAAGCTATAGCGTCATTGCCGGAATAACCGTTATTGTATTATTGATTGTGTCCGTGCGTTTCCTGCAGGCCAATCACTATGCTTATGAAGCAAAAGAAGTAGCCCAGACCAGTCAAGACTTTGGGGAAATTAAAGCACCGCTGGATAAAGACCTGTCGATTCGCGGTACGCATTCCGACTCTCTGTTATTATTGTCTTCCCTCTATCAGCAAGGGTTCCAGCAAACTCAGGATGATCAGTTCTACACCGCAGCCGTGGGCCTTCTTCAAAAAGGGCTTCAGTCCGAGCCGTACAACAAGAGCATGGCGACCAGGCTGATCGAGCTGTACGAACTGAAGGGCGAGAATGAGCAGGCCTTTGCCCTACAGAAGGAATACGCAGCGAACTATGTCTGGGACATGGCATGGTACGAGAAGCTGATCAGCCGTTCCTTTGATCTCGGGTACCAAGCTTTGGGACAAGGGGACGCAGCTGGCAAAGAGGCCTATTTCACCGCAGGCCTGAACGCTTATCAGCATGTGGTGGATGGTGTCGAACACCTGAAGACGCTGCCTGAAGGACAGCAGCAGGGTGAGCCGTTTGAGCTGACTCCAACGATGATCCTGAATGCAGGCAAAATAAAGTATATGAGCAATGATGCAGCAGGTGCGGCTGCCATCCTGAAAAGTGGAATTGCAGAGGATTTATCCGATGCAACCAATCGCGAGATTGTGAGATGGTACCTCGGCGCCTTGAGCAAAACAGGGCAGCAGGATCAGGCATTATACGACAAATTCGTTGCGGATTCTCCTGACGAAGCTGAACAGATCAAGCGCATTGCCGAAATGAACTTCTAAACGACAAACAGCCCATGAATGGATATATACGTCCACTCATGGGCTGTTTTATCTAGCGCTCCGACTCCACCACTTCCCTCAAATATTTCAACAAATCCTCTCGCAGATCGTCATGCTGAAGCGCATAATGAATCGTCGTTTCGATAAAGCCAAGTTTCTCGCCGACGTCATGGCGAAGCCCCTCAAAATGATATGCCAGTATCTCTCTCCGCTCATTCAATCGGGACAATGCATCGGTTAGCTGAATTTCCCCTCCGACACCAGCAGACTGCTGTCCAAGAATCTCAAAGATATCAGGTGTCAAAATATAACGTCCCATAATGGCCAGGTTGGATGGCGACTGTTCCGTGCTCGGCTTCTCAATCAGGCGGCGCGCGCGGAACACGCGTTCATCGGTACGGGAGATGACTTCGCCGTCCACGATTCCGTATCTGGACACTTCGCTCCAATCGACGGGCTGCACGCCGACAATGGGTGATTGCAACTCGTCATACACCTCCATCATCTGCTGCAGACACGGCGTATTGGCTTCAACAATATCGTCCCCGAGAAGTACGGCAAACGGTTCGTCTCCAATAAATTTCCGTGCACACCAGATTGCATGTCCCAGGCCCTTGGGTTCCTTTTGCCGGATATAATGAATGTCCGCCATCTCGGATGGTTTGCGAACTTCGCTGAGCAGGTCCCACTTTTGTTTGTCAGCTAAATTCTGTTCCAGCTCGAAGGAGTAATCGAAGTGGTCTTCGATCGCACGTTTCCCCTTGCCAGTCACGATGATAATGTCTTCTATTCCAGAGGCGACGGCCTCCTCGATGATGTACTGAATCGTCGGCTTGTCAACGATCGGCAGCATTTCCTTCGGCATCGCTTTGGTGGCAGGCAGAAAACGTGTCCCCAGCCCAGCCGCAGGAATAATCGCTTTACGGATTTTCATGAAAATCATGGCCCCTTTTCAAAGTTCAAACAGTCGAAATATACGATGAATTCGAAGAGTAATCCAGTCAATACTGTACACTTCATTAACACAAAATGGCTAAGTGAACCCAAGTATACCATGGTTTTTTAGGCACTGTAACAACGATACACAAATTATATTGCTTCTCATGGTACCACGAAAAGGGCGATGCCGGAATTGCTCCACTGCATCACCCTCATGTGTTGTTACACCATCAACAGCTCCCGGATATCATGCTCGGAAAGGGCGGTGGCCCCTCCGTCTCCCGGCTCGATCACTTCGGCGATCAGATCTTTTTTGCGCTGCTGCAGCTCCAGAATCTTCTCTTCGATCGTTCCTTCCGACACAAGGCGGATAACCTGCACAACCTGCTTTTGCCCCATCCGATGGGCGCGTCCGATCGCCTGCTCCTCCACGGCGGGGTTCCACCATAGATCGTATAAAACAACTGTATCCGCCCCCGTAAGGTTGAGGCCAGTTCCGCCTGCCTTCAAAGAAATCAAAAACAAGTCGCCCTCTCCCTCATTGAACCTGCGGCACATGTCCACCCGGTCTTTGGCAGGCGTTTGCCCATCAAGATAAAACAAGCCGCGCCCCTGTGCAAGCAGCGTCTGGCGAATCATGGTGAGCATGCTCGCAAACTGGGAGAAAATCAACATGCGCCTGCCTGAAGCCATGGCGTCCTCCACGATGTCCAGCAGTTGTTCCATTTTGCCCGACTCGCCCCGGTAGTCTTCCACAAACAGAGCCGGGTGGCAGCACAACTGGCGCAAGCGGGTAATGCCTGCCAAAATTTTGATGCGATGCTGCTGGAAACCGCCTTCTTGCAAATCGCGGGACGTTTCGTCCTGCAGTTGGGACAGATAAGCCGCGTACAGCTTCTTCTGCTCCTGGTTCAACTCCGAACGATGCACCGTTTCGATGCGGTCCGGCAGCTCTTCGAGCACGTCCTTCTTCAGGCGGCGCATGATAAATGGACGAACCATGCGGGCGATGCGCTCTGCCTGAAGATCGCGGAAGCGGCGATAGCTGGGGAACAGTCCCGGGAATATGGCCTCGAAAATGGACCACAACTCGTCCAGCGAATTTTCGACCGGCGTTCCCGTCAGGGCAAACCGGCGCGGAGCCTGGATTTGCTTCACGGCCCGAGCCGTCTGGGAAGAGGAGTTTTTGATCGCCTGCGCCTCATCCAGGATGAGCGTATGGAACGCCCTGCCCAAATACGTATCCAGATCGCGGCGAAGCAGCGGATACGACGTAATGACGACGTCGGCATGCCCCATATCCGCCAGCATCGAGGCGCGTTCCTCCTTCTGCCCGGCCGCGACAAGCACGTTCAGATGGGGCGCAAAACGCGCAAATTCATGGGCCCAGTTATACGTTAGCGATGCTGGCGCAACGACGAGCACTGGAGGATGACCTGTGTTCGCAGACGAATCCGGCGCCTCCGCCAACTCGGCCGTAATGTACGCGATGCTTTGCAGCGTTTTGCCAAGCCCCATGTCATCGGCCAAAATGCCGCCAAAGCGGTAAAACGCGAGCGTACGCAGCCACTGGTACCCGCTGGCCTGATAATCGCGCAGCACGGAGGACAGCGTGTCTGGCAGCGCGAAGTCCATCCGGTCCGGGTCGCGCAGATCGGCAAGGAAGCGCCGGATGGCGCCGCCCCACTTCACATGTCCGGATACCTCGTCCCGGCCCGGAAGCTGCAAGGCCCGGACAGCCGGCAGCTGAATGTGGCTGCCGCGAATATCGCCAGGCTCCAACCCGAGCGAGTCCGCCACGCGGGCGAAGCTGTGCATGCCTTCATTTTCAAGCGAAATAAACGTACCGTCACGCAAGCGCATATAGGCTTTCTTTTCAACGATGCTGCGCATCAGCTCCTGAATCTCCAGTTCATCCAATCCGTCCATCTCGAAGGAAATTTCGAGCCAGTCCAACCCTTTGCCGAGATCGACCCGAACTTTCGGAGGAATCTGTGCGGCGGGCATCATCGCTTTGACTGCGTTCGGCACATAAACATCGGCGTATTTTTCGAGTTCAGGCACCAAGAAATACAGGACGTTATAAATGGCATCCTCCTGCTCGCTCACCCAGACGCTGCCCTCCCGCTCAAGCAAGGACGCATCCAACTTGTCGATTAAATGCTGTTCTCGTCGGCGGTCACGGATCAGAATCACTCGTTCTTCCTCTTCTTCGATCAAATATTCCGCGAGTGGATTGATGACCATCACTTCGTAATCGAATTCGAGGCGGGCCGTAATCCGTTCCCGATAGAAATCAAGGTACAGCTTCGGCGTGAGCGTCGGCTCCACGATCTGTTTCCGAACTTTGGCATCGATGGAAAGATGGCCGAGCATCCGTAATTCAGGCACCACATGCTGCACGAACTCGTTCACCTGATGTTCCGAAATATCAATGCTCTCCTTGATGCCGTAGGACGTAAGTGCACCCACCAAATCTTCCAGACTTCGCATCTGTGTCGGACCCAACATGTGCAGCTCGCCTTCTACGACTGCGGCACCGTATGCCGGAAGAAGCAATACCTCGCGCAATCCCGAAACTTCAAGCTGATACCCTTCCTGCTTGCCTTCGGCGATCCGATAGTACAAAGGCAGCGCCCCCTGTCCCAGCGCAAGCGGACCGTTCACGAACCCGGTCCCTTCCATCCGGCTGTCCGCCTGAAGCAACAGATCGAGCAGCGGTTTCCATACCAGCGGCGCAATCAGGATGTCCCGGCTATCCGAAGCACCAAGGTAACCCGATATCGATTCCCGGTAAGCTTCTTCGCTATGGCGCATTCGAATCAGCATGGATAGAATCTCTTGGTTGCGCGGGCTGAAATAATGGCGGGACGGATCATAGGCAAAATGTTTGGTAAACAGCATCGATACACCCTTTTCGACGCTGTTCAGAAACTGCTTGACCTTTGGAACGACGTACAGGCGTTTTTCGCCTACCTTGAGTTCCAGCGCCAGTTTGGCCTCTCCTTTGCGAACCTGTGCCAGCTTGCAAATGAATTGGACCTGCAGTTCTTCCTGAAACGGGGAGCGCAGTTCCGGAGCTGCCATGCTTCGTTCCAATGCGTGCATGGGATTTCGTTCCCTCGCAAAGAGCGACAAAATTTCGTCCGCCGTACGATAGGAAGGTTTGTCTGCGGACCTCCCCCAGCCGGGCGCCGAGCTTGGACGGCCCGCCTGCGCCAATGAAGAAGGAAGAGATGCATCGGGGCGCTCCCATGCGTTTTCCTCTACCAAAGTCCCCACGCGGGATGCGCCTTCTCCTCCTGCCTTCGAAGATGAAGTTCCTGCAGAAACGCCAACCGAAGTCGCCGGCCACTCACTGTGCGCATCGCTTTCTCCCCTGGTCTTCTGGGCGGAAGGTTTTGCCTGTTCCCAGCGCTCGTGAATGGTCAAGAGGACGGCGGCCACGTGCTTGCAATAGTCGTAATACGTCCCGTAGGCAGGACAATCGCAAAACGCCTCGATCTCTCCCGCTTCGTCCAGATCGATCTTCACCTTGTATCGCTTGGTTCCTCGCACGATCGCGTCATAATGCTGCTCATCCTCGCTAACAACTAGATTGGTCACACGTCCTGACTTATGGTAGTCATCCCCTCGTTTAAATGCCGTGACACCGCACAGCAATTTGATGTCCATCATTGAGAATGGCGCCACGTATCCCCCTCCTCCTTGCAAATCAATCTCCATACTCCGCCAGCACCGTATTATCAACAGATTCGTTCGTCTGTTCGTTATCGGCCGCCCGCGTTTCTTGAATGTTTCTATTGGCGGGTCCTTTACCCGATCCGGTTATGAAAAAGACCCCAAGAGCTCCTTCAAGCAGAGATTGGGGTCCGTTCTTCGTTCTTCGTTCCTCGTTCTTCATTCATGCATGGCGCTGTTTGGTTATTTCACCAGCTGACCGCGGGTAACGCCAAGCTGGTTGGTCGCTTTCAGCGTTTTCCATACTTGCGTGCCGCTAATTTCGCCGCGCAATGCACGGTTGTACAGATCGATAACCTCCCGCACCTGCTCCGGCGTTTCTTCCAGGAACTCCACGCGGTAACGGGACACGCCCAGATCCATGAAGTTCGTCAAGTATTCTGCGCCGGACTGCTCTACCGCATTGTACACCGTGTTGCGGCAGCCTTCGTCCACGCGTACCGGGTGGGACATGCCGATCCGGTCCTGCAAGGAAGCGCGATGCTCTTCACAAGGACGGCCGCAGTTCGTGTAGTCCGTGCCTTCGCTCATAAATGTGCAGTACACGCAGTGCTCTGTGTGGAACATCGGCAAATGCTGGTGAATGACCACTTCGGTGCGGTCCGTACGTGCGCGTCGGAGCAGGTCCACCATTTGTTGAATGTTCAGGTCATAAGATGGCGTCACCCAGTCGCAGCCTGCTTCCAGGAACAATTCAACCGCTTTATGGTTGGCGATGTTCAGGGAGAAGTCGCCGATCAGCTGCGGATGCTTCGCATCCGGGTTCTCCATCCGGTGACGCAGGTAGTAATAAAGCGCTCCGGTGTTGCGCACCAGCACGGCATCCGGCTGCAAACGCAAAATGTTGGCATGGTAGCCGTTCTCGCCAGGCATATGGATGCGCGGCGTCGCCAGCGCGATTTTGCGGCCCGCGGCACGCACGGCCTCTACCGCTGCCGGGAACTGCTTGATGAACTCGAAGTCGGCGTAGATCATGCCGACGCCGGCCTCGAGCGCTGCCTCCACTTGCGGCAGGCTGCGGCACAGCGCGGTCAGCTCGGCTTGACCGCGCGCCACCGGCGTTGCGGGCACGGCCGCATCGCCGTACACGTCCACCGCCCGTTTCACGTAGACGGGCGGTTTCGGGCGCTCGCCCGCGAGCTGTTCTACCGCCTGACGGCGAATGTTGTTCAGCTCGCGCATCGGGATGATGACGTCACCGTGCAGGTTGACGTCCAGCTCTTCCAGCTGGAACACGGTACCGCCGAGACGGCCAAACTGCTCTTCGAGCAGCTCATGCGTCATCGGGCGCTTCTGCGCGATGTCCAGCTCCATCTCCGAATCGACGCGCACCGTCGTGCCTTTCTGCACGTCGGTCCACCATGTGCTGAGCGGCTGCCCCGGGCTGCCGATGACTTTGACATGTACCGGGAAGACGCGGTAAGGTTTGTCGGTCTCGAACGTCTGGCGCAGACGTTTGTCCAGCGCAGGGTCATTCGTTTTCCATACCTTGTCGCCCACTTTCACGCGACGCAGGTCGACGTCGCTGCGACCGGGCACGATGTCCACGATCCAGCCCTCTTGGCCTTCGCCTTCGAGTTTGACGCCTTTGCGGCGAACGTCGTAGACGCGTCCACCCTCTTCTTTTTTCGTCGGGTCGCCGGCATCGAACACAATGCCGTCCCCGCGCTTAACGGGCGCATCCAATTTGACGACGACGCCGTCGCGCAGCACTTGATCCACACGCCCCAGATAGACGCCGCGGCTTTTCGGGAACGTGCCGTCCACCAGTTTTTTGTTGTTCGTGCCTTCCAGGAAACCGTGCGTAAAACCGCGCGAGAAGCTTTGCTGCAGTTCGCGAACCTCTTCCTTGCTTGGACGGGTATCGTCGCCGTCGAAATAACGGTCGATCGCCTTGCGGTATTTGCTGACCACGTTTGCCACGTATTCCGGCGTTTTGAGGCGGCCTTCGATTTTGAAGGACGTCACGCCCGCTTCGATCAATTCCGGCATCAGGTCAATCGCGGCCAAATCCTTCGGCGACAGAAGATACGCCACATCGCCCATCGGTTTGTGTTCGCCATCCACCATTAAGTCATACGGCAAACGGCAAGCCTGAGCGCATTCTCCGCGATTCGCCGAACGTCCGCCCCACATTTCCGAGGTCAGGCACTGTCCCGAATAGGAGACGCACAACGCGCCATGGACAAATACTTCCATCGGCAGTTTCGCCTGCTCACCGATCTTTTGGATCTGCTTCAAGTTATTTTCCCGGCCAAGCACAACTCGCTCCATGTCAAACGGCTTTGTGAACTCTACCGCTTCCGGCGACGTAATCGTCATTTGAGTGGAACCGTGAATCGGGAAGTCCGGCGAAATTTCGCGGATCAGCTTCACCAATCCCAAATCCTGCACGATGACCGCATCCACGCCTGCATCCACGCAAGCGTCGATCAGTTCCTTCGCGTCCTCCAGCTCATTTTCAAAAATCAATATGTTAAAGGTCAAAAAACCCTTCACGCCATAGCTGTGCAAAAACGCCATAATTTCCGGCAGCTCGTCCATGCGGAAATTGTTCGCGCGCGCACGCGCATTGAATTTTTCGACGCCGAAAAAAATCGCATCCGCTCCGTTGGCTACCGCCGAACGCATGCAATCCCAGTCCCCTGCAGGTGCCAGAAGCTCAACGTCCTCTCTTCGAATTGCTGTTGTTGTCATTGTTTCCTCCCCGTCACCGATCCTTGGATCGGATTTCTTGCCCAACCTTCCGTCTTGGCGACTCTTATATATATCTATACATTATGACTGTATTGCCCGATATTCGGGTGCGCAGTCATCCATTTCCGGTCGATCAGCAGTCATAACTCCTGAACTAGTATAGTGTATCACTTCTGTCTTGCCACATCTACGTTTTCCTGAAAAATCCGTATATTGTTACTGCAAACTTTTCCATATCATTTCAACTGCAAATTGGTAGTCATCACATGTCCTCGTATATGAAAAAACGGAAGGTCCAATGGACCCTCCGCCTGCGTATTTTGATCTCACGATCTCCATATTGTTTCTTTTTATTATTTAGTAAAAGTAAATGAGTTCACTGCTTTTTCCAGCGCCGCCACCTGCGCCTCCGTGCTGTTGGCATCGTTCAGAGCTGTTGTGATTGTGTACGTCATGCCCCCCTGTTCAAACACGATCTGCCGGCCGCTATACGGGATGCCGTTCTCCACCTCATGGTATCGGAAGGAAAACGCCGGAATGCCCGCAAAAGTCAGTTCCTCGCTGCCGAGCAGCTTGAAATTTTTGCGTGATTTGGCCGCTTCCGCGTAGGCTTCCCGCAGCTGGCTGACCGTCATCTCCACCGAGCTGTTCGCGTTTGCGGCGATGGAAAATTCGCCTCCCGTGAACGTGTACATGACCGGCGAATACTCGAACTGGTCACTGTATGGCGTCCAATAGCGCGGGATGTTCACGCTGTACTGGTATCGTTTGGACGTGCGCTTCACCGTTTTGCTTTTATCGATCAGGTATGGATCTTCATCCAGCTGCCCGAAATTGTCAGCCACCGTATCGAAATCGATCTGCATGCTGTCCATCACCCGTTCAAACCATTTCCGATTGGCTTCCTGAGCCTCGGGGAACGAGAACTCTGCATAATAACGGTAACCGTTCTTCTGCAGGAACACATCGAACTCCGTCTGCCAACCATCTCCGAAATTGTACCGGAACTCGCTGACCTCAGCCGTCTCGCCGGCAATGTTCATCGTATAGGAACGGACAGGTTCATAACTTTCGCCCACGAACGTTTCGCGCATCCATTGATCCAACTGGCCGCTCCATTCCTTTACGGTTGTTCTTGGGGGAGCGGAGGTCACGCGCAGCTGCAGAAATGCCCCGTTTTTGTCCTGGTACGTCATCTGATTGTTGTCCATCGACCAGCCTGCCGGTACCTGGAGCTCAATGCCATAATCTTCATTCGCCGCGAAACGCATGCCATCTTCAACGGTAGACAAATCCTTGATGCTTTTGTCCGATGCCGGAAAAGAAAGCTGGAAGGAATTCAACAGCGATGCGCGTTTGCCCAAATCTTTATAGTTCAGGGCCTCGGAGTCGGCCAGGTAAACATCGTATTGGCGGCCTTCGTTGACATATTGCCGCATCTCCCAAAAGGTTCCGTCCGGATCCTTGCCAACGATGCGAGCGTACGGCGTTTCCCCCTTGGATACAGTCTGCCTGTCGAGCACCGTGCCACCGTTTATTTTCGCCTCTTGCACGAGCTGTTGCAGCATGTCATCCGGATCAAGGGCAACCTCCTGATCGCTGACGTATACCTCGAAGTAATAACTGCCATCCGTTGATCGGAACGACATCAATCGTTCCTGGTCCCCGCTCTGCAGGAACATCAGGTCTGCCGGGTAGTTGATGGACCAGCCGTAATAGCTGTTCCCCACCTTCGTTTTGTTATCGTCCAGGGCAATGTCATCCTCGTCATCCGGATCTGCCGCTTCGCTCCATTGAGGCAGTCGGATGACCAGTTCTCCCGAAGCGTTCGGTGCAAGCGTGGCTCCAATGCCTGCAGCTACGGGCCGCAAGGGCACCATTAACACCCCGTTGACCATCTTGGGAGCGGCGCCCATCTCTTTTTTTACCCCGTCTACCCAGGCAATGGTACTGCCCATCGTCAGTGTGACGGTATGCGCGCCTTCCTTGATTTTGATCACGTCGTCCTTTTCCAGCCGGATTTCGCTGCCGAACGCTTTTTTGAAAATCCCCACGGGAACCATGGTGACCCCATTCGTTTGATATGGCTTGATTATCGTTTGTTTGTTCCCATTGATATAAGCCCCTGTGCTGCCGGTTTTGATCCGCAGTTCACTGGTTGTCATTTCCGCCGCGGATGCCCACTGGGGCATGGACACGCCTGCGGTTAATATGCCGGTCAATATCGCTGTGCCAAGCACATGCATAACATGCTTTTTCATTTCGTTTTTCTTCCTTTCGGGATTCGCTCTGTATCATGGGTGAACACACTAATCCTATTGTTCTTCGGCATACGCCTCATCGGAATCGGAATCCGGATCAAGCCCCACGTCGGCGAAATCGACCAATGCCAGCGTACGCGTAACGATATCTCCGTCCGACTGCATCAACAGCTTCACTTTTTGCCCCGGCAAATAGCCTTTCAACAGTTCGTTGATGTCCACCATCGACGTTATGCGTGTTCCCGCAACGCTGTATAACAGATCGCCTTCCTTGATTTTGGCTTTGCTCGCTTCGGGCGACAGCACACCCGTCACGGTCAACGGGTCGTCTGTCGGAAGCCCCACAATGGCGGACCAGCTCTCTTCGAGCTCAAGTCCCAGACTTGCCCGCTTCACTTCCCCGTATTTGAAAAAATGCTGGATCACATATTGGACCGTATCCACAGGGATGGAGAACCCCATGTTTTCAATGCCCACCTCGGCGAACTTCATGGAGTTGATGCCAACCACCTCGCCTTTCAGATTGACCAAAGGCCCGCCGCTATTGCCGGGGTTGATGGCCGTGTCCGTCTGGATCAGGCGATACGTTTCCTGTACGCCGCGGTTCAGACCGCTGATTACGCCGACGCTCGCCGAATTTCGCAGGGAAAACGAAATCGGCGTGCCGATCGCGATGACCGTTTCCCCAACGACGGCTTGCGAAGCTTTGGCAAAGGTCGCAGGCTGAAGCGACTTGCCATTGATTTTGATCAATGCAATATCGCTTAACGGATCGCTGTAGCTCTCGGAAATCTTATATGTATTGCCATCTGTCGTAACGACGACCGGGTTGTCCAACCCGTCAATGACGTGAGCGTTCGTGACAATCCAGCCATTCGCGCGAATTATGACGCCTGTGCCATGGGCAAGATTGTAACGGTCCGCTGTTCCGGTGGTTCCTTCGGTGGATTTGCCGATAATGCCTACTACGGAAGGCGAAACTTTTTCGATGACCTTGGGAATGGCTTCATTCCCTTTATACTGGTACAATCCTGTCTGTGCATCGTATTGCCCGCTGCCTCCCAATGCCTTGACCAGATCAGCCGTGCTGACATATACCTGTCCGTCAATCACTTTTGCCTTCATGTTCGCCGCTGCCTGTGCCGGTCCGGGTGTCAACGCAACCCCGATGGACAACACTGCAGCCATGAACACGGCCATGCTTTTTTTCCCCAATGCTTTCATTCTCTCAACCTACCCTCTTTTAATAAAACAATCTGCACGCACACATGTCATCCTGGTGGATCCTACGATTCAAACGGAAGTTTCATATGGGTAAGTTCCAATGTAACATACAAAATATTCCTGCACAATTGACTATGGACCTGATTTCTCGCAGCAACATCTCAAGGCCGTCCAGAATCTATTGAAAATAAAAAAACACCCTCCATGGAAGTTGGAAAGTGTTTGATGATTCGGGTTCTCATGCTGTTATGTACTTGTCGGTCGCATCATTCATCAGGAACCGAACCAGCCGGTAATCATGGCATAATCGGTCATCAGAAACACCAACAGACTGACGACGGCAAATCCGATGGCAAACACGTTTTTCTTTGGAGCCCGTAGCAACCGAATCAACCCGATCAAGATGATGACGGTAAACAATAGAACAAAGATGTCAAACGCATTGAAATTCGATGTACTCGCCGTGGCGGCTTCTGCAAGCAGCATGGATAGACAGACCTCCTCACCATAGTTGAACATCCAACACATCCCTGAGTTCTTTCTCTATGTTATCCGTCCCCCGCTTGCAATGCAAGCACTTTCATCCAAAAATATGAAAAACAGGATAACGAAAACGGCCCCAAACCGGGAAAGGAAAGAACTCCACTCTCTACTGAAGAACGTGAATAATAAACCTCATTCCACAATCGATAAAGAGCAGTTCCCTTTCATAGGGGGCCGTAAATCGCAATCCAGCTAATTGTCATCCAAGGTCCTGAACCCTTTGGACCGCCCTTGCACCAATGATGATGGGCTTGGGCTTCGAGCGATCCATTCGGATTATTGGGTGAGCTGCAGCGCTTTGCTTCGTTCCGTATCGCGCTCCAGAATCGGTTTCAGGTACTTGCCTGTATAGGATTCCTCTACTTTCACGATATCCTCCGGCGTTCCGGTCGCCACGATCGTTCCGCCGCCGCTGCCGCCTTCCGGCCCGAGGTCGATAATGTAATCGGCGGTCTTGATGACGTCCAGGTTATGCTCGATGACAAGCACCGATTCTCCCGAATCGACCAGACGGTGCAAGACGTTAAGCAACCGGTCGATATCGTCGACATGCAGCCCGGTTGTCGGCTCGTCCAGGATGTAAATCGTTTTGCCCGTGCTCCGGCGATACAGTTCGGAAGCCAGCTTCACGCGCTGCGCTTCGCCCCCGGAAAGCGTCGTTGCCGGCTGGCCCAGGTTGACATAGCCAAGACCTACGTCAAGCAGCGTTTGCAACTTGCGATGAATCTTCGGAATGTTCTCGAAGAACCGGGTCGCATCCTCCACCGTCATGTCGAGCACATCGGCAATGCTTTTGTTTTTGTATTTGACTTCAAGGGTTTCCCGATTGTAGCGTTTGCCCTTGCAGACTTCGCACGGAACGTAAACGTCCGGCAGGAAGTGCATCTCGATCTTGATGATGCCGTCCCCGCGGCAAGCTTCGCAGCGCCCGCCCTTGATGTTGAAACTGAAGCGGCCTTTCTTGTATCCGCGTACCTTCGCTTCATTGGTTTGCGAGAACAGGTCGCGAATGTCGTCGAAGACGCCGGTATACGTTGCCGGATTGGAACGCGGCGTACGGCCGATCGGCGATTGGTCGATATCGATGACCTTGTCCACATGCTCAAGGCCGCGAATCTCTTTATATTGTCCGGGACGAACACGTGCCCGATTCAGGTCACGCGCCAGCGTTTTATACAAAATTTCATTCACCAGCGTGGATTTACCCGATCCGGATACCCCCGTCACCGCAGTAAACACACCCACCGGAATTTTGACGTTCAGGTTTTTGAGGTTATTCTCCTTCGCCCCGCGAATTTCCAGCCAGCGATCTCCCACGCTGCGGCGCTCGTTGCGGATCGGAATGAACTTGCGGCCGCTCAAATACTGGCCTGTCAACGAGTTTTCATTGTTCATGATCTCTTCCGGCGTTCCCTGCGCCATAATGGTTCCGCCATGAATACCGGCCCCAGGTCCGATATCGATAATATAGTCGGCTGCCATCATGGTGTCCTCGTCATGCTCGACAACGATAAGGGTATTACCGATGTCCCGCATATGCGCAAGCGTCGCAATCAGGCGGTCGTTATCCCGCTGATGCAGCCCGATGCTCGGCTCGTCCAAAATGTACAGCACGCCCATGAGACTTGAACCGATCTGCGTAGCCAAACGGATCCGCTGGGCCTCGCCGCCCGACAACGTTCCCGCGGCACGGCTCATGGTCAGATAGTCCAAACCAACGTTCACCAGGAAGCCGAGACGGCTGTTGATTTCCTTCAGGATCAGCCGTGCAATGGATTCTTCTTTTTCGCTCAGCTGCAGCGACTCGAAGAACCGGCCGGCCTCGCCGATGGACAATCCCGTGACGTAAGCCATATTGTGGTCGTTAATGGTCACTGCCAGACTCTCGCGCTTGAGGCGTTGTCCTTTGCAAGTACCGCATGGTTTCGCGCTCATGTACCCTTCAATGAATTCGCGAATGCCGTCGGATGCCGTTTCGCGGTAACGCCGCTCGAGATTGTTCACGATGCCCTCGAACGTCACCATCGCTTCCTTGCGTTGGCCAAAATCATTTTCGTACCGGAAACGAACTTTTTCCGAACCTGTTCCGTGCAGCAATTTGTTCATTTGCTCCGCAGGCAGCTCTTCGACAGGAACGTCCTGCGGAATGTTAAAGTGCTCACACACCGATCTGAGGAATTGGGGATAGTACGTCGAAGTACCTCCCGTCCAAGCATCAAAAGCGCCCTCTTCGATCGTTTTGCTCCGATCGGGAACGAGCAGATCGGGGTCCACGATCATTTTGACGCCCAAACCGTCGCAATCCGGACAAGCACCGAACGGGCTGTTGAAAGAAAACATTCGCGGTGCCAGCTCGTCCATGCTGAAGCCGCAGATCGGACAAGCAAAGGTCGAACTGAAGCGCAGCTCCTCCTGATCGATGATATCTACCAGCAGCTGCCCTCCCGACAGATTCAATGCGGTTTCGATCGAATCGGCCAGCCGTGCTTGTACTTCTTCCTTAATGACGATCCGGTCCACGACGACTTCGATCGTATGCTTTTTGTTTTTCTCTAGCTGGATGTCTTCGGACAAGTCACGCAGCTCGCCATCTACGCGTACGCGCACAAAACCCTGTTTGGCCACGTCCGAGAACACGCTTTTGTGTTCGCCCTTGCGCCCTGAAACGATCGGCGCCAAAATCTGCAACCGCGTCCGCTCCGGATATTGCATGATGCGATCCACCATTTGCTCAACGGTCTGGGAAGTGATCTCGACCCCGTGGTCCGGACAATGCGGATGCCCGATGCGCGCAAACAGCAAACGCAAGTAGTCATAGATTTCCGTTACGGTTCCCACCGTAGAACGCGGGTTGCGGCTCGTCGTTTTCTGATCGATGGAAATGGCCGGTGACAGCCCTTCAATCGAGTCCACGTCCGGCTTCTCCATCTGGCCCAGAAACTGTCTGGCATACGCCGATAACGATTCCACGTAGCGCCGCTGTCCTTCGGCATATATCGTATCAAAGGCCAGCGAGGACTTCCCCGAACCACTCAGCCCCGTCAAAACGACAAATCGGTCACGCGGGATGGTTATGTCGATGTTTTTCAAATTGTGCGCTCGCGCGCCTTTAATGACAATATTCTCGCTCGCCAATGGTTATCCACCCTTTCAACAGTCAAAATCTTGCCAACCTTCCATCCTATTAACCTTTTAACCCATTGTTTGTTAGTACCAGTATAGACTCGTTTCCGAAATTTCAACATGGCAATATGATCGGTCATGATCGGTTCTTATTGTATAAAGCCAAATCTACCAAGCCTTACTCAACAAGAGAACGGCCGTCCGGCCGTTCTCTTGTTGCAATCATTCTTCACCATTCCCCGAATGCCAAGGAACTGCTCCGACTTATTCGGCCCGAAGTTCAAGCAGCGCGTCGCGAAGCTCGGCGGCACGTTCGAATTGCAGGTTCTTGGCAGCATCCTTCATCTCTGCCTCCAGGCGTTGAATCAGCGACTGGCGCTCCTTCTTCGACATTTTGCCGGCCGCGCCGGACAAGTATTCGTTCTTCGATTCGGCCACCTTGGTCGCCTCGATCACGTCACGCACTTTTTTGCGGATTGTCTGCGGCGTAATGCCGTGCTTCTCGTTATACGCGATCTGGATGGAGCGGCGACGTTCCGTTTCCTTGATCGCCATGTCCATCGAATCGGTCACCTTGTCGCCATACAATATAACCCTGCCCTCGCTGTTCCTCGCGGCCCGGCCGATCGTCTGGATCAGCGAACGCTCGGAACGAAGGAATCCTTCCTTGTCGGCATCCAGAATCGCCACCAGCGATACCTCAGGCAAATCCAGTCCTTCCCTAAGCAGGTTGATGCCGATCAGCACGTGGAACGTCCCCAGCCTCAGATCGCGAAGGATGGCCATCCGTTCCAGCGTTTTGATATCCGAATGCAGATATCGCACCTTGATCCCGATTTCCTTCAGGTAGTCGGTCAGGTCCTCGGCCATTTTCTTCGTCAGCGTGGTGATCAGCACGCGCTCATCCTTCTCGATCCGGTCGCGAATTTCCCCGATGAGATCATCGATCTGGCCTTTTGTAGGACGCAGGTCAATGACAGGGTCAAGCAGGCCGGTAGGTCGAATGATTTGTTCCACCATTTTATCGGTATGCTCGATTTCATATGGTCCCGGCGTTGCCGATACGTAGATGATCTGGTTCATCTTTTCTTCGAATTCCTCGAACTTGAGCGGACGGTTATCCAGTGCCGACGGCAGACGGAAGCCGTGTTCGACCAGCACGGTTTTGCGTGCCTGGTCACCGTTGTACATGGCCCGGATCTGCGGCAGCGTCACATGCGACTCGTCGACCACAATCAGCATGTCGTCGGGAAAATAATCCAGCAGCGTATAAGGCGTGTCGCCACGTTCGCGGAACGTCAGCGGCCCCGAGTAGTTCTCGATTCCCGAACAGAAACCGACTTCCTTCATCATTTCGATATCGTACCGCGTGCGTTGCTCCAAGCGTTGGGCCTCAAGCAGCTTGCCTTGCTCGCGGAACTTCTCAAGCTGCTCCTCAAGCTCCCGTTCGATATTGACCAATGCGGCGCGCATCGTCTCTTCCTGGGTAACGAAGTGAGACGCCGGGAAGATCGCGATGTGCTCGCGCTCGCCGATCAGTTCCCCCGTCAGCACGTCGATTTCGGTAATGCGTTCGATCTCGTCGCCGAACAGCTCGACCCGGACAGCATGCTCGCCTTTCGATGCCGGGAAAATCTCGATGACGTCGCCGCGCACTCGAAAGGTGCCGCGCACGAAGTTGATGTCGTTCCGCTGGTACTGTATTTCCACCAGACGGGACAGAATCTGGTTTCGCGGTTTCTCCATGCCCACCCTGAGGGACAGCAGCATGTTGGAATATTCGTGCGGCGATCCCAAACCGTAGATGCAGGACACGCTCGCTACGATAATGACATCCCGGCGTTCGAACAGCGAACTGGTCGCCGCATGCCGGAGCTTGTCGATTTCCTCGTTGATGCTCGAATCTTTCTCGATGTAGGTATCAGAGGAAGGAATGTAGGCTTCCGGCTGGTAATAGTCGTAATAACTTACGAAATACTCCACCATGTTGTTCGGAAAAAATTCCTTGAATTCGCTCGCAAGCTGGGCAGCCAGCGTTTTGTTGTGGGCAATGACCAGCGTCGGGCGCTGCAGTTTGGCAATGGTTTGCGCAATGGTGAACGTCTTGCCCGTTCCGGTCGCCCCCAGGAGCGTCTGATACCTCTTCCCTTCCTGAACGCCCTTCACCAACTGTTCGATGGCTGCAGGCTGATCACCTTGGGGAGAAAACTCTGACTCGATTTCGAACGTTTTGTCGCTCATGATAATATCGCTCATTGCCGTATCTCACCCTATCGTCTAAAATAATAGTCACTATATATTGTCGAAGTTCCCCGAATTTTGATATGGGAAAACTTATATCAATAGGAATATTTGTTCCCGTTCAATTATACCCTGTTGATGCAAGCGATGCAAACACGAAGTGAAGACAGGAGTGGGTTATTTTATGGATATTGCGACACTTATCGGTATCATTGCCGGGATTGCCGCAGTTATCAGCGGATTTCTGTGGGAAGGGGGCCAGCTATCCGGACTTTTGCAAAAAACGGCTGCATTGATCGTTTTCGGCGGTACGATCGCCGCCGTGGCCGCCAGCTTCCCTGTACATCGGCTGCGAACGATTCCTGCCGCGCTGCGCATGGCTTTCGGGCGAGGCGGCGACGAATCGAAGCAATGGGTCGACGAACTCGTGGACATGTCTACGCTCGCCCGTCGATCAGGGGTGCTCGCACTGGAGCGCAAAGTCATGGAACATCCGAACCAATTTCTGAAAGACGGCATTCAGATGGTTGTGGACGGCACCGACCGGGACGTCGTTCGCCAGATCATGGAACTGGAGATCGATGCCGTCGAGCAGAAGCATGAAGGCTATGCCAAGATATTCGAATCTGCCGGAGGATATGCCCCTACCATGGGTATCATCGGCACCGTTATGGGTCTGATCCAGGTCCTGGGCAGCCTTACGGATCCAACCGGACTGGGTCCGGCCATTGCCGTTGCTTTCACCGCAACCTTGTATGGCGTAGCCAGCGCGAACTTGATCTTTTTGCCTATCGCCTCCAAAATCAGGTCCCGCAGCGCGGAAGAGATCCAGACCATGGAGGTCCTGCTTGAAGGCGTGCTTGCCATTCAGGCCGGAGAGAACCCGATGCTGGTACGCAAAAGGCTGGAATCTTTCACCCTTGCCCATCGCCAGGTCACCCGCACTACGTTGAAGGAGGGGTTGGATGAGCCGGCGCAGTAGGCGGCGGGGAAAACGCATGTCTGCCGATCATCGGGATCGGTGGATGATTACCTATGCCGACCTGATTACCCTTTTGCTGATATTCTTCGTCATCATGTACGCCATGAGCAATCTGGACACGAGCAAGTATACGGTCGTAACCCAATCGCTGCAGAGCACGTTCAGTGAATCCCGTTCCCTGCTGGAACAAGGAGAAGGCCTGGGCGGAACCGCGGGACAAGCCATTACGAAGAATCCACCGCCGTCGACGGAGGGCGAAGGAAACGGGGAAGGGCAGCAGTCGCCAGCCGATTCCGAGGAAACACCGCTTACCGAGCGGGAAGAACAATTCAGGGCTCAGGAGCAGGAATTGCAGAACCTGTACGACGTCATTACCCAATACATCAACGAAAACAATCTTGGCGAACAAATTTTCGTCGCGGATAAGCCCCAAGGCATTTCCATCACGTTAAGCGACCGCTTTCTCTTCGATCAAGGCCAGGCCGCGCTCAAAAGCGGAGCCGCGCCAACGCTGGGCAAGCTTGCCAGCCTGTTCCAAGACCTGAGCATGACGATCAGCATCGAAGGGCACACGGACAATGTGCCGATCGGAGTCAAATCGCCGTATGAAGACAATTGGCAGCTTTCGGGGGAACGCGCTTTGTCGGTACTGAGGTTTTTCCTGGATGAAAAAAAACTGGATCCCGATCACTTCCAATATGCGGGTTACGCGGATACGCGTCCTGCCGCCGACAACGCCACCGCCGCGGGACGGCAAAAAAACCGGCGCGTGGAAATTACCGTATTGCGCCAGCTTCAGCCTTGATCCAGCCATGCTTCTTGTTCAACCCAATCCCCCGCATATCTGCCAAAAAAATATTAAGCACGATCCGTTCGACAGACGAGCGGACCGTGCTTTTTTTAGAAAATACACCACACATGACCCATAGTGCGCCCTTGGCTCCAAACCTCTTTAAGCATCTTCCCCCGTTTGGGTGGGACGAAGAATGGCAGAACCGACGGTCAGCAAAATAAGGGCCATGATTCCCAAAATCAGAAGCGGCATTCGGATGTCGGACAACGTTCCCCCTGCCGAGATCGTTTCCACGGCCTGGATCGTCCATTTCTGGGGCACAACATTCGCGATCTTCTGCATATAGTCCGGCATGATGGACAACGGCCAGAAACATCCGCCAAGCATGCATGTCGGCGTAATAATCAAGGAATTCAGCATGCCCACGTTTTGTGATTTGCGAACCAATCCGGCAACCGTACTGGCGATCCCCATGGCTACCAGCATAAATGCCCCAAGAATAAGCACATGGGTGCCGAACGGAATTCCCGCATCATAATGCAATACCCAGCGGCTGATCGCGAGAACGAGCACGATCTGTACCAGTCCGATCGCCATGCTGCCCAAAAAATTGCCGATGGCAATCTCGTGTGCGCGCACCGGCGCCGTGTATACACGCGCCATCGTCCGCTGCCTGCGGTCCTCCATAATGACGGTCACCGCACTGCTGACCAATCCCATCATGAACATGATCGTAAATCCCGTGACGTTGTTCAATCCCGGCTTTGGATAAATGCGAAGTTCTGTCGTCTCCCCGGAAATGCGGTGTTTCCCCGTTTCCGCAAGCAGCTGTTCGAATTTCCCATCCATCTCGGAAGAAGAAAGAGTTACGCTCGAACCGGCCGCTCCGTTCGCATCGTTTAACGCAGCCTGCCTTACCGCAGCAGCGGACTGGCGGAATCCCTCATCCAATCCTTCGACGGCCGCTTTGAACGCGTATGAACCTTCCGTGACCTTCAGTTCGGTCAACCGAACCGAAGCCGGTTCCCCGGCCAGCAAACGCTCGGTGTATCGGGACGGAATAACCAGCCCTATGCTTCCTTTCTGCGACTGGATCTTTTCCTGTACCTCTGCCTCGCTGTCCATCGGCTGGAGCACATACTCCGACTTCAGCGAAAGCTCTTGAATCATCGCAGCGCCTGCAGCACCTTGATCCTCGTTGACATAAGGAATCACTTCCCGCATGTTGTCGTCGTTCCCCAAAAGGGCAACGGCTGCCGTTACCACGACACAAGGAAGCAGAAGATACGAGAGTATGCCTCTCTTGCGTCCCAACGTGCGCCGAATCATTAACCAGGCGATATTCAGACTATTCATGACGGCCACCCGCCTTTCCATAGATCAATACTGCGGCTGCCAACAGCACCGCGCACACCGTGCCAAGCATCGTGATATTGTGCAGGATTTCCTGTATGGGAGCGTTCAGCATCATGGCCAGAAAGCTTTGAAGGGCCCAATGATTGACGGTAAATTCGCTTATTCGCTGTACGAACTCCACGGGAATCGGGGTAAATCCTCCGCTCACAAACGTCATCGCAATAATGACGGTCTGCAGGGCGGCATTGGCTGCGGGGGCGCTTTTGAACAATGCGGATAAAATGACGCCGAGCACCATCGATGCCACCGTAATCAGCAAACACACGAGGACGACCAGCATAGGGTGCATTCCCCAATTCACGTCATACAGCCAATACGTCATCAGCACGATGACCATGCCCTGCATGAACGCAAGCAGGCTGCTTCCGGCGATTTTGCCCGCAAAGATTTCAGAGCTGCGGAGGGGAGCTGCCTGCAAACGAAGCAAGGTGTTCCGGCTCTTCTCTCCGGAAATGCTGTTAATGGCAGTCATGCCCGAATACAGCATAAACATCGCCAGCATGGATGCCGCATAATATTGGGAGGCGCTGTATGTGCCGCCGCCATTTCCCGGATGGCTGACCTCTACAGTGGGGGTCTGTCCCGAATGATCCCCGGCTTGCTGCCGGTTGACTGATGCAGCCGCCGCATCCGGTCCAAGCACTTTGGCGACGGCCGCCTGCCGGTTCAATTCGTCCGCAAATCGGGAAAATACGGTTTCCCCCAGGGCGTTCTTCACGCTATCTTTTCCCGGAATCCAAGTCATTGTGGCCTGTTCCCCCTGCGTGGCGAGCTTTTCCAAACCGGCAGGAACGACTATCGCAAAATCGAGTTCCCCGTCCCGAAGTGCACGAACGGCTGCCTCTTGGGTGGCCATGGACCGTGGTTTGACCATGCCAGCCACTGCCGGAGTGGCCACAAAAGCATTCAGCGCCTGGCTGATCGTGCCGTCCGGTTCGTGCAGGACCAAGCCTACGCGCACCGGATCGATATGATCAACTTCTTCCGAACCCATCGTACCCGAGAGAGCCGCGCCCAGAATGAAAATCAGCAGCAACGGCAAGATGAACAGATTGATAAGCACCGAGCGCATGCGTAAAATGCGCTGCAGTTCAAAGATGCAAATATGCCATACTTTTATCATCTGTTCCCCTCCTAGTCCCGCAGCGTGCGTCCGGTGAGATGGAGGAACAGCGTTTCTAAGCTCGGCTCTTCCACCTTCAGCGACTGAATGGAAATATCGTGTTTGCTGCAAATGAACAGCATATCCTGCAAATCCTGCTGTGCCGAAGGCAGCGTGATGACGAGTTCATGGCCTGCGCATTCCACCGCGTGCACGCGGGGATGAAGCCTGATCTCTTCCACGGCAGCGTCCGTGATGCCGGACGTGGCCAGCACGATTTTTTCCTCGGAAGCCACCCGTTCCCTCAGCTCAGCCTCGGTCCCGCACGCAATGACATGCCCCTGGTCCATAATGGCCACCCTGTCGCTGATCGCCGCCACTTCCTCCATGTAGTGACTGGTATATATAACGGTCGACCCCATATCGTTCAACGTTCGTACCGACTCCAGTATGTGGTTCCGCGATTGCGGATCGATTCCTACCGTAGGTTCGTCCATAATAATGACATCCGGTCGGTGCATAATGGCACAAGCAATGTTAAGCCTGCGCTTCATTCCACCGGAAAACGTGGACGGAGCATCTTTTGCTTTGTCCTGCAGGCCGACGAATTCCAGCGACTCCTGCACCCGTTCCTTGAGCAGATGGCCCCGCAAGCCGTACAGGCGAGCAAAAAAAGTGACGTTTTCAGCCGCGCTCATCGATTCGTACAACGCCAGGTCCTGCGGCACGAGCCCAAGTCTGCGTTTGACTTCTAGCGGCTTTTCTTTGACAGATATGCCGTCCAGCCGGATATCCCCCTGGTCTATTTTGAGCAGCCCGGCAATCATGCTGATGGTTGTGCTTTTCCCTGCCCCGTTCGGACCGAGCAATCCGAAGATTTCGCCCTTTCCGATGCTCAGATTCAGATGGTCTACGGACAGCTTGCTGCCATACCGTTTAACTACGTTTTCGATTTCGAGTATGCCCATGCATCACACGCTCCTCTTGTCTCCGGCTTGTCGCGTCCGGTCCTTATAGTAGTATCATAACGAACAATAGGCTGGATTGGAGGTACGAAAGGTCATGAAACGAAGGTGACTTAAGTCATCTCCTGAACCCAAAACGTCCTATGGTATAATGGCAGAGAAACGAATTCGGCAAAGCCTGCCTGTGGTTTAACCCATTTTTGTATAAAAGGATGACGCTGCCTTATGCCGATACGTGCCCTGCAATACGGTTTGATCATGATCCCCGCGCTGCTGTACATGCTGAAGCTCCCCCTCCACGATGAAGGAGCCTATACGCTGAATATTCTTATCGGGCTTGGCATTGCGGTATGGAGAGATTTCACGGACATGCGTACCTGGAGACCTCTGCTTCTTTTCGCGGAAATGCTCTGGACCTGCTGGCTCATCGCCATATACGGCCCCTGGATGATCCTTATTTCACTATCGGTGCTGTACGTATATATGTATACTCTGGAGAAAAACCAACGCTGGTTGATGCTGGGACTGCAACTTCTGGCCACCAATGCTGCCCTGTACTTTCACTACGCTCCCGGTGCGTTGTCGCCCTGGCTGCATGCCATCCACACCGGGACGAGCGATGCCTTTCTGGACGAAGCGGCGGGACGAATCATCTGCAACTTGATGCTGCTTATTACGGCAACCCTTTCCTGGCAAGGTTCAAAAACCGCGAGCAGCCGCGAACAGCTGGAACAGGTATATGACGCCCTCCGCAAAAAGCATTACGAACTGCAGGATGCGCGGGCACAACTGCTTGCGTTCGCAAAACAATTGGAGGATGCCGCCCAGGCAGAGGAACGGACCCGCATCTCCAGACAACTGCACGACGATATCGGCCATCGTCTGATTCGAGCCAAAATGATGTCCGAAGCAGCCATCGTCACGTTGCCGGCCAAGCCCGAGCAAGGTTTGGAGATGGTGAAACAGATCCGCGACCAGTTGTCTGCCACGATGGACGATATGCGTTCCACGCTTCATAAACTTCGTCCTGCCACCCATTTGACCGAGGCTTATGCACTGGATCGGCTGCTTGAAGATGTTGGGCGTGAAACCGGCGTGAAAACCGTTTACCGCGTCACGGGTGAAGTGGTGCCGCTCTATCCAAGCTTGCAGATCGTATTGTACAAAAACGCCAAAGAGGCCCTGACCAATGCGCTGAGGCATGGGAAGGCCGGCAGTATCGATATTGAACTGCACTATTCGGCGCATGAGATATGCATGGTTGTCAGCAATGACGGCCACGCAGGCATATGTCCGCAATCCGACAACCTGCAGCGCGAGGATTCATCGCTCGAAAAGGCGCCGCCATCCCCCTCCGGCCCGAATGGCAAAACAACGCTTGCCAGCACCGGACTTGGCGTAGAAGGGATGCGCGTTCGCACAGAGCTTGTAGGCGGCGAACTGGAAATCCAGCCGGCATATCCGTATACCGTAATCACCCGCCTGCCTATCGCCCGCAAAGCTGACATGATCTGAAGAAGGAAGTGACCCCGTGCAAGAAAACACCCAGAACCCGCCCATCCGCCTTATCCTCGTTGATGACGATGCATTCATTCGCGAAAGCCTCAACGTATTGATCGGCCTGGACCCTGCCATTAACGTGATCGGAACCGCCTCCAATGGTAAGGAAGCCATGGCGCTGCTTCAAGCGGGAAACGAGGCTGACGTCGTGCTGATGGACATTCGAATGCCGGAATGTGACGGCGTTGAAGGTACGCGGCTAATCAAACAGGCCTCCCCCTCAGTGAAAGTATTGATGCTAACCACATTCGACGATGACGAATACATCATCAAAGCATTGCAGCATGGGGCCAGCGGATATTTGCTCAAAAACGTGCCGCCTGACCGTATTATCGAAGGCATCAAAACCGTGCATCGCGGTGACATGCTCATTCACCCGGATATCGCCCGCAAACTGGCGGGACTCCTGCGTCCAGCGGCTTCCCCTCCGGCGCATGAGAAGGTCGAATCCTTCGGTCTCACGCGTATGGAACAGGCCGTGGCGGAAGCCATTTCCGAGGGACTTTCCAACAAGGAGATCGCGGCCAAGCTGTTCCTGAGCGAGGGTACGGTCAAAAATTACGTTACCGACATTCTCGGCAAGTTGAACTTGCGAGACCGTACGCAAATCGCCATCTTTATGCTCAAAACATGAGAAGGTATCGTTCCGGCTCCAATTAAAAAAGGTATTCCACACCTGACCCTCAGGAGCGGAATACCCTTTTTTCTTTCAACGCCTATCCCGTTCAAACATCAACGCAGCGCTTCTTGAATCGCAGCGCAAGCATCACATTTCGGCCGACTTTTGCTCCCCTGCAGGGACTGCAGGCGGTGCCTCAAGCGCCAGCGGCGCACGGGCCTCGCGCAGGTCCTTCCGCCGGGCAAACAGCTTAAGGGTCGCCAAATGAACGAGATTGGCCGGACGCATTCGAATGGCCCACGTCTCTTCATTGTTGGGTGCGAAGATCACGCCGAGCTGATGATGCTCCCCTTCATAAATGGCCCGCTGCAGAAACTTGCTCTCTCCCTGCCGATTACGTACCTCCAGTTTGCAAAAAGCCGGGTTCATGCGCAGCGAGCGATGCAGCTCCTCCGGGGAATGCACCAAAACGCCATTGGCCTTGTAAACCGTCTCGCCGACTTCAATACCCAGCTCTTC
The DNA here is from genome assembly GCF_032334105.1 of Paenibacillus hubeiensis. Classification (NCBI taxonomy): domain Bacteria; kingdom Bacillati; phylum Bacillota; class Bacilli; order Caryophanales; family Paenibacillaceae; genus Paenibacillus; species Paenibacillus hubeiensis. The sequence goes on from NZ_JAVYAE020000011.1 coordinate 56,402, forward strand.
TGCAGGGCTGTCCGGAATGACGCCCAGCACCTTCAAACCGTGTTCGGGATGAACGAATGCAGGACTGCTCATGTTTTCCTCATACCCGCTGTACCAGACCAGAAATTCATGTCCAGCAAAGGCCGCAAGGGCGGCTACCAAGACAAGCGGCGACCACCATGCCGCCAGGACAGCCAGAACCAGCAATCCTGCCCCGTAATACATCAAACGTTTGGAAGAAAGCCGGGCCTTCTGTTCAGGGAGCATGCTCTGCGTGACTTCGCTAAAGCCGATCAGCACCGGCAGCGCCATCAGCGCATAAGCGCCTCCCCCGTACAGCAATGGCGACCATGCAAGCTCAGCGCCGCTTCCCCCAACCGGAACCAAAATAAGAAGGGGGATCGGCCACAGATGGTGAAGCTGATAACCTCCCACCAATTTCCCTCGTTTGCCTTCGAACAGCAGCGGGGAAGACAACGCCACGCCTTGCATGCGCACGAGCATCGCCTCGCCCAAATGCAGCAGGGCGGCAAGCACCAGCAGGGCAGGCATGTCCAATGCCCGCAGCGTATCCATGGCACTGCCCAGCCAGCCTGAAGGCTGCCAGCCCGGCGCCAGATTCAACCCGAATTGCAGCACGCCCAGCAAACCTGCCGCGTACGCGATGCACAAATACCGTACCCGGAACAACGCCAGAAATAACGCTGCCCCCCAGAGCCAAACGAGACTGCCCCATGTGAAATGCGAACCGATGAACAAAGACAATAAGGACACGATGATACCAATCATGAATCCACCCAATACGGATCGGATCGTCTGGATCATTGAACTTTGCAAGCGGACGTGAAACAATTTGCGTTCCTGCAGCAATTGGCGTTGATACATGAGCGCAACCAAAATGATTCCTATGTAATAAAACGGCTGAACGATCATTTGCAGCATTGCTTCTCCGATCGCAGCCAGCCATGGCCAAGCCCATTCCATGATGAATGATCACTCCTCTCTTGCATCCCGTTGGAAAAACAGCCCTGCGCATTCAAAGAAAGACAGGCAACACGCTCTGGCAGATGTTTAGCGGCGTTCATCGAAACCTTCGTTTTCGCTGAAGGGCCGTATAATGGAGGCGGAGACATCCCAGAAAAAAAGAAGGCTGAAATCAGCCTTCTTTATGGCTTCGACACGGCAGTCGAAATCTCCTTCGAGATATTTTCAAGCGCGCGTTTCAGCTGTGCATCATATTGAGGATTCGCAATGCGCTCGATCAAAGCTGCCTCGAGCGATTCAGCAGTCGCCTGATCAATCTGTCCGGTTGCCTGAATGCCTTTCTGCTTCTGGAACGCCTTGACCGCTTCCTCGGTCTTCTGGTCGTAGTAACCGTCCACGCGATCCGGTTTGAAGTCAAGTCCTCTCAACATCGTCTGTGCACTCTTCACATCCGTGCTGTTGCTGTCGAATTTCAAAGGCAATTTTTCTTTGTTGATCGGCGCCACCGAGAAGTAGTCCGGCTGGTTAACCGCAATATCCGGCTTGATGCCTTTCTCGTGAATCCAGTCGCCGTTCGGCGTCAGCCATTTCGCTATGGTGATTTTCAGCAGGCTTCCATCGCCCATCTGTTTGTCATAACTCGTCTGAACCGTACCTTTACCGAAGGAATTTTCGCCGACGAGCGTTGCGCCTGCGGATTGTTTCAATGCACCGGCCAAAATTTCCGACGCGCTCGCGCTTCCTTTGTTCATGAGAACCGTAATCGGATACGGCTTTACTTTGGATGGACCGTTAGACTTGCTTTGTTCGCGCTTGCCGTTTTTGTCCTCGACCTGCACGATGACCTTGCCTTTTGGAACAAACTGCTCGGCAATGTCGATCACGACTTGCAGTACGCCGCCCGGGTCATTGCGCACGTCGATGATCAAGCCTTTCATGTTCTGCTTCTCCAGCTTCGCGAGCTCTTCCTTGAAGCGTTCGCCCGTATTCATCGAGAATTGCGTAATCGAGATAACCCCGACGCCGTTGTCCTCCATGTGGGCATAAACGGTCTCCATGTCGATGTCATCGCGCACGATCGTGAATTCGATGGCCTCCGTCGAACCGGCGCGTTTCACCTGGATCTTGGCTTCGCTGCCTTTTGGCCCTCTGATTTTGTTAACGGCTTTGTTCAGTTCCAACCCTTGCAGGGATTCACCGTTAACGGAGAGGATAATGTCTTTGGCGCGAATGCCCGCTTTTTCGGCCGGCGAACCTTTGATCGGGGACACGACGACAACGTTGCCGTCTTGCGAAGATACTTCGGCCCCGATGCCCGTAAACGAGCCTTCGATGGACTCTTCAAACTGGGCCGCCGTTTCCTGGGCCATGTAGTTGGAGTACGGGTCGCCGAGAGATTCCATCATGCCGTTGATCGCCCCGTCGATCAGTTTGGTTCGATCCACGTCTTTATAATAGTTGTTCGAGATCAAATCCATCGCGGTTTGAATCTTCTTCAAATCGTTCTTCTGCTGCGTGCTGCCCGTTACGCTCGCCAGCAAGCCTTCACCTGGGGTGGTTCTGGCCGCAATGCCGGGATACGTCATCAACACCATGGTTAACAGGCTTCCCCCGAGGAGGCCCAGAATAACCAGCAGCAGCGCCGATCTTTTCTTCATCATCCGTTTGCCACCGCCTTTGTTTTCGAAGGAGTCTCTCTCACAGCCGGCTCCTTCTGCATATTGCTTCCCTGAACATGCCAGCTTAGTATATGTCTAGCTTGTACGGATTATGATCTTTCCATTCCCGGGCAGATGCCGTCTCTACAAGTAGTTCATCGGATTGACAGGGTTATCGTTGTCCCGTACCTCAAAATGAAGGTGAGGACCGGTCGAGTTGCCGGTATTGCCCGATTCCGCGATTTTGTCTCCGCGGGATACGTTGTCACCTTTGCTCACGCTGATGCTGTTCAAGTGGCCGTACAGCGTCCACAAGCCGCCGCCATGGTCCACGATGACCGTGTTTCCGTATCCGTTCATCCATTCGGCCACGATGACGATGCCGTCGGATGCGGCATGTACGCTCGTACCGATCGGCACGGCGAAGTCAACGCCGTTGTGCATCTTGCCCACTTCGCCCGTAATCGGATGCGTGCGGCGTCCAAACGGCGAGGAGACATATCCTCCGGAGACGGGTTTGGAGAAGATGCCGCTGCCGGAACTGTACGAGGAACCTCCGTCTGAACTTACCTTGGTCGTTGTCTTCGCAGAGGCTGCGGCTGCAGCTTTGGCTTTCGCCTTGGCTGCTGCCAAGGCCTTTGCTTTGGCCGCGGCTGCGGCTTGTTGTTCGCGCAGCTTGTTTTTCTCCTGCAACAATGCGGAACGTTTGCTGGCGATTTGCAGCAGCATGGTCTCCTGCTCCTGCGTTGCCTCTTCCGACTCTTCAATTTTAGCATCATAAGAGGCGAGAAGCACCTGCTTCTCCTTCTCTTTCTGGTCCAGCTGCGCTTTGCGCTGCTTTTTCTGTGCGTACAGGCTCTTGGCTTCAGCATACTGCTTGTCCAAATCCGCCTTTTTTTCCACGACAAGCTGTTTGTCTTTTTTGTGCTCATCGAGCAGATGTTGATCTTGGTCCACAATCGTTTTCAGAGAATCCGCACGCGTCAGGAAATCCGAAAAACTCGTGGAGGACAGCAGAACGTCCAGATACGAAACGGCACCGTCCGTGTACATCAGGCGCACCCGCGACTCGAGCAATTTTTGGCGGGAAACGATGCGCTCTTCTGCAGCCTTAAGCTCCTTTTTCGTGGTTCGGAGATCTTCTTCCGTATTTTCGATCTCCAGGGTAACGTTCGTCAGTTCGTCGCTGACCACGTTGATCTGCTCCATGACGATCTTCAGGTATGCATTGGTTTTGTTTTTGTAGTGTTGGGCCTTCTGCTTGTTGGCAGCGGCTTTTTGCTGCTCTTTTTTGGCGGCAGCCGCTTTGCTCTCCAACTGCTGAATCTGCTTGTCAATATCGCTGATGCTTTGCGCATATCCGTCAGAAGCTTGAAAGGTCAAACCGGCCAATAACGATAAGGCCAGCAGCGAAGCTGTTTTTTTCAAAATGGTGATCCCCCATCCTATGAATTCACGAGAAAGCAACCTGCACAGGTGGTGAACAGCATGTTCCTGCTTTCTTCATCTAAAAGACTCCGTCAATGTACATATCGTCAAACAGGGTCCGTTAGTGAACCTGCTTTGCCATTCGATTTCGACAAAATTCGCAATTTCCAATCATTCGCGCCGTCCGCAGCTTACACTTGAAGCGACTTGCGGATGGACAACGTGCTTCCCAAAATACCTACGAGCACACCCAAAACCACAAGCAATGTACCCATAAGGAACCAAATATCCCCGAGCGGGATCAAATTGAGCATCTGCATGAACATATCCTGGGAAATGGTCGCCATCAGGCGGCTGTACCCAAAGAATAGCACCGCTACCGTAACGACCGAGCCGATCAGACCGATCAATGCCCCTTCAATGAAGAAAGGCCAGCGGATGAACGTGTTCGTGGCACCGACCAGCTTCATGATGCCAATCTCCCGGCGACGGGCCAGAATCGTTACGCGAATCGTATTCGAGATCAGGAACATGGACATCAGACCCAGCCCGCCGACAAAAATAAAGCCGATGTTGCGCACAAGCTTCGTAAACTTAAAGAGGACTTCTACCGTTTCTTTGCCGTAGTTCACTTTCATGATCGGTTTTTCCGGATGCTTCTCATTGAGGGCTTCGATTTTTTGCGCCACAAAAGTGACGGTTTCCGGTTCGATGACCTCGACTTCGATCGTCTCCGGCAGCGGATTGTTGTCCACGTCAAAACCGTCAAGCACGTTGTCTGCGCTATCGCCGAGCCGTTCGCGGAATTCCTTCAGCCCTTCCTCCTTCGAAACGAAGCGGATTTCCTTCACTTCAGGCATGGCGCTGATCTCCTGCTCCAGCGTATTGCGCATCTGCTCGTCCACGTTGAGCTCAAGGAAGGTGCTGATCTGCACCTGGCTGTCCACTTGATTCGCCATGGAATTCACGTTGAGCACCAGCAGCATGAACACGCCCAAAATAAGCAGCGAGACAATAATCGACATGATTGAGGCCACCGACATCCAGCCATTACGGAATACGTTTTTGAACCCCTCCCGCAAATGGCGCACGAGAGTGCTAAAATTCATAACCGTACTCCCCTCTCATCTGGTCGCGCACGATTTGACCGCGCTCAATGGCGATAACCCGTTTGCGCATCGTGTTGACGATATCCTTGTTGTGGGTCGCCATCACGATCGTCGTTCCCCGGAAATTGATCTCGTCCAGCAGCTGCATGATGCCCCACGACGTCTCCGGATCAAGGTTGCCCGTAGGCTCGTCCGCGATAATGACGGACGGATTGTTCACGATGGCTCGCGCAATCGCGATGCGCTGCTGTTCCCCGCCCGACAGTTGGGAAGGCTCGCGATTCGCTTTTCCTTTCAAACCGACGAGGTCGAGCACTTCCAGTACCCGTTTCTTGATATGGCGCTTTGGCGCCTCGATGACTTCCATCGCAAAGGCTACGTTCTCATACGCGGTCATTTTCGGCAGCAGCCGGAAATCCTGAAAAATAACGCCGATATTGCGGCGTACGTAAGGGATTTTGCGCGGCTTCAGCTTGCCGATATTAAATCCGTTGATGGAGATCTGTCCTTTGGTCGGAATTTCTTCCCGGTACATCAATTTCATAAATGTCGATTTACCCGCCCCGGACGGCCCGACAATATAAACGAATTCGTTGCGGTCGATCTTCACCGACACCCCTTGTAATGCGTGGGTACCATTGGGATAGGTCTTCCACACGTCCTGCATTTCAATCACATCATCACTTCCTGCTCGCATAGTTAGCCATTATACTTTCGACATCATACCGTCATTTCCTTTAAAAAAGACTGAATTTCATCAGCAATCCCGCATTCTCCCTTTTTCGAGCCCGAAGAATGGCTGCACATGAAATTTATTGTAACAAATTTGTTACCTTTTGAGTACCCGAAAGTTTTCCAACCTTGGATCATATAGATAAAGCATGTTGCAAATGACGGAACAACAGAAGCCAAAAGGAGCGTACGCTGATGAAAAAAATACATTTGACGGTCATTGCCCTCTTTTCGTTACTCCTTCTCGGTTCCGCTTCTTACGGTGTGCTCTATATGTACGTGAACCAGCCTAACCTCCCCAAAGAAGTCGTCGTTGGCGGTTGGTCCGTGGGGGGACAGCCCCGTAAAAGTGTTTTGAGCACGCTGGACGAGCGATTGCAACAGCTATCGGACTGGCCCGTCTCGCTTGAAGTGGTCGAACCGGAACCCCAAACACTGCAATTCACGGCATCCGAAACGGGAGCCCGCTATGGAGCAGACGCATTCCGGTCCGCCGTTAAGGCGTTGGAGGAAGGGGATGTATGGGAACGTGCCTATGCGCGCTATCATTTCGCCGAGACGTGGTCGCTGGACATGTCGTATGATGCAGGCATCCTCAAGAAGAGGTTGAATCCGGAATGGGAAAAAGAGACCTTCAGATCGCCCGCGAACGCCGTCCGCCGCATCACCGCAGGCGACAAAGTACAATACATCCCCGGGAAAGGCGCCCGCCGGATCGCCTGGGATGAGCTGGTAAGCCTGATGGCAGCCAAGCTCCCTCATGATTTTACCGGAATAGACTCCGCCAAGGAACGCAAACCCGTGTCGGTTCGGCTCCCTCTGTACACCCAGCAACCCGAGGTGACCGTGCATTCGCTGCAGCAGGAAGGCATCGAACGGAAAATCGTCCAGTTCTCCACAAGCTTGGGAAACAGCAGCAACGGACGGATACATAACGTCAGCTCGGCGGCCCAGGCGGTAGACGGCATGATTCTGCCTCCGGGGGGCATGTTCGATTATGAAAAGGTCATTCGCAAGGCCGAAAAAGAATACGGCTTCCGTGAAGCTCCGGTGATCGTGAACGGCCGCTTGACGCCAGGCATCGGTGGCGGCATCTGCCAAGTATCGAGCACCGTATACAATGCCGCCCTTTTGACGGGACTGGACATCGTCGAGCGCCGCAATCATTCCCTGCCGGTCAAGTATTTGCCGAAAGGACTTGATGCCACTTTTGCCTCGGGGGCGATCAATTTCCGTTTCAAAAACAATACCGGGAAGTCTCTGCTGATCCATGCCAAGGTTCAGGGCGGGTACCTCACCGTCAAATTTTTCGGCACATTCCCCGAGAATGTCACCTATGAGCTGGAATCCCGGACGGTCGAAACGCTCGGCGTTCCGGTGAAATACGTCTCAAGCAACGTGCTGCCCGAAGGCGTAGAGCAGGTTCTCCAAAACGGCCAACCGGGATATATCGTAGAAACCGTTCGCATCAAAAAAGTCGACGGCAAAGTCGTGGAAACCCAAACGATCTCGCGAGACACGTACAAAGCGCAAAACCGCCTGATTGCCCGCTCGGGCCACAGCAGCCTGCCCGATCTGCAGGAACCGTCCGTCGTGGAGGATGGGGTCAGCAGCAGCCGCCCCTGAGGGAAAGTTTGGAGATGATGGTCCCGAGGCCAGGGCGAACAGGTCATGCAGGGTCAATCTCGGGTGAGTTCGATGTAGGCATGCGAAGGCGCAGAAGGTTTATGCATCTATCGACATAATTTGCTGAAGAGCATGACGCGGTATTTGCAACAGAAGCTTCCATAGATTGCACTTGTGTATTCATGTGCCCGATGTGATAAAAGGAGCGCAACCTTATACGAACGGTGAGGTTCGGATGGTTGCGCTCCTTTATCATGTTCCAGGTGTGCTCGGGGCCGGTAGGCTGGTTCACTGCGACTTGGGGCTAATCGCGAGTACGCTTACGAACTTCACACGCGTTATATGTAGGCTTTTGCACACTCAAAAATTGTAACGAACCCAGGACACGCTATTCATAGGAAAATGCGCTGTTTAGGCGCAATCCCCTTGAAATAACGTGCGTCAGGTTCATTACAATTTTCCACATGCTGATTTTCACGGAATAAGGTGCCTCAGATTCGTTACAGCTCGTTCGCTCCACATCAAAAGGACCGCCCCTGTCATATTTATGACTGGACGGTCCCTCGATGATGTTAGTGATGCGGATAATTAACATTTCATTGTGTATGTTTGCGTTCGTTTGCTGCATGTACGATTCTGTTTTGATGGATCACGCCAAGCATGGATTGGATGCTCCTCCACAACGCTTGCCTGCTGCCGATGCTTCGAACGAGTCGTTCATTGCAATAGCAAGTTTGCGTGATGGAATATGCTCAGCAAACATGAACCAAACTTCCCACTTAGTGGCCTGCGGTGTACTCTCCCTGCTCCTCGCCCACAACCATTTTGTCCTTGCCCATAAAAAACGCGGCGATCAAGGCCAACGCGGCCGGAATGATGGCCCAGGCAAACAGCTGTACGATGGAAGAGGAGAGCGCATGCGTAATAGCCTCCAGCACTTGGGGCGGGATCGCCTGCCTAAGCTCCGGCGAGAGCAGCGCATGCGGGTCGGCCAGGTCCACGCCCTGCGGTATGCCGCCTGCGGCTGCTCCGCTGCCCGCCGCGCCGCCACCAAGAGCCTCGCTCATTTTTTGCGTGAAAACTTGCCCCTGCACGATTCCGAAAATGGTGATGCCCATCGTCATGCCCAAGGATCGCAGAAAATTCAGCGTTGAACTCGCGGCACCGCGCTGGCGCGGCTCGAACGCGTTCATGGCCGCATTGCTGAGCACCGAGAAGGAACCGCCCACGCCGAGACCAATCAACACCATGAAAATCCGGATCGTCCACAAGGAAGAGTTCTCATCCAATGTCGTCAGCAGACCAAGTCCAACCACGAGCAGTGCAAGCGTAGGAATCATGATGCTGCGATACCGGACTTTGGTCATCAACACACCGCCCATCGAGGCCGTGACGACGGAACCCAGCATCATCGGCAGCAGTACGAGCCCCGAATTCGTGGCTTTTCCGCCGAGCACACCCTGAATGAAAATCGGAATGTACACCGAAGCGGTAATGAATGCCGCCCCGCTGAACATCGCCATGACATTGCTGGACCAGTACACCCGGGTGCGGAACATGGCAAACGAAATGATCGGTTCCTTCGCTTTGCTCTCCGCGTACAGGAACAGCAGGGTCAACGCGGCGAATCCGGCAAACAAGCCGAGAATCTGCGCCGAATCCCATGCATACGCCTTGCCGCCAAGCTCGAGCGCAAAGATCAGGCACACGACCGCGCCGATCAGCGTCGCCGCCCCCAGCCAGTCGATCTGCTGGGATTGATGCTGATGCGACTCCTTATAGAAAAACGCGATAAACACAAACGCGATCAGACCGAGCGGCAAATTAATGTAAAATACCCATTCCCATGCCGCGTATTGCGTAATGTACGCCCCGAGCAGCGGACCGAATACGCTGGAAAGCCCGAATACCGCGCCGAACAAACCGCCGAGCTTGCCTCTTGCTTCCGGCGCAACCACGTCAAACATAATCGTGAACGCAATCGGCACCAAAGCGCCTGCCCCGATCCCTTGAACGGCCCGGTACATCGTCAGTTCAACGATCGACGTTGCCGTGCCGCACAAGGCAGATCCCAGCATAAATACCAATATGCCGAACACGAAAAATTTCTTGCGTCCGTACATGTCGGACAATTTGCCGAAAATCGGCATGCCTGCCATCTCGGCGACCATGTAGGCGGAGGTGACCCATACGAATTTGTCCAGTCCCCCTAGTTTGCCGACGATGTCTCCCATCGCCGTAGCTACGATGGTATTGTCCATCGAAGCCATCAGGATGCTGAGCAGCAGCCCTGCCAGCACCAATCCAATATTGTTTTTCCGTACAGCCATCGTAATCCAATCTCTCCATTCCGCGATCTATTCAATTTTCGACTGGACTAGTATAGCCGAAATGCTTCCGGGGTTAATCAGTCCCGAGACCGATTGCGCTGCTCCCTAACCTCCGCTTGAGGATTGACCTGCAGCGATTCCGTATATTCCACCAAACCGATTCGGCATCCCGGGCCGATGACGATCCGATGGCCTCTGACGACGTCAACCTCAGCATCCTCCAATTCAATAACGTCTCCTTCAATCGCGTCCGCCTTCAGCGTCGCCACGGCATGCTGCCCGAGCAGCCCTTGAATCAGCCTTCCACGGCCCCGCCCGATCTCAATTCGGGAACCGCCGATCTCATGGACCCTGGATGAACCTTTCAATTGAATGCTCAGCTGTTCGGCGCTCAGCATGCCTCCTACCTCAATGCGCCCGGTCAGCCGAATCCGCTCTGCCTGGCAGTTTCCGGCCACATGCAGCTCGCCTAACACTTTTACCTCTTCCGCCTTAAGATCATATTGGCTTTCTCGACCGGAAGCGGTTGTTTCGTTCCCCGGAGCCTGGGCCCTGCCTCCATCCTCTGCAGCCACCAAAGCGAGGGTTCCCGTCACTTTGATTTCGGTCGCATCAAGCGAACCCTTCACCACCGATGTCCCGGTGCACTTGAATTGGCGACAGCGCGTAGCACCATTAAACGTGGAGTCACCCACGACTTTGACTTTGCGGTATTCACCGCCTGCCCAGCTGCTCTCCCCGGTAATGCTGATGTCCCCAGGCTGCGCCGATGAACCTTTAGCTTGACGATCCATATACGATTCCACCTTCCTCTCTCCTCACATCGCTTCTCTTATATACGTTTGCTGCTGCCTACAACGGCATCCCCATCGACATCCAACATGTTCGAATATTCGACCAGCCGGATTTTGCATCCTCGTCCAATATGGACTTTGCCGCCTCGCACGATATCCGCTTCCGTATTCTCAAGCACGACTTCGTCTCCCTCGATCAGATCGGCCTTGAAAGATGGTTTGCCGCCCAGACCGATGCTTTTCCAGAACCCGCCTTGTTCCCTGCTGCGGATATCGATGGTTTCACCCCCAACTTCCTTGGCCGAAGAGGCCGTATGAAGCCTGATCTCCACAGACCCTGCGTTCAGCAAACCACTGATTTTGATGTTGCCCTGCACATGGAGCGATTCGCACTGCACATCGCCATCAACGCTGACCATGCCGCCAATGTCGATACGCTCCCCATCCACTCTTCCGTGCACGCTGCATTTTCCGTTGACATCCAATTCAGGACTTTTCAAATCGCCGTGAATGGTCGCCAGCCCGTCAATGCGAGCGCGCTCACAGCGGAGAGGGCCGTTCATCGTACACACGCCGTTGATCGTGGCGCTCTCTGCATCTACCCCACCCTCAAGGCGCAATGTTCCATTGACGTCCATGGAGGTGCAATCCAGGTCTCCGTTGATTTTGGCCACCCCATCGATCCGCACGCGATGGAACTGTCCCCCTGCCGCCTTGCTCACACCAGATACATTCAGATCATTGCGCAAATCCCGTTCTTCCATGTGCAATCTCTCCCTATCCCAATTTGAGTTTCAATTCTTCCATGAACGTGCCGAGCGGCAATCGCAGGACGACCTTTACCCCGTCGTCAAAGTAAATCTCCGCTCCCGCGCCGGCCAGCATGAATGCAGGCACGCCCATTTTGCGCAATAACAGCAGCTCGCACGGCTTGCCGGCAAACCGATAATAATGCTCCGCCATGACACCAATGAGCAGAGCTCCCTCCTGCCGAGTAATGTCCCCGCCCATAAGCAGCTTCTCCAGAACGTAAAGCATCATGATCTGCTCAAGTGCATACTGCGGCTGCTCGCGTCCAGCTTCCTTCAATAAACCAAGCGAAAGCTCCGTAACAATGTTTCGGTCTATCAGCTGTTTTGCTGACATCTGTACTTCCCCAAGGGTAGGCGAGAACACATCGGCCAATTCGTCCAGGGACAAGCCGTCTTTCATATTCAAAATTTTATCGATGCGCTGCAGTATTTGCTGTCTTGGGAAAAACGTCTCCTGCCCGGTAAAAGAAGACTTTCGGATAAACCATTCCTCGGGAATGAGGTTTTTCCGTTTCCAGCGGTACAACTGGCCGTAGGATATGCCCGTCAGGTCCAGCAATTCTTTTTTGGAGATCAAATCATCCGTCATTTTCGAACCTCCCTTTCGTCGAAACCATCGTAACATAACATTGTTACGTTGTAAATCATAATTCAATGATTCCCGGGAAACACACTTCTATACCCGGAGATGAAACCCGCTCCAACGGCACCGTTAACAAAAATAAACGACGGACTCCCCCGTCAGGAAAGTCCGCCGCTCTCGGCACGGATATCTTCTTCGTTTGTTTCCTTACTTCGTCTCCATTCCGTTTTCCGGCAGCAACGCTTTAATTCTGAATGCCATACGCAAACGCAGCGTTTCCTCCGGATCTTTAAGACTCCGGCCGATAATCTCCTCGCATTTTTCCAATCGGTAAATAACCGTATTGCGATGGATGTACAGCCGCTTCGCCGTTTCGGCAAGTTGGCAATGAGTCTCCAGGTAAACAGACAACGTCTGGAGCAGCATATGATGATCCTTAAGCGTCTCATCTGTGAAACCTTGCATCGTGTCGGTGTAAAACTTCCGCAAATGCTCGTGTGGGATCATGCGCAAAATTTCGGGCACTTCTTTGGGCTGATAATGTTCAATAAAACGCGTCTTGCCCGCCATGCTGCCGAAGTATAGCGCTTCGTTCGCTTCCTTATAAGAGACAGGGATTTGGGCAAGAGGCTGCGCATAACCGCTGACGCCGAACGACAGTTCCGCTCCGTAATGAGCAGCGATTTTGAACTGAAGGCGTTCCAGAAGCGCCACAAAAGAAGGTTCAACCTCTTTCCACTCCTGGACCATCGGCATCAAGAACACGTATGAGCGATCATGATTGAACAAAAGCAGCGGATGGCGGAAATGGGCCAGTTCCGCTTCGAGATGTTCGGCGATGCGGTCCTGCTCCGCTTTGTACTGCATAAACGAGGTCGTTTTGTCGGTACCATCGAGCTTGCCGACCGCGCAGATATACCGCTGGTGTGAAGACAGGCCGAATTCCCGGCCTCGGCTGGCGATCTCCTCACTGCTCGAGAACGAACCCCCGATGAAGTTAGCGAAAAACTCGTTCTGGATCTGGCGACGATTTTGCTTGAGCGCGTTGTCCTTCATCAGCTCGAACGCGATGACATTGGTCGCTTGTTCCACGGTCAGAATACTCGAACGTTCGGTCGGCAAAACGAAACCCTCAATACATAGGTAATGCAGTTGTCTATGGGTATATACCGGAAACAGCGTGATCGTCTGTCGTTCTTCGTCCAGCAAGGAGAAAGCGGAGAAAATGGAAGGTGCCACATGAACACGACTGCCTCCGGACAGCATATTTTCAAAACGAACCGCGGTGGAGGCAGCGGAGAAGCGACCGCAGATCGGCTGCAGGTAAGGACCAAGCAGAAGAACAGGCAACCGCAGCAGGGAAGCCAGTTGGTCCAGCAGCTTCGGAATGCCCTGGCCGCTCATAATCTGCTGAGTGAATTGTCGATGCGTCTTCATGGCATTGTGCAGTTCGGTTGTCCGCACGTCGAGGATATGACTCAACGATTTATTGACGATATCCCCGAGTGACGGTTCCACAGGCAGTTCCATCAGCGGCAGTCCCAGCTCGTCCGCAAGCCGGACCGCCGACTCGGGAATACCGCCAAGGAACCGTTTGCTTTTTATGCCGAGGGCCGCACAGTCCTGACGACTCATCTGCCGGATCAACTCCAGGAGTGCCGGCAGATCATCCTTAAAATGAAAGGCCGTCGTAACAAGCAATTCATTTCTTTTCAGGTAAGGAATGATATCGGGGGCATCCATCATATTGACGGTGTAAACTTCCCGATTCACCCCCTTCGCTCCCGCGACAATGGCAGTCCCATCAAACACCGGCAGCTTCAGCAGATCATCCAGTTTCATCGTTCCCTCACCCTTTGGTTAACATGACTAATAAATTTTCTAATTCTTCTACATTTACGTGAATGATTTCCCTTTTGTTTTATTTTACGATTAATTAATCATATTGCCAAGTTAACAAATATAACACCGGTTGGAAAGCTTGTGGTGCCGGAATGGGGAGAGATTACATTGATGATCGAACAGCCGAATCCGTCAGCCTTATCCGAACAGGTCGAAAACATGATCGAATGGCTGGCCTCCCACGGGGGAGACGAAAGCGGCGGGGTGACACGGCTGCTGTATGACCCCGCCTGGATAGCTGCCCAGCGGGCAATCAAAGAGAAAATGGAAAAAACCGGGTTGTCTGCCCGCTACGACGATGTCGGCAATCTCTTTGGCCGCGTTGCCGGCCGTGATCCCGAAGCGCGTGTCATACTGACAGGTTCGCATATCGACACAGTGAAAGGCGGCGGCAAATATGACGGAGCCTACGGCATCGTCGCCGCGCTGATTGCCGTGGAATATTTACTGACCCATTATGGCCTGCCGCTCAAGCCGATCGAGGTTGTGTCACTATGCGAAGAAGAAGGAAGCCGCTTTCCGATGACCTACTGGGGCTCCGGCAATATTACCGGAGTCAAGAGCCGGAAGAAGGTTCGCGACATCAAGGACGCCAACGCCGTTCCGTTCGAGCAAGCAATGCGGGATGCCGGGTTCGGATTCGGACAGCATCCGCAGCCGGAGCGCCGCGACCTGGAATGCTTTATCGAACTGCACATCGAGCAAGGCCAGGTGCTGGAGCGCGAAGGGAAATCCATCGGCGTTGTCAGTCATATCGTCGGACAGCGCCGCTACGATATTACGGTTCGCGGCGAGAGCAATCATGCCGGCACGACGCCGATGCATTGGCGTCACGATGCGATGTTTACCGCAGCCGAATTGATCCGGCTGCTAACGCATCGTGCCAAAGCGGACGAGAGCGGACTGGTCGCCACCGTCGGCCGGATGGATGTCAAGCCAAATGTCGGAAACGTGATTGCTAGAGAGGTCACCTTCAGCTTGGACGTGCGGCACAGCGATGCGGAGAGAATACGGTTGTTCTGCGAGGAATGCTTTGGCGAATTCGAGAACATCGCGGCCGAACATGGAACAGACGTCGTTTGCCGGAAATGGATGGACGAGTCGCCGGTCGCGATGGACTCTGTACTGAGCGCGACTGCCGAAGATATTTTGAAGCAGAAAGGCATTTCGTACAAAACGATGACCAGCGGGGCGGGACATGACTCACAGGTATTCGGGATCTATTGTCCGACGGCGCTGTTGTTTGTACCGAGCCGGGGCGGAATCAGCCACTCGCCGGAGGAATTTACGAATACGGAAGATTTGCAGCGCGGTGTGCGCCTGCTGATCGACTTGCTGTATAAGCTAGCTTATTGAATAAACAATCAGGAGGCGTTACGAGATGACGAAGTACCGGGAAATCCATGCACCTTTGAGAACGATTATGACGCCGGGGCCGGTCGAGGCTGATCCAAGAGTGCTGCGCGCGATGGCGACGCCGATTCTGGGCCAATTCGATCCGGAATTCACGCGGATGATGAACGAAACCATGGACATGTTGCGGCAGACGTTCCAGACGGCGAACCAGTGGGCCTTCCCTGTCGACGGCACTTCCCGCTCCGGCCTGGAAGCCGTACTCTGCAGTCTGATCGAACCAGGCGACAAGGTACTCATTCCGATCTTCGGCCGCTTTGGCCATCTGTTGACCGAGATTGCAGAGCGTTATGGTGCCGAGCTTCACTTCATGGAGTGTCCATGGGGAGAAGTGTTCGACCAACAAGCCGTCATCGATGAAGTTGAGCGCATACAGCCGAAAATTTTAGCCATTGTGCACGGAGAAACTTCAACAGGCTGCATGCAGCCATTGGACAAAATCGGACCAGCTTGTCGCGAGCGAGGCGTGCTGACAGTCGTCGATGCGGTCGCTTCGATCGGCGGCGCGCCGGTCAAAGTGGACGAATGGCAGCTTGACGCGGTCATCGGCGGAACGCAGAAATGCATTTCCGTGCCGTCCGGGATGGCTCCAGTCACCTATAACGAGCGAGTCGAGCGTATTCTGGCGAGCCGGAAAAAGGTCGAGCGCGGCGTCGCGATCGACAGTGACCGCCGGAACGTCGCGCAGCCGATCCGCAGCAACTACCTGGATTTAAGCCAGCTGCAGGATTACTGGGGACCGCGCAGGCTGAATCATCATACGGAGGCCACGTCCATGCTGTACGCGCTGCGCGAAGGCCTGCGCATTCTGCTCGACGAAGGACTCGAAGAACGCTTCGAGAGACATAAACTGCACGAAAAGGCACTGATGGCCGGCATCCGAGGCATGGGCCTGGAGTTATTCAACGACGTCGCATGGAAGCTGCCGGTCGTGACTTGCGTGAATATTCCGGCAGGTGTCGACGGCGAGTCCGTCCGAACCATGCTTCTACAACAGTTCGGCATCGAGATTGCCAGCTCATTCGGCCCGCTTCACGGGAAGATTTGGCGGATCGGCACGATGGGCTACAGCTGCCGCAAAGAGAACGTCCTCTTCGTTCTGTCCGCGCTGGAAGCTGTGCTGATCAGACATAACGCTCCGATCGTGATCGGACGCGGCGTGCAAGAGGCGCTTGATGTGTATGAACAAGCACGGTTAGATGTTGCATCGCAAAGCTAAGACGGGCTACGACGCGAAGAACAAGACGCGGCGTCCGTTCACACTGATTTTCAGTTACAAAGGATTCCGGAAACCTCCGGAATCCTTTTGCATAAATCCAGCTTCGATGAAAAGCGTTCTGCGCATGGATGCGCCGCTTGAACGAATTCAACGAAGCTCCAAGCGGAAGGTGAAGTATGAACCATTTGATCTCGCTGCGCTCGGGTCTGGCGGGGCTGCAGTGGCTGTTTTTTTTGTTCACGAATACGGTCGTCATTCCGATCACCGTCGGAGCAGCCTTCGGGCTGCCGCAGGAGAAAATTCAATTTTTGATTCAATGCTCATTTGTCCTGACAGGGCTTGCCTGTGTCGTACAAGCAGGGCTTGGGCATCAAAGAGCTGTCATGGAAGGACAGTCCGGATTATGGTGGGGCGTTATCCTGAGCCTCAGCGCATCCGCGCCGTCTCTGGGCATTTCGCTAACGGAACTGGGCGGCAGTCTGGCGGTCGGAATCATGATCTCAGGCGTAATCACAGTTCTGATCAGTGTATGCGGATTGGCCGCTCCATTATCGAAACTGTTTACGCCAGGTGTGATGGCAGTATTCATGTTCCTGCTCGGCTGCAGGTTGAACACGATTTTTCTCGAAGGCATGCTCGGCATATCAGCAGGTTCTTCCTCCGAAGCCTCGGTCATTCAGCCAAGCATTTTCCTCTTAGCCGCAGCAGTGGCCATTTTCGTCGCCGTTCTGTCGGTAAAAGCCAGAGCCGCGATCGGACAATATGCGCTGCTGATCGGCATTTTGGGCGGTTGGGCGCTGTTTGTGTTGATCTTCGGCGGAGAAAGCGCAACAGCCGGATCAGGCAAGCTGGAAGCGGGCTGGTTCCCGCTCGGCGGACCTTCGGATGGACTCGACACCGGTGTTGTAGCCATTGCAGTCATCGCCGGTTTAGTCAACACCTCGAATACATTCGGGGCATTGAAAGGAACCGACAGCATTTACGAACAAGAGGCATCTGGAGGTCAGTACCGACGCTCCTTCACGATCAGCGGCGTGCTCGCGGTCGTGTCCGGGCTACTGGGGCTTGTGCCATATGCACCTTATGTTTCGTCCGTGGGTTTTCTCCAGCAAACCCGCATCCGGGATCGGCTCCCCTTCGTGATCGGCGGTTTGCTGTTCTTCGGAATCGGCCTGATTCCGGCAGTCAGTGCTGTACTGACGCAACTGCCGCTAAGCATCGGGAGCGCCGTGCTGTTGGTGACGTATTTGCGGCTGCTTGGCTCTTCGCTGCAATATTTCGGCCAAATTCGTATGGATGCGGCGAACCTGTACCGGACGGCAGCGCCTTTATTTGTCGGAATTATCGTTATGGGATTGCCGTCATCAACCTTCTCTTCGCTGCCCCCACTGCTGCGTCCACTGCTCGGAAACGGCCTGCTGGTCGGCATTTTACTGGCATTGCTGCTGGACCGGGTCCGCTTCCACTCCGCACGGTAAGCAGGGGCAGCGGGCTTGAACGATGATCGAGTACATGATTAAGGAGAAGCCCATTCTTCCCGGAGCGCTCTCCACCTCGATTCATAAACGAAAGGAGAAACATAATGAGAGGAATACACGAGGTTCATACAGAGGTATCAAAACGAAACGCTGAGGCGGAAAATAATCCGCCCAAGGCCGACAAATGGGGAGCTTTCGTCGACGCTTCAATCAAGCTGCCGTGCACCGGAACAGGCCGGCTCACCGGATTGACTTTTGCAGTCAAAGACGTCTTCGACATCAAGGACGTAACAAGCGGTGCCGGCAACCCGGATTGGCTGCGCACGCACAAACCCGCCGAATCTACCGCTCCGGCGTTACTTGTCTTATTGGCAAACGGCGCAAAACTCGAAGGCACGACGCAGACCGACGAGCTGATGTACAGCCTGAACGGGGAGAACGCCCATTACGGAACGCCGGTCAACCCCGCCGCACCCGACCGGATCCCCGGCGGTTCGTCAAGCGGTTCGGCCGTCGCGGCTGCGGCGGGGCTGGTCGACTTTGCCATAGGAACGGATACTGGCGGTTCAGTACGCATTCCATCATCATACTGCGGCCTATATGGCTTCCGCCCTACGCACGGAGCCGTATCGACAGAAGGCGTCATTCCACTGGCACGCAGTTTTGATACGGTCGGCTGGATGAGCCGGACTGCGAACGTTTTATTAGACGTCGGAAGCGTTCTGCTGGAAACGAGCAAAGGCACTTCGAATTTTGAGCGGGTCAGCAAAACCTTCAGTGAAAACGCGGAAGTTCACCCATCCGGCAGCGACATACCGCAATTCACGCGTTTTTTCACGGCGGAAGAAGCATGGGGCCTGCTCGAAGCCGAAGACCGCTCGCTTCTGAATACGAAGCTCCGATCGCTTACCGACTGGCAGGATGGTGGATCCGCAGTCCGATTGACAGGACATACGGAGAGCCTGACTGACTGGTCGGCGGCGTTCCGCGTGCTTCAGGGGCTGGAAATCGTTCGGGAACACGGTGAATGGATAACAAATGAGCGTCCGCAGTTTGGCCCGGGAATCGCGGAACGTTTTGCATGGGCCGGAACACTCGAGGAATCCGCCAGCACGTCAGAAGCCGAACTGCGCGTCCGCATTCGGAGCAAGCTCGTTGAACTGCTGGGCAAAGACGGGCTCCTGGCAATACCGACCGCACCAGGCCCCGCTCCACTGCTTGGGCTGCAAGGTCTGGAAGCCGAGGATTACCGGGCGAAGACCATGCAGTTGTCCTGTATCGCGGGACTTTCGGGCATGCCCCAGGTTACCATCCCCGTGATCCGCCAGGACGGGCTACCGCTTGGACTTTCCTTTATCGGCGGTCCGAATACGGATATGAAACTGCTGCACTGGACAGCAAAACATGTTACGGAAGAGGTGCTCGGATGAAACTCGCAACAATTGTACACGAACAACGGGAGCAAGCCGCCTTTTTGACGGATCGGGGCATCATCCCGCTGGTATGGCTGAACGAACGGGAAGGGACGGATTGGGAAACGGATCTGTTGGCATTGCTGCAAAAAAACAAACTAAACGCTCTGCTCGGCTGGTATACCGGCGGCGGAAAGGCTCTCCTCACTGAACTGCCTGCCCTCGTGCACGGACAAGTCTCTTATCGTGCGCTTTACCGCCAGCCGGGAAAAATGATTGGCGTAGGCATGAACTATATGGCAAAAGCAATCGAGCTGTCCGGACGTCCGCCGGAGGACGAACCGGTCATTTTCCTCAAGCCAGACACATCGCTGATCGGTCCCGGCGAGTGCATCCGTCTCCCGGATCGAGCGGGGCAAATCACCGCGGAAGCAGAGCTGGCGATCGTCGTCGGCCAAACGTGCAAGGGAATCAGTGAAGAGGAAGCCATGAGTGTCGTGGCCGGTTTCACGACCTCGCTCGACATGACTGCCAAGGATATCCACTCTCGCAATCCCCGATTCATGCAGCGCGCCAAGAGCTTCGACACGTTTCTGAGCCTGGGCGCCACCCTCACTACAGTTGATGAATATGCGAGCCTGGCGGAACTGGAGGTCGAGACCGTGCTGAATGGTGAAGTGGCGCACCGTAATACCGTCAGCAGGATGATGTTCTCCCCTGCTTACCTGATCTCTTTCCTCTCACATGTGATGACGCTGCATCCGGGAGATATTATTTTAACAGGAACGCCCGGTTCCGTCGTGATCAAACAGGGAGACAAGGTAGAATGCCGAATCGCCGGGCTGAAAACACTGAGCAATATGGTGGAGACCTGAATCAAATCCTTTGTACTTTTATACATCAAAACCCGAAAATATAGCGCTTACAATATAAACTTACGTAATGTGTAATATTTTTTTAGTCAAATTCAACAGCAAACCCGATGACAATCTACGTTTTTGTCAATGATTTATGAAGATAAGGTGATAAAATAAGAAACATAAACCAAAGGTCAGTATACATTACATATTAGAGTAATGTTATCTTACATTAAATCATCTGGGATATATGCAAAAGGCTGGCCGAACGGTCGTTTAATCTTCAAACCGACCAGCCTTGCACACCCAATAAAAACGAGGGAGTGGGTCGAGTATGTCTACGAATTTGGCAGGTCGAGTGTTGGAGGAGACGCAGCTGCAGGAAAAGATCAGTGTGGACGACTCCCTGAAACCGAAGCAAGAGAGCGACAGAAAGATTGGACCGGTATCTTACATGTTTATGTGGATCGGGGACGGCGTGAACCTCGGCAACATGACGCTCGGGGCGAGCCTGATTGCCGCTGGCGTCGCTACGCTCAATGTGTTTCAGACGTTTGTAGCCGCGATCATTGCGATCGGTATCATTTCCGTTATTTTCGCCCTGAACGACCGATTCGGCTACCGGACGGGCATCCCTTACGTTGTTCAGCTGCGGATGTCGTTCGGCATCAAGGGCTCGATGATTTCCTCATTCCTGCGCGGCGTGCCTGCCATCGTCTGGTACGGTTTCCAGAGTTGGGTCGGGGCAACGGCGCTGAATGAAATTGTGAAGGTGCTGAGTAGCGGCAGCTTCGACAGCATCCCGATTTGTTTCGTGGTGCTGCAGGCGGTTCAGATCGTTCTCTCGCTTTATGGCTTTCATGCGATCAAGTGGGTGGAGACGCTCGCTTCCGTTGTCATCATGCTGGCCCTCGTCTACGTGTTCGGCATCTTGCTCAATTCCCACAGCACGGCAATTGCCGAGCATTGGGTGAACGCTCAGGGGACATGGGGACTTCCCTTCTTTGCCTTCATCATGGTATTTCTCGGCAACTATGCGGCGATCTTTCTGAGCGCAGCGGACTATTCCCGTGAGCTCAAAAGCGGCATCAGCGACAAAAAGCGCAGTATGCTTTACTTCTTGCCCATCTTTATCGCCTACGGCTTCGTCCTGACGATCGGGGCCATGATGGCCGCGGCGACAGGCATTTCCAATCCGGTCAAAGCATTCGCCGTCATCGTCGACAATCCGTATATCACCGTTGGTGTGTCCGCCTTCATCGTCATCGGTGCGGTTGCCGTCAACATGGTGGCCAACATCGTACCGCCAGCTTACGTCATCTCGCTCGTTACCAAGCTGAAATACAAAGCATCCGTCATTATAACCGGATTACTCGCGCTCTGCTCCTTCCCTTGGGTACTCGTGCAGGATTCTTCGGCCAAAGGCTTAAACATGTTCATCCTGATCTACTCCGCTTTCCTTGGTCCGATCGTCGCAATTATGTTAGTCGAATACTACATTTTGCGCAAACAGAAGGTCGATACGGTAGAGCTGTATCTGGAAAACGGCGCTTTCAAAGGCTATAATCCGAGCGCCATACTCGCCATGCTGATCGGAGCAGGCGCAGCATTCCTACTGGTCGACATCGGCTGGATCATCGGATTTACCGTAGCGGGCATCGCATACCTACTGCTGAGCAAACTCGCTTTCAAAGGCTCATCGTTCAAGAAGGGTACGATTTTTGAATAAACAGTCTCAACTATACATTGGAAACCACCACCTAAAAGGAGAGATGCGCATGGAACGTTACGATCTGATCGTACGCGGCGGCAGCGTGGTGCTGCCGGACGGTGTCACGAAAGTCGATGTCGGGGTCAAAGACGGAAAAATTGCGGCAATCGCCGCCAAACTGGAGGGCGAAACAGAGCAGGAATGGGACGCGGCGGGACTCCATGTGCTTCCAGGCATGATCGACGTGCACGTTCATTTCAGCGAGCCGGGCCGCGAGCATTGGGAAGGCTTTACGACCGGATCAGCCATGATGGCTGCCGGCGGCTGCACCACCTTCTTCGATATGCCGCTGAACGGCATTCCGTCTACGGTGAATGAGGAGGCGCTGCTGGATAAGGCTCGTCTTGGAAACGAAAAGTCGCTCGTCGATTTCGGCCTTTGGGGCGGACTCGTGCCGGGTAACGAAGACGATCTGCAGCCTTTGGCGGAATCTGGCGTGATTGGATTCAAAGCGTTCCTGTCCACGACAGGCAACAAAGAATTCGAAGCCGTGGATGACATGACGCTCCTGAACGGCATGAAAAAGATTGCAGCACTCGGCAAGGTACTGGCCTTGCATTCCGAGAGCGCAGCAATCACCAACTGGCTGAAAGCGGAAAAGGAAGCGGCGGGACTTGTGAGTGCTGACGACTATCTGGAGACTCGCCCGATTCTCGCCGAAGTTGAAGCAGTGGAACGCGCACTGCATTATTCGGAAATAACCGGCTGCGCGCTGCATTTTGTGCATATCAGCTCGGCTGCGGCCGTGGCGAAAATCGAGGCGGCGAAGGCTCGCGGCATGAATGTAACGGTTGAGACGTGCCCGCATTATTTGCTCTTTAATCACAATAGTCTGCGGGAAAAAGGCAGCATCGCCAAGTGCGCGCCTCCACTGCGGGAAGCAGACGAGCAGCAACGGCTAATCGCCCTGCTGGCACAAGGCAAATTCGATATGCTGTCGTCGGACCATTCACCGTGTCCGTACGATATGAAGGACCCGAAAGATTATAACCTCTTTCAGGCCTGGGGCGGCATTAGCGGTGGACAGTTCACGCTGCTGTCTGCCCTGGAACTGGCACTGGCGCACGACATCCCGCTCGAGCAGGTTGCCGCGTGGACGGCATCGAATCCGGCGGAGCGCTTCGGTCTCGCGGGCAGCAAGGGCACCATTGCCATCGGGATGGATGCCGATCTGGCGATCGTCGATTTGAACGAAGCGTTTACGGTCACGGAAGAAAATTATTATGCCAAACATAAACAGAGCCTGTATATCGGGCATACCTTCCCGTGCAGCGTGACCGGTACCGTCGTTCGGGGACATATCGTCGCTCGCAGCGGCGACGTGTCGACGAAGGTTGCGACAGGCAGCTGGCAGAAGCCGTGAATAGATACGAATCACAAAGAAGCAGGTTGAGAGATCAACCCGCTTTTTTCGTTTAAGTATGCGACTACCGTTCTATTTTCATCGCTAACGGATACCGTTCGAGAAATCCATATTCATGATTGCAAAAGAGGGACAATCCATTTAATCTTGGTATGAACACGAATGAAAGGGGTTACTTCACGTTATGGCACTGATCACTTGCAACTTTTATTCCGATACGCTTGGCTTGAGCACAAGTATGCACGTCATTCTCCCGCAGCAGACCCACACCCAGATCGGCATGGAAAATGTAACGGGCAAAGGACTTCATCCTACCCTGTATTTACTGCACGGTTTGTCCGACGACGATTCCATCTGGCTGCGCCGCACCTCAATCGAACGTTATGTGGCTCAGCTCGGCATTGCCGTCGTCATGCCGCAAGTCCATCGCAGCTTCTACACCGACATGGCCGAAGGCGGGCGGTACTGGAGCTTTATCAGCGAAGAGCTGCCCGCGCTTGCGCGCTCGTTCTTCCCGTTGTCCGACCGCCGGGAGGACAACTTCGTTGCCGGCCTCTCCATGGGCGGATACGGCGCTTTCAAGCTTGCGCTGCGCAAGCCGGACCAGTATGCGGCCGCAGCCAGCTTGTCCGGCGCGCTCGACATGGCAGCGCACATGGACAACGCTTCCGGCGCACTTAGTCGCGCGGAGCTGGAACGCATTTTCGGGCCGAGCATCGCCGGGACGGAAAACGATCTGTTCCATCTGCTGAAGGAAAGCCAAGCTTCCACAGGACCTCGCCCTCTTTTATACCAATGCTGCGGCACAGAGGATTTCCTCTACGAAGACAATCAAACGTTCCGACAGGCCTGTGCACAGACAGACTTCCAACTGACTTACGAAGAAGGGCCTGGGGCTCACGAATGGGGATATTGGGATGCGAAAATCCAGGATGTCCTGAAATGGCTGCCATTGGCGAAGAAAGAATAGTCGGCAAGCGAGAGCGATTCGGAGCAGAATTTTACGTTCTGCCCGCTTCGTCTTTTACCAAAAAAAGAAGCAGGAACGA
Source organism: Paenibacillus hubeiensis (assembly GCF_032334105.1). Taxonomy (NCBI): domain Bacteria; kingdom Bacillati; phylum Bacillota; class Bacilli; order Caryophanales; family Paenibacillaceae; genus Paenibacillus; species Paenibacillus hubeiensis. The sequence goes on from NZ_JAVYAE020000011.1 coordinate 80,901, forward strand.
GAGCTTACGCTCTCACCCTGCTTCTTTTTATATAACCGGTCATTTCGGACCAAACATTAACCGCGGTTTTCGATCCACTGCTCCGTCAGCTCGAGCACCTTTTCGCTGCGTGCAATCGCTTCGGCAACCTGGCCGGATGCCGTTCCGCCGTAAACGTTACGGGCGTTGACCACCGCCTCCGGCTGCAGCACATCATAGATGCGCTCATCGAACAGCGGGGAGAACTGGCGGAATTCGTCGATCGTCAGATCGAGCAAATATTTACCGTTCTGGATACAGTAGAGCACCGTTTTGCCGATGACTTCATGCGCTTGGCGGAAAGGCAGCCCTTCGCCCACGAGGAAGTCGGCGATGTCCGTTGCGTTGGAGAAGTCCTGATTGACGGCCTGGCGCATGCGACCTTTGTTGACTTTCATCGTCGCGATCATCGGAGCAAACAATTGCAGCGCGCCTTCCAGCGTGGCTACCGTATCGAACATGCCTTCTTTGTCTTCCTGCATGTCTTTGTTGTAAGCAAGCGGGAGAGATTTCAGCACCGTGAGCAAGCCCATCAGATTGCCGTATACACGTCCCGTTTTGCCGCGAACGAGTTCCGGTACGTCCGGGTTTTTCTTCTGCGGCATGATGCTGCTGCCTGTGCAGAACGCGTCGTCCAGCTCCACAAAGCCAAACTCCGTGCTGCTCCACAGCACCAGTTCCTCGCTCAGTCGGGACAGATGCGTCATGATCAGGGACGCCGCTGCCAGGAACTCCACGATAAAGTCACGGTCGCTGACCGCATCCAGACTGTTTTCGTACACGCCGTCGAACCCGAGCTGCTCGGCCACGAAGTGGCGATCGATCGGGAACGTCGTTCCGGCAAGCGCTCCGGCGCCCAGCGGCAGCACGTTAATGCGTTTGTAGCTGTCCATCAGCCGCTCTGCATCGCGTTGGAACATGGACACGTAAGCCATCAAATGATGCGCGAACAAGATCGGCTGCGCACGCTGCAAATGCGTATACCCCGGCACGATCGTATCCAGGTTGTCCTTCGCTTGCCCGATCAACGCTTGCTGCAGCGCATGCAGCATGCCGACAAAACCAACCACGCGCTCGCGCAGGTACAAGTGCATGTCCGTCGCGACTTGGTCATTCCGGCTGCGCCCCGTATGCAGCTTGCCGCCAACCGGACCAATCGTTTCGATCAGGTTTTTCTCGATGTTCATATGAATATCTTCGTCAGATACCGAGAACTCCACTTCGCCTGCACGGATTTTGTGCAGCACGGTAATCAGGCCTTCCTTGATCGTTTCCACGTCTTCGGCAGGCAAAATGCCGCATTTGCCGAGCATCGTCACATGGGCCAAACTGCCTTGAATGTCTTCCTCAGCCAGCGCTTTGTCAAAGTTGATGGATGCCGTGTACTCCTCCACCAGATGATTCGTTTGTTTCGTAAAACGTCCGCCCCACAGCTTGCTCACGGTGAATATTCCCCTTTCGCTCATGGACAAAGCCGCTCCTGCCGAAGTTTCGGCAAGAACGGCCCGCCTTGTCATTGATTATGCATGCCAACGCTGGCAGCTTGTATATGCACGTTCCGAGCCGTATAAAACGCCCGGCGCCCGCGAATTAGTTTTTGTTTTGCTCCACGCCGGAGTTCACTTTCAGGCGCAGCGCGTTCAAGCGGATAAAGCCGGTTGCATCCCCTTGGTCGTACGCTTGCGTCGGATCAGCTTCCATCGTAGCGATGTCCGGGTTGTACAGGCTGACAGGGCTTTGTACGCCTGCGCCGATAATGTTGCCTTTGTACAGCTTCACGCGCACGGTTCCGGTCACGTTTTTCTGGCTTTCGGTCACGAGTGCTTGCAAGGCAAGGCGTTCAGGCGCAAACCAGAATCCGTTGTATACCAGCGTGCTGTAACGCGTAATCAGGCTGTCGCGCAGGTTCATCACTTCGCGGTCCATCGTGATGGATTCCATTTTGCGGTGAGCGGTGAACAGGATTGTGCCGCCCGGCGTCTCGTATACCCCGCGGCTCTTCATGCCGACGAAGCGGTTTTCCACCATGTCGACGCGTCCGATGCCGTGTTTGCCACCCAGCTCGTTCAGTTTCTCCATGACTTGCAGCGGGCTCAAACGCTCGCCGTTCAAGGCCACGCAATCGCCTTTTTCGAATTCCAGCTCCAGATATTCCGGTTGATCCGGCGCATCCTCGGGAGAGCTGCTGAGCAGGAACATGTCTTTATTTTCTTCAGAGCTTGGATCGAACCAAGGATCTTCCAGCACGCCGCTTTCATAGCTGATGTGCAGCAGGTTGCGGTCCATCGAGTATGGTTTTGCCGCGGAAGCCGTTACCGGAATGCCGTGTTTCTCGGCATATGCGATCATTTCCGCACGTCCAGGGAATTGGTTGCGGAATTCTTCCAAACGCCAAGGCGCGATCACTTGAATATCCGGTGTCAATGCAGCCGCGTTCAGCTCGAAGCGAACTTGGTCGTTCCCTTTGCCCGTAGCGCCGTGAGCGATCGCCGTAGCGCCTTCGGCGCGTGCGATGTCCACCATGCGTTTGGCGATCAGCGGACGCGCGATGCTTGTGCCGAGCAGGTATTGTCCCTCATAAAGAGCGCCTGCCTGGAACATTGGATAAATGAAATCTTTCGCGAACTCGTCGCGCAGATCGTCGATGTACACTTTGGACGCGCCCGTCGCGAGTGCTTTCTCTTCCAGTCCGTCCAATTCTTCTTTCTGACCGATATCTGCCGTGAAGGCGATGATTTCCGCATCATATGTTTCTTTCAGCCATTTCAAAATGACCGATGTGTCCAGTCCGCCGGAATAGGCGAGTACGATTTTTTCCTTAGCCATTGTCGCTTCCCCCAAAGTTGATATCCGTGAATATGTTGGGTTGTGCACACCACTCCGATTGCAGTACCATCTTCCGATCTTCGTTATCCCCGGATTTTTTGATCACTCTATAAACGGGCAAATCCGGTGATAAAGGCGAGCGCTTCGCTTCTCCAGATTGGTTCTGCACTCTCCGTTAATGCACAAACATCAAATCCACTTCTATCAAAAAATATAATTAATAAATAATGATAAATCTCGCTTTGTTCTATCATCGCTAACCCCGTCCTCAAAATCAACCATTTTGAGGAAAACGGCGGTTATTCGCTCATTAACGCAGCCATCAAGGCCTTCTGTGCATGCAAACGGTTTTCGGCTTGGTCGAAGATGACGGAGTTCGGGCCGTCAATGACGCCTTCGCTCACTTCTTCGCCGCGGTGCGCCGGCAGGCAGTGCAAGAACAGGTAGTCCGGCTTTGCGCCTTTCATCAACTCTTCGTCCACTTGATAGGCCGCAAATGCTTGCTCGCGCACTTTTTGCTCCTCTTCAAAGCCCATGCTCGCCCATACGTCCGTGTATACCACGTCCGCGTCCTTCACAGCTTCATGCGGATCGTAAGTTACAGTAACTTCAGAGCCGCTCTCCTTTGCAATGCTGCGTGTCTGCTCTACAATGGCGCTGTCCGGCTCGTATCCCTTCGGCGTAGCAACTGCGACATGAATGCCCATTTTCGCCGCACCCAGCATGAGGGAATGCGCCATGTTGTTGCCGTCGCCCACGTATGCCAGCTTCAAGCCTTCAAGCTTGCCTTTGTGCTCCAGCACCGTTTGGAAGTCAGCCAGCACTTGGCATGGATGCGCTGCATCGCTCAGGCCGTTGATGACCGGAATATCTGCATGTTCCGCCAATTCAGTCACGTTATGATGTCCGAACGTACGGATCATGATTCCGTCGAGATAGCGGGACAATACTTTCGCCGTATCATGCGTCGTCTCGCCGCGACCGAGCTGAATATCGTTTTTGCTGAGGAACAGCGCGTGTCCGCCCAACTGAAACATGCCTACTTCAAAAGATACCCGCGTACGCGTGGACGATTTTTCGAAAATAAGTCCGATCGTTTTGCCTTTCAGCGGCTGATAAGGCACGCCGTTTTTCTGTTTTCCTTTGATCTCGATGGCCAGATCGAGCAAATAACGGATTTCCTCTGCCGTATAGTCCGTGAACTCGATGAAATCCCGGCCTCTAAGGTCGATTTTTTTGATTTGGGTTTGCGATGCTTGCGTCATTATTCGTATCCTCCTTCATTCCGGTTCCCTGCACCCGCCTGGGCAGAAAAGAAAACCCATTCTCTTCTGCATTCTCACGCGGCGCCATGCGGCTGCAGGGATTCAGCTGTACATGTTCACCCGGAGGGCCGGAAGTGGCCCCCGGAGCAAACGAAATATTTTAACCACCTTCAATTGAAGAGTGGACTTACAAATTACGCGTTTTTAGCAGCAACATGCTCTTGGATCAGTTCCGTAACGAGGGTTACCGCCTGATCAACCTCTTCCTTGCTCACCAACAGGTTAGGCAGCAGACGAATCACGTTCGGTCCTGCATTGACGAACAGAATGCCGCGCTTTTGCCCAGCCGTAATAATATCGCCGACCGGCTCCGCACACTCGATGCCCACGATCAGCCCGAGGCCGCGCACTTCCTTCACGAACGGAATGTCTGCGAGCTTCTCGCGCAGTGCATTCATCAGGTATTCACCAGTCTCTGCGGCACGCTCCGGCACGCGTTCCTCCAGCATCGTTTCCACGGTGGCGATCACCACCGACGAAGCGAGCGGCGTACCGCCAAACGTAGTCGCATGGCTGCCCGGCGTAAACGCATCTTTCAGATATCCTTTACCCAGCATGGCGCCCACAGGGAAGCCGCTTCCGATCCCTTTGGCGACCGTGAAAATATCCGGCTCAATGCCATAATGCTCATGCGCAAACAGCTTGCCTGTCCGTCCCATGCCCGTTTGCACCTCATCCACGATCAGCAGCAATCCGTGCTCGTCGCACAGCTTCCGGATATGCTCGACGAATTCGCGTTTGACCGGATGCACGCCGCCTTCTGCCTGCACCATTTCAATCATGATCGCCGCCGTTTTGGGCCCGATGGCTGCTTCGAGCGCTTCTGTATCATGGAGCGGTACGGTCACGAAACCGGCCGGGAGCGGAAGGAAACCTTCCTTCACTTTATCCTGGCCTGTTGCCGTCAACGTTGCCAAGGTGCGTCCATGGAAAGATTGGGCAAACGTGATCACTTCATAGCGGTCCGTGCCCTTCACTTTCTGGTGATAGCGGCGAGCCAGCTTGATGGCCGCTTCGTTCGCTTCCGCTCCGCTATTGCAGAAGAACACCGCGTCCGCGCACGTATTCGCCGTCAACAGCGCTGCCGCTTTCTCCTGGCCTGGAATTTGGAACAGGTTGGATACGTGCCACAGCTCATCGATCTGCGCTTTCAGCTTCGCCGCGATTTGATCGGGCGCATGGCCAAGGCTCGTTACCGCAAGACCGCTCATGAAGTCCAAGTATTTATTGCCTTGATCGTCCCATACCCAGCTGCCTTTGCCCTTAACAAGACTGATGGGATACCGCGAATATGTCTGAAAAAGCGAGCTCTCCGTTTGCCCGGAAGGCGCCGCCGCAGCTGCTACAGCACCCGCTACCGCCGTAGCGGCGCCGATTTGTTCATTGTCTTTTGCCATCGCCGTTTCACTCTCCTGTTCCTTAATGAATGCGTAGGGAATGCCGATTAAGAGGCTGCAACGAAATAAAGCATCGCTACTTTCCTTGCAGCTCCTAAGGCATCCGGATAATGCGCGTACCGATCGCTTCTCCGCCAAGCACGCGGCTCAAAATTTGCGGTTCGCTGCCATCCACGATAACGACCTCGCGGACGTCGCCATGAATGCAGGCAATGGCCGCGCGCACTTTCGGAATCATGCCGCCATAGATTTCTCCGGTCTGAATCATGTCCTCGATCTCCTGCACGGAGACGGAAGGCAGCACCTTTTTCTCGCCGCGTACCGTCTTCATGATGCCAGGCACGTCCGTCACAACGATCATGCGGCTTACGCCAAGGTGGGAAGCTACTGCTCCAGCCGCCGTGTCGGCGTTGATATTGTAGCGCTGCCCGCTCACATCCACACCCACCGGGGCGATGACAGGCATGTAACCCATGTCCACAACGCCTTGAATAATCGGGGCTTCCACACCAGTCACTTCGCCAACCCAGCCGATTTCAGCGTGGTTCGTTACCGGTCTGGCCTGAATGAGTCCCCCGTCCACGCCGGACAATCCGATCGCCCGGCCGCCCACGCGCTGGATCAGGCGAACGATCTGTTTGTTGATGCTGCCCGCGAGCACCATCTCCACGACATCCAACACCGCTTCGGTCGTCTTGCGCAATCCGTTCACGAATTCGGTCTCGATGCCGAGCTTTGCCAAATTGTCCGAGATCGCCGGGCCGCCGCCGTGCACAATGACGGGCTGAATGCCCTGAGCCTGCAGATCCCGCAGATCCGCAAAAAACGATTCCGGCAACGCCGCCAGCGTGCTTCCTCCACATTTCATCACAAAGCGCTGCTTGCCCGCTTCGGTCCGAGCCCCGTTCTGTTCGCTTGGCAAAGTTGTTGAACTCATGACGCCACCCCTTTCACTGATGAATTAACATTGAACCAATGATTTTTACACGGAGACACTACGTGGTCATGTAAATGTCTAGTTCAACCTATCCAAATGCTCTATTATGTGCGGTATGCCGCATTGATTCGTACATAGTCGTAAGTCAAGTCGCAGCCCCATGCGATGGCGGAACCTTCGCCATGGTTCAAGTCGACCACGATGCGAACGGTATCGCCTTGCAGGTAGGCCAGCGCCGCCTCTTCATCGAAAACTACCGGACTGGACTGCTTCAGCACCGAAATGTCGCCCAAACGGATGTCCACCGTATTCGGGTTAACAGGCTGGCCTGCACGCCCTACAGCCGCGATAATGCGCCCCCAGTTGGCATCGGCGCCGAACATGGCGGACTTCACCAGGCTGGACCCGATCACGGTCTTGGCGATCGCCTGTGCGGAGTCATCGCTAACTGCCCCGGTTACTTGGACTTCCACCAGTTTCGTGGCGCCTTCGCCGTCTCGGGCGATCGCTTTGGCCAGCACTTCGCACACATAAATGAATCCAGCCGCAAAAGCTTCCCAGTCGGCATGCTCAGGCGTCAGCTCTTCATTGTCGGCCAATCCGCTGGCCATGGCCACCAGCATATCGTTCGTGCTCGTGTCCCCGTCCACGGTAATCATGTTGAACGTGCGGTTGGTCGTCTGACGCAGCAATTGGTGCAAGGCCTCCGAACCGATGGCCGCATCCGTGGTCATAAAAGCAAGCATCGTGGCCATGTTCGGATGGATCATGCCCGAGCCTTTGGCCGCGCCCGCAATCGTTACCGTTTTGCCGTTTACTTCAACGGATACGCAAGCTTCCTTTTTCACCAGATCCGTGGTCAGGATCGCTTGGGAAAATTGTTCCGCCTGCTCCGCATCCACGCCCAGGTTTGCCGGCAATGCGGCAATGCCTGCATGCACCGCGTCCATTTTCAGCAATTCGCCAATGACACCCGTCGATGCCACGGCAACATCGTCCTCGGCTACGCACAGCTCGCGTGCAGCCGCAGCGCGCATGGCGTACGCATCGTCCTCGCCCTGCTGCCCCGTGCAAGCATTCGCATTGCCGCTGTTCACTACCACCGCTTGCAGGCGGCCGTTCACGAGACTTTCGCGAGTGACCTTGAGCGGGGCTGCCTGGAATACATTCGTTGTATATACCGCAGCCGCAGCCGCCGGCACGTCGCAGCGAATGGCGCCGATATCGTTGCGCGATGTTTTTTTCAGCCCGCAGTGCAATCCGCCAGCAGCGAACCCGCGCGGGGTTACGATTGTTCCGTTCTTAATGACGGCAAAAGCCTGTTGTTCCACATTTGTTCCCATATGTTATCCCCCGTCAGGCGTTCGGCTGCATGCCGACCTCCGCCGCTTTCATGAACCGCTACCCCGATGAAACAGGACCGGGAGTGACCGGCAGCTTGCACCGATGCACTCCTTGCGTGCCCATTTCTTATGGATATACAGGCGTCATGTTCAGTCCGAGGTTCTCCTCCCATCCCATCATCAGATTCATATTTTGAATGGCTTGCCCGGAAGCCCCTTTGACCAGGTTGTCGATGACGGAAATAATCGTCAGTCTGCCTGTGCGAGGGTCTGCCGAAAATCCGATATCGCAGTAGTTCGAGCCGTACACTTCTTTCGTCGCAGGCCAGATGCCTGGCTCCCGAACGCGGACGAAAGGCCGATTCTCGTAGTATTTGCGGTACAAGTCCACAATTTCACGGTCCGTGTGTTCCCCTGTAAGGCTCGCATACATCGTGCTCATGATCCCGCGCGTCATCGGTACAAGATGCGTCGTGAACGTCACCGTTACCGGCTTCCCGGCAATCAGGCCGAGAACTTGCTCTATCTCCGGAATGTGCTGGTGCTTGTTCAGCTTGTAGACCCTGAAGTTTTCGTTCATCTCGGCATAATGATGAGGAAGTCCAATGCCTCTTCCCGCACCGGATACGCCGGATTTCGCATCGATGATGATGGTGGACGGGTCGATCCAGCCTGCTTCCACAGCCGGAATCAGCCCCAGCAGCGTAGCCGTCGGGTAACACCCCGGATTGGAAATGAAATTCCGATCCTTCACCTGATCGCCGAACACTTCAGCCATGCCGTATACCGCTTCTTCCAACAATGCCGCCGGCGCAGCAGGGTGTTTGTACCACTGTTCGTAGGATGCTCCGTCTTTCAACCGGAAATCGCCCGAGAGATCGATGACTTTCAGTCCAACCTCAAGCAGGCTCGGCACAAGCTTGGCGCTTACTCCGGATGGAGTCGCAGTGAATACCAAATCAGCGCGTGTCGCAATCTCGGCCGGATCAACGCCGTCGAGCGGCCTTCGCACAACCCCCGTCAGATGCGGGAATCCATCCGCGATGGATTCGCCGCTGCTGGATGATGAGATCACGGACGTAATCTCAACATTTGGATGATGTTGTAAAAAACGAATCAGTTCCACCCCGCCGTAGCCGGTGGAACCGACGATTGCCACTTTCAATTTGCTATTCACTCTCGCTCCCCCAATCCCGCTGCATACGCCGTATAGTCTATGTCGCGCTTCGTTTCCCGATTACCTTAAAGTCAATCGGCGCGCCTATCCGTCGCTTCTATGCATATTTGTGTATTATTATACATCCACATTTATATAAATACAACACTCTGCCATGAATTTCACATGCTTTCTCTTTCAGCTCGAAACATATCTTTCCAATATCTGCGGACGAACCACGTCACTTCTGCTAAAATACGTAGTATGAGGCCACATTACATACAAAGATTACGTGGCCAATTTTGCCGCTCGGCAATAACTATATAAATCGCAAAATACATACACACGTTAACGGAGAGGCAGAACCAATCTGGAGAAGCGAAGCGTTCGCCTAAAAGCTTTCTGAAAGAAAGCTGCTTCGGAAGCATAGGCTGTTCACCGGATTTTTCCTTAGAAAAGGGGAATCCATGAAATCTGGGGATAACAGCGATCGGAAGATGGTCCTGCACTCGCAGTGCCCTAGTGTGAATGATTAATGCGATTTATATAGATGACATCTATTTTGAATCACGGAGGGCTACAGTGCACATCGAATCCATCTTGCTTATCGTACTTCTGGGCCTGAACATCATTTTTGCAGCAGCCGTCGTCTTCTTCGAACGGAAGGATGCCAGCGCATCCTGGGCTTGGCTGCTCGTCCTCAACTTTATTCCAGTGCTCGGATTCGTACTATATTTATTAACTGGCCAGAATCTGACCCGTTACAGGCTGTTCCAGTGGAAAGAACGCAAAAAGCTCGGTTTGGAGGAACGCATCTCCGCCCAGCTGGAGCAGCTGAAAGACCACCGAGGGCCTTTCCTCAACACGGCCACCGAAAGCCATCAGGACATGATCTACATGAACCTGAAGCAGAACGGCGCGCTCCTGACGGAGGACAATGACGTCGAAATCATTACGGACGGCATGGATAAGTTCCAACGTTTGCTGAGCGATATCGAGGCGGCCCAAGACCATGTCCACGTGCAATATTACATCTATAGAGGCGACCGCCTGGGCAAAAAAATCCGCGATGCCCTCATCCGCAAAGCGAGGCAAGGCATTAAGGTCCGCGTCCTGTACGACGCGCTTGGCTCGCGCAGGGTCTCAAACCGTTTTTTCAAAGAGCTCCGCGAAGCGGGAGGTTTGGTGGAAGTCTTTTTCCCATCCAAATTCAGCCTCATCAACCTGCGCATGAACTATCGCAATCATCGTAAAATCGTCATCATTGACGGCAATCTCGGATACACGGGCGGGTTCAATGTCGGCGACGAATATTTGGGGTTAAACTCCAAATTCGGCTATTGGCGCGACACACACCTGCGCATTCAGGGGAATGCCGTTCACGCGCTCCAGACCCGGTTCCTGCTCGATTGGAACGAAGCATCCAAACAGCATGACACGCCTTACGTGCCCGAACATTTCCCGAAAATCCAGGGTACGGGATCCACGGCCATGCAAATTGTGTCCAGCGGTCCTGATGCCGAGATCGAGCACATTAAGAACAGTTACCTGAAAATGATTAACGGGGCCAAACAATCCATCATGATCCAGACGCCGTATTTCATTCCGGACGCGAGCGTGTTCGAATCCATTCGCCTTGCCTGCCTGTCGGGCATTGACGTGCGGATCTTGATCCCGAACAAGCCCGACCACGCCTTTGTATATTGGGCCACGTTATCCTACATCGGCGAGCTGCTCAAAGTGGGGGCCAAAGCATTCGTTTACGACAACGGCTTCATCCATGCCAAAACGCTCATCATTGACCGCATGGTCGCATCCGTGGGAACGGCGAACATCGACTATCGCAGCTTCCGCCTGAACTTTGAGGTCAATGCCTTCATGTACGATGAAGGCATCGCCTCCAAACTGGCGAACACGTTCGAACACGATCTGAAAGTATCCCGGGAAATGACGATGGACGAATACAATCGGCGCAGCATCGTCATTCGCTTTAAAGAAGCCATCTCGCGGCTGCTCTCTCCGATTCTGTAAAATGCAAAAAGCAGGGAATCCCAGTCTGATGAACTGGAGGATTTCCTGCTTTTCTTTGAATATCACATTGTCCTGTTCGAGCAACCGATATCGTATTTTTTTGACTGAGTACACTCTGCCTGTGACGATTAAACATGCTCCCGTTTGAAACCTTCGCCAAGCACCTCATGCGCATTGCTGATAATGACAAAAGCCCCCGGGTCCACGGACCGGATCAACGCTTTAAGTCTCGGCACCTCGCTCTGTCCAACCACGACCATCAGCACCGTCCGCTGGTTATCCGTATAACCTCCCCGTGCTTCGAGTTTGGTCAATCCACGATCCAGATCGGCGAGAATGATCTGTGTGATCGGTTCGATCTCGTTCGAGATGATGTATGCGACCTTGGAGCTGCCAAAACCCATTTCGACGCCGTCAATCACTTTGCCGGTAATATACAAACCGATGAGGGCATAAAGCGACTGTTCCAGCGACAGGACAAAGCCCGCCAAAATGATCACCGTTGCATCCATGATTACGACGCAAATCGAATAACTGAGTCCGCTGTATTTCTGCACGATGCGAGCCATGATGCTCATGCCGCCCGTCGATCCCCGGCCGCGGTATACGATCCCGATTCCCAGTCCCGCGCCGATCCCCCCGTATAATGAACCGAGCAGCGGATTCATCGTTGGCACCGTCCAATCCTTCGTCAAATACACGAAGAGCGGCAGTACGATGCTGCCGAGCACGGAACGCACGCCATACTGTTTGCCGATCAACACGAACCCCGCGATCAGGAGCGGAATATTCAATGCCCACTGGGTGTACGCCGGTTCCAGGCCAAGCCACTCTTTCCCCAGAATGGAGATGCCTGACACACCGCCCGAAGCGATCTGGTTCGGCAGTAAAAACAGATTGAAGGCCACGGCGATCAAAAACGATCCCACGATAATCAAGGCCGTATCCATAGCGGTCCGCCAGGGGCCGTTCAAGGGAATAAAGTTCGTCATTCTTTTCTTGCGGTTGTACTGCAAATGCGGTTGTTCCTGCATGTCATCTTGCTCTCCTTTGTTGTCCATAGTGCTATATATGCCATCCCGCCGATACGGGGAATACCAATGATGTTTAGAGATTTGTATTCAAGTTATATAAACCGCAATAATCATTCACATTAGGCCACTGAGTGCGCTGTACCATCTTCCGATCGCTGTTATCCCCAGATTTTTTGGATTCCCCTTTCTGAAGGGGAACATCCGGCTGCATCGTGCGCGCACAAAAAAAGCTCCTGTATAGACCAGCATACGCCTACACGTATCCAGTCCATACAGGAACTCGATTAATCGGTTTCCACTTTAATTTGGCTGCGCAAATAACCATCGATGAATGCATCGAGGTCGCCGTCCATTACCGCTCCGGTATTTCCCGTTTCCACAGAAGTACGGTGATCCTTTACCATACTATAGGGATGGAACACGTAGGAGCGAATCTGGCTTCCCCATGCAATATCCGACTGTTCCCCTCGGATTTCATCCAGCTCTTTTTGCTGCTCTTCAATTTTACGCTCATACAGCTTCGAACGAAGCATCGTCATGGCCCGCTCGCGGTTTTTGATCTGTGAACGCTCGTTCTGGCACGTTACAACGACGCCTGTCGGGATATGCGTAATCCGTACTGCCGAGTCCGTCGTATTGATGTGCTGTCCACCCGCGCCGCTCGCGCGGTAGGTATCGATCTTGAGATCTTCCGTCCGGATGTCGATCTCGACCGTATCATCGATCTCTGGCACGACGTCGCAGGATACGAAGGAGGTATGGCGACGGCCGGAGGAGTCGAACGGCGAGATGCGTACCAAACGATGCACGCCTTTCTCCGCTTTCAGATATCCGTAGGCATTGTGGCCCTTGATCGAAAGCGTTACGCTCTTGATGCCCGCCTCGTCACCCGGCAAATAATCGAGCACTTCGACCTTGAAACCGCGTTTCTCGGCCCACCGCGTATACATTCTCAGCAGCATCTGGCCCCAGTCCTGAGACTCGGTACCGCCGGCACCCGGATGCAGCTCCAATATGGCGTTCATTTTGTCGTATGGCTGGTTCAGCAGCAGTTGGAGCTCGAATTGCTCCAGCTTTTCCACAATGGCGGCTACGCTGCCGCTTACCTCTGCCGCGAGATCATCGTCGCCCTCTTCTTCAGCCAGCTCGACCATCATGGCTGCATCATCATAATCCTGCTGCAGCTTGTTGTATTGGTCTACCGAACCCTTGACCGCATTCATTTCGGCGATGACGGATTGGGCTTTTTCATTATCGTCCCAGAAATCGGGCGCAGACATTTTCTCTTCGAAGTTCTCAATCATTTCCTTTTTGAGATCTAAGTCAAAGAGACCCCCTAAGGTTTGTTAGTTTCTTGCTGATTTCACGCAGGTCATGCTTTACGCTTGGATCAATCATGTGCAATTCCTCTTTTCATTAAAGTAAGCTCCCGGCAACCGAGGAACCCATAGGTTATCCTATGAAATCCCCGGCTGCAAGGAGCCATGTGTCCTGACTATATATTATTTCCTATTCTTGGCCATGGCAATGTTTGTACTTTTTGCCGCTGCCGCATGGGCACAGATCGTTGCGTCCCACTTGATCGGCTACGCGCACCGGGCGTTTCTCGGCTGGCTCGCCGCTGGTAGAGATTTTGCTCTCGTCCACGACTGCCTGACGCTCCTGATTGCTCTCGATTTGCGCCCGCATTACGTATGTGGCCACTTCTTCCTGGATCGAAGCGATCATCTGATGGAACATTTCGAAACCTTCGAATTGGTACTCGCGCAGCGGATCGGTACCGCCATACGCACGCAAGTGAATCCCTTGGCGAAGCTGATCCATCGCATCGATGTGGTCCATCCATTTGCTGTCGACCGCACGAAGCACAACCACTTTTTCGAACTCGCGTACCATTTCAGGTCCGATTCGTTCTTCACGGGCGTTGTATTTCTTCTCTACTTTGTCGAAGAGATACTCGACGATCTCTTCGGCTTCTTTGCCCCACAGATCATCCTTGGTCACGGCGCCGTCATCCAGCAATTTGCTGTTCATGTAGTCGGCCACTTCCTGCAGCTCCCAGTTCTCCGGAATTTCGTCGCTGCAGTGCGCTTCGACAATACGCTCGATGGACGGTTTGATCATATCCATGACGATTTGTTTGATATTGTCGGATTCGAGCACCTCGCGGCGCTGTTTGTAAATGATCTCACGCTGCTGGTTCATGACGTCATCGTACTGGAGAACGACTTTGCGGACGTCGAAGTTGTTGCCTTCAACGCGCTTCTGCGCCGACTCTACCGCACGGGTAATCATGCGGCTTTCGATCGGCTGGTCTTCGTCAAAGCCCAGGCGCTCCATCATGTTCAGCACGTTGTCCGCGCCAAAACGTTTCATCAGTTCGTCGCCCATCGACAGATAGAACTGCGTGGAACCAGGGTCGCCCTGACGTCCCGCGCGTCCGCGAAGCTGATTATCGATCCGACGCGATTCGTGGCGTTCCGTACCGATGATATGAAGGCCCCCGAGCTCGGCCACGCCTTCGCCCAGGATGATGTCCGTCCCCCGTCCGGCCATGTTGGTCGCGATCGTTACCGCGCCCGCCTGGCCCGCGCCGGAGATGATTTCGGCCTCTTCCGCATGGTACTTGGCGTTCAATACCTGGTGACGCACGCCGCGGCGTTTCAGCATGTCCGAGATGCGCTCGGAGTTCTCGATGGACACCGTACCGACGAGAACCGGCTGTTTTTTCGCGTGGCGTTCCACGATCTCTTCCACCACGGCTTTGAATTTGCCGTCAACGCTTTTGTAGACGACGTCGGCGTTGTCGATCCGTTTGTTCGGACGGTTCGTCGGAATTTGCAATACTTCAAGCCCGTAAATCTTCTTGAACTCTTCTTCTTCCGTTTTGGCCGTACCCGTCATACCCGCCAGCTTGCGGTACATCCGGAAATAGTTCTGGAACGTAATCGTTGCAAGCGTCATGCTCTCGTTCTGTACCTCGATGCCCTCTTTGGCCTCGATCGCTTGGTGCAGGCCATCGCTGTAGCGGCGTCCGGACATCAGGCGGCCCGTGAACTCGTCAACGATCATGACTTCCTCGTCGCTTACCACATAGTCTACGTCCCGGCGCATGATGACATTGGCTTTCAGCGCCTGCACGATATGGTGGTTCAACGTTACGTTGGCATGGTCGTACAGGTTTTCAATGCCGAACGCTTTCTCGGATTTTGCAACACCCGCTTCGGTCAAAGCTACGGATTTCACCTTGATATCTACGGTAAAATCCTCTTCCGGCGTCAGACGTTTCACGAAACGGTCTGCTGCGTAATACAGGTCGGTCGACTTCTGGGCTTGTCCGGAGATGATCAGCGGCGTACGCGCTTCGTCGATCAGGATGGAGTCCACTTCGTCAATGATACAGAAGAACAATGGACGTTGTACCATTTGTTCTTTGTAGAGCACCATGTTATCGCGCAAATAGTCGAAACCGAATTCGTTGTTCGTTCCGTACGTAATATCGCAAGCATATGCGTGCTGCTTAAGAGCATGGTCCATGCCGCTCAGGTTGACCCCGACGGTCATGCCCAGGAATTCGTAAATTTGTCCCATTTCGGCACTGTCGCGTTGAGCCAGATAATCGTTGACCGTCACGACGTGCGCGCCCTTGGATTCCAGTGCATTCAAATACACCGGCAGCGTTCCTACCAGCGTTTTACCTTCACCCGTTTTCATCTCGGCAATCCGGCCTTCGTGCAGCGCAATACCGCCAAGCATCTGTACATCATAGTGGCGTTTGCCGAGCACACGGCGAGATGCCTCACGCACGGTAGCAAATGCTTCCGGCAGAAGCTCATCCGTCGTTTCTCCCTTTTCGATCCGGGCACGGAACTCCTCAGTCTTCCCCTTCAGCTGCTCATCGGAGAGAGCCTGAAATTCCGGTTCCATTTTATTAATGACGTCGACCGTCTTCATCAGACGTTTAACATCGCGTTCATTCATGTCTCCGAAGATCTTTTTGACAAGTCCTAGCATGGTATACCCCTTTCGTGCAAAACAGAATAGCCCCCCTGTTGCCGCACAGCGGCATCTTCGGATGATATCATCCACTTGCCCGGGGGTGACAATGTAATACAATACTATGAGATGAATCAACTCCAGGCTTGCAAGGGTCCCTCATGAAGCCGATTCGGTATTCAACCGGACCCGGGCCCATCCAAAATGAATCCGGAATCCAAGCCGGACGAATCATGTTCATGGTGCTGTGCCTGTCATTGATAATGATTGGTGATCATTCGTTGACAATTCCCCATCAGGACAATGATTCTCTTTCATAAATTGTAACAGTTTGTAAGAGACGCCGCAACACGGCACGGCCGACTTCTTTGATCTTTCGCCGCTCCTTTGGGTGGAGAATAGTGCAAAAAATCATAGCCGTTAGCCGAAGCGTTCGCCTTCATAAGCGCATTCACATCAAAACGTCCTCCGTATGAGGATTTTTGCAGGAAAACTGGATCGCATTAGGTATGCTACTCGCAAACCTGAGATAATATCCTATCCATGTATTAGACGCAGCAGCATAGGGAATAGTTTCACTAAACGGCATCCGAAACTTTTTCCACTCCTCCTAGGAAAATCCAAAACCAAAAGAGCCCCATCCCGATTGGATGTAGGCTCTTGTTATATCGGATCCAGGAATCAAAGATTCCCCATGTTCAAGTACGTATTAAATTAAGTATTCATTTCATAACGCAAGCGTTTGAAACAAGCCCATTATCCTTGCTCGATCAAACCGTATTTTCCATCATTCCGTTTGTACACGACGCTAACCTCTTCATTCTCAATGTTGGAAAAAACAAAGAAATTGTGGCCGACCATGTTCATCTGCAGAATGGCTTCTTCCACATCCATCGGCTTCAGCATGAAACGCTTCGTCCGGACCACTTCCAGATCGTCGTCCACTTCGGCATCCAGCTCGGCTGTAGCCGCGGTTCCGGTGGGATCCTCCACAAAGAAGTTTTTCAGGCCGCTGTCCTGGCGGAACTTGCGGTTCAATTTCGTTTTATGTTTGCGAATCTGACGTTCCAGCTTGTCAATGACAGCGTCAATGGAAGCGTACATGTCATCGCTCTTGTCTTCGGCGCGGAGCACCAGACCTTTCAAAGGAATCGTTACTTCCACCGCATGCAAACCTCTGGTCGTACTTAAAGTAACCGTACCGTCAGAGTTAAGGGGTGCATCGAAATACTTCTCGAGTCTGCTCAATTTTTTGTCGACGTAATCTCTCAAAGCATCGGTAACCTCGATTTGTTGACCTCGAATACTTAAATTCATAGGGCACTCCTCCTTTTCCTTTGCTCCTTCATTATACCACGAATGTAAGCGCCATGTAAAAACTCCGGGTGTCCGAATAATGACATCTGCACGAGCCAGTTCTTCCAGCATAGGCCAATCGCCATATTTCGCGATTTCTCGCCATTTTTAGGCGTTATCCTTGATATATAAACCCCACTAATCAATCACACAAGGCCACTGCGAGCGCAGTACCATCTTTCGATCGCTGTTATCCCCCGATTTTTTTGATTCCCTTTTTCTAAGGGAAAAATCCGGTGATAAATGCGAACGCTCCGCTTCTCCAGATTGGTTCTGCCTCTCCGTTAACGTGTGTATGTTTTTTTGCGGTTTATATAGAAGTTTTTATAAAAACGGCGCTTGAGTATGTAAATTAACCGTTTTTTCGCTGTACCAATCGCTGTGGCACGAAGAGAAGACCAATCTATGATCGCAAGCTCTCGCTGATTCGTGCGACTTCCGTTGACAACAAAAAAAGACCCTGGCCTGAGCCAGAGTCCTACGCTAGCGTTAATTCAATTCGGTAACCATCAAACCATGTATGTAGGTCGGAATCGCCCGGATGATTATAATTTGATTACGTTAGCTGCTTGCGGTCCACGCGCGCCTTCGACGATGTCGAATTCAACGGATTGACCTTCTTCCAAAGTTTTGAAGCCTTCGGATTGAATTGCGGAGAAGTGTACGAATACGTCGCCGCCGTCTTCAGTTTCGATGAAACCGTAACCTTTTTCTGCGTTGAACCATTTTACTTTACCTTGCATGCACTAACATTCCCTTCGTCATCAAATGAAGTGAAGCCTCAGCTCGAAAACCTAGCTCACAACTCAGACTATACCATCCAAACTTATCCATTGTCAATTGGTAATGCAAATGTTTTTCTGGAATTAATTTGTAGATTAATGATGAATTATGAGGAAAGATGGGTTTTCCAGTACTATACCAGCTTATCAACCAAATAGTAAGGGTCTTTTTTTACATAAACGAATTCATGGGATCTTATGGTGGTGGAACACCGTTTTGAAGATGTTAAACTTTAATACGAAACTAGAGCTACGCCTAACAACAAAACATGGCTATGCGTCATTCTGCTGACAATTCTTTCGTCAGGACTTTGGACGTTCATGTCAGCAGATTTCCAGCAAGCACGGGAGACGTATATAACAATGAAATTGGTCTTTTGAACTCTTGAGACTTGTTATGGACACGGTGAGGAAGCTGGAATATGGACCCTCCCTGCTCCACTTGGACCAAGGATTTCAGTATGCGACAGAAAGCTGTGCCAAGTTGTTTGAAGAGAATATGCTGACGGGGAAGCCATTCTCGGCATTAACGCTTTTATCGAGTCCTTCATCTCTCATTTAAAGACGGAGAAGTTATATTTGGAGAATCCTCAAAATCTAGTGCAAGTGCGGAACCAAAACTAGAGACTATATTTTGTTTAACAAGCGTGGAATGTTTCCAAAACAAAATAAACGACCTCCCCCCGGTTGAATTTCGGAAAAAAGTCGCTGCTCAATAGAATTTTTTTAATATCTACTTGACGGGCTATGACCATCGGCAATATAGTTAGCAATCACATCATACAGCTTGTCAATTTGTTTTAATACAAACATGCGATCCAAACAGTAATCCAGATACCGGTTGTCCGTACAGAAACGATACGTATCATTGAGTATTTGCGTTAACTCTTCTTTGCTTGAAAAACTTTTGTAAAAACAGTCCATTGAAATCTTCATCAGCCAGAATGTTTTACTACATAGATTCAGGTACATATTTTGCAAAACACCAGCATCTGTGCTAATGTCCATGCCTACCATAATTTCAAAAAAGCCATTGTGTTGGGCTAAACGACTCCCAACTGTCGCATATTCAGGCACTTCTGCGCTACTGTTAACCTTAACAATATACTCCGTTTCCATTTGTTCAGGCATTCCTTCTCGAACCAATACCAAAGAAGTTGAATGGACATTACCATACTGACACATCAACAACTCCCAGCACATATGCGGATAAATCAAAGTAGTTATATTTCCAGCAACGTATAACTCGTCAATGCGCTCAATCACTTTTTTTTGTACAAGAAGTTCATTATTAAGAATTAAACCAGACATATAATTCGAACTAAGCATAAATTTGTATAACGCTTCTTCACCAGCAAAGGCTGCTTCCTCTTGAAAAATCCCTTGAGTTGTGGTACTGGTTTTCAATAACGCTACGTCAGGTTCTAATTGCAGAAAAGACATGATTTTCTCCAGCACGTGCAGATCAACGAGATCTTCATCACTTAATAACAGTACAAATCTACCTGAAGCTACTCTGCAAACATTCACAACGTTTGCATAAAAACCTTGATTTTCTTCAAACTCAAAATATGTTATTCTGCTGTCTGGGTAATTCCTAATCTCTTCATAAAAAGGCATCGTAGCATTTCGTGTACCATTATTTGATATTACGATTTCCAATTCATAATCATAGGCTGTATTTAGCGACTGAATCACATTCTCCAAAGCTCTGTGCCCTCGATTATAGGTTGGGATACAGATGCTGAGAAGTACTCGATCTCGACGCTTATTCTGTGTCAGCAATCGACGACGGTGCAAATGTTGAATATAACTTTTGGCTTTTTGAATACCTGCAGAGTAACTCACAATGTTGCGCGGCAAATAGTTTCCTTGAGTTTCAAAATATTGTTTTAATTCAATGTAAGAAGCAAACAGCGTCAATTCACCCAATTTTTCAGCAAGCCCGCCTTGCAGTGTTGAAAGAAACTTATCGTATTCTTCGACTATGGCAAAGCATTCTCGATGCTCTTCGACGATTCTGGTTAGATCAAACAATGCATTTCCAATTTCATATTTTTCCACGTAAAGAAATGAAGCCGAAAAATCAATCATTCCACTGTTACCGACTTGCTCCGACTTCTTCTTGAACAACTCAAACGAGTCTTCTATAGTTTTTTTGCTTTTATGGTATAGATAATATTTATTCTCAACTTCAGTAGGAATTAGATAATAGGGCAACTCAGAGAAACTCTTAGGAGAAGTAGCCGTACGCAATGATGAAATATTGGTATTATAGTTTTGTTCGAATTCTGCCATGTTAGGCAAGATAAAAGCTTGGTGAATCAATTCATCGATATCACTGGAGTACTTCACCTCTTGAGCAAGTTTAAACATACCGATCGCTCGGTCATAGTGCCCCAATCCGAACAGTATTTCACCAAACGATTTATAGAAAAACGCCTTTTCCTCCACTGAATATTTCTTGGGTGAATTCACAATATCTTCATGATCTTGGATAAGATGAGAAAGTGCCCGTCCCACCTCACCATCTTCAATCAATGACAAAATTCGCTGTAGTTCTAATGGTTCCATCATTAAACCCCTTTTTCAATAGTATCGAATCTTCTAATAACGTCTTCCATTGTCTCTCTAATCCCCAGAGCAAACGGAGTAAAGGTAATCTGCCCAATATCCTGCTCCAGCTCGACAAGATCCGCTACCAGATGCATGACCTGATTTTTCCCATAAGGGATAGCGCCAAAAACGGGCTTTTGTTCTGGCGCAATTACCTCATGCATTTCCTCAATAAACGTTTTTAATTTTCTGCACTCTCCACTGCCAACGCAATAAGTCTTAAGA
The DNA here is from genome assembly GCF_032334105.1 of Paenibacillus hubeiensis. Lineage (NCBI taxonomy): Bacteria > Bacillati > Bacillota > Bacilli > Caryophanales > Paenibacillaceae > Paenibacillus > Paenibacillus hubeiensis. The sequence continues at coordinate 101,943 of NZ_JAVYAE020000011.1, forward strand.
TTTTTACCATTAATTGACAATTGATATAAAATATTCGCTGCATCGACACTGTATAAAAAATCCCACATTTGTTCCCCCTGAGTAAACAATAACACTTCTTGGGACAACATTTTTTTGATTGTACTGATAACCATCGTACGCTCATCATCGTAAGGTCCGTAAACACTTAAAATTCGCGTCCAAATATGCTTTATTTGCAACTGCTCGCACAAAATTCTGCTTAGTTGGCCTGCACATAGTTTAGCAACCCCATATCCTGTTTCCGGGAACACAGGCGTAAGGGGGGTAAGAGGCATTCCAGATCGGCCATACTCCGCTTGAGAACCCGCTCCTATGAATGTATGACAGCCTAGACGCTTAGCCAAGCGTACCGCATCCAACGTATAGGTTACATTTTGGTTTTGAGTGTACACGTCGTTACGGCTCTCTCCAATCGTGCTCGCCCATGCAAAATGATAAAACACATCATATTGACCTGGCAGTTCAAGAGTCGCATATTCATCCAAATCTGCTTCAATGATATGAAGCAAAGGATCTTGTGGCATATAAGCCAGACCTGGAGAACTTTTACGGCAAATAGCCAACACTTCGATCTGCTTGTCAATACACAATTGAATAAGTGCCATGCCGATTGCTCCGGTGGGTCCGGTAATGACCATTTTCATCATGTATACAGTCCTTCTTAGTGTAATTGCAGCAGCCAGCCGGTTCTTATTGAACCTGACTGTCTTTTAAATTCGATCATGTATGGTAATTGGGTCACTTGAATTTATTACTTTCATATTCTTCCCGAGACAAAAACGGATACATATCATCAATCGGCGGGGATACGATTTTCCCATCTGCCAATACTTTAGAGGACAGCTTAGGCTCAAAGTTCTGCTCAGGATCAAGCATTACTTCACAAATCATGGGGCCTTCACTAACCAAAAATGTCTCTATTGCAGCAGCAATGCCGTCGATATGTTCTATTCTTATATAAGGAACATCGTAAGCATAGGAGAGCTTCTCCAGATTAGGAAAGCTAATTCCATTATCCTCTGAAACCCCAACAAGGGGCGGCTTAAACAGATTATTTTGCGTTTGCCTGATCGAATGGTAGCCATTATTGTTCAAGATAATAATTTTCATATTCAACTGGTTGTACACAACGGTCTGCATCTCTTGAATATTCATTTGAAAACTGCCGTCTCCATCCAGACAGATGACTCGTTTTCCTTTTACACCAACCGCTGCACCCAACGCTGCAGGAAAGCCATACCCCATCGAAGCACAACCGGAGTTCGTAAATAGCCGCTGTCCCTTTTTGATTTTTGCAGCCTGGAAGGCAACCACACATGCTGTTCCATTACCTGCAATCACATAATCTTCTTCTTCTAGCTTGTCAAACAGCTCATCCATAAATACGTAAGGATTGATCGGCGATTTTCTCTCATAATAACTCGGCAGCACTGCAGGATACTTGGCATTGACTTGTCGACACCATGACAACCATTCCTCATGTTGTGTAAAGTCTTTCGCACAAACTGCATGATTTAAGGCAGACATCACATCTTTGACATTGGCATGAATCGGGAGATCGGGAGAGATTGTTGGTTTCTTTAGCTCATTCGCATCAATATCAACAATCATTTTATACGCATGTTGTGCAAAAGTTTTATAGTTATAACTGATCTGTCTGATATTCAAACGTGATCCCAAAACGAATAACACGTCGCTATTTTCTACGATGAAGTTTCCGCCACGCGTCCCCACTGTACCCGGCCGTCCACAAAACAATCGGTGCTCGTCCCATAATAGATCATGCGAATTCCAGGCTGTTACGACCGGAATATTCAGTTTATCGATGAGTTCCAGAAATTCGGCATACGCATCGCCTAAACGAACGCCGCTGCCAGCCAAGATGACAGGTCGAGCCGCATACTTGAGCTTCTCAATGATGACATCAGTCAATGTATCGTCATATCCTGGGTTTTCTTGCATACCTGATTCAACTGGTTCAAACCCCGTTAGTTGATCCACTTCTACCAGTGAGGCCTGAATATCAAGTGGGATATCAAGCCAAACAGGACCTCCCCGGCCATTCTGACATAGAAACCAGGCTTTTTCCAAGTGATACTTAATCTCTTGCGCATCTGTAATCATGTGCGCATATTTCGTCATCGTTTGCACACAATCCACGATGTTAAATTCCTGGTCTCCCAATTGTCTTAATGGTACGTCTGTAGACCAGATGGTTGTCTCGCGCTTCACTTGTCCCGAAACGATAAACATCGGAATTGAATCCAACCATCCTCCAAGCACTCCAGTCAATGTATTGGTGCCACCTGGGCCGCTTGTTACACATATCGGTGCAATTTTCCCTGTCAGTCTGGTATAACCTTCTGCAGCAATTGCACTTCCTTGCTCATGATGATTGTAGATACACGTCAAATCAGGATGGTGACCCAAGGAGTCATTCAAATGCATGGCTCCTCCACCTGTGATCGTAAAGATATGTTCAACGCCTTTATTTACGAAAAAATCAGCAATATAATCCGAAACTTTGATTTTCATGATAATCTACCCCATTTAAAGTATGATCATAGGATTGCTCAGGCCCATCCCTTGAATTTCAGACACAATTTCTTTGCTAAATAGTGCCGAACTAATAATAATCGTGCCTTCGTAAGCTGTTTCGATCAACCATCTAGGTGCTGTGATCGAGGCTTGATCCATCATCTTGCCTTGTTTGCTTTGGTCTTTGTCAATAAAACAGCGAATATTACATTCGGCCAACACGGTTTCACTTAGCAAGCGCAATGTATTTTGACCGGCGCCCCACACCACACAAGGCTCTTTAGATTTACCCAATTCCGCAAGCTTTTCATTAATTTGTGAATAATTAGAATCGCTGAGGTGTGTCATAATCGATGTTTTGGCAGAATCATCAACCCGTAAGGTGTAGGGTCTTGAGAAAGTCCCCTTTTTAAACAGAGCATATACTGCTGGATACATACGGTCTTTGGCAACAGGAATCTCAATTTGCTTCGAATCTACATAGCTAAACGATTGCTGTAAAAACAGATTGGCCAGCGATACATCCGTAAAATGATTAATGTGCTCAACATCAAAGTAGTAGTATGGGACTACAAAATAATTTCCGTACTGTGCAGCGTTCGGTGTCTCGATATAAACCAATCCATCTTTACTCAAGTAATCCGATATTACGGTAACGGCTTGCGCCACATCGTATAAATGTTCAAAAACATGCGATACAATCACGAGATCATACTTCTGTTCTTTGTCTAACAAAGTATTCTCAAATAAATCACCCTGAACCGCCTGAATATCATGATCCATCATAAAAGCTACGCATTTCGGAGAAGGATCGAGTCCCGTGACATACTTATATCCATGTTCTCTAAAGTAACTGAGCAATCCACCGTTCGCACAACCAATGTCCAATATGGTGGAGGCTGGGTTCAAAAAAGGAGCCACACGACTTAGGACCATTTTATATCGTGCCAGATCGGAACTGGAGAAACCTCCCGACGACACTTCTTCATCTTCATATTTAGATAAATTGGTATAGTAGTCATTATAATCATGCTGATTGGCGCTGGTATCCGCATAAGTAAAACCGCATTTTGTACAAACAACCACATCATATTGCCTGGGTAATGTATGATATGGAGGCAAGTCAAACTTTTGATGATGAATCACTTCTACTTCAGTATGCTGACATACTGAACATATTCTTGTAGCTAATTTAAGCATACATAACCACCCTTTCATTTTGCTACCCCGATCAACAACCAACTAACGAGACCACCTATCGCGCTCCTCATGATAAAAATGATGCTACAACTTCATTTTTATCATGAGGAGCGCCCTTACCAATATAGATTGGTAAAGTACACTCGGTATCTTTGAGACCCCGCTACTCTTTTTAAATACAATACAGCACCGTTTCCAGAGCCGATTGCGAGTAATGTCTAAAGTAGAGGTTATAATCCGGGTTGATTTCAAGTACAGTTCGGGGCAACTTCCAAAGATCTTCAGCTTTATGATAACAAGCAATGGCGAGTTTGGGACGATGGGTGCTTAGTTGCTCAGCCGCACCTCTTAACGCGTGTTCTTCCGCCCCTTCAATATCTAACTTGATGAAGGTAGTTTTCTGTTTAATGACTGAATCAATTGCTGTCACATCAATTGTATATCTACCTTCACTACTTATAGCTCCATCAAGCCCCCCTGTTTGATTAAACGATAGCTTCGCATCATGAGAAAACAAGCCTTTTTGATGGTAATTAATGTTAGGGGATTTTCTTAACTCAGACTTGGCGATGTTCATTAACTGCTCATCGGGTTCAAATATGTGGATGTTCTTGTAATTTCCAGAGACTTTTTCAATAAAGGCTTTGGTAGTATCACCGGAATAGCCTCCACCATCGATAAATACTTCCTGATCTCCTAATTCAACAATATCATCTTCGAAGTAATGATTCTCCGAGCCGTATTCTAGTTCATGAAAATTGAATTCCATTCTGCATTCGAGCAGCTTACAAAGTGTATCTTTTGATTTCTCATCGCTTAACAGCAGATAAAGGGAAATATATTTGAGTTTATTTTCGGCGATATCTTTATGCATATCAATGAATACAGGTTCGTTCACAAAAATCTCGGGATTGAATAGATTCAGCACGGTAAAAGGAATCGAATTCAGGTAGCCATGTTCTAAAAGCTGCTTCTGAATCTCTCCCAGATAAGTGGTGGAGGCGATAATAATCGCTTCGTGCTTTCTGCATGCATCAAGAGCAAAAATTGTTTTTTCTTTAAACGTTTGCCCTTGTTTCTTCGCATCGTTATCAATAAACCCCATAACTTCAATGTTAGCAGCACGGCACTGATCATATAGTTTCTCGCCAAGCTTCTGTGCACCGAATATATATACCTGCTTCAGATCAAGAAGCAGATTCTGGTACGGATCTAGTATGCCATCGATCAACTGCCTCTCATTTTGGACGTTCTTTAAGTTTCTCAGTACCGGAGGTAAAGAAAACAACTCGGGTAACAATTGAATGTCACTGATCAGAATGCAGTCTTCATGCTGGAGCATGCTTTGATCGATCAAGACAGGAACACATCCATGCTGTATAGCAAGCTCAATATCACTTGTATAAGAATCTCCTACAACCATAATGTGCTCGTAGCTGATGCCGGATTCCCTAACGAATTCTTCTAACATGAATTTTGAAGGTTTCCCCAATACAAGATCGACTTTTCTTTGAATGGCCTCTTCTACCTGCTGAACAACTCGTCCACATCCCGTGGCGATACTTCCAGAGCCATCTGGATAGGATAAATCGAGATTACAAGCAATGATCAGGCTATCGGGCTTTTGAGCAATCTCACGAACGACGGCAAAGTCTTCTTCTGTAATATCGTAGGTCATACCGATCACAATACAATGTACAGACGCATCGGAAGCAGTAGCAATCCCCCGTGTGGCCAATTCTGATTTAAAGGCATCTGTTCCTAGACAGTACACACATTCAATCTGATGCTGAACCAAATAGTTCACTGTCACTGACGCAGAGGTATAAATGCTTGAAAGTCCCGCCTCAATTCCGAGCCCATTTAGTTTTTGTTGGATCTGCTCTTTGGTTTTAGTCGAATTATTAGTCAAAAAAGCAACTTGCTTCTCTTGAGTGCGAACGCAGTCGATCGCCTGTTTCGCCCCGTTAATTAATTTATCGCCAACATAAACGGTCCCATCTAAGTCAAATAAAACAGCTTGAATCGTATCCACGTTCCACCTCGTCACTTCATAATTTTTACAGTCCTACTTACACCTTTTGATAGTAGGACTCGGTAATATAATCTATTTCAATCATCAAATCCAAGCGACTGAGGCTATTTTTCGTATCCTGGTTAATTTCTGCTGCTTTTTGTTTCGTGAAGCTATATTCCATTTTAGGATTCACATAATCAGGTTGATCAGACGTCGAATAACCATCAAATCCCGCCAAACAAACCTTTTTGATCGGGAACTGGTTTAACAGCTTCAACAGCATAATTAAGGGATTATCATAAAATTGGGCTTGCTTGTCCACCAAGGAACTAAACTGCAAAGTGAAGTCAAAGCGATTCGCTTTAGGTGAAACATTCGACGTCCCAATTAATTCCAAATCGAAATCCAGGACCTTCAGTTTTGATGAGAGTTCAACATATCTTCTAGAATTGCTAACAAACAAGTAGTCAATATCAAAGAAGTCTGGCAGGAAGTTCACTGCCACAACAACAGGTTTTTCACGCTCGATAAATGCTTGAATGCACTCAGCTTCTTTTTGAATCGAAGTGCCTGAACCAATCAACAACACTTTTTGTCCAGACCACAGCTGAGAGAGCTTCAGCAGGTCTTCATGATCGCTGCAAGCGATCGTTTGATTTTGCAAATACAAGTCCTCAATATGAAGCTCATCGAACGACAATTTCTTATCCGGTGAAATACCGCCTAAAATTTCGTAAATCGAAGCAACAGAAAGTGTTCGTTTCGCCATCAAAAAACTCGTATAGCTAGGATGGCATTTTTGCAGTGCAGAAATAAAGTAGCTAAGGGAATAGCCCCATCGAGTTTGTCCATATAACGGAAGAATTGAAGTTACAATGGACTCTAAAATATGCTCCAGATTGTAACGCGGCTGAATATGATCATTGATGTACATGGCCAACAATTCAAGTGGTGCATTGCCCGCCCCTTTGCCCATTCCGTACAAGGTTCCATCCACGATTAATTCCCGCTGTACAGGTGGATTTTCGAGGAGTGAAATGCAGTTTGAATAGGCCAGTTGAAAGTTATTATGGGAATGATAACCCAAACGGATATCATGATGGAGCCGTTCATCTGCTAACCGGAAATAGTGATTCAGCTGCTCCTTATGCAATAAACCATAGGTGTCCACTACCGAAAAACCATAAGGCTCCAGTTCATTGACCAGCTTAATGAGCTGCAAAAACTCTTCATCCGAGTAACTCGTAATCGAAACCGCTTGGACAAACACGTCGTAGCCCAACTTCTTCACTCCGCCACAAAAGGCCAATGCATCAATCATTTTTTCTTTTTTGAATATGACCCGAATTCCATCCATATAACTTTGGCTAGCAATCTGAAGATCCTCAACATCACAAGTTCCGAAATCAATCATGCCTACAATCATCGCATGATGTCTTTGCAGTTTTTCAAAGATCTGGTTTACAGCAAACCCATTTGGGAAAATAGAGCGGTTTTTATCATATATCCGGGCATTATTAATGAAGCCCACTTCGATAATATCAATATTCGCTCTTACCAGCCGATCGAAAATATTTATGATATGATCGTGGCCAAATTCCCAATCATTCAGAAAACCGCCATCTCGTAACGTACAATCTAGCAACTTAATACTGGACATCGTAAACTTCCCTTTCGTTCTCGTAGTCTTCAATCTGTTTTAGACACAAGTCATACGATTCCGACGGATCAGCAAGGTACCACTCCAAAACTTTTTGCACCGTTTGCTCTAGTCTCCATATCGGCTTCCAGTGCAGTACATTTATCGATTTATCAATATTGAGCTGCAAAGAATTCGTCTCATGCTCTTCGGAACGGATGACGGACAATTGCGGAAAAGAACCAGCAACTTGTGTGCGGAACGTATCAATCAGACGGGATACGGATACAGCATCTTCGGATTGAGGCCCAAAATTCCATGCTCCATTCCACTTCACATTTTCGATGTATAATTTTTCAGCTAACAGTAAATAACCGTATAATGGTTCGAGTACATGCTGCCATGGTCGTACAGACTCTGGATTACGTACTACAAAGTCTCGACTATGCAGAATGGCTCGCATCAAATCTGGTATCAGACGATCCTTCGCCCAATCACCGCCTCCGATCACATTACCTGCACGAGCAGTGGCGAGCGCGACACCGTGTTGAGCATAATTTTCAGGACTAAAGAAAGACTGAACATAGGACGAGGTAAGCAGTTCCGAGCAAGCTTTGCTATTGGAATAAGGATCGTAACCACCTAACCGATCCGTTTCTAAGTACCCTTTAAGCTGCTTCTGGTTCTCATAGACTTTGTCGGTAGTTACATTCACGACCGCTCGTACCGAACGACATGAACGAACAGCTTCGAACAAATGTACGGTTCCCATCACATTCGTCTCATAAGTTTCTACAGGATTCTTATAAGAGAATTTCACCAGAGGCTGTGCGGCGAGATGAAAGACCACATCGGGTTGAAAATCATATACAGCAGCACTTAAAGCGGACAGATCACGGATATCCCCGATCTGCGAGTCCATCCGTGCTCCAACTTTTGCAACTTCAAATAGCGACAACGTATGATCTTGCGCTAAGGCATACCCCTTCACTTGCGCTCCCAGATGGTACAACCACATTGACAGCCACGAGCCCTTAAATCCGGTATGACCCGTTACAAAAACTTTTTTGCCTTTCCAAAAGCTTTTATTCATCTACTTCCACACCTTCCAAGCCGGATTCCCCGTCTCCCATTCCTTTTCCAAAAATTTATTATCTCTCAGAGTGTCCATAGGTTGCCAAAAGCCATTATGCTTAAAGGCTTGCAATTGTTGATTCTTCGCAAGTCTCTTTAAGGGCCCCTCTTCAAAGACCGTCTGGTCGCCTTCAATGTAGTCGATCACTTCCGGATTGAGTACAAAAAAACCGCCATTTATCCAACCTACATCGCCTTTAGGTTTTTCCTTAAATCCAAGTACGGTAGAGGTCCCATCCAAATCAAGTGCGCCAAAACGCCCATTCGGCTGAACTGTTGTAACCGTCGCAAGCTTGCCATGATTTCGATGAAACTCGACCAGTTCTTGAATATTGACATCCGATACTCCATCACCGTAGGTCAACATAAACGGTTCGTTATTTAAGTATTCTTTCACTCGCTTCAAGCGACCGCCTGTCATCGTTTCTAGCCCGGTATTGACCAGAGTCACTTTCCATGGTTCTGCATGAATATGGTGGATCATTTGCTGATTGGTTGCGAAATCAAAGGTGACGTCTGATTCATGTAAAAAGTAATGGGCAAAATATTCTTTGATGATGTACCCTTTATAGCCTAAACAGATAATGAAATCATTAAATCCATAGTGGGAATAAATCTTCAAAATATGCCATAAGATCGGCTTGCCGCCAATCTCGATCATCGGTTTAGGTTTTAGATGAGACTCCTCACTGATTCGTGTTCCAAAGCCGCCTGCAAAAATAACAACCTTCATAAGTCCTCCTTGCTTACAGACTCGCGTATTTTACAGCTTCTATTATCTTTCCACTCATATATTCAATTTTCTCGTCGTCCAGCCCTGGATACACCCCGACCAGAAACGTATCATGCATAATTTTGTCCGTATTTTCGAGATCGCCAACGATACGGTAATGTACACCTTGAAAAGCCGGCTGCTTCGTGATATTGCCAGCAAACAACATCCGCGTCTGGATATGATGATCTTCCAAAAACTGAGTCATTTTTTGTCGGGAAAGCTTATTCCCGTCACGGATCGTCAAAATAAATCCAAACCAACTTGGTTCGCTATTGGATGTGGCTACAGGCAGAATCAGATCATTCTCCAGTTCCTTTAGTTGGGCATACAGTAAGGCAAAATGACGATTTCTTTTCTCCACAAAACCAGGCAATTTTTTAAGTTGCTCCAATCCAATCGCTGCCTGCATATCCGTAACCTTCAAGTTGTAGCCAAGGTGTGAATACGTATATTTATGATCGTACCCTTTCGGCAAATCGCCGAGCTGCCAGCCAAACCGCTTGTGACATGTGTTATCGCAACCTGAGGGACACCAACAATCCCTTCCCCAATCTCTAAAGGATTCAATAATCATTTTTAGTTTGGAATCGTTGGTGTAAACAGCGCCGCCCTCCCCCATCGTAATGTGATGTGGAGGATAAAAGCTGGATGTGCCAATATGTCCAATAGTCCCCGTTAACTTCCCATCATACTTGGCACCTAAAGCATCACAATTATCCTCGATCACCCAAAGCTGATGCTTCTCTGCAAACTGCATGACCGCTTCAAGGTTAAACGGATTACCCATCGTATGGGCAATAATGATCGCCTTTGTGCGCTCCGAAACAGCTGCTTCAAGCTGAGAGACGTTGATATTGTAGGTGCCTAGCTCCACATCTATAAACACCGGCACTAAGCCGTTTTGTATAATTGGAGCAACTGTTGTTGGGAATCCGGCAGCAACGGTAATGACTTCATCTCCTGCCAACAGTTGACGGTCGCCTAACTTTGGAGAAGTCAGTGCAGACACTGCAAGCAGGTTGGCAGAAGAACCTGAATTGGTTAAAAGTGCGTATTTGACACCCAGATATTGAGCGAATTCTTTTTCAAATTGCTTGGAAAAGCGTCCTGTGGTCAACCAAAAATCAAGGGAGGCATCTGTCAGTGCGAGCATTTCCTTCTCATCGTAAATCTTTCCTGAGTAAGGGATTTTCGTCTGTCCTGCTTCAAAAGGCTTCTGCTGATGAAATAATGTATAGAATTCATTCACCTGCAAGAAAATACGTTGTCGTTTCGCTTTTTCTAATTCGGTAAGTGAAACCATATCAGCTGTCACAATTGACCGATCTTGAAACGTTTGCCGCTCAATCTCTTGCATCGTAGAAAGATCGATTGCCTGTCCACATACATTTGCGATCAGCAGACTGTATGTCCCTACTTCAATGATGACAGTAGCTTGATTATCATAATGAATGATCTGGCCTACTTTATACATCCGAGTCTCCTTTTATCCACTCATGTTCTCAATTTCTATCTCAACGTTGATCGTACGATATGGATTACTTCCTCCAGCTCTTCATTTGTCATCTTCGTATCCGAAGGTAAGCAAAGCCCTTGCGCAAAAATACGAGTTGATACATCTTCATCTTCACCATGAGCGAAATACGCATTGTCCTTAAAGAGCGGTTGCATATGAAGCGGCTTCCAAATCGGACGGGATTCGATATTATGAGCCTCCATAGCTTCAATGATCGCCTCTGGCTGCACCGTACACAACTTAGGATCAATCGTCATCACTGAAAGCCAATGTGTCGCACGACCTGTGAACTGCTCACTGTGCACCTGAACACCGGCAATCGGGTTAAGCTCTGTGGCATAGCGATCCCGAATCTCCCGTTTACGCGCGATCCGTTCCTCCAATACTTCCATCTGCCCTCGCCCGATACCCGCTAGTACATTGCTCATACGATAATTGTAGCCCATCTCACTATGCTGGTAGTGTCTGGCCTGATCTCTTGCTTGAGTCGCCCAGAACCTTGCCTTCTCCAGTGCAGCGGTATCTTCCGAAATCAGCATCCCTCCGCCAGAAGTCGTAATAATCTTGTTGCCATTGAAGGAAAAGATACCGAACTTGCCAAATGTCCCGCTCATTCGCCCTTGATAGGAAGCACCTAGTGACTCTGCCGCATCTTCCACAATTGGAACCTCATACTGCTCACAAATACGCACAATCGGTTCATAATCTGCACTTTGTCCATACAGATTCACAACGATCACAGCCTTCGGCTTGTGCCCTTGGGCCGTATAATAAGCGAGTGCCCGCTCTAACGCCTTTGGAGACATATTCCAACTATCCGGCTCAGAGTCGATAAATACAGGGGTGGCTCCTTGATATAAAATCGGATTTGCGCTAGCAATAAACGTCAACGAAGCGCACAAAACAAAGTCACCGCTCCCTACACCTAACAAACGCAAAGCCAAGTGAATCGCAGCAGTTCCAGAGTCCAGCGCCAATGCGCCTACTGCACCGACATAATCTGCTACTGCCTTCTCAAACGCATCCACATTGGCACCCAGTGGAGCAATCCAATTGGTGTCAAAAGCCTCCTGTATATAGTTTTGCTCCCCCGTACCCATATGAGGGGAGGCCAAATAAATTCGCTTAGTCCGCATCATGTTGCTCCTTCCGCTGTACGATCCTCGCTGGGCATCCAACAGCCACCACATAGGGAGGAAGATTTTCGATCACTGTGGTACCAGCTCCTACTATTGTATATCGGCCAATACGTATTCCCGGAATAGAGCAGGACCCAATTCCGATATGAACAGATTCTTCCACATGGACATTTCCTGCCAGATGAACTCCTGGAGATATATGGGCGTAATTCCCGATCGTACTATCGTGGTCGACTGTTGCTGCAGTGTTAATAATCGCATGTTTTCCGATATGAACATCTGCTTGCAAGACTGCCCCTGCCATCACCACTGTCCCAGCTTCAATCACAACTCCTGTGCCTAAACACGCTAACGGATGAACAATCGTAGCAAAACGAACGTTTAGACTCTCTAATTCTTCTACGATTTGCTTTCGTACAGTTCCGTCACCAATCGCTACAAACCAAGCTGCATCAACATGTGTGGAACAAATCTTGATTAAATCTTGACGACCTCCCAAAAAGGGAACGTCTCTCCAGATTGCTTCTGTCCATCGATCATCGACAATTCCGCAGACTTCCATATTTGCAGCTCTAGCCGCATCCAGTACGACCTTGGCATGCCCACCTGCTCCAAATAAGAATACTTTCATGCGGTTCGTTCCCTTCTTTCTCAATAGGTGATCATTTTTTGGATCCAACGTTGCGTGATCGACATTTCTCGCAAAATTCGCGCAATCACAGCAGAAGTCTCCGGGTATTCATAGATATTTTGCAGAGACTGCACTTGCTGTATAAACACGGTTGAATGAATCGTTTGCAGAGCCTCAGCCAACGCTTCTTCACTTTCCTCAATATCCACGACATTGGCCGAACGCTCACGCCCCGCCTGTCGACTACCTATATTGATTACAGGAGTATTAAAAGACGCAGCTTCAATGATCCCTGACGATGAATTTCCAATTAGAGCATCAGTATGTCTGAGCAAAGTCAGATAATCCAAAGGAGAGAAGCTCGTCACCGTCACAAATTTTGGGGATTTTCCCAGACGTTCATAAACCGATGAAATCTGCTCAGTACCTGCATCTGCATTTGGGCGGATTGCGATTACTTTTTTTCCCTGTTGCAGCAGAAGGCACAACATCTGTTCCAGTAGTTGAACTGTTACAGTCTCTGTAGTTACCGGATGGTAGACAAATAAATAGTAAGATTCAGAATCTCCCAAGTTATACCGCTCCAGAACCTCCGGCAATGGGGGCAATTTCGCTCGGCGAATCGTCTCGATACGGGGAGCACCTACTATATGAATCCGCCAATAATCTTCTCCCATTCGGGACAACCGCTCGGCGCTCCCTTTGGTAGCCGATAGATGCAAATGAGCTAGCTTGCTGATTGCGTGGCGAACGGATTCATCAATCGTACCGGAGACTTCTCCACCATGCAGATGAGCCACCAGAATATTCAGATGTGTCGCAGCGATCGCTGCAGCCAGCATTTCTCCTCGGTCTCCCAACACAAGGACAATATCCGGTTTAGCCTGTTCAAAGGCTTGGGTCATACCCAAAATCCCTATCGCAATTGAACGTGCCATATTCCCATGTGTAGCACCCTGAAAAAGTGAATCTACCCGATAGTCTACCGTGAATCCATCCTGTTCAATCTGCTGCACGGTATAGCCGTACTGGGGCGAGAGGTGCATACCTGTCGCAAGAATCAATAATTCCAGCTGTTCATCCGCACGAATAGCCTCCATGATAGGCTGATAAATGCCATAGTCTGCCCGAGTTCCTGTGATCACCATAACTTTTTTCATTGCACATCATCCCAACTGAAGAGCTCTTCTTCCTGGATATCTCGGTTCACAGTACGTCCGATCAATGAATAGTAATGCTTCGGTGCCAGCCCCGTACCAGGACGCTTCACAGTTAAGTCTTCTGCTTCCAGCACCTTGCCCATTGGGATCGCACGTGCCGCCACGACACTTTTGCGCGCAACCGCCCGAGTATTGGCCTCGGACTCCATGCAACGCTTCCTTCCATCCCCCCAAGCCAGCTCCAAGCCTCTCAGCGAACGCACCAGGTGTGACAGTTCTTGCGGCTCCAGCGATGCTTTGTGATCCGGACCGGGAAGTTCCCGATCCAGCGTAAAATGCTTCTCGATCACTTGTGCACCAAATGCAGCCGCCGCGAGGGAAATTTCGATTCCTTCCGTATGATCCGAGTAGCCGATCGTCCGCCCAAAGGTTCGTTTTAAAGTTCCGATCGCCGAGAGATTCACATCCTCCAGCGGGGCAGGGTAGTCTGACGTACAATGCAACAGAATGACCGGGCAGTCCAACAAGGCATCCAACGATTCCTGAATTTCCTCCAGCTCCGCCATACCCGTCGACAGTAACACTGGACGTCGATAGCGATTCAGTTGATGCAGGAATGGTATATTGTTCATATCTCCCGATCCAATCTTGAACGCCTCAACACCGATTGAATCTAGAAATGCTGCGCTTTGCTCATCAAAAGGCGTCGATAAAAAGTCGATTCCCTTCTGCGCACAGTAATCTTTCAGTTTAACAAAATCTTCAAAGCGAAGCTCCAATTTCTTGAGCATCTCCAGCTGACTTTCGGTAGAAGGCGTATTCTCCGTTTGATATTCTGCTTTATGAGCCTGGCGTGTCACCAGATTTTCGCTTACAAAAGTCTGAAACTTCACCGCATCTGCGCCTGCCACTACCGCTTGGTCGATGCAATCGAGTGCGCGTTGCAACGATCCATTATGATTGACCCCGACTTCAGCAATCACATACACCGAGTGTGACTGAGACAAATTCGAGCTTGTTGTTTCAAACAAACGTGTGATACTCATTGGTTACTCTCTCCATTCTCATCAGGGTGTTGCAGCATCCACTCTGCCAAACGAAAATCCCAAAGCGTATCGATGTCAACAGAACGTTCAGGAGGCATGACAAAGCCTTGATTGGACGCACCTACGATCTGCTCCTGTTTAATTAGCAGATCACGCTTCATCAAATACAGAGCTCCATTCAGTTCATAAAGTGCTGTCAGATCCTGACGTCGCGCATGTGCTTCTGCTACGACATAAGGACTCATCTGCCCAGTATCGCTCCTCAGGCGCAGCAGATATGGATGAGTCCGTGCGGGGGTGACGCTTTGCAACGAGTCGGCACCACTTTGCAAGAATTGATTCATGGCCTCTTTTATATCTCCAGCTCTACGAAGTGGGGAAGTGGGCTGTAATAGCAAGATGCAATCGTACTGCTGCCCGTTCTCCTCGACAAACTGAACCGCATGACGAAGAACATCGATGCTTTTCGCTTCATCTGTAGCCAACTCAGCCGGACGTAAAAATGGAACCTCAGCACCAGCGTGCCGGGCGACATCCGCAATTGACTCGTCATCAGTCGATACGACTACACGCGTGACACAGCCGCTCTTTAGCGCTGCTTCGATCGAATACACGATTAACGGCTTACCGTTCAGGAGACGAATATTTTTTCCTGGAAGACCCTTCGATCCCCCTCGGGCGGGAATGACGGCGAGACATGTAGGTTTGCCTGCAATGACCGATTTTGCTCTCATCATCGTATCCTCACTTTCTTTGACCAAAAGCACCAAAAGCCAGGTTATTCGCTTCGAGCAATTCTCTCAACGTCTCCTTGTGCAGCTGTGGAGCAGTATGAGAGGAATACTCCTGATGGGGGGCAGGCACAAAACCCTCGTAGTATGGTCTTTCTATATCGAATACTGTCGGAATGATATACAATGTCTCGTTCTCTACTGCACGTTCCGACTCGTCCAGCGTCATCAGTTCTTCGTAGAGCTTCTCTCCTGGACGTACGCCCACCTCTTCGATCCGACCTAGGTATCGCAATCCTGTCGCCTGTTCATAAGATTCGATCAGACACTCTGCCAAGTCCGTAATTTTCAGAATTGGCATTTTCAGTACAAACACCTCGCCGCCCTTCGAATATTTTGCAGCATTCAATACAAGCTCGGCAGCCTGAGGAATCGACATCATAAAGCGTGTCATCTCACGATGAGTAACTGTAACCTGTTTCCCCTGCTGAATCTGATCACGGAAGAGAGGGATGACCGAACCTCGCGAACCCATCACATTGCCAAAACGCACACAAGCAAAAACCGTAGGCTTGTTTCCCTTGTAAAAATTAGCCGCAGATATCAGACGTTCTGAAAGAAGCTTTGTGGCGCCCATCGTATTGGTTGGATTCACGACTTTATCGGTACTGATCGAGATGACTTTCTTTACGTTATTCTCCAGAGCCGCTTCGATCAAGTTTTGCACACCAATGACATTCGTCTTGACCGCTTCCATTGGGTTATACTCGCAAGCCGGCACATGCTTAAGCGCAGCCGCATGGAAGATGTAATCCACCCCCTCCATCGCATAGCTTAGACGCTGCTTATCACGGATGTCCCCAATCAAGTAACGAATATTTGAATATTCCTTCAATTCATGTTGCAAAGCGAACTGCTTGCTTTCATCCCTACTATAGATACGGATAGCTTTGGGCTGATCTTGCAGAAGTTGTCTCACAATCTCGCTGCCGATCGAACCCGTACCTCCAGTGACAAGTATGATTTGATTTTTGAACATGGCTATCGCTCCAGGTTAGTTATAGGATTCACTATGTTTTCTTTCAATACGAGCAATCGCTTCATCCAAAAATTGCAGCATCGTATCCACATTTTCGCTAATTACCTTTGCAAGTTCAGCCACAGTGTTACGTACGAGTACTGATTTTTTGATTAATCGTTCTTCATTAAACAACACAGGAAGCTTGCGGTCAAAAGCAGCCAGCTCCGCAGGCATAAATGTCTCCCATAATGGCGAGAACCAGTTGGCTCCTGCAATCGACTCCCACAATTCTACGACTTTATCAAAAGACTTGATAGCTTTACTCGGCTTATCTCTACTGTACAACTCCATATTATCGATTTCTTTATTTAATCGTCTGATCTTCAAAGGCAACTCGGAAACAGCCCGACGGACTCCAGATAATCTTTCATGCAAAAACTCGACATCTTCCTTGTCCGGTATGATCGGATGACATTCCAAAAGATCCTTGATGATTCGCTCACTAACCACAGGTTGTTGAAGTAATTCATCCACTAGACTCTCCATCGGTCGGAAGGGTGCACCTTTGATCTCTGCACCCAGCGAACTCGTATTCACACACTCTATCGGCTCCAATGCAATAATTAATTTTTCAATTCCCTGCTTCATTGAAAGGAAAGACAAGTCGGTGCGATTCTCCCCACCCTTCACATTGGTAACTTTAAGATGAGCATGATTGACAAAAGTTTGCGTAACTTCTGGTGCAAAATGGTTAACACCTTCTGCATAAGAACGATCCTCAGGGAACGACAGATCCTGTCCAGCAAGTACAATTCTCTTCGCTCCCAAAGCAGCAGCAACCTGGATTGCTGTACCCGCCACCGTTTCTACCGGAAAAATAATCGTGCTTTCATCAGAACGATTTAAGAAATACTTGGACAGAGAGTCATTTCTCATTATGCTATAAACTTTATCTGATGACTTTTGATCCGATATCTGATAAAAAGAAGATGATGTAAAAAACAAAGTGGGCGCTAATGTGGATGGGTCAGAAAAGATTTTAGTATTGACCGCATGTCCATCCATGATAACAGTAATATGCGGAATGATCCCTTGTTTGACGAGCGCTTGCACGCTAGAACCAGCTGCAATAATGATGACGTGCTGCTGTAATTTTTTGATTGTTTCAATATCTTGAGATAGGGAGGGCCCTGAGGATACGACCAATGCTGTTTCCACATCCAACTTACCTATCAATTGTTCAATGTGAATATGACTAACTGCATCAACCAAATGGTTTAGGTAATTTTGTGTCCATTCATGTTTAAAACGGTCTTCCGTAAAGAGATTGCTCAGCATATCCCGACGATGTATTTGAAAATCTTCTTTGATTTTCTGTACATCTTCTATATGAAGATCCAGATAGTGCCGCTGCGCGATAAATGCCAATCTGTCTTGCATGTAGGTACCTAACATGCTAAAAATAAGCTGAAGCTGATCTTCGCCTACCGATAACCAATAAAGGTTCGGATGGCTCAATACTGGGCTAAGATCATATTCCGTCATCGCTTTCGCAAAATGTTTGACACTGGGCTCATAGACGAAAAACCATTTATGAGGATGCTCTTCGATCAGATCCGCAATTGCAAAGCCGCGTTCAAATCCATACACGAAGACAACTTGGTCATCGCCAACAAGTGTGCGTACAGCCTGCAGCCATACCTCGTCTCGCTCAGTCTGCTCAAAAAAATACTCAGACTCCAGTTCTTCGTCAGTGAAATCATGTAATTCATTACTTTTCAAAACATGAGCAAAACGCTCACTCAATACCTGCTTATTTATGGAAAAGTTATCCAAAACAACGAATCCTCCTTGATGAGCTTTCTCAATCAAAGACTACTAATAAAAGAAAGAGCCGGCAAGAGCATTCTTGACCCGGCACTTTTTTTCATTTTCTCTGATCGAAAAATAAACTGTCTGCCGAGTAGGATTGGTGGTAAGCATTGCGCTGAATCTTGCCCACCTGCAGTCGATTTAACGAATCCTCGGCTTCTTTTTTCAAAATCTCCATTCGTGCCAGAATCACATGATCATAATTTAGAATATCACGAATTTGATGCTTATGAGAATCGAGCAAATCAGATTGAACGGGGTTTAGCTTTAAAATCAATTGCTCCCGTTCCTCGATAAACGCCGTAAAATCATTTTCTGTCATCGCATCTATATTATGAACAGCCTTAAGAGTAAGAACCCTCAACGCATCCAGACATTGCTGAATGTCGAACTCAGGTGCCAGCGTCATACCCCAAAACCCACGCCTATTTGTTTGCTTGCCTCAACCCAAGCTTCGCGGAGTTCTTTTAAATGCTCCAACACTTCTTTTGCAGGTCCAACCTGTTTCTTAACATTAGATTGTATTAATAAATTCAACATATACTCATAGATCCGTACCAAGTCATTGGAGATTGAGTAATCAAAGTTTAAAGATGAGACAAGCTCATGAATAATTGCCTGTGCTTTACAAAGATTGTTATTGGCCTTCTCATTATCATTTTCATTGATCCCTTCGATTCCACCTTGTACAAAACGAATCGCCCCATCGTACATCATGATCAAGAGTTTGGGCTTTGAGGCCGTTTGAGCCTGAGCTTGCTGATACTTCTGGTAAGCAGAATTAATCAAAAGTAGTCCCCCTTACAAATAACTCGAAAGGCTAGATGACGTGTTGTTGTACCTATTGATTGCTGTCTCCATTGCCGAGAACTTTTTGTAATAATTCGTTTCTTTTGTATTCAGTTTGGCTTGGAATTCACTGATTTGTTTTTCCAAGCGACGCAAGGTTTCACCCATCGTGCTATCTACATTAAAACTAGACGTTAGATCACTACTCACTTTAGACGTACCTGCAGTTGAAGCCAGCTCAGACAAAGCATTTGTCGATATTTTCCTCATCCTAGCAAAAATACCATCACCCTTCATGCTTTCAGTATCTGTATAAGGAGTACTTGTGAACGATGAGGCAAAATTTGATCCGAAGAAATCATTTACAATGTTCGGGTTATCATCAAGAGCTGCTTTAAACTTGTCCTCATCGAAGATAAGTTGGCCCTTGGATTGCCACGTTCCAGTCGAAATTCCGAGGTAAGACATATCAACTTCCGTAATCGGGCTCCCGTTTTTGGTAACTACTTGCCCATCCTTCATCAGAGAACCTGATAATTTCACTGGTGTCATCATCGCTGTACGGAACTGACTAAGCGTTGATTCTAAAATGCTATCATTCTTCAGCATGCCGCTTTTGGCTTTAGATGTCCACAATTCGATTTCGCTATCTGACATGTCTTTCTTTTGATCACTGGTTAGAGGATCATATTTTCTATAACGCTCTTCACCAACTTTAGAATTCACAGCACTAAGCAGTTCATTATAGGCAGTCACAAAAGCCTTAACATTCTCAACGATCTTGTCTGTATCTTTAACGGCTTCAATATGTGCTGGCTTTCCTGCTTGTGTGAGAGCATTGAGCGTTAATTCAACACCATTGAGCATAAATGTGTTAGAAGTTTGCTTCATCTCCAGACCGTTTGCTTTAATTACAGCATCATCGCCACCAGTGAAAGCATTGGCACTTGCAAGATTAAAGCTACTTGCGCCGAACAACCCCGTGCCATTATCATTTAGAGTAATATTGTTTCCAGCGGCCCCTGTCGCTTTGCTCGTCAGCGAAATTTTACCGGTCCTAGAGTCATAGACCGCGGATACTCCCGCTTCTGTGTTATTATTTATTTTACTAACGAGCGTACTGATCGTATCGTTCTCGGTCAGTTCGATATCCTTTCCTCCAATGGAAATTTTACTTCCTGAAGAAACTGTCACACCCGAAATATCAGATAGTTTCAAGCTTCCCCAATCCGTTGGCGTGCTCACACCAGAATCTAACGTTGGCGCATTCGAAACAGCACGAGCGGCAGAGGCAAGTTTTGTAACTTCGATATCCAGCACTCCACTCGCAGCACTTCCAGCTTTTGCTGTTACAGCAGATGTATCTCCACTAACCTTTGTTGTTTGTGCATTAAGCGAAGAAGCCTTGGAAAACAAGTCTGTAATTTTTGTTTGAGAAAAGGTGACCAGCCTGGTGCTCATTTCACGATAGCCTTCGCGTTTCCATTCCATCAACTGCTTTTGGGTATTCATCTTGTTCAGTGGTGCGCTTTCAGCAGAGATTAACTTTTGGACTAATGATTCAACATCCATTCCCGAAGCCATACCTGTAATGCGAGTTACCATTTTTTACTCCCCCTTAAATTTTTTTATCAATCAAAATCCCGTTGAGTTCCATCATTTTAGCTACTACATCAAGAATCTTTTCGGCCGGCACTTCACGAATGACATCTCCAGTTTCCTTATTCATAACTTTAATCATAATGGTTTGTGTTTTATCATGGACTGAAATTTGCAAAGTTTTAGGCGGTCCCTGTACTGCTTCCATTGCTTGTTCAAGTTCTTGCAGAGCCTTAACTTGTGCTTCATGTAACTGAGCCACACTGGGTGCAATTGATGCACTTACAACCGCAGCTTCTAGGGACGGATACTTTTGAGGATCTCCTACCGACTTCGACTGAGACACTATACCTGATGTTCCTCCCATCGAAGATACAGTATGTTTTCCACCCATGATTGTTGAATCCATGTGAAAGCCTCCCTTCACACATATCAGAGTAATTACTTTCGATTCTAGACGACGACATACTATGAATTTTTATAGGCTATCTTTTATATCGGAATCTTGTTAAATGAACTTTATGTATTTTATAAAAAAAGCCTCGCCGAAGCGAGGCTTTTTGAACCAAATATGCATATTACTGTTAAGATTAACGGAGCAAGGACAGAACGCCTTGAGGCGCTTGGTTTGCTTGTGCAAGCATCGATTGGGAAGCTTGCAGCAAGATGTTGTTTTTGGACAGAGCAACCATTTCCTTCGCCATGTCCGTGTCACGAATACGTGATTCAGCAGCTGTCAGATTTTCAACTGTTGTTCCCAAGTTGTTGGAAGTGTATTCCAAACGATTTTGAACCGCACCAATCTGTGCACGTTGCTTAGCAACAGAAACGATCGCATCAGTAGCACTTTTCAGAGTAACACCAGATGTAAGTCCTTTAAATCCAGTTGTGCTGATGCCGCTGATTTTAATTTTGAATGCATCATCATCAGCTTGAATATTAATCGAACTTGTGATCTTGATACCGTTGAACTTCGTGTTCGAAGTAATGGCATCAATTTGTTTACCAAGTTGGCCCAACTCCATTTTGATGTTGGATTTATCGCTCGCTTGGTAAGTCTGGTTTTCGGATTGTACAACCAGTTCTTTGATACGAACCAGCATCGCACTAACTTCATTCATCGCACCCTCAGCCGTTTGAGCGAAGGAAATACCATCTTGAACGTTACGTTGTGCTTGTTCCAAACCACGGATTTGACCACGCATTTTTTCGGAAATTGCCAAACCCGCTGCATCGTCAGCTGCACGGTTGATGCGCAGACCGGAAGCCAATTTCTCCATGTTTTTGCTAGATGCAGTTTGGTTCAGACCCATATTGCGGTGAGTGTTTACCGCAGGAATGTTGTGATTGATAATCATTTTATTTTTCCTCCCTGAAATTATAATGTGCCCACATCCATGTGGTATAAGCGTCTTCACAGGTCGGCCGCCCTGAAGAATCATCGCTCTATTCTATATATCGACGCACATTTGTGGTTTGTTTATAGCATTTCGATATTTTTTTGCCCTAGACAAAAAAATAGTGTTAAAACTTAAACACTCAACGCGTGTTTAGTCGAAATAAAACACTCACACCAGCGATTCGGATCACTTCTCAAGGTACAACGCTACCTCACCGAAGCCGTACACGCGGTACGAAACACGGTTCAAGGCACGTTGTCTTACGGAGCACGACCTATCTGCAAACAGACATGGTTTGCTAAACGCCCAAATGGATGTCCGGTGTTGCTCGAGCAAGCTCGACTGTAAAGAGGCCTTCGCAGCCTGGTATGACTGTCTCTCATCTGCAATTAGATCGCTAACTTCGCCAAGGAAAATTAATCTAGTATCCATTGTTGGCGACCTTCCCAAAGACGATCACTCGAAACGGGCCTAAGGGGCCTCTGCAACTTGGATCAGCCATCATTTTGGCCTAGCTGTTTAATGATATTTTTTAATTCTCCCAAATCCATTGCAGCATTTTTATTATTTTGCTGAATTGCCTCTAAAACCTCTCTACGATAGATATCGATTTCTCGTGGTGCCTCTATACCGATCTTGACGTTCTCACCGTCCACAGCCAGGACCGTCAAAACAATATTGTCAGCTATGACGATGGATTCTCCTTTTTTCCGAGTTAATACCAGCATTAAAGGTCACCGTCCTTTTTCTCGGGATCACCATTCTTCCACAAAAAATGTTTTATTTTGTATTCGGTGTTGTGAAGTACGATTTGTTTCCCTAATTTTTTTTGATGATTAAAAACCACAGGAGCTAACAGATTACCTGTTGCCCTCTGAATGTCCTTATGGAGCGTTACAATGCATCTTACTATAATTTGTCCTGGATCCGTGATATCGAGTTCTTCCAAATGTTCGGGCGATAACTCAAACTCATATTCTTCATGAAAATCAAAAGGATTTACGATCATAAACGCCACAGCTGGATCGTCTACTGCACTTAACAAACTGAAAATATCATCATACTGCTGTAATGAAAATTTTCTCAACTCTTCGAATCCAGGCAACCCCTTATTAAATGTGTACACATCGGTAGTCTGATTTTCTTCCATTTCGTTCACCTCATTTTGTTGATAAGTCCAGCTAGATTTTAGAATAAAAAAGCTATGGACCACCTTTATCCATAGCTTAAACAATATTTTGTTCGTTACTACCTCATAAAGTCCATCAGGGAAGGCAGCATAATTTGGGCGGAAGATTTCAATGAAGCCTCGTAGATGGTTTGTGCCGAGGTGGCTTGGATCATTAATTTTGCTACGTCTGCATCCTCTGTCTTGGATTGAAGCGTAGTGAAGTTTAAGTTTTGATCCATCAGACGATTTTGTACCAACTCGATTCGATTCGAACGTGCTCCAACTTCCGATAAAGCAGATTGGATTTTATTTGATCTGGATTCAATGTTATTCAATTCTTGACTTATAGCATTCTGGTTTCCGTTATTCAGGGCTGCTGATAGATTGTCAAGGATTCTAAATACATTGTCCGTATCCGTTTTTGAACCGAAGAGCTCATTACCACTCGTATTAATCTGGAAGGTTACCTGCTGACTAATGGAATAAATAACGCCTTTGGTATCCGTTTCTACATCGGCATAATCGGTTACAGTGGAGGAAAGCTGATAAGGAGCCTGGTCGTACATCTGTCCATTAAAAATGTATTTCCCCCGAATCTGGGTATTGCCGATATCAACCAGATGTTGCTTTAATTCATCCACTTCGAGATTAACAGCTTCCAGATCCGAATCGGACAGCGTTCCGTTGGCCCCCTGAACAGCCAACTCTTTCAATCTTTTCATGACGTCCAATGCCTGCTGCATGTTAGAATCCGTCGCGTCCAGCCAGCTTACGGCCGCATCGGTATTGGACTGATACTGTTCATTTGCAGCCAATTCGGCTCTATAACGAAGAGCATACGTTACGCCCACCGGATCATCGGAAGGTTTATTGATTTTTCGACCCGTGGCGATCTGATTGGACATGTTGTCCATGCGGTAAAGATTCCGATTCAGGTTGCTGAGCATTTGAGTACTCATCATACCGGAAGTTACACGAATAGCCATCTACTTGTTACCCCTTTCTAGACATTAACGACCGACGACGCCGGTACTGTTAATGAGTTTGTTCAGCAGCTCGTCATAGGTTGTCATGAATCGGGCGGAAGCACTATAGGCATGCTGGAATTTAATAAGATTGCTCATCTCCTCATCCAGTGAAACCCCGCTCACCGACTGGCGATTCAAATCAACCTGCTCCGTCAACAGCTGCGCGTTCTGTGCCTGCCGCTCGGATTCCTGTTTTTGGACCCCCAATTGTCCGACGATCGCTCCGAAGTAATCGTCCGAGGTTGTTGGTCTGGACCCACCAAAATCAAACTTGGCATCCTTCAACTGCGACAAAATCAAAGCCAGGCTGTTATTGCCCAGAACTACGCTTTCATCGGCACCTGTACCGGTCGTTCGCATGGAAGTTGCGATCTTGTTAGGATCGTTCTGGATGTCGGTATTCAATGTAATGTTACCGGCTGTGATCGTCCCGGAACCGTCCTTGGTCGCAAAAAAATCACCGCCAGCCGTAGGCGTCGACCCGCTCAGCGTATAACCAAGGTGGTGCAAGCCGTTAATCCCTTGAACCGTCACTGTCAGGTCCGATGCTAACGTTCGGTTGTTGTTTGCATCCGAATACGTAATATTGTTGAACACCGTTCCATTTGGAAGTACGCTGCCTGCAGGAATCGTAATTTCAATATCTCCTGTGGCGAGCGTGTTAGCCAATTTGTTCATCTGGTTGCGATAATCGGCCACATGTACGTCACGGGCATAAATCATGCCGTACACTTCACCGCCACCAAGCGTCCCTGCCTGATAGGAGTTTTCGAGAATCGCGGATGTGACAGGTACAACTGTATTCCCCGTTACCGCAACTTGGCCAGCTACGGTAACCTGATAACCACTATCCAATTCGGCGACGTTAACACCGACGATTTTGGACAGCTGATCCACGGCATAGTCCCGCTGGTCGCGCAAATCATTGGCATTATCCCCAAGTTGCTCTACCCTCATAATGTTGTTGTTCAGATCCGCTATGCTTTGCAGATACGAGTTAATCTCAGTCGTTTTAAGTTCAACATTATTGGTAAGGTCGTTCGTCAATGCATCCAACTGTAAACTGATCTGATTAAGGCCGTCAGTAAGCGCAAGAGTCGTTTCCTTGACGATCTTCCGGTTCGTTACGTCCTGAGGATCTTGGCTAAGATCGGACCATGCGCTCCAGAAGTTATTGAGGACCGTACGAATCCCCGTTTCAGACGGCTCATTCATGATGGTCTCCAGCTTCTCCAGCGTGCTGTTTCGAACCGTCCAACCGCCAAGTGCCGTGTTCTCGTTCCGATACTGTGCATCTAGGAAACCCTCTCTGACACGTCTGATGGAATTAAATTCTACCCCTGTTCCGAGCTGCCCCGGAGCCGACGTACGTAAAAATTGAATGGCATCGATGGGATCCGCTGCCGTCATGTTTACAACCTGGCGCGAGTATCCCGGTGTATTGGCATTGGAAATATTGTGCCCTGTCGTATTCAGGGCAGCCGTCTGCGTAATGATACCGCGTTTGGCAGTTTCAATTGAATGGAATGTTGAAACCATCTGTTAATCCTCCATTTTAAGCCCTTGTATCAAACATTCCGGAGCGTGTCATACCATAGCTTTTCTCCGAAGGGTTCTGATATGTGGCATCAGATTCAGAATGAAACGACATTGTCTCGATAACAAAATCAAGATATGAGAGCGATTGCTGAATAAGCTGTTGATTTGCTTCGTTTAGATGTTTTACTTTCTGTAGAACATCCGTTAAAGAAGATTGGACCTGGTGTAGCAGTCTTTTTTCCTCCGGGTCAAAGACAAGCCTGGACAACTCGCTGATCGTCAGGTTTAGTCTGGACTTAATTCCCCGTCCTTCCAAAAAGCGATGGACCTGCTCAAGCCTCTCGGCCTCGATTTGCTCAATTCGCTTAACCAATTTCGATTCATGATGAGTCAATTGAATCAACACATCCACTTTATTGGAAATAATGGCCTGCTGCTTCATCTCTCCCAATTCCAACATTTCCACATGTGAAGCCTCCAGTTGCCGCAAAACACCTATGATCGGTTCGATCAGCATAGTTCCTCCTAATTATTAGGGAAGTTCTTGAAGTAAGGCAGCAGCTTGTCGGCAAGCCTGTTGCTGTCTACCTGATACGTCCCCGAGCTTATTTGTTCCTTAAGCTCCTGAATCCGCTGCGCACGCGCCGGATCCTGTGTACGGCCTTGTTCCTCAAGCATTTTCATCGCCTCCGGAGAAATGGATACTTCATCCTTACGGCGGCTTTTTTTGGCGTCAGCCTGCTGCTGATTGGATTCAACGTTCCTCTGATATGAATTGATTGCACCAATTCGACTCGGTTCATTGATTTTCATTCCGAACTACACTTCCTTCCACCACAGGATTTTTTCATTATCTTGCATCTGTATGTTCTTAAACTCGATTGGGATAATTAAAAAAACCGATAATCTTTAATAAGTTTATCGGTACGAAATAAAGCAATTGTTATAGTAAAAACGGTATTTAAGCCCTCATTCCTACGAATCCCGTAGTTTGTCGACGGTTCTGTAGGTTCGCCCGCCTAGGTCGTCGTTCTCCTTCTGACCTACTTCCCGTGCGGCTCCGGCCAAGTCCTTGGTCAAACGCGCACGGCAAGAGTCACACATATGCCCTTCCCTGATCAGGTTTCCGCATACTTCACAAGGATACATCAGATTAGGGGCATTTTCGATGGAGATTCTCCCCTCACGGATAAACTTTGTAATCTGTTTGATGGAAACATCCGTAGCGTCGGACAACTCCTGTATGTTAGCACCTTTGTTTTCCCGCAAATACTCGGCGCATGTTTGGTACTCCAATTCGATCTCCTTGATGCAGTTGGAACATACGTCCCTGAAATTCAAGGCGTACAATCTGCCGCAGCGAGGACAATTACCCAAATTCATTCCTCTATCGCCCCTCTCAAGCTTCCTCTTTCCGTATATCGATGTATCTATTACATTACCTTATTTTTAGTCGTGAAGCCATAGGACATTTTACAAAAAAGAGAGAAACAGAATGCATACATGCGCAAGCTGTTTCTCTTGTTGGATTACTAAGTTAACGCTTTGATCGTTAAAACGGCGGACCATGCACTTGAGTTTTGTTCACTAACGGCTCTGATCCGGTATTTGTGCTGACTGGAAGGGAGCAGATCTGCATGATTCCATTGGGGATCACTTGTCGTTCCAACGACTTGCCCATCCGCTTCAATCTCGTAAAACGTGGCGCCTGCTACCGCATCCCAGCCCAATGCGATAGAGGTGCCGTCTGCTGTGCCTTTCAATACCGGTGTACCTAATAGCGTCATGCCGCTGATCAAGTCACTCCACGCGCCCACGCCTGCTGCGTTCTTCGAACGGATACGGAAGGTATGCTCCGTATTGGCGGCAAGACCGCTCTTCGTATACGCCACGCCCGTCACAGGTACCACCGTGCCGTCGATTTCCAGGTCATAGCCCGTTGCTCCGGTGACGGCCGTCCATTTCAGCGCAATTGCTACATTTGTTGTGGAGTTGATCGCCAAGCCGCTTACTGCTCCTGGGACAGTGTTTTGTGTCAGGACTGCTGTCCATGCACTGGTGTTCGTATCGGTCAACGCACGCACCCGGTATTTATGTGCCGTTCCCGGCAGTAAATTGCTATGTGTGTAAGTGGGCTCGTCCACTGTGCCGACAACCACGCCATCCGATTCTACTTCGTATGTTGTGGCATCGGCAATCTCTGCCCACGTCAGGGTTACCTTCGTTTCTTCCGATGTCGCTTTCAACACCGGTGTATTCAGTAACGTAGTCGCGCTAATCGGTTCGCTCCATGTGCCCGGACCTGCTGCGTTCTTCGAGCGGATACGGAAGGTATGCTCCGTATTGGCAACCAGACCGCTCTTCGTGTATGCCACCCCCGTCACAGGCACTACGGTGCCATCAATTTCGAGGTCATAACCTGTTGCTCCGGTGACGGCTGTCCATTTCAGCGCAATCGCCACGTTTGTTGTTGTATTGATCGCCAAGCCGCCCACTGCACCTGGAACGGTGTTTTGCGTTAAAACTGGTGTCCATGCACTTGTGTTCGTATCGGTCAAAGCGCGCACCCGGTATTTATGTGCCGTTCCCGACAATAAATTGCTATGCGTGTAAGTGGGCTCGTCCACTGTGCCGACAACCACGCCGTCCGCTTCTACTTCATATGTTGTGGCATCGGCAATCTCTGCCCACGACAGGGTTACCTTCGTTTCTTCCGATGTTGCTTTCAATACCGGCGTGTTCAGCAGTGTAGTCGCATTAATCGGTTCGCTCCATGCGCCCGGACCTGCTGCATTCTTCGAACGAATGCGGAAGGTGTGCTCCGTATTGGCGGCAAGACCGCTCTTCGTATATGCTACGCCTGTCACAGGCACTACCGTGCCGTCAATTTCGAGATCATAACCCGTTGCTCCGGTTACAGCTGTCCATTTCAGTGCAATCGCCACGTTTGTTGTGGAGTTGATCGCCAAGCCGCTTACTGCACCAGGAACGGTGTTTTGTGTCAGAACTGCTGTCCACGCGCTTGTGTTGGTATCGGTCACCGCACGCACGCGGTATTTGTGTGTCGTTCCCGGCAGCAAACTGCTATGCGTATAGGTCGGCTCGGTCACTGTGCTGACAACCACGCCGTCCGCTTCTACTTCATATGTTGTGGCATCGGCAATCTCTGCCCACGTCAGGGTTACTTTCGTTTCTTCCGATGTTGCTTTCAACACTGGCGTATTCAGCAGCGTAGTTGCACTAATCGGTTCACTCCATGCGCCTACACCTGCTGCATTCTTCGAACGAATGCGGAAGGTATGCTCCGTATTGGCAACCAGACCGCTTTTCGTATACGCCACGCCCGTCACAGGCACTACGGTGCCATCAATCTCCAGGTCATAGCCCGTTGCTCCGGTGACGGCCGTCCATTTCAGCGCGATCGCAACGTTTGTTGTGGAGTTGATCGCCAGGCCGTTTACTGCTCCTGGGACAGTGTTTTGTGTCAGGACTGCTGTCCACGCACTGGTGTTGGTATCGGTCAACGCACGCACTCGGTATTTGTGTGCCGTTCCCGGCAGCAAACTGCTATGCGTATAGGTTGGCTCGGTCACTGTGCCGACAACCACGCCGTCCGCTTCTACTTCATATGTTGTGGCATCGGCAATCTCTGCCCACGTCAGGGTTACCTTCGTTTCTTCCGATGCTGCTTTCAATACCGGTGTATTCAGTAACGTAGTCGCGCTAATTAAATCGCTCCACGCACCTACACCTGCTGCGTTCTTCGAACGAATGCGGAAGGTATGCTCCGTATTGGCGGCAAGACCGCTCTTCGTATACGCCACGCCCGTCACAGGCATTACGGTGCCGTCGATTTCCAGGTCGTAGCCCGTTGCTCCGGTGACGGCCGTCCATTTCAGCGCAATTGCTACATTTGTTGTGGAGTTGATCGCCAAGCCGCTTACTGCTCCTGGGACAGTGTTTTGTGTCAGGACTGCTGTCCATGCACTGGTGTTCGTATCGGTCAACGCACGCACCCGGTATTTATGTGCCGTTCCCGGCAGTAAATTGCTATGTGTGTAAGTGGGCTCGTCCACTGTGCCGACAACCACGCCATCCGATTCTACTTCGTATGTTGTGGCATCGGCAATCTCTGCCCACGTCAGGGTTACCTTCGTTTCTTCCGATGTCGCTTTCAACACCGGTGTATTCAGTAACGTAGTCGCGCTAATCGGTTCGCTCCATGTGCCCGGACCTGCTGCGTTCTTCGAGCGGATACGGAAGGTATGCTCCGTATTGGCGGCAAGGCCGCTCTTTGTATACGCCACGCCTGTCACAGGCACTACGGTGCCATCAATCTCCAGGTCATAGCCCGTTGCTCCGGTGACGGCTGTCCATTTCAGCGCAATCGCCACGTTTGTTGTGGAGTTGATCGCCAGGCCGCTTACTGCACCAGGCACCGTGTTCTGTGTCAAGACTGCTGTCCATGCACTTGTATTGGTATCAGTCAGCGCACGCACCCGGTATTTGTGTGCCGTTCCCGGCAGCAAACTGCTATGCGTATAGGTTGGCTCCGTCACTGTGCCGACAACCACGCCATCTGCCTCCACTTCATATTTCGTCGCGCCGTCAATCTCTGCCCACGTCAGGGTTACCTTCGTTTCTTCCGATGCTGCTTTCAACACTGGCGTATTCAGCAGCGTAGTTGCACTAATCGGTTCACTCCATGCGCCCACGCCTGCTGCGTTCTTCGAACGAATGCGGAAGGTATGCTCCGTATTGGCGGCAAGACCGCTCTTCGTATACGCTACGCCCGTCACTGGCACTACCGTTCCGTCGATTTCGAGATCATAACCCGTTGCTCCGGTGACGGCTGTCCATTTCAGCGCAATTGCTACATTTGTTGTGGAGTTGATCGCCAAGCCATTCACCGCACCTGGCACAGTGTTTTGCGTTAGGATTGCCGTCCATGCACTGGTGTTGGTATCATTCAGCGCACGCACGCGGTATTTGTGTGCCGTTCCTGGCAGCAAGCTGCCATGCACATACGTTGGCTCGGTCACTGTGCCCACAACCATGCCATCGGCCTCTACTTCATATTTCGTCGCGCCGTCAACTGCGGGCCACGCCAACATGACTTCTTCTTGCGAAGGACTCGTTTGAATAACTGGAGTACTCAGTTGCGTTGTCACATTCAACATTTCCGTCCATTTGCCTGCCCCGCCTGCATTTTTGGATCTGATCCGGAAGGTGTGCTCCGTATTTGCACCAAGACCCGTCTTTGTATAGGTCGTACCCGTTACCGGAGTGATCACCCCATCAATCTCAAGATCATATCCGGTAGCACCTTTAATCGCATCCCAGGATATTGAAATTTTGTTCCATGCCACGTCGGTTGTTTTCAAACCATTCGCCGAATTAGGAACAACCAACTGGGTGATCGTGCTGCTCCACTCACTCTCATTGTCCGACGAAAGGGCTTTGACCGAATATGTATGACTCGAATTAGCTTCCAGACCCTCGTGTACATAGGAGGTTACATTTCCTATATCTATGGCTTGTCCGCCATCAATAACCAACTGATACCGATCAGCGTTGTCTACGGCCGTCCATGTTATCGTGTTTTTTCCTTCTTCTGAACTTGAAGACAATTTCGGTTTGGCCAAGAGTGTTTTGACTTCATATACACTGCTCCAATCGCTCGTACCCAAAGGATTCAAAGCCCGGACCCTGTACGTATGGTTCGTATTCGGTGCGAGTGCATTGTTCGTAAACGTTGTACCGTAAAACGGTCCCTTAATCACGCCGTCCTCTTCGATCTCGTATTGAAAAGCCTGCTGCACATGATCCCATGACAGCATAATAGCCGAATCGTTTTTGGTCGCGCTGAGATTAGATGGAGCCGCAGGAATCTGTTTGAAAGGAGTCGGGCTTCCACCTTCAAAATCAGGAATAGCGTACTCTCCCTTTTTTGTATAGTACGGGTTCAAATCGGAGTAGAAATCTACGACTTCTCCGGTATCAGCATTAACAACAAGCGTTAACGGACTCTCCTGGTAGTCATATACATAAGTCGGTGTCGGCAGCCCCAACACATCATCATTAGTGATGGTCCACTGACCAACGTTCATGCCGGATTGTCTATACGTCATTTCGGAATAAGTCTCATAAATCCGGCTAAAATCAACGAAAAACGCATGATCTATCTGCCCTGCATACTTGGAGTTGTAGGATCCGAACTGAATCTCAGTGATATAATCCACGTTTCCAAGAACCGATTGTCTGCGGGTAAAAGAGTATCCTGTAGTAGAAACGCTGTAGGACCTTACCCAACTTAAATTGATGTCCTTCTGGTTCACCTGCAATTTACCGCCGTCCTTTGTCATGACGTAACGGTAATCGTTGCTAGCCGAAACAATCGTTCCCCCACCAACCGCTGCAGCCTGCGCAACCTCCCCTCCATACAAGCCAAGTTGCCCGAATACCAACGTTAAAACCAGCATTCGGACGGCCCACAAATATAAACGGCTTTTTTGTTTTCCTGGTACCACCATCGTTCTCCCCTTCAAAAGATATATTGTGCCACCTCCGGGATATGGCCGATTCTGGAAATGGCAGCAATATGTATTCTATGCCGTGAACCTAATTCCTCTTTTTAACATGGAGGTTATTTATTGTTTTTTTATAAAACCGGTAAGTTCAGCAAACAACATATTTACATATGATATGGATTAATATTAACTCATGCAAAAATCAGCATATTTCAAACGAAATGTACGCATCTCATTATTGAAAATCAAGATCTTGCCAACGTGAGTGTATACACCTCTGTCAAGATGCCGGCTTCCTGCGCAGCCTTCAGGATGACTTCTCCGCAAGCATCCAGGGTGCTCCCCGTCGTATAGATATCGTCTACCAGCAGCAAGCGGAGCGGCGTTTGTGAACGCATGGGTTCTTCAGAACACTTACGGCGTCCTAAATCGACCAGCAGCTGCATCGCATCCGGCTGCAGGGCAAAGGCATGCTGCATCGTCTCGATCCGCTCCGCGCGAGACTTGAAGCTCTGTTTGGCGGTGTTGACCGGGCGGCTGAGCAGGTCAACGAGCGGCATGCGGTGCGCGGCGGCGAGGCCTGCCGCCAGCCGCTCCGCCTGGTTGAAGCCGCGCTCGGCGAGGCGTTCCCCGCTGACCGGAACATAGGTCACGGCGTCCGGCCGCCATGGCGGCAACGGTTTGCGCAGCAGCGACCCGGGTCTTCGGGTCGCTGCCGAGAGGTGGACGCCCGCGGCCATGGACGCGGGCGGGACAGGTGGATGGGGAGCGTCATCCACCCGCAACCGTGCAGAAGCGGCCGGTTGTGCCGCCAAAGCGGGGATCTCTTTTGCCACAGCCGCATTCATCTCCTCGCTCATCGCCCGGAAAGCCTGTACCACCATGGCCGTCAGAAGCGGGCCGTACCGCCCATGCCCCCGGAATTTGTACATGCCGATCCATTCCTTCATCAAAGCATTGTATTGCACGGCACTGCGGTTGCATACAAACGAGCGCTCCCGCATATGCGGGCGAAGGCAATCGGGGCAGCCGATGCCCCGGCCGCAGCGCAAACAGCGGATCGAACGAATCCACGGTATTTGCTGTGCGCAGCGGAAGCAGATGCCGGGATAATCCGCCGACAACCTCGCTCTGGTGCCGCAAGTCAGACAGGTCTCTCCCGGTGGGGCGAGCAATTGATGCAGCAGGCGGGCGAGCCCTCGCAGTTGGCTGGATACTCCTTCGAACCCATTGAACATGATGGCTGAATACCTCCGTTTACGATTTATTGGGATTCCGGCGTGTTCAGATACCCTTTACGGCGGGCGATGGCGTTCATTTTGCGGATTTGAGCCACGGCTTTGACTTGGGAACGCGTCCGTTTGGGAGAAGCAAACACGACCTTGCCTGCCGGATCGTCCAGCGAGCGCCCTGCCCGGCCGGCCATTTGTACCAATGACGCCTCATCGAACAGGCCGTTGTCTGCATCCAAAATGAATACGTCGCTCCGCGGAATGGTCACGCCGCGCTCCAAAATGGTCGTCGTGACGAGCAGCCGGATGTCGCGTTCCCGAAAGGCGACGACTTTGCCGCCCCGTTCGGCGTCCTGGGAAGAGGTGCCCTCGACCCGCACATGCGGAAAGCGGCGGCGAAGCAGAGACACAAACGGTTCGATCTGCGCAATGCGCGTTACGAAAACGAAAACTTGCGCGCCGCGTTTAAGGGAGATCCGGATTTGGTTTTGCAGGGAAGCGGGAAGATCGCGTTTGCGAATGCACTCCGCCACGGCGGGTAACTTCAGCAGTAATGGCACCGGCAGCGGATGGCGATGAAAACGTACCGGTACTCGGGCATGCTCCAGTTTGCCCCAAGCCACTTCTCTTTGCATGCCGGCAGGCGGCGTAGCCGATAAGTAGACAAAGTGTCCTCCCGGTTTGCAGGACGCCGCCGCGGCATGTGCGAGCATGGGATCTCCATGATATGGAAACGCATCGAGCTCATCAATCACAACCAGGTCAAACGCCTGGTAAAACCGCATGAGCTGGTGAGTGGTGGCAAGGGTCAGCTGTGCGTCTTTCCAACGCTCGGTGCTGCCGCCATACAGCGTGGCGAGCGTAGCATGCGGGAACGCTTTGGCGATCCGTGGCGCCAGTTCGAGCACGACGTCCCTGCGCGGCGTTGCCACGAGCGCTCTCCCTCCCCGCTCCACGACATGCTGCAGGAGCGGGAAAATCATTTCGGTCTTGCCGGCCCCGGTCACGGCCCAGAGCAAGAACCGCCCCGGCCGCCCTCCTGCGGGCGGCCGGCCCAAAAACGCCAGCGCCGCGGCAGCCGCCTCGCTCTGCGCTGCGCTAAGCCCCCACCGGGCGAGCCCGCCCCCGGTGGCACCGGCCGTGCCATGCACGGCCGCAGGCGCTGCGCTGCGCAGCAGCAGCGCACAAGCCCGGCTGCGCCCGAGCGCGAGGCATGCCTCGCAGTAGGCGCACGCCGCCAGCCCGCAGGCAGCGCAGGGCACGCGCTGCCTGGCAACGCTGCCGCAGCGGCGGCAGCGGGGCGCGCTTCGCGCGCGGGGCAGCCACGCGGCACGGCGGCGCGTGGCAAGCTCCAGGGCGGCAGCGAGCTGCAGCCGCCCGTGCAGGTGCGCGAGTTGCGCTGCCGCGCACCAGGCAGAGGCCAGCGGCGGGGCGGTGTCCGCCAGCAGCGCCTCTGCCTCGGCCGCCAGCAGTTGGCGGCCGCGAAACCGCTCGGCCAGCAGGGCAGCATCCTGCCCGAGCTGAGCCCAGGCGGTGGCGGGATAAGGCTCCGGCATCCCGCCCGCACCCTCTGCCGCCCAGAAACTCGCCGGGCGGCCTCTACAGGCTTCGCGTTCGCCCGAAGCCTCCTCATACTGCAGCAGTCTGCGCCGCATATACTGCTGCCAATGCTTTCTTTCCCACTGGTCCATGCCCCGCTCCGCTTCGAATCCGTTCACCAGCCAAGAAGCTTGACTCATCGCGAGCGCGCCATCCAGCAAAACCCACCGCAACGCCGCCTTCCCGCCCCTGTCTTCCACCCACCAGGCCGCATCGACCCGAATATCCAGCGACAGCTTCATGACCCATCCTTCGTCTAAACGGACGACATATAGCGCAACTTTCATACTCTCTCTCCTCCCTGTAGCACTCGAATCTCCCCAAACGGGAACCAAAAAAAAGCACATACCGCCCGACAAAATGTCGGGAGCATGTGCTTCATGTCCACTGGATAATCTATTTTTGATTAGCTTGTCCTCTAAATATATCGTGTATATTCGTTTTCCACAAGAACCATTCGTTCATCAACTTGGATGTAAGGCCAACCTTTTACAGTGCGCCGTGGAGCCTCCCCCTGGAATCGTCTCAATAACCAAAGAATTCCCCCGCTCCATCCACTCTCCGTCCATTTCTAAGCGAAAGTGGTCACCTCGTCCGTTCTCATTTCTCGATGTGTCCAACTTGGGAAAAGTTTCTCGAAACACGCGAAACTTTTCCCCGTTCGCTTCGTCTATACTTTTAAATTAAGAATTCCAGGTACGAACAAGTGACGTATGTGCTCTCCTCACTTATGAACCAATATACAACCATAGATTGCAAAAAAATCCATTATAACTTTAATAGCAGAATTGACTACAATGACAAAAAAAGACTACAGCTGCATGCTGTAATCTTCGCTTGTGGATTTATGGCATCCATACGTGGGTTTTGCCCACATGACGACGTAATCCAATCATTCACTGCGCAGGATCACGGAGGTCAATCAGGCGATACGCTGAGCTCCCTTGTTGTTTGGACAAATCCAAATCTGCCGGAACAGCCGGCAACACCGACAGCTCCATCCCCTGCCTCAACATCAGTTTCTCTATAATGCGAACCGTCTCCGCTTCCCTGCGTTCAGCAATGACTGTCATCGTAAAGCTCTTTCCACGATAAAACAGCTCCCGGCAAAGCGTCCGTACAATACCTTCGATCCGTTGTACCTGATTGGAAGGAATGAGCACGATTTGCTCGATGCCTTCGGATTGCGGATGGGACAGATGACGGTGATGCATGACATGAACCGCCATTGCCGCCAGGAAGTAGATGAGCAGAATCATAGTCAGATGAGCAACCATGGCAACTGCACCTCCTCGAAAGGTCATGTTCACCCGTGGCGAACATCCCTGTATACGACAGTATATGCCGCACTTTCGAAAGGGTTACACTTGCTGCAGGTTTATCGCCTTGCTCTGAACATTCGTTCTGCACGTCCCTGCACTTTGTTCATTTGCAGGATTAAAGTCCATTAACCCGCATACCGGTTCAACATTTTGAACAGGCGCGAGTGATCCATAATCCGTATATGATTTCGTTTGCTGCAATTCCCCTTGCTCCTTCAGCCATTACAGCGTAACCCAGCCATACTTAATAGAGTTGATAACAGCCTGTGTACGGTCATCCACTTCCATTTTTTGCAGAATGCTGCTGACATGGTTTTTCACCGTTTTTTCGCTGATGAACAAGAACTCCCCGATCATTTTGTTGCTCTTGCCTTCAGCCATCAGGCGCAGTACCTCAGCCTCGCGACGCGTCAGCGGATTGTTGTCGCCTGCAACGAACTTCACGCCCGCCTCCTTCGACACCCCTTCGCTCATGGCTCCCGTCTCATTCAAATATGTCATGCGGCGCAGCTGCATGATCAGCTTGCCGGTGACCTTCGGATGAATGAACGCATGCCCTTCATGCACGGAACGAATCGCATTGATCAGAGATTCGGCCTCCATGTCTTTCAGCAAATATCCGTTCGCGCCTTTGCGCAGCGTCTCGAACACGTAACTCTCGTCATCGTGAATGGACAAAATGATGACTTTGACGTCCGGGAACAGCTCGCGCAATTTCTCGGTCGCCTCTACCCCGTTCTCCACCGGCATATTGATGTCCATCAATACGATATCCGGTTTGTCCTGATTGCAGAACTCAAGCACCTGGATGCCGTCGCCGCATTCGCCGATGACCTCAATGTCGTCCTCCATATTCAAAATGCGTTTCAGTCCTTCGCGGAACAGCTGATGATCATCAGCGAGCAGAACCTTAATCGGTGCGTTTCCAGTATCACGGTTTTCCATCATGCTACTCCTTTCCCTTATCCACGTTTGTCGGAATATGAATCACGATTTTGGTTCCCTGATTCTCCGCGGATTCAATTTCTATTCTGCCTTCCAGTAGCTCAACCCGCTCTTTCATCCCAATCAAACCGAAATGGTTGTGCTCCTTGCTCTTCTTGGCGAGAAGCTCCGGTTTAAACCCAAGCCCATTGTCTTGAACGACAATTTTGACGAGCTGAGCCTGGTATGTAATTTCCACTACAACATAAGTGGGATAAGCATGCTTTGCGGCATTGGACAATCCCTCCTGCACGAGGCGGTAAATGGCTGCCTCCATTGCAGAAGACAAGCGATGTTCCTTTCCCCTTGTTTCAAAAAGCGCGCGGATTTTCGTTTTTTCCTCAAAATCCTGCACGTATTTCCGAAGCGTGGGGATCAGACCAAGATCATCCAGTGCCATAGGACGCAAATTGAATATCACTTTTCTCATCTCTTCAAGACTTGAGCGGACCTGGCCTTTCAAGTCTACTATTTCGGCCTGGACCATCTTAAAATCCTGCTTGGTGAGCATTCTTTCTACAATTTCCGTCCTAAGCACTAGATTGGCAAGCATCTGCGCAGGGCCGTCATGAATCTCGCGGGCAATGCGTTTTCGCTCTTCTTCCTGGGCCAAAATGATTTTCAAGCCGATCATTTGTCGGTTTTTGGCGGACTCAATGATGCGTGTCACTTGACCTAGTTCGCCAGACAGGTACTCCAGCACAACCCCCATCTGAGAACCGATCGTCTCGGCACGCTCCACAGAAGCCTCCACGTTTTTGGCGCGCTTCTGCAGATCGTCCCGACGAGCCTTCAGATACATTTCCTTCTCACGGTAAATCATCAAATCCAGCTGCAGCTGCGTGGCCTTCTCGTAGGCCTGCTTGATATCATGCTCGGAATAACGGACAAAGTCGCGGCTGACCTCGGTCAAACGAATGCGGGAGCGGCGGTAGTTCAACTCCAATTGATCGACCTTTTCGATCGTTTCCGCCGCTTCCTTCAGCACGGACTTCAGCTCATCGTTGAGCGTCTTCAGCTCCTCGCGCGTGGAGTCCATAATTTCGAACATCTGATATTTGCTGTTTTCCATGACTTGTATGGCGTTTTTGATGACGCGATCTATGGCATCGGCTTGTAAATCCACGTTAATTCGACTCCATTTCTATCGTTTCCGGTATATATCATACCATATCACGATGAGATGGTAACGGTCTTCGTGTTCTGTTCCCATTTTACGGTCAATCCAAGCTGCTCGGATACGAGTCGAAGAGGGACTAAAGTCCTACCTCCACTTACGTAAGGCGCAACCGCTGCGCTCTGTCGTTTTCCGTTCAAAACGAATTCTTTCTGCCCGACCACAAGGTCGATCAATTTTCCGCCGCGGATCACGGTAATGCGCTGGTTTTTGCTATCCCAGCCCGCCTGACCGCCAAAAGCGTCGAGCACATGTTTGATCGGTACGTAGGTTGTGCCGTTTTTCAGCACGGGTGCGGCATCAATCGTTTTTTTCGTGCCGTTTACCGTCATTGATTTTTGCCCCAGCACCAGGGATGCCATGCCTGTCGGCAAACCGACCTCGCTCGATTTGGATGGCATCGTAAACGCGATGTTGTCGAAGGCAACGGTTCCTGTTTTTGCGCGTTCATCCTGCCCCTCTTCCACGTTTACGACATAGACGCGTTTCAGTTTGGCCGGATAAGCGATATTCAGGCCGTTCAGATCAACGTTTACCGTTTTCCAACCGGTCCAATCAATCGCTTTGGCGATATCCGCGTATACCGTATTGCCGTTTGCATCGGTGAACTCGGCACGCATCCAGTTCAAACTCTTGTCGCCCATAACGTCCATCGACATGGATGTGGCCGCAGCGGATACTTCTTTGCCCGTCGTACCGTTAAGCTGTGCGTATGCATACATTTTGCCGGTTCCAGCCGTCATGTCATAGCTTAATTGCAGCACTTTGGAACCTGCTTTGTCCCCCGTTCCCGCCGCTACCGTCGCAGAACCGGTCACTCCTGCCGCGTTGGTCGTGAAGCTGATCGGGTAATTCACGTTCTCGAAATTTTCCCATATCGTTTGGCTGTCTGCCGCCGTAAGCACAACTACCGTGCTGAACCCGTCATACCGCCCGATGGCATATCCGACCTGTGCTCCGGAATCCACGGAAGATACCGTAAGCTGGTCCCCGGACACTTTGCCTTTGAAGCCGATGAATTCCCATTTCAGCGAATCCGCCGGAACCGTTACGCTTTGTCCGTCCTTCGTTTTGGCCGTTACCGGAATCGAAACGGTTGCGCCGGATTTCAGCGAGCCCATGCCCGATCCTGCCGTCAGCGAAGCCAGCTCGCTGCTGCCCAGCACCGTCACTTTAACCGAGGAAGAAACGCCGTTGCTTGTGGCCGTCAATGTCGCCGTACCCGGCTTCACGCCTTTGACCGCGCCATTGCTTACGCTCACGATGCCGTTGTTGCTGGATTTCCAGGACAGGGTAACGTTGCCCATATCAATCGGGTTGTAGTAGGTGTCATATCCTTTGGAGGTATACTTCCCTTCCTGGCCGACCAAAAGCGTTTTGGCACCACTGATCGCAAAGCCTTTCAGCTTGCCTTCCGGCGCTGTAGAGAACACACCCAGGGAATTCACAACTTGACGCTGCTCCGTGCCATATTCCGTATTAAAGGTCAGGCTGGCCGTTTCCTCTCCAAGTGGCCGGGTTACCATCGTTGTGGAACCGCCGCCGTCCAGATTCATTCCTTTCCAGACGCCGATGTTGGTCATGAACGACTGGAGCTCCGTTAACGACATGCCGCTGCTGCTGCTGTTTTTCTCCGCGGCCACGATGTAAACATAACGACCGTCCTGAGAGTAACCAACCGCCGTTCTCGCCCGAATGCCTCCAATGCCGGAAGCCGCGATATCACGCGAAAAAGACGCCGCCTTCCCGCCGTTAACCAGAATGGTATGGCCGCCGATCATCGTTTGCAAATCGGATGGGTCGATCGTCTGTCCCGACGTTTTGGCCTTGAGCTTGTAATCCGTTCCCAGCTTCTGGCCAACAGCCAGATGGTTCATGATCCACGCCGCAGCCGTGCCATGTGCACGCAGAATGTACCCATCTTCAGGAACGGTCATATTGAGGGCAGCCTTATCCGAAATTTGGGTAATAACCCCGTTCTGCACAAGCACTTCGGTTGGCGTGGTCGAAGGATCGTTTGGACGTTTGGTTGAAGTCCAAGCCGGTGTATAAATATACATGGAGTTGGCATGGCTGTATTTGACGGAATCCGTTTCCACCGTATAATCTTCCTTATTAATACCACGAAGCGGGAACGTTGAACCATCATCCGCCGTTACAATACCTTCAAAGGAATATTCGTCGATCATCGGTTTGCCGTCCTTGGTCACCGTGAGGGCATACATGCCCGAAAGCTCCGAAGGCGTCGACACGATTACGCCATCAGACACCTGTCCGCCAATCGGCGCGAGTTCGCCCGAGACGTTGAAATAATCGCCGTTCACGGCAGCTACCGCTTCGTTTTCCTTGGCCATGCCGCCCGTGCTTTGTTTGCTGTTCAGATTGCCGCCTTTGCCGGTCATGACATCCAGCTTCACGTATGGATTTTGCAAATCCACCTGCACGACATCAGCCAGCACATTCACCTTTTGTCCTGAACGCGTCGTAGTATATTGATATTTGATCAGTTTTGCCCCTGATGTCAGAATTTCCTCGCTAAGCTTGCTTGTGTTCGTTGCCGCCGCGGCAGCCACCGACCGCCACGAAGTGCCGGACCATACCTGCGATCCCGCGCCCAATACGGGAGTAATCCAGATCACGCCTGCGAGCGTGACGATCATCCATTTTTTCGTTCTGCTGCCCTTCACGTCTTTCCGTAGTTTCCCGTGTTTCCCCAGCATGTTTGAAACGACTCTCCCATCTTGTATATCAAACTTAGGCATTCCGGATCCGGCTGCCGAAAGGCAGCCAAACGATCGGATTCCTAGCATACTCTACTAGTAATAGACTGCTTTGGGCCCGAAAAGTTACGCAAGCTGCTAGAATTGTCCGGCTAGATCGTGATATTCGTTCCCTGTTTGCGTTGAGGGTTACTCTCTCATTTTGCAAAAAAAAGACTTCAGTTGCGCCTTTTCTTTGCGCACATCTGAAGTCTGATAAATTGTGGATTCATTATGAATGTTTAATCTATATAAGTTGAACCGATGATTTTTACACGGAGTCACTACGTGGTCAGAACCATCTTCCGATCACTGTTATCCCCAGATTTCTTGATCCTCTTTGTTCAAAGGGAAAATCCGGTGATAAATGCGACCGCTTCGCTTCTCCAGATTCTTTCTGCCCTCTCCGTTATCGTGTAAATGTCTAGTTCAACCTATATACTATAAATATCCCAGTTTATTCAGCACACGTTTCAGCATCACTGCTGCCTGTGCCCGGGTCGCATTGCCTTGCGGTTGGAAGGTCGTCGAAGTCATGCCCTGAATGATGCCCTCCTGTACGGCTTTGGCGACCGAATCCTTGGACTGAATCTTTTTGTTGTCTTTGAATTTGGCCAGCGTTGCGGTCGTGGAAGACTGCAATCTTACCGTGTTTCCGCCATATTCAAGGGCACGCACCATCATGATCGCCATCTGCTCCCGCGTGATCAGGCTGTCCGGCTTAAACGTGCCGTCCGTATTTCCGGTAATGATTCCGGCATCCGCAGCTGCGCCAATGTAGGCGCTGGCGGCATTTCCTCCGCGAATATCACGGAAACGCATCGCTCCCGTATCATTGCCTTTCAACCCTAATCCTTTGGCAACCAATTCAGCAAACTCCGCACGGGTAATTTTCTGATCCGGTCCATAATAAGAACCGTTGGAAGTACCGA
Organism: Paenibacillus hubeiensis; assembly: GCF_032334105.1. Taxonomy (NCBI): domain Bacteria; kingdom Bacillati; phylum Bacillota; class Bacilli; order Caryophanales; family Paenibacillaceae; genus Paenibacillus; species Paenibacillus hubeiensis. Next base: position 144,444 of record NZ_JAVYAE020000011.1, read on the forward strand.
TGATCCACTTGGAAGCCAGCTCCTTGATGACTGCACTTGCCCAATGATAGTTGGTGTCCTGGTACACGACCTCATGCGTCACGGGCACGATCATTTGATTTCCATTCAATTGGCCCTTTATGATCATTCCACCATTGTAGGTCGTGAACGTGCTCGGAACGTAAGACAGCAGAAATGTCATCGGATCGATCGTAGTGAATGTCGATGCATTGGTTAGCGTATTTCCGGACAACTGCTCCGCTAACTGGCTCGTGTTGTTTTGCTCCACTCTTTGATTGCTCACACTGTTATAAGCATACTGATACACGTCCGTTACATTCGCAAGCTTTTGCGCACCCGCGCTTGCCAGCATGCTATCCATGATCCCCGTACCCGACACCGGGACAGGTTCGATCTGCACGTAGTAGTAAGGACCGGTTGAACCGGATGTGGTGCTCGCCCCAGTTCCTACGCTTTGCAGCATGGAAGTCAAATTCAGATCGGATAAAGACACCATCCATAGACGTTCACCATATTTGATGCCGATCTTGCCTGTTCGATGGCTTGACGCGATCTGGACCAGCGTATTTATCGGAAAACCGACATATGCGGAAGATTCGGTCGCCGGAACTTCGAATACAACAGGTTGTGCCGACTTTCCGACTGCTGCCGCGTATTCAAACGCCTGAGTCAATTTGGCCGCATCTACGTTGAACTGACGTGTATTGCGATTATTTCTTGTCATGGCCGACACCGAAGTCGCCGTATCGCTGCTCATCGCAAGCAAAGCCTGGCCGAAGCCCGAATCGGCAGCCCCTGCTTCTGTAAGCCAACTTGGACGGCTGTTCGTTGGCGTCGATGTATTGCCTCCGCCTTGTTGCAGCGTCAATGGGCCGAAGGCCGCTACGGTTGTATTGAGCGAATCCCTTAATGGAACAGCTCCCGGTGTATAGCTGACTGTTCCGGTCTGTCCTGCAGAAGCGGCATTGGACAGCTTCAAGGTCACTACCGAACCAGATGCCGATGCCGAAAGAACACTCGCCGTAGCACCGGCAATCTGCACGTTGAACTGTGTTACCGTTAACGCCGACTGCGCTTGAAGCGGATTGCGGAAGTTGATCTGCACCGTATCTCCTTGCAGCGTCGCGGACAGAATTGTTCCGTTACCATAAGTATAAGTGACAGGTGTAAGGTTAAGGTATCCTGCGGGATTGCCGTTCAGGTCCGTCAACCGCAGCGCACCCGGTACATACGACAACGTCACATTCTGTGTGCTCGAGACGGAAGAAGCCAGTGTCAGGGTGACCACATCGTCTTCGATTTCGCTATCGTTAACAAATATGGCTTTGCCGTCTACCAATACGGAATACTGGCTCTTGAGCGGTTTGTTCGTGCGGCTCAGCGGCTCGTTGTAACGTATCCATAATTTGTTCCCGCTAACCTCAGCGCTTTGGAATTCAGGGGCTTTATTATCGACGCTGTTGCGAACGTAGAAGCCACTGAACCCTGCCAACGCCTGACCTCGACTGTCTTTCACGGGCCAACTTCCGGGTTGATAGGATACGCGAACCACTTCGCCATTCTGGATGGAACGGCTCAGATTAAGCGTAACGAGAGAATTGCTGCCGGTTGAAATACTGCTAATGCCGACGTCCGATCCATCTGCTGTAACACTGAATTGTCCAGATGTGTCACTCGATGAAATATACACAGTCTCAGGATAATAGAGGCTGACCGTATTATAGTAAGCTGTACCTTCTCTCGGCTTCGACATAATAGAGTCCAGACCGTTTTCCACATCTCTGGCACTGAAGGCTGCCGCTGGATTGGACGATAGATCCTGAATCTTGCGCGCACTTGTTCCAGGAGCATATGAAATGCGGACGACTTGTCCTACAGCAACGCCGGTATCCAGAACAACATACACGCTATCGCCAGATACATATGAAGTGCTCACATTTCGTGTCTCTCCGTTAACCGTTACGGTGAAACTGGACCCATACGGATCTGTGCTGGACAGGAATTTGTCATACGTCAGACGGATGATCGTATTGCTGTACATTTTGGCTGTTTTGAGAACCGGAGCCGTCGTATCCGGGCTGAGCGTTCTGAATGTCCATGATGCTGCGCCATTTAATCCTGCGAACAAGTTCCCCGATTTATCGCGCAGCACCCCGCCGGGAATATCTACGGTGTAAGCCGTATTGCTTGTAAGGCTGCTTAACGGAATAATGCGCAGCTGTCGTGGATTGGAGCTGTTGATTTCAACCTTTGTCGAAACGACGCTTCCGCTGGAGTTTTTCAGCGTGACCGAACCTGAGTAGCTTGGGTCCAGCTCTTTGCTGAAGGTCACGATCAGTTCCGGATTCAATGCAATGCCGGTCGCTCCATTTGCCGGTGATACGGAGGACATCGTCAGTGCTGTGGGATCGGACTGAAACGCTGTAAACATCCACTCATTGGCATTGATGCCGGCAATGTCGTTGTCCGAGGCATCCCGTAATGCCCCCGTCGGAATCACAACGTTGTATGTAGCATTATTGGCAAATTTGCTAGAAGGCGTTACCGTAAGCGTACTACCGCTCACACTGACGCGAGAGGAAGTTGAAACGTCGAATTCTTCAACGGTATTTGCTCCCTGCATAATCTGAATTTTTCCCGTTCCTTTACGGATTGCATCATTATAAATAATTTGTAGTTGCGAATTGACAGGTACATTCGTCGCCATTTTAGCCGGTAAAAAAGTTGCTGGCTTGATCGCACTCATCCCAATGGTCTTGAATACCCATGTCGTATTCCCAGTAATGGCTTGCACTTTCTGCGGAGATGTACCTTCTGGCTCCACGGTTTCAAATGAATCCGCATCGACCTCAATGTAATACGAAGTATCTTTCTCCAGCGTGTTATGCATGATTCGCAACACATTTCCCGTTGCGGAGCCACTGCCCGCAGCTGTGAGATCAGAATGAAGCGTAACTTTCTGATTATCCGAAATATTGATTTTCTCCGCTAATGTCCCGTTGCCGGACAAACGCATAATTCGAATTTCCCCCTGCGTTCCCTCAATCTTGCGAATTTCTTTCGAAAATTGAATATATAGCGGTGCTGAACGATCTACGTTGGTATCGTTCGTTTTAGGCAAGAATGTTAAGTCAAGTGCACTCGTGTCACCATCGGCAGCATGCGCCGTATTTAAGGGACTGAGCGGAATGCCTGACCAACCTGCAGCGGTTATTATAAGTACAAGCAAAACGATCATGCCCTTTTGAGCCCATTTTTTTACGCTCACGTTCTTTCCTCCTCCTTAACTAGATATCAACCGTCTGATACACAGACTTCATGATGTATATCGGCTTCGGGGAAAAATTTAATTAGCCATATGTAAATGATTAGGAATGAAACTCTGTGAAAATGTGGATACGCAAAAAGCCCCGATTCCTCGTTCAAGGATCGGGGCTTCCATACATTCGAACGGTGCAGCCGAGCTTACAGGCCTGCCTGGGATTTCAACGTATCCGCTTTGTCCACGCGTTCCCAAGGTACATCCAGGTCTGTACGGCCGAAGTGGCCGTATGCAGCCGTTTGTTTGTAGATCGGGCGACGCAGGTCCAGCATGCGGATGATGCCTGCAGGACGAAGGTCAAAGTTGTTGCGAACGAGTTCAACCAGCTTCTCTTCGCTGACTTTGCCTGTGCCGTATGTATCGACGTTGATCGATACCGGGTTGGCTACGCCGATCGCATAAGCAAGCTGAATTTCCACCTTGTCCGCCAGACCGGCAGCCACAAGGTTTTTAGCCACATAACGAGCTGCATACGCTGCGGAACGGTCTACTTTCGTCGGATCTTTACCGGAGAAGGCACCGCCGCCATGACGGGCATAACCGCCATACGTATCAACGATGATTTTGCGTCCGGTCAAACCGGCATCGCCTTGAGGTCCGCCAATCACGAAACGGCCGGTCGGGTTGATGAAATATTTGGTCTGCTCGTCCAGCAATTCAGCCGGAACGACAGGCAGGATCACATGTTCCTTGATATCTTTCTGGATTTGCTCCAGGGTTATTTCTTCGGCATGCTGCGTGGACACGACGATGGTATCGACGCGTACAGGCTTGTCGCCATCGTATTCAATGGTGACTTGCGTTTTGCCGTCCGGACGAAGGTACTCCAACGTACCGTTTTTGCGGACTTCAGCAAGACGACGCGCGATCCGGTGGGACAAAGCAATTGGCAATGGCATAAGTTCAGGTGTTTCGTTTGTGGCAAAACCAAACATCAAACCTTGGTCGCCTGCACCGATATTTTCGGTTTCACGAGCCATTTGCTCTGGATCACGATTCTCCAGCGCAGCGTTTACGCCTTGGGCAATATCCGCAGACTGCTCATTCAGGGAAGTCAGGACTGCGCAAGTGTTGTAATCGAAACCGTATTTGGCACGAGTATATCCGATCTCCTTCACCGTGTTGCGTACGATGGACGGAATGTCCACGTATTCCGATGCAGAGCTGATTTCACCGATAACAAGCACAAGGCCTGTAGCCACCGAAACCTCGCACGCCACGCGCGCATTGGGGTCATTCGCCAGGAATGCGTCCAATACGGCGTCAGAGATCTGGTCACAGATTTTATCCGGATGTCCTTCGGTCACAGACTCCGATGTGAATAAATGCCGGCCTTTCACAGACATTGAAGCTCAACCTCCCATAACTTGTAGTATGGCTATTGCCCGAATAAAACATTTACGGTAATTTCGTTAATTGTACGCGCATTCTGTTTTCACGAGAAACCAAAGAATGACCTACGTTGGCGAAAATGAAATTGTTCAGGTAATTGCCTCGAGATTCCAATAAAAAATCAACCTTTTCCGCTCGGGAAAAGGTTGCATACCTCAAATGCCATCTTATCGCATTTGTCAAACGGTGTCAATTATAGCAGTAGGGAATAAAACCTTGGAAAATGCCTATAAAGACTGTTCTGCCTGACGGATGAGCCGCTTGGTGATCTCCCCGCCAACCGATCCGTTTTCACGCGAGGTGAGATGCCCCCACCCTTTGTATTGTCCGTAAGAATGATTGCCGATTTCCCCCAGCTCGGAACCGAATTCCGTATCTGCCCCAGCCGATCCTCTGCTGCCATACCCAACGTTCAAACCGAATTCAGCCGCGATTTCGTACTTCATTTGATCCAACATCTGCCGGCTCTCCGGCACGACCTTACGATTGCTTCTCGCCACGATAAACTGCACCTCCGAATGATGGTTTAGTACAGTTATAGAGTAAACCGCCTGGTCATGGGTTAGCCGTATTAATGTTTGTTAGAACTGGTTAATCTGGACAAGGCATGATTTTCATGAATGTATAATTACCGTCAACACTGCACAACTTATTTCAGAGTATAACCGCCGCGAACCATGACAGTCAGGCTGTATTTGTTGCCTTCCACGACCTGAATGCCCCGTCCTTCCTTCGGAATCGTAAGCAAATGGTTCATTGGCGCCGCTTGACCATTGATCAAATCAACACCATCCGTCAGGTCGGCCACGCCGTTGGTGCCTTCGCTGATGATGACCGCTTTCCCGCTGCGAACGATGAATTCCGTTCCTGTTGATCCGATCAACTGTTGTCCAGGCTTCACAGTGACGATCTCCAAAGCCTCGGAAGCGCCTGAAGCAAGAGGAGGAAGCTCGGTTGCACTACCGGCACTACCCGCATTTGCAGAAGAGGACGCATTGCTGCCAGTACTGGCTGCATTTCCTGCATTTCCTGCATTTCCTGCATTCCCGGTATTTCCGGCATTCCCCGTTCCTGAACTAATACCGCCCCCAAGCGCCTTCTGAATCTGCTGATCCACATAGCTTTTCGTAACGACAGGATCATCGGCCGTTCCCGGCTGAATGGTACCCGCGCCCGTAGCCGTATTGCTGTATACGGACCCGATCCACACACCTGCGCCTATGGCCAGTGCAGCCAGGGACACTTTCATATAAGATTTCATTAAACTACCTTCCTTTCTAATTCCATATAGACTTTCTATCACTCTATCATAGCTTAGTAGGAAGATTCTACATTTTCTCGCAACTTACTCCCCGCCTGGTAGGTTGCCTACTGCCGGGGCAAATCCCATCGCTTGCGTGGCCAACTTAATCCGTTGCCCTTGAAACTCATCATAGATAGCGATCGTGTAAGCACCGCTTCGTCTATCATCAAAAACAACGTCCTGGATGGTCCAATTAATGAACTGGTTATTGCCTTCTTTTAAATCCTTGTCCAATATAATTTCTTTATCAAAAGATTTTCCTGTCGGCTCGATGATTTGCAATATTAACTTATGCTCATTTTCAGGCAGGTTTAAATCGTTAATTCGGGATGCATCATAATTCCAAGAAAGATTAACCGTTGTTCCGCCACTTAACGTAGCTTTGAAATCCTTGGTTTCTAATGTATATGGATAAATATTTATATGTTTGATTGTCTCTTGCGCCGATTCCTGGTCAGGTTTGAGCGCAAAAGATACTGCATCGACATAACCTTTTCCCGACGTTCCTTGGGTTCCTTGAGTTCCTGTCGTGCTCTCACCTGCCACGGTTTGGCCAACCAGCAGTTTCATGTCCGACACAATCGTTTTCCGAGGAATTTTTGCCCATACGGTTACTAATGCAGAGTTGCCCGGCCCGGCAGGATAATCAATCTGCTTCACGGTTGTTTTATAATACTCGCCATTTTTGGATTCATAGTACCCCGTTAACTTAGCCAAATCAACTTGACGGTCTTCTACGTTTTTAACCTCCAGCTCGGTATACACGATATCGGAAGATGTTCCCGGATAGATCAAAGTTCGTTTCACTTTCATTTCGGCTTTCTTCCCGGAGGCATTAATCGCATAATTATTCCCTACGTCAATTGTCGGAATCGCAGGCAGCTGTCCAATATGCGTAAGTCGGATCAACTCGGAGGAGTTTTCACCAGTAACTTCTGATAATGCTACCTGCAGTTGAGTTACGTCCAGATTGGTAGGGAGTGTAGTCAACAAATGGATATCAACGGACATCCCCGGTCCGAGAAGAGCGGAGCTCTGGCTCGTTAACAATTGCGTATCCGGAATATCGGCAGAATCAATAGACAACATTCCCTTTAGCTCAGGAAGTTTAAGCGTGTTGGTTGAGATGTTACGTAAAGTAACTCTCGCAGACAGAACGTCAGCATTCTCCCATGGCAGACGCTGAATCGAATTCCATGTAACCCCTAAAGTCCCATTCTGTAATTGGAGGGTGTTTTCAGCACCGATCGATTTTTGCAAAGAAGTAGCTTCTGGCATAATATAAACTCCCGCAGGGTAGGAGAATTTAATTTCCTTGCTTTCAGCATTTTCAGCTTTAGGTGTGTTCATAACCAGCCTTAATGTTCCACTGGCCTCCTCATACGGAAGCTTAAAGGTCAAACGAATTAAACGCTCCTCATCGGGCTTTAATTTCAGATCGTCCAGCGCTTTCGTTGTTAAAGGATAATCATTTCCCTTGGCGTTCTGCACCGAAAATTCGTACTTGGGCACAGCAACTTCACGGGAGCCGATATTTTTTAGCCTGAAGCTGACCGTATAATAGTTATTCCAGTGAACCTGGCTATAGCTAACGTCCTTGACCTGTGTCTCGATCTTTCCTTTGTTATCTTCAAGCGTAATGACATTCTTTTTACCCACTGCGATCTCAGAACTTTTTATCGTAGAAGCTTTTGGCATCTGCATGGTCGCTAGCGGAATAACCGATTTATCGGCTTCATTCTCCTGCACCATAATGAGCTCTGCTCCATCCAATTTAACCTTTTTGGGAATGGTAGTAATGTAGTTAATGCTTTTGGACTCCTGAGGCTGGAGACTATAAGTCGCTTCATTGGCATTTATGTTCAATGGATAACTACTGCCGCCAGCTGTCCTCAGTATCCATTTCACTGCCGGATTCTCTAAACCTTTGTAACCGACGTTGTGCAAATTGATTTTGACGCTTGCATAATTGTTGGTGTCAGAAGCAGCGAACGTTTGCAGGCTTTGGACTTTGATTTTTACAGGTACATCATTGATGCGAACCTTTTTGGACGTGTTCATTGGTGTTGCCACCACATAGGATGATGGAATATTAATTTTGCCGAGCACATTCTCATAATTCGGTTTGCTAAAATCCCATTTCACGATTTCGAAATTCAGATTGCTCAACTGGACGTTTTTACCGACAGTAGTCACATATGTAACGGATAACGTCGATCCAGCCGCAACACTTTTTTTCTCTGCATCCTGAGCCAACAATTTGGAAGTATAACTTGTTCCACCCTTACTGCGAACCTTTGTCCAATAATCAACCAGCTGCAAGCTTTTTTTCTCATTGTTCGTATATGTGAGGGTATATGTAACAAGCTTGCCTTCATCCTGTGTCAGTACATTCACATCCGAAATTTTAACACTGCTTTTGTTCGATAGCTTGACACCCGGAACATTGGCCAGCGTTTTTAAGGTTGTTTTCGTTTGGGATATGGATTTCGAAGCATTTGCAGCTTGTACAGCTGGCAGATCATGTACCCAAACGGTTTGAGTGATTCCCAGCACGACACTTGCGATCATGACTTTCCTCAGGTTATTTTTCACTTGAAACCTCCAAACATTAATTTCCATAGTATCTATAGTATAGACGATATTTTAGAGGAGGAAGTTTCAAAGAGGTAACTTTTAATTGAATTCAAGATTTCAGGATGATGAGAGCATAACAAAAAGCAGCCTTGCATCTATAAAGATGCAAGGCTGCTACAGAAAATATTAGTTAGTCAGCAGTTTTCCATAAGAAAACTCATCCAGCGCATTACCACGTCCATCAGTAATAGCTTTAGCTGCTTTGTTTTTAGCACCATCAAATTTCACAGTTGCAACTTGATTAGTTGTATCACCAGTTACATTTGCTGTAATAGTGATCGTTCTCTTATCAGATTCGATATGAGCACCAGTAACAGTAAATTTCACATTAGCACCTGCATCAATACTGAAGAGTCCATCGATGTATTCTTGTTTGTAGTTTCCAAGGTCTGCCTCAATATTCTCAGAAGCATAAACAGTTACTGTAACAACACCACTATTTCTAACGATATCTTTCAAAGTAACAGTTGGTTTAATACCATCTTTCACTTCTGCTTCAGTAAATGCTTTGAGTTTGTTACCAAAAGCATCTTGAGTACTTGGGTTAATTGCAGACAATTTGAAATCTTTAACATCGTTTCCGATTGTATTATCGGCAAATTTCAAGATAATCGTTTTGTTGGAATCAGCCAAAGTGTAGCTTGTTGGACGAATGCCATTCAAATCAAAGTCACTCAGATTAACATTAGACAATGCATTGTTAAACTTAACTTTAACTTCATTATTGCTTGTTGCATATACATCATCGGTAGCAGCTTCAACTTGGGAATTATTCACATTGTTTCCAACGGAGTAGTTCGAAGAATTGAAGTATTTACCTTCTGAATCTTTGATGTAGCTTGCAGAAACTTTAGCATTTTTCCAAGAAGCCTTAGGAAGGTTCTCATTTGTAACGGCAATACGCACTGTGTTTGTAGAAATCAATGTAATATCATTGTTTTCTTTTGCAATTTGATATTGAGTATTGTTCAAAGTAACCATATACTTCGCTGCATCCAGAGCATTTCCATCACCAGATGTAGCTAACGTTTTGTTGAATTGAACGTATACATATCTAGGTTGGTCGTTTAATTCAAGTTGCTCTGCTGTAAGGTCAGTCCATACACGTGTCACACTACCGTTTTGTGCAGTATTAGCATTCAACGTAGCAGTGTAAGGCAACAATACGTTTCCGATATACGCAGTATCAATAACACCAGATACAGTCAAAGTATAAGTAGCATCAGGTTTCAAGTTGCTTCCCAGATTAACTTTAACGGTTTTGTTGTTTTCAGTATAAACTGGTTTGATTACTGGGTAACCTTTGGAAGTCAGACCAGAAACAGTTACGACTTTACCTTCGGCATCTTTCAATACATAGTTTTCAGGATTTTCTGCAGAATCTACTTTCAACGATTTGCTGAATTGAATTTCAGCGATATAGTTGCCGTTTTCCATTTTGAACTTAGTATCTACAACTGCTGGACGAACTGTATCCAGTGTTGGAGTTACTTTAGTATCAACGGAAGCAGAGTTATTGCTGTAGTCGGAAACTGCAGTCAGGTAAACTGTGTTTTCCGATACATTCAACGGATTGTTGAATTTCAATGTAACTTTGTTATCGTTGATTTCGATGGATTGAGCAGTGTTGCCTGTAGTGTTAGCATAAGCACTTGCTACACTTTTCACAGTTTCGTCGAACTCAACAGTTACTTCTTTCAAGTCGTTGGATTTAACACCTACAACTTTAGGAGCAGCTGTATCTTCAGTTGCTGTAAATTTGCTTTCCACTGGTACGATCGACAGGTCAGAGTAGTCTTTCACGCCGCTTACACGCAATGTGTGCTCACCAGCAGTCATATCTGTAGTTACGATTGCCGTATTAGGGTAAACGTATTTTACAGAAGCTGCAATTACGTTGTTATCTACACGGAACGAAGTTGCGTTCACTGATTCAGGTCTAACCGGCTCGCTGAATACAACTTTGAACGCTTTAGTTCCGAGTGCTTTAACTTCTTTCACTTCAGGAACTGCAACATCAAGTGGAGTGAACTCTACTTTTTGTGTAAATGTTTTAGTCGCATCAGCATTTTTAACGTTGTTAATTTGCAGGCTTGTTGCTCTTTGGTTAGTCAGCGTAGTATTACCTTCGCTCACCAACAACGTTACAGTTGTTTTGTCATCGGACAATGTAGCGCTTTTGAACGTCAAGCCGCTAACAACATAGTTATTAGTGCTTTCAGCGGAATTCGGGTCTACAGTACCGTCGAATTTAACTGTGATTTCTTTCAAGTTAGTCGCGGATACGGAAGATACCGCTTGAGCTACTGTAGTTACATAAGTAACTTTTTCAGTGAACTCTTTATCTTTGTAAGTAAATTTCACTTCAGTTTCTTTGTTAGCTTCGAGAGCTTTATCCAAAGTCACTTTTACAGTTTCGCCGTCGCTGATTGTGAAAGTAACGACTTTACCTGCTTCACTTACTTCATATTTTGTAACTTTCAGGTTTTGCGCTTGGTCAATTGCGTAAGCAGCGCCTACGAGCAATTCACGGGAAGCGTTTTTGGTGAAGTCCAAACCGGAATCAAGCAAACCAGCGTTGATTGCTGCTTGAACATAACCTTTAGCCCAAGCTGGAGCACTGTTGTTAGTTTCAGTTGGAACTTCCAGATCCAGTGCACGAGTCAGGATTGTAGCCATTTCAGCAATGGTTACTTTACCGTTGAAGTCGAAGATTTTTTTCTCAGTGTTTTTACCTTCCATGATACCAGCAGCTGTTACTGCTTCGATGTAAGGTACAGCCCAGTTTTTAGCTGTGTAGTTTGGATCGTTGTAGGAAAGAGTTCCAGTAACTTCTTTCAGACCCAGCAATTTAGTGATGACTTTTGCGAACTCAGCGCGAGTCATGTCTTTGTCCAGACCTGCTGTACCATTTGGATAGCCGTTGAAGATGCCTTTAGCTTTCAAAGCATCGAATTGTTGTTGAGGTGTTACTGCTGTATCACCGAATGCTACAGATGCAAACATCGAGAATGCCATTGCTGTAGACAAAGCGACGGATAAAATTTTCTTCATAACCTTTTTTTCTCCTCCTTGGGCGTTCATAACATGGGAATTTTCTTTAATAAGTTCGCTCGTGTTCCTCATATATTGTTGCACCCCCTTTCCAGAGTCCTGAGCAAGTTAATATAAATGATGTCTGTGAGCATATCACAGAAACTTGTAAACCAAATCAATCACACAAAAATAGAGTAGTTTCCTAATCCTACCTACGTATTATACAATGGGTCCCGCGTGGCGTAAAGCAATTTTTTCTAATAAATAGACAAGATTCTTCACGAGGTCATTCTTGGCAAGAGGCCCAATGTTTTTGACTCTACATCTTAAACGCAGCAAATTTCAAAAAGTTGCGGGTTACTCAAAAAAAGTTTTAGATTTTTTTTCGTTTAGCTGCCAAACAAAGAATCGTTTGGTTTAAAACCGTATGCAAAAGCCTGCTGCATCAGCATTTCCGCTCAACTTTAACCATGCTTCACTTTAAACATTGCCCCCGTATTACCCCGGATTAAACAACATTTTCTTCAAAATAAAAATAAAAAACACCCCAATAATGGGGTGTCCATAATTCCTGAGGTATCCATGAATCAACGGATTTTCATCGCCAAGTCGATAATTTGCGCCCGCATTTTGGGATCACTGTTCAATCTCAGGTACATATCATCGATCGGTTGTCTGTTCTCGCGATAGGTTTTCTCATGCTTCATCGTTGTATGGGACCAGTCGATCAGTTCGTTTTCGGCAAGAACCAGGTTGTTGTATGCATCATGGAAACCGGTCGCTTGTACAAGGCCTTCCATAACCTCCTGGCTGATTTCCTGCGTTTTGCGTGTATCTTCAATCTTTTTCTCCAGAATGACAGCTTGCTTCTCAAACTGTGTCTTCGCCTTCATATAGCTCAACTGAGCTTTCGAATAAATCGGTTTCATTTGCTAACTTCACCCTCTAGATCATTGTGTATTTACCGATATTGTATCTTAAACTCTAGCAAATTACAAAAATAGTTATTGGTAAAATTTATTTTCCTACTATTATAAATGTGTCTTTTACCAAACGACTTTTGGCCATAAAAGGACCCGTCCCTCTGTCCAAGAGACGGGCCTTTATCATTCCATCTTGTTCCCCAGTGGTGCTTAGCTCAAGTTTTTAGGAAAGACTTTGGTACTTTTCTTGAGCAGCTCCACGGCAATCTTACCCGCTTCAGCGCGCGTCAGGTTGCCTTTCGGATTAAATGCATATTGAGGTTTGGTTTGTCCAGCAACCGTTACAGGCGAACCTTCCATGATTTTCGCCTTGGACACGGCCTGAATTGCCGGTCTTGCATACGTCTCCATGCTGCCGGAGTCAATGAATGATTTAGCTAAAGCCGTCTGCAGTTTACTGTCATTCGCAGCAACCTTCAGTTCAAGCGCCCTTGTGATCATTACGGCTGCCTGTTCGCGTGTAAGCGGCTGGTCCGGACCAAATACGCCATCAGTCAATCCGGTAATGATCCCCGCTCTTGCCGCCGTTTCGATACTGTCATAATCCCACGTAATGGAGCGTGTGCCCACGCCTACATCTGTAAAGGTCGGATTATTGTCTGTTGTCGTCGGCAGATTAAGACCCTTAACGAGCAGAGTAGCGAACTCACCTCGGGTTGTCCGATCATCCGTACCAAATTGTTCGAAGCGGAGTGGTGTCATGAACCCTTTGGCATACAGGGCATTAAGAATGTTTCTTGCCCATCCATGGTTGGTGATGTCGTTATAGCTTCTTTTCAATTTCATGACTTTGTAATAGCCGAAATTGTCAAATGGTACAGTCACCGTATGTTTCTTGGAATCCACTTCCCCACCAATACGCTTCCACTCCCGATTTGGTGTGTAGTAGAACACAGAAATCGTAGAACCAGCGTCATCAACGACGTTTGAATCATAAGTCAACGTGAGTGTACCACGCTGCGAAGGCTGGATCTTTCGTTCAGGAAGCATCTGAGGGTCGCCATATAGCGCCTCCGTTGTGTACGGACCAATACCATTCGTTGCAGCTTTGTAATTGGAGCTGCCTTTTGTTCCCGATTCGCCCAGACCACCACTGATCCAGTAAATCTCCGAAATCGGGCTAAAGTTCACGGAGTCTCCCTCAATGGCGGAAAATCTTCTGTAATACAGTTCAGGCACGACTAGAGGAGAAGGATCTTCTTCTGCCGTTCTGAAACCGACAAGGCTGCCATAGTCGTTACGACGTTCTACAATTCCTGTCGTTGGATCAGCAATTCCGAATAACAGTTTGTTATTCGGATAAAATGTTTTGATCCCGTTCGTGTCCGTGCTTTCCATTACAGTCCCTTTCGGGAAACTCAATGTCAGCTGTTTATTAAACGCAGAATATTTGGTATTCACTTTAGGTGCCATATACTGTGAGTCCACTCCTGTGGCACTCGTGTAGTATATCTCGATAGTGTCTGTGGTTTTCACGCCATTCCGGTCAACCGTAATTTTAATCTTATTGGACTTGTCTTGTTTCAAACCTACGTAATCCAGTGCAAAACGATCTGTTTCCGTGCCTTGCATCTTCGTGGCGTTCTCCTTGTCGATCACGACAGAAGTTGCACCTTCAGCCTCGATATCAAAATGCACGAAGTTTTTGTTAACGACAATTTGCTTGCCGGACGTCGGTTGTGGGGACAAAATGCGGTACCCCGCCGCTTCTCGTACAAGTTCTACCTTCTGGCTTGTTTTTGCACCTGTCTTGTTGTACAAGTCGAGCGTATAGATATATGTCCCTGGTGTGTCGGCCTTAAGATTCCGCAGACGGATCAAGAAATCCTGCTGACGGCCGATTCGGTCAACAATCACTGAATCATTGTCCAGCCCATATTGCGTGTCAATGATCGGTTCTTTCCATGCCGTACTATCCGCATCAGGAATTTCCAAGTCAAAAATCTTTTGCGTTCCCATACTCAGACTCATCCGCGTTGCACCCGCTCCACGAATAGCAAGATCGAAAGTTTTCAGAGTGGTCGTATACTTTTGATCTTTGTACGTAAATTCTGGAGAGAGCGTAAGCAGGTTCTTCACCCAAAGGTCATCCGGATTAAACGGTTCAACGAAATTCGGACGCTCTTTGGTTGGCGTCGGCAGGAAACTCTGGATTGTAGATACGTTATTGTCATTAACATAGATTCGGAGTTCTTTAGAAACCTGGTTCAGCTGACCCTGGTCTCCTTTTCCGATCCCTGTAAACACAATCCGGTTTTCCCCGAAAAACAATGGTCCCTTATCGCCATCGATATCAATAACAACATCCTTAAACTTACCGCTAGAGTCCAGAGTCAGCGGCTTTTGGTCACCAACCGGTTGAGTAGAATACACTTTCACCCCGTTGGCAAAAATCTCTGCGACAAAGTAGTTGCTATCCAGCGTCGCAAAATCAATGTACTGTCCGTTAAGCTTGAGTTGTCGGTTACCATTACTAGCATCATACGTTTGCCCATCAGTCAGGTTTTCTACAAAGATATAGCTTTTTGACGCAAACGAGATTGTTGCATTTTTGCTTGATGTGGAATTGTCAAATTTGAATTGAACAGTCTGGGTCCCGTTCTTGAACCCTTTGATTTGATAAATGAACTTATTCGCTTGGCCTGAAACAAATGGTCCGTTGAGCGTAATTCCGCTTGTGCTGATCGGAAGATACTGCGCCAACAGCTGTGCGCTTCCCGGGTCTCTGCTCGTTTCTACCATAATATAGAAATCTGCAGAATTCACGCTGGCACCGTTCAGAGGCACACCTTGCGGAATCGTTCCAGTACCGTCATAATCCTTAAGGTATGTCAGGTTAGTGATAACCGTCTCGTTCTCGGCATAAATGAAATTCATATCCGTTCTGGCCGTAACCCCGCCATATTTGACTGACAAGGTATGTTCTTGCGATCGCAAAGGAACGCCTGGAGCCGATTCTTTTAGAGCAAGAGAAGGAATTTTAAAAGAAATGTTCACATAAGATGGCGTATTCCCTCCAACCGAAGGAATCTTTGTTACATTGGGAACAATGGTTGTATTTACTGCGCCATCTACCGTAATTTCAGTTACCCCTGTTGTTTTATCATCAGGAAGCAACAGCTGCACATCAACATTGGCCTGACCCGGGTTGCCACCATAAGTTGGAACAGTGGACAACATGCTTTGGGCAATACCGGCCGCCCCTTCTCTCAAATCGAGTTTGGAGAATGGATTTTCCTCATCATAGTACAATATTGAATAGTTAAGCACATTTTTGTCCACGCCGCCTTCAATCGTAACCTGGATATCATTGACGCCCGCCTTCAAGTTGAGTACGGACGAGTAGAATGTCCCGCCTTGGAGCAGTGAAGTTGGCAATGCAGCACTGCCGTTCAGGGATACTGTAACCTTTGTCGCATTGTTGGCGATCCCTTCCAGTGTTACCTGCCCGTTATCCACAACGATCTGTGCGCCTTCATTCAGATTCTGTGGTTCTGCTCCGCCATGTACCTGCAATTTTTCGATATACGGTACGGAATCATACAGGATGTAGAAGCTTTCGGATCGTTCGCTCGGTCCTTGCGATCCCGTGAAGGTCACTTTGTTCATTCCCGGAAACAAGGTTAGATTCGCTTTAAAGCGGTTATCCGGACGGTCCGGGTCGACGGTGATGACCCCTGGCGCAACACGCGTGCTGTCAGGAACCCACGTACCGTCTTTTAAATTCAACAACTGTACATTCACGCCAAGCGTAGAGCCCGTTACATTCGTAAATGTACCCGTTACCTCTTGTTGACTGGTCGTTACTTGAAACGCATTGGAACGAGACAAAAAGTCTGTCGTACCTGTCAGTTTCAAACCAACTGTATCTTTCAATTGTACATTAGCCGCATTGTCAGGAGTAAAATAACTCGTTTGTCCTGCCGCCGATGCGACTGGTGCAAGGCCTGCTGGTATCAACGTAACCACCAGCGCCAACATCATCAGCCAAATCATCGGCTTTTTCATACGCTGCATGCCATCATCTCTCCTTCTTTTAAGTCAGTTACCCTTATATATCGGTCATCAGGTTCCATTTTTTTAGTAAAAAAAGCAAATAAAACAAAAAAACCTTGTCCACGGGGGACAAGGCTTGAGGTTATTTATAATTCATATAATGGCTGAAATCAATAAGTTTCGACCCTAGGACTTGGAACGTGTTTCCGGGTTCAGTTTCATGCGCATGCGCATCAGGAAATTAATAACCGGTTTTCTGGTTTTGCTGACAAGCCCGATAACTTCCGCCCCTACCTGCAGGAAGAACATCATGATACAGATCACGACGAAAGTGACCCAGTTCGCTTCGAACATGGCTGCCGATGATTGAATGATCGCCAGTACGCCGAAGAATGCGGCAATGCCATAGATGATCAGTACCGTCTGACGATGACTGAAACCGAGCTCACGCAAGCAGTGATGCAGGTGACCTTTGTCCGGCGAAAAAATCGGTTTCCGCTGCACCGCGCGGCGAATGATCGCGAACAGCGTATCGGAGAGCGGCACGCCGATAATAATCAGCGGGGTAATGAAGGACACGACGGCAATCTGCTTGAAGCCGAGCATGGACAGCATCGCCAGCGAGAAACCAAGGAACAACGAGCCTGAATCGCCCATGAATATTTTGGCCGGGTGGAAGTTGAAGAACAGGAACCCGATAATGCTGCCCAGCAGCACCAGACACATCAAGGCAATCATCATGTTGCCCATGAGGAACGACATGACGGCAATCGTACCGATCGCAATGCCGGATACGCCGGCAGCCAGACCATCCAGACCGTCAATCAGGTTAATGGCATTCGTTACCCCGACGATCCACAGAATAGTCAATGGAATGGATACCCATGCTTCCAAGGAGGAGTACGCGTCCTGGAAAGGAATATTGACGAAATCCACCCGAATGTTAAATCCGAACACGACGACTGATGCGGCAACGATCTGTGCAAGCAGCTTTACTTTTGCCGACAATTCGAAGCGGTCATCCAGCGCACCGGTCAATACGATAATCGTTCCGCCGACCAGGAATGCGCTGACAAAGCTCATGTCCCTTGTCGTAAACCACGCCGACACAAAAGGAAGCAATGCGGCTACTGTCACCATGAATGCGAGAAAGATGCCCAATCCGCCGAGACGCGGCATGACCCGCGTATGCACTTTGCGCGCATTTGGCTGGTCCATGGCCCCGACCTTAACCGCAAACTTCTTGACGAGCGGTGTCAGTGCAAGAGCCAGTCCCATCGACACAAGAAATCCAATGATAAAAATAGCTACCATTTGAGTATTCGACCCCCAATGATCTTACCTGTACGAATTATAAATCCCCTAATCTCTGTTTCTATATAAAGTTGATACTGACATACATTAAATAACGAACCTATATAGGTTGAACTAAATATTTACACAAAAACGGAAGGGTCAGAAAGAATCTGGAGAAGCGTAGCGTTCGCGTTTATCACCGGATTTTCCCTTTGAAAAAGAGGGATCAAAAAATCTGGGGATAATGGCGATCGAAAGATGGTTCTGACCATGTAGTGACCCCGTGTAAAAATCATTGGATCAACATATATAGCAATCGAAGTGCTAATGAGATGGGCAATATAAACGCCCCTGCATAATCCGTTCTGAATTATACGCTGAATATGGGCGAAAAGCCATCCTCAATTTTTAGCAAAAACACGTGATTTCCTCCATATTCGCCTATATTTATCGGGATTTTATCACGTTTTCTTTATCGCGCATCACTTTCAAGGCGAATTTCGGAAGCGCAAGCATCCGGCCGGCACGGCTCGGTTCCCGCAGCAACCGATAGAACCACTCAAGTCTCAGCTTCTGGAACAGCTTGGGTGCGCGTTTGCTCTTACCCGAAATCACGTCAAAACTGCCTCCGACGCCCATCATGACAGGCACTTGAAGCTTGTTCTTATACTTGTGAATCCACGGTTCCTGAGTATCGGCTCCCCGGGCAACGAACAGCAGATCCGGCGCAGCTGCGCGAATCGACTCAACCACCTGCTCATCTTCATCCGGACCGAAGTACCCGTCGCGATACCCTACAATGCGCACCGCAGGATATTGCTGTTGTAACCGTTCCGCCGTCGCTTGAATCACTTCCGGCGTGGAACCGAGCAAATATACGCCCCAGCGATAGTGTTCACCGACGCGCAGCAATTCATGTAAAAGCTCAAACCCCGGCACGCGCTCCGCCACCGGTTCACCGCAATAGTTCGCGGCCCACACGACGCCGGTGCCGTCAGGAACGATCAGCTCGGCCGACTGCATGACTTTCATCATCGCCGGATTCTCCAATGCGGCCATGACCATGATCGGATTAGCTGTAATCACCTGATGCGGCTGTTTGGACAATACCGCTTCCCGGAGAACCTCCACCGTTTCTTTCATGTCCAGCTTCGAGAACGGGATGCCATAGATCGGAACCGTAGGAACAGAACTGGTCTGATTCATCTTCATTTCACCCTTTGCGGCCCAAATAGTTAATAATTTGCTGTGCAGGCACTTTGGCTTCCTGCTTCAGCTCTGTAATGCCTTCTTCGCGCTCCTTCAACCACTGCGAGCGCTGATCCAGCAATTTGGCCACCGTTTTGGCCAGTTTGTCGGCATCCAGCGCCTTCGTATCGCCCACCGACTCACTGTCCAGGCGCAGCAGGAACTGGTCGATCTTCGGATCGTACGAGATACCGACAGGCGGCACGTACTGCGAAGCCGCGTAGATCAGGCTGTGCAGGCGCATGCCGATCATGACATCGCACTTGCTGACTTCCTGCAGCATAAGCTGCGGGTCGGTCAAATCCTGCGTGATGCTGATTTCGCTGCCTTTGCCGGACACGTCTCCGATCATTTCCATCACGAAACGCGAAGCCTGCTCATCGCCTGGCAGGTGAAAGGGCATGAAACGCAGATGCACGTTTTTGTGCGTGCACAGCTTCTTTAACCCGGCCGCGATGGCATGAAGCTCTTTGCGATCCGATTCCCAGAAACGGACCGAGACGCCGATCACCGGGAGCTTGCCGTCCTTGGCCTTGGAAGACGATACAGATGCATTGCGATTTTGTGTTTCGTCAGGCAGCGGAAGCCCCATCACAGGGTCCGGCACCACATTGATCTTGTTCCACTGCAATCCGAGCTGGCGCAAATATTCGGCCGATTGCTCGTCCCGCACGGAAATGTATTTACAGCTTTTGAAAACCGAACGAATCATCGGATTAAAAATCTTTCGATTCACCGGCCCTATGCCTTGCGCATAGATAAAGGTCGGTTTCTTCATCCACTGGGCCAGCTTGATCACGCCAAGGTAATACGGAATGGACTTCAACCCGGTCGCGTCCTGCAAAAGGCTTCCGCCGCCGCTGATCAGTCCGTCGCTTTCCTTGATGGCTTCGCGAACCTCTTTGAACTTCATCCGGTGCACGGACCGCACTCCATACATAGAGGCGGTCGACTCCGGGTCAATGGAAAGCACGATCGGCTCGATCGTTATGCCCGAGCGTCGGCTCTCCTCTTCCAGCGATGTCAGGATAGATTTCAGCACCGCTTCGTCTCCGCTGTTGCGAAAACCGTAATATCCCGAGATGACTAACTTTTGAGAAGTGGTGACCATTTTTTCCAACATCCTTCCGCTACTTGCCATACACCGATGGCGATGAGTCCGAAGATCAGGCCGATGCCCAGCCCCATCACGCCGCGAATAAGCGACAGTACGGCCGGTGTATGGATATGCGCAAACGTATCAACCATGGACAGCTGTCCGATGGCTGCAATAAACAGTACAAACACGACATTCCGATATTTTAATGCAGCGAACACACCAACGATAAACAGCGGATGTCCCAGCACGAATTCCTTAAATCTTGGACGAACGCCGAACGTATCCTCCAGCGCCGTACGCAGGAACATTTCAAACGGCGTCACCGAACCGGCATTGCCCGTGCGGGTCAAATAATAATACCCTGCGCCTGCGGCAATCACGGCGAGTACTACCATCAAAATGTTAATCCGAGTCAACAGCAAACCTCTGATCTGCTGAACAGAGATGGTGCCCTTACCCCGATAAAACAGGATATAAATGGCAGCCAGGCCCATTGGAGCAAAATGCAGCAAACTAACGCCGCGGAACTGGTTAATAACCAGGCTATACGTAATATTGTTCAACAGCGCAATCATAAAGGGAACGGCGAGCAATGATAAAATTGAAGTTCTGACATATAAAATCAATGATTGTTTCAGTCTGCGACCTGCCGGCGCATCCGGATTGCGTCTCTGTTGTTCATTCACGGAGCGAACGGCAAGAATGACCGCTATGGTCGGCGCGCTAATGGCTACCAACAACGCTACGCCCTGCTCCAGCAATGTTGGTTTCAAGAGGAAGAGACCTGCGCTTCCCACCAAACCAAGCGCAAATACGAGCAGCGTAATCATAGGCACGAAATAGGAAACCATCAATGAAATCATGGCAAGCGCACCAATCAAGGCAACAAGCTTGGCAGGACGCTGGATCGAAGATTCCTTCACGGTGAAGGCTTCGGCTTGTCCAAGTTCAAAACCATGCTTCGCCATGCGTTCAACGGCATGTCCCGGTTCGCCAAGACTGTTGATCAGGTTGTCGATTGGGTCGGTGATCATCGCTTTGGCCGTATTCCGGCTAGGTGCTGCATTCATATAAAGCATGCGAATGTTGCGATCCTTCGTCGCCAAGACGAAGCGGTCGGCAATGACATTCACGTCCAGGTTGGCATCCGCATCGCTAAGCGAGTACAGCCGGGTTACGTTGTAATCCGTTTTGTACGCGAGTGTCGCAAACCCGGACTGCGGTTTTTTCAAATTTTCGATGGCAGCCAGGCCGATATGATGTTCGTTCAGCAGCTGTGCGAACTGGTCCAGGCTTTTCGTCTCTGCATTATCATTGTATCCTTTTACGGCATCGCCATCAAACAGGATGCGGGTTACCCCATTCTCTTCGAAATAGGTAAGCAGTCGTTCCATCGATTCCTGGTTGTACGGAACGCTGTCCGAAATCCGGGGCAAAATGTGGAATCCGTATCCCCGCAGCATTTCGATCGCGCCCGGATCAGGCATGAGCGGCTGCATGTTGGCATTTTCCGGAGGTGTCTGCAAAATCAAACCGCTGCGGCCTTCATATTGCCATGGAACAACCGGGATCTCACGGTCCGTAAAGGTTTGCTCGATAATCGGCGCATAGGTCTGCGCATTCTCTTCGCTCGTGAACACCACATACGTATAGTTGTCATTGGATGACACGACTTCTTTATTCGCCGTGGCGATATCCGCACCGTTATATACCATCAACTTCCGTGATTTTCGCAGCTCGTCGAGCGAGCTCTCGAACACGGCCATCGTCGTAATTCCGGCCTCTTTCAGGCGCGGCAGCTGTTCTTTCAGAAAATCCTGGGGATGAGCCTGATAGGTCGAGATGTCCAGGAGTCCCCGGTAGTTAAAGACCAGCTCCACCTTGTTGGCCGAATTCTCGGTCTGCACCCGATCCGAAATGACGGGAATGGTCGCAATCAAACCGATGATCACGACGATCCACAACCATTTCCGGGAAGCATTATTCCATTTAAGCCATTTTTGACGCACTACATGTACCTCCTCAAGTGTTGGAACCAAATTGCACCTTTCGCTCAACATCAATTCCATTCATCATTGCTGCCAGAATCCGGATATCAACAGCTTGCGTCAACAAGCCTTCTTATATCCGGACGATTGCACCGGCAAACGGTTCATTGCTTGACTTCCGTTCACATTCCAAAGAAAAAGCCTCTCCGCCAATCAACCTTTCGGTGCGGAGAGGCTTTCTCGCTTGCATGCGTGTATTGCAAATTCAAATTATTGGGCGTCTACCCGTGCCATGACTTCGGCAGCGAGGCGATCGATGCGGCTCTCCGCATCTTCCAGACTCTCTCCACGAACGGCAAAATACACTTTAATCTTCGGTTCCGTACCCGAAGGACGCAGGCAGAACCAGGAGCCGTCTGCCAATATGAATTTCAGGACGTTTTCCTTCGGCAGGCCGTCCAAGCCAAGAGAGTAGTCCAGCACGTCCTGTACGGCCACGCCTGCAACTTCTGTTGGCGGATTGCTGCGCCAGTCGCTCATTTTGCCTTGAATCTGTGCAACACCGTCCTTGCCTTTCAATGTGCGGGACTCCAGTCTTTCCAGGAATGTGCCGAACTGGCTGTAAAGGTCCTGCAGCACATCGTAGAGCGTTTTGCCTTGATTTTTGTAATAAGCGGCCGCTTCCGCGATCAGCATCGAAGCCAGGATGGCATCTTTGTCGCGCGCATAATTGCCTGCA
The DNA here is from genome assembly GCF_032334105.1 of Paenibacillus hubeiensis. Taxonomy (NCBI): domain Bacteria; kingdom Bacillati; phylum Bacillota; class Bacilli; order Caryophanales; family Paenibacillaceae; genus Paenibacillus; species Paenibacillus hubeiensis. The sequence goes on from NZ_JAVYAE020000011.1 coordinate 167,483, forward strand.
AGGTAGCCGTAGCTTTCTTCGTAACCGAACAGGAACGTATGACTGCCCGTTGCCGCGAATTGGTCCATCTTTTCGCCGATATATTTGAAGCCCGTCAGGGTGTTCATCACTTCGGCGCCGTAGTGCTTCGCAATGACCGCACCCATCTCGCTGGTAACAATCGTTTTAATGACAGCGCCGTTGGCCGGCATTTTGCCGGTTTCCTGCAAACGGCTCAGCAAGTAGTGCACCATGATGGCACCCGACTGGTTGCCAGACAGCACGAAATATTTGCCGTTGTTGTCCTTGACGACCGCACCCATGCGGTCCGCATCCGGGTCCGTTCCGATCAGAATGTCCGCGCCGACGGACTCGCCCAGCTTCATCGCCAGCGTAAACGCTTCGCGCTCTTCCGGGTTAGGGGATTTCACGGTCGAAAACTCGGCATCCGGCTGCTCTTGCTCGGGAACGATGTACACCTGCTCGAAACCGATCTGCTCCAATACGCGGCGTACCGGGATGTTTCCGGTTCCGTGCAGCGGCGTGAAAACAATTTTGAAATCGCGGCCGATGCCGGATTGGATCAGTTCACGGCTCAGGCTAACGCTGGCCACCGTTTCCGCGAATGCGCGATCTTCATCGTCTCCGAGCCATACGAGCAGTCCTTGCGCTTCGGCTTCTTCCTGCGTCAGCTTTTTCACGTCAGCCAGGGAAGGAACCTCCTGAATGTATTGGATTACTTGCTCCGCCTCATGCGGAACAAGCTGACCGCCTTCATGGTTGTACACTTTGTATCCGTTATATTCCGGCGGGTTATGGCTCGCCGTGACCACGATGCCTCCGGTGGCTTGCAGATGCCGCACGCTGAATGACAGTTGAGGCGTAGGACGGAGCGACGTAAACAGCTTGGCCACGATGCCGTTGCCTGCAAGCACCAGTGCTGCGTCAAGCGCGAACTCCGGCGAGAAGTGACGGGAATCATGCGCAATGACAACGGAAGGTCGGCCTTCCTTGTCTCCGTGCTGCTCCAACAAATACCGCGCAAAGCCTTGTGTCGCACGCCCCACGGTATAACGGTTCATGCGGTTGCTTCCCGCACCGATCACGCCGCGCAATCCGCCGGTACCGAACTCCAGATTTCTGTAAAAGCGATCTTCGAGTTCCTTCGGTTGATCCTGCAAATCGCGGAGTTCCTGTTTCGTCGCTTCATCGATCGAAGCATCCTCCAACCACTGCTGTAATGTCTGTGCTGCTGTCGAACTTAACTGTTCCATTGCTGCAAACCCCTTCCCACGATATCAATTCATTGATAATGACTTGCTAAAGCGACGCAGAGTAATGTACTCCGTCCGTATGCGCTGCTTATGAAATCAGCTTGGGTCAGACAAGGCAAACATAATTTCGCCTTCGGCGACAACCTTGTCTCCGACTCTTGCCGTAGCTTGGCCTTTTCCGATGGAGCCTTTGAGACGCGTAATTTCGACTTCCAGCATCAACGTATCGCCAGGTACGACCTGACCACGGAAACGGAAGTTATCGAGTCCTGCCAAAAATCCGATTTTCCCCTTGTTGCTCTCCACGTTAAGAATGGCCGCGGCGCCAACCTGCGCCAATGCTTCGGTGATCAATACGCCTGGCATGACCGGATATTCCGGAAAATGGCCGATGAAGAACGGTTCGTTGATGGTTACGTTTTTCAATCCGACGGCGCGTTTGCCGTCCTCCATTTCCACGATCTTGTCCACCAACAGGAATGGGGGACGGTGTGGAATGATGGCTTGAATCTGTTTGCTATCGAGCACGGTATTTTCTCCTCCCGGGGCTATTGATAGGATGCTTTTCCGTTATGGCTGACATTTTAACACCAACGACTTAGCCGTTCCGGTTACGGATCGTTCTTCCGATCGCTGTTGTCTCCGAATTTTCCGAATGGTTTGAAAGGAGGTTGAAATTCGGAGACAAAGGCGAACGCTTCGCTTCTCCAGAATCGATTCCGTCCCCCGCCACTAGGTCGTCAAAAAGAATCATCCCTAAAACAAAGCACCTATCAAGTTCATTTTTTATTTTTCTTTTGCATAAAAAACTCATTTCGCGTCCACACTAGTATTACCCTTCATGACTGCAGTAGTGAAGGTTAAGATAAGGGGTCTCTCTTCGCGACGACAATCGTCTTTCGCAGGGGAGGCCTCTTTTGACGTCAAAACGTCAAACGTCACCCACCATTATACTGTTTTCAACGCCAAAAAGAAAACTCCTGCCTGCGCAGGAGTTTTCGATCCATTTCACCGCTTTATGGGGCGAACACCAAATCATATACATGCTTCCAGGTATCCAGCTCGAACACGGAGCCGAAATCCTGTTTGCCCAGTACCACATAGCCGGCCACCATGCCGCCGCCGAGGGCCAGAACAAGCAGGAATGGAACCAGAAACCATCTCAGGACCCGCCATCCGCTTTTCTTTTTCTTAACCTTCGTCTTATCCGGCTTCTCATTCTGCCGCTGTGTATCTGTCATTGCATTCACCTAGGCTCTCAAATTGTTGGCAAGGCCCGCCATGGAATCACTGGATGTCAATGCTCGAGCTGCCAACTGATATGTTCGTTGCCCTTGCAGTAACAAAGCCATTTCCTGCGTCAGATCGACGTTGGATTGCTCCAGATAGCCTGGACGAATGTTTGCCGTTGAAGGGCGAGTTGCCGCATTCGCTCCAAAGACGTCATCTTCGGTCAGCCCGGCACCCAATCCGAACAAATTGTCCGAATACTGTACCAGTCCTTCAGGACGTTCAATGTCAACGACTTGCAGCTGTGCCGCAATGGTTGCGTTGGCCGCATTGCCTCGACGAACCAGCAGATTCCCGTTTTCGTCGAAAGCGACTTTGCTGTTGTTCGGAGCTGTGATCCGTTCACCGTTGCGTCCCAGCACAAAATATCCTTCGCCGTTCACGAGCACCATCCGGTCCGGATCGTTCGGATTCGCTTTAGGTCTCGTGTCTTCCACGAAATGGAATGCGCCTTGACGCGTCCACATTTTTTGCCCGTCTACCTCAACGGCAAACATCGCGTTTCCTTCAATGGCCAGATCTGTAGGATTTCCCGTTTGGTTGAGCGATCCCTGGCCCATGTCCTTGGTCAAGTTTGCCAAACGTACGCCAAAACCAAGATTGTAGCCCATCGGGGATGAGCGTCCATCCAGCTTGTACTTGTCCGGTTGTTGCTGCACTCGGGTAAGAACGTCCTCAAACGCAGCTTGTTTGCTTTTATAGCCTGCCGTATTTACGTTGGCAATATTATCGGCAATAACATCCAGCCGCTGCTGAATGCCCGTCATGGAAACCATGGCGCTAATCATGGAATTGTTCATCCGCGGGTTAACCTCCCTGCTCTGCTCGCCAAGCACATTCCGCTCTCGGCGCTGCAGCAATAATCATATGGTAGATGCCGGCGTCGTTATACGCGCCCTACTTCGTTCACGGCCTTGTCCAAACTGCGATCATAAAATTGCACCATCTTCTGGTTCGCTTCGTATGCGCGATAAGCGGCGTTCATGTCAACGGTGGCACGCGAGGCATCCACGTTGGAGCCTTCCAAATATCCTTGACGGATCTGCACGTTGTCTCCGGCGGCCATCATTCTAACCGTAGCTCCCCCTTGACCGTTCAGGCTAAAGTTGCCGTCACCTTCACGCACCAGCTGGTTCGGTTGGTCAACCACACTGATTCCCAAAGTGACTCCCGTCGGATCACCTGTATTGACATCGACCAAGCGTCCTTGCCCATCCACTTTAAATTGCTCGACCGAGCCTGTCAATACAACCGGCTGACCATTATTGTCCAGCACTTCTGCTCCCGTGGAGCTCAGCAGCGATCCATCCCCTGTAATCTGGAAATGCCCGTCGCGCGTATATCTCGTATTTCCGTTCTGGTCTCTAACCGTAAAATAAGCCTGCGGCTGATAAAGAACCGTTCCGTCCTCACGCACGAATTTGCCGGATTCATTAAAGGCAACCGGTTGTCCTGTCTGCGGATCGTTAAGGGTCAGGTCGGAGGAAATGGCGAAATCGTTCTTCTGCCCGCTTTCCATCAGGGTTCCCTGCACGTTCATGGACAAGCTTTCTTCCGCAAATACCCCCGTGTTCAGCCGGCCAAGGCGCTTCGTCGGCACATTGGCATCTCCGCCCACCAGGCCGATCAGCATTTCCGGAAAAGAACGGCTTACGCTGTTGACCTGTTTATATCCTGTTGTGTTCATGTTCACGATGTTCTGGGTGGCGGTGTCATGGCGGCGCTGCTGCGTAATCATGCCGGCAGCGGCGGTATACAGCCCTCTTAACATGGAGTAATCCCCTTTCTATCCTATGCTTGTCCTACGTAAAAGGAAGAAAATATGCCCGTTCCATTCTTCCTTCCGGACAACTCTTTGATGTTTATATCGGCAGATCAGAACTTTTTCTTAACGACTTGATCCAAATTGTTCAGCATGATTCCCGTTCCCTTGACGACGCAATGCATCGGGTCCTCTGCTACCCATACCGGTACGTGAAGCTCGTTGGTTAACAGTTCGTCCAATCCATTGAGCAGCGCTCCTCCGCCCGTCAACACAACGCCCCGGTCGATAATGTCCGCCGACAATTCCGGCGGTGTCCGCTCCAATACCGATTTGGCAGCCGCGATGATCGACTGCACCGAATCCCAGAGCGCTTCCTGTACCTCACTCCCCGAGATGGTGACTGTAACCGGTAAACCCGATACCATGTCACGCCCGCGAATATCCATTTCTTTTTTCACTCCGTCCGGATGGACGGAACCGATGGCGATTTTGATATCTTCCGCCGTACGCTCGCCGATCATGAGTTTGTATTTGGCCTTAATGAATTTAATAATAGCTTCGTCAAACTTGTCCCCTGCTACTTTAATGGAAGAGGCGGTGACAATATCGCCCATGGAAAGCACGGCAATATCCGTCGTTCCGCCGCCGATGTCCACAACCATATTACCGCTCGGCTGAAAAATGTCCATGCCTGCGCCGATCGCCGCCGCCTTTGGCTCTTCTTCCAAAAATACTTCTTTGGCACCGCTGCGTTCGGCCGCCTCACGGATCGCTTTCTGTTCCACGGAGGTAATGTTCGTCGGCGCGCAGATCAAAATACGCGGACGGCTGTACCAGTTGCGCGCCCCCACACGATTGATGAAATGCCGCAGCATGGCTTCCGTGATTTCGAAGTCCGCGATAACGCCGTCGCGCAGCGGTCTGATGGCAACAATGTTGCCGGGCGTGCGTCCCACCATGCGACGCGCTTCTTCTCCCACCGCAAGGACACGCTTCGTATCGCTTTCAATGGTCACGACAGAAGGTTCGTCGAGAACGACCCCGCTTCCTTTCACGTGAATGAGCACGTTCGCCGTGCCAAGATCAATACCGATATCCTTGCTTAACATAAAAGAGCCCCCAAAGTGATATTATTTTGGTCAGCGTATCCTGTGAAAAAGAGTCCCTTATCACGTCACCGCTCGTTCGACAAAGTGCAGCATTTATATGTAAAAATCGGGCTGATAAGATGTCATAATTCGATCCTGTACCAGCTTTTAACATATCATACTTCAGGGGAGGGATTCAATCCGTTTGTGAGCTTTTTGGCCTATGTCTTTTCCCGCTCCTTCATGATTTGGCAGAAGCCAATACTTCGCGTTTTTTTCCGCTTGTTTTTTTGTATTTGATTTTGGTTGCTTCCCCGCCCCGCAAATGGCGGATCGACTTGTGGTACTCCAGAATATGCTTCACCTGGTCAGCAAGATCCGGGTTGATTTCAGGCAGACGCTCCGTCAGATCCTTATGCACCGTGCTTTTGGATACGCCGAATTCTTTAGCAATGGTTCGGACCGTATTTCTCGTCTCAACAATGCAGCGACCGATTTTAATGGTCCGTTCCTTGATGTAATCGTGCACGCTCCCGCCTCCCTACTGTGTGGATAGTTTGGTACATTATATGAGGGGCAGGTCTAGATATTCTCGGTTTGGAGCGTGACATGCTTCAAAGGTCCCATTATTTTAACAAAAGCACAGAAAAGAGCAGAGGGACAAACCCTCTGCTCCTTCATGCGGATCAGGCATAAACCATTTTACTTTTCCGGAAGGTATCCTTGCGGATTAACCGGCTGTCCGTCTTCGTACACTTCGAAGTGAAGGTGATTACCCAACGTTTTGCCGAGTTCGCTCACGCCGGCGGAAGCAATGGTGTCTCCCAATTTCACTTCATCGTTTTGTTTCACTTTGACGTCGGCCAAGCTTTGGTAAACCGTTTTGAGATTTCCATCGTGCGTAATTTCCACGACTTGACCCGTCAACGGGTTTTGTTCAACTCGGGTAACTTTGCCGCCGAGCGCTGCTTTGACTTCGAAGGTTTCATTATCCCCACGAGCCAGATCCACGCCTGTATTCGGAATGAATGTGTCGTTGTACTGAACCATCGCCGCCTCATGCTCTTCGGCAGATCCTTCATTGTCATAGAATGGTCTCACGACCGAGACTTCCGAAGGGTTGCTTACAGGCCATGCAAAATTCTCCGACTTCGCGACCACTTCCACACTTTCCTGACCCTCTTCCGCTGCTGTTTCTCCCGTAGCTACGGAGCCGTTTTCTACTACACCCGTGGGTTTGGATTCAAGCGTCTTTTGGCTTGTTCCCTGATAGACCCAAACTAAGGTTAGTATAATACCTGCTGCCGCGATGTAAGCTGCCGGGAACACCCAGCGTTTGGACATTGCTCTTTTCCATGAAGAAGGCTGGCTTGCCGGTACTCCTTGAGTTGTTTTAGGAGTCTCTTCCTGGATGGTTTTTTTGTTTTGTTCATTCATCTTGATCACCTCAGTAACAAGTGTTACCGGGTGCAACTCTTTTATACACGGGCGACTCTAATTATTTTCACAAAGCTTTCAGAGAGTGCTATACATGCCTAATTTGCCGGATTACACTGTGCCACTACGCTGTCAGAACAATCTTCCGATTGCTGTTATCCCTGGATTTCTATTATTCCTTTATATAAACCGTACTAATCAATCCCAAGAGGCCACTACGAGTGCAGTACCATCTTCCGATCGCTGTTATCCCCGGATTTTTTTGATTCCCCTTCTCTAAGGGGGAAAATCCGGGGATAAAGGCGAGCGCTTCGCTTCTTCAGATTTATTCTGCCTGCTCCGTTCTCGTGTAATCTCAATCCGATAGAGTATAGCCAAGTCTTGAAAGCTTTGTGATTGGGCTGGGTATGGTAGGTGGCTTGGTTCTAGCTTACCTCGCCATTAAAGGCCTAGTTGATCTATAAGGCTGAAGTACAGCTCACGTCACCTGCCGGGCATGCAGCCTATCCCATTAATGAGAATCTGGTATGTTTAAAGATCAGATAGAGATTGGGGGCTTATCAGGAAACAAGTTCTTTTTTGTGGAGATCCTCATCCGATCTCTCTGGGGTTATTGCTTTGCCAGCATCTTGGATGCATGTCCAAAGGAGATACCCGTATAGTAGTGCTTCAGGATCTGCGTTGCGGTATACCCCTCCTGCGCCATGCCGTTGGCTCCCCATTGGCTCATACCGACGCCATGACCGTAGCCGTATGTCGTAATCCGCACCTCATCCCCTTCTGCCGCCCAGGTGAACTGGCTGGACCGCAGACCGAGCAGGTTTCGGACTTCCGGTCCGCCGAACACTTTGCTTCCGATCCGCACTTGCTTGATTCGATGTCCTGCGGTCGTGGACAGCACTTCCATCCAGGATCCGCCGTTCTGGGCCGTTGCGGGAATCGCGTCATCGCCAAGCTGCAGTTTTCGAAGGATTTCGGACCGGCTCATCGTCACGGTCTCTTCGAATCCCGGAGCTACCTTTTTGTCCCAGGGGCTGTCCACGCTTTTCAGATAGGGTACCGCATTTCCCCACACATCTTCTGCATTTTCCGTATAACCGTTGCTTGTCGAAAAAAAGGATGCCGTAATCGGCTTGCCTTGGTATGTCATCACGGTGTCCTTGCTCTCACGAACGGCCTGCTGCAGCTTCTCCCAGTCCTTCGTTTTTCCGAGCTTTGTCCACTCGGTCTTCACTTGATCCGGCGGAAGAAAAACCTGATGGCTTACGGTATCGGTCACGTCAGCGACCCCACCCGGCACGCCGCTTGTATCGTTGGCCTCCAGACGTCGAACGATAAATGTGCGCGCTGCGATCGCCTGGGCTTTTAACGCCTCTAGCTGGAAGTCCGAGGGCATTTCCGCCGCGATTACCCCCGCTACATACTCTTCCAGAGGCAGGTTCATCGTAGTTCCTTTACCCGATAGGTACACCCGCACCTCCGCCTCAGGATACGCGACAGGTACGACGGGGGAAGGTTTGGAAGTTGAAGTTTGCTCCTGCACCGCCGAAGCCGGAGAAGGTGGAACCTTGATGTCATTCGGCCAGACCAGGATCGCCGGTATAATTAATGCCACCCCCACCAACGCGGATACGGCTGCCACAGGTTGCCACCTCCTAGGATTACGCTGACCCCATCCCCGATTCTGTCCAAACACCTTCATTCGCCGCCTCTTAACGACGCGATAATGATCCAGTTCTATAATAGGCGCATGAGCCTGCTCCTCGCGCATCCTTGTTGGAAAAGGCTTGTCTTTTTTCTCAACCGGCTGCAGGGCAGCCTCGGCTTCTGCCCCGTTCTCTACTGCTTCTCCAACCGTTGGAGCGTTGAGGGGCAATTTGACCTGTATACGCGCTTCCTTCATTTTCGTTAGCCCTCCATTGTCGTAATCAGCCTATGAACTCATCTTTCGTTTTCATTCCATAGTTAAGAGTATGAGCGTTCACGATCTGGTAGAACCCGATTTGAGAGAAACGCCTGCTAGCCCGGTGCCTAAAAAGAAAAAGATGGAACTTTAGGAGCAGCTATTCATAGAATCAGCTCCTAAAAAGGAGTATCTCTCATTTGGCATCGTAAACGTGTCCTATCTATCCATTAAAGAGGCAAAAAAAGAGCCAAGCTCTAAGGCTTAGCTCTTTCATGTATTCCATTTTAATCATCTTTTGTTCATTAAGCCCAGGTTGGTTGGACCTTGAACATCGGCACTTCGTCCTCCGGTTTCTCGTTCGGGGTTTTGACCGATTCCAGCTTCGGCTCATCGACGGAAATCCGATAGATGTCGGCACCCAGTCCATTCAGCTTTTCCGCCAAATGTACATAACCGCGATCGATGTGATGCACGCCGCCAACTTCCGTCGTACCTTCAGCAACCAAGCCGGCAATGATCAGGGCTGCCCCTGCTCTCAGGTCCGTTGCGGTTACCTTGGCACCCTTCAGTTTCGCATTGCCCGTGACGATCGCCGAGCGGCCCTCCACCTTGATCTCCGCATTCATCAATTGGAATTCATCCACATGCATGAAGCGATTCTCAAACACGGTTTCCGTCACAACGCTTGTTCCTTCGGAAGCAAGCAACAAAGCCATCATCTGGGACTGCATATCCGTCGGGAAACCAGGGTACGGCAATGTCTTCACGTCTACCGCTTTGAGTGGACGGTCTGCAACAACTCGTACGCCATTTTCGTCAGGAATAATCGTGACGCCCATTTCTTCCATCTTGGCAATGACTGAGCCCATGTGATCCGAGATGGCACCTTCGATGTATACGTCTCCGCCAGAAATGGCTGCAGCAGCCATATACGTGCCCGCTTCGATCCGATCCGGGATGACGGTATGCCGAACACCGGTCAGCTTCTCCACGCCTTCAATGCGAATAATGCCTGTTCCCGCTCCGCGAACCTTGGCCCCCATACCGTTCAGGTAGTTGGCTAGATCCACGATCTCGGGTTCTTTTGCCGCATTCTCCAGAATGGTTACCCCATCTGCAAGAGTAGCAGCCATCATAATATTTTGAGTAGCTCCAACGGAAGCTACATCCAGATAAATTTTAGCGCCGCGCAGCCTTCCTTGGCTACGTGCTTCGATGTACCCTTGGCCGAGGCTGATCTCTGCCCCCATAGCTTCAAACCCTTTAAGATGTTGGTCAATCGGCCGCGTGCCGATCGCGCATCCGCCAGGGAGAGAAATTCTTGTGTGCCCCATACGCGTCAATAAAGGCCCCATGACCAGAAAGGACGCCCGCATTTTGCTTACCCATTCATACGGTGCTTCACAGGAAGTCAAATTCTCCGCATTCACGGTAATCACTTCGTCCCGGTATGTAACCTTGGCTCCCAGCGATTCCAACACTTTATTAATCGTCATCACATCGTCTAGAGGAGGCGCGTCTACAATGACGCTTTGGCCTTTTTCCCCTAAGAGAGAGGCAGCGATGATCGGAAGAACGGAATTTTTAGCGCCGCTAACTTTGACACTTCCGGTCAATCTTTTGCCACCGCGGACGATAAATTTGCTCATCATGGTTCCCTCCGCGCTTTTATTCCCTTTTCTTCATTCCGAAATGCATAAGCCCCTCCAAAAAAACGAAAGGACCATGACTGTATATGGAATTTCGACATTGTCTGGTAAGAAAACACCTTGATGTCTGATCAGAAAAGATTGGTTTATGATCCAAATAGATGATACCACATGTCGTGACGAATGCCTCTGGACGTTTGAAATAAATCATGAATGCCCAACCGGCCTGCGACCTTGTTTTTCGGGATGATTTTTAGCCGGATTGAACCGGGTATCCCTTTATAGCCTTCAAATTTAAAATAAAAAATGTGAATTCCCTAACTTCCATCATAACACCGTTGAATTGTTGGTTACAAGCATTTTTAGAGAAAATGAATCAAAACCATCCAATTTTGTGTCACATTTTTTTCCCAATCGGCAATTGTCCTTCAATCTTATTCTAATTGTTAACACAATCAATCGATGTTATTCGACAACGACGCTGCATGAGAGCCTAACAGATGATTAACCAACCATATCTTCTTCAAAACAAATAGCGAAGCATCTGGGTCCAGGACATATAGTCAATGACGAAACCGGATACCGCATGACCAACGATAATCGCCAACAACAAATGCAGCAATCTGCCTTGAGGTCCTTTCGGCTGCCTAATGATGAGTTCCAGCTTTAGATTTTGCAAGGCCCACCACGCCACCGCGATACACAACAGCGATACACAGATCGAAATCAAGCCGTTTGCGCTTAATGTCTGGTTTACCTGATTCGTCAGATCATTATCCATATATTCATTACCTCCGCATTTGTTACAGCAATCCGAACAATTCAAATTGTCCTTCACTACCTAAGCATGATATGGCCTTCTTCCAAAGTTATCCCACACATTTTTTTGCATCATCTGACTCTATGGAATATAGGCTCTTTCATCATACCTTGTCAATTACATTGATTTCCACTTTACTAAACTATTCTAAAATCAAACGGTCAGGATTAGGTAACCAAAACGACATAAAAGAGCGTTTTTTCGATATCGAATTTGTCATTTCCTCGGAAATAATTCCGGTTTTCGCGGCCAAAAAATGGTTCTCTAAGTGGTAAAGATACCTATTACTTTAGTCCTATATCATAATCAATTATGTAGGTTTGCTAATCAAAAACTAGAAAAAAAACCCGCAGAACTATCCCCTAATCTCCCTTTTTAAGGAGGTTATACGGATCATAGAAGACGTTTTCGTGAAAGAAACTACGCCTATTCTAACCAACGAAAAGGTACATATTCCCACGATTCGCTCGATCCTCTCGATCCATCACAACGCATTTAAACAAGATCATCACCGTTACGATGTTCAAGCACGCATCACAAGAAGAACTGCAACCTTAAAAAGAAGCCCGGCAGTTAGACTGCCAGGCCCCTCATAATTGTTTATTTGCCGTAAACGTTGATCCGGTTAATCGCTTTTTGCAGTGCGATTTCTGCACGACGATGATCGAAATGATCCTGATTGCTCTGGCTGCTAAGCCGGCGCTCCGCCCGCTCTTTTGCCGCACGAGCACGGTCCACATCGATGTCCTCCGGAAACTCGGCGCTCTCTGCAAGTACAACAACCTTATCCTTACGGATTTCAATAAAGCCGCCACCTACGGCAACCAGCTTTTCTTGCTTTCCGTTTTTGATCGTGATTGGTGCGATTTGCAAAGGAGTTACCAACGGAATATGCCCTGGCAGAATGCCAAGCTCCCCTTCAACACCACGAGCGATAAGGCTATTCACTTGTTCGGAATATACAAGTCGCTCTGGGGTAACGATTTCCAACAATAAGGTGCTCAATTCCATCCCTCCTGAAAACTATCCGAAGGATAGCTCACTTCATTAAGGACAATCCCGGATCGGATTATACCAAAGTTTTGGCTTTCTCCACTGCCTCTTCAATGGTGCCCACGAAGAGGAAAGCTGCTTCCGGAAGATCGTCATGCTTGCCTTCGAGAATTTCTTTAAAGCTGCGCACCGTTTCTTTAACCGGAACGTATTTACCCGGAATACCGTTGAACGCTTCGGCAACGTGGAATGGTTGGGACAAGAAACGCTGGATTTTACGAGCGCGGTAAACGAGCGCACGGTCTTCCTCGCTGAGCTCGTCCATACCCAGGATTGCGATAATGTCCTGCAACTCATTGTAACGAGCCAAGATGCGTTTAACGCCTTGAGCAACGTTGTAATGCTCTTCCCCTACAACCTCAGGGCTGAGGATACGAGAGCTCGATGCCAATGGATCTACCGCAGGGTAGATACCCATCTCGGAAATTTTACGCTCCAAGTTCGTCGTTGCATCCAAGTGAGCAAACGTTGTCGCTGGAGCCGGATCCGTATAGTCATCCGCAGGAACATAGATCGCTTGGATCGATGTTACGGAACCTTTTTTCGTCGATGTGATCCGCTCTTGCAATTGACCCATTTCCGTAGCCAACGTAGGTTGGTAACCTACCGCAGAAGGCATACGTCCAAGCAAGGCCGATACTTCGGAACCCGCTTGGGTGAAACGGAAGATGTTATCGATAAAGAGCAGCACGTCACGGCCTTCTTCATCACGGAAATATTCCGCCATGGTCAGACCCGTGAGGGCTACGCGAAGACGCGCGCCCGGCGGCTCGTTCATTTGTCCGAAGACCATTGCCGTTTTGTTGATAACGCCGGAATCGCTCATTTCGTGATAAAGGTCATTACCTTCACGCGTACGCTCACCAACACCCGCAAATACGGAGATCCCGCCGTGCTCTTGGGCGATGTTGTTGATCAGTTCCTGAATCGTTACGGTTTTACCTACACCGGCACCACCGAAGAGGCCGATTTTACCACCTTTAGCGTAAGGGGCCAGCAAGTCGATAACTTTGATTCCCGTTTCCAGCATTTCTGCTTGGGTCGTCAGTTCGTCGAATGCAGGAGCCGCTCGGTGAATCGGGTTTTTCACTTCTGCTTTGACTTCGCCATTCGTATCAATCGCTTCGCCAAGCACGTTAAATACGCGACCCAGAGTTGCTTCCCCTACTGGTACGGAAATTGGAGCACCTGTGTCTACAGCTTCAACGCCGCGTACAAGTCCATCCGTGGAAGACATCGCAATACAACGCACGCGGTTGTCACCCAGATGTTTGGAAGCTTCCAGCGTAAGGTCGATTGCAACGCCGCTTTCGTTCTGCGTTTTGATCGTAATGGCATTGAGGATTTCCGGCAGGCCGCCGCGTTCAAACTCGACGTCAACGACCGGACCCATGATGCTCACAACGCGTCCTTTGTTCATCTTAACGTTCCCCTCCTACAAGCCTGCTACTTTTGCAAAAATAAGTTCCGTTCATTCATCCTTGCATTGCAAGCTTTCATATATAAACACGCCCATTTTCAACGAGCCGAACCTTGCTCCCACTTCTTTGAAAGAAATGAGAATGCATCTTTAACTTTGTGCGTTGGCACCTGCCACGATTTCCGTGATTTCCTGCGTGATTGCTGCCTGACGGGCACGGTTATAGGTCAATGACAGATCATTGATAAGTTTGGATGCATTTTTGGTTGCATTACCCATGGCTGTCATCTTCGCACCCAACTCACTTGCTTTACCGTCCAGGAGCGCGCCGTAGATGAGCGTTTCCGCGTAACGCGGGAGCAGCACCTCGAGCACAGCTTCAGGAGATGGCTCATATTCGCAGCTAGCCACCGGGCCTCCTGCCGTGGATACCTCTGGTGTTTCCATCGGAAGAAGACGGTCCACCGTAGGGATCTGGGTCAATGCATTCACAAAGCGGTTATAGCAAATGAACAACTCATCGAATTCAGCCAGTTCAAATCCATGAACCGCTTCATGTGCGATCGATTTGATATCCGCAAATGCAGGTGAATCAGATAAGTCGGTTGTAGTTGCAGCCATTGCGATATCACGTCGTCTGAAGTAGTCCCGCCCTTTGCGGCCGATGACGAACAGAGCGTACTCATCCTTGGATTTATGCTTCTCCTTAAGCGTTTGATTGACCAAACGCAAAATATTCGCATTGTATCCTCCCGCAAGACCGCGATCTGATGTGATGACCAGATAAGCCGTCTTTTTCACCGGACGACTGTCAAGCATCGGATGTTTGATCCCCTTGGTGCTCGTAGCAATGCTTGCCACAACTTCTTTCAACTTCTCAGAGTAAGGGCGTGCTGCTTCAGCTCGTTCCTGCGCTTTGCGCAGCTTGGCTGCCGCAACCATTTCCATCGCCTTGGTGATCTGCTTTGTACTTTGCACACTCTTAATTTGCCGCTTGATTTCGCGCATGCCTTTTGCCATGATTTCACCACCTTAAAACTTTGGCAGAGCCAAAGTTACTTCGAAAGCATAAACTCAAGTTTTGACAGAGTCAAAACTACTTCGTAAGCATAAGCCTAACTTTGGCAGAGCCAAAGTTACTTCGAAAGCTTCAACATCAAGTTTTCACAGCGTCAAAACTTCTCATATGGACTACATATTGAAGTCGGTACACGCAGACATGCGGAATCGTAATATCAACTCCGCAGCTGCATTTCTATATTAGTGCGAGGCAGCGAAGCTTTTTCTGAATTGCTCGATCGCAGCTTTCAGAGCCGTTTCGTTGTCTGCAGTCAAATCTTTGTTGTCCACGATGGATTGGAGAATCTCAGGGTGCGAGCTCACCATAAACGCCAGGAATTCACGTTCGAAGCGAGTTACGTCGCCTGTAGGGATTTCATCCAGATATCCTTTGACCGCCGTATACAAGCTGACTACCTGTTGTTCTACAGGCAGAGGCTGGTTTACGCCTTGCTTCAGGATTTCCATCATGCGAGCACCACGATTCAGGCGCGCCTGCGTGGATTTATCCAGATCGGAGCCGAATTGGGAGAACGCCTGCAACTCGCGATATTGGGCGAGATCGAGACGCAGGGAACCTGCAACCTTTTTCATCGCCTTGATCTGAGCGGAACCGCCGACACGGGATACGGAAATACCCACGTTGATCGCCGGACGTTGTCCTGCGTTAAACAGATCGGACTCCAGGAAGATCTGACCGTCCGTAATCGAGATTACGTTGGTCGGGATATATGCGGATACGTCGGAAGCCTGTGTTTCAATGAATGGCAACGCGGTTAAAGAACCACCACCAAGCTCATCATTCAGCTTCGCAGCGCGCTCCAGCAAACGGGAGTGCAAGTAGAATACGTCACCCGGATAAGCCTCGCGGCCTGGAGGACGACGAAGCAGCAAGGACAACTCACGGTATGCTGCCGCTTGTTTGGTCAGGTCATCATATACAACGAGAACGTGCTCGCCTTTGTACATGAAGTACTCACCCATGGAACAACCGGAGTAAGGAGCGATGTACAGGAGCGGTGACGGATCGGAAGCCGATGCCGTTACAACGATCGTGTATTCCATTGCGCCTCTGCGACGCAGCGTTTCAACAACCTGCGCAACCGTAGATTGTTTTTGACCTATAGCAACGTAGATACATTTCATGCCGCTGCCTTTTTGGTTCAGGATCGCGTCGATCGCGATGGATGTTTTACCTGTTTGACGGTCACCGATGATCAGCTCACGTTGACCGCGACCGATTGGAACCATAGCGTCAATCGCTTTGATCCCCGTTTGCATCGGCTCATGAACCGATTTACGATCCATTACGCCTGGTGCACGGCCTTCCACTGGACGGAATTCCGTCGTTGCGATTGGGCCTTTGCCATCCACCGGAATACCGAGCGGATTCACAACGCGTCCAATCAATGCCTCACCAACAGGCACTTGCATGATTTGACCTGTACGCTTAACTTGGTCACCTTCACGAATGTCGGAGTAAGGTCCCAGGATAACGACACCGACGTTGCTCTCTTCAACGTTCATGGCGAGACCCATTACGCCGCTTGGGAACTCAACCAACTCGTTGGACATGACGTTCTCAAGTCCGTATACACGGGCAATACCATCGCCGACCTCAATAACCGTACCTACTTCAACGACATCGATGTCGTTTTTGTATTGTTCGATCTGGCTTTTAATCAATGTACTGATTTCTTCTGGTTTGATACTCAAGTGTCCTCACCCCAATCTACTGTACTCGTCTATTAAAAGACTGCTCAAGACGTTCGAGCTTGCCAGACAAGCTGCCGTCATAGATCGTATCGCCAATGGCGACTTTCAATCCGCCCAAGAGGCTCGGATCAACGATATTTTCAATACGTACCTGTTTATTGACACGGCCGCCGAATTCGCGAGCAACCGCTTGTTTTTCTTCCTCATTCAGCGCATAAGTCGAGTATACGAGCGCATCGGCAATGCCCAGCGACTCTCCCTCGATCTTCACGTAATCACTCAGCAGAGCATCCAGCAAATCAACGCGTCCGCGCTCGATCAGGAGCAGGACAGTTCGCAGGACGGACTCAGACACTTTACCGTCAAGGCTGGCGTGCAGCGCATTCCGTTTTGCCTCATCCGAAATGTTAGGAGAAGAGATAAACTTGCCGATCTCCTTATCCCCGGTCAGTGCAACAACAACCGCCCGCAGCTCTTGCTCCGTTTCCAGCACGCGTTGTTGCTGCTGCGCCACTTCAAACAATGCTTTTGCATAACGTTTGGCAACAATCGTATCGCGGCTCATTTTCTGCCCCCTACCTCATTGAGGTATTGGTTCACAAGCTCTTCTTGTGCAGGACCGTTCTCAACTTCTTTTTTGATCAGTTTGGAAGCGATCTGTACCGAAGCAGAGCCCAGCTCGCTGCGCAATGCCGCAACCGCTTTGTTTTTCTCGCTTTCGATTTCACGCACTGCATCGTCTTTCAGGCGATTCGCTTCGGATTTGGCATCGGCCAAAATCGTTTCGGCTTGCTTGTTTCCGGTTTGTTTGGACTGCTCGATAATATCGTAAGCTTCTTTGCGCGCTTGTTCCAAAGCTTTCTTTTGTTCCTCAACATAGGCAAGAGCTTGATCACGAGTCTGCGCAGCCTCATTCATCTGCGTCATTACGAGTTCGCGACGTTTCTCCATGATGGAGAAAAGCGGGCCAAATGCATAACGGCTAAGCAGCCAATATAAAATAACAAAAGCGATGATCGCCAGAACTGTATTTTCCCATACGAAACTCAATCTGTTCACTCCTTCCTGGAGATATCCTCAGGCTGCATTTCCGGGTTTACGGACGCTACCTAAAAAGAAGGCGCGGATGGCTGTGGCCTTCCCCGCCAAACCTGCATTGATTTTATTAAGCCGCGCCGTAGAAAATGAACGCCAGAACCACACCGATGATCGGCAATACCTCGATCAAACCTACCCCGATAAACATTGTTGTTTGCAGCGTGGATTTCGCTTCCGGTTGACGAGCGATCCCTTCAACTGTTTTGCTGATTACCAAACCGTTACCGATACCTGCGCCAAGTGCGCCCAATCCTGCAACAATTGCTGCTGCCAATAATGCCATTGCTCCCATTTGTATATCCTCCTTAGAATAATCGTTAAATTTTATAGTTCAGTCCTGCAGGGCTAATCCGTTTGGACTTGAATCTTAATGTTCGTCGTGAGACTCGACGGTCTGTGAAATATAAACCATCATCAGTACTACGAAGACAAATGCCTGAATGGCACCGATAAAGATACTGAATCCTTGCCATGCAGCCAACAGCGGGATCGCCGCAATTGCACCAATCCATTTGAAAGCCGTCAGTTTCATGATGGTTGAGATGAGAACCTCGCCCGCAAAGATGTTTGCGAACAAACGCATTCCGTGTGTCAACAGTTTGGATGCCGTCTCGATAATGTTAATCGGGAAGAACAACCAATGCGGCTGGAAGTAGTGTTTGAGATACGCTCTAGTATTTTTGAACAATCCCAGACCGTGAGCGATCACAAACGCAATAAGTGCCAGTCCCATCGTCACAGAAAGGTCTGCGGTCGGTGATTTCCACCAAGCAATCTCAATGTGAGGGTGAGCATTCGGATCTTTCTCATGCGCTTCGTTGAATGCTTCGACAGCACTTACGATCGGTTGACCCGCAATCTGTGCCTGACTTACATCAGTCATGCCAGTGACTACCCCAAAAGGAAGCCCAAGCATGTTACCCACAAAAATAAACATAATCATGGTTGTTGCCAGAGTAAGGAAATGCTGGCCCTTCTTCATGTCCATCGTACTCGAGATCAGGTTGCGAACAAACTCGATGGCCCATTCCAAAAAGTTCTGCATTTTACCTGGGTTGTCTACAGACAAGTTTCTTGTCGCCAGTTTACAAATGATAAAGACGATTAAGCTAGTCACCACCAGCATCAGTACAACCGACAAGTCCAGTCTGAATCCACCCAGATCAATAATGGGAGCTTCATGCATATTTTTCTCACCCCTTTCTCGCGTTCAATTCGGTTCAGTTCTATGATTCTGTGTTGCGGGATAAGATGATCCCTATAAATAGGAGGGAAAATTGCGCAAAGACGAGGCCACCCACGACCGCGTATGTATTGAAGTACTGCGGATACCGCATCGCCAGAAAAACACCGAGCACCGCAAGTGCCGCCCTTGTCAAAAATCCCAGATTTACCCTCTTCAAATTACCCCCAGCCGCATCTTCCGACATAATCCTCACTTTGCGTCCGAGATAGGAAGCATTGATCCAGCTGATGCCTACGCCCAAAGCCAGTCCGACTGCGATCGTCTGGATGTCGGGAAACAATGCGGCAATCAGGAAACAGATCATGAGGATGGTCATAACGCACACTGTCATCCATTTGCGAAGTCTGGTTAGTTCACTCATCACTTTCCCCCATGAATTTTTTCGCGATAAAGTAGATGCTCACGCCGCCTGCCGCCAGAAAAAAGAGAACGCTTACGGCGGTCCATATTCCGGTAGTTCCAAAGGTCTTGTCTACCCAGGAGCCGACGAAATATCCGGCAACGGCGAGGACGGCAATCTCGATCCCAAAAGCTGTCACGAGCCCCATCGCTTTCCACACGTTATCGTCATGGTTACGGGATGAATTTGGTTTGTTCGAATCGGCCATTTTCCACGCCACCCTTGCAATCCCAGTTAATTTTACTGAATGATGAGAGCCTTTGTCAATTGAATGATTTTAGCGTTTTAAAGGGTAAAACGACGGATTTATAAGCCCTCAAAAGCCCATAAACCCGCGTAAACCGTACAGTTTAACTGTATGCTGTACCCTTCGTGAATCGAACAAAAAAAGTAAATTATTTTTTGAATTTTCTGTGAAATGATTCCGGTCTTTCGTCTTTCCTGCCAAAATGGTGCAAAATCGCATTGACAATTCTTTCCGAAGCCTGTCCGTCACCGTACGGATTAGCAGCCTGACTCATGCTTTCATAGAGTGTATCGTCCGTTAGCAAAGCCCGCGTCCGTTCATAAACGCGTTCCTCACTCGTCCCGACAAGCTCCAGGGTGCCAGCTTCGATGCCCTCGGGACGCTCCGTCGTATCCCGAAGAACAAGGACAGGCACGCCAAACGAAGGCGCTTCTTCCTGCAAACCGCCTGAATCGGTCAAAATCAAGTGAGTATGCGGGTAAAAGTTATGCAAATCCACTACGTCTAGCGGATCAATAAGTTTAATTCGGGGATGATCTCCCAAAATTTCGTGAGCCGGCTCCTTCACAGCAGGACTTGGATGCACCGGGTACACGATGGCAATATCTTCGAACTCGTAGGCAATCCGTTTGACGGCCCGGAAAATGTTGCGGTGAGGCTCGCCTTGGGATTCACGGCGGTGAGCTGTCATCAGCACAAGGCGTTTGCCTTGCGCCCAATCAAGTACCGGATGTGTATAACCCTGCCGTACTGTATATTGAAACACATCCGTGATCGTATTGCCTGTGACGTAGGTACTAGACTCCGGTTTATTTTCTTTGGCGAGGTTCGAGGCAGACCAGTCCGTCGGCGCAAAATGCATATCTGCCAATACGCCCGTAAGCTGACGGTTCATCTCTTCGGGATATGGAGAAAGCTTGTTCCATGTCCGAAGCCCAGCTTCCACGTGACCCACTTGAATCTGCTGCATGAAAGCGGCATAACTGGCCAGGAACGTCGTCAGCGTATCCCCATGAACCAATACGATATCCGGTTTCGCTTCGCGAAGTACAGGTTCGAGCCCTTGCAATACGCGGATGCTGATTTCGTTCAACGTCTGACGTTCTTTCATGACATCCAGATCGTAGTCCGGTTTAATGTTGAACACCTCGAGAACCTGATCCAGCATCTGGCGATGCTGTGCCGTTACGCACACGATCGACTCGATCGATTCAGGATACTTCTGCAGTTCCAAAATGAGCGGAGCCATTTTGATCGCTTCCGGCCGCACGCCGAAAATCGTCATTACTTTGATTTTGTTGGACATTCGAGCAAAGCCCCTTTTCTACTACCGCACAGAGACGTGCGCTTATTTTGTGCCGTACAGGCGGTCTCCTGCATCTCCCAGTCCGGGAACGATGTATCCATGGTCATTCAGGCACTCGTCCAATGCAGCCACGTAAATGTCCACATCCGGGTGAGCATCATGAACAGCCTTTACGCCTTCCGGTGCTGCTACAAGGTTCATCATTTTGATTTGGGTGCAGCCGCGCTTTTTGAGCACGTCAATCGCCGCGATGGCCGATCCGCCGGTGGCCAGCATCGGGTCGATCACGATCAACTCGCGTTCCGTCACATCCGTAGGCAGTTTGGTGTAGTATTCGACAGGCTGCAGCGTTTCCGGGTCACGGAACAAGCCGACATGGCCAACCTTCGCTGCAGGCAGCAATTTCACGACGCCATCCAGCATACCCAGGCCTGCGCGAAGGATCGGCACCAGTCCGAGCATGCGGCCCGAAATCACTTTTCCTTTCGTTTGGGCAACAGGAGTCTGAACGTCGATCGATTCCAGCGGAATCTCTCTCGTAATCTCGTAGGCCATCAATGTGGCTACCTCGTCCACGAGTTCGCGGAAATCTTTCGTATTTGTACGCATGTCGCGAATAAACGTCAGTTTGTGTTGAATCAAAGGATGATCACATATTACCAATTTTCGCATCTTAATTTGTCCCTCCGGTAAGTTCTTCAATGTACAGCTTATCCAATATCGCCTGACGATCATTCATCCGGCCCGATAAATCCTGTATATTATATCATCACCCACACCGAATTACACCCTCCAAGGACATCGAATCATTACAGAAAAACGAATCCTACAAAAACAGGACCGGAAACATAGTGTCCGGTCCTTGAAGAAGTAAATTCTAGTATTTCAGGTCAGTGTACAGCGGGAATTTGTCGGTCAGCTTCGTTACTTCGCTGCGCGCTTCATCCAGAATCGCTGTATCTTTCGGGTTTTTCAACGTTTTGGCAATGATTTTACCGATCGCAACCATCGCTTCCTCATCCATGCCGCGCGACGTTGCCGCAGGCGTACCGATCCGGATGCCGCTTGTGATGAACGGGCTGGTCGGATCGAAAGGAATGGCGTTTTTGTTGACGGTGATACCAATGGAATCGAGCACATGCTCCGCTTCTTTACCCGTGATGTTCACGCTGCGAGTGTCGATGAGCATCAAGTGGTTGTCCGTACCGCCGGACACGATGTTCAAGCCTTCGCTGATGAGCGTTTCAGCCAGAACTTGCGCATTTTTCACGACGTTTTGAGCATATGTTTTGAAAGAAGGCTGCAATGCTTCGCCAAGGGCTACCGCTTTGGATGCGATGACGTGCATCAGCGGCCCGCCTTGGGAACCAGGGAATACGGCTTTGTCGATCGCCGCAGCCCACGATTTCCGGCACAGAATCATACCGCCGCGAGGTCCGCGCAGCGTTTTGTGCGTCGTTGTCGTTACGAAATGAGCATGCGGAACCGGGCTTGGATGCAATCCGGCAGCCACAAGGCCTGCGATGTGAGCCATGTCGACCATGAACAACGCGCCTACATCATTGGCGATGGCGGCAAGTTTTTCGAAATCGATCGTGCGCGGATATGCACTTGCACCGGCAACGATCAGGCGGGGACGATGTTTGAATGCCGCTTTGCGAACTTCGTCGTAATCAATCATGAACGTGTCTTCCTGTACGCCGTAAGCCACGAAATTGTACAACAAACCGGATGCATTGACCGGGCTGCCGTGCGTCAAGTGTCCGCCATGGGCCAGGTTCATGCCGAGCACGGTGTCGCCTGGTTTCAGCGCTGCCAAATATACCGCCATGTTCGCTTGCGCACCGGAATGGGGCTGTACGTTAACATGCTCCGCACCAAACAGCTCTTTTGCGCGATCGCGCGCGATATCCTCAACGATATCCACGTGTTCGCATCCGCCATAGTAGCGTTTGCCCGGATATCCTTCGGCATATTTGTTCGTAAGTACAGAACCCATCGCTTCAATTACCGCTTCGCTGACGATGTTCTCGGATGCGATCAGCTCGATGTTGTTGCGTTGGCGTTTCAATTCGAGATTCATCGCTTCCAGTACTGCCGGGTCACTCTTGCGCAATTGTTCCATGATTAAATTCCTCCCGTTTATAAATGAAGTTAGTCAGTCACAAAATGTTGAATCAAGCTCTTCGTCCAAACGATACACCGCGCGTTCCCCGCCGATGAGTTTGGGCCGGGTCAACGCGGCCGTTACCCGCGCTTCGCCGATATAGCGAAGAGTCGTGCGAAAAGGTACTGCAACATGGCGCAAATGCATGCCAATCATCGTTTCTCCGATGTCCACCCCCGCATGGGCCTGCACATGTTCAGCCAGACATGGTTTCGCCAGCGAGCGATAGGCCGCGGCTGCCATGGAGCCGCCTGCCTTTGGCACCGGAACGGCTCCCACCTCGGTCAATCCAAGGCGCGTCAACACCGAACGTTCCATGACCAGAGCACGATTCAAATGCTCGCAGCACTGAAACGCCGTGTCGAAACCGAATTCCTGTTGTACCTCGCGAATACCGTCAAGCAGCTGCTGGGCAACTTCAAAGGCACCGCCCGTACCAATCCGTTTGCCTGCAACCTCGCTTGTGCTGGTACCGATCACCACGATCTGCCCAGGCCCAAGCTTGCCCGCAATCGCCAGTTCACGCAACACCGCTGCGGTCTGCTCCTGCAATCCGGGTTGATGCGAATCCAACTCCGTTGTCATCCTATCGCCTCCCGATTAAATCATGCCCTGCTTCCTCTGGATTGTCTCGCATGCATGCGTGGCATTTCAGGTACCATTATAGCGAATAAACGGACGAAATACGAAAAAAGAGCAGTCTGCGGGTATCGCAGAATTGCTCTTTTGCCCAGGCGACCGGCCGTTTGTTCTGGTGCTCCACCGTGGTTAAACCCACTTTTGTCGCCAGTTACACCAGATCCCTGTTTTCCATTTCATCATAAATCAACCCGCGCTTAAAATCAACGGGAAATTTACACTCGATGTCCTGTTTGACAATGTCATCCCATCTTGACGAACAACAGCCTTATGCTCTGCAGACGCTATTCCAGTTTGTCCAGCAATCGGTCCAGCGCGGTGCGAATTTCAGCTGCGGCCACATTGTAATCATCCCGGCTCCCGCCGAACGGGTCGGAGATGTCAAAGCTCGGGATACGTTGACGAATCTCGATGGCACGCTCGCGCTCGTCTGCCGAAATTTCCTGGCCGAGCGCTCGTTTCATCTCCAGCGTGGCGAACAGGCTGTCCAGTTCCTGCAAGTCGTTCATAACCTGTTCATCGTCTTCCACGTACTCTTTCAGCGTATACGTTTTGTGGACCGAGTCTGGAAACACTTGAATAACATGCTGCTTGTGCCCTCTGGTCAGCGTAAGCACAAGATCCGCCCATTCGATCAGATCGGCATTCAGCTGCGTGGAGTGTTCGGGGCCGCGGACGTCATGATCCCGCAAAACCGCTTCCGCATGATGGGAAATCGGCATACCCGTCGTCGCCGCAACCCCGGCGGAACGCACCTCCACCTCGATCCCCCGGTCGGCTGCCAGCTTGCGCATCAGTCCTTCAGCCATGGGGCTGCGGCATGTATTTCCGGTGCATACAAACAAAATATGTTTCATCGTGCAAGCCTCCCCATTCAAAATGATGTCCATATATGAATAACGCCATAAATTCCGTAAAAAACGCTAACGAAGCGTTTTTTTGCACAGGCGAACTACGATTAACCGTTTGTTGCTTGAAATATCGGCTTTCACATGCAGTACTCGGATGCTTTATGAAACTATGGACCAAGCATCCATCGATATATTTTCATATTCGAATAAACCGGACCCATTCTATCGATGCTTTCTTGCTATTATAGGATATGTTAAGCCCTGTTGAAAACATGTACACCGCACAACGTTCAGAAAATAAAAAGCAGCCCGAAAGCTAACAAGATCGCTCCCCCGACAGCCTCGCCGTAATCGCCAAGATTTTGACTGACACGCCGTCCGAGCAAAAGGCCCATGATGGACATCACGCCGCCGCAAATCCCGAATGCCAGCACGGTGAGCAACAAATTGCTGCTAAACATGCCCAGCGATACGCCAACCGAGAACGAGTCTATGCTTACGCTGAACGAGAATAACGTGACCCCCAGCATGGTACGGTGATCAACCAGCTTGGTATCTCCTTCCCGAAAAGCGTTCCAGATCATATGCCCACCCAGCAAAATAAGCAAGCCACCCGCCGCATATGTCGTGATGTCTCCCAACAGGGCACTGACGTATTTGCCCGTCACCATGCCGATCAATGGCATGATGACGTGAAACAAGGCCGTCACCGTGCTGATCTTCAGCACATCCCGCAACCGTATGCCTTTCATGCCGATGCCGATCCCCAGAGAAAAGGCATCCAGCCCAAGAGCCACAGCCATGATCAAAATGGTTACCAGCTGCCCCACATGGGCAGATACATCCCACATCCCCATTCCCCCATGTCCCGTAAAAGATTCTTGTACACGATATGCGGACAAGGCCATAAACATGACCAGGGATAATTAAAGAGGCTGCCGGAAACCCGGCAGCGTCGGGCCAAACGATTCGCTTTATCGCCGTTCGGGAAGGAATGGGCGGATGGAGGATGTAATCAGGGCGCTGACGAACATCAGCAGTCTTATTTCATCAAAATGATGACCGTTCCAATTCTAACGAGCTTCAGTAACGTTATTTCGCTGAAAGTGGCCTTCTACACGCCATTTCATATCCCATAGCGTGCTTCAGGTTCGCTGCACAATCACGAGCGCTATTTCGCGCCAAATAACGTGACCAGGGTTCGTTAGAGCTGGACGGGACGTAACGGGGTGCGGCAGACCGACCGGGCAGGCGCAGAACAAAGCGTGGTGCATGCCCTGTAAGCACGGGCGAGGTCGAGGCGACTGGAGGTGATGCGTCTGACCGGGCATGCTGCGGCGGAGCCGCGAAAGCGCGGTGCGGCGCACCCGAGCATAGCGCCGCGGGCCGCTCCCGGCGGGTCATCCGACCTGAATCAGTCGGTGGCCCGCCGCCTTGAGCAGCCGATTCATGACGGCTGCGCCAAGCCCTTCGCGCGAGCAGGCTTCCGCCACGATATACGTGGCGCCCTGCTCATCGCAGCTGCGCAGCGCGGCGTACAGCCTGCGCGCAGCTTCCTCCAGCTCGCTGGCTTCGCCCAGCGAGAACACTGCGTCGGCGCGGTACTGCTCCGCGTGCTCGGCGAACGCCAGCACTGCGGTGCGCTCCCCGCGCTGCGCCGCCTCCGCGAGGGCGGCGCCGATCCAGGCCGCCACCGCATCAGGCGGCCCCTCCACCACGCACAGCGCGCCAACGGGCGCATAGTGCGTGTACTTCACGCCCGGCGAGCGCGGCGCCGGGCGATCGTCGCCGCCGGGCCCTTCGGCCAGCAGGCCCGGGTCCGTGGCGACGCGGGCGGCCACGGCGGACAGCTGCTCCGCCGTGATGCCGCCAGGGCGCAGGATGGTGACGGTACCGTCGTCACCGGCCTGCACCACTGTGGACTCGACGCCCACCCCTGTGGGGCCGCCGTCCACAATGCCGCCGATGCGGCCAGCCAGGTCCTCGCGCACATGTGACGCGAGCGTAGGGCTTGGCCGCCCCGAGCGGTTGGCGCTTGGCGCGGCGACCGGGCAATCCGCCGCCGCGATCAGCTGCAGCGCAACCGGATGGTCCGGCATGCGCACGCCCACTGTATCCAATCCGGCGGTGACGCGAGGCGATACCGCGCCTTCTCTAACAGGCAGCACCAGCGTAAGCGGTCCAGGCCAAAACGCATCCATCAGCGCTTCCGCAGTGGCATTGACCTCCGTCACCAGCGGATCCAGCTGGTCGCGGCGGGCAATATGCACGATCAGCGGGTTGTCGGAAGGCCGCCCCTTGGCGGCGAATACGGCTTCCACCGCTGCCGTGCTGCGCGCATCCGCACCGAGGCCGTACACCGTTTCGGTCGGGAAGGCAACGGTTTCCCCTTGACGTAGGCAGGCTGCGGCAGCCTGCAAGTCCACGAGCGCCTGCTGCCTTGCAGAAGCGCTCTCCTTTTTTCCATCCCCATCTTCCGGGTTGATCAGCACCTTCACGTCCCAAATGACCGTATCCTTCATCGGCTGGCCTTGTTGAAAACCAACGCCCGCCTCTCCTGCATTTCCATTCGTATTGCTTAACGGCTGCATCGCTTCTTGTTCTCTGTTCATCTATTCATCATTCCCAAACGTTCATAGTAGGTTATGTTCGCTCGCACGGATACTATATAAACCGCACTATCAATCACACAAGGCCACTGCGAGTGCAGTACGATCTTCCGATCGCTCTTATCCCCAGATTTTTTCGAATCCTCTTTCTTTAAGGGAAAATCCGGTGATAAATACGCACGCCTCGCTTCTTCAGATTGGTTCTGCCTCTCCGTTAGCGTGTGTATGTTTTTGTGGTTTATATAGTTATACGCCACCAGCGCTCGAACAAACATCAGTACATTAGTATTTATCCTTCTTCGTTACAAACGCAAGATATTCGTCAGGTTCCTTCCTGCAACAAATATGGTAACAGCGTCGTTCCCCAATTATAACACATCCCTGCTGCTCCCGGACGGGCTCGCTGCCGCGGCAGCATGCCGTAAAAAAAGGACAGTGCCCACTT
The DNA here is from genome assembly GCF_032334105.1 of Paenibacillus hubeiensis. Classification (NCBI taxonomy): domain Bacteria; kingdom Bacillati; phylum Bacillota; class Bacilli; order Caryophanales; family Paenibacillaceae; genus Paenibacillus; species Paenibacillus hubeiensis. Next base: position 194,947 of record NZ_JAVYAE020000011.1, read on the forward strand.
TGGAGACCGTCCCGGTTGAATCGATATGAACATCAAGCAAACCATCCGGTTACCCAGCTCCAGACATTGACCGCCAAATCCCACAAGAAGAAGCGCGCTTCCGGAGCAGCGTCCTGAACAGACGCGGCGGTTTTCACAGCTCCAGGCTCGGCAGCAGCGGCGGCAGACGCCGTCGTCGGCTTGGCCAACGCATCGCCCGTACCTGCATCGATGAAGCACAGCGGCGGGAAAAGAACGCACCACCAATTTTGCCCCTCGCCTTTCCCCAGTGTTACGCGCACTGCTTCATAATCCCCGGCGGGATATACGGTACCCCCATACAGTTTGGTCGGAAAAGGAACCACCCCAAGCTCCACCTGATAATCGTAGTTCAGCCCGCGACTCTTAAGCTCCGCTCCCACCAACGCCTCCAGCTCGGGCAAATGGCGACGGATGACAGCACGCGCATCCTCGATGCTCTGCGGGTTGTCCAGCACCGATACCCACTGATCCATCTGGGCAACGACAGCATCGCGAATCTCGCGTTTCACGAGCTGGTCTCCGGCGGAATCCGAGTTGGCCAAAATGCGCAAACGGATCGATTGCTCCGGAATGTTCGCGGCCGCTACGGCTGCATCCGTTTTCTGTCCTTCCCACATCATAATTACCATCATAAGACAGGCTATAATAAGTCCAATTTGTTTCACGAATCGTCTGCTCATCCCGTTCTCCCCCTTGGCTCCCGTAGTCATGTTCCCTGCAACTCTCTCATGTCTATCAGTATGCCCGGGGGAGACGAAAGTAAACCTATTAAATTCACGAATCTAGCAATATTGCAAAATATATATTCCGGCGCTTCTCCCGTACGTTTGAACCAACCACGTCCGGATCATCCCGTCATCTTGCCTGTTCCCATCCTGCCTTTTAACCGTCCCCACAATCCGCTCCTCTGTTCCGCAAAACCAAAATCATCGTCCTCTTCATGCCCGTACAGCTTGATGCTCATCACAAATCCGATGCACGCCATATTGATCAGCAGCGACGTCCCGCCGTAACTGATGAAGGGCAGCGTAATTCCCGTTAAAGGCATCAGGCCGAGGAATGCGCCGATATTTTCATAAACCTGATACAGCAGCATGCCGATCACGCCCACAATGATGACAGGTCCGGTCCGATCCTTGCATTCAAGCGCGATCAGCACCATCCGGTGGATCAGGATAAAGTAGAGCAGAAGCAGCACCGAACCGCCAACGAAGCCGAACTCCTCGGCAATGACCACGAAAATGGAATCCGAATACGTATAGGGCACCCTTCCGCTTTGAACCGAAGTTCCTTGAAGGTACCCCTTCCCGGTAATGCCGCCCGATCCGATCGCAAGCCCGGCGTTTTTCGTATGCCAGGAAGCCTTCGCCGTCGCTTTCTCCGGTACGAGCCATGGATCGATCCGCTCTGCCCAATGCTCCCGATCCGCCGCTTCCAAAAACGTATAAATCTCATCATGGTATGTCGTATACGCCTGTACAAAGCCAAATATTGAACCCCCTATGATCGCCAAACCGATCAGAGCGTGAGACAGCTTGATATTCCCGATCCAAAGCACGGCCGCCAAAATAACAACGTAACCAAGCGCGTTGCCCAGATCGTTCTGAGCCATGACCAAAGCAAACGGCAGGAACGTCCACAATCCGATGGGAACGACATCCCGCCAGAAGCCAAGCGGCCGTTTCGTCCTGATCAGCAGGAGTTTGGCCAGAAACAAAATCAGCACCAGCTTAAACAGCTCCGCAGGTTGAAGGGAGAACGATCCGATCTGCAACCACCCATTGGCATTGTTGATGGCATTCCCGACAAAATGAACGAGGATCAGCAACAGAATACCGACCCAGTAAATCCAGAACGCATACTTAATGAACAGCTTATAGTTAACCAGACCAATACCGAACACGGCTGCGAAACCAGCGACATAAAATAACAGTGTCTTTATATGATGGCGTCCCAGTTCCGGACTTGCCTGCACAGCGCTGTATACCGTAACCACGCTAAATATCATCAACAGGAACAGCACGAACAGAATAACGCCATCCATCTTCTTCAACAAGCTCCACATGCCGTTGTTCCCCCTCGACCTTTACGCGATACAAACGGAATAGGCATCAAGAAATTTTTCCCAGATGCAACACTATTATATCCAATACAATGAACAAATGGAAATAACCCCGAAAGAACGAGCGGATGACTCCACTTCTTCTTTCGGGGTTATTTTGTGATGCATATTCCGTGAAGATAGGGCGATCCCACGGTGGCTTGCCGTTCAGAGGATCACCTCAGCCTATCGTTCAGGCAAGATCCCCTTGTTCTTCCTCAGATTGCGGCCGCTTCCGCTTGAACAGCTTTACAAACAGTTCGCTGATGGTTGGCTGCTCCGTCGTGCCGAGAATGTCTTCATTCTCCTCGGTATGCACCTTGATGCTCATAGCGATCCCCATACTAAGCATATTCAACATAAGCGAAGTACCCCCAGAACTGATAAACGGCAGCGTGATGCCTGTCAGCGGCATCAGACCAATAAACGGACCGATGTTAACGAAGATCTGGTAGAGCAGCATGGCAATAATGCCCACAATGAGATAAGGTCCGGCTCGATCCTTACACTCCAGTGCAATCAGTACAAGACGGTGAATGAGAATAAAGTATAACAAGAGCAGTACGGACGCTCCGACAAAACCGAATTCCTCGCCGATCTGTACAAAGATGGAATCCGCATAAGCCAGAGGCACGCGATTCGATTGAATGGTCGTGCCTTGCATATATCCTTTACCAGTAATGCCGCCCGAGCCGATAGCCAGCTTGGCATTATACGTTTGCCACAAGACGTCCCGTGACGTCTGGTCCGGCACAAGCCAAGGATCGAAGCGGTCTGCCCAGTGCGATCGGCCGATATCCTTCAGAAACTTGACGATTTCGTCGTGGTAATGGATATAAGCCTGGGTCCCGCCGATAAAAGCAGCAACCGCAATGACGAATCCGATCAACGCATGCGTAAACTTAATGTTGCCGATCCAGAGCAATCCGATCAGGATGACCACGTAGCTGAGTGCATTCCCCAAGTCATTTTGCAGCAAGACCAGCAGCAACGGCGGTAATACGCACAAGGATACCGGAATGACATCCCTGCCGAAATACAGCCGCCGATTCGGCTTTCGCGCCAGCAGCGCTGACAGAAACACGATCAGGCAGAGCTTGAACAGCTCGGCAGGCTGCAAACTGACACCAAATACAGACAACCAACCTTTGGCACCATAGTACTCCTTACCGAAGAAAGTAACGATGACCAGCAAAGCCATGCCGGCACCGTAAATGTACAAGTAATTTTTGATAATGAAGTTGTAGTTAATCATCGAGATGCCAAAAAAGACGACAAAACCCAAAATGTAAAACATCACGGCACCCTTGGTGAGTGATTCAAGTTTAGGCCGGCCAAAAGTTGTACTGTAGATGGATAAGATACTTATCGCCATCAGAACCAGCAATATAAAGACGATCGTGTAATCAATTTTTTTAAATTTATCGAGCATGCGTTACGTTCCCCCAAATATCGACAATCTTCGGTATATCCATTGTAGAGGATTTCGCGGCAAAAAGAAAACCCGCCGAATCTTACACTTCTGTCACCGGTTCCGAAGCGCGAATTCCGAGGACGTGACGTTCGATGCCGGCAAGGTCCGGCACGATGACGATTTCCGGCCAGTGTCCGGCAGCCTCCAGCATGGCTGCAATGTCGCGCGCCTGCCCTTGGCCAAGCTCAAAGCCGATCACCTGCGGCGGCGCGGGCAGCAGCGCGAGCTGCCGCAGCATGATCCGGTACGGCGCGAGCCCGTCCGGCCCGCCGTCCAGCGCAGTGCGCGGCTCATGGTCGCGCACCTCCGGCTGCAGCCCGGCGATATCCTCCGCCGGGATGTAGGGCGGGTTGGACACCAGGATGTCCAACCGTTCCCCCGCGAACGGAGCCAGCAGATCGCCTTCACGGAAGTCGATCCGCACGCCGTTCGCCGCCGCGTTCCGCGCGGCCACTTGCAGCGCCGCCGCCGAGATGTCCCCGGCGGCTACCTGCCAGCGCGGGCGCTGCGCGGCCATCGTCACCGCGATGGCCCCGCTGCCCGTGCCGACGTCGACGGCGCGCACCGCGTCGCCGGCGGCAAACACGCGGTCGGCCGCGCGCAGCACGGCTTCGACCAGCAGCTCGGTCTCCGGCCGCGGAATCAGCACGGCCGGCGTGACCTCGAACGGCAGCCCGTAAAACTCCTGGCTGCCGATGATGTATTGCGCAGGCTCGCCCGCGGCCTTGCGCGTCACGGCCGTTTCCCAGCGGCTGCGCAGCTCGCCGGGGAACGGCTCCGGCAGCTTCATGTAGTACGCGGCCCCTTCGAGGCCGAGTACATGCTCCAGCAGCAGCCGGGCGTTATTGTGCGGCTCTGTCACGCCGCACTTCTCCAAAAAAGAGGAAGCCTCCACGAAGGCTTCCCGGCAGCTCTGCTCCGGCGTCATCACGAATTTCGCCTGAGTCACAGATTATTCTCCTCTTTCCATCATCTCGGTCTGCTCGGCAATCGTGAGCGCAGACACGATCTCTTCGATCTCGCCGTTCATGATCTGATCCAGCTTGTGCATGGTCAGGCCGATACGGTGATCCGTTACGCGGCTTTGCGGGAAGTTGTACGTACGAATCCGCTCGCTTCGGTCGCCCGTTCCCACTTTGCTTTTCCGTTCACCCGCGTACTTCGCTTCTTCTTCCTGGCGCATCATGTCATAGATCCGGGTGCGAAGCACCTGCAGCGCTTTCTCCTTGTTGGAGTTCTGCGATTTGCCGTCCTGACAAGTTGCTACGATGCCGGTCGGAACGTGGGTTACGCGAACCGCCGATTTCGTCGTGTTGACGGACTGTCCGCCCGCGCCGCTGGAACAGAACGTATCTACGCGAATGTCCTTGTCATGGATTTCGATGTCGATCTCTTCGGCCTCGGGCAATACCGCCACCGTCGATGTGGACGTATGGATCCGTCCGCCGGATTCGGTGGAAGGGATACGCTGCACGCGATGCGCGCCGCTCTCGTATTTCATTTTGCTGTACGCGCCGCGTCCGTTGATCAGGAAGATGACCTCTTTGAAGCCGCCCAGGTCGTTCGTATTGGCGTCCATCAGTTCCACGCGCCAGCCTTGCGTATCCGCATAACGCGTATACATCCGGTACAGATCGGCCGCAAACAGCGCCGCTTCGTCCCCGCCGGCCGCGCCGCGAATCTCCACGATGACGTTTTTATCGTCGTTAGGGTCCTTCGGCAGCATAAGCACGCGAATTCGCTCTTCCAGCTCCTTCAAGCGAGCCGTGAGCTCCTCGATTTCCATTTTGACCATTTCGCGCATCTCGTCGTCCAGCTTCTCGCCCTGCATTTCTTTGGCAGCTTCGAGATCTTCGCTGGCCTGCTTGTATTCGTTATACGCTTCATACGTCGGCTGCAAATCCGACTGTTCTTTGGAATACTCCCGCAATTTTTTGTTGTCGCTGGCTACATCCGGGTCACACAGCAGCTCGCTGAGTTTCTCGTAACGATCAGCCAATGCTTGCAATTTATCCAACATTTTCGTCACCTCGCGCTTTATTTTGTTCCGCTTTCGTCTATCGCAACATCATTCATGCATTTCCATGTTTCGAATCTATAGTTCACAATGCCTTGGGCCTTGCTTGTAAGCCCTGCCGCAACATTTCATTCAATGACTGACGCACACTCTCGCTACAACGTCATCAAATCCTTTGCTTGTGATGGTTAGGTTAAAAAAGAATCCTGTACGCTGCATGTTTGCCCGCTTTCATTGCTGAAACAGCGCACACAAGTAAATACAGGTACACGACTCTTAATTATAGCATATTACATCCATCCTGAATAGATACTTTTCAGGTTTTGCACAGGGCGTTCATTGGCTATACGAACCAGCGCCGCTATACTTATATTACAATCATATGGCCGTGCCCGTTCCGGCATCCACTGCCAACCAGCCTGGCCCATTTATTTTGCACAGGAGCTGAGTCGCCATGTTTAGCGAACAAGAAAGAGAAGCGCTGTTTGAACACTCCCACCACTTAACCTTCGCTTGAAGTGGGGGATTCTTGGGTAATCGAACCTCTTGGTTCGAAGTGGACCAAGCGATCCCTGTGGTCCCC
>NZ_JAVYAE020000012.1:0-193108 GCF_032334105.1 Paenibacillus hubeiensis
CGGTTTTCATACAGTCATACGACATGTACCAAAAACCTTCGCATTACTCACTCGTTGTTCAGTTTTCAAAGATCAAATCATTGATATGTTTCTCATTTTCCTCACCGCTCATTTTCGGCGGCGACTTAAATAATATATCATATCTTCTGTTTTTTTGTCAACAACTTTTTTTTCAGGAGTTGTTTTTTGATTCTGTTTCGCTCACTTGTTTTCAGATACAAGCTTTTAGCGGAACGAGATATAATGTATCATATCCGACTAATTTGAGTCAATACTTTTTATTAAAATATTTAACCACGTGTAAAACATACAAAAAAGGAAGGGTCTCCCCTTCCTTTTCATACGTTATGCAGTCCGGTAAACGATCAAGTTTCGACCCAATAACGAATCTCCCGACCATTGCCTTCAACGATCGAAGGCCATCCGGCCGACTCTTTGACCATGGACCGGAACACGAGCTTGCGCAAAATTAACGGAAGGTCCTCAGCTACAAATTTAAGTTCCGGGTGATGCAGCAGCTCATCCATGCACCAGGGTTCCCTGCGGCTTCGCAGTACCCGCAAAAGCAAAGCCGAACAATCCATCATTTTGGACATGACGGAAAATTCGCACGCCAGCAAAGCCAACTCCACACGTTGCTCCAGCGTTTCAGAGCTGACCGTCATTTCCTCATACAGTTTCCAAAGAGCCCGATCCAGATTGCGGACTTGCGTCCATACCGCATGGTCAGGATACAACCCTTGTTCAATCAGCACGATTCTGGCCCAGTTACCAAGAGCTTCAAGGACGTTATAATACGCATCAACCACATGACCTTCCTGAATGTACCGTTTGGCTTCAACATACATCCGTAAAAAACAGGCGAACTCATGAAGCAGCTTCTGCTCCTGTAGTTTCGGACCGAAAGCCAATAATTCCTCCCTTAATGCACTCAATGTACCGTCCGATTCCCAAATGATGTCTCCATCAGTCAAACATTTCAGCAGATTGTTGTTCTCTCCCGTAATGATACTGCTTTTAAGTTCATGCAGCCCTGCATATACGATTTGGTAACGAAGATCCCCCGATTTGTAATGGCCGATTCTGGAAGCAATCTCTTCCGTATCGCACACAACCAATACTACCAATTCGAAATCCTGAATCAGGGAGCCGTGGAATCGCTCTCCCGAGCGTGAATAGGCGATGGCCCCCACTGCTGCCGTCCCTTCCGATTGACCGGACAATAAATCCATGTTCTTTAATTCCACGATTCCCTCCATACATTCATGGCGGACTAGCGCCAAGTCAGTTATAATGTAATTCTACATCCAGACTGAAGTTTCCTTCTTTTCCAGGTACGATACTACTCATACGATGGGAGCATTTTTTATGGTTTTTAAAACGGCTAAAATTAATGCTTTTCGCACTTGGGGGCTGCTGCTTACCATGTTAGGCATGGGACTAATGGTACTGGGAACCGCCGGCATCGTATTCTGGGGACATGCAGGCAAAATCGTGGCAGCCGTGGGTCTCGTCATCGGGCTTGTTGCGATGGTTGCGAGCGTGGCCATCTACTTTTGGGCAGGAATGCTCTCCACAAGCGCCGTTCAATTGGAATGTCCCGAATGCGGCAAACTTACCAAAATGCTTGGCAAGACGGATCGGTGCATGTTTTGCCACACCATCCTCACACTCGATCCGGCGAAGGCCAATACTCACCCAGTACTGAAAGCGCCTTCCACAATGAGCTCAGGCAGCCATTCCCACACGGAGCCACACACCTGAGCCGTCCGATTTCCAATCAGCTGACAACTTAGATATGCATACAAAAAGCCCGGCTGTTATGCCGGGCCTTCCTTTTTCTCATGCCGCAACTCTGCCAAGCGGCGCAGTACATCTCGGTTCAGATTAAATGATAAATGATTCCAACAGACTTTATTTCGTATAACCCGCCTTTTGAAGGGTCTCCCAAGCCGATGCATTTGCAAAACTTCGGTTCCATGCAGCCACGCCGCCAAGCTTCAGTTCGGCAATCAAATCCACCCGGGCCTGAAGGGAAACTTGATCCTCGATCCATATTTTCTTGGTTGCATCCTCTTCTTGATACTCCACATAGTTCTGCCCGCTCTCTTTGTCGAGCTTAGGTTTAAGCTTCTTTTCCTTGATCAGTTCCTGCACGGTATCCATGCCAACAGCCTTGGACGAAACTTTAACCTCTCCGTTCTCGTCCTTCTCCTCGGTCCAAATGCGCGTATATAAAGGAACTGCCATAATCAGTTTTTTCGAAGGAACTTCGTCTTCTTCAAGAATGCGTCGCATCGAGGCTTCCGTCCACGGAAGCGAAGCAACTGAACCTGCCTCCGGACTTGCAGCCCAATGCTCGTCATAGGCCATAACGACAATGTAATCCGCGTATGCGCCAAGCGCACGGCGATCCAGGAAGGCAGACCACATTTCGCTATTGGATTTTGGCGTTACGTCGACGGACAGCATCAACCCATGAATTCGAGCCATCGCTTTGATTTCCCTTACGAACTGGGTCACGTTAGGTCCGTCCACCGTCTGCACGTTTTCAAAATCGATGTTGATTCCATCAAGGTGATACGTTTGCGCGTATTCCAACATTTGCTTAATGATATGAGTGCGTGTCTCGTACGTGGCCAGAGCCTTTTTCGTGATCTCGGGGTCAAAGCTGTTGTCCATCAATCCCCATACTTCCATCCCTGACCGGTGAGCCCAGTTGACATAGGTCTTGTCCGCTTTGCTGCTTACGCTGCCTTCGCCATCCGTAATATGGAACCATGTCGGACTGACCACATTAACCCCCTGCATCCTGCCGATCGAGCCAACGTCAGGTTGGCGATTGTACACTGCTTCCCACACCAAATTGACGGGTTTGGTCTTCCACTTTTTCTCCGCCGCCGTCGGAGTTGACTTCGGCTCATCCACCGTCTTTTTCTCCGTTAGCGAGACATGATCATTATCGACATATCCGGCATATCCATTATCCGTTTGTACAAAGCTCTGTTCTGTTCCGGTGCGCCATACGCGCACGCGAATGCCGTTCTGCAGATCCGCAATGATCGGAGATCGCTCTTCATCGCGTTTGTACATCGGAACCGTTGGGTCTGCCTTGGACGACTTTGCATCGATCGTGGCATATTGGATCGTTTCTCCTCCACGCATCAGCAGTACCGCACCAGTGGAGGAATCCTCCTGCACAGCAATGCCGTACACTTCCTTCAATGGTTTTAGCGGAATATACACTTCATTACCTTCCGCCTCCGGAGCAACCGTCAGGGGGTAGTTTTTGTGGTTCAGCTCCGCCTGAGTGCTGCCTTCCTTCATATGCAGAACGCGTTCTGGCGATGCAATGATGATATCTCCCGTGTCCGCTTCGTAACGAATGCCCGGATCCACAGCTTCCTGCAGAACCGTGAGCGGCAGCTTGAGCTGATCTCCCGCACCCGAAGCCTCTTCATCCATCAGCTGCCCTTCGACAAATATAGGCTGCTTCATGCCGACCCAATCCGGATCTTCGTGAAGCTGATTTAACCATAGATTTGTAATCAACCAATATGCGCCTCCAGCGACCAAACAAATCCCCAACAAAACAGGCAAGACTGAGCCCCGCCTTTTTCGACGTGTATAGCTGTTTCTTCTACTCAAACGTTTACCTCCGTTAGTGTAACTCATTCCTATGTCATGCATGAATCGTCCGTGAACAAACAAAAAACGTGTAGAATCCAATCGAATTCTGCACGTTCATATTGTAATTCATCTCTATTGTGCCCTGCAACTCTTACAAACCCCATATACTTCCAGCCGATGCCCGTGGACTTCAAATCCCGTGCTGGCTTCAGCCTGACGCTCGACACTGTCCAGATATGGATGGCTGAAATCTTCTATCTTGCCGCATTTATCGCAGATGACATGGTAATGATCCGTCACGTTGGCATCAAAGCGACTTGAATTGTCGCCGTATGTCAACTCTCGGACCATGCCCGCTTCCAAAAACATCTTCAAATTATTATATACAGTCGCCACGCTCATACTGGGAAATTGGGGTTCAAGCGCACGGTAAATTTCATCGGCTGTCGGATGCCCCATCGATTCCATCAAATAATTCAATATGGCATGACGCTGGGGTGTAATACGGACACCGGTCGTTTTCAGATGCTCCAACGCATGTTGGACTCGTGTTCCCATAAAACCCACCGCCTTACCTTTCGTTCTCTCAGAGAGAAACGAATTTCGCCGTTTCCTCATTCAGAGTTGATTCTTGGCCAGTTGAACGGCCACGATCTCTCCAGCCATGTTAACTTGCCTTATTTTCATTGTACGGCGATACCAAGTTTATTGTCAACGCGACGGTTACAGAACTTCGGACGAATCACCTTGGGAATTTTGCCCGTTTTCCCCGTTCGAATGGCCTTCGTTATCCGAGGTATCCTCTCCTCCGAGATCAGGCTCATCTTCTCCCGGCAATGGAAGACTAGGGTTACGATTAATGGCGAGGTCGCTATTGCCCTCGATTTTGACCGTATATTCCCCTTCGCCAAGCTGCCCTTCAATCGTCTTGTTCCGCACCTTGAACGGCAGGTCTGTCCGTAATTCTCCATAGCTGCTTGATCCGCTAAGGCTGTAATCGCCTTGATGAGGCAGCAGAATATTGATGGCCCCCACCGCGCTGTAAACGTCCCAATCCCCGCCGATCTTCGTCGAAACGATATTGATGCTGCCGTTCAGCGATTGCGCTTTGACGCCCAGATTGGCCCCGTCCATCGTGATGTTCCCGTTCCGAGTATCCGCGATAAAGCTGCCCGTTGAATTCGTGATGCTAATGCTCCCGACTTGCGTGGTCAAGTCCACGTCCCCCGTAATGTCGCGGGCCTTCATGTCCCCCCGGTTGCTGTCCAGATCGACATTGCCGATGGCTCCTGCCACGATCACGTCCCCATTCAATGTTTTTCCGGAAATATCGCCTACTGCGTTGTTAATACGAATTCGACCATTCCCCGTTTCGGCCGAAATGGTGCTGATGGCTTCCGCACGGTTCAACAATATCGCCCCGTTGGATGTCCGGATATCCAGATTGAATCTCCGATCTTCCGGAATCGTAACGGTCAAGTTCATTCGCGGCTGGGTCTTTTCGTTCTCTCCATAAGCTTTCCCCGTTGCCGTAATATGAATAACCTGTGTACCTTCCGCCGTGACGAAAGAAGCATCGGCCACCGCCTTGGCCTGTACCTCCGTCGTTTGATCGACCCAAACTACCGTGCGAATTTCGATCGAATCGGTATCGCCCCGCTGCAGCGAAATATCCCCGTTCACGCCTTGAACGACGACATCGGACGTCTCCATGCCTACCGGGACCCGGATGGTCCCTTTATCCTGCATATACCCTGCTGCAGCGCTGTAATCCATGGAAGCCGCTCCCAGGTTCAGGCTGACCCTGTTCCACAAATGCATGTAATGGTCCTGCTCAGTAACGATGAACACCACTGCAGCCAAAAGCAGCGACGACAAAATACCCTTCGCATCCGGCCGAAACCGCATTTTGGCCTTCACTGCATTCTCCGCGCCCGACACGGATCGGCTTCGTCCCCGCATAAGCAAAAACAGCAGTATGTATTCTAAGCCTAAGGCCACCAGCAGCAGCGGCCACCAGTCTACCATGCCGTAGAGATAATCCGTTCCCGATTGTTTATCCATAATCAGCAGTACGCCCACGACAATGAGCAAAGCGGCGGCCGTATAGCGGCCGACCCGAATTTTGCGGTTCATTTCATTCCCTCCTTGCCCTGCCTGCTACAATTTCTTTCTCTGCAGCGTGGTCCAGATCTCGCGCCCAAACAGATTCAGCCCGGTCACGATCATCAATACGGCAAATGCATACCCACCGTACATGCCAATCAAATCTTGAAACCAGCGAGGCCTGCGAAAAAACATGACCATAAGCGCGCCGCCAACGACCAGCAGCAGGCCAAACGATATGCCTTTTTCCCACATCATCAATGCTTCGACTGCGGTTCGCTCCTTACTCCCGGCTTGGTCCAAATCCGGCGGGACACTTCCCTTGCGCTTGCGTAACATCACCCGATCCGCAGACTGCAGCACGTCAAACACGTTGTAGAAGTAAAGGACGGGAATGAAGAGCGCGAGCAGAATCAGCAGAGGAACATTGATTTGTATGCCGACGGACGAAAAATACACCAGCGCCGACAGGTCGAGCATCACCAGCATCATATACGTCAGTCCCCTTAAATAGAGCCGCAAATACAAATGGCCCAGTCCTGGAACGATTGCACTCATCAGTCCGGCCACAAATTTGTGGGTTCTCACCCGAACCGCTCTTGTCGGCCGTCTTTTAAGCACCATTTTTGCCCGATGCTTTTTCTTCAAACGATCTAGCTCCTTTCGCGATGGAGTGTCCGGTTTCTTTTTTCAAGCGTTTGGTTAGATAGTACCCTAAACCGACATTCGAGTAACTGGCAAAAATATGGATGAATCCCAAAAACCCCTGTGCCCATAAGGCCTGAAGGGGTTCGATTTTATTTATTCCACGGAAACTTTGGTCATATGTTCCCACCGTCTCAGTTTCGTCACCAGCTGCACCGTATCCAAATCATGCGGCATGTAAACATGCAGCACAATTTCGATTTTGCGCTCCACCGATACCACCTCGGAAAAGGCCAGCTCCTGCTCATTGACCGTGATCTTGCGTATTTTGATTTTTTCCTGTTCCAAGAACGAGGAAATCTGCTCGAGGCATCCGGGCTCGGATAAAGTATGGAGCGTAATGACATGCAGCTTGTTTCCCCGAATATACCTGAGCTCCAACTTGTTAAATACCCAAAGGTTCAACAACACCAGAACCGTGGAAATGATGGAGGCAAAAAAGAAGCCCGCTCCCGCAGCCAGCCCGATGGCTGCCACGACCCAAATCGAAGCTGCCGTGGTCAGACCGGTAATGGACTTACCGGTAAACAGGATCGTTCCCGCTCCCAGAAAACCGACGCCCGTAATCACGGCCGTTGCCAAACGCGCCGGATCGATGCGCACGTTTATTTCATTCGCAAAATCTTTAAAGCCATAAATGGAAAGCATCATAATCAGCGCCGATCCGAGGCAAACTAAAATATGAGTTCGCAGGCCGGCGGCATGATTGGAGCGCTCGCGTTCCAATCCGACGAGGCCGCCCAGCAGCATGGCAAGCAGCAGCCTCAGCAAAATGTGCCATTCGTCAATAATCCAGGGATTGCCCAAAAGCGATAGTCCTCCTCCATGTCATTAATGTCATTCATCTTTATTCCTGTGAAAGGTCTTTAATTCCACGCCTGGGGCAAGCTGTACACGATCCACGGGGACAAAACCAAACTTGCTGTACAGCTGCACCGCAGGTTCATTCAACGTTCCGGTAGATACGATGTAGCGCGGATATTCCGGATACGTTTCAAAAATATGCGCAATCAGGGCAGAGGCGATTCCTTTGCGAAAATAATCCGGATGAACCATCATCCGCGTAATCGTAAGGGCATCTTTTTCCTCCTCGGCCACAGCGATCGCCCCGATCAACTCCCCATCGGAATCCATGTATCCGTAAAAACTCTCCCCACACTGCTGCAGCGTTTCAAGCGTATCCATTAACGGCGGAATTTCCTTAAATCCGATCATTTCCGCTTCCAGCCGGTAAGCCACATGCTGTAAACGCCATAACTGACCCAACTTGTCCGGGTCATTCAATGATATCGATTCGATGGTCATGTGAAGCTTCTCCTTTCGCATTAACGAGTGAGCGATGCCTGCAATACAAAAAAAGAAGGCTGTCACAGGGACGAGCCTCCTTCTGTTTGACCTCTCCCGAAGGATTAACGGTTCAGTACGTCTGTAAGCAGTTTGTTCGCCAAGCCAGGGTTGGCTTTGCCCTTGCTCTCTTTCATGACCTGTCCGACCAGGAAGCCGATGGCCTTCTGTTTGCCGGCCTTATAGTCCTCTACCGATTGGGGATTATTCGCAACGACCTGTTCCACGATGGCAAGAATAGCACCTTCGTCGCTGATCTGCACGAGCCCTTTCTCTTCAACGATTTGCTGTGGAAGCTTGCCGCTTTCCAGCATTTCCTTGAATACGGTTTTGGCAATTTTGCTGCTGATCGTGCCCTTTTCCAGCAAGCCGATCATTTCTCCGAGCCCTTGGCCCGTAAGCGGGACCTGGGATAACTCCAGATTGTTCGTGTTCAGGTAACCGAGCAGATCGCCCATGATCCAGTTCGAAACGGATTTGGCGTCTTTGGTGTAGTTAAGGCTGTCTTCGAACAAGTCCGCAACCGCTTTGGACGAGGTAATGACCTCAGCATCGTAGCTCGGCAAACCGTAATCTGCCGCATAACGCGCTTTGCGTTGGTCCGGCAATTCGGGAATCGAAGCCCGGATGCGCTCTTTCCACGCTTCGTCGATGTGTATTTTCACCAAATCCGGGTCCGGGAAGTAGCGATAATCATGCGCTTCTTCTTTGCCGCGCATGGTCAGCGTTTTTCCTTGGGCTTCGTCCCAACGGCGAGTCTCCTGCACCACTTCGCCGCCATCGTCCAAAATTTCCGCCTGGCGGTATTCTTCGTATTCCAACCCGCGCTGCACGCCTCGGAAGGAGTTCATGTTTTTCAATTCCGCACGGGTTCCCAATTTTTCCTGACCGTGAGGGCGCAAACTGATGTTGGCGTCGCAACGCATGGACCCCTCTTCCATTTTCACGTCGGACACTTCGCAATATTGCATGATTGCACGCAGTTTCTCCAAATACGCGCGCGCTTCTTCCGGGGAAGAAATTTCAGGCTCGGAAACGATCTCGACGAGCGGGGTTCCCACGCGGTTGAAGTCGACCAACGATGCATAACCGCCGTCCACGTGGGTCAATTTGCCTGCATCTTCTTCCAGATGGAGACGCGTGATGCCGATTCGTTTCGTTTCGCCGTTCACTTCGATATCGATCCACCCGTTCTCGCCAATCGGCTGATCGAATTGGGAAATTTGATACGCCTTCGGCGAATCGGGATAGAAATAGTTTTTGCGGTCGAATTTGCTGACATCGGCAATGGTGCAGTTCAGCGCCATCGCTGCTTTCATCGCATAGTCGACCGCCTGGCGGTTCAGCACAGGCAATACGCCTGGATGTCCGAGACACACCGGACAGGTGTGCGTATTCGGCGGAGCCCCGAATTCCGTGGAGCAG
Organism: Paenibacillus hubeiensis; assembly: GCF_032334105.1. Lineage (NCBI taxonomy): Bacteria > Bacillati > Bacillota > Bacilli > Caryophanales > Paenibacillaceae > Paenibacillus > Paenibacillus hubeiensis. The sequence continues at coordinate 9,211 of NZ_JAVYAE020000012.1, forward strand.
CCGCAAAAAATTTTGGATTGCGTGTGCAATTCTACGTGGACTTCAAGTCCAATGACGGTTTCGTATTTTGATGCGGGCATTTCTCTATTCCTCCGTTCCGGTCAGTCTACAGCTGCGGACGCTGTTTGTGATATTCCGTATGTTGTTCAAACGCATGTGCAACGCGCAAAACGGTCGTTTCGTCAAACGCTTTGCCGATGATCTGCAATCCAACAGGCAGCCCCTCGGAGAAGCCGCATGGGATGCTGACGGCAGGCACGCCAGCCAGGCTGACAGGAATGGTCAAAATGTCGTTGAGGTACATGGTCAACGGGTCGTCCACCTGGGTACCCAGTTTGAACGCCGGCGTAGGAGCCGTAGGTCCGATCACGACGTCGTATTTTTCGAACACGTTGTCGAAATCCTGTTTGATCAGGGTACGCACCTTTTGCGCCTTCAAATAATACGCATCGTAATAGCCGGAGCTGAGCGCATACGTGCCCAACATAATCCGGCGCTTCACTTCCGGACCGAAGCCTTGGCTGCGGGATTGGTGGTACAGGTCCAGCAGGTTGTCCGGATTGTCGGCGCGAACGCCATAGCGAACGCCGTCGAACCGCGCCAGGTTGGAGGAAGCCTCGGAGGAAGCCAGCAAATAATACGTGGCTACCGCATATTCGGTATGAGGCAGCGATACCTCTTCCCAAGTTGCGCCGAGCCCTTCCAGCACCTTCAACGCCTCAAGCACGCGTTCCTTGACGTCAGGGCTTACGCCTTCGCCGATGTATTCTTTCGGCACCGCGATGCGCAAACCTTTAACGTCGCCGGTCAAGGCGCTCAAATAGTCGGGAATGTCCACGTTCGCGGAGGTTGAATCTTTCGGGTCATACCCCGCAATCGCTTGGAGCACATAAGCGGAATCCTCGACGTTTTTGGTGATCGGTCCGATCTGGTCCAGCGATGAAGCAAACGCCACCAGCCCGAAACGGGATACCAGCCCATAGGTAGGCTTCAATCCGACCACGCCGCAATACGATGCAGGCTGACGGATGGAGCCGCCGGTGTCCGACCCCAGCGTAAAGTAGGCTTCTCCCGCAGCCACGGCAGCAGCCGATCCGCCGCTGGAACCGCCGGGCACGCGATCCAGCGCCCACGGATTGCGCACAGGAGCGAAGCTGGAGTTTTCGTTGGAACCTCCCATGGCGAATTCGTCCATGTTCAATTTTCCGAGCGTTACGGTGTCGGCCGCTCTCAATTTTTCGACAACGGTCGCGTCATATACCGGGTCGAAATTGCGCAGGAATTGGCTGGCACACGTCGTGCGCAGTCCGTTCGTCACGATGTTGTCCTTGATGCCCACAGGCAAGCCAAACAGCAGACCTCTTTCCCCGCCGCTGACGAGTTGATCGTCCAGCTGGCGTGCACGGGAGCGAGCGCGCTCTTCGTCCAGCGTCAGGTATGCCTTGACCTTTTCGTCATGGGCACCGATGTTTTGATAAGCCTGTTCTACCAGATCGCTGACGGACAACTCTTTCGCGTTCAGCTTGTTATGTATTTCAGGCAACGATTGTTGAAATAAACTCACGTCATTTTTCCTCCTTCCGGTTTATCCGCTATTCCATCACGGCAGGCACTTTGAATTGCCCGTCTTCTTCCTCAGGTGCGTTGTGCATAACCTTCTCGATCGGCAAGCTACCCTGCACCTCATCTTCGCGCATCACATTGCTGACATGCAGAACGTGGGTTGTTGGTTCAATGTTGTCCGTATCCAACTCATTCAGCTTCTCCGCATATTTCAAGATGGCATTCAGCTGTCCTGTCAGCAGCTGTTCTTCTTCTGCCGTCAAGTTAAGCCGGGCCAATCTGGCCACATGCTGAACGTCGTTATTCGAGATACTCATGTTTCGGATGCCTCCTTCATTCGCTCAACTTTCCGGAACCGCCGATGCGGCTCGCCCGTTTAACGGGCTAAAGTCCCGTGATAACTTTTTTCATTATAGGTGAGTTGGTTCGACAATTCAATGCAAATGCCCGGACTTTGGAGCTAATCAAAAAAGAGCCAGCTTTCGCCGGCTCCTTAAATCCATGCACGCAGGTTAACCTGCTTTATAAAATCCGCCTGTGACATCGTTTCCTTCGCGGTTTCTTCTTCCTCTTCCACAGCTTGAACGTCTCCGTTCATCAAATAACGGAACAGCTTCTCGTTGTGTGTCGCAAGGGCGTAATCGATCAACGCTTCACGCTCAACCTTCTCCGCTTCCTGTTTCAGCAGAACTTCTTCCAGATCTACGTCGCCGGAAGGAACGAAAAAGTTCCGGTTCACCTGAGGCACGCGAAGCACGTAGTCAAACGCATTGTCCGGGTTCCGGTCATAAGCGATGATGAATCCATATTCCCCCACAGGAAGATTTTGCTCAAACGTATCCGCGACAATGATTACCTTTTCTCCCAATCGCAGCATCGTCTAACCTCCTGGTAGTCTATCTTTATATATTGTGGTCTGTCTAGTCTACTAGAAAAGAATAGCGATGTCTACGATTAACGGCATGAAACAAATCATTTGTGTAAAATCAATATGCTTCCTTTGTTACCGTGCAAACCATAACCATGTCATCTTTTACGTGTTTTCTCTTTCCGGACAACCACAAACCAGTAAACAACAAGCGGGGTCGGAACCCCCGTAATCCCCCACAATCCCCACAGCCACGGGAAACGTCCCCGTTTCCTTGCATCGGTGAACATCCACGTGCCCTGAAGCAGCAAAACCAAACCAATCAGGCCAAGCCATATTGGCGGCACTTCGTTCAATGAATAATGCAGATCATTCATGACGCATCTCCTTCCGTTGTCGGCGCACAGCCCAGATGATGACGATCCCGATAGCCAAACCCGTTCCGACAGCCTGAATGCCCAGATAGAAAATCGGTGCGGATTGGAACAACATGACCCCGGCAGCAAGTACAAGCAATGCCAAGATCCAGAACATGATCAACTCCAGCCGGTTTGCCCGTTTTCTCATTTGTCGCCGTTCCTTGACCTGAGCTGCCAACGAGGCGATTGAGGGAATATTCGTAGGCTCATATGCATCATCCAATATTTTCAACTGCTGCTGCAGCTGCTGCACCAGTTCGAGCTCTTCCTTTTCACTCGATCCACTGCTCATGATCCCTCCATCTCCTTCCTCAATTGACGAAGTCCGTAAGCTGTACGCGACTTGGCCGTCCCAGACGGAATACCCAGCATATCCCCGATTTCATCGTATCCGTACCCGTAATAGTGCTTCAACAGCACGGCGATCCGATGCTCCGGCGATAACCGGGTCATCGCTTCCATGACATCCGTCCACGTCTCGTTACGACTCTCGAACTGCCATCGCAATTGTCTCGCAACCTGGTCTTTGGCCAATTTCAGCCAGTTCTTCTCCCTTTCCCTGCGCCTCGCCTTGTCGATATAAATCCGGGTGGCAATCGTAATCATCCAGGATGAAAAGGCTGACGTACCATCATAACGATGAATGTTTTCCATGCAACGAATCATCGTATCCTGAACCACTTCTTCTGCCGCATGCGGATCCATCGTCACTTTGATGATATATTTGTACACAAATGCATAGTGGCGCTGCAATAGTGACGCAAGGGCAGCGTCATCGCCTTGTGCGGCTCGGAGCGCTTCCTCCAGTTCCGCTGTTTTCATCCGGCATTTCACCTGCTTCCCGTTCAATCTGAAAGATAATACGATGGACGTACTCCAAACGTTCAAATGAAAAAAACTCCATGCCGCATCAAAATAAAGCGGAAGAAGGTCATCATGCGACAATTTCCCGGGCAATCAGACGGCTATCTCCTGTGCTGCTGCAGCCTGTCGAACCACGGCTGACCGTGCGCTCCTTTATGCAGCAATCGACTTTTCCAAATATTATGTCTGAATTCAAAATGCTCATTCTCTTTCTGAATACGCTCAAGGTTATGTAAGGATGTTGTTTCTAAATATGCCTGTCTCTCGATATTTTCCATACGCCTTTGATCGACGGTCTGCCGCTTGCCCTTGAACTCCAACCGTTCTTCTCCATTGGACGACGGAATGAAACGTATGATCTCCACCTCCCGCTCCCTCCCCTTGCTCATTTTTGAATGAATGCAAATGATTGCTGCCCCGGATACCGACTCTAAGTCTCCCCAAAAATCGCCATAAACAAAAAAAGAACGCAAACCGGGTAAAAACCACAGTCTGCGTGCTTCGCGAGTTAGGGTGCTGCATATTCAAATACTTCAGTGAAGTGATGCCTTAACGCTTGTAACAACTAATAGCTATTCTAATGAAAAACATGTCGTTTGTCCAGACTTTCTTGCCTATTTTGTCCGATTTTTTTCAAACGGTACAAAACAATCCTTTCATCTTGCGGACACGTAAGGATTAAGCTGTTTCTCGTATCCGATCGTCGTTTTGGGACCATGGCCGGGAAATACGACAACCTCATCGGGAAGGGTGTACAGCTTGTTCTGGATGGAATCGATCAGGTCCCTCTCACGCCCGCCGGTCAGGTCGGTTCTGCCAACGCCCATTCGGAAGAGCGCGTCTCCGGCAAACAGGTCATTACCGCACAACAGGCTGACACTGCCGGGCGAATGGCCAGGCGTGTGATACACCCGGAACGTATGGCCAATCAGTTTCAATTGCTGGCCCTCAGCCAGTGCGTATTCAGCAGGCTCTGCAGAAATGGGCGGCGTGACCTGCGGCCAATTCAGTGATCCGTTTAATTTCGGAGTCGTCAGCCACTCGCTCTCCAAGTCGTGCAAATAAACCGGGCAGCCCTTCGCTTGGCGAATCTCTTCCACGCCGCCGATATGGTCGAAATGTGCATGCGTCAGCAAAATGGCTTCAATTTCAAGATCCTTGATCGCTTTGACCAAGGGAGCAGGATTCATGCCGGGATCAATGATGACCGCCTTCTGCGGATCTTCTCCCTGCAACAAATAGGCATTGGTCTGGAGCGGACCAAGGTTAAATGTACGGATGTTTAACATATCGGCTCAGAAACCCGAAATCAGTTCACGCAGCTCACGCAAAATGGCTGGGTGCGACTCCGATCCTTCCCCGTAACGTTTGACCATTTCCTGACGGGCCACGGCCATCTTCTCCTGGTAATCCGCCGCTTCGCGATCCGGATTGTTGCGTTTGAACTCCACCATCACTTCTTGAACATGCTGCGGGCGGGGACCCCACTGTCCGAGCACATGCCCACCGGTATCGGCAAAAATGACCACAGGCACGGATCGGCCGCCCATCGTCAGAAATTCGTCCATCACTTCCGGATGGTTTTCCATAATCAGCACCTCGGTCGGCACGCCGGAAATTTCGAGCGCCCTGAAAACGACCGGAATGTTGCGAACGACGTCACCGCACCAATCCGCGGCCAAAATCAATACACGAAGATCGTCCCGATGGTTGAGACTTTCAAAAAACTCGCGGTCCTCCTCGCTCGGCCATGCAAAATGGTCGTAATTCGCCTGGAATTCGCTTTGATTCTTGGTCATTGCGTCAATGAACTCCTGAGGTGACAGGCCTTTGCCAAACTTGTGAGACAGGTTAGGTTTTGCCATGTTAGACACTTCCTTTCTTTTTGCGTGTATTCATCCATTTGATCAGGAAATAAACAATCATAAGACCCAGGGCAACGAGCAGAATTGGAGTCACATAAGGCGCTGCCGTTTCATCGATATCCTTCCATTTGTCGCCAAGGACCATTCCCAAATATATAAACAGTACGGACCAAGGTATAACAGCCAGCGTGGTGAGCAGGATAAATTTGCCGACCGGCATTTTCGATATGCCTGCCGGAATGGAGATCGCATGTCGTACGACAGGCACAAACCTTGCCGTAAAGATCACGCCCGTGCCGTACTTGCGGAACCATTCCTCGGAATGGTCGATGTGTTTTTTCTGAATCAGTATGTATTTGCCATAGCGTTCAAGTACGGGTCTACCGCCATAACGACCGATCCAGTAGATAAACAGCTGTGCCACCACGCCGCCAACCGTGCCAAAAATGACGGCTCCCAGGAAATTGATTTGCCCCTGCGACACGAGGAATCCCCCGTAGGCCAGAACGATTTCGCTCGGGATGACTTCCAGCATCAGCCCCAGCATGATTCCGAAATATCCAAGACCTTGAATCCAGTCGAATAATTGACCGACAATGTTATGAATTACGTCCATCTCGACCCTCTTTCTTTATTCAGTATGGCGGTGCCTCAGACACCATGAACGACTCGTTCCTATCTTATCACAGGGTCGTGTCCTCTTGCCATATTGCCGGCTGCCGGTTGTGTCCCATGAGGAACGATCCGCATATGGTATCGTGAAAGGAGCGTGGAGCGATGCAAGCCAGAACGAAACCCGGACATCCGCCTGTCAAACATCGTACACCCGGCAAGCAGCTGCCTTCCGCAAGAGGAATCCGCAGAGCATGCAGCAAAGAGCTGTACCGGACCGCCAAACGGTTGAAAACATATATCTCTCCCGATCTGATGCAGCAGGCCGAAGAACTCTACTACAAAAAGGTCATCGAGAATTTGCTGTGGATCGGAGAAAACAAGGATAACCGCAAATTGTTATGCGAGTGGTGGAATGAAAACGTCTGCCCCGATATCGCCGCCCTATGGGAAACGGAGGAGGCGCCGCTGCAGGAAGCCTTTCGCCAGGCATTCGGAGGATATCGCCTATAAGCGATACACACAGCCAAAAAAACTTGCGGGTGTTGCGAACCGCACTTCGCATTCCCGCAAGTCAGTTAAAGAGAGCACTTCGTGATCATGTCTTTGCCGTCAAAAACAAAACTTGCATCGTTGATAGAGTACACTTACATAAGCTTTCAATTTCTATCCATAGGGGCTCAGGAAGAAGTAACTGCCCCACTCTCGCTAATTTGGAAACGTTCGATCCAGCGTTCTGATGCTCTTTATGGCAACGACGATAATACCTAGCGCATGTCTGCCATTTTCCAAGTCGAATATTGATTCGCTGCCAGCTGCCGCAGCTGCTCTCCATACATCCGCGCGACTGGTGTCACTGCGAACGAGCGATCGTTTCGTCCTCCTTTTTCCTTCACCTTCTCGACCTGCCATAGATAATGCTCGTACATTCGAACCCCCATGGCCGCACTGTGCCTTGAACGATCCTCCAGACCCAGTGCACGTTCCTGCTTTGCGGCCTGATCCATCCAACGCAAAGCGGATGTCCGAAGCACGGAATCGTACCGGTTGTTTGCAATGGCCCGGGCGAAAAACGAAGCTGCCCTTTCCCCCTCCCCGGAAACAGCGGCGCATCTCCCTAACTCGTAAAGCAGCCGCCAGTCGCCCGAAGCATGGGACAGGCTGTATTGCAGTATATCTTCTGCCTGGCGGACTGGAACGCTTCTGGCCAGCTCCAGGGCAAGATCCGGCATGAACGGGTTAAGGCGCAATGCCGAGAGCAGCGCCTCCCGGCGCATCCCCGCATCGTCTTGGTCCAGTGAAGACCATGCTTGACGATACTGCTGCCCGGCCGAGATATGCCGACCGACAAGCATGCCCGTACCGCCAAGCCACAGCAGCAAGGCGAGCAAGGACGCGACCGCCGGCAACAACGGCTGGCCTGTGCCTGGTCGTCCGCTAACGCTCCGAGACTGCCCGTTTCTCATATCTGGCGCTGCGCTCTTGCGTTCAGCTGCACTCGCCCAAGCCCCAAGCCAAATAAACAGCATCCAGGGCAGCGCATAACTCCAGTCGAAGTCCATGGCTCCATGCAGGATAAAGACCATGAAGGGCGGCACCCAACGGGCCGCGCTGCCCCGAACGCTGCGCAGGGTAAGGCATATCCAGCCGAACACGAGCAGCAGTCCGATCAAGCCCGTGTCGAGGGCAAGATCCAGGGGACCGCTATGCACCTCGCCGCCCACGTACGGCGAGGTCTGGATGGCGCGATATCCGTAGCGCCACGTCTCTCCGCCGTGGCCGGCCCAAGGGGCCGCGGCCCAGTGTTTCAGGGCATCCCGCCACATTTCCAGGCGGGACAAGCCCGTGCCCGCGCCGGCGGCGAATCGCCCGGCGACGGAGCCTGCGGCCAGCGCTGCGGCGGATGCGCACGCCAGCGCCGTGGCCGCCAAGGCGGCAGCGCGCGCCCGTGCGCCGCTATGCCGCAGGCGGTGCAGCAGCAGCGTGCCCAGCAGCGCTGCCGCCCACGCCCCGGCCAGCGCGAGCAGGCCGGGCAAAGGCGCAGGCGCCAGCTGCGCGGCAGCCAGCTGGCGGTACAGCCAGGCCGCGCACGCGAAGGGCGCGGCTGCGGCCAGCAGCAGCGGCAGGCGGGCACCGCGCCGCTGCAGCCCCCAGGCGGCGACCGCGGCGCAGCCGGTCGCCAGCCAGGCGCCGCGCGACTCGCTCAGCAGGAGCGCGAGCAGCGCGGGCATAAGCGGCAGCGCTGCCGCGAGAAGCCGCCCGGCCCGGACAGGCCGGGCGAGCACCGCAGCGGCGGCAGCCAGCCGCTCAAGCGCGTACATGCCGACGACGGCACCGTACGCGTTCGGGTACTGCAGCAATCCGCCGAGCCGGGCGCCGGCGAAGCTTAGTTCGGGGTCAGCGGTGCGCATGACCCCGCCGGGCAGCGGCAGCATGCCGCACACGGCCAACAGGCCGCTTAGCACAAGCACGCCGCCTGCCAGCTGCCAGCCGCAGGCAAACCAGCGCGCGCCGTGCGGCTGTCTGGCCAACATGGCGGCCAGCAGCGCAAAGGCGGCCAGCAGGCTCCAACGGAACATCTCTTCCACGCTCCCCTGCCTGTTTCCGGGGCCTAACCATGCGTGCAGCCCGAACAGCATCGCCAACGCCAGCGGCCAGAGAGAAGTGCGCAGTTCCGCAGAATACATCCACGCCATGCACTGCTGAGCAAATGCAGTCCATTTCAGCTTGCGTCCAGTCCGCTGTCCGCAGCGTCGCATTTTTATCATGCCTTCGTTCACCGAAGTGGCAGCCATGCAAATGATCGTGCCGGCAAGTATAACGATCAACAGCTCATTCACATCTGCCGAAAAAAACAATCCATGCTTCAGGCAAGCAGCCACCAATATTGCGCAGGTCATCCCTCCCAGCAACCATAGGTTAAAATGCTGCAGCACTCCCCGATCCCGTCCCATAAAGAGCCTTCTTCTCTCATCAGCCCCCGGCCGCATCCCCGTCACCTCCTTTTCTGCCCTCATCCAACGCCTGCTCCAAAACCAAAAAGGCGGAAGCCCTGATACAGGGTCTCCCGCCTTATGTCGATAAGATTTTGCTGCGTCCATAAGACGCGTCTGCTTTAACATGCCAGATGGCCAACAAACGATGCTCATTTTTCGCGATGCAGGACCCTTTTCCCAAGTATGCCCGCATTATCGCCGCGATAGACGATGACCGATAAGATTCACCGCTTCTCCATCCTCGCCCCGGCTCATTCCAATGAGATTCCAATCGGCCGAATGCCTTGATGGTCTAACAGTGGTCGCAGCTTCCCGCCTCGGGTTTGCGCTTGCCGGATTCCGCGTCGTCCGTAATCTTTCCCGGTTTATTCCCACCGTCACCGGGCAACAAATCGGCGCAGGCACGCTCCAAATACGGGTCTGCATGAATGAAATCGCGGAATGCCGTATACTCGCTCCACAACGCCTCCGTCTGGCCGGCTTGTCCGCGGACGGCGCGAATCAAGATGTTTTTCGGCGTATGCTCCATATCGATGAATTCGAGCAGCTGCGTTTTGTACCCAAGCAGGTCGAGCAGTTTGGCCCGAATGGCATCAGTCGCCAGCGCCGAGAAACGTTCCTTCAGGATGCCATGCGACAGCAGCGGCTCCATAACGGGAGCTTCGATCTGGTTAAACAATTCATGCTGGCAGCAAGGCACCGACAGAATGACTGAAGCGCCCCAGCGAACCGCCTTTTCGAGCGCAGCATCCGTAGCCGTGTCGCAGGCATGGAGCGTGACGACCATATCGACTTCCTGCAGTTCGTCATAGTCGGCAATATCGCCCACCAGAAACTTCAAATCGCCGTAATGCAGACGTTTGGCCAAATCATTGCAGTGCTCGATTACGTCCGCTTTCAAGTCGAGGCCGATGATGCGCAGCGACCTGCGCTGCTGAATCGACAGATAATGGTACAGCGCAAATGTCAGGTACGACTTGCCGCAGCCGAAATCGACGATCGTCAGCGGCCGTCCTTCCGGCAGATGCTGGATCACGTCCTGCACCATTTCGAGAAAACGGTTGATCTGCCGGAACTTGTCATACTTGCGGGCCAGCACGCGCCCTTCTTCGTTCATGATGCCAAGCTCCACCAGGAACGAAACGGGAATGCCTTCCTCCAGCACATACTGTTTCTTTCGGTTATGCGACAGGTTCGCCGCTGTTTTGGACGGGGATTTGGTCAAAATGGATACCTTATATTTTTTGCTGATCAAAATCTGATAGTCCGCCTCCACCGTGCAGAGCATCCCTTGGCGGAACGTCTCCTCGCACAGTTGAATCATGCGTTCCTCCGCCTCGTCCGGCGTCAAATTTTCATGCAGCACTTTATTGCTATGATGAAATGCGAATTGATAATGCAGCTGATTTTTAATCGACACCGGCTTGACCTGCACTTTGGTAAACGACACGTTGTCTCGTCTGCGCAGCTGGCTCCAGGTCGCCGTGATCAGCGAATTCTGCTCAAAGATGTCATGTATTAGATTTCGCAACGAATCCACGGGGTACATCTCACTTTCGGTTTGGTTTGGTCAACCGTTACCATACCATAATTCCGTTTCCTCTCCAAGTGAAGACCGCTAACAGCCCGCCATGGCAAAGCATTCCGTTTCATCAAGGATGCTCAGGGCGCCATGAACGGTTGTATAGCTCGGGTCGGCCCGTTTCAAGCTCGCTTGATCCAACTTGGGCAGTCGTTCATTTCTCCCGCATAACCTTCCTTACTTGTGCAGCTCGGCGAGTCCCTCTTCCACTTCGTCCCGCGGCAAACCTCCGTTCGCCAATTGTTCATCCTCAAGCTGAATCAAGCGCTCATAAAATGCGATCACGTCGCCACGATAATCCTGCGGCAGTTGTTCCTGGGAACGAAGAATGCGATACCAGCTGTTCTCGGCCAGATCAAACTTTCCCTGATGTTCCCGATATAATGCCAACTGTTTTTCTGTCTTTGGCGGAAGTGCATATTCCTTCGTTTGCTCCAGAATGGCCTCAACCCGTTCAGGTGCGTCCAGCAGCTTTTTGTCCGCACCATGATTCAAGGCATACAGATAAAAATGGAGAACTTTCATGAAACGGATCCATTGTTCATCCTCCGCATCCCGCCGCTCCTGATCATCGATGCCCTCCACTTTGGCCTTTTCCCCGAAAATATGGGCTTCTTCTTCGATCAGCCGTGCCGCTTGTTGCAAATTATCGACTTCTATGACACCGCGAAAGCGGAACATTTCGATCACGTCATCCACCGGAAGGGAGTTCAGCAGCGAAGAGTTCATGCCAAACTGCCTCCGCAGCAATTCATCCAGTTCGGTCAATGCCTCCGTATGTTTGCGCTGTTGTCTAAGCGTAAATGCTTTGCCGATTGCCTCGGTCATTTCCTCCATCATACGGAGCAGATAGTCTTTCCTGAACATCGCGCAGCCCCCTCGTCCATCCCTTGTTCATAATCCGAACCCGACAGGATCGGTCCTTGGTCATTATTGTAATTCATGATTTGCCAAAAAGCCAAAGCCCCCGCAAACCCTTCAAGGGGCTGCGGGGGCTAAGTCAAGCAAATAGTTGCTATTTTATCGGGAAAGCCCTGACATAAATTGTTTAATGACCTGAATCAATGATTCGGGGGCTTCGTACATGCTCATGTGCCCGGCTTCGGCAATGACGTGCTGAACGATATTAGGCTTATCGCTCGTAAACATCCGCTCGGGCGGAACGACGGCATCCTTCTCGCCGGCGACCAGCAATACCGGAAGCGACGCAGCCGACAGCACATCCCTTCGGTCCGGACGCTCCCTCATCGCCATCGCGGCTCCGGCTGCGCCTTGGGGAGGGGTTCGATAACCGATTTCTTTAACGCGCTGAACTTTCTCCGCAAACGACTTGACGTGCTCTGGCGCAAAGAGCCCGGGAACAAGCCCGTCCACGAAGCTTACAATCCCGTCGTTCCGAATCGTCGAGACGGCGCGCAGCCGCTTCTCTTTGGCCTCTTCCCCGTCCGGATATGCGGTGGAATGAACCAGCCCGAAGGCTTGCAGCCTCTCCGGATGCTGCTCGGCAATGGCCAAGGTGACATAACCGCCCATGGAATGGCCAAGCAGGACCGCTTTCTCAATATGCAGCTCGTCCATCAGGCCAAGTACATCGTTACCCATTTGTTCAATCGTATAGGGCCCTTCGGGAGCATCGGTTGCGCCATGTCCACGAAGATCGGGTACAATACAACGATATTGGCGTGCCAGCTCGGGCACCACTTCTTCCCAATAGGATGAGCTGCCGCAGAAGCCGTGCAGCAAAATAAGAGCCTCGCCTTCTCCCTGATCGGCATAACTTATCTTCGTCCCATGACATATCACTTGTTCCAATGTTCGTTCCTCTCCTTCTGCGCGTATCGTTTATGACATCCATTATAACCCATTTCCATGTATTCAAGCTGTTAATCATTAAGCCCCTGAAGGAACGGATGAAACAGCTAACGCCGTCTCGCAGCATCGGCTGCCGCTTCGGCAATCATTTGGGCCATGCCCATGACCAGGTGAAGCGAAGTCATCTGCAGAATTGAATAGGGCCTGGGACCATTCGCATTGACGACGGCCGCAATGCTGTATTGCCCAACCGGTGGCAGCTTTCCGCCAACCGACTCGGCCGGAAGCAGCGGTTGATCCGAAAGAAAATAGGTATTTATCGCCTCTCTTGGTCCCAAGCAGGCGTCAATCGCAACGATGGCATGATTGGCCGGAATCAGAGCCAGTCTTTTTTCCAGCGTATCGGCATCACAAGGAGATGCCAACGTTCCCACGACATGAGCCATCCCGCGTTCGGCGAGATAGGTTCCGGTCAACGGCCCGAGAGCATCCCCTGTGGAACGATCGGTTCCGATGCACGCAAAAGTGACCTCATCCGGTGGATGCTGCTTATAAATATCGCTGAAAAAGAAGAACAGCTCGTTCCCGGGCACTCCCTTGCGGGGATTCCGGCCCTGTCCGCGAATCCATTCCCTTTTATACGTAGGCACTACGCTTCTCTCCTTTGCACATGCATGTTCCGCGATGTTTGTTCTGCCATCCATTGTAACCGAAGCCCGGTTTCGCCGCAAAAGCATTGGCCTCCGTCAGCACGTCATGATACAATGACAAGAGCTTTCGATACGGAAGGGATGAACAATAACGATGGATCTGACGCAAGCGAGTGCGGAAAATATCGAATATATGATTGAAGCGATCAAAAACAAACTGCGGATGGCCAGCGGAGCTGCCATGCAGGCCTCTGCCTTCCCGCTGGACAAGTATGAAGATTTGTTTGACCTGTACGAAATGGTCATGGGCAAGGAGCATTTGAGCATCTCCGAAGTGGAGGCCGTTGCGTCCGAGCTCGGAAAACTCCGCAAAGCCTGATCGTACCGCACCATTTTCTCACACGATCACAAAATGAGGACCTGTTCGCCCCTTTTATGGGCAAACAGGTCCTCTTGGCATGCAGCGGGGTGCTCAAAAGCAGGAGCATGCTGCTGCGATCAGCAAAAATTTGAACGTTCGTCCGGTGTTTCAACCCTCCCCGCCAAGCCAGCTTTCGATTCTTGCCTTATTTCAGGCCAGTCAGCACAAACTCGGCTTCCGCTCTGCCAACGATAGTCCCGGCGTCATTGCGGATGTCTAATGGGTATGCTTCTGACAGACGGTCGAGCAGCTTAGTGTTGGCATAGCCGATTTGCCGCAGGATGGACTGGACAATCCATGCCCATTCTTCCTCGGAGCCGTCCAGCACCTTAAACGTGATGCCCAGTCTCTCCTTCTTAAGCGCAAAGCCAAATACGCCTTTGAATCCGCCCTTGGCTACGATGTTCTCGTCTTCCAGCAGTACCGAATCCACGCGATCGGTTCCACCCACCATCAATGGATGCTGGTGCATGGCCAACGTGATGGTTTCCACGGCGCGCCGGGTCGCTTCATCCTTGATCAGGTCGGGACAGGCCAGCTTCAAGTATGCTTGGCCGAGTGCCGACAGCGGCAGCGAAAATACCGGAAAGCCGCAGCCATCCGTCCCCAATTTGATGTCATGCTGTTCAATGCCGGCCAACTCGGACAGCGTCTGCAAAATTTCGCGCTGCACAGGATGTTCGGGCTCGGCATAGGTGCCCAGATCCACTTGTTTCATCTGGCTGTACCCCAGAATTCCCAAATGCTTGCCTGAGCAATTATGCAAAATCCGCCGTTTTTCTCCCTGATTCCGCAACCATTGATTCCGGCTCTCTTCATTCAATGGATAGCTTGGGGCGCAAATCAGGCATTCCTCGCCCAGACCGATTTTGTGCGACAATTGCCCCAACACCTGGATGTGTTCAGGCTCTGAGCGATGGGAAGATGCCATGATGGCGATCTCGCGGCCACTCAGCCCATAGTGTTCGGCCATTCCCGCCCGGATTCCCGGAATCGCCTGAAACGGCTTCGCCGACGAACGGGTAAATGCTCTGAAATGAGGATCGCCCGCCGAGTAAACGACCCGGCCATTCTCATCCGTGATGCTTATGTGTCCATAATGGGCGCATTCCATGACGCCGGCCCGATATTCTTTAATCAACAAAGCACTCTCCATGCGAGTCTCTCCTTTATGCTTTCGTTTCATCTCTGCTTTGCGTCTAAACGCCGCATGGGATATCTTTAGATAGTATAGTACAAATGCGCCGTTTTTACAGTTTTTTTGCGATACCGCACCCCGGTGCCGGGTAACATTTCTCCATTCGACATCAAAGGAGGCGTCACCATGCTCCGCAAAATGTATGCATTTCCGTCAGGCTCTTCGTTTCCGCTGCTTCTATGGGGCGTTTACGCCATTGCTGCCAGCTCGCTGTCCGTCATCTTGATCGCCGCGATCGGAGCCTTGTTGGGAACCGAAACCATTATGAGCTGGGACAATCGCATCCAGCAGCTTTTGTACTTGCATTCGGAATCCCGCCTGCGGCTGCTTCCAACGATTTCGTTGATCAGTTCCCTTGGTTCATTCAAGATCACGACCGTGATCGCAATCGTGTTATTTCTGCTGTTCTTTGGAAAACGCACAGCCCGGTTCCTCATTTATGGATATGCGGTGTTAGGCAGCTTTGCGATGATGTGGATTTTAAATACGGGGCTCAAGTCCATATTTCGGAAAGACAGGCCGGAGCTTGAACATCTGTCGACCGTAACCGGATTCAGCTTTCCGAGCGGACATGCCATGATCGCCATGGGATTTTACGGCATGCTGTTCATCATCTGGGCCATTGAACGCCAGAGGCAGTCCAAAAGCATCCTCCTGCCCATCGCCTGCGGAACGACCTTCATTGCATTGCTTGGATGTAGCCGGATTATGCTGGGTGTTCATTTTCCGACAGACATCATGGCCGGTTATGCTGCCGGACTGGCATGGATGTTGTGCATGACGCAAGGGATCAAGCGGTCACTGTCCTAATCCATTTCGCGGAGGAAGCCTATTTCAGGTAAAGGAGACTCCCTCCGGCTGTTTCATCCCGCCTTCCCCGTGTTTATATACGAGTAAGCCAACGTTGATAGACGATTCGTTGCAATGTCAGACAAGATTGGTTCGTCCCTTTAACGTTATCGTTCAATTTCGAAGAAGGAGTGATTGACATGAATAAAGCTGAAGAACAATATCCTGTACAGAGCGGTTCGACCTTTGCCAAAGGTTTGTTCATCGGGGGCCTGTTGGGCGCGGCGGCTGCGCTCCTGTTCGCGCCAAAACCAGGACGCGAGCTGCGCGGCGAACTCAGCGAAAAAGTCGGTATCGTGACCGACCGTACGAAGGAAGTTGCCGCGGTTGTCAGCGACAAGGCAACCGAGCTGGCCAAAACCGTTTCTTCCAAAACGTCGGACTTGGCCAAAACGGTCAGCCAAGGACGCGACGAGGTCATGGACTCCGTTCGCAAGGCTTCTGCCGACGTTGCCGAGGAAGCAACCAAAGCTACCAGCCAGGTGGCAGCCGCTGCGGAGGATGCGAAGGAAGATACGCGCAAGGAGCTTAATTCGACCAGCATGTAATAATCCTGGAACGAAAGCTACCTCAGCCAGCTGGACTCCAGCTGGCTTATTTCCGTTGCGGAATGCGAAGAAACGATTCGTTGTAGGATGAGGAGGATTAGCGATGAACAAAGTTACGATTAACGGAAAGGCTCCTCGCCATCAGGAGCCAGGCAACGCGCCACGGCTGTATGACACGGCAGATCACCCCTTTGAGCTGAGACATGAAGTCAAGAAGCTGAACACACGGTTGGACCAAATTGCGGACAGTCTCGAAAAGTCCCAGATCAAAGATATCATTGAAAACTACTCCAATCCGAAAAAACGCATCATCACCAATTTTACCGCCGGTTTATCCCGGGGGCTCGGGCTTACGCTCGGCACGTTTGTGTTTCTGGGTCTGCTTGGCTTGATCCTGAGCCAGTTTGTGAACATGCCGATTATCGGGCAATACATTGCCGATCTTCTCAGTTACATCGACGATTACAAAAAGTAATTGCAAACCTCCTGCTCCTCCCGACCTTAACGGCGTTTATCGGTATCCTCCGCCGTGGGCCGGGAGGATTCCCCTTTCAGCAAATCTCCCGTCCATCCTCTCATCATCATCCATCCGTACATCCCTGCCATGCTCGCCAAAATGAGCGCAATGATCAGAACGACTCCCCAAGTTTTATCGATGAAAGGCAAATTTTCAAAGTTCATGCCCCACACAGCTCCCGCTACGGTTGCCGGCGTGCAAACCGAAGTCACGATCGTCAGCGTTTTCATAATTTCATTTCCGCGTATGCCTGAAGCCGCATTGTCGATGGAAATCAAGGTGTCTATCTCCTTTTCGTAATGCTTGAACAGGCCATCCATTCGTTCGACCCGGTATGCCAATTGGCGAAAGAATCGACTCTCTTCCAGCTCCTCCAGAAAGGCCTCCCTGGATGCAGCGATCAACTCCGCAAAAGGGATAAAATGGTTGCTCCAATATAGCAGCTCAAAACGGGCAGCAAGGATCTGGTCCATTAAAGTTCGGTTGTTGCGCGATTCCATTTTGCGTTCCAACCCGCGCAGGTTCATTTCGAATTGATCCATCCCGACATGGTAATAATGCAGGATCGCCCTGAACAAAATGAACATGCCTTCCCGTGCATCCTTGGCTTGCTGCAGCATCGCTGCACGTTCGCCGGTGCACATGATTCCCCTGGTGTTATCGTCCAAATTGAGCGTAAACAGCCTGCCCCGATCCATATAAAAATACATTTGGTACTCCTGACGCTCGCTGGCTCTCTCATTCTTGACCGCATACAACAACGATCCGAAAATGACCGGTACTGTTCCATTCATGAAACGGACGGACAAATAGTTGGATTTTACTTCGGGAATTTTGCGCAGCCAGTGCTGCATCTCGGGATATATTTCAATGAGATCGTCCAATGCATCCCGCAAGCCGTCCTCGTCAGTAGCAACCCAATCCCACCACTCCCAGTTGTTCGAAAAAAATTGCCTGTCCCGCCTGAATTCCGGCTTTGCCTTCTCCTTGTTCATACAATCACTCCCGTATCGCATTCCTGTTCGTTCATCGGTTCCCAGCTCCAAAAAGGACACGCTTCCATGATGCGGAATGACGTGTCCTTTTTTATACCCTCCATCTCGCCAACTGTGCAAACGCTCTGGTCACAGCGGTGTGTTGGACATGATTTGTTTTAATTTTTCGGTCGCCCTCTTCTGGATCCGAGAGACGCTCATCTGGGATACACCCAGCTTCTGCGCAATGGCCCGCTGCGACTGTCCATCCTGGAATGCCAATATCAATACTTTCTGCTCCTGCTCTTTCAGTTGTCCCAGTGCCTGCTGCAGGTCCATGCGTTTCTCCACGGAATCGAAGTCATTGGCATCCGTGCTGATCAGTTCGCCCAACGTTGCCGCGCTCTCGTCTTGGGACAACGGGGAATCGAGAGATACATAGTGGTAACATTCCCGGCCTGCCAACACTTCGATGGTTTCCTCGGGAGACAAATCGAGATACTCCGCAATTTCCTCCACGCTTGGCGATCGCTCCATCTTGACGGTCAACTCATCGATTGCATGTTGGACCAAGGCACCTTTCTCCTTAATCCGCCTTGGAACCTGGATGTACCACGACTTGTCCCGCAAATAGTTTTTCATGTGCCCGATCATGCTCTTCATGGCATACGGTTCGAAAGGCACGCCCAAATTGATATCGTATTGCTGCAGCAACCGAATTAAAGCCATTTGTCCCGTCTGATACAGATCCTCATACAGATCAGGGCGGTTTCGCGCGATTTTTCCGGCCGCCATTTTGACCATCGGTTCGTATTTGCGGACAAGGACGGTTGCGATCTCGTTATCCTTGGTCTGCTGATATTCCCAGATCAAACCGACGGATTCAGACATGGACTCTGGAGGAGTCACTTTTTCGCTCATACTTTCTCCTCACTTCTTGCAAGGCGTTTGACAAGGATGACCTTGGTGCCTTTCCCCGCTTCGCTTTCCACGCTTACGTCATCCATTAGGGCCTGCATCAAATAAAAGCCGAGGCCCCCTACCTGAGCATCCTCCAGATGCGTGTTGTGAAGGCCTGCGCGCGAAACAGCCGGGTTTACGTGAGTAAAGCTTTCTCCTTCGTCTTTGACCGTTATGGCCAGCTTTTCCTGATCCACTTCAAACACAACTTCGACCATGCCGCCCTCATGCGCGTAGGCATACAATACGGAATTGTTGCACGCCTCGGATACGGCTACCTTCATATCTTCAATATCCTCGTACGAGAAACCCATTTTGGACGCCACGCCATAAAGATTCAACCTTACGATATCAACATACTCAGCCGTCGCAGGCAAATTTAAAGTAATTCTCTGAACTTCTGCATTCATTCCTTTTTCGATCCTTTCCTATTGGAGATTCTTCTGGGAAACAAAGAACTTGGCAATGCCCGTCATATCGAACAGCTTCTGAATCTGCGTCGGAACGTCCCGTACCTCGAAACAACCTTTGCCGTGCCGTGCCTTCAATACCGATAACAGGATACCGATCCCCGTACTGTCGATGTAGTTCAAATCTTTCATGTTGATGATCAAGTCCTGATCCTGGTTCACGACCAGCGGTTCCATCACCAGGCGAAATTCAGGAGCAACCGACAAATCCAGTTCACCCGTCAAATAAACGGTGCATACGCCATCCTGTATCTCGGTTCTTGCATTAAATTTCTCGTTTTTATTTGTATTCATTAGACATCTCTCTCCTGATTAATGGTTTCCTTACCTAATAACCGAATTGCGGCCGGATGAAACAACCTGTCCAATGGAAAACAATTCAATTCGCTTGGTTCATCGCCGATGCGGCTGTTTCGATCTTCAAACGTTGTTCCTGAAATCGGGACAGCTTCGTTCTCACGCTCCCCAGTTTGACAGGCTTGCTGATATAATCGTCCATGCCGGCATTGAAACAGCGCTGCTGAACTCCTTCCATCACGTTGGCCGTCATGGCAATGATGATCGGCTGTTTATCCCGTGGCACCGTTTCCCGGATCCTTCGGGTGCATTCCAGCCCGTCCATAACAGGCATCTGCAGATCCATGAAAACGTAGTCGTATCGGGGAGAAGCCTGAATCATGTCCAGCGCCTTCTGCCCATTCTCGGCCACTTCGGATCGCAGGCCTATTTTACTGAGCATAACGGACATCAACTTCAAATTGATCGGATGGTCGTCGACGATGAGCACAGCGGGATGCATCTCATCCTTTCGTACATCTTCCATCCGGTCTTCGCCGCCTGCCACGAACGATTCGTCTTCTTCATAACGACGCGCGCTAATCGTGAATACGAACGTAGCTCCCCGTTTCTCGGCCGTGTCCAGATAGCGGATGCTGCCGCCCATCATTTCTACCAGCGTTTTGCAAATGGCAAGGCCAAGTCCCGTCCCCCCATATTTGCGCGTCATAGACGTATCCAGCTGCGAAAAAGGTTGGAAGAGCAGCTCGGCCTTATTCGGTGCTATGCCGATTCCAGTATCCTTCACTGCAAACTCCAGCGTAATCCCTTGGTCTGACTCTTCATTGACTGACACGATGAGGTAGATGCCGCCTTGATCGGTGAATTTGACCGCATTGGCGATGAGATTCATCAACACCTGGCGAAGCCGGGCCATATCGCCTTGAATCAGTTTGGGTACGGCGTCGTCTATGAAGTAATCCAGCTCCAGATTTTTTTTGCCGGCTTCCGCAGTGAAAAATTCAAACACTTCGCGCACGCAGGAAAGCAGCTCGAACGGGTGCTCCTCCAGCTCCATTTTGCCGGAATCCATTTTCGTAAAATCAAGAATGTCATTGATGACGGTGACGAGGGTGTCGGCGCTGCGCCGTATAATCCCCGCATATTCCTTCTGATCTTCCTTCAACTCGGTTTCCATCAACAGATCCACCATGCCAATGACTCCGTTCATGGGGGTGCGAATTTCATGGCTCATCATCGCGAGGAATTCCGTTTTGGCTTTCGCGGCGATTTCAGCCTCCTCTTTGGCGCGAACCAGCTCTTGGTTCATTTGTTCGAGTTCCATCGTTTTCTGGTGCAGCAGCATCGTCTGTGTTTTCAACCTTTTGTTCGAAATGAACATTTCTACGAATCCGTCAATTTTGGACTTCAAAATTTGCGGGATGAACGGCTTCACCATGTAATCGATCGCTCCGGCAGAGTACCCTGCAAACAGATGCTCGGCTTCCCTGCTGTTGGCGGAAATGAAAATAATCGGCACATCCTTGGATTTATCCCTGGCTTTAATCAGCCGGGCCGTCTCGATCCCGTCCATCCCAGGCATCTGCACATCGAGCACGATGACCGCGAATTCGTCCTTTAGCAAGCAGCGAAGGGCTTCTTCTCCGGAAGTTGCCTTAACCAGGCTATACCGCTCCGACTCCAGAACCGCCTCCAGCGCGAGCAAATTCTCGGGGCGGTCATCTACCAATAAGATATGGATTGGTTCTTTGAGCCCCATCGTCAAAACCTAACCCCCTATTTTATCTTCCGATATATTTTTTCTGTTCGGTCCAACGGCTCGTAGGCCTCGCTGAATTCCGTGAAATGCACGGACTCCTTGGAACCCAAAACAAGAATGCCGAAATGGCTCAGGCTTTCGTGAAACAACCCGTGCACGCGATTCCGCAATTCATCGTTGAAGTAGATCATGACGTTCCGGCAAAAAATGACGTTAAACTCGTTAAACGAGCGGTCCGTCGCCAAGTTGTGTTCGGCGAATATGATGTTTTTCCGCAAGAACGGGTGGAACATGACCGAATTGTATTTGGCCGTATAATACTCGGAGAAAACCCCTGTCCCGCCGGCCTCCAAATAATTCGTCGTATACAGCTTCATTTTTTCAATCCCGTATACTCCTTCCTTAGCCTGCTGCAAGGAGCGGTCGTTCATGTCCGTAGCATAAATTCTGGCCTTGTCGTACAGTCCTTCCTCATGCAGCATGATGGCCATGGAATATACTTCTTCTCCCGTCGAACACCCCGCATGCCATATCCGGATATATGGATACGTGCGCAGCACGGGAATGATCTGTTCGCGGAACAGCCGGAACAATGACGGATCTCGAAACATTTCGGTTACAGGAATGGACAGGGTATGGACGAACCGATCGAACGAGGAACGGTCATGGAGAATGCGTTCCTGCAACCCCGATATCGTTCCGACGCCCTCGGCATGGGCATAATGCCATATTCTTCGTTTGAGGGATGGCAGCGCGTAATTTCTGAAATCGTATCCGTACAATCGGTGCATCCCTTCCAGCAGCAGCTGGATTTCGATCAGTTCCCGCTCTTCTTCCTGAGGCATATTTGAAGGGCCCGTTTCCTTCTCCCTTGATTCCCACGATGTCATAATTTTTCTCCACTTCTATGTTTATGGTTGCACGTCATGGTACTGTTGTTTCTTCATTACCCCGTCCTGAGGCCTACGAATACAACCATACCCGCATTAATGACAATAATTGATCGGTCTGGATCGGTTTTTTCACATAATCGGAAGCCCCTGCCTCGATGCATTTGCCGCGGTCGTCCTTCATGGCTTTGGCCGTAAGGGCAATGATCGGCAGCTTCTCGAATCTCGGCATCTGGCGGATTCGCGTCATCGCTTCATAGCCGTCCATTTCCGGCATCATCATGTCCATCAGGACCAGGTCGATGTCTGGATTGGCTTCCAGAATGTCCAAGGCCTCCCGTCCGTTTTCGGCGAAAATGACCTCCATCCGATAGCCTTCGAGAACGCTGGAAAGCGCGAACACATTGCGGATATCGTCATCGACCAGCAATATTTTTTTGCCTTCGAACAATGTCTCCTTGTTATGCAGCTTCTGCAGAATCTTGCGTTTGTCTTCCGGCAGATTGGCCTCGACCCGATGCAAGAACAGCGTTGTCTCATCCAACAGCCGTTCCGGCGATTTCACGTCCTTGATAATAATCGATTCGGCGTATTTGCGAAGTCTCGTCTCTTCTTTGGTATCCAGATCTTTTCCCGTATAAATAATGATCGGCAGGTCATTCAGACCTTCATCGTCCCGAATTCGATCCAGCAGCTCAAAGCCGGTCATGTCGGTCAGCATCAAATCAAGCACCATGCAGTCGTACCGTTGACCATGGAGTTCATTCAACGCATCCTGCCCGGTGGAAACGGCCGTGATCGCTACATCGTCATGACCGATCAGCTCGATGATTGACTTCCGCTGCACCTCGTCGTCCTCAACGATCAGCAATCGTTTCAATTGTTGTTCCGTATAGGATTCAATATGGGAAAAAGCTTTATCCAGCGCTTCCTTGCTCGAAGGTTTTCGCAGGTAAGCAATGGCTCCCATCATTAAACCTTGTTTGACATCATCGATGACGGAAATGACATGTACCGGAATATGTCTTGTTGCGGAATTGCTTTTCAGCTCTCCCAGAATGGACCAGCCGTCCATAATCGGCAATTGTATGTCCAGAATGATGGCGTCCGGCAAATAGTGACGGGCCATTTCGAGCCCTTTGTCCCCCTGCAGCGCGACGATCGCCTTGAATCCGCGTCCTCTCGCCATATCCATCAAAATATGAGCAAATTTCACATCATCCTCGATGATCAGCAATACCTTGTCGCCTGCCGTGATATGCTGTTGATCATCGTCGATGGCCGTCTCGGCTGGCGGGTGTGGAACGTTCCTGCTGATGACAGGGCTTCCTTGTGTCCCCATCAGGCGGTTGTCCACGTTGTTCATCGCGGAGGTCCGGTGCTCGAAAAGCCTTGTTTCGCTTTCCCCCGCCTCCTGTAACGCACTCTCGGCGGAAGGCGCTGCCTCAGCCAATGCCCGATGATCAATCGACTCTGCATTGTTGTCGGGAAGATACAGCGTAAAGGCGCTGCCAACGCCTTCCGCAGATTCCACCTTGATGGCTCCGCCCAGCAAACGCGCCAGTTCCCGGCTGATGGATAGCCCAAGTCCCGTGCCGCCGTATTTGCGGCTTGTAGTGCCGTCCACTTGCTGGAAAGCTTCGAAGATCAGGTCGGTCTTGTCCGGTGCGATGCCGATCCCTGTATCCTGCACGGTGAAGCTGACGTAATCTTGGTTCGCGTTCAAATATTCCGGAATTTCTCCGGCTTTCAGTTTTTTGGCGATCAGACTGACTTGGCCGCGATTGGTGAACTTGAAGGCATTCGACAGCAGATTCCGCAAAATTTGTTTCACGCGATGGCCGTCCGTATAAATCCAATCCGGCAGATTGGCGTCGAATTCGACGTTCAATCCGAGTTCCTTTTTGCTCGCGACCGGCCCGAAATTTTGTTTGGTGAACAGGGCCAAATCCTCCATGTGGACGGTCTCGTAGTTGATATCCATTTTGCCGGCATCCACTTTGGACAGATCCAGTATTTCATCGATCATCTTGAGCAAGTCCGCACCGGACATGTATATCGTATGTGCATATTCCCGCTGCTTTTCGGTCAGATTGCCGTCCTTGTTCTCGGACAACAACTGCGACAAGATGAGCAAACTGTTTAACGGGGTGCGAAGCTCGTGCGACATGTTTGCCAAAAACTCGGATTTGTACTTGCTTGTCATCGACAATTGCATCGCTTGCTGCTCCAGCTGCACCTTGGTCTGTTCGATCTCGTCGTTTTTCTCTTCCACTTCCCGAACCTGCTCTTCCAGCGCGCGCGTCTTGGCAATCAGTTCGGTATTAAAGTGCTCCAGCTCTTCCTGCTGCCGCTGCAGCAGCTCCTCCGAACGTTTCAGCGCGGCCGCCTGTTCCTCCAGGTTTTCGTTCGATCGGCGCAATTCCTCTTGCTGGGTCTGCAATTCCTCGGATTGCACCTGCAGTTCCTCGGTCAACGCCTGGGACTCGCGCAGCAGTTCTTCGACCCGCAGCCTTCTGCGGACGTTATTCAGGATAACTCCCAGATTGGAAACGAGCTGCGTGAACAGATTTTTTTGAAGGTCGCTAAAACCGTTAAAGGAAGCCAGTTCCACCACCCCGATCAATTCATCCTCAAACACGATGGGATGGATCATGATGCTTGTTGCTTGGGAATGGCCGGTCGCCGACGTGATGCGCACGTAATCCCCCGGGGCTTCTTCAAGCTGGATCGGCCGTTCGTCCAAAGCCACCTGACCAATGAGCCCTTCGCCGATCCGGTACGCTTTTTTGCCTGCTTCGCTCGTTTCTTCAAGCGCATAGACTCCGTAACGCCGGATTTCGTCGGGATGTTTCTCCTCGTCTATCAAATAAACGGCACCTGCCTGGGCACCGAGAACCGGGGCGAATTCGCTGATAAACATCTGCGAGATCTGGCGGATGGATCCGATGCCGCGCAGCAGCTCGGGAACCCTCGCGATGTTTGAGTTCGTCCAGTTCAAATCCTTCTGGGCCTGTAAATAGGCTTTCTCCACTTCCAGCTTCTCTTCCAGATCGCCGGATACGGCCTTGAGCACTTCGGCGACCTGGCCGATCTCGTCGCTGGATTTCACCCGAATGCGCCGGACCGTCCGGTAATGCCCCTTGCCCAAACTGGCGATCATCATATTAACGGTATTGAGGCCTTTGGTTATGCTGGGCAGCACCCAAAGGATAACTCCCAGAGCCAGCAGCAAACCGGCGATCGTAATCCCCGACGTGATCTGGACCGCGCGGGTATACTGTTCATTGGCCTGCGTAATTTGCGTATCAATCTCCTGATCCTGGTACCGGGAGAGGGCATTCATGCTGTCCATTGCTTCTTGCTGGACCTGCAGCCCGGTCGTATTGCGATATTGGTTCGCTTCCTCCACGCGTCCTTGGGACAACAGGTTGATCTGCCTTTCGGCGTACTTCTCGAACGCGTTCCAAGCCTCCTCCACCCGGTCGACCAGTTGGTGCTCATACGCACTGCCTGCCCGTTCACGCACTTGCGCAAGAAACCGTTCGGCGTCCTCCACCATTCCACCCAGCTGATTGTTGGCCGTACTAACCGAATTGCTAGGGTTGAGCAGCAAATTCGCCAGCACTTTGGCCACTTCGTTCACTTCGCCTCTTATCCCGGTCGAATACCTTACTTTCAGATAACGCTCTTGGTACATCTGGTCCAACTGCTGGTTGCTGTTGTGCAACCGTTCATAACTGACAAACGTCAACACGATCAAAATGGCCATAAGAGCGGTGAATCCGATCAGCAATTTGTTCCTGATTTTCATTCTGTCTCCGCTCCTTTATTTTTCAATGTGATCCATACCAGGCATTTGTCGTCGTCCCGCTCGGGCGGAGCTTCGGTTTCGAAAAACAAGGATTGCATGGCCGGCTCATCCCATTGGTGCGCACCCTTTAGGCGGGTTTTGAGAAACTCAAGCTGTGTGTCCTGGTCTCCCTGTACCGTCTCCAGCAGCCCGTCCGTATATAAAGCGATATGCCCTTCCCCCTCGTAATGGACCGTCTGCGGGTCAATTTCCATCTTGTCGAACAAGCCCACAGGGCAGCATACGCTGTCGAACGTATCCACAGTCCCGTCTTCCCGGAAAAAAAGCGCCGGCGGATGCCCTGCATTCACGTAATCGATCCGCTTCATCCGCGTATCCACGACCAGATAGATCGCGGTAAAATAGTACTGCACAAGCTGTTTTTCCAAATGCAGTTGATTGAATCTTCGGTTCAGCTCTTGAATGACTTTTTCCGGATCCACATACGTCGTTACGGTATCTTTTAACACGGATGCGATAAACATCGTAAACAAGGACGATGAGATGCCGTGCCCCATCATGTCCAGAAGCAGCACGCCGTAACGTCCTTCTCCCAACGGGTACCAGGAGTACAAATCTCCCGCCAGCTCGAACGAAGGTTTGTAGATCGCATTGACGTGAAATAAAGGATCTTCGATCGCAGGGCTCAAAACAGCATTCTGGACCATCGCTGCCAGCTTCAGCTCATCCTGAATTCGCTGATCGCGCTCCTTGTGCCAGTCCTTCTCCTGCTTCAACCGCAGCGCAAGCCGGATGCGGGCCATCAATTCGACTTTGTTAATAGGCTTGGTTACATAGTCGGACGCCCCGGCGTCAAGCGCTTCGGCCAGCTTTTTGGAATCGCCGATCGCGGTGACCATAATAATCGGAATATCTTTCAGATTATCGTATTTTTGCATGATCCGGCATGCCTCGATGCCATCGATCTCGGGCATCATCATATCCAGCAAAATCAGGTCGATATCCGATGGTTTGGAACGAATCTCGCCTCTCTCTTCGCCAATTCCCAGCACGTCGAACATTTCCATGGCGGAACTTGCGGCAACGACGTCACGATAATTCTCTTTTTTCAAAATCTCTCGAATGATGATGATATTTGTCGGATTGTCGTCAACAATAAGTATGCTCATTAGGATCTCCTTATCTGTGGCGTTCCGTATTTGTCGTTTCGAATCAGGTTATGCAAAGGTCCAAAACATGCATGATTCCACATTTTTCGGGATGGTCAACATAACATTTCCTACTATAACCATAAGCCAAAATGAAGGAAAGTGCATGGAGTGAAACGTTGCCAATCAACATTTTCCAGTCAAAAGAGTGCTTCTATGGAGCAGCTCTTCTCTCTCTATTAATGATATTTTGCGCTATCATGGGCCGCAACCCATATACTCGCAAAAACATAGCTAAGGAATGAGGATACCCCCATTCCTTAGCTATGTTTTTGATAAAGTCCGCTGCAATACCGCTAACAAACTTATGTTTACGTATCGATGCGGCAGAGCGATCCTACTCTTCCTTTTTAGCGATGACGAGCACCTTGCCTTTGTCCAGCTCGCTCTCGTAGAAGTCGGCCTCTGCTTGGGTGAAGCCCATCGACTCGATTTTCGCTCGAAGTTCATCGCCCCGGGATCTGAACAGATTGGCAATGGAGTCAAACAGACCTTCTTGCTTCATGCCGATTTCTTTGGCGTCCGCCGTATCGGCAATGCGGTCCGTGCGGTCCTCTTCATGGGCGAGAACGAAGATTTGATCAGCAAGGTAGCCGGCGCGCTGCAGTTCTTTCACTGCTTCTACCGCTTGAACTCCGTTTTCCACCACTTTGGCATATGCTTTTGCGTTGGTTGAATTCATCGTTTCCACTCTCCTCTGAACATCTTCATTTTCGGCCTCTAAGTTGAACCAATGATTTTTACACGGAGTTACTACGTGGTCAGAACCATCTTCCGATCGCTGTTATCCCCAGATTTTTTGAATCCCCTTATTTAAGGGGAACATCCGGTGATAAATGCGAACGCTTTGCTTCTCCAGATTCTTTTTGCCCTCTCCGTTAACGTGTAAATGTCTAGTTCAACATATATAGTATATAAACATGCCATCTTGTATTGAAACATATCATTCGATTCCAAAAAAATCAGGTAACGGATTCATCAAATAAATCAATGCCCATGATGCGTTCAGTTCCGGGAGCCATATACACTTTTAACGCCCGGTCTCCCCGCACAAACACCTCGCCGTCCTGCGCCTTGAAATAGGGCTGCCCCAGAGCATTCCGAATGGAGTCGATATCCATGTCAATCCATTGTTGATTTAGCATGAAGCGCTTCATGCGGCCTTCGACATGGATGTATTGAATGACATCCTCGTCCTGGCACACCCCGATGCGGGCATCCTCAAAATCAAATTCCGGGCAACCCAGATAAGGATCGTCCAAGCGTTTCAGCGGTTGTCCCTTTCGGGCCATGACGTCGGCCAGTCCGTAATCCAGCGAGATGCCGTTCAACGTCCTGAACGACCCGAACTGCCCGGACCTTTCATCCGCAACGGTAACAACCTCTGTCACCTGCGGCTCCACTGCCGTCCATGACGTTTCGGGGGCAACCGGAAGAGCTGCCACCTGAACGGAAAAGGGAGAAATCACGCCAAACATCAGAAGCATCAGTTTCATCATTATTCTCACCCTCCATCGGTTTCGCTGGTTCACCGTCCTGACGAGTTACCCGAAATCAAAAATTTATTTTCTTATGCGCTGCCATATGCTTGCTGCAAGGTCGACGTATTTGAGCCACTCCTTACCGCCCTTTGCCCCTTGGTTATATGTAGCATCATAACTGTTCACCGTCCGGTCGACAGGCGTTGATGGCTGCTGGGCGGGATGCACGACGGACTTTTGTTCCCGTTCCTTCTCTGCGCGCTTGGTTTGAAACCGCGAAATCATCGTGGTCGACACCTGCTTTGCCGCAGCACTGACTTCATTCAATACGTCTCCCAGGTTTTGCACCGACTCCATGACCGGATCGATCTGCTTCATTTTGTGCTGTACGTCCGCAGTGATGTCATTGGCATGCCTTACCGTTTGTTTTACCTCGTAGCTCAACTCATCAATCGTTGTTCGTACCTCTTGCAGCGTTTGCGAGACATTGTCAAGCGAAGCCTGAGCGGACTTCAATGTACGAATCAGAAAAAACACAAGCACAGCAAATGCCACGGCAATGATCGCCACGCTAATTTGGTAGATCATAATCCAACCTCTCTTTCCTAATTGCATATCGATTTGTTAATGCTTTAGTTACCCGGCCGTTTCTGCGGCGAAACAATGGCATACGGCCGTTTCTTATCACATCTGCCGCTGCTCGCGTCGTGTGATTCAAGCGCTCTGGGCCCGGTTAAAGACAACTACACAAGGGCAGGGAGAGACTAAACGGCCCTTCCCATTCCAAAATGAAAGGATGATGACTTATGCTGAAATGGTCGGTCGTTTTTCTGATTATTGCTCTGATTGCAGGCATTTTCGGTTTCTTCGGCATCGTTGAAGCTGCAGCTTCCATTGCCAAGGTCCTGTTCTTCGTTTTCGTGGTATTGTTCATCATTTCCCTGATTACGGGACGAAGCGGCATGCGACGAAGCTAAACGGAATACCCGTTTCACTCGCTGTTCATTGTACGCACAAGGCCTGCCATGCTTGGAAAAGCGGCAGGCTTTTGCTGTGCTGCTTCATATGTATTTCCCTCCTTTTCGCTCTATTCCGCTGCCGCTGACCCCATTTGCAAATAGGACCTTTTTGTCATAGCCATCCCGGTTTTATGCCTCTCTGGTACGATAAAGATTCGGACCCACTTCTACCCAAATTTGACCAAAATGACTCTAGAGAATAAAAGAAAGTATTGCTAAAATTGTGATTCACAGGTGACCTTGCTTGGTTACTTTTATCACAGACAACATACTACATATCTAACCGAGGAGGAGTAACAAATGAAAAAAATCGTAAGTTTCGCTGCTGCCCTGACGCTGATGGGTTCCATGGCTGCCGCTGCGGGTGCCGAGGAAGCGGTTACCGGCACAACGACTCCGACAAGTTCCGAAGCAACGACTTCCCCTGCGATTGAGGTGAATGCCCCTGTCGTGGAAACGATCCAAGGCACCGTCGAAACGGCTCCGGGCTCACAAACCGCTTCCGAAGAAAGCGAGGGTGTAACCGGCCAAACTGCGGAGGGTACAACAACGGAAGCATCCACGTCTACGACAGACAAAATGTTCGACGAACCACTTGTTAAACCCGGCGACGAGGTTCAAGCGCCTACGATGCTGCTGAAGCTTCTGGAGCGCACATGGTTCTATGACGCCCCTAATGGCAAGCCGATCGGAGCGTTGGGCACCCAAATTGTCGACACCACAGGCGAAGTCGTGAATGGGTTCGACGGCGGCGAATGGGTTCAGATTTACACATGGAAAGGAAAAGGCTGGATTCACGTCTCCATTCAATAGTATCGTATTATCGTTGGAACGATAAGTCAAAAAGAGGATAGCCGCGAATGCGGCTATCCTCTTTTTTCATCATGTATGCGAACCCCATGAAAAAGGGGTTTCAGTTATAGTAAACATCGCTTTGGAATGCCGGTTAGGTTCCCTGGGGAAGATTGTCCATTTTGGGTTCTACATGCACGTGAACATGCATGATATTATGCTTGTGTTTCAGACGTTCCTCGACCCGGTCACAGATTTGATGGCCTTCGATCAAACTGAGCCCGCCGTCCACTTCAATGACGACATCCACGAGCACATGGCTTCCATGAACGCGCGCCTTGACGTCCTTGATCAATTCCACGCCCGGCACGCGCGATACCGTCGTGCGAAGGTCTGTGAGCTGGTCTTGATCGAATCCGTCGGTCAGGCTATGCGTCGCATCCCTGAAAATATCCCATGCGGTTTTGCATATCATTAAACCAACCACGATGGCGGCGACCTTATCGAGCCATGGCAAGCCGAATTGCGCGCCGACGATGCCCACGGCGGCCCCGATGCTGACCAGGGCGTCCGAGCGATTATCCTGGGCGGCAGCCAAGAGCGCCTGGCTGTTGATTTGCCGGGATAACCGGTAGTTGTAGCGATACACGCCCATCATCACCAGCGCACACACTGCCGCCACTCCGGCGGCCCACAGATTAGGCGCGGTGAACTCCCCCTGATACCAGGACCGAACCGCTTCGAAGAGTACTTGCAGGCCGACCATGGCCATGATGAAGGAAGCAATCAGTGCGGCAACCGTTTCTGCGCGAAAATGACCGTAAGCATGGTCGGAATCGGGCGGCTTTTGGGATATGCGCAATCCGATCAATACAGCCACGGAGGCCACGATATCGGTAAGGTTGTTGAAACCGTCCGCGAGCAAGGCGCTGGAAGCAAATATATATCCACAGATCAGCTTGAAAGTGGACAGCACGAGATAAGCAGCGATGCTAACCCAGGCTCCCCGCTCTCCCTTGCGTATTTCATCATAAGCGTTCAACTTCAACGACACTCCTTTAACTTTCATAATACGTTGTTCCATGTTATCAAACGAAACTCGTGTGGGTCTACAGAAACAGTGTTGCCAAGCCGCAGTGCTGTAGGGATACCGAAAAAAAGTTGCAAAGCGTCATGGCTGTAAGCTTTGAGAAACAAAGTTTCATTAAGGAAAAATGGACACGTTCCGAATGATCACGCATTTTAACAGGTTGCCCTTGTACAGGCTTCGCAAAACGTATAAAATGGGAGCATCCCGTCCTTATTCGGACGGCTTATTGCAAGACCGGGAGGGATTCACATGAGCGACAATACGAACGAACCGCGCAAGATCAGTTTGCAGGATGCCATACGCCAAAAGCTGGCACAAAAAAAGGAGCAGGCCAAGAACGGCAATCAGGCCGGAGCTTACTTCGAGGGCGGAACCAAAACATTGAAAAGCCAAAACAACAAAAAGCCGAACAATCAGCGCCGCCGGACAGGCGGGTCCTAGCCTCAAAATTCACATTGAACGTTGCTTTTATGGCAAACAAAAAGAAGCGCCATTCTCCTTTCGGAGATTTGGCGCTTCTTTTATTATAAGGCAGAACAGAAATCAATTCCGTTGAAAGACCGATTGTTTACGCTTCGGCAGGGTACAGCTTTTGACGAAGCTCTTTGATTTCATCGCTTTCCAGATACTCGTCATAGCTCATTTGACGGTCAATAATGCCATTCGGCGTAATTTCGATAATGCGGTTCGCGATCGTCTGAATGAACTGATGGTCATGGGACGTAAACAGCATCGTGCCGTCGAAATCGATCAATCCGTTGTTCAATGCCGTGATCGATTCGAGATCCAAGTGGTTCGTAGGCTCATCAAGAATCAGCACGTTTGCGCCGGTTTGCATCATTTTCGCCAACATGCAGCGAACTTTCTCGCCCCCGGACAATACGTTTGCTTTTTTCAGCGCCTCTTCGCCGGAGAACAGCATGCGACCAAGGAAACCGCGCAGATACGTTTCATCCTGATCCTTCGAATACTGACGCAGCCAGTCCACCAAGCTCAATTCCACGCCATCGAAATACTTGGAGTTGTCTTTCGGGAAATAGGCTTGGGAAGTCGTAACGCCCCATGTATACTCGCCGCTGTCCGCTTCCGTTTCGCCCATCAAGATATCGAAAAGAAGGGATTTCGGAAGGCCGTTGGGTCCAACAAACGCAATTTTGTCGCCTTTGTTCACTACAAAGCTTACATCGTTCAACAATGGCTCGCCTTCCACCGCTTTGCTGATGCGATCGACGGTGAGCAGCTGCTTCCCGGCTTCGCGTTCCGGCTTGAAGTTGATGAACGGATATTTACGGTTCGACGGACGGATGTCGTCCAGCGTAATTTTATCGAGCTGTTTCTTCCGGGAAGTGGCCTGCTTCGATTTCGAAGCGTTCGCGGAGAAACGCTGGATGAATGCCTGCAATTCCTTGATTTTTTCTTCTTTCTTCTTGTTCGCGTCGCGTTGCAGGGCGATCGCCAACTGGCTGGACTCGTACCAGAAGTCATAGTTTCCTACGTACAACTGGATTTTGCCGAAATCGATATCCGCGATATGCGTACACACTTTGTTCAGGAAGTGACGATCGTGGGATACCACGATAACGGTGCCTTCATAATCCATCAGGAAGTTCTCGAGCCATTGGATGGACTCCAGATCCAAGTGGTTGGTAGGCTCATCGAGCAACAGGTTGTTCGGACGGCCGAACAGCGCCTGAGCCAGCAGGACACGGACTTTTTCGTTACCGCTCAGCTCTGCCATTTTTTTGTCATGCATGTCGCGGTCAATGCCAAGGCCAATCAGGAGTGCAGCCGCATCCGGCTCGGCATCCCAGCCGTTCAATTCCGCGAATTCACCTTCCAGTTCACCCGCACGCAAGCCGTCTTCCTCAGTGAAGTCCGCTTTGGCGTAAAGCGCATCTTTTTCCTTCATGATGGAGTACAGACGGCTATGACCCATGATTACCGTTTCAAGAACCGGGTACTCATCGTATTCGAAGTGGTTTTGCTTCAATACGGCCATGCGCTCGCCTGGGGTGATGTGCACCTCTCCCTGGTTTGCTTCGATTTCGCCTGACAAAATTTTGAGGAACGTTGATTTGCCGGCCCCGTTGGCGCCGATCAGGCCATAGCAGTTGCCTGGCGTGAATTTGATGTTCACGTCTTCAAAAAGTGCACGTTTTCCGTAGCGGAGCGTGATGCCGCTTGTACTGATCATTAAGCATTACCATCCTTTTTATTTGTTAATCTGCATATTGCATGAATAGCAGCTCGTATACTTATGGATTCAATGACCCTAAGCCTATTCCGGCACCATATTATAACACAAAAAAACGGCTAATTCGAAGATTGGCCGCTTTTTTACGCATTAAATATTTGGCATGGGACTGTTTCCGGTTCAGATGAACCATAAATCCATGTTGATGTGGAAAGAAAATCAGGTTTGCTCCTCCTCGCCATGGCGAATGCGCAGCGTCTCGCCGTGACCGAGAACCTGAATGCGCTCGGCGGCGATGCCAAGGCGCTGCCGTTCGGCTTCCAGGCGATCCAGCGCCTCCCGCGGCGTATCGTCTGCCAGCCTGAACGTGCCGTAATGCATCGGCACCATCAGTTCGGAACCCGTTTCAACGAACCCCTGCAGCGCTTCTTCCGGCGTCACGTGCTGGGACGTCATGAACCATTCGGGTTCATAGGCCCCGATCGGCATAAGAGTGATGTCGATGTCGAAACGTTCTCCGATCGTTCGAAAACCGGGGAAATATCCGGTATCCCCGACGAAATAAACGGTGGGCGGAGATACGGAAAAGTGGTGGGCCGCTCCGCCTTCCGGTTTGCGAATGCCGCCTTTATTCCGGTGCTCTCTTGAACCCGATCCCGCTGACGTTCGAGGGCTCCCCTCATTCGAAGCTTTAGCAATCGCGCTTTCCGCTGCTGCAGGCGAAACCGTCGCAGCGCTCTCCAGAACATACCCGCCCCAATGGGAAGTATTCGTGTCGAACAACGTGCGGCGCGTCCAGTGCTGGGCAGGCACAAACGTAATTTTCACGCCGCCGACGGACAGATGCTCCCACCATTTCAGTTCGTGGCAGCGGTGAAACCCCTTGCGCACCATTTTTCTTTTGAGTCCGTCCGGCACGATCAGCAGCGTTTTGGCGGACACCAGTTTGCGCAAGGATGCCAAATGCAGGTGATCATAATGAGAATGGGAGATCAGCACCACATCCAGCGGCGGAATGTCCCGGATCGGAATGCCCGGAGGTCCAAGCCGACGCTGGAACCCCATCTTTTCGGCCCAAACCGGATCGGTGACGATGTTCAGACCGTTATATTGAATGAAAAAGGTGGAATGCCCCACCCACGTCACCGTTGTCTCTTCCCGGTTGGCATGCAGGAAATCCAGGTCAGGCGGGTGATGCGGCACCTTGAACGTATAATCCTTCGACTTTCTGCGCCGTTCCTCCCTCCACTGCCTGAATTCCTTCAACGTTTTGTCTGTGCTTACATTATCCAGATTGTTATAGCGGATTTTAGGCATGAAAGGACCTCCTCCCTTCACCTATTTTAACCCATATTTCGCCGAATTGAAAAAAGGCTAGTCCTTCGGATTGCCGCTTGCCGCCATATAGATGAACAAAAAAGCGATCGCTGCGACGATAATAAGCGGCGGAGCGTACATGATCGTGAACGTTTCGAAAAAACTTAATCCCGTTACGCCCGGAATGCCGGATACGCCTTCTGCATACATCGTATTCATCCTTTCTTTTTCCCCGCTCGGCCTCGTACATAATCGGCATCGAACAGGAACAATCTCATGATCAGCACCAGCGACGGAATCAGCACCAACAGCCCCAGACTGAACGCGGTAATCAGCGCGATTCCCATCGTGCGGTTCGTGAAGCTGTCGTAAATGTTAACGTACGGATACAGGATGTAGGGCAAATGCGAGCGGCCATACCCGTACCAGGCAAAAGCAAACTGCAGCATGACAGCTACGAAGCACCACCCCATGTACTTGCGTTTCCATACGAGTGATACCGCAATGACGAAGCAGACGAAGGAGGCAATAAACATCCATGAAATGCCCAGCATGTTCTGAAAATGCTGCGGGTTCTGCTTGTTGATTTGCAAAAACGCCAGAAAGCTGGCAAAGATGGTAGGCAGGCTCCATAGCAAGGCATATTCCCTCAATACTTCAAACGCTGTCTCATCTTCCGCTCTCTTGGCGTAGTAGGACAGGAACATGGCGGAAATATAAAGCACGCTCACCAATGCCAACAGCACGACAGACCATGTGTAAGGATTGGTCAAAAATTCGCCCCAGCTAAACAAAACCCTCTCTCCCGACTGCTCGATAATGCCCCCTTCGGAGATCGCCAAAATGGTGGAGAACACGGCGGGAATCAGCAGCCCTGTCGCCCCATACAAGGCCATGTATATCCGGCTGTTCTGGCCGTTGTTTCCATAGGTGTTATAGGCGTAATATACGCCGCGAATCGCAAGCAGCACGATGGCAAGCGAGCCGGGCACCAGCAGCGCAGTTCCATAGTAAAACGCGCTGTCCGGATAAAATCCGACCAATCCGACCACGAAAAAGATGAGAAAGACGTTCGTCACTTCCCACACCGGCGAGAGATAGCGCTGTATGATGTTGTGGATTTTATTCTCATGCCCGGAGAGCACACTGTAAAAGCTGAAGAACCCTGCGCCAAAATCGATCGACGCAACGATCAGGTATCCGAACAGAAACGTCCACAAAATCGCAATGCCCGCAATTTCAAAGCTCAATGCACGATCCCTCCCTCAAGCCCGAGCGACTCCAGCTCTTTCTCCGCTTCCTTGTTGCGAAACAGCTTGCTGAGGACACGGATGCAAGAGAAACAAAGGACCAGATACAGCAAAATGAACAGAACAAGCATCCAGCCTACGGAAGTGGACGTCGTGGCAGCCTCGGATACCTTCATGTATCCGCGCAAAATCCACGGTTGGCGTCCAACCTCCGCGAACATCCAGCCGAGCTCGATCGCAATCATCGCTAGCGGTCCCAGAAACACGATGCCCATGAGCAGCCAATTCGGATACGGTTTGCGTCCCGGAAGCCAGCGCCGAAACACGTACAGGACAGGAATCAGGAAAATGATCACTCCTGTCGTCACCTTCAAATCGAACATATAGTGAATCGACAGCGGCGGCCTCAGATCGGCCGGATACTCCTCAAGCCCCTTCACTTCGGTATCCGGCCGATTTCCGGCAAGGATGCTTAGCGCGTAGGGAATTTCAAGCGCATACTTGACTTCGTTGTTCTCGTCCAATATGCCTCCATATACGAGCGGCGCTTCTTTCATCGTTTTGAAATGCCATTCGGCCGCGGCCAGCTTCTCCGGTTGGTATTTGGCCAGAAATTTGCCGGAGGAATCCCCGAGCATAATAGTGCTGACGGCAAATACAAGTGCGCTGACGGTCGTCAGTTTCAATGCCTTTTTATAATAAACATGGCCCCTGCCCCGCAGCATGCTGAAAGCGGCGATGCCTGCAAGCAAACCCGCGCTGAGCGTATAGGAGGATGCAAGCACATGGGTTACCTTGGTTGGCGTAGCGGGATTCAGCATGGCCGCTATAGGATGAATGTCCTTCATGATGCCATCGATCAGGGTGAAGCCCTGCGGCTGGTTCATGAACGAATTGACGGTAGTGATAAAAATGGCCGATGCCGACGAACCGAGCGCAACCGGGATGAGCAGCAGCATGTGCGTGTATTTATTTTTGAAACGATCCCAGGTGTACAGGTATATGCCAAGGAATATCGCCTCTATGAAAAAGGCGAACGTCTCCATGAACAGCGGTAGGGCAATCGCCTGTCCCGCCACCCGCATGAACATGGGCCATAACAAGCTGAGCTGCAATCCAATCGAGGTGCCGGTTACTACGCCGACCGCTACGGTGATGACAAAGCCTCGCGCCCACCTGCGGGCAAGCAGGGTGTAGTGCACGTCGTTCTTGCGCAATCCGCGCCACTCCGCAAGAGCGATCATGAGCGGCACGCCAACGCCGATCGATGCAAAGATAATATGTACAAACAGGGTTAATCCGGTCAATATCCGGCTTAGCAGAACAGGGTCCAGCGTTGTCATCAGGGTGACACTCCTCACTGTTAGTCAATGATAGGTTCCGGGCATCGCCCTTCTTCCTTCGAACAACTAATAATTCATGATGCGAATGATGCTCTTCACCACGGCGTAAAGTACGACGACCGCGGCAACCAGACAAACGATCACAAGCGTTTTCTCTTCTTTGCGAAACATATCACGCCTCCTCCCTTTAACGGATGCGAATGTCGTTTACCTATACCGTTTGCAAAAGATTCCTTTTTTATCCGCTTTTATCCGCGAATGTGAAAACTGACACAAAGAAGCCTTAACCGCTACTTGAATGCGATGCATCCAGTAGGGTTAAGGCTTTATTATCCCGTCAGCCGTCAATTATTCATACGAGCGCCTCTTGTTTGGGAAGCCGGACCTTGAACGTGCTCCCCTTGCCTGGCGCAGACATCACCGTCAGCTTCCCATGGTGATCTTCCACGATTTTACGCGAAATATATAACCCCAGACCCGTTCCGCCAATCTGGCGATGGTCCGAATTGTCCACCCGGTAAAACTTCGTAAACAGCATGTCCTGCACCTCTTCGGCAATGCCGATGCCGTAATCCCTTACATCGATGCATAACCACTTCTTCTCTTCCCATAACGTAATATCGATGCGATCGGCACCAGGCGAGTATTTGACCGCATTGCCAACGAGGTTGTGCAGCACCTGTGCCATCCGGTTCTGATCGGCATAAGCGAAGAAGTCCCCGTTAAAGGCATGCACATATATGCGTTGTACTGATTTGATGTTCCACTGTTCGGCCACGCCCTCCACCAGTTCCAGCATAGGAACATAGGTCATGTGGTAGGTCAAGCTTCCGTTATCCAATCGTTGGATATCCAGCACGTCATCCAGCAAACTGCTGAGCCGGGCCCCCTCGGACGTAATTTTCCCTAAAAATTCAAGGCGCTGCGAGGCGGGAAGATCATACAGCATCATCAGTTCCACATACCCCATAATAGTGGCGACTGGCGTGCGAAGTTCATGTGAAACAACGCTGATCAGCTCGTGCTTCATGCGGTTAAGATGTTCTTCTTCCGTCCTGTCCCGGAACACCAGCAGGAAGCCATGGTTTCTGCCGGGTACGTCAATCTGTTTCATATATAGAGAAAAAACACTTTTGGACGCATTATCCAGAACAAATTCGGTTTCCGCAAAAGCCTGCTCGCCTTTCAGAAACGCGCGCGTCTGATCGAGCAGGTTGAAATTATCCGTGAGCACGGACCGCTCAATGGACAGGGCCAGATCTTCGATGGAGCGTCCAAGGAAATCCCCCAAACCAAACATCTCCTCAATGCGGCGATTGACGATCGTGATCGTTCCAGACCGGTCGGACATGACCAAGCCTTCGCGGACCGATTCAATGAACTGCTCGCTGATGTCGCGCTGTTCCTGAATGGCCTGTTTCTCGCGCACCAATTCGGCGTTCAGCTGTTCCAGCGCAAGCGCATCGCGCACGCGGTCCTCTTCAGCTCTTGTTCGCTCGGTAATATCCTTGATAAACAGATTGTATAATGACTCTTTGTTGCCTAAGCGAATCTCGACAATTTTGTATTCGATCGGAAAAACGGATCCGTCGCGCCTGATGCCGTAAATTTCCTCGATGTGGGTATGCCGCTTGCCTGTATTAAACTCGCGACGTTCAAGCTTTTGCTTGATTTCATCGCAAGTGGCTCCCTGAAACAGGGAAGGGGCATTTTTCTGATATACCACGTCTTCCCTTCGCAGCCCAAACATGCGCTCGGCCTCGGGATTGAACTCAATGATTTTTCCGCATGCATCGACAGCAATGATGCCCTCGATGGATGAATCTACGATGGCCCGCTTGATTTCTTCGCTGTTTCTCAGTTCCTTGGTACGCTCCCTTACACGGTCCTCCAGCGTTAACTTGTCCTGGCGAATCTGCTCGAACTGCTCAAGCAGCACGTCGGACATTTTGCGCAAGTTGCCGATCAAAATCTGGACTTCCGTTACATGGCTTATCGGCCATTTCATTTCCCCTTGTCGAATCAGCAGTCTGGAGAGTGCACTCGTCATAAGCGTAATCCGCTTCAATGGGCTTACGACTTTTTTGCTGATCGGCGCGGCAATGATCATGGATACCAAAATAATGACCAACAGGGATTGGATCGTGGTCAGATAGATTGATGCAATATGAGGATAAAACTTGGAAGGGCTTGACAGTACGATAAGACGATAGCCCTCGGCCGGCGCCTGCCATTTCTCATTGATGAAAACCGCCTGCCTCCAGTAATCCAAAATATCGCTGGATGCCACGGCATCCGAGAGTAACAAGGGGGCGCCCCCTGCCTGCAAAACGTGTTCCTGCTTCGCTGGCAATGCTGCACCAACCGGGTAAAGCTCGGAGGACGAACCCACCACACGATCGTCTGATCCCAAAATGATGATGCCGACATCCATAAATTCGCTATATTGCCTCAGGGTTGATTGCAATTGTCCCGAGGGAACCACTGGAACCCCCACTTTCTTGTCAATCAGATCGGTAGCATGTCTTAGGCTGGTCACAATGGCATCCCGAATTTGATCCAGCTGTCTGCGGCTATCCGCCGACAGCAGTACAAGTGAAACGGATACAACAAAGGCAACCACGTATTTAAACGCGATTCTGTGAAGAGGGATCGCGCCCGCACGCTTCATTGGATGCTCGCTGTGCGTAATCCAGAAGTCGACGACGATTCCCGCCAATAGCGCATTCACCATACCAACCAGAGCGGCATGCATATACGCAAATCTCAAATCATCCATTTCCATACCAAAGACAAAGTGGCCGAGACCGACAATCGGCAAAAACAATACTAGCCAAAACGTGGCGTTGGCCGTCATCATGCTGCCGTTTTTCCAACGCTTTTGCCACGCCAGCATCCAGATGAATTCCAAAGCATGGATTGCTGCACCGACCCAAATGCTGTAAGGCATGTCTAAGAGGAGACATTTTAAACCGAAAATGCCCACCAAAGCCATGCCGCCATACTTTCCGCCATGCAGGCGCAAGGCAACAAGCACTGCCGCACCGCCGAGCATCAATTGAACGCCGTAGAACATCGTGATGGCGTATACGCTGCCCAATGTACCCAGCACAACGAGCACCATCGTGGCGATCCAGGGAATGCGCAGCCGCGACAGCGTCCAATCCAGCACCGTTTTTCCAATTTTTGTACGAATCATAGGCAATGTTTGGCCCAACCTATCATTTTACGTCTATTTTTTAGCAACTTCGTTTCCTCCCCATGCAAACAAACTGTTTCATTAACGCCCTATTTGACGAAAATACGTTAGGCTTCCGAATTGCGCTTGATTTGTCGAGTGTTTTTCAGAGTTCCCTTTTCTTCTCCAAATCGTTCTGATCCATTATACTGTAAATATGACATGGCATAGTTTTGGTAAATGTTGATGGATTTGCAAAAACTTCATACATGATAAAATGTTGAATTTGCGGTGCGTGGAATTGGGACAAGTCATCATATATACATGTACATGGGATGACCAAAACCGATCCGTACTCCATGCTTCGGCAATCTCTAACAAACTACATCCATTGGATTCCGTGTTTCTTTATAAATTTCCACCAGGAGTGTGACCTCTATGTCTATCAAAGTACTTCTTATAGAAGATGAAAAAAATCTTGCCGACATGATTGCTTTCTTTCTTGAGGAGGAAGGATACATTACAGAACGGGTTCATCATGCCCGCGAGGCACTTCAGCTTTTCCCCCGATTCCAGCCGGATATCGTCGTGACGGATCTGATGCTGCCCGAAACGGACGGAAATGCGCTGGTGGAT
Source organism: Paenibacillus hubeiensis (assembly GCF_032334105.1). NCBI lineage: Bacteria > Bacillati > Bacillota > Bacilli > Caryophanales > Paenibacillaceae > Paenibacillus > Paenibacillus hubeiensis. The sequence goes on from NZ_JAVYAE020000012.1 coordinate 50,647, forward strand.
GCGTTTCGTCAGCATTCGACCGTTCCGATTCTCATGATTTCGGCCAGCACGATGCTGAATGACCGTCTCAAGGCGCTTCATAACGGTGCCGATGACTTCCTGTGCAAACCGTTCAGCCTTAAAGAGCTGGATGCGCGGATCAAGGCACTCTTGCGCAGGTCTGCTCTCTCTTATTCGGGGAAAACGGTTCAAGACAGCAAGGAAGACACGCCAACGAATGCCGGTCATGTCAGTGTGAACGAGTATAGCCGAACGCTGTTTGTGGACGGAGAAGAAATCGAGGTTACGCACATCGAGTTTGAAATCATGAAAGAGCTGTATAAAAATCCTGGCAAAGTATTTACCCGCAATGAGCTGATGGACCGGATCAAAGGTTCGGAACGGGCATATCTGGACCGAACCATTGATGTCCACATTTCAAGCCTGCGCAAAAAAATCGAGCCTGATCCCAAAAAGCCCCGTTACATCAAAACGGTGTGGGGCACGGGATACAAATATGTCATATAGCCCGTTTGTTGAAAGAGCCTGTTTGATTCATTTCGCTCTGGCATTCCCATGTTCTTGCGAAAGGTTCTGTCTGTTTACGGATTCAAGCCATTTCCGCATCTCTGACGCCATTTGCTGAGGATGTTGCACGTCCCAAAGAAACATTTTCATCGGTCCCGCACCCGTGATTTGCTGAAGATGGCGCTTGCGAATCATGGATTGAAAATCCGTAACGATCAACAATGGAACGTCCGGCATAAAAGCCCTGATCGCATTGGATGCCGAAACGGCCTGACCCGACTCCTGATAATCAATGATACAATAACGAGTCGTGTCCCACCCGGAGTCAGGACTCTCATGCGAGTCCTCTCCTTCCATCCAGTTCTCAAGCTGTTCCATGATGTCGTCAAACGCAATACCGCGACTTTCGTCGGAGAGCACTGTAATGGATCCCATCGATTCATAACCTCCCGTAAAGATATTACACTATTGTGTCATGGTTGGTTTAAAAATGTTTGTGCATGATCATGAAAGAAGTGTTAACAAAATTCGCAATCTTCACATATTTCGCAGTTTGCACCCATTCATGTAAAATAGAGATATCCCTTTTTTGGGACAGGCATTTTTAAATCATTACCACACGGTACAGGAGGTTTATACCCTATGAATATTGTGTCTGTTGAACCGACACCAAGTCCGAATACAATGATGCTTCGTCTGGACGAACGTCTGGAGGACGGTATCCGCCGAACGTACACGCTGGATAATGAGCGCTCGGCGCCTGCCTTCATCCGGCAAATGCTTCACATTCCCGGCGTGAAAAGCGTTTTTCATACAACTGATTTCGTGGCCCTGGACCGTAAAGGCAATGCCGATTGGGCCGCCATTCTGGGCGAAGTGCAGAGCCGTCTTGGCCAGGAAGGGCTTGATCTGGAATGGATCGAATCCGAAGACGCAACCGGCGAACATTATGGCGAGGCCCAGGTATTTGTACAGTTTTTCCGGGGAGTCCCTATGCAAATCCGCGTAAAAGCCGGTGCGAAGGAGGAGCGCATCTCGCTCTCTGACCGATTCGTGCAAGCCGTGACCGAAGTAGCCAGTGCCACACTGATCAAAGAACGCAAATTGACGGACTATGGCGTTCGTTACGGCGAGCTGCCGGATATTGCCCGTGAAGTGGAACAGGAGATTGAAGCGGCATATCCGCCGGAACGGCTGAACCAAGTCATTAAACAAGCGATCGAGCATGGCACCAAAACGGAGGAGTTCGTTGAACGTCGCCGGCAGCTCGAGGGCGCAGAACTTGAACAAGCGCTGCTGGACGAAAACTGGAACGTTCGTTATGCCGCATTGGACGGCATGGAACCTACACCGGAGCGGCTTCCACTTATCGCACAGGCACTTGAGGACAGCAAAATGCAGATTCGCCGCCTGGCTGTCGTATATCTCGGCGATATTCGCACCCCTGAAGCCATGGAACTGCTGTACAAGGCGCTGAAAGACAGCTCCCCGGCAGTTCGCCGCACGGCGGGAGACACGTTATCCGATATCGGCGACCCTGCGGCGACTCCGGCCATGACGGCCACCCTTACCGACAGCAGCAAGCTGGTCCGATGGCGCGCCGCCCGTTTCCTGTATGAAGTGGGTACGGAGGAAGCGGAAGAGGCACTGCGCAAAGCTGCCGATGATCCGGAATTCGAAGTCAGCCTGCAAGCCAAAATGGCACTGGAGCGCATCGAATCGGGAGAACAGGCCGCAGGCACCGTATGGCAGCAAATGGCCGGACGCCACCGGAAAACCGAATAGTTTGTGCCCATTCCAACTTTTGTTATTGCGCTCGAAATCGATGAGCGTTATACTGAATGTCTGTTTGGATTATAGAACATCGTCTGTCATGTTCTGTTGTCAATAATTGCATACACATGTAGATACGCCTCATCCATGAATGGTGAGGTAGAGGTCGCGGATGCAATCAGTAAGCTGAGCGAGGCGTCAGGAAACCGCCGATGAACTCAGCCGAAAGGTGCATCCGCCGAAGCTTGCCGGACGTTTCCGTTCGAGATCCGGCAGAGCTGGGGCTGTCGCCGAAAGGCACAGAACTGTCACGGAACGATTATTATGCCGCATTGGCATGAATTGTTCCGTGTTGAGCTATCTTAAACATCAGGGACAAGGTGGATTTTGGACGATATAAGACCGCCGGCTCAGAGCCTGTGGTCTTTTTTCATGTATTTGCGCCATTGATTCAGTTCATTATCAGTACGCGAAATGAAGGAGTGTTTTCATTGCAAGACCGCGACAAACAAGGTGCGGCCGGTTCTTCCTTGAAGAAAGGGTTGCGCGCAAGACATATGACCATGATCGCCCTTGGGGGCTCTATCGGTACGGGGCTGTTCCTGGCCAGCGGTACAGCGATCTCAACTGCAGGACCTGGCGGAGCGTTAGTCGCGTACGCGGCTGTGGGCATCATGGTGTATTTCCTGATGACCAGTCTGGGAGAACTCGCCACGTTTATGCCGGATTCCGGCTCATTCAATACGTATGCTGCCAAGTTCGTCGATCCCGCCCTCGGCTTTGCCATGGGATGGAACTTCTGGTACAACTGGGCGGTCACGATCGCTGCGGAGCTCGCAGCGGCGACGGTGCTCATTAAATATTGGTTCCCTGACAGCAATTCCATGCTGTGGAGCCTGTTGTTTCTCGTCCTGATCTTCGCACTTAACGTTTTATCGGTCAAAGGTTACGGAGAATCCGAGTACTGGTTTGCCATCATCAAGGTTGCCACGGTTATCATTTTCCTAACGGTAGGCGTGCTTATGATATTCGGCATTCTGGGCGGAGAAGCGGTCGGATTTTCCAACTTCACCGTAGGAGATGCTCCATTTAGCGGCGGTTTCTTTGCCGTTTTGGGGGTGTTCATGGCTGCCGGCTTTTCCTTCCAAGGCACGGAACTGATCGGGGTTGCCGCCGGAGAGAGCGACAATCCGCGCCAAAACGTGCCCCGCGCCATTCGCCAGGTATTCTGGCGCATCTTGATATTTTATATTTTGGCAATCACCGTGATCAGCCTGATCATTCCGTACACACATCCCAATCTGCTCAAAAGCGATCTGGAAAACATCGGAGTCAGCCCGTTCACGCTTGTGTTCGAAAAAGCAGGCCTTGCCATCGCCGCTTCGGTGATGAACGCCGTTATATTGACCTCCGTGTTGTCGGCAGGCAACTCGGGCATGTATGCTTCGAGTCGAGTGCTTTATGCCTTGGCACGGGATGGCAAAGCCCCGAAGTTTCTAGGCCGGTTGAACAAAAGAGGCATTCCAATGAATGCGCTCCTGGTTACGACCGCGGTCGGAATGCTCGCTTTTCTCGCCTCGCTGTTCGGTGACGGCATCGTGTACACTTGGCTGCTTAACGCATCGGGCATGTGCGGGTTCATAACATGGCTGGGTATCGCCATCAGCCATTACCGCTTCCGGCGGGCTTATGTGGCTCAAGGCAGAGACTTGAATGACCTGCCATATCGTGCGCGCTGGTTCCCGTTCGGTCCGATTTTTGCGTTTGTGCTGTGCATCATCGTCATTTTGGGACAGAACTACCAGGCCTTTACGGGTGATCGGATCGACTGGAACGGAGCGCTCGTGGCTTACCTGAGCTTGCCGCTTTTCCTGATCCTATGGCTGGGGTATAAATGGATCAAGAAAACCAAAGTGGTTCCGCTTCAGGAATGCGACTTCACTTCCAACGATTAAGATCATCGTAGCGCAGCTTGAACGGCTGCTCTAATAAAATACAGGCAGCATCCTCTCTGACTGGAGAGAATGCTGCCTGTTTATTTTGCTTATAAAGTCCAATTGATTCTGACGCGCAGATCGGCCGTATCCTCCATCTTGGAAATATAGTAGGAGATCGTCTTCATCCCGAGCTGGTACAGATCCTGCAAATCCTCCACTAACCCTTCCTCGGTTCCCTTATACCTGAACGTCAGCGTAGTACTGCCCTCTTTCAACACGTTTTGAACTTTCTCCAATAAAGCCTTATCGCTGCTGATGGCGTCCTTCTCATCATACAAGGAGTACTCCAGGGAGTGGTACAGCTTCCGGTATGTTTCCGCTTTCCCCCCGTCCGATTGCGCCAGATTAAACAAGGCTTGGCGATAGGGTTCGGGCGCAGCCGGGTAATTGTTGTTGTTCGTCCAAATATGATCCCGCGCCATCTCATCATCGCTAAGCAAATAGTATCGATGGCTCACCTTCCCTTTGCGATCCGGCGTGGGATCGTCCCAAGTCGTGTCCAGATGGTACCACTTCCCGTCCAAATTCACCAGATTCCAGGCATGAAGCTGCTCACCGGCCGTGCCTTCCACGATCCGATTTTTAATGCCCGCTTGTTCAAGCATCCGATAAGCCAACAGCGTATATCCCTGACATACCGTACTGCCGGTAACGAGTCCGTCATATGCCGTATATTTTTGCAGCGTTGTATCGTACGAAAGGTGGAGCACGATCCAGTCGTGAATGGCCTTTACTTTCTCATGGTCCGTCATGCCCGGTTCAATGATCCGATCCAGCACCTCGGTCGCTTTCCTGTTAACGTATTCCGTTTGCTCCTTCGTCTCCCGATACGTCAGTTTGACATGAACGTTTGCTGTGATGTTTGAGCCTTTGTAGTTAAATGCATAGCTTTTGACGGTATATTGGATGTAGGGATCGCTTTTCATGGCTGCATCGATGGAGATCTGCAGCTGCTGTTTGAGGTCCTTCACATTGCCCCGGTACGTAAAATCAAGCTCTTCCGTTCGCTCAGCCATCGCGTCAAGCAACGTCTGCTGCAAATTCGAATTCGTGGTCGTGATTGACGTTTCCGATGCGGCAACCAACTGGTTTAAATCAACCGTGCGCGGAAGGGCTACGGCAATCAGGCAGCCTGCCAGCAGAATGGTAATGATGCGTCCTCCATTTTTGCCCATGAAAGGATACCACCTCTCTTCGCCAATATCTATTGACTCATTGTATCATAAAAGCCGTCCATTGCCGGGTTCTAGTTTTGTCGAAAAACAGGAAAGGGACCTCCCCCGGAAGGTCCCATAACCATATTGAAATTACAGCAAAATTCAGTACAGGCGGCTGCCGTCCATAAACGTATCCGTCTTACCTTGAAGCTTGGCCAACCGCTCCAGCACCTGAGCCGCTTCGGCCACCGTAACCTTGCGAGCAGGCATGAAACGGCCCTCGATGGAAGGCAACAGCCCCAATTTCAGACTGAGGGACGCTGCCCCCTTATTGGTAATGGATCCCGCATCGGCAATGTTCGGAAGGTCTGACGGCAAGGTATAAAATCCGGCCAGCTTCTCATAGCGCAAAATGCGTACGAGCAGAACAGCCAGTTCCTCCCGCGTCAGCTCCTCGTCGGGCTTCAAGCTGATTTCCGGATCTGAACCCGCAATCCAGCGTTGGTCGATCAGTACACGTATGGCTTGATAATATGGACTTTCCGGCGTGACATCCGCAAATAGATTGCTTCCATCTCCGCTATGATAAATATCGAGATTCGGCTGAAGCGCTCGCGCCAAAACCGTGAACCATTCCCCGCGCGTAATCACACGGTCCGGCATCACCCGGCCCTGATCATCCGGAATGATCACTCCATGCTGCAGCATATTCCGGATCGAAGCCTCTGCCGCGTGTCCCTCGATATCACTCGCTTCTGCCTTCCCTGTGGAAGCATCGCTGCCGTACTGTTTCTTCCACTCACCCGTATTGGCATCCAAAACATCCATCAGAGGGGAGATGGATGTTTCACTGCTGGAAGGAACATAAGCAAGTTTGACCCCGAAAGGTACGGACTCTGCTCCTCCCAAAGAGTATCCTCCGTATCGGGAGAAAGCCAGAACTAAATGGAGTTGCTCAAGGTAGCTTGCCTTGGCCTTTTCATAAGAAATGGCCGGCTTCGTGTCTGTCGGCAATTGCTCCGGAGCAGCCAGCGCTCTGGTGTAGAATTCGCTGATCGTCCCATCCTCCAGAACCTGCAATTGGACCATATCATCCTGCACGACAATGTCTCCTACGTATCGATGGAAAACGAAGGTTGTCGCTCCCTCCAGTTCAAGCACCTGGGACAACTTGAATTCTTTTGCGGCATTCGGAACAAGCTCGATGACCTTATTCATCGCCAGCTGCTCGGCTGCCTCCTGATCCATCGTCTTGCCCGCCGCTTCCTCTGCCTGCTGTTCTTCCTTGATGCCCGTCATGTTACGCTGGTATACGTTGTAGCTATAAATCTGTCCCGTTGCAGCATCCACCTGTGCAGAAATGTCCCGCATGAACATATAAGACGCACTCGCATTACGATTGCTCCAGCTCAAGCTCCACACCTGACCGTTTGGATTCATATATTGGCTTTTATTTAGTTGGCTGTACTCCAGCTGGTAATTTTCAGGAATGTCAAAATGTTCTCTAACCCGTTCCTCCGCCTGCTTGGCAGTCAATTTCTCCCCGCTGTGGGCGGCAAAAGCATTGGCGATGCCTTTCAAAGGCCGGTCTTTACGGGTCGATTCCTTGGTCGATGCCTTGCCTGTCATAGCATTGATGTGCTCGAGCGTACTCGCATCCATCGGAGTAAGGGTCATCCCTGCGGGAACATAGCCCAGAACGTATTTTTGCCCTGCGCGGGAAGAATACCGTTCTTTCGGAATGTATGCAAGCTGTACGTCAAATTGTTTCTCAAACTGCCGTCTCGCTTCTTCGGCGGTTGCTCCCGGTTTCGAAGACGGGTATTCCTTGCCGAGCGTTGATCTGGAAAATCCGGTAATGCTGCCCCGACTGTCCACGCTGACGTTGGCCGTCTCGGCATCGGATAGCAAACCGTCGCGTTTCAACTGGTAACTGTAATGATATTCGGTTCTACCGAAAAGCGCTTGCGGCGAGACAGAAACGTAGCTCTCCTGAACGGGGACGTAATCTGTTTCTTTCAGCCCTGGAATGGCTTTGTACAGAAACTGTTCAGCCAACTTGTCCGCCTCGTCCGAAGTCAGGTCGTTCCCCGGTTCGCCATGCTGTCTGCTTAACAGCTCCGAAGGCAGATGGGCGCTGAGTACTTCGCCTGTCACGGCGTGCACGGTAGCACTGAAGCCCAGCGTATGATTACCCTCCGTAACCGAAAAGCCGATTTCCCATGTCTTGTACTCCGGCTGGGGGTATACGTGGCTTGAACCGAATTGCACGGATGCAATGGTTGCCCTTTTCAACACAGGGAATAGCTCAAGTATATGGTTTCTGGCCTGTTCCGAGGAAATCTTGGCTCCTTCAGGCACTTCATTGCTCGTTGAATCGGAACCTACCGTCGCCTGTACGGCAACGTCTGTTACTGGTTCCGCTTTAGCTGCAGACACGCTGCCGGCAAATCCCGGAGCTTGCGTCGCCAATAGCCATGCCGCCATCGTTGCGGCAGCTGCTTTGGCCGTCCCCCTTCTCAAACGGTCGTTCAAAAACAATGCTGGACCTCTCCCTTCAATTTCAGGCAAGTACAGGACATGCCTCCCTAAAAACTCGCACGAATATTGACAGTCTACTCTATGATACCATAAGCTTCCTTTTAGAAGGTCGTTTTCCCAAAAAGTTTACAAATGTTCATTTTCTGAGAACGCTCTGCACAACAAAAAAAAACGCCAACCAGCCAGGTTGGCGTCTATCGCTCGGCCTCATACTATGTAAATGCAGGCCGTTCCGAAGCCCCACATTCCATCTCCTGTGGGTTAACTGGATCTGAAGCAGACTCCTTTTGAACCCGGACATGGCTTTGAATAAACGGTATTACCGCTGCCCAAAATGCGGGATCTTCTTCAGAGCAACTGTGCCCGTCACTGTTAACCCAGAGATGCTCGACGGGTGGATCGGCTTTGGAAAGAAAGTACTCCAGCTCGCTTGGCGGAATAAAACGGTCCCCCTTGGAATGCACCATAAGGATCGGCAGCTGCATCATTCTGCGCCGTTCGTTCAGCAACAAAATCGGATCGTGCTGACGGTAGGTTTTGAGAGATTCGCCGAGCCGCCAAAACCAGATTCGGGGAATCACCTGAGCGAGCGGAAACTGGGGCAACCTCCGCCTGCGCAGCTCTGAGCTGACGATGACCTCGAACTGGGCAGGCATGGAATCCGTAATGACTGCCGCCACCGGAATTCCTTCCGTGAGGGCCATGATCGTTCCAAGGCCTCCCAGCGAATGTCCCAGCACTCCGATGGCTTGGGGATCAATTTCCGTTCTGGCGCAGGCATACCGCACTGCAGCCAGCAGATCATCCCTGAACAAATAAGCCGACGCGGCCTTGACCGGATCGCTGGCACCATGGCTTCTCACATCGTACATGAGCAGCGCATACCCCGCTTCCCAAATCGGCCGGGCGTAGCGCAGCACCCGCGATCTGTTGGAACCCCAGCCATGGGCAATAATAACCAATGGCCAAGGTTGAGGCACCGAAGCATCTGCCGGTATAAACCATCCATGCACGTTGCCGTCGCCGCTCTTAAAGGTGACGTCTTCGAACGGCATGGGTGGTTTCAGCGTAATGGGTATTTTCTTCGGCGTCTGGCTTTTCACCGCTGCTCTCCATAACCCTCCGGCAGTGACCGCAGCAACCGCGATCATTCCGCCAATCATCGTTTTGGCCTTCATGGGCACGCTCCTCTCCGGCTATTGCTTACGTTCAGCATACGAAAGTATCATCATCGCTCTTTAAAGCAAAGCATCATTTTATGTCAATCCTCTCGATCGCCCGCCGCTGCCCGGACAAAGGCTTTGGCCTGTTTCGCGATCTGCTCGCTGTTCCCGGCGGTCAAAGCCTGCTTGGGAAGCAATGCACTGCCAAGTCCAACCGCGGCCGCACCTGCTTCATAATACTGGGCGATATTGTCCAGATTGGCTCCGCCTGTCGCTAACAGTGGAATATGATTCAAAGGAGCTTTGACCTCTTTCAGGTAAGAGAGCCCCAAACTGGCCATCGGAAACAGCTTCACGACCCGGGCTCCTGCTTCGTGCGCCGCGACGATTTCGGTGGGCGTCATGGCGCCAGGCCAAATGTCTATCCCTTGTTCTACAGCATATTCAATGACGGAGAGATCGACATTGGGAGACACCAGAAATTGCGCTCCCGCCGCCACTGCCTCTTTGGCCATCTGCACATTAAGCACCGTGCCGGCGCCGATGTAAGCCTGTCCTTCATGGCGTGCTCGCCAGTCGGCAATGATGTGCTGCGCACCTGGCGTGTTCAAGGTAACCTCCATCAAGCGGATTCCGCCATCGACCATTCCTTTTCCAGCGGTTACCGCTTCTTCACGGCTGATGCCGCGCACAATCGCTACAAGCCTGGATTCAATCAATACCTCTGATAAATTCATCATATCTACCCCTTAGTATGTAAATTTGGCACCAGAATTCATGCATGCTTCGAAAATCCGGTGATAAGTTATTGCTTCCGACGCCGCTTTCTTTCAGAAAAGCTTTTAAGCGAACACTTCGCTTCTTCAAATTGGTTCTGCCTCTCTGTTAACATGTATTTGTTCATTACGGCTTGTATAGATTCATTGTAAAACATCTGCTTGCCCTATTGGAAATTTTTCGTCAAACCGCAGCATTGGCAAAATGCAAAAAGGCATCCGCCAAGGCGGAAGCCTGCTGCATGAATCTCTTCATTTAGTATAATAGCGAAGCCACGAATCAACGATATTGCGCCAAACGATCATTCAGACTGCGGGTTTGGCCGTATACTTCCTGATACAGCGCAAACAATTCATCGTATACCGCAACCGTCTCCGGATTCGGCTCATACGACTTCGCAGGACGGATAAATGCTGCCGCGCATTCCTGCAACGATGGGAACCAGCCGCAGCCGTAAGCCGCAAGCATCGCTGCACCCATTGCCGGGCCCTGCTCGCTTTCCAGCTTCACCACTTTGGCGTTGAATACGTCAGCCTGCATTTGAAGCCAAGCTTCGTTCTTCGCGCCGCCGCCGATGGAGATGACTTCTTTGACGTCTTTGCCTGCGCCACGCAAAATGTCGATCGACTCGCGCAGCGAGAACGTAATGCCCTCCAGCACCGCGCGTCCGAAATGCTCCAGCTTGTGTCCTGCGTCCATGCCGATGAAGCTGCCGCGAATGTTCGCATCCGGATGCGGCGTGCGCTCTCCGACGATGTACGGCGTGAACAACAGCCCGTTGCTTCCGGCCGGAATGGCATCAATGCCCTGCAGCAACAGATCAAAGGACTTATCCGCAGCAAATGTATCTTTAAACCAAGAAAGGCTGTAACCTGCAGCCAGCGTCACGCCCATAATATAGAAGGCATCTTTCTCGCCGTGATTGAAAAAGTGGACTTTGCCCTCGAAATCGAGATCCTTGCGCTCCTCGTAGGAAAGCACTACCCCGGACGTACCGATGCTGCACATGGTCTGTCCTTCGCTCAGAATGCCTGCGCCAATGGCACCGCATGCGTTGTCCGCGCCGCCGCCGAACACTTTCGTGCTCGCTTGCAGACCCGTCTGGTCGGCGATTTCCGGCAGCAATGTGCCCACTTCCTCGAACGACTCAACCAGTCGCGGACAGAGCGAGAACGGCAAATCAAAAGCGTCCGCAATCTCTTTGCTCCACTGTTTGCCCGCAACGTCCAGCAAAAGCGTACCTGCTGCATCCGAGTAATCCATGGCGTAATCGCCGGTGAGGCGATACCGAACGTAATCCTTTGGCAGCAGGAACAGCGCTGCCTGCTTCAGCAGCTCCGGCTCATTCTCTTGCACCCACAAAATTTTCGGCAGCGTAAAACCTTCCAAGGCACGGTTGCGTGCAATGCTTAACAATTGTCCGCCCAGCACCTTTTCGATGCGGCGGCATTGCGCCGTCGTGCGCGTATCGTTCCACAGGATGGCATTGCGCAGCGGTTTGCCTTCGCGATCCACCAAGACGAGGCCATGCATCTGTCCGGAAAAGCTCAGTCCTTCGATTTCGGATGGGTGAACACCGGAGACTTCAAGCAGCTTACGCAGGGACACAATGGTTTGCTCTACCCAATCCTCCGGATTTTGCTCACTGTATCCGGCTTTTGGCTGGTACAGCGGATAAGCCTCGGAAGCTTCAAACGCCACTTTTCCTTCGCGGTTGACCAGCACGGTCTTGACCGCACTTGTCCCCAGATCGACACCAATTACATAACTCATTACGATATGCTCCTCTCTAATCCAAAAACCGTCCCCGCCTTCCCAGGGGAAAGTCGGGGACGGTCCGAATGTCCTGTAATTAGTCAGCCAAGATGTACTGGTTCAGTTTTGCTCTCAGCAATTCTTGACGTCCGGATTGGTTTTTGCGTGGGCTTTCGTTGTTCAATGCATATTCAGCCAGGGAAGCAAGCGTAGCTTTGCCTGCGACAACGTCAGCACCGATGCCTTCTTTGAAGCTGCTGTAACGTTGCTCGATGAAGTCGTCGAATACACGATCCTCGATCAATTTTGCAGCGACTTTCAGACCTTTGGCATACGTGTCCATACCAGCGATATGTGCCAGGAACAGATCTTCAGGCTCGAAGGAACCACGGCGAACTTTTGCATCGAAGTTGACGCCGCCACGGCCAAGACCGCCGTTTTTCAGCACTTCATACATGGTCAGTGTAGCATCGTACATATCAACCGGGAACTCGTCTGTATCCCAACCGATCAACAGGTCGCCTTGGTTCGCGTCCAGGGAACCGAGCATGCCGTTGATGCGTGCAACGCGGATTTCATGATCGAACGTATGGCCTGCCAGTGTAGCATGGTTCGCTTCAAGGTTCAGTTTGAAATGTTTGTCCAAACCGTATTTTTGCAGGAACGCAATGGATGTTGCCGCATCAAAGTCGTATTGGTGTTTCGTTGGCTCTTTTGGTTTAGGCTCGATCAGGAATTGGGCGTCAAAGCCGATTTCCTTCGCGTAATCTACAGCCATGTGGAACATGCGGGCGATGTTGTCTTGCTCCAGCTGCATGTCTGTATTGAGCAATGTGTCGTATCCTTCACGACCGCCCCAGAATACGTAGTTTTCCGCGCCAAGGCGTTTACCGACTTCAAGGCCTTTTTTGATTTGTGCCGCAGCGTGAGCGTACACGTCAGCGTTGCATGTGGAAGCCGCGCCGAACATGAAACGTGGGTTGGAGAACATGTTCGCCGTGTTCCAGAGCAGTTTCTTGCCGCTGGACTTCATGTGCTCTTCGAGCAAATCAACGATGGTGTCGATGTTGCTGTAGAATTCGCGCAGCGTTGCGCCTTCCGGAGCGATATCCACATCATGGAAGCAGTAGTAAGGCAGGTTCATTTTTTCCATGAATTCGAAAGCCGCTTCTACGCGAACTTTCGCTTTGTCCAGACCGGAATAGCTATCCCAGGAACGTACAGCTGTTTCTGCGCCGAACGGGTCGCTGCCGCCTGCAGTCAATGTATGCCAATATGCCATGCCGAAACGGAAATGCTCTTCCATCGTTTTGCCGGCTACAACTTCTTGAGGGTTATAGTGTTTAAACGCAAACGGGTTCGTGGAATCTTTGCCTTCAAATGCAATTTTATTAACGGATTCAAAATAGGCCATGTAAAATGCCTCCTCGGTAGTTTTAAAGAAATCGTTTACACCGATATCCTACCACATCGCATTCACTTTGTCTATTGGTTAAACAAAGTAAAAATAAAAATGTTTTTTCGTTGGAAGTTTGCGCTATAATAGTCGAATAGCTTGCGCTCGGATGTTATGTTAACCCCTTTATACAAAGAATAGGAGTGCCTTTACATATGAAAATTACCGGAGACCAGATGCTGGTCAAAAAAATAAACAAGTCCATCGTGCTGGACACGATTCGGCGCAATGCCCCTCTCTCCCGCGCCCGGGTATCCGAAGTGACAGGCCTTAACAAAGCAACGGTATCCAACCTCGTCGCTGAACTGATTCAGGATGAACTGGTGCAGGAAATCGGTCCCGGCGAGTCCAGCGGAGGCCGCAAACCATTAATGCTGTTATTTCGGGCTACCGCCGGATATGCCGTGGGCCTGGAATTGAGCGTCTCGCATTTGAAGGGTGTGCTTACCGATCTGGAAGGAAACGTCGTCGCCGAATCTACGGCGAAGCTGGAAGCCCATGATGTGCCTGCCGTCTTCGGTCAGCTGAAGCTGGCTGCATCGGAGCTGATTCAAGCTGCTCCCGCCTCGCCCCACGGCGTCATCGGGATCGGAATCGGCGTGCCGGGTATGGTCGACGAGGACGGCACCGTTCTGTTCGCGCCCAACCTTGGTTGGGAAGGCGTTCCGCTCCGTTCCATGCTGGAAGAAGCGTTCAACGTGCCGGTCACGATCGACAACGAAGCCAATGCCGGCGCTCATGGCGAACTGAATTTCGGAGCGGGCGTCGGTGTGCGCCACCTGATCTATATCAGCGCAGGCATCGGGATCGGGTCAGGCATTATGGTCGATGGCGAACTATACAAAGGCGCTTGGGGATATGCTGGCGAAACCGGCCACATGTCCATCGAAGCGGAAGGCCGTGCCTGCTCTTGTGGAAACCGCGGTTGCTGGGAGCTATATGCTTCGGAAAAAGCCTACGATCACCCCGAGCAGAAACTTAACCTGCCTGCCCATACGACGCGAGAACTGATCGAGTACGCCAAACTGGGGAACAGCTCCGTGCTGGCTCTCTATGAAGGAATCGGACGCAAGCTTGGCATCGGCATTACCAACATCGTCAACAGTTTCAACCCGGAACGGATCATCATCGGCGGCCCGTTGTCCGAAGCCGGTCCCTGGATCGAATCTTCCTTGAAACAGGTGGTGGAGGAGCGCACGCTGCCGTACCACCGCCGCAGCCTGCAAATCGAATGGGCCGGGCTTGGCAGCCGTTCGACCCGGATCGGAGCCGCGTATTCGGCAATATCCCAATTTTTAGGAAAAATAAAAGTGTCTGTGTAATACAGGATGAAAATTGACAACATTTCGCCCCATTTTCTCCCTTTTTGCCAGAGAATTAGACGAGTATAATGGGAATATGTGATTTTTGTCATGGCAACATCATCGTTGCTGTGTTATACCCCTAACGAAACGGAGTTGAACACCTGTGACCTACGTGGATACATCAGATATCTCGGCGCAAATGTTTGTCACCGTACTCCTGTTCCTGATCGTCATCGCGCCTTTGTTCAGCCTTGGCATCCTGCGCCTGTTCCAGAGCAAAAAGAAGGCTGGTTTCATGTACATGCTGTCAGGCGTAGCGGTATACGTTGTGTTTCAGACCTTTATGAGCGTTGTATTTTAGCCTTTGCAAGTGAACATCCCGTAATATACACAAAGAACCGTACCATCGATGGTACGGTTCTTCCATATACAAACGGCTCGCGCGGGCCGGAAAGTTTCATGGTTCGCTTGTCGATCCAATCCCGTTATGGGGAGGATTAAGCGTCCAGCACTTTTGCGAATTGCGTTTTGTTCATGCCCAGGATGCGGTGCTCGCCGATCACTGTTAGAGGTACTGCACGCACGCCCATATCCCATACTTGTTGCGCGAATTCATCGTTTGTTTCGATGTTGCGCTCTTCGTAAGAGATGCCTTTCTCAGCCAAAAACGTTTTAACCGATTTGCAGTTCGGGCAGTTGGTCGATGTATATACAATTACGTTTTCCATGTTCTCGTCACCTCATATTGTTTTTTGGATTTTCAATGTGTATCCCATTGGAGACCGGTGTTGCCGGCCTCCGAGGGGTTTTATCATTATTTGGTTACTGCAGCGTGCTCCAGACTTTCAATAAATTTCTCCACGTCCATGGCTGCCATACATCCGCTGCCTGCTGCGGTGATCGCTTGTTTGTAACGAGTATCCTGCACGTCTCCGCAAGCGAATACACCCGGAATGTTCGTTTCGGAAGTGCCTGGAGTCGTCAGGATGTATCCATGATCATCCGTAGTTACTTGTCCATTAAGGAAACCGGTGTTAGGCGTATGGCCGATAGCCACAAACACGCCGCTCGCCGTAATAATTTCCTCTTCGCCTGTTTCGTTGTTGCGGACTTTCAATCCGGTCACACCCGCGTCTCCGGCAATGACCTCCAGTGGCGTGCGGTTCAATGCCCAGTCCACTTTTTCGTTGCTGCGTGCGCGATCCTGCATGATTTTGGAAGCGCGCAGTTCGTCACGACGGTGTACCAACGTTACTTTGGACGCAAAACGTGTCAGGAAGTTCGCTTCCTCCAGCGCAGAGTCCCCGCCGCCAACAACGATGATTTCTTTGTTGCGGAAGAAGAATCCATCGCAAGTGGCACATGTGCTGACGCCGCGGCCCACGTTGTTTTCCTCGCCAGGAATGCCGAGATATTTCGCGGAAGCGCCTGTGGACAACACGACTGTTTCGGATACCAGTTCACCCATGCCTTCAACGGTCAGTTTGAATGGACGCTCGCTCAGGTCGATGCTGTTTACCCAGCCTGTGCGGAATTCCGCACCGAAGCGCTCTGCTTGTTTACGCATGTTGTCCATCAGTTCAGGTCCCATGATGCCTTCAGGGAAGCCCGGGAAGTTCTCCACTTCGGTTGTCGTTGTCAACTGGCCGCCTGGCTGCGGGCCTTCAATGACGAGTGGGTTCAGGTTGGCGCGTGCCAGGTAAATTGCTGCTGTCAGCCCCGCAGGGCCTGTTCCGATAATAATGGATTTATACATGTATAGTTCCTCCCCTGTCTTCTGCAAAAAGGTCATGCTCCATAAGGCATCAAATGTAAATGACTCAGCATACACTAAAGCGGAAAGTCCACCGTCATGTCCACTAAACCTGCCTATAGGATAACCAATGCCCTATGCAGAAATGGAAATGTAATTTATAATCATTCTAATCTGTTGTTCATTATGATCTGTTTTCTGAAAGGTGTCAATGCTCGGCAGCGATTATGAAGAAGTCTTCATCAGGAGGGAATAATGAAAGCATGAACGATGCACTCATAGGCAGCATTATCTCGGCCATGTCCACGGGCCTTGGTGCCGTACCCATTTTGTTTATGCGCAAAGTCACGCACCGTCTGCGCGATATTTTGCTTGCATACGCGGCAGGCATCATGACCTCGGCTTCTATGTACAATCTCATTCCGGAAGCGCTTGGCCAATCGAACTTATTCGTATTAACGCTTGGCGTATTGCTTGGCAGCATGGTGCTGTTAGTGTTGGAGATGAAAATTCCGCACGTCGATCTGGAAAATCCGGAGAAAATGCCTTTCAAGATCGAAGCGAAGGCTTTCATGATCATCGCGGCCATCACGATGCACAATTTGCCGGAAGGCCTCTCGGTCGGCGTCAGTTACGCCAGCACGGATGGTAACCTCGGCAACTTGATCGCCTTTTCCATCGGTTTGCAGAATGCGCCGGAAGGGTTTCTGGTTGCCCTCTTTCTCGTAAACCAGAATATCGGGCGTTTCAAAGCGCTCGGCATCGCTACGTTAACCGGTGCGGTGGAGATTGTGACCAGCATGATCGGATACAGTCTCAGCAGCCTGGTTGCGGGCCTGGTTCCTTACGGGCTGGCGTTTGCGGCCGGCGCGATGATGTTCATCGTTTACAAGGAGCTCATTCCCGAAAGCCATGGCGACGGCAATGCCCGCGTTGCGACCGTCTCCTTTTTACTCGGACTGATTACGATGATTGGATTGACCGAGTTGTTCTAAGCAGGGGCGGAGAACCCCTGAACGTATGTTTAAGAACCCGGACGGACGGCGAACACGCCGCAGCCTTCCGGGTTCTTTTTTTGTTCACATATGAAGATTGCATGAAATAAATGGAGGTAAATCAAACCACCTCTCAACGCAGCAGGCGCAGCCCGTTCAAAATGACCAAAATGGTGCTGCCCTCATGCCCGACAACGCCAAACGGCAGTGCCACGTTCTGCAGAAAATTGGCTCCGATCAGAACCGCAATGACCGAAATCGCAAAAGCCATGTTTTGTTTCATCGTGCGCTGCGCACGGCGCGATTGTCGGATCGCCCAGGCGATCTCCTCGATGTTGTCGTTCATCAGCACCACGTCGGCCACGTCCAGTGCCGTGCCGCTTCCCGACATGCCCATGCCCATACCAACCGTGGCCGCCGCCAATGCAGGGGCATCGTTAACGCCGTCCCCCACCATCAGCACTGCCCCGTAACGTTCACGAAGCTCCTTCACCTGTGCAACCTTGTCTTCGGGAAGCAAGCCCGCATGGACATCGCATACCCCTGTCTCCCGTGCAATGACCGCGGCCGTTTCAGGACGGTCCCCCGTCAGCATCACCACTCGGACACCCATCGCTTCAAGTTTGCGTACTGCGGCGGCAGCCTGTGGCCGAACCTCATCCCGCATGGCGATCAGACCCGCAGGTTGACCATCCGCATTCACCACGGATATCGTTTTTCCCTGCTGCTGCAGCCGGTGGATGGCATCCTTCCAACCGGAAAGATCCGGAAGGTCATTCGCCTCAAGTTTGCCTACGCTCCAGTTCACTCCATTTACGCAGCCCTCAATGCCTGAGCCAGTCAAAGCCTGCACCTGCCCGGCATCCGGCAAGGCTAGCCCTTCCATCCTGGCATGATCTACAATCGCGCGCGCCAAGGGGTGCATCGACTGATTTTCGATCGCAGCCGCCGCTGCAAGCACCTCATCACGTTCATAGCCATCCGCAATCAGCATATCCGTAACTTGCGGCGTACCCATCGTCAGCGTACCTGTTTTGTCGAAAGCAACGACACGGGTTTGAGCCAGGTTTTCGACGTGTGCCCCGCCCTTGAACAGAATGCCTCTGCGCGCACTGCTCGACATCGTTGATAACATGACGGGCATAATGGAGGATACCAAAGCGCACGGCGATGCAACGACCAGGAAAACCATCGCTTTGTAAAACGCCTCTCCCCACGACCAGCCTAACAGGATCGGCGCCCCGCCAATGACCAGCAGCGTGGCCGCGACGACAACGCGGGCGTAGATTCCCTCAAAGCGTTCAATGAACCGTTGGGACGCCGGAACATCAGCCTGCGCTTCCTCTATCAATTTGATGATTTTACCGAATACCGAGCCTTCTGCCGACCGGGTAACTTCTATATATAAGGCTCCTTCCCCGTTCACCGTACCCGCATACACTTCGTCTCCATGGGATTTATCCACGGGCATCGGCTCCCCGGTAATGGATGCCTGATGTACGAACGAGCTTCCGCGGCAGACGATCCCATCCGCCGGAATAAGTTCGCCCGGCTTGACGAGCAGCAAGTCTCCCTGTTCAAGTTCATCAATGGTTACGCGGTTCAACTGACCGTCTTCCATGCGCAGAGCCGTCTCCGGTTTGAGTGCCAACAAGGATGAAATATCCTTGTGGCTGCGTTCCGTCGCGTAGCTTTCCAATGCACCGCTCAGGGCAAATATGAAGATGAGCATAGCCCCTTCGTTCCAATAACCAATCGCGGCCGCGCCAAGCGACGCAGCAATCATAAGCAAATTGACGTCCAAGTCCCGCTCCTTGACCAGTGTTTCTACGCCTTCCTTCGCTTTGGTCCATCCCCCCATAACATAAGCCGCGATATATAAAACCACGGACAGCACGCTTGACCACGAGGATATTCCCCACGCGAAGAGCATTAACAACCCGCTGCCAAGTGCAGCCTGCATTTCCTTATTTCGAAGCATGGCCCGGAAGTTCGGCCGACGGCCCCGGTTCGGTCCGGTAGAATTTGCCGGTCTACGTTCGTTTGCTTTGGTTTGTAAAGGCTGATGTACAGCTTGCATAAGGATCACGTTCCTTTCGTATGAAAAAATGTGTCGCCGTATTGAGAATGAGAGCCATTGTTACTGCCCCTAAAATGACACATGCTGCTGCGGGAATCCCGCAGCAGCATGCTGGTCAAAATGAGAATGATAATCATTTTTGTACTTATGCAATTATTTTTACTCAATACAACTTTTCTATATTATATGCCTGATCTTCCCCATTTGTAAATGGTCCCCATGCAAAAACTCCAACATCTGCCTCCGCAGACCAAAAACCGCCATCCAGCGGATGACGGTTCCATATGCAAAAACGTTGAAGTTGCAAACACCATGCCAGCTTCATATCAAGGATTGCCCTGCGTTATCCCTGTTACGCGCCAACGCTCGCCCCCTGGCTTGCCTTGATGGCTTGTTCCAGGTCATGCAGAATATCCTGAATGTTCTCGGTTCCGATAGAAAGGCGGATCAATTCCGGATTGACCCCGGCGGCACGCTGCTCCTCCTCGCTTAGTTGCTGGTGTGTCGTGCTCGCCGGGTGAATGATCAACGACTTGGAATCGCCGACATTCGCCAGGTGAGAGAACAGCTTGACGTTTTCGATCAGCTTGCGGCCTGCTTCAAGGCCGCCCTTGATACCAAATGTGAGGATCGCGCCCTGTCCTTTCGGCAAATATTTTTGCGCGAGTTCATAAGATGGGTGACTTGGCAAACCGGCATAGCTCACCCACTGCACGTCCTCATGTTTCTCCAGATATTCGGCTACCGCCAAAGCATTGCTGCTGTGGCGTTCCACCCGCAGGTGCAGCGTCTCCAGTCCCTGCAGCAGCAACCAGGAGTTAAACGGAGAAATGGTCGCTCCAAGGTCGCGAAGCAGTTGTACGCGGGCTTTGATAATGTATGCAATCGGCCCAACCGCTTCCGTGTACACGACCCCGTGATAGCTCGGGTCCGGCTCGGTCAGCCCCGGGAACTTGCCGCTGGCTTTCCAATCGAATTTCCCGCTGTCTACGATCACGCCGCCGATGGAGGTACCGTGCCCGCCGATGAATTTGGTCGCCGAATGCACCACGATATCGGCTCCGTGTTCGATTGGACGAAGCAGGTACGGACTCGGAAACGTATTATCAACGATCAGCGGAATTTGATGTTCATGCGCAATGGCGGCCACGGCTTCGATATCAAGCACATTGCCTTGCGGATTGCCAATCGTCTCGGCATACAGCGCTTTGGTTTTGTCCGTAATGGCTGCTCGGAAATTTTCGGGATCGCTCGAATCCACGAATTTCACGTTCAATCCAAGCTTCGGCAGCGTGGTGGAGAACAGATTATACGTGCCTCCGTACAAGCTGGCGGAAGACACGATCTCGTCCCCGGCCCCGGCGATGTTCAGCAGCGAAAATGTGATGGCTGCCTGACCAGAGGCGGTAGCCAATGCCCCAGCGCCTCCTTCCAACGCGGCAATGCGTTGCTCGAATACGTCGGTGGTCGGATTCATCAGACGTGTATAGATATTGCCAAACTCTTTCAGGCCAAACAGGTTGGCGGCATGGTCCGTATCCCGAAATCCATACGATGTTGTTTGATAAAGGGGTACTGCGCGTGCATTGGTGGTCGGGTCAATCTGCTGACCGGCATGAATGGCCAATGTTTCGAATGAAAGTTCACGTTCGTTTGACATATAATCGAAATCCTCCCTTGGCATAAGGCTTGAGATCCATGGTGTCTTCGCGTGTTGTCGCCTGTTTTTTCATATTCTCTCACAAGATGTGGCATTTGGAAAGAGATATTTCCGATTTTTCCGATGAGAAATATATTTTTTTCAATTATCGACGCTACACATTGATCATGGACATACCATTCCATAGCTACCAAAAAAGCCTTTGCAGAAGCAAAGGCTTTCGGTGGCTTCATATGGGCAACGAATCGGAACCACTATACATGTACGCCGCCCCATACTTCCCGTAAATGCTTGGCAGCCGGAACGGCCTGCTCTGCCGTCACGCCCTCGAGGGAAATGTCGATGTGCGGCTTATAGGTTTTCAGCAATTCGAAGAACAAAGGATAATCCAGAATGCCTTCGCCAGGCACCGGAT
The DNA here is from genome assembly GCF_032334105.1 of Paenibacillus hubeiensis. Lineage (NCBI taxonomy): Bacteria > Bacillati > Bacillota > Bacilli > Caryophanales > Paenibacillaceae > Paenibacillus > Paenibacillus hubeiensis. The sequence continues at coordinate 71,980 of NZ_JAVYAE020000012.1, forward strand.
TGAATTTTTCGCCTTGTGCATTGAAGGCCACGTCTTTGGCGTGGATCACGATAATGCGCTGATAGAGCGTCTCCATGACTTCTTTCAGAAATCCTGCCTGATCGGCTGCATGCTCCTGTTTAATCAGATTGCATGGGTCAAATAACATGCCAAGATTGGAAGACGGGATCTCCTCGAAAAGTCGAACCATATGCTCCCGCGTATGCAGCGTGTGTGTGGATACAGGCTCGATCGCGGCATGCACGCCCCATTTCTCCGCTTCCTCCGTCAGTTCTTCCAACGTTGCTTTCAATATTCCCCACGCATGCTCTTCATAATGATCGGGATGTGTGGTTTGGTACGTATCCAGACCCCCGGTCTCCGTAGCTACCATGCTGCAGCCGAAATCGCGCGCATAGCGCAAATGCTCCTTGAAACGGTCAATGTCCGCTCTCCGGCGAACCGGATCGGGATCGATCGGGTTAATGTAACAGCCGAGAACCGCAATCTTGACGCCCCGCCGGTCGAATTGTTCCCCGATTTCGTTCGCCAGCCCCGGGCTCAGCTTGCCGTTAGCCGAATCAACGTCGGACAGCGCCTTGGCGAGCGCCAGCTGCACGGAGTTGAAGCCATGGTCCGCTACGGTTTGTGCAAGCTGCGCTGTCGGCAGCTTTCCGAACGTATGCGCAAGTATGCCGAGCTTCATCGTATCGTCCTCCTCATGCATCAGAATCATTGCCAAACGTACGGACTAGCGGGCCATCCAGCCCCCGTCAACGTTAAGCACATGTCCATTCAAGTAATCCGAGGCTGCGGAAGCAAGGAATACGACCGGACCTTTCAAATCCTCCGGCGTTCCCCAGCGGCCGGCCGGAATACGTGCCGTAATGTCGTTGTAGCGCTGCTCATCGGCGCGAATCTGGCTTGTATTGTCCGTCACCATGTATCCAGGCGCAATCGCGTTAACCTGCACGCCTTTGCCTGCCCATTCATTCGCAAATGCTTTGGTCAGGCCCGCTACGCCATGTTTGCTTGCCGTGTATCCCGGCACGTTGATTCCGCCCTGATAGGACAGCATCGACGCGATGTTGATGATTTTCCCGCTGCCGCGTTCCATCATATGTCTGCCTGCCAATTGGCTCAGGAAAAAGACCGTGTTCAGGTTCAAACCAATAACATCATGCCAGTCCTGCTTGGCATGGTCCGCAGCCGGCGTCCGGCGAATGATACCGGCATTGTTGACCAAAATGTCGATCTTGCCTTGAAAGGACAATGCTTTTTCGAAAACATCCGCAAGCTCGTCCTCACGGCTCAAATCGGCTTTAAGCAAATAAGCCTTACGTCCAAGCGCCTCTATGGCGCGGGCTGTCTCCTCGGACGACGAATAGGAGGCCAGCACGACGTCCGCTCCCGCTTCGGCAAGCCCGATCGCCATCCCTTGTCCTAAACCTCCTGTAGTACCGGTAACCATTGCCACTTTTCCATTCAAATCAAATGGGTTCATGATGGATTCCTCCGCATGTTATAAGATGCAAATCAAATGGTTGAACGTTCTAGCTGCAGGCGAACATGCCGCGCAGCAGCTTCGAACAAAGAGATCGTCAACTGCCATTGTCCACGCGGACGCCGCTCTGCTCATACAAGGCCGCCGTATCGGCATCCAGCCGGCTGTCGGTGATGATGCAATCCAGTTCCGAACAATGCGCAAACGTGCGCAAGGCGAACTGCCCGAATTTGTGATGGTCAACGACGCCATAAACCTGCTGGGAAGCCGAGATCATCGCTTTCTTTAACGGAACCAGATCTCCCGTATAGATGGACAGGCCAAACTCCGGATGAACTGCCGTTGTGGAAATAAACGCTTTATGAATGTTAAGCCCCGATATAAAAGCCGCCGTATCGTCCCCCACCAGCATGTTTCTGACCCGGGCCCCGCCCGGAACGACAAGACGAATCTGTTCCTTCTTGGTGAGCTCGGCAATGATGAACAGATCGTTCGTGATGACCGTCAGCGGCTGGTTGTCCAACCGCTTGGCCATTTCGAGCGTTGTGCTCCCCCCATCGAGAGCGATGATATCGCCCATCTGGATATAACCAAGCGCCCGCTCGGCAATCTCCGATTTTTCCGGTTGATGCTTTTCGTTTACGCTGCGCATGTTGAGAATGCCATACTGGTCATTCTGGGCCAACATGGCACCCCCGTGCACCCGCACAAGCAAGCCCATGCTCTCCAGTTTGTCCAGGTCTTCCCGCACCGTTTTGCCGGTCACCTGCAGCAGGTCGCTCAGATCGCTAACGGTCACTTCCTGGCGCTCCAGCAGTGCTTCCATAATTTTTTCATGTCTTTTCAATGAGTTCATATCGATCAACTTCCTATGCAAACATAATAATTTCGGATTCGGGCCGAAGCGGAAGCTGTCCTATTTCAGATCTTTCATCGCCACGCCGTCCATGTCTTCGAACGTTTGGTTCTCGCCGGCCATCGCCCAACAGAACGTATAGCTGCTCGTACCGACGCCGCTGTGAATGGACCAGCTTGGAGAAATGATCGCCTGACGGTCCCGTACGACCAAATGCCGCGTCTCTTGCGGTTCTCCCATCATGTGGAATACCACCGCGTCTTCCGGCAGGTTAAAGTACAAGTATACTTCAGAACGGCGATTGTGGGTATGCGCAGGCATCGTGTTCCACATGTTGCCCTTGTCGAGTTCCGTAATGCCCATCACCAGCTGACAGCTCTTGATCCCGCCCTCACCTTGGTGGATGTAGCGGTAGATTGTGCGTTCGTTGGAACTCTCGATGCTGCCCAGATGGTTCGGCTGTGCCTGCTCTTGCGTCGCTTTTGTGGTCGGATACGTATGGTGTGCAGGCGTGGACACAAAATAAAACTGCGCCGCATCTTCTTGCCCGTTGCTTTTGAACACGACTTCCTTAACGCCCCGGCCGATGTACAAGCATTCCTTCGCTCCGAGCTCATAACCCTGGCCATCCGCCGTAACCGTGCCATGTCCACCCACGTTGATGATACCGATCTCGCGGCGTTCCAGGAAAAAGTCTGTACCAATATCCTTCAGGTTAACTTCAAGCGTAATATCTTTTGATTTCGGGACAGCGCTTCCAACAATATAACGATCAACATGAGAATACACCGTAACGAGCTCATCGACAGCAAACAGCTGCTCCATCAGAAACTCTTCTCTCAATCTGGACGTGTCGTATTGCTTTACTTCATTCGGATGAGCTGCATAACGATTTTGCATGAAAACCATTCCCTTCATCTCATTAATAAGTTCGTATATGTTCATTTTAGTTCATTTCGTATCGTTTGTGTACCTTTTTTTGAATGTTGAAATAAAAAAAGAAACCCTGCCTCCTCTTTCGAGGTAGACAGGGTTTCTGCATTCATTAATGCGCTACAACGTTGTTCAGCATGATCCAAACGGATCCGACCACGATCGTCAGCATGATCAGCAATCCGAAGATCAGACCCATGACGTTCCAACGAGGCGACTTCTCTTCACGGATATGCATGAAGAAGAAGAGCTGCACGATGAATTGAAGTGCTGCCGTTACCAGTACGACAACCAACGTTCCGGTTTTGCCCATCATGTCGTTGAGTACAACCACCAGTGGGATGATTGTCAGGACGATGGACAGGATAAAACCGATGACATAAGACTTGAGCGAACCATGTTGCTCATGTCCATGGGCATCATGCGAGTTGTGCTGTGCCATCTTACATCACCCCCATCAGGTAGACGACCGACAGGAGGAAAATCCATACGACGTCCAAAAAGTGCCAGTACAAGCTGATCACGTTGACTTTACCACGCGTAACGTCGGTAATGCCGCGTTTCTTCAGCTGGAACATCAAACCGATCATCCAGATCAGACCAAGCGAAACGTGAAGTCCGTGCGTACCCACAAGGGTAAAGAACGCGCCGGAAGCTGCGCTAGTCGTGTAGTTGAAACCTTCGTGGATCATTTCGATAAACTCGGTAACCTCAAGCGCGATAAACCCTGCGCCGAGAAGGGCCGTAACGACCAACCAGCTGATCAACTGTTTCACTTTGCCTTGGTTCATGGCCAGAACGGCCAAACCGCTGGTAAACGAACTTGTTAACAAGATAAACGTTTCGGCGATAACCCCTGGCATTTTGATCAATTCTTCCAGCGTAGGACCGCCTGCCGTATTGTGGCGCAATACGATGAACGTTGCGAACAATACGGAGAACAGGATTACGTCGGAAATCAGGAAGAACCAGAAACCGAGTACTTTCAATTCTTGCGGGTCATGGTGACCGTGATCATGACCATGTGCATGGTCATGACCTTTCTTAGCGGCTGCTTGAGCCATTATACCGACCCCCTTAACGACGCCTCTTCGGTACGCTTAATTTCATCGACCGGAATGTAATAGTCCGTATCGTAGGAGAATGAACGGGCAATCATGCAGATTCCGACGCCTGCGAGTCCAAGGATCGCCATCCACAACCATCCGAATACAAAACCGAAACCGGCGATGAACCAGAATACGGATTTGATGAAAGGAATGGCAGAGTTTTTAGGCATATGAATCGGCTCAAGCTTAGGCGCTGGCGGATTGATGCCTTTGCCGCGGCGTTGCTTCTCTTCCCACCATTCGTCCAGATCATTCACTTGCGGAGTTACCGCAAAGTTATATTCAGGCGCTGGCGATGGAATCGACCATTCGAGCGTACGGCCATCCCATGGATCGCCGGAAGCTTTGAGCGATTTGTATTTGCGAATGCCGTCTGCGATTTGAGCAACCTGGAACAGGAAGCCTGCACCCATCAGGAACGCACCGATCGTGGAAACGAAGTTGAGTTCCCACCAGCCGGTATCCCATCCGTATGTGCTCAGACGACGTGTCATCCCCATCAGACCGACAGCATACTGCGGCATGAAGCAGATGTAGAAACCGATGTTCCAGAACCAGAATGCCCATTTGCCCAGTTTCTCTTCGAGTTTGAAACCGAACATTTTTGGCCACCAGTAGTACAGACCAGCGAAGTAACCGAAGGCAACGCCACCGATCAACACTTGGTGGAAGTGGGCAATCAAGAAATAACTGTTGTGGAACTGGAAGTCAGCAGGAGCAACGGACAAGAGAACCCCCGTCATACCGCCGACGATAAAACAAGGAATAAATGCGATGGTCCACAACATCGGGGTAGCCATCTTGATTCTTCCTTTGTACAGCGTGAAGAGCCAGTTGAAAATCTTGACCCCCGTAGGGATCGCAATAAGCATTGTTGTTACCGCGAAGAACGCGTTGACATCGGCGCCCGAACCCATCGTGAAGAAGTGATGCGCCCACGTAAAGAAGGACAGGAACGCGATAATCAACATGGCGAATACCATGGATTTGTATCCAAACAGTTTTTTCTTCGCAAACGTACTTACGATCTCGGAGAATACGCCGAATGCCGGCAGGACCACGATGTATACCTCAGGGTGACCCCACATCCAGATCAAGTTGATGTACATCATCGGGTTGCCGCCCAGATCAAGCGTGAAGAAGTGCGCCCCGCCGAAGCGGTCCAGGAAGAGCAGCGCAAGGGTCACGGTCAGGATCGGGAAAGCAAACAGGATGATGATACATGTGGAGAATACCGACCATGTAAACATCGGCATTTTCATCCAAGTCATGCCTGGCGCACGCATTTTGATGATGGTAACCAAGAAGTTGATACCGGTCGCCAGGGAACCGATACCGGATATCTGTATACCCCATATATAGAAGTTCTGTCCTACCCCCGGACTATGTGAAAGCTCCGATAGAGGCGGATAACTTAGCCATCCTGCGTCCGGCGAACCGCCGATAACGAAGGACAGGTTGAACAGCATCGCTCCCAGGAAGAACAACCAGAAGCTGAGTGCGTTCAGGAACGGAAATGCAACGTCCCTTGCCCCGATCTGGAGTGGAACGATGACGTTAAACAAACCAAACATAAATGGCATCGCCATGAAGAGGATCATGATCGTACCATGTGTTGTAAAGACTTGGTTATAGTGCTCGGGATGCAAGAAATCCATGTTTGGCATAGCCAGCTGAAGGCGCATCATCAACGCGTCCACGCCACCGCGGAACAACATGATGATCGAAGCAAGGATATACATGATACCGATCTTTTTATGATCGACAGTTGTTAACCAGTTACGCCAGAGCCAGCCCCATTTTTTGAAATAAGTCAGCACCGCAACAATCGAGATCGTCGTAATACCGATCGCTACGTCCGCACCATAGATCAGCGGGTCGCCGGTTACGAAAAACTCGGATGCAAACTCCTTAATTCTGTCTAACATTGGGGGCCTCCTTTCGAATCATTAGTTAGCACTTTTGCCCGGTGTAAGGGACGTATTCATGCTTTCGTGGTTCATTTTAGTCGTATTATCGCCGGCGCCTGCAGCTTCGTCCGAACTTCCATGATTGTGGGCGCCAGAGCCTTCGACGACATATTTGGTTACGATGTCTTGGAACAATCCTTCTGGGAAGGAGGAATAATAAGCCACATTGCTTGTTCCCGGTGTTGCCAGAGCATTGTATCCTTCTTGAGTGAGCGGCTGGGATTGCTGCTTCACTTCATTTACCCATTTGTCAAAGTCTTCGTCTGAAGTCGCATTGACGTCAAAACGCATCTTGCCAAAATGTTCGCCGGTGAAGTTGGCGCCGGAGCCCCAGTACTTCCCTTCATGGTCTGCCTGCAAATACAGGGTCATCGCCATGCCCGACATCGTGTAAATCTGTCCGCCCAATTGCGGAATCCAGAACGAGTTCATCGGTGAATCCGCAGTGAGTTCGAATTTCACAGGTCGATCTGTCGGAATATTCACGGTGTTCACCGTAGCAATCCCCTGCTCCGGATACATGAACAACCATTTCCAATCCAAGGAAGATACCTGAATCGTAACGGGCGCTTTTTCCGAAGCCAGCGGCTTGGAAGGCTCAAGATCATACGTGTAACGAACCGTTACGATGGCAAGCAAACCAATGATAACGATTGGAATGGTCCACCAAATGACCTCGGCTTTCGTGCTATGAGCCCAGTTCGGCTCATAAGCGTTTTTGTTGTCCGGTCTCTCGCGGTAACGCCATACGATTACAGCAGACATAATCAGTACAGGAACGATAACGATCGCACAAAGAATGGTCGAAATCACGATCAGATCCCGCTGAGATGCACCGATAGGTCCCTTCGGATCCAGAACAACGTACTGTCCGCCTGCCAGCATTGGCCAAACGATCAGTGCAATTGTAACCAACGTCAGGACAATCGGAATGATGACCCGGGTAAGCAACCTAGGTTTCTTGTTCATCTTGATCCCCTCTCCTTAAATTCGCTAATACTAAAAAATTAGTATACTACTCTCTTCCTTCTAAAGATATCAGAAATGAGCAGGTTTTTTGTTCTTGTTAACAAATTTGTCGATTTTACACCCCAAATGTGTGAATTTTTTCTCACAAATCGCTTGCATGCTTGATATTTCCTTACAGTAAGACTTCACATCCGAAGTTAAAATACGCCACGGGTGAGTCATTCTTGGTCAGGACGAGCCCATACAAAAATAAAACCCTTTGCAGTCCCGTTGAATCATTCAACGGATCCGCAAAGGGCTATTTGGGCTGGGATTCCGGAGACTCATCCAGCCTTATTATGTTCAAATCATTGAAGAATTATAATCAATCGGCACCTTCATCTTCTTTTCGTGAGTGAACCAAACCAATCGATTTGGCAATAACGTAAATGAACACACTGCCTACAAGAAAACCGATCCCTACCATCAAGCCAAGGTTGCGGTCGTTAAATTCGTTCAAGTTGATCAGGCACATGACTACTCCCGCAATCAATGCCACCCAGGCCAAAACGGTCATCGTCAACACTGCGCGCCGCATGTTTCTGTCTTTGCGCTCCAACTGGCTTACCATTGCTGTCTTCGATGCCATAGTAAACACTTCCTTTTCCATTTTTGTAAGTGCTTCCTTTTCATCAATATACCACATCAATATGAGTTTTAGTCATAAAATGTTCAAATTATTTTCGTTTTTTGGACACTTTATTTCTTGTCGAACTATTGACAAATAAGATAGCCCCTGAAATATTTATAACCCAAAAACCATCTCTTCATAACAACTTACGTTCCCTGGTCCTTGTCCAATTATGGAAAAGCGCTGAGCAAGCATGCCAAAAAAGGCAGAACCGCGGACGAACCGGATCCTGCCTCATGGCGAGACATGTGCTGTATAACATCCATTAACGCAATTCCAGCATTAACGGATTTCCAGCCAATTGTTTTTAATTACGTTCTGGTACCAGTAGTAGCTCTCTTTGGGCGTGCGTTTCAATGTGCGGTAATCCACATGGATGAGCCCGAAACGCATGCGATACCCTTCTGCCCACTCAAAATTGTCCATAAGCGACCACGCCATGTACCCTTTGAGGTTGATCCCGTCGCTGATGATCCGGTGAATCTGGGCCAAATGCTGCTCATAATACGAGATGCGGCGCTCGTCGTTGACGATGCCATTCTCGGGCTGATCGTTGATGCATGCACCGTTCTCGGTGATATACACTTCCACGTTTCCGTATTTTTGCAAATAGTGCATGAACTCGTACAAGCCGCGCGATTCGATCGGCCAGCCAATATCGGTACGCGTCAGACCCATGTTGAGTTCTTCCGATTGCAGCACGCCTGCTTCAGGGTTATACCGATTGATGCCCATGGTGTAATAATTAATGCCCAGCAGGTCAATCGGCTGCGAAATGATCTCCATGTCCCCATCCTCGATCGGTACCGTCGCCCCGGCTTGCTCGAACCAGTCCACCATGAATTGCGGGTAGGAGCCTTTATAGATCGGGTCAAGGAACCAGTCCGTGTTCAGCGCGATGGAGCGATCACAGGCAGCCTGGTCTTCTGGCGTTTTGCTGTAAGGCTCGGCCCAGCATACGTTCGGAGCGATCCCGATTTTGCCTGTCGTGCCGAGACGACGGAACGATTGGACGGCTTTGCCGTGCGCAACGAGCAGGCCGTGGGCAACGTTCAGCGACGTTTGCAGGTCTTTGTTGCCCGGTGCGTGCACGCCCAGCAGATTGGACAGGAACGCGATACACCATGGCTCGTTGAACGTCAGCCAGAAGTTGATTTTGCCGGAGAACTCTTTGAAGATGACTTCCGCATATTTCACGAAAGCATCTACCGTTCTGCGGTTGCCCCAACCGCCGATGTCTTCGAGCACTTGCGGCAAATCCCAGTGATAGAGGGTGCAGAACGGTTCGATTCCCGCTTCAAGCAATTTATCGACGAACCGATGGTAGAAGTCCAGCCCTTCACGGTTGATCTCTCCATCCCCGTCCGGAATGATGCGCGGCCAAGCGATGGAGAAGCGATACGTATTGATGCCCAGTTTCTTCATTAACTCAATGTCTTCTTCATAACGATGGTAACCGTCGCATGCGATATCCCCGTTATCCCCGTTGAATACTTTACCCGGTGTACGCGCAAACGTATCCCAGATGGATACACCGCGTCCTCCCTCTTGTGCTGCGCCCTCTACTTGGTACGAAGCCGTAGCCGTCCCCCAGCGAAAGTCTTTCGGAAATTGAAAAATGGTCATTGTACTCTCTCCCTGTCTTCGGCTGACACGCGGATCGTTTGTCCCGCGCCCACCATTATATTCAATACATAATCTCCTTGCGGCGATTGCTCCGCTTGTACTTCCTGCTGACCTTCCGCCAAAAGGGGTACTGCGCAGCGGATCGTCAACGTACCGCTGCGATCAGCCTGGATGTTGGCCACAACCAAACGGCCATCGGCCCATTCCATGTCCACGGTGAAGCTGCCTCTCGCACGCAGGCCGCTGACGCTGCCTTCTTTCCAGGCTTCCGGGAGCGAAGGCAACAGATGCAGCTCGCCCAAGTGGCTCTGCAGCAGCATTTCCGCAATACCGGCCGTGCCGCCGAAGTTGCCGTCAATCTGAAACGGCGGATGATCGTCGAACAGGTTCGGATGCGTCGATCTGGACAGCAGCGTGCGCACGAACCGATATGAATTGTCGGCATCCAGCAAACGTGCATGCAGATTGATCAGCCAAGCGCAGCTCCAGCCCGTATGCCCGCCCCCTTGGGAGATGCGGCGCTCCAGCGTAACGCGGGCCGCTTCCACAAGTTCAGGCGTACTGAGCCGATTGATCTGGTCTCCAGGGTATAAGCCATACAGATGGGATACATGGCGATGTCCCGGTTCGGACTCGGGGAAATCCTTGAACCATTCCTGCAGCTGGCCTTCTTTGCCGATCAGGAACGGATACAGCTTGCTGCGGGACTCACGAAGCTCCGTCACCAGCTCGTCATCCACGCCAAGCACGCCCGCTGCCTCGATGCAGCGGTCGAACAGCTCGCGAATCAGCGTCATGTCCATCGTGGACGCCATCGATACGCTGCGGGCCGTTCCGTCCTCTGCCACAAACTTGTTTTCAGGCGACGTGGACGGCGACGTCACCAAATATCCGTCCGGACCTTCCACCAGCCAATCCAGGCAGAACAAAGCGGCCTCCTTCATGATGGGATAAGCTTTCTCCGCCAGAAACGCCTCATCCCTCGTAAAGCTGTAGCGCTCCCAAAGATGCGCCGTCATCCATACGCCGCCCATCGGCCAGAATGCCCAGCTGGCATCCCCTCCGGTTGGCGTCGATTGCCGCCAGATGTCCACGTTATGATGCGTCGTCCAACCGCGTGCACCGTAAAGGATACGCGCAGCTCTGCGCCCGGTATGGCTAAGATCCTCGAGCATGGCAAACAAGGGGTCATGGCATTCGCTCAGGTTGCACACCTCTGCTGGCCAATAGTTCATTTCGACATTGATATTGGTCGTATAATCGCTGAACCATGGCGGCTCCACCTGATGGTTCCATATGCCTTGCAGGTTGGCAGGCTGCGTGCCAGGACGGGAACTGCCCATGAGCAGGTATCTTCCGTACTGGAAATACAAAGCCTCCAGCCCCGGATCGGCGGCGCCCCCTTGATACGCTGCCAAACGTTCGTCGGTTGGCAGCTCCGCATTGGCGGACGAGCCAAGGTCGATCGACATACGTGCGAACAACGAGCCATGGTCTGACACGTGCCGCTCACGAAGCTGCTCCAACCCGGTTTGGAGAGCCTGTCGCAGGATGGCATCGCATGTTTGTTCCAGTTCTGCGGCTTCCTTAACCGGCATCACATCATAGCCGGCAAATGCTGTTGCCGCAGTCAAGCACAACAGCACTCGGTCAGCGCCCTGAATGAGCAATGTGCCTTCGTCAGCGGAGATCACGGCTTTTTCGCCCAACGCTTGGACAGACAGTTTGGCGGCATATGCCATTCCGCGATCTTCTTCATAAACGACCGATTCCGGATGATCGCGGAAATAGTTCGACTCCACATGGCTCGGACATCGGCTGTACATCACGACGCTGTCACCGCTGGCCTGCACGGTATAGGGATGCGGGCTGTCCAACGTCAGACTGACGTTGACGGCCCCTGCACGATCCGCGGACAGGGACAGTACGATGACATCATCAGGCGCACTTGCATATATTTCGCGTGTATAGCGAATTCCTTCATATTGATAGCGGGTTGCGGCAATTCCCGTTTCCAGGTCGAGCTCGCGTTCGAAATGCTCAAGTTCAGCACGTTCCAATCCATTCTGCCGGAGCAATAAATGGCCCATGGGTTGATAGGCTTCCACGTCGTGCCCCAACATTTCGCGGTTCAGCAAATCTTCGGCTTCGCTGTACTGTCCGGCCGCGATCAATTCACGCGTGCGTTTCAAATATCTCTGGCTGCTGTAGTTCACCGTATCGCGCGGGAATCCGGACCACAGCGTATCTTCATTTAATTGGATGCGTTCTTCCGCCGCACCGCCGTAAACCATGCCGCCAAGGCGACCGTTCCCGATCGGCAGCGCTTCTTCCCATTTTGCCGCCGGTTGACGATACCACAAGCGATTCATGCCTGTTGTTCCATTCGTTTGGCCCATATTCCGACTCCTGTTCATTGAGTATCGTTCTAAACATAAAACGTTTTCGTAATATCCAAAAAAATATAAAACTCACTTTTCCATAAGTCTTTTTTTGCTTTCATCCTACCGTCTCTGATACCGATCAGCTGAAAGTGCTTACACCTGAAAATTATATTGGATTTCGAAAAAAGCGTCAATGGAAAGCATCACAACCGAAGCAAAATATATAATAACGAAAAAGAGGCTCCATTGCTGGAGCCCCTCTCCGATTCATCATGTATCTTTACGTATATGGCTGAACGTATTATTGTACGTCTTTGCCCGTCCACAACGACACGCGGTCTTTGACCCAAGTCGTATATTGTTTTTCCATCTCCACCGCGCCTGCTTTGTCCAGCTCGGCAAGGAAATCGTCATACACTTTGTCGAAGTTCTCCGGCGTTGTCAGAACAGCCTCTGGAATCCGTTTACGAACGATGTCCTGTGTTTTTTGGAAAGTGACGTTATAGTCTGTATCAGAAGGAACCGGCATGTTGTATGCTGCTCCCCACTCTTTCAATGGAAGGTCTTCTTCCGCAGGGAAGAATTCTTTCCATGTCGTAATGCCGTAAGCTTTCAATGTTTCTTTCTCTGCCGGCGTGTAACCTGCCACGATCTGCTCAGGGAAGTTCGTAGTGTAATAGTTACCCGTAGAGTCTTTCACGCCATCGCCGTATCTTGCGCTGAAAATGTTGTACATGCCGATTCCTGTTTCTTTGGAGAAGGCAGAGTTGTCATTCGTTTTGCGGTCCTGGATTTCGTCAGGAATGACGCGTTTTCCATCTTCCACTTTATAGTGTTCGCCTTCGATACCCCAGTTTCTGAGCACTTGTCCTTCATCCGAAGCAAGCCAGTCCATAAACTTGATGATGCGAACCGGATCTTCGGCGGAAGTTGTAATCCCGATACCGTAACCGTCAAAACCGGTTGGTTGGAACGAATGGTCGACGATCTGGTCGTTCAGGGATACTGAGAAGTGAGCATAAGTGCTGTCGTCTTTACCCGCAGCTTTCAGCGCGTTCTCAGCCTCTTGATAGTTCCACTCTTGGTCGATCAGACCAAGTACGCGGCCGCTGGCGATTTTGGATTTGTATTGGTCGTCTTTTTGCACGAAGGTGTCTTTATCAAGCAGTCCTTCATTGTACATTTTGTTCAACCAACGGAAATATTCTTTCTCTTCCGGACGTTTGTAGTGAAGCATCGCTTCGTATGTTTCCGGATTGATGTAGTACTCGCCGTCATCCGGTGCTCCCGTAGCTTGGAAAGCCGGGTTCGTTACGGTGATCATGATTTTCCAGTCGTCGGCATTCAGCGTCAGCGGAATCGTCGGCTGTCCGTCGATCGTCGGATGTTTTTCTTTATATGCTTTCAGCACGTTTTCGAAATCTTCAAGCGTTTTCACTTCAGGATATCCAAGCTCCTTCAGCACTTTCTGCTGAATCTCGAATCCACCTGTTGCGTCAAACGTCACATTATCTACACCCATGTTGGTTGGGATCGTATAAATCGCTGGATCTTCCTTGCTGTATTTCAGACGGTTCATCTGATCACCATAGATTTTCTTCAGGTTGGGAGCATGCTCCTCGATCAGATCCGTCAGGTCAAGCATTGCACCGGCATCAACGAGCTTGGACAAGTTTCCTTTCGGGAAAATAATGTCCGGGTAGTCGCCGCTCGCTGCCATCAGGGAAATTTTTTGCTCGCCGCCATTGTTGACGTCGAATTCGGCTTCAATGGTAACGCCCGTTTTTTCGGTAATCTTCTTGCCTACGGCATCCTGCATTTTGTTCCAGACCGGATTCGGATCGGCGCCAAAGAACGAAATCGTGATCGGCTCTGTTCCGGATGATTCACCGGATGAAGCGGATTCCTTGCTTCCCGAATTTCCGCAACCAGCAGTAACGAGCAACGCACTTGCAAGCAGCAGCATTGCAAAAGTCTTGGGTGTATTACCTTTCATTTTGCCTTTCATTGTCTAGTTCCCCCTATTTATGAAGGTTTTATCTGTATAACAGGCCAAGCCTGAAAATACCAAAGCATTTGGATCAACGATTCAAAGCAAATGAATGCGCTTTAAATTATGCGTGATACAGGTGTAACTGCCTCGATCCATCTGGGACAGAAAACTTCGCACTACACATAAGATAAAACGTTTTCGAAATTCACTTTAAAACGCTTACTGAAAGTGCTTACACGTAGATTATATGCTATATTTCGCCATCGGTCAATAGAAAAAAAGGGCTTCCGACGGAAACCCTTTTTCAAGAAATTCAGCAGCTTATTTGCGCTGTCCCTTCTTTTATTGAACGTCTTTGCCGGTCCATAGCGATACGCGGTCTTTGATCCAACCGGTGTATTGTTTTTCCATCTCCACCGCGCCTGCTTTGTCCAGCTCGGCCAGCATGTCGTCATACACCTTGTCGAAGTTTTCCGGTTTGGCAAGAATGGCTTCCGGGATCCGTTTGCGAACGATATCCTGCGTTTTTTGGAAAGCTACATTATAATCCGTATCGGAAGGAACCGGCATGTTGTATGCTGCTCCCCAATCCTTCATAGGCAGTTCATCTTCCGATGGGAAAAATTCCTTCCATGTCGTGATGCCATACGCTTTCAATGTTTCTTTCTCTGCCGGCGTGTAGCCCGCTACGATTTGCTCAGGGAAGTTCGTGGTGTAATAGTTGCCTGTGGAATCTTTCACGCCATCGCCATATCTTGCACTGAAGATGTTGTACATACCGATCCCTGTTTCTTTGGTGAACGCCGAGTTGTCATTCGTTTTGCGGTCCTGGATTTCGTCAGGAATGATGCGTTTGCCGTTTTCCACTTTGTAATGCTCGCCTTCAATCCCCCAGTTTCTGAGCACTTGCCCTTCATCCGAAGCAAGCCAATCCATGAACTTGATAATGCGAACCGGGTCTTTGGCGGAAGTCGTGATTCCGATGCCGTAACCGTCAAAGCCGGTTGGCTGGAAGGTATGATCCACGATCTGGTCATTCAAGGATACCGAGAAGTGTGCATACGTGCTGTCATCCTTACCGGCTGATTTGAGAGCGTTCTCAGCTTCTCCATAGTTCCATTCCTGGTCGATCAGACCAAGAACGCGCCCGCTGGCGATTTTGGCCTTATACTGGTCATCCTTCTGTACAAAGGTATCTTTATCAAGCAGTCCTTCATTATACATTTTGTTCAGCCAACGGAAATATTCTTTTTCCTCCGGACGTTTGTAGTGAAGCATCGCTTCATACGTTTCCGGGTTGATATAATATTCCCCGTCATCCGGCCCGCCTGTTGCTTGGAAAGCCGGGTTTGTAACCGTAATCATGATCTTCCAGTCGTCGGCATTCAATGTCAGCGGAATCGTCGGTTGGCCATCGATCGTTGGATGTTTCTCATAATAAGCTCTTAATACGTTTTCGTAATCCTCAAGCGTTTTTACTTCAGGGTAGCCCAGCTCTTTCAGCACTTTTTGCTGGATTTCGAATCCGCCCGTGGCATCAAACGCTACATTGTCTACACCCATGTTGGTCGGGATGGTATAGATCGCCTGGTCTTCCTTGCTGTATTTCAAGCGGTTCATTTGGTCGCCGTAAATTTTCTTCAGGTTGGGAGCGTGCTCCTCAATCAAATCGGTCAGGTCAATCATTGCGCCTGCATCAACCAGTTTGGACAGATTTCCTTTAGGATAAATGATATCAGGGTAATCACCACTGGCAGCCATCAAAGGTATTTTCTGATCTCCGCCATTATTCACGTCATACTCGGCTTCAATGGTCACGCCTGTTTTTTCGGTGATCTTCTTGCCTACCGCATCCTGCATCTTGTTCCAGTTTGGACTTGCATCTGCGCCGAAGAACGTAAACGTTACCGGACTTGTCGTATCATCCGTTTCACCAGGCTTTTCCGAGGCCGTACTTCCTCCTGTGCTTCCGCATCCTGCCGTAATGGCAAGCGCGCTTGCGAGAAGAAGCATTGCGAACGTTTTTGGTGTTTTCCCCTTCATGTGTAATCCCCCTTATGGATATAATGAAGCTTTATAGTGTATAACAGGCTGGCCTGTAGATACCATGGACTGGCGAAAAACCTTGCACTTTTTTTGCTTAAATGCAATTAAAAGCGTTTTCTTTAATGAATTCGACGATTCATCCTCGCCTCAATTCAAGTACAAGTTGCCATCAAAAAGACGTTTACATCGGTACAAGGATCCATGCTCAACTGAAATGTAAGTGCTTTCATACCTGAATAATAATACCTTGCATAACCCCTTGTCAATAACCAATTTCAAAAAATGAAAACGGTTTTGGGAAAACGTTTTAGGCACAAAAAAAAGACCCAAATCAATGGGTCCTTTCTTTTTTAAACTTGACTTGCCGCTCAAACGAAAAGATCTTACTGGCCATTCCACAGTTTTACGCGGTTTTGAATAAGCTCTGTATATTGTTGTTCCATTTTCGTAGCTCCTGCTGTCTCCAAATCAGCCAGCATCGTATCATACACACTGTCAAACTTGTCGACCGGACTCAGGATCGCTTCCGGAATGCGTTTGCGGATAATGTCCTGTGTCTTCTGGTAGATGACGTTATAATCCGAGTCGCCAGGAGTTGGCAAGTTGTATGCAGCGCCCCACGCTTTGACCGGGAACTCATCCTCTTTCGGATACAGATCCTTCCATGTTGTTGCACCATAAGCCTTGAGGGTTTCTTTCTCGGCATCGGAATAAGACGCTACGATTTGTTCAGGGAAGTTCGTTGTATAGTAGTTGCCTGTCGAATCCTTCACGCCATCGCCGTAGTGACCCGTCATGTTGGTGTACAGACCGATCCCTGTTTCCTTCTGGAAAGCCGCTGCATTGTTTACTTTTTGGTCCAATACATCTGCAGGGATAACGCGTTTCCCGTCCTTCACTTCATAGTGTTTGCCTTCAATTCCCCAGTTTATCAATACTTGGCCTTCCTCGGACGCCAAATAATCAAAGAACTTAATCGTACGTACCGGATCCGGATTCGAAGTGGTGATGCCTACACCCCAGCCAGATACAAAGCCCGGATCTTGGAAAGAATGGTCTTTGATGTCGCTGGACAGCGTTACAGGGAAGTGGGAATATGTTGCTTCATCCTTGCCTGCCGATTTCAGTGCGTTCTTTGCATCAGCATAACCCCAATCCTGATCGATTACGCCGAGTACGCGGCCGCTGGCGATTTTCGATTTGTACTGGTCCGTTTTTTGCACAAAGCTGTCTTGATCAAGCAATCCCTCATTGTACATTTTGTTCAACCAACGGAAGTATTCTCTTTCCTCCGGACGTTTGTAATGAAGCATCGCTTCATACGTTTCCGGGTTGATGTAATATTCTCCATCATCCGGAGCGCCTGTGGACAAGAAAGCCGGATTCGTTACGGTAATCATGATTCTCCAGTCATCCGCATCCAGCGACAGCGGGATGGTTGGCTGCCCATCAATGGTTGGATGTTTTTCTTTGTAAGCTTTCAACACATTCTCAAAATCCTCAAGCGTCTTCACTTCAGGGTAACCGAGTTCTTTCAATACACGGTGTTGAATACCGAAACCGCCGCCTGCGTCAAAATATTGCTGATCTACCGCGTAATACGACGGCAGCACATAAATGGCCTGGTCTTCGTTGCTGTATTTCAGCCGGTCCATGTAATCACCATACAGCTTTTTCAAATTAGGAGCATATTGATCGATCAGATCCGTCAGATCTATCATTGCACCGGCATCCACAAGCTTGCTGAGTTCACCTTTCGGTGAAACAATGTCGGGATAGTCTCCGCTTGCTGCCATCAAAGAAATTTTGTCCTGGCCGCCGCTTACCGCGAATTCTCCGTTAAGGGTAACCCCGGTTTTCTCTGTGATCACCTGGCCTACTTCGTCTTTCATACTGTTCCAGTTGGAACTTGGGTCAACGCTGAAAAAACTGAACGTAATTGGAGACGTATCCCCGCTTGTGTCCTCGTATGCTCCATTGCTGCTGTCACCGGCTCCGCCACCGCAGCCTGCGAGTAAAGACATCGCAAGCACGGGAGCCAGTGCGGCTTTCATTTTGAAATTCGCCATGATGGTAATTCCTCCCTAATCCATATGTCTATCTTGTGCGGGACTTTTTTGTCCCTGTCTATAGCTTCATGGATGCCGTCGCCGCAGCCCTATACGGTGAAACGCCAACCGAGGTTGGCATTTCGGGCATCCCGAGCTTTTTTATTATACTGTTTCTCTTTAAAGTTATCTTTATCTCTGTATTTTCTGTGACTTTCTTATATCTGTGTTGACCAAGTCTTATGATTTTACAGCACCCAGCGTCATACCGCCCACAAAGTATCTTTGCAGGAACGGATACACGATCAGGATTGGAACCGTAACAACGATGGTAATCGCCATTTTGATGGACTCAGGAGAAACCTGTGCCATCTGCTGTGCCAAGTCGTTGACATTACGCCCTGCACCAGAGCCTTGTTGGGTACTTTGCAGTACCTTCATCAGCTCGTACTGGAGCGTAGTGAGATGCGCTTTCGAACCGTTGTACAGGTACGTATCGAGCCATGAGTTCCATTGCCCTACAGCCAGGAACAATGCGATCGTTGCCAGTACCGGCTTACAGAGCGGCAGGATGATTTTGTAGTAGATCGTGAAGTCATTCGCACCGTCCAGCTTCGCGGATTCCTGCAAGGCGTACGGCAGGCCGTCGATGAAGGAACGGATAACGAAGACGTTGAACGCACTGATCATGCCCGGCAATACGTAAACCCAGAACGTGCCGATCAGGTGCAGGTCGCGCATCAGGATGTATATCGGAATCAGACCGCCAGTGAAATACATCGTAATCGCCAGCGTAGTAGAAACGAATTTTCTCAATTTGAAATCAGGTCTGCTGAGCGTAAAGGCAATCATCGAAGAACTGATCAAACCGAGCAATGTACCTACAATCGTACGGAGAATAGAGATTTGCAAACCTTGAAGCAAGCTGTCATATTGAAAAATCGTTTTATAGTTTTCCAGCGTAAATTCCCGAGGCCATAAGTAAATTCCGCCACGCACCGTGTCCATCGAATCGTTCAATGAGATCGCGAGTACGTTCAGGAACGGATACAGCGTTACGATCAGCACCAGGGCCAGCACGAGAACATTGAATAGATCGAACAGTTTATCGCCACGAGTTGCATTGAATGATTTGTTCGCCATATGGTCTCCCCCTCCCTACATGATGCTTTCTTTCGTGAATTTTTTGAACAATCCGTTCGCCGTGAACAAGAGAATGATACTTACGACGGAGTTGAATATCCCGATTGCCGTACCGTATGAGAATCGTCCCAAGTTCAAACCATAGTTCAGCGCATATAGATCAAGGACTTCCATATAGTCGGTGACGAGGCTGTTGCCCAGCAGCATCTGTTTCTCGAACCCGTTGCTGACCAAGTGACCGATGGACATGATGAACAATACGGAAATGGTTGTCCGGATACCAGGCAGCGTAATGTGCCACATCTGTCTCCAGCGGTTTGCACCGTCAACCCGGGAAGCTTCGTACAGCTCTTGGTCGATCCCCGTGATGGCCGCCAAGTAAATGATCGCGTTCCAGCCGCTTTCTTTCCACATGTCTGAAGCGGTTACAATGTACCAAAACAAGTTGCCTTTCGCCATGAACTGGATGGGTTGATCAATTAAATGCAGGCCCATCAAAATGTCGTTGACAATACCGCCGTCCGTCGAGAGCATTTTGGTAATAATCCCTGCAACAACGACCCAGGATACAAAGTGAGGCAAGTATGATACCGTTTGCACCGTACGTTTAAAGAATTTGCCTTTAAGTTCGTTCAGCAAGATCGCAAGGAAAATCGGCACAACGAAACCGACAATCAGTCCCATAAAACTCATTGCCAGCGTATTTCTAAGTACCAGATAGAATCGTTCGTCACTGAACAGCTCTGCAAAATGCTTGAAACCAACCCACTGCTGTTCCGAGAAACTTCTGGCCGGTTTATAATTTTGGAAAGCCATCGTCCATCCCCATAGTGGCAGATAGTTGAATACAAAAACCCAAACTACGAATGGCAATGACATGAGATAAAGAAACTTTTGTTGCTTGATACTCTCCCAAATTGCATTCCGCCGATTTGTGGGCGGTTTGGGGTCACTGCTCTTTTTCGCGGAAGCGGATTGTTTTGTCAGCGTTTCCATCTCCGTTCCCCCTCCTCTAATTTATAGATTAATCATACCTGATAGAGCGTTTTCAAAATACCAGCTTGATTTTAGAGAAAATCATATAAAAATTAGATATGGACCAGGTCAATGAGACATTTTGCATGCAAAATCAGTCATTATTCAGCCTTTTAATTTAATAAAATGAAACATTTTGGTAATTATAATTTGAAATGGAAAATGACGAAAACGTTTTTGGAAATCGTTTACCCGTGCTAAGTCAAACGCACGTATTCATGTATTTCTCTCCACATTTCATTAGGAAGCCCTTCCCGTCTCTATATAAGCAGAAAGGCTTGATCCCTTTTTAGGAATTTCTGCAGGGAAGCAAAAAAAGAAGCCTTTGCAGGCTCCTTCAATCTATAACGCGAAACGAATGGGCTGCAGCTTCACCAGACCTAGCAGCTGCCCTGCCGAAATGGACGATTCCGGCCTAAATTCGTCCCCCAGCAGATAAGCAAGCATTTCTTGAAACAGAAAGCTCGCTTCCGGACGTTTCATCATCGCAATATCGGAAAAAGGAAATGTCGATAAGAGCAGTTTGCCCTTGCCTACGTTGGCCTCAAAAGCGTAGGCCAGCCGTTTCGCTCTGTGAAAGTGATCGATCACTTCAATTAAAGGCTGTACCCCTGCCAATGTGTCCAAACAGATCGCTGGCGTGCCCTGAATGAGATGATACCAATGCCAGTCGGACGCTTGATCATGGGGAAACCTTCCCAGCAATGGCAATCGATCAGGCAGGCATAGTCCCATGGTTGCGCCATGCTGGGTGGCAAACATAAGATAGTTCCAGAAGACGGGCAGGTATTTGGTCTCTACCGCATCATACAAACCCTCGGCATTCGTCTGGAGCCAAACACTTCCCCCATTGACCAAAACATCGAGTACATTGGGGGTCAAAGATGGCGTAATGATCAGGCCGGTACGATCTTCACGCAGCAAATGATGCCCGTTCAGATCATCCAACTTTCCTTCGTGAGCCCCCAGCAGGTAAGGCTGCAATTCGCTGATACTGTTCCAGATCCGGTGGCTCTGTTCATGGACCTGATACCGCGGGAATGACCACCCGTGCCAAACATTTGCAGCTATTACCTCTCCACGGGTTGACCTGATCTCCGCTTCGATGCAAAATCCGGTTGCCCCCTCCCGCGGGGCATTTACGTTCAACGTTCCCAGAGATCGGACAGATCCGCAAGCCACGTCATCGCAGCTCCATCCTCCTTCGCTTATCGTTTCGCCATCGCGGACCAAACGCCACTGCACCGATACGTTCTGAAGGGGCTCCGTTCCGTAATGCGATACGCTGACCTGGGCTTGAATGGCCTCCCCGCCAAAGAATGTGCGCTGATCGCAGCCCAGCAGCAGAACGGTTCCGGCATTGCACCGCCGGAATTCCTCGGGCTCAATCATGCCTTTGCTCTCCCAGAACACATCCAGGATGCCTGTCGTGGCATGTCCCTGCCCGGGAAAATCGCGAATATCAAGCAGCTGCAAGCCTGCTGCATCCGACGTCCGGCGCACCCGCTCCATGGCCTCCTTGAGCGAACGGACCAAATGCCGGCCGCTTGCCTGCTGATAACGCTCCAGAATGTCGCCGTTCATCCCTTGGCGAGATAGCGATTCTTCGATCGGCTCCAGCCAGCTTGGCCGAAGAACGCCCGTGTATTTACCCTTCTCTTGAGGACGCACGTACATGGTGAACTGCGCGTGTTCATGCCCGATGACCGGACGATCGGACAGCCGGGTCACCGCACGGTAATCAAGCGTGGTGTCAGGTACAGCGGACCATTCCGACTCCAACGGCGGATGCCAATTCAACGACTGGATATAAAAATCCGCCATTCTGCCTTGGGCCGGCAATTGCCCGAACCCCGTGTTGTCCGTGTACAGCCGCGTTGAATCCATGCTGCGGGCATGCTCTACAAGCTCGTTCAGCTCGGGATGGCCATTCGGCCCGATGAGCTCGTTGCCCAGCGAAAAGAGCACGAACGATGGATGCTTCTGCAAAGCGTCAAGCAGCCCGTCCAGTTCGCGCTTCAGAAAAGAGAGGACATCTTTCGGAGCGGCCTGTTCCCGATTCTCGAACCATCTCGACCAATGCGGGAGCTCGGCCTGCACCAGCATCCCCTCTTCATCCGCGGCTTGCCAGAACGGTTCCGGCGCACTCCAGCCGTGCAAACGAACATGATTGAATCCGTATGACTTGGCCGTCCGGAACTGTGAAATGTATTGCTCCTTGTCCCATACCGGATACCCTGTAAGCGGGAAAATGCAGCAGTCCACGTACCCTCGCAGGAACACAGGCTGTCCGTTCAAAAGAAACCGGGTTCCGCTCGCCTCGAAGGAGCGCATACCAAAGGTCAGTTCAACCCGGTCCAACTCCTGTTCTCCGCTCTGCAAGCGAACAATCGCCTTATACAACTGTGGAGAAACATCCGACCACAGGGCCACCTTTTTTTCCCGCCCCAGATCCAGCTCCCATGGCTGAAGCTGAACAGAACTACCAGCAAGCTCCGCCGGGTCATTCGCTTTTAAGATATCCGTGGTCACATCGTGTACTTTTTCCGTTAGCCATGTGCCATCAGGATGCTGAACCCGCACATGCAGCTTAAGTTCATCAAACACTTGCCGATGAGGAAGGTTCAATGAACCACGGAGCGCCATCGTACCTCGTTCGGGATCCTGGTCTGCCTTCAGGCTCTCGATATGGTACGGCGGCATCGCATCCAGCCATATTCCTCCCGTCACGCCGCCCCACGCCGTTGCAGTATGCAGGGAATGAATATGACTGCCGCCAAGCGGATATTTCATCGTGTTGTCTACGCGCAGCACCACTTCGTTAGAGGTCCCTTGTTTGACCAGTGAAGTAATGTCCCACGCATGCTTGCAAACGAGGCTTTCCTGCAGGCCTGCATGCTGGCCATTGATCCAGAGATCGGTCGTCCAGCGAACCCCGTGAACCCTAAGCACATAATGCATGCCAGGATAAGCCGGGATATGTACCTCGCGCGAATACCAAGCCGCTCCCTCATATTCCCGAACCTTGGTCCATGTGTCGATTCGCTGGTACGTTGGCGCTTCGCCATACCCCTGTTCCTCCCATGAACCCGGAACTTGAATCTCCCCCCAATCCAGGTCAGGTAAAGCCAATGTCTGTTCTGGAGTCTGTTCGCCAGAATCAGGATCCAACGCAAATTGCCATATGCCATTCAAATCCATCGTTTGCCGGGCCGTCCTCACTTCCAAAAAGGTCATCAATGTTCTCCTCCTCGCTCAAGGCCTACAAAGTACATCCAGTTTACGTTGGTTCTTCCAAGATCACCATTGCTTATCCATTGTTCTCGATGGACGATTTCATGAAAATCCGTCGTTCCCCCATTTCATGTACCAAGACCAAAAACCACCAACCCTTTTATGGCTGGCGGTTTTCATGTTTATATAGATCATGACCAAGATAACCGAAAACGTTTTATTTTATGAAGACGAAGGTGGATCGTCCGGAGGATTCGACAACAGATTATTCTCCTCCGGACTCCCCGGATTGACCTTTGGATTGCGAACGTGCCTGTTTATAGGCCGAAGGTGACTCACCCACGTATTTCTTGAATTTTCCGTGGAAATAGTCCACATTGGCATAACCGACTCTGGCTGCCACCTGATGGACCTTCAGCCCTTCGTCGAGCAATTCCTTCGCCTTTTCCATCCGCACCTTGTCCAAAAACGCATTGAAATACTCTCCCGTGTGGTTTTTGAACAATTTACCCAAATAGCTGCTGTTATAATTAAACACTTCGGCTAACACTTCCAGCTTGAGATTCTCTCCGGGATTACGCCGGATGAAATCAATCATCTGCTTCAGCACCGTATCTTTGCTGCCGCCGCCCATACGCCCGATCAATCCGGTAAGATGGCCTTCCGCCATGATTTTCAAATCGGACAAGGTTTGCTGATGGTATACTTCCGTAATCAACATGGAATGCTCCTGCATAATCGGCTGCATATGCTCGTTCGCTGCAGCAAGCTTGTTCAGGGCAAGGGAAAAAATTTGCGAAAACGCCGTTTTGATGGCCTGTTCTGACCGGTGATAGGGAACGATGCGCTCCTCCATCTCCGACAATACGCGCATAACCGATTCGCTGCTGCGAATGTCGAGCGCGTAGTAGAGCTTGTCTGCCAGCTCAGACTCGTCGGGCGCGCTCATTTCTTCCGCAGGCAAAGACGTGCCCCGGTTCAACTCGTCGCTCCACAGCATCACCCTTTTCTTCGCAAACAGAAAACGGTCGTTCAGCACCGCATTGGCTTGCTCGTAGGACAACGCCATGTCATGGACGGAATGCACGGGTTGGCCGGCGGCCGCATACATGCGGATCTCCCACTCTCCAAGCAATTGGCTCCATTCTTCGTACAGCCCCTTGGCCGCTTCCTCGGTCGTCAGCGGTTCCCTGCACAGCAATCCCAATCCGGAATGGAAGGAAAAAACAATCCCCCTGTCCTTGTGGTCAAAGGCATCCACCAGTTTCCGTTTCACTGCATTGCTCCGCTGCACGTCCGGAGCCGCATGCAATTCGAACAGCACGATCTGGTACATCGGCCACCGCAGCCCGAGCGTGTCCGCTTCCCCGCGGCCCTCGAGATGATCGAACAGCAATGCTTCGATTTGATGTTCACGGTACGCCGTATCTTCGCCGACATGCCGGGTCAACGCTTCGCGCTCACGTTCAAACACCCCTGCAATACGCTGCAATTCGGCAATCATCTCTTCCTCGTCAACCGGTTTAAGCAGGTAACCGTCTACGCCGAAGCTGATTGCTTTCTTGGCATAATCGAAATCCGCATAACCGCTCAGGATCAAGAAATGCGATTCGGGATACTGCTTGCGGATCTCTTCAATGACGTCCAGTCCGGTCATGCCGGGCATGCGGATGTCGATGATCGTCAGATCGGGGCGGAGCTCCGGAAAAAGCGAGATGGCTTCCCTCCCGCTGCCAGCCGTTCCCGCAATTTCAAATCCGTATTGTTCCCAATCGATAATGGTGGTGAGTCCTTCGCGTATGCTCGGTTCGTCATCCACCAAAAACACTCTATACATGCTCGTCCCCTCCTGCAGGCAAGGTAAACGTAATTTCGGTCCCTTCCCCATACTCGCTTGAAATCTGTAATCCATGCTCCTCACCATAGGTCAGCGTCAGCCGCTGATGCACGTTCCTCAAACCGATTCTGCTCTTCTCCTGTTCCTCCGGCCCGCTGACGAATTGCAACACCTCAGCCAACCGTTCTTCCGTGATTCCGGCACCATCATCGCGTACGCGGACCTGAACCATGCCCCGTACCGGGCGAATGTCTACTTCGACATGAACCGTGCCTTCCTTATTTTCCAGGCCATGCACGATGGCGTTTTCAACCAAAGGCTGAATGATCAATGGTGGAATGTACATCTTTTCCAAGCCCGCATCGACGTGAATCCGGAACGCCAGGCGGTCAACGTACCTGAATTTCTGAATCTCCAGGTAAGAGCGCACCATTTCAAGCTCGGCCTGAAGGGTTGTTTTATCGCTTCCGATCTCTAGGCTTTTCCGCATCAGCTTGCCCAACAGCCGAACGATATTGGCAATCTCCGCTTCGCCTTGAATATGCGCTTTCATGCGAATCGACTCCAGCGCGTTGAATAAAAAGTGCGGATTGATCTGGCTTGCCATCATTTTAAGTTTAATCTCTTTTTGGGCAATTTCCAATTGGTTGTTCTGCTCCGTGGTCTCCACGACCTGAACCATCAGTTCGTTGATGCTCTTCACCATGTAGTTGAACTGGCGGGACAGCTGTCCGATTTCGTCATTGCCGTCGATGCGCGAGGTCACATTCAAATCGCCCAGCGCAAGCTTGTTTAATTGTTTGCTCAGCCGCAAAAGCCGATTCGAAGTCAGAAACGAAATAATGTATACCAATAACAGGGCAATCATAAGCACAAGGATAATGAAAATAAGGCCGATCATGCTGATCATATTCGCATCTTTCACAATGTCCTTGGTTTCGAAAACCGAAATGATCTTGAGGCTGTTTATGCTCGAACCCGGCCGGAGCTCGTCAATGACGATATTGGACGGTTCACCCCGAAAGTCGGCTTCCAGCGTTCCCTTCGCCTGGTTCTGCAAATCGACGCCGAAATCGAGCTCATTGAGCGTTTTGCCGACCCAATTCGTATTTTTGGCTGCGATGACATATCCCTGCTCATCCGTAATCAACGTTTCGAAAGGCTCCTGCCGTAACAGCTCATTAAGCTCGTCCTGATTGATTTCGATCATCAGCACCCCTCGCGAACGATATTCGGGAAAAGGTACTTTTCGAACCAGGCTGAGCTTGTGCACCGGATTGTCTCCCTTGTCGGGAATGTAAAACCAGCCGATGCTGGTGGAGGTCAACGCCTTTTTGTACCAATAACTATCCCTGGTCTGCTCATCCACCGGAATAAACTCCAGATTGTTGATCAACGTCGGGTTGGTGGAATAGAAACGAATGCCCGCCACTTCGCGGTAAAGGCGCTTGTATTCCTGAAAATCCTTGTAGGCCAGATAGGCGCTGGTCAGTTCGACCACGCTCTCATAACGTTTGTTCACGATTTCCTTCAGGTCCTCGTTAAACATAAGAATGTTGGAAATGTCCGTAGGCACGCGCAGCAGCGTCGTCGTTTGGGTCTTCACTTTCTCCACGTTATTTACCGTCTGCTCGATGGCATTGTTCAATGCCTGCTGCCGGAAATAGGCCGTCACCGCCAGTCCGATAATTAAAACGGGAACCATCACGACAAGCACGTACGATATAAGCAATTTATGCTTCAATTTGAGATTGTTGGAGATCCGTATCAGCCTTCTCAGCATATTCTGCACCTTCTTCGTTGGTCTAAGCGCTTACAAATAAGGTACAGGATCACGGCCATCCTGCCCTTCTGAACTATCATACCATATCCTGAAAGCAAAGAGGCCGCCACTGCCATGGCGACCTCGTTATGCATTTATTTATTGCCCCTACACATTATGGGCGCGGCGTTTCCACGCCGTTCAAAATGAGGATGGGATGAATGTCCGCGCTGAGGGACGCGGAGACCGCGCAATATTTTTCTTCGGCCATTTGGATCGCTTTCCAAATCCGGTAGTCCGGAATATCTCCATCCACGCGGAAAATCAGGTCGATCGACGTAAACCCTTTGGGCATGCCTTCACTGCGCGTGCCTTGTGCTTCGATCTCGATGGATGAAATTTTGTCGAGGAAGGCATCCAGAATCATCGTGATGTCGATGCCCATGCAGCCGCCCAGGCCCGCAAGCAGCAATTCCATAGGGGTGGCTCCTTTTCCGTCGCCGCCGTATGCAGCCGTGGCATCCAAACCTACGGGGTAACCTGAAGGTCCTTCCGAGACGAAGGCGCGTTTGCCTTTCCATACCGTTGTTACGTTCATGTTGTTGTCCTTCTTTCCCTATTTATAATAAATTCAAAATTCCGTCATCTGTTGTAAAAATCGGCGCGTGCGCTCCTGCTGCGGACGTTCGAAGAAATCCTTTGGGTTCGCTTCTTCCACAATGACGCCATCGGCCATGAACACGATTTTGTTCGCGACGTTGCGGGCGAACTTCAATTCATGAGTCACGACAAGCATGGTCATGCCTTCCTGCGCCAGCTCCTTCATGACGGATAACACTTCGCCGACAAGCTCGGGGTCAAGCGCCGAGGTCGGTTCGTCGAACAGCATGACTTCCGGCTCCATCGCCAGCGCCCTGGCAATCGCCACGCGCTGCTGCTGCCCGCCGGACAATCGCGAAGGATAGGCATCCTGCTTCTCAAGCAGGCCTACCCGATCCAGCAGCATGCGCGCACGGGCGGCCGCTTCGTCGCGTTTCACTTTTTTCACCGTGACGAGCCCTTCCATGACGTTGCCAAGCACAGTTTTATGCGGGTACAGATTGAATTGCTGAAACACCATGCCTGTACGGCGCCGGATATCCTGCACGCGGGCGCGCTGGGTTTTCGGCGCATCCTTGCTGTCCACAACGATGCCGCTGACTTCGATCCGCCCGCCGGTCGGCTGTTCAAGGCCGTTGATGCAGCGCAGCAATGTGCTCTTGCCCGAGCCGCTCGGTCCCAGCAGCACGACGATGTCTTTGGCATTGACATGCATGTTAATATTTTTGAGCACTTCATTTTGATTAAAGTGCTTGCTTAATCCCGTTATGTTAATCACCGGTACTCCCCCATTCAGTAAGCCCGGGCCAACCGGCGCTCCACCTGTTCCAAGATGGCCGAGAAACCGATGCTCATTATCCAATAAATTACGCCGATCGCCAAATAGAACGGCATGTTCACATAGTACTGCGATACGAGCAGCTGCGCGGAGCGAAGCAATTCGGTGACGCCGATGGCGGCCACGAGCGACGTTTCCTTCAGCATGCCGATGAAGGTATTCCCCATCGGCGGGATCGCGATGCGGACCGCCTGCGGAAACACGATCCTCCACATCGTTTGGGATCTCGACATGCCGGTAGCATAAGCCGCCTCGCTTTGCCCTTTAGGGACAGCCTGAATGGCACCCCGGAACGTTTCAGACAGGAAGGCCCCCGCGTTCAGACTGATAGCAAGACAAGCCGCCGTAAGTGATCCCAGCGTGACGCCGTAATCCACCAACCCGTAATATATGACGAATAATTGCACCAGCAGCGGGGTTCCCCGCATGATGGATACATAGAAGCGGGCGATCAGCCTGAGCCACACCGGACCTTTCAAGCGGGCGATGGCTACTAATATCCCGATAAAGAAGGCAAAGAACATCGATATTACCGTGACGTACAGCGTGTAATACGCCCCCTTCAGAAAGAAGGGGATATTTTCAAATACCAGTTCCATGGATCAAACTTCCCTTCGTCCTGCATGTTTTTACTTCGCAGGCTCTTCCCCGAACCATTTTTTGAAAATGGTCTTGTACGTGCCGTCATCCTTCATGGCTTTCAGAGCTTCGTTCACTGCAGCTACCAGTTCCGGATTGTTTTTGCGGACCGCGATGCCGGCCTGATCGCTTTTAATCGCTTCCCCTACCGCTTTGATCTGGAATCCGTTCTCGTCCACGATCGGTTTGAGGGCGTACATGTTGTTGATGGTTGCATCGATTCGGCCTGCATCAAGATCCTTCAAGGAAGTGATGACGTCATCGTAGGTTTTGATCGTGAAGTCTCCGACTTTCGGCAGCACTTCATTGCGCAGATACGATTCATCGTTGGTGCCAAGTCCGACCCCGATCGTTTTCCCTTTGAAATCCTCCAGCTTGGCGATGTCGTTGTTCGTCTTTTTCACGATGATTTTAACTTCGTTCGTAATGTATGGATCGCTGAAATCCAGCGCTTTCTTGCGTTCATCCGTAATCGTCATTTGGCTGACGATGGCATCCAGCTTTTTGGATTGCAGGCTTGGGATCAGTCCAGAGAATTCCTGGGAAACAAACTCGACCTTAACGCCGATGCGTTTGGCTACCTCGCGCGCGATATCCGCGTCGAAACCGTCCATTTCCTTTTTATCGTTCAAGAAGTTGTACGGAGGGTATGTACCCATCATGCCTACCTTCATGACACCGGCCGATTTGATCTGCTCCAGTTCATTGGCGGCTTTGGCCTCGTTGCCGGTTCCGCTGTTGGACGTTTTGCTGCCACATGCGCTAAGTACAAGCACGGTCAACAGCAGCAGGGTCGTCGTCAGTGTCCAGCCTTTGCGATGTTTGATTCCATCGGATTTCGTACGAATATTCATGGGATTAACTTCCTCTCATTCATGTTGTTAATGATCTTGGGCCAAGTTCATTTGGCCATCAAAGGTGACGGGACGGGACATTAGCATTATTCCCCTTGCCCGGCTGAATCATGTAAACCTTGGAACGTTGCATACGTCCCGCTATGAACCGAGCAAACCGTAGAACTCAAAACTTGCCGCCTCGGAAGCTAGAGCTTCCGGGCTAATTTGCCCTACATCTGTGTGCAGTTCATCGGAGCCGAATAACCACCGTGTAATCATGCCTTCAATCATGCTTACAAGCAGCGCCGCCCTGACGGGAACATTCATCGTCTTTGGCAGCATGCCAAGTTCGATCGCACGTTCCATATTGTGTCGAAATGCCTTTTCCACCGCTCCACGTGTATCTTCCACAAGATGGCTGACCGATTCTTCTCTCACAATGCCGCGCAAGAGCAGTTCCATAAAATAACGATTTTCTGCGGCAAACGTAAACAAATCGATGAACAGACGTTCGGATGCCTTCACCATGTCTTCGATGCTTCCCGCATCCTTGCGGTATCCTTGGCCTATGGCCTCTAGCAGTTTCTCCCGCCCGGTCAGAACGATCTCCTCTGCGATGGCTGCCTTGCTCTTGAAATGCCAATAGAACGTTCCTTGAGCGACGCCGGCTTCGCGCACAATATCCGATATTTTGGTCTGTTGGTATCCCTGTACGGCAAAACGCTCTGTGGCAATTCGAATAATCTGGTCGCGGCGTTCTTCGCCCGGTTCCATTGGGTTGAGTTTGGACATTTGAAATCCTCCCGATTGATCAGTCAGTCAATAGTAATATCCTATTGGATAACTGGGTTTTTGTCAATATGGTTTTAATTTCATAATTTCCTGCATATGTTGAAGTTAGAGGCGTTTCTGATCATAATAGATGTTAGTCTGGTTCAGCATGCGATTTCTGGACTGGCATTGTCAAGCAGGACAGGCTTTATGCCGTCGTCTGCATTTCAAGGAGGAAGAGCATTGGATATTTTATCATCGATTATTATGGGCATTATCGAAGGTTTGACTGAGTTTTTGCCCGTGTCCTCGACCGGACACATGATTCTGACTGCCCACCTGTTGGGCTTATCGGAGGACAACGAGTCAGTCAAAACGTTTGAGGTGGTGGTTCAACTCGGGGCCGTGCTTGCTGTAGTGGTGTTATATTGGAACAAATTCATCGATATGTTCCGCTTCACCGGGGGCAAGCGAAGTTATGGCAATCGTCTGAATCTCCTCCACATCTTCTTGGCAATGGTTCCTGCGGTGGTGATCGGTCTGGTCTTCCGGGATTGGATCAAGGCTCACCTGTTTGGACCGCAAACGGTCTTGTACAGCCTTGTTATCGGCGGGATCCTGATGATCGTGGCAGAGCTTTGGAGCAAACGCAGCCGCCGAATTACGACGCATGACGTCGATGATATTACCTATACCCAGGCATTTGTTGTAGGCCTATTTCAAATTTTGGCCCTGTGGCCGGGCTTTTCCCGCTCCGGATCGACCATCTCGGGCGGTTTGTTCGCCGGAATAAGCCGGGTCGCCGCAGCCGAATTCACCTTTCTCGTATCCGTGCCGATTATGTTCGGTGCCACAGGTTATGATCTATACAAGAGTATGGACCATTTGGCCACGACGGATTTCCCGGTGTTTGCCGTTGGTTTTATCGCCGCATTCATCGTAGCCATGCTGGCCATCAAAACGTTCCTTTCCGTTCTGAAGCGTTTGAGCCTTTCCGTATTCGCGGCGTATCGCTTCGTGCTTGCAGCAGTCTTTTTCTTCATCTTGATGTAACGCAAATGGCGGCCTTCGTTCCTTTCGGAACGCGGCCGCTATTTCATTGTTCTCCTATAGCTACAAATATATGTATACGACAAATTACGACCACTTCTTGGCTTGAACTTCCTTTCTCGACTTGCGGTACTCCAACCTTCGAAGCAGATTAAAGCGGTTCCGCTTCCTCTCCTCCAACATTTGCCTCATGCCTCGAATCAACAAACGGTATCTCAGATCGTCTTCATGGCTCAACTGATGCATTTCTTGAAAAAAAACTTTATTCATCATTGTCTCTCCCACTCCACAATTCTGTCTATACTCTATTCATTATATAGATACGTACTAAACAAAATCTCAACATAGCTCGTTTCTTGTCGAGAACTGCCTTTTTGAGTCGGAAAATAAAAAAACAAAAACCGCCTGAATGTAACTTTCGGGCGGTTTTTGTTGTCGCATGATTATACTTTGGATTCCAGTGTCTCCAAATACTCTGAAATTTGTGCCGGGGTTTTTGCCCATTTGCTGTGAAGGTGAGCAAGCTTTTGTCCATCCTTGAACACCAGCAGGCTCGGGATGCCCCGTACGCCGTTTTCTTCAGCGATCGGCTGGAATTTCTCCGCATCCATGGCATAGAACGTTTTGTCTGCATGCTGATCGATGACGTCACCGATAAAACGGTCGAGGTTTTTGCAATCCGGGCACCAGGTCGTGTCGAATTTGATGACGGTCAGGCCGTCTCCTTGAATCAATTCCTGATATTGTTGTTCGCTTTGAATACGTTCCATAGGTTCTTCACTCCTTGATCGGTTTTTCTGATTTTAGGGTGCTGCCTTCTCATTGTACCTCTTTTGGTTACAATTGAAAACAGGCCTGCGTTGATCATCGATGCTGCGTGTACCGATTCGCCGGACGAATCGCTTGAATCTCTTCGATTTCGGCCGACGTAAGCGGTGCTGCATCCGCTGCCGCAATGTTGTGCAGCAGCTGTTCCCTTGAACTTGCACCCGGCACCACTGCAGCAACTGCCGGGTGAGCCAGCGCATACCGTATGGCCGTCTGGGCCATGCTCCGCTGTTCGCTTACAAACCGGGCGAGTCCTTCGCGAATGGCGAGCAGCTCTGCTGGCGTGTAGTCCAAGTACCCTTTTTCCACTTTGGTTGCCCCAGAATCGGCAAGCACGCCGCTGGCAACCGGACCGCGCGCAATCACGCTGATCCCGTTCTGCTTCAACAGGGGCAATACTTCTTCTTCGGCACGGCGGTCTGCCACGCTGTACTGATTCATTACGCTCGCAATGGATGCTCTGCGCACATATTCCCGAATCACGTTGGGACGTATGGAGGAGATGCCGTAATAACGGATTACGCCTTCCTGCTTCAACTCCTCGAACGCCTCGATCGTCTCTTCGATCGGATCGTCGAGGGTTCCTCCGTGCAGTTGATACAAATCGATATAATCCGTCTTCAAACGCTTCAAGCTCTCATGAACCGCAGACTTGATATAAGCCTTGGACGGATCCCAAACCCAACCTTCTTTCCCGGGGTGACGCCGATTGCCTACCTTGGTAGCGACGATAACCCGATCGCGGCGGCCCTGGATGGCCTGTCCCACGATTTCTTCGTTCCGCCCGGCATCGTACAAATCCGCCGTATCCAGCAGGTTAACCCCACGATCCAACGCTTCATGGATAAGAGCCACCGCAGGCCCCATCTCGGTTCCGAGCGACATGCAGCCCAGGCCGATTTCTCCAACCATCAGCTCTGATGAACCCAATCGGTTTTGCTTCATTATGGTTCTTCCCTCCCATACGTTGCCTCATTTTGCACCATTCGATCCCATTCGATTTCTATAGAAACCCGCATTAATCAATTACACAAGGCCACTGCGAGTGCAGTACCATCTTCCGATCGCTGTTATCCCCAGATTTTTTTGAATCCCCTTACTAAGGGGAAAATCCGGTGATAAGCCTATGCTTCCGATGCAGCTTTCTTTCAGAAAGCTTTTAGGCGACCGCTTCGCTTCTCCAGATTGGTTCTGCCTCTCCGTTAACGTGTGTATGTTTTTTGCGGTTTATATAGCGGGATACTTTGTTGCTCTACAGGTAACCATTGTAACATTGTTCATTGCAAAAATCGCTTCATTCGAAACGAAAAAGCAGCCTGTCCGACGAATTGCCGGGCAAGCTGCGGTTATGTGTTCGTTTTCCATCAATCCGTCGGCGTGGCTGCATGGGTCATTTCTTCGTGTTTATAAGTGGAGCCGTCCGCAGTCAGGTAGAAATGACCTGTCGGATGAAGATCATCATCCAGCTCATATACGAGCGGAATGCCTGTCGGAATGTTCAAATCCATGACGTCCGCTTCCGACATCTGATCCAGATGCATGACCAAGGAGCGGAGCGTATTGCCGTGAGCGGAAACCAGCACTCTTTTGCCCGATGCCACTGCCGGTTTAATCTCATTTTCCCAATAGTCCAGTACCCGCTTGGACGTGTCCATCAGGTTTTCGGTACGCGGAATGGTGCAGCCCAGCCGGGAGTATTTGTCCTGATCCTGCAAATAACGCTCATCGTTACCATCCAAGGGCGGCGGGGAAACATGAACGGAACGTCTCCATTCCCGAACCTGATCTTCCCCGTATTTGAGCGCGGTTTCCTGTTTGTTGAGCCCTTGGAGAGCGCCATAATGACGCTCGTTGAGCTTCCACGTTTTGGTGATCGGAATCCACATCCGGTCCATCTCGTCCAGCGCGATATCCAGCGTTCGGATGGAACGTTTCAACACAGAGGCATACGCGCAATCGAAATCAAAGCCCTGCTGCTTCAAAATCCTTCCCGCCTTGCGGGCCTCACCGTAACCATCCTCGGTCAAATCCACATCGGTCCAGCCTGTAAACCGATTTTCGACGTTCCACATGCTCTGTCCATGACGAATCAAAACGATCCGGTGCATCGTCGCGTTCCCTCCTTCCGAGCCTCATCTTTCATTGACTTAAACTTTTGGTGTGGCAGTGTATCTCTCCATCAATAGTAAGGTGCCATCATCAGGTAAACAACGACTCCCGTGGAACTGACGTACAGCCAGATCGGCATCGTCCAACGGGCAATTTTGCGGTGCTTCTGCAATTGGTTCGTCCAGCCCCACACCAGCGTAAAGAGTGCAAGCGGAACGATAATGGCCGCAAGGACGCTGTGCGTGATCAGAATGAAGAAATAAATGGAACGAATGATACCCTCTCCACCATATTTGGACGTCTCTGGAGAGAGATAGTGGAAGCTCAGATACGTCACCAGGAATAATAACGTGGTCGAAAACGCGGCCAGAATAAAACGTTTGTGCAGCTTCACGTTCCGCTTGATGATGGTGATCAGCCCCGCAAGCAAGAAAATGAAGGTGAAACTGTTAAACACCGCATTGAAGCGCGGCAGCACCGTAATATCGAAGTTGATGTCACCCTTGTAACCGATCGACGGCGCAAAAAACAGCAATAAAATAATGACATTGGCAAGAATGGAAATCGTGATAATGATGCCTGCAAAGTTTTTGTTCGTTGTCGGGGCCGGGGTATTGGCCTTCTTGCTCGGGTCCCCTT
The DNA here is from genome assembly GCF_032334105.1 of Paenibacillus hubeiensis. NCBI lineage: Bacteria > Bacillati > Bacillota > Bacilli > Caryophanales > Paenibacillaceae > Paenibacillus > Paenibacillus hubeiensis. The sequence continues at coordinate 107,388 of NZ_JAVYAE020000012.1, forward strand.
GATCATATTTGCCCAATGCAAAATCCTCCTCATATGCTACATCTATGCTCTATGTCATTATATCTTGCCAATTGTCGACTGTTAAGTGACAACACTTCGAACAAACCAGGCGGTATCCAGCATTTAATCTGCCCTTTTCTAGCGAATTCCATCCAAAGGTGCACTGGCCGTTTTGCCTTTAGCATCGTTATATGGTATAATTGAATAAATCACATATGAGCGTTAGAACTGGAGGAGCCTGTCACCAAGGGCTTCTCTTTGTCTTTTTCAGGGCATGTAGAGGCACTCACTTGAGCGTCGTTTTACATGCTTTTTTTATTTGAGAGAAACGCGCAATGAATGCATGTCCTTGGTACAGGTTATTTTAATAACGCTGCAGGAAGGAGCATTTCATGGAATTCATTTTGGTATTGGCCCTTATTTTAATATTCACCAAACTTGCCGGCGATTTATCGGTGCGTCTTGGCCAGCCCTCTGTGTTGGGAAAATTGATCGTTGGCGTGATTCTTGGGCCTGCATTGCTTGGCTGGGTAGAGAACAGCGATTTCATTCATTACATGGCCGAAATCGGCGTTCTGCTGCTGATGTTCATTGCCGGTCTTGAAACAGACCTCGAACAGCTGAAGAAAAACTGGAAGGCCGCCTTTGCCGTTGCGGTTGGAGGCGTGATCCTTCCGTTCATCGGAGGTTATGGCTCCGCTCTTGCTTTCGGCATGACGCAAGCGCATGCCTTGTTCTTCGGCTTGCTCTTCTGCGCCACGTCGGTCAGCATTTCGGTGCAAACGTTGAAGGATATGAATCAGCTCGGCTCTCGCGAAGGAACGACGATACTCGGTGCGGCCGTGGTGGACGATGTGCTTGTTGTTGTTTTGCTTGCCGTCATGATGAGCCTATTGGGGACTGGGACAGGTGCCGAAGAGGTATCCATCGCGTTATTGATCGGCAAAAAGCTTTTGTTTTTCGTGGTGGTCATCGCCGCAAGCGTCTTCCTTGTCCCGCGCGTCATGAAATGGATGGCGCCGCTGCGCGTCACCGAAACCGTCATTACGGCAGGGTTGATTATTTGTTTCGGTTTTTCTTACTTTGCCGAATGGATGGGCGTAGCCGGAATTATCGGTGCATTTGCGGCAGGTATTGCCATCTCGCAAACCGGCTTCAAACAAGAGGTAGAGCATAAAATCGAGCCCATTGCCTACAGTATCTTCGTGCCCGTATTCTTTGTCAGCATTGGGCTTAACGTTACTTTTGAAGGTGTAGGTTCACAAATCGGCCTGATCGTCGTCATCAGCCTCGTCGCCATCGTCACGAAGCTGCTCGGGGGCGGTGCAGGCGCCTTATTAACCGGATTCGATCGGAAGTCGGCGCTGGCCATCGGTTCAGGCATGATTTCCCGGGGAGAGGTTGCCCTGATTATCGCATCGACGGGGCTTGCCTCCGGACTGCTGGACAGCCAGTATTTCACAAGCGTCGTCATTATGGTGATTGTGACCACTCTGGTAACGCCGCCGCTGTTGAAATTGACGTTTGCGAGGAAAATAGGGACGGATCGGATTGAAGAAGACGTTAAACAGTCCGGTGTTCACGGATAACTTTTAAGCGACTGCTTCGCTTCTTCCCCCCCGTATTAAGCATTCGCAATTGGACTCTGCTGAGAGACGATGTTATTGTCAATATGCTTTGTTACAGCTATACTGGATCTATCATATGATCCGGTCGTGAAGCACACGCCGCTTTGACATATATCCTTACCTTCATGGGTGAGGTGATTGTCGGAGCGGCTTTTTGCGTTCATGTTTATTGGCACGAGCGCTCGATGGTGCAGAACGCCGCAACCGTAGACGGTAGATGAGAGTGGAGTAGAACATCATACGATCCAAACCATATGAAGGAGTTGAACAAGTTCAATGGCCATTGGTTTTGAGGAAACCTATGAGAAATGGTTACAATCGTTGTTGGCCGGAGAGACCAACCCGAGAAGGAGGACAAGAATTGAAAACGGTCTGGAACATGACACGTTGGAGTTTTTAGCAATGTCTGGTTTCCGGCTGTTGGAAGCTTCAGACACTTGCAGCCTGAAGGGGAGGTACGCGACTTTCACAACGGTTATCGATATCTCGATTTGGTCTACCTGCCCGGTAACGGTGTCAAAGGGGGCATCGAAATCCAGGGAAATGGACCTCATGCCCGCGATCTGGACGTTCGCCGTTTTAAGGATTTATGCTGGAGGCATTGTCTGCTCACACTAGATGGTTGGACCTTTCTACCGATTGCGTATCTCTCCATTAAGGACGAACCTAAACGGTGCCAACAGCTGGTGCTGGCGTTTATCGGCAAATTTGCAGCGACCGAGGCGCCCTTGGCGCTGAATTGGGTCGAAGCAGAAAACGTGCGGTTTGCCAGACGTTTGCTGCGTCCCTTTACGCCGGCTGAGTTGGCTGCCCATTTGAGAGTGACCGACCAGCATGTGCGCCGAATTCTGCACAGTATGGTGGATCAACAGGTTCTGGAAGTAGCCAACGGCCAGGAAAGGTACCGTACCTATATGTTACGAACCTGAGACACCTTATTCCCTGCTTCTCGTGCAGGCTCATTTTCTAACGAACTTTAGACACGTTATTTGGGAGTTAAATGTATTTCTCTGGCCCAATACTCCAAATAGCGACGCTCAGGTTCGTTAGAAGTATTAGCGCCCCTAAAACATATAATTAAGACGCCTCATGTTCGTTAGGGTTTGGGTAGCTGATTCGCGTTCACACGGGTAGGTTTATATCAACTATAAACCGAAAACAAAAAAGACCACTCCGTATAAAAAGAGGTCTTTGTCCTTGCCGCATACATCAGCTTGTCCATATCAAGTAATGACGCCTACGTAAAATCCGATCGAAATAAACACCACGCACCATATGAACGCACCAATGCCGGATACGACAACGTATCTTCCAAAGGCCATACGGCTTATTCCCGAGAAACAGCACATCAAATGGCGAATGCCGGGAATGAAGTATCCAAGAATGATCGACCAGTATCCATATTTCTGAAACCAGGTCTCTACCCTGATCAAACGTTTGGGGTTAACGCCGATCCATTTGCCGTACTTTTCCACCAAGGGCCTGCCTGCTTTTTTGCCGATGGTGTAGCTGAGCAGCCCGCCGGTAAAGGCCCCTCCAAAGCTGACAACGATGGATGCGGAATAATTCAAGACCGAGATCGAGGCGAGATAACCGACAAAGGTCATCATCACCTCATCCGGGATTGGCATGCCGATGACGCCAAGGGCCAGCAGTCCGTAAATGGCAAAGTAGCCGTACTGGCCGATAAACTCTTTTGCTAACTCCATACTGTGTCGCTCCTTACCTCTTGCTTCGATTCCACGAGATCCTTCTCTCTTGCGGGGCTAACACCTGTTTCAATGATGGAAAACGAATTTGGCTAACCATTAGTGCGGATAAAACGACAATAACCAGGTAAGCGACACCATGCGTAAAATACGGACTCCAGAGGGCGAAAAAGGACATCAACCCGCCCGCAAACGTAATCGGCATGCCGACAAAACCGTTCGTTGCCGTCTTCTGGCAATTGTAACGCGCCAAACGAAGCGCACCGCATACCGGGAACAATGCCGTCAGTGCCATGCCCAGCACACCCACGCTGCCCATGGAATTCAAATATAAAATCAGCACCGGGGCTGTCCCGAAGGATACGACATCCGCCAGAGAATCCAGCGCTTTGCCGAAGTCGCCCTCACAATGCAGTTTACGTGCGGCAAAACCGTCAAACAGGTCAAAAAACATCGCAACCCAAATCATCGTAACCGCCAGCGCGAATTCGCCATGAATGGCCATGATGATCGCCAGCATGCCCGAAGCCAGATTGCCCAGCGTTAAAATGGACGGTAAAGCTTTCATAGACTAACTCCCTTTCGTACTAATCATTAGGAAAAATAATATAAAATCGAACTCCATCAGGCGTGTTTTCCACGCCGTAGCTGCATCCGTGCAGGTCAAGAATTTGCTTCGCAATGGCCAGACCCAGACCGGTCCCGCCCATTTTGCGATTGCGGGAGCGCTCCACGCGGTAGAACCTCTCCCAAATATATTGGCGATCGGCTTCCGAAATGCTTTCTCCTTTGTTCTCGATGGAAATGCGCACCCGGCCTTCAAGCCTGTTGATTTCAATCATAATATCGGTTTTCGGCACGGCATGGCGGATCGCGTTCATCAACATGTTGTATATGACTTGCTCCAGTTTGCCGCGATCCCCTTCCACCGTCTGTTCCGTTGTGGCAGCCAGCACCACGTCCAAATGTTTTTCTTTCAGCTGCGGGCCAAGCCGCCCGGCAATATCTTCAACCATGTCCACAAGGTCGACCGCTCCCATCGTTAACTTGATCGCTTGCGATTCCAGCCGAACGAGATCAAGCATCTCTTCCACCATCGTCTCCATCTTGGCGGCCTCATCGGCGATGATTTCGATGTAGCGTTCTTTTTTGCTTTCGCTCACACCATCCTTAAGGCCTTCAGAATACCCTTTGATGATGCTAAGCGGCGTTTTGAGCTCATGGGACGCATCGGCGAAAAATTCCCGCTGCCGCTTTTCGATACGCTGCTTCATTTCCATGTCCGATCGCATTTGGCTGTTGGCCTGCCGCAGTTCCTTAAGCGTCTGGTCCAGCGTTGTCGATAACGCGTTCAGACTATCGGACAGGCTGCCGATTTCATCGTTGCGCCGGATGGGCGACCGTACGGTGAAATCCAGCGTGGACATTTTTTTGGCCACATGGTTCAGCGAAAGCAGCGGTTTCGTAACAATCCGGGATAATAACAGGGACAGGAACACAATCAACACGACGGCTGCAATTCCGAAATAGGCATAGAACAACTGCGTTGCTTCGCCGGCCTCTCTCATTTCCTGCAAAGAGGTCAACGAAAACAACAATTGGTTTGGGGAACCGTTGCTGCTGTGCACGGCAGCGATGGTGATAACATTGCGCACGCCGCTCCAGCTGTCGGTCCATTCCTCACTGATCATTTTCCCATCTGCCAGGCTGAGCTGATCTTCCGTCGACAAGGGAAAGCGACTGTCCAGTGCCTGCACCAGCAAACCCTGCCGCTGACTCCAGGTGGACAGATTCGGAAGAACCACTTCCGTAATGACGCCTTTCCAATCTTGAACGGGCTCCCCCAATTCCTGAAAATCCTCAATCCCCCACACGGTGGAACTGTCATCCCTGATCTTGAAAGGATAGACCATCGTATCGTCCTGGGCGGCACTCGCCGGACCCGTCACGGTCAACGGCTTCCCGAATCTCAGGTGCGTGGCAATCCATCCGGCATTTTCGCTGTTGATGAACAACGACAAAGATACTTTGATCTTGCTCCCGTCTTCCAGTTGCAGGGTAACGTGAAAAGGATCGTTTACCAGTTTGCCGGTCTTCGTCAGGATGACGAGATGCGACTGGCTTTGTCGCATGAATCTCCCCGTTTCCTTTGCCAGCTGCATGTCGCTCCATCCGCCCGCTGCATATTGGCGTTCGAAGTTGGCGAGTTTTTTCTTGACGCTGCTGATCTTCTGATGCTGATAAAAATCGGGAAACCAGGCCAGTTGGGCAACCATCGTCGTTCCGTATAAAAGAATAAGAAAGCCCGCCATGATCAGAAACAGCTTGATCGTAATGCCGTTGCGTCTCATACCTCCGCCTCGAACCGGTATCCGGTGCCGATGACGGTCCGGATGCATCTCGCTTCGTCCCCAAGCTTGCTGCGCAGCTTCTTGATATGGGTATCCACCACCCGGGAATCGCCGTCGAAATCGAATCCCCATACCCGATTCAATATGGCGTCACGGGATAACACGATGCCTTGATTGCGTGCCATGTAGAGCAGCAATTCATATTCTTTGGGCGCAAGCTCGATCTCCGCCCCGTTCTTCTCCAGCCTTCTTGCCCATGGGTCCAACACGGCTTCGCCGAAACGAATGACGCCCTGCTCCCTGCTGAGCGCGCCTTCCACCCGTTTCATTAGCGTCTCTGCCCGTGCGACCAGCACGCGTGGGCTAAAAGGTTTAGTCACATAATCGTCCACGCCAAGATGGAAGCCATGAATTTTGTCATCATCCTCTGACTTTGCCGTCAGCATGATAATAGGTACGGTCGATTTGGAACGAATATGCCCGCATAACGTCCAACCGTCCATTTCCGGCATCAGTACGTCGAGAATGACAAGGTCCACCTGGTGAAGTTCAAACAATTCCGAAGCTTCAACGCCGTTCTCCGCTTCGATCACGTTCCATTGTTCTTTTATGAAATAATCGGCCACAATCTCGCGAATGCGGCTCTCGTCTTCCACCAGAAGCACTGTTCTGACCATGACCGACTCTCCTTTTATCTTTCTTTCATTAACATAACGAGTCCATGTGTCGTTCATGTGTCCTCTCCAATGAAGGAAGGTATAATGATGTATACGAATAATACATGTAAGAAGTTACTAATTTAACCAAGGCTCCGCACAAAAAAAGGTTGTCAACGAGCCTGCCTGCCCATTGACAACCACCACATTCGATCCCTTTTTCTCAGGTTTGCTTCTAATTACGGCGTCTATCCGTTCTGTTTATCCAAACGGTGCGCCATATGCAACGTCGGGCCGACAAAACGATTCAGCGGGAATCCTCCGGCAATCGCTTTGGTTACGAAGGCTTTTCCTTCGCGAACGGCGTCCTTCACGGACAATCCGCGTGCCAGGCCTGCGGTTATTGCCGCAGAAGTGGTGCAGCCCGCGCCATGCGTATAACCGGAGCCCACGACGTCGGCTTCAAACCATTCGTAGTTTTTACCGTCATAGAGAAGGTCCATCGCTTTTCCCGGATTGATCACGCCTCTGTCCTTAATCAGGACGTGCTTTGCTCCGTGATCGTGAATGGCGGCGGCAGCCTCCTCCATTTTCTCTTTGGAACGGATCGGACCACTCTTGGCCAATTGCGAAGCTTCGAACAGGTTCGGCGTCACCAGATCGGCGCCAGGCAGCAAAAATTCGATCATGGCTTCCGTATTTTCGGGTTGCAGCACTTCATCCGTGCCTTTGCACACCATAACAGGATCAATGACGATCTGCGGCAAACCGCTGCGGCGAACGTGTTTGGCCACAAGCTCGATAATATCGACGGAACCGAGCATGCCCGTTTTCATGGCATCAAAGCCGATGCCGTCCAGGACCGTGCGAAGCTGCGCTTCCACCACATTCAGCTCCACCGGGAAAACCTGGTGATCCCATGTCTCGGGTTCCATAGCTACAACCGTCGTCAGCACGGTCATGCCGTAAACGCCAAGCTCCTGGAATGTTTTTAAATCAGCTTGTATTCCTGCACCGCCACTCGTATCCGAGCCGGCAATAGTCAATGTTTTTGGAATTGTCATGATAGTCGCATTCTCCTTCGTGGTTCAGTTGACCTTATCCTATCCCTTGTAAGAGCGGATGTCAATGGCCTCAGAAGCCCGCTGGAGAAGGGGTTTCCCGGATTTCAATGCACGTCCTTCATCTCCAGGCGATGCATGGACATCGAGGCAATCCACAGCCCAACGAGGCCAAGCGCAACAGGAATCACGATGATCGTATTGATGGATACGGAAGGACCGTTAACGCCCGAGCACACGACGAAAACAAGCAGGACGGAAGCAACAATCGTCGATGTCGCCGAATGTTTGCGCATGCCGAAAAATAAAGGAATGAGGGCCATTGCCGCGGCCGAAAGCGAACTGATTGTGTATTTTACCAACAGCAGACCGATCTCTTCCATAGTTACCGAGTCGCCGATAAATGGATAATAATGATTGACCGTCATCAAGGCAGCCCCCATCAGCAGGTCGGTAAACAGGATCATGGCAAACGTGAAGGCAAAAACGATGATCAATTTGGCGGCAATCAGCTTATGGCGTTTAATTGGATAAGTAAACATCACGCTCATCGTTTTATTTTTGTATTCACTGATGATCATCCTGGACAGCAAAGCCCCCGCAAAAACGATATACACTGCCCTCGAAAACGTATCAATTAGGATGAAGGAAACAGCATGCGTTGAAAACGCGTAGTCTTCTGCTCCCCAATCCACAATTCCAATCATGATTAAAAAAGCGAGAATGATCGAATTCGCAATGGCTGCGTACATAAAGTTCCGGGAGAACCGATGTTTGCGCCATTCCAGTGAAATCAATTTAAGCAACGTCATCATCCCCCTTTACCAAGTTGATGAAGTGCTCCTCCAAAGAGTGTGCCCGTTTGAAGACCGATTCAATCGCCACGTCATGCCGGACTAACCCGGTTGTCAGGTCTGCCGGGGACAGGCCCGGATCGTACACGCGCAAAGTGCGCTCATTCAACAGCTTGTAATTGTTCAGCTTCAACTCGTGTTCCATCACGTAAGCCGCCCTGCTGGCATCGACGACCTGCAATTCAATGTACTCCCCATGCGTGGTGCGAATTTCCTCCATCGACACTTCCTCGATCAGCCGCCCGCGTCGAATGACGCCGACCGTGTCTGCCATCTGTTCGATCTCGCCGAGGATGTGGCTGGAGATGATCAGCGTAATCCGGTATTCCGAACGAAGCATCTTGAACAACTCGCGCAGTTCCTTGATGCCGATCGGATCAAGACCGTTGATCGGTTCGTCCAGAATAAGGAGTTCAGGTGTGGTGATCAGCGCTCTCGCTATGCCTAGCCGTTGTTTCATGCCCAGCGAGAAATCCCGGACCGGCTTATTACCCGTATCTTTCAGGCCCACCGTCTCCATCATGCTGCCAATAACCTGTTTGTTGTGAAATCCCATGTATTCGCAATGCAGCTCCAGGTTTTCCCTTGCGGAAAGCTTGTCGTAGAAAACAGGATATTCGATGATGCTGCCCATACGTTTGAGAACTTCATACGAAGATGGGGTCAACTTTTCCCCGAACAGTTCGATTTCGCCGCCCGTCGGTTTCACGAGATTGGTCAACATTTTCATCAGTGTTGTTTTGCCTGCCCCGTTCGGACCCAGCAGCCCGTAAATTTCGCCCTGTTTGATATTTAGGCTGACATTGGATACGGCCTCTGATCCTTCATAAGCTTTGGTCACGCTAATCGTGCGCGCAATATATGTCATCGTTCTCGCATTCTCCTTTGGTACAGTCCCCGGCGGGTCGTTATATCTGTATTATAAAGAGAGAAACCGTCATTTCTATTACTCGAAACTTACAAAAATCTTAAGCTCGGCATCATATCTCCCTAACAAAAACCCCGCGGGGCATCTAACCGCCCTGCAAGCAAACGGAAAATACGGTTTCCTCATACGGAACGCTGTGCAAACCGATGCTTCCGCCCATGCGCTCCACAAGCCGTTTGGTGATGGTCAAGCCGAGACCGCTTCCCTGATAGAGCCGGTTTCGGGAATCTTCCAGCGTGTACATTCGCTCAAATACGTGATCGTGCTCCCGTTCGGGAATGCCCCTTCCCTGATCGCGGACGCTGATAACGACCGTTCCGTTTTCCTGCTTATCGACCGACAGACCAAGCACTTTGCCGTCTGCCCCGTATTTCATGGCATTGGTCACGAGATTATCGAGCACACGTTCAAGGGCCTCTTCGTTGGCTCTGACGAACACGTCCTCATCGGGAATGGACAGCTCGACCTGTATTTCCAAGTTTGTCAACAACTCGTAAAACGAAAGCACCTTCAATCGGCACAGCTCGCTGGCATTGACCCGGTCCATAATCAACTCCACATCCCCCGACTCCAGCTTGGCCAGGTTAAAAAAGGAAAGAATCAGGCGCAGCACCTCTTGCGTTTTGTCATGCAGCTTGGCGGTCATCGCCGCCCGTTCGGCTTCGGTAAGCTCCGTACGGTGAAGCAGCGTTTCGCTGTAACCGAGCACAACGGTAAGAGGCGTTTTCAAATCATGCGAAATGTTGGAGAGCATATGGCGTATTTCCTTTTCCTGATTGGCATAACGCGCGCCTGTCCGGTGTGCGTGGTCCAGAAGCAAGTTGACGTCGGTCAGAATTTGCCTGATCTGAGGGTCGCTGCTGAACAGCAGCACCCTCTCGTAACTGCCTTCGTTAAGAATGGATGCCACTTTGTCGTGGATGTAGGTTAACTGCCGAGATCGTTGATGAAGTTTGGTCGCCAAGATCGCAACGACCAGAACCAGAACGGCGCTGAAGCCGCATACCACCCAGATCACCCCTGCCCCACCTCCAGTTTGTATCCGATGCCCCACAGCGTTTTAATATATTGGGGCTCAGACGGGTCGGCCTCTACCTTCTCCCGCAAACGGCGCATGTGCACATTGATGATATTTTCATCGCCATAGTACATGTCCTCCCACACCGAAGCGTAGATTTGCGCCTTTGTATACACTTTGCCCGGATGGGCAGCGAGCAGTTTCAAAATGCCGAATTCCTTGGATGTCAGCTTTACAGGTATGCCGTCGCGTTCTACTTCATACGTTTCCAGATCAATGACAAGCCCGCCGATGGAAATGCGTTCCGATTTTGATTTTTCGGTTGCGGCCGGCGCCTGTGCTCCGGCATAGTTGGCCCGGCGAATCGCCGCTTTGATCCGGGCAGTCAATTCGATAAGCGAAAACGGCTTCGCCACATAATCGTCAGCGCCGAATCCCAAACCAAGCGCCTTGTCCACGTCTCCATCCTTGGCAGATAAAATCAACACGGGTACCAAACTAACGGCGCGGATGGCCTGAAGAACATCCATCCCGTTTTGATGCGGCAGCATGAGGTCAAGAATGACCAGATCGAAATCCTTCTGCCGATCCATAAACAACTTCTCCGCCTCCAGTCCGTCATATGCATAGTGCACCTCATAGCCCTCATTTTCCAAATAAGGTCCCACCATCTCGCTAATCGAGCGATCATCCTCTACTAGCAGCAATCGATAAGCCGGCACAAAATCCCCCCAACAAACGTTTTCTCTAATTACCGCACAGTTTGCGAAAATTGGCAATGAACGGCTGCATCACAACATCAGCATATCGATTCTGCTCTCCAGAATAAAGACGCAAAAACCCGGGGCACGCTTGTCGGGAAGCGATTCACCGGGTTTAAATCGGATACTTCATATCGTTAATCTTTATGCACTAAGCCTTTTCGCTGCGAATCCAGCACATGCCGATGGTTCCCGCACCTGCGTGGATGCCTACAACGGAGATGAACGGCATGATCTCGGTTTTCAGTTTGGGCAGAAGGGACGCGATCTGCTGTTTGATGGACAGTGCTTCCTCGTGATTATCGGCATGCATGATGCAAACATGCTTTATTTTCTCCATATCCAGTTTGAGCACGTCCAGAATGCGCTGCTTGGCGCGTTTGAATGTACGGATTTTATCGTTGACCACCACTTTGCCTTCCTCAAAGCGCAGCAGCAGATGAATCTTGAGCAGCTGGCTGAGGAGCAATTGCGTTCCGGATACCCTTCCGCTTCGATGAAGCTGTTGCAGGCTGGCCGGAATGATATAAAAAGACATTTGTTCGATCATGCCTTCGATGTGCGATTTGATCTCGGAGGCGGTGCAGCCTTTTTTCTGCAATTCCAGTCCGGCCAAAATCATTTCCCGAAGAGGGTACGCCCCTGCCATGGAGTCAATTGCAGTCACCTCCACTTCCGCAATTTCCGCCGCTTGCATCGATGTGTTCAGCGTTCCGCTAAGGCCGGTTGAGCAATGTATGGCGATGATTTCGTCATACTCCCCCTTTAACGATTCATATAAGGCAACGAATTCGCCTATGGGCGGCTGTGACGTGCTAGCCCGGGAAGCTCCGGCGAGCTTTTCGTAAAACTGCTCCGGCGATAGTTCCTCCGTCTCGCGGAAACATTCTTCTCCAAATACGATGCGCAGCGGCACAATATACACGTGGTTTTGCCGTGCGAAAGCGGGTTCGAGCGTGCTTGTGCTGTCGGTGACCCATGCAATTTTCTTCATGACATCCTTCTCTCTTGCCGGATTGGTGATCCTGCATTTTTTCTCCAATGACATGCCCGGCTTGTTATTTTTTGGGGTTAATCATTCATGGTGTAAACGATTACGACCATACCCTTCCAGTATATAAGAACAGACCTGCCGCTGTCTTGCCGGCCATCGCGGAAGCGCTTCATAAATACCGTATTTTTCTAAAAAAATGTCTTGCTCGTGAAGGAATAAATTGGTATGATATTGTCCTTCTCTCTTTTTCGCCTTGACTGAAGTGAACGGAAACGCCGTTCAATACACTTATCGGAGGTGTCACATGCTTTATCTTACGTTGGCTTCCAAAGCCTACGCCCGAAATTTGCAATACCGCGGGGCCCACATGGTTCACAACCTGGCAAGCGCCATGTTTGGGTACATGTATGCCTGCCTCTGGATCGGGATCGGGGCCGATCATTCACTCGGGGAATACGGGACACAGGGGATGGTCAGTTACATTGCGTTTACGCAAGCTTCCCTCTGGATTTCGGGTTTCATGACTCAAGGCCTCGGCATACCGGCTGCGGTCAGGACAGGGCAGATTGCGCTCGACCTGATGCGACCGGTTCACCTGTTCACCCAATTGGTGGCTCGGGAATGGGGCCAAATCGCCTACCAGTTTTTGTACAAAAGCATCCCCATCTACTTGCTCTTCACCATTGTTTTTTCCCTGTCATGGCCTTCACAGGCCGAAACCCTGTTTACTGCAGCAATGGCTCTCGCCGGTGCGTCCTACCTGTCGATCTGCATGAATTACCTGATCGGGGCCACCGCGTTGTGGACGACCGAATCATCGTGGCTGCAATGGGGCAACCATGCCATGATCAATCTGCTGGCCGGATTTTTCATCCCGCTGGAATGGCTGCCGGACTGGCTGGAACGTGTTGCATGGCTGTCGCCTTATCCTTATTTGTTATATGTACCCACCCGAATCTATCTGGGCTATGAAACCGGCTCCCTGCTCTGGGGAACCTTGTTTTGGTGCGTACTTATGACCGGGTCCTGTCTGCTTGCCACCCATTTGCTGCGGCGCAAGGTGGAGGTGCAAGGCGGATGAAAAAAACATCCTGGTTTTCGTTATATACCATGCTCATTCGGGCAAGCATCCGCAGCCGGATGCAGTACAAATTCAACTTCATCCTCGCTTCTGTCCTGGCCGCGCTGATTCAAATCTGCGAATTTCTCATGGTCGCCCTTGTCCTGCACAAATTCGGTGCCATTCGCGGCTGGTCGCTGCATGAAATCGGATATCTGTTCGCCATGATGACGCTGTCCAAAACGCTCTACCGCTCCTTCGCAAACGAAGTGCATCACCTGGAAAAATACCTGGTCGGCGGCGAATTGGACCAGCTGTTAACCCGGCCCATGCCCGTTCTCCTGGCGCTGCTTCCGCAAAACTTTCGCATTATGGCCGGCGAGGTGCTGCAGGGCGGTTTCATTCTGTGCTGGTCGCTCGCCGGCATGATGCAAAACGGACAGATTGGATGGACGGCCATCCCGCTATCTTTGCTTATGATCGTTACCGGGGCCGTGATCCTGTTTTCCATCGGTCTGGCGACCGCCACCCTTGGATTCTGGACGACACGCATCGAGGAATTGCAAACGATTACCGAGGATGCCGCACGTACGGCGGCGCAATACCCGCTGACGTTGTATCCCAAGTGGATGTCAGGCTTCCTGCTGACGGTCATTCCCGTCGGTTTCGTCAATTACATTCCTTCGCTCTATCTGTTGCGGGGACAAGGAGGAGCGTGGGTATTGGCCGCTGTCGCTGCCGTTGCCGCAATCTGTCTGGCTGCCAGCCTCCGCTTCTGGAAATTCGGCATGACCAAATACCAAAGCACGGGAAGTTAAAGGAGGACATCTGCCATGAACATGATTACGGCAAACCAGTTGCAAAAGGAGTTTCGAACGCCAGTCGTGAGCGAAGGCCGCTTCTCCGGCTTGCGCACCCTGTTTTCAAGACAGTATCGCACCAAAGAGGCTGTCCGGGATATCAGCTTTGAGATCGCCCAAGGCGAATTTGTAGGGTATATCGGGCCCAACGGTGCAGGCAAATCCACCACAATCAAAATGCTGACAGGCATTCTTCACCCCACATCGGGGGAAGTTTTGCTGGCAGGCATGAACCCTCATCGCGAGCGCCGCAAAAGCGTGCGTCGCCTCGGCGTTGTATTCGGTCAGCGCAGCCAGCTCTGGTGGGACCTGCCGGTGAAGGATTCATACGACATTTTGGCTGAAATGTACGGGGTTCGTGCTTCCGACAAAAAACGGCGGCTGGACCAGTTCGCGGATCTGCTGGATCTGGAATCTTTCTGGGCTACGCCGGTCCGCAAGCTATCACTCGGACAACGCATGCGGGCCGATCTGGCCGCCTCCATGCTGCATGATCCGGAGCTGCTGTTTCTCGATGAACCCACCATTGGGCTCGACGTCAACGCCAAACGAAATATCCGTCAGTTTCTGAAAACATTGAATGAAGAATTCGGCAAAACAATACTGCTCACCACCCACGATATGGATGATATTGAGCAGCTGTGCAGCCGTGTCATGGTCATCAACCACGGCCAGCTTACGTATGACGGCAGCATTCCGGCACTGCGTGACGCGATTGGCCTGCCTACGCTGATTCAAGTCACCTATCGCAATGGGTTCCGCAGGCCGCATACGTTACCTGCTTCGATTCACATCGCCAATGTGGAGGAACGGGTTGTCACGGTGGAAGTCAATCGGAAGGAATGGCGCACGATGGATATTCTGAAACAGCTGGAGCAATGGGGAGAGATTGAGGATGTCGAGATGAAGGAACCCGACTTCGAAGACATTATCCACCGCGTGTACTGAGCTATATCACAAGCGTTGTTCGGCGGAAGCCCGATCTGGTCAAATTAGGCTCCTGCCTGTTCATTTGCCGTTTCGAACATGGGGGACATGACGTACTGTAGTAGTGGAGGTGAAGCGTCATGTTGGTCACAAAACATAGACTTGCGGCATCTACCCCCTATGCCACTCCCTACTATATGGTTAGAGCAGCCAGGCCGGGGCCGGTCATGATGATTACTGCAGGCATTCATGGAAATGAAACGGCGAGCATGACGGCCGCGCAGAAACTGGTAAACGATTGTGATACGGAAAGCGATTACATTCGGCGCGGGTTGTTGATTGTCGTTCCACGGGTGAACCAACAGGCATACAGTCGCAAAATCCGCGGCAAACCGGACCTGAATCGCACCTTTCCGCGAAAAAAATCAGGCAAAGCGACTCATCCACTCGCTTCAGCGCTATTCAAGCTTGCTTTGAAACATCACCCGGACTGGTGGCTTGACCTGCATGAAGCGAATGGATTATCCCAATTAAGCCGAAACGTGCTTGGACAGACACTCATCACCAATCCAGGAAGCAGCGCAATTCCTGCCTGCAGAAGGGCGATTCAGCGAATAAACCGGACCATTCCCAGACGTGATCTGCATTTCAACTTAAAGCAGCACGAATTGCCGGGGTCTGCCCGTACCGCAGCAAACCTGGTCCTTCAGGCACGTTCCGTGACCGTTGAAACGTGCTGGAGTCTGAAACGTTCGGATCGTATCCAATATCAGTCGGAAATGCTGCATCACTTCCTTAAGGAAGCTCGCATGATTTAAATCTAAGCATGGCGAAACCGCTGCGCTTTAGCGTAAGTTTGTTCAACGATAAAACCACCGTCTCCATAACTATGGAAAGCGGTGGTTTTTTGAATACATGCGATACCTATTTAGATATTGAACTCCAGATTCCATTTGCAAAGCTCTATTTGCATGCAGGGTCCGACCGAGAAAGCCGAGATGCCTGTGGCATCCGGACCAGGATAGATGCGCGCCGTCATCACCTGCTCTCCCCCCTGAATAAATACTTCAACCGAAGAGACGTCCACAAAAATTCGCAATTCCAATCGCCCCTGCTGCAACTCAACCTGCGTTGCCCGTTCTCCACCTGGGCCGCTTCCAGCTCGATCCCGATTAAGGGAAAGCCTCTGCCGTTCCACATCATACGAAATAACCGTTTCCTGTCCGTGGCCTGTGCGCAGCTTTAATCCAAACTGCTCGGCTTGCCCGGCTTCAAACACAGCATGCAGTTCGTAACAATTCCCATGCATGCCTGGATCACATGTCCCATCCAGCGAGGCACGGTACTGCTCCATGCCTTCTGAACGATAACGCGTAAGCTCCGCGACGGGCAAAAAATGCAATCGATCGCCCTTCAAGACAAGCTCGCGCGGCAAGGTCATTGCTCCAGCCCATCCGTGCCCTTGCTGCGTGGGTATATCCGTCTCCCAAGTCTCCATCCAAGCCATCATAATCCGGCGTCCTTGCTCATCCACCATCGTTTGGGGGGCGTAGAAATCAAACCCGCAATCCAGCGGATGGTATTGTTCATAGTCCAGCACGCCTCGTTCCACATCGAGGGAACCAACCATATATACTGTGGAATGCAAATTCCGATAGTTGTCCATCTGGGCCGGCATCCGCTGAGGAGACATGATTAGGACGTCCTTGCCACCAAGGGAAAACAGGTCGGGACATTCCCAATTGTCCCCAAGCGTTCCATCACTTTGCGCCAAAACGTTCACATAGCTCCATGTCTCGAGATCGTCAGAACGGTACAGCAGAATGACTCCCTGCCCTGCCCCATCATTCGAGCCCAATACGCAATAATAGCTGGCATCGCGCATAAACACCTTCGGGTCCCGGAAATCCTTGGAGCTGGTATGCTGCGGAATTTGATCCACACGGATGACCGGGTTCAGCGGGCTTTTGACGAAATCAATGCCATTGTCCGATACAGCCAGATTTTGCGTTTGAATATAATCGTTCTCTTTGTCGGGTCCAGTTACGACATGTCCGGTATACAGGAGCACCAAATTCCCATCCTTCACAATGGCGCTTCCAGAGAAGCACCCTCCGCTGTCGTATGTCTGATCCGGAGCGAGCGCAATCGGCAGATAGGACCACTTCACCAGATCCTTACTTACAGCATGTCCCCAATGCATCGGCCCCCATACTGGCGAATATGGATAATGCTGATAGAAAACATGATAGAACCCGTTGTAAAAGATCATCCCGTTAGGATCGTTCATCCACCCTGCTTCGGGCATCAAATGATAGTTGAGCCGGTATGTTGGGTCGATATGGCTGCGCTGGTCCGCAATATATCCATCGGCTTTCTCCCGCGTGTAACTCGGTTGTTCGTTCGCCTGCAATGGGCCAGCCCACGCTTTCTTTTCAGATGATTCCTGATTCATTAGCCTTCCACTCCTGTCTCTCTATGTGTATCAACAGATCACCGTTATTTGATGGAGCCTTGCATTACTCCTTGAATGATATACTTTTGGGCAAACATATACACGAGCAGCACGGGCAGCAGCGTCAGCACCAAACCAGCCATCAGTGGCCCGTAATCGACCGTGTAGGTGCCATAGAAGTAAAACGTAGACAACGGCAGCGTCCGCTGCTCGGATGAAGTCAGCACCAGGGACGGAAGCAAAAAGTCATTCCATATCCATAACACATTCAGCACCGTAATCGTCACGCTCGTTGGTAAAAGCACCGGCAGTACGATTTTGAAAAACGTTTGAATCCTGCCGCAGCCATCCATTAACGCCGCCTCTTCCAATTCGAGAGGGATGCTTTTGATGAAACCGTGATAGATGAAAACCGCCAGCGGGCTGCCAAAACCGATATACATGTAAATGAGGGACCATTTGTTATCCAGCAGGTTAAGCGAACCGTAAATTTTCACCAAGGGGATCATGATCGCCTGGAAAGGGATAATCATCGCAGAAACCATCAGAAAAAAAAGGTACTGGTTAAGCCGGCTTTTATGCCGAACGAAGAAATGCGCCGTCATTGCCGCGAGCAGGGCAATCAGCACAACTGCAGTTATCGTGATCAGCAGCGAGTTCCCGAATGCGGATACATAACCCATTTTAGTGAAAGCACTTACATAGTTATCCCATCGAAAGGCGGACGGCAATCCCAGCGGATTGGACGTAATGACCTGGTTTTCCTTGAACGAATTGATGATCAGCAGCAAAAAAGGAAACACAAACAGAACAACGGCGATCACTAGTAAAAAGGATTTGCTCCAGGAGATGATGCGTGATTGTCCTGCCATTATGCCTCAACCTCCAGTTTTTTGCTAAAGTAGACCTGAAGCAGCGTAACGGTGGCAACAAGTATAAACAGTACAAATGCCTCCGCCTGGCCCAACCCGTAATCACGCGCCAGAAAAGCCTGTTCATAAACGTGCATCGAAACCATTTCCGTGCTTTTGAAGGGGCCTCCGCTCGTCAGTGAAACGTTAAGGTCGTACACCATGAAACCTCGTTGAAGGGAAAGAAACACACATACGATAAAAGAGGGAACCATCAACGGCAATACGATGCGCATTAACATTCTGCGGCTGCCAGCGCCGTCAATGCTCGCTGCTTCCATCACGTCCTTGGGCACATTCATGAGTCCCGCAATATAGATCACCATCATGTACCCTGCATACTGCCACACCGTAACAATCACGAGTGCCCAAAAGGCTGTGTCAGGGTCCGCGAGCCAGGAAGCGCCAAACAGCGCGATGTTCAGCTTTTGTCCGGCGAACACCAGCACCTGATTGAAGATAAATTGCCATATGAATCCCAACACAATGCCGCCGACCAGATTTGGAAGGAAAAATCCCGCCCGGAACCAGCCTTGTCCCCGCATTCCCCGAGTAACGGCATAGGCCAGCAAAAACGCGACGGCGTTGGTCAGCAATACGGTGATGAACACATATTCCAGCGTCATGGCAAACGAAGTCCAGAACACCTTATCCTTGAATACGCCAACGTAATTCGCCCAGCCGACAAAACTTTGCTCCACGGCGATGCCGTCCCAGTTGGTAAACGTCAAATAAATACCGTATAAAAAAGGAACAATCATCACAGTAGCAAAGGCCAGCAGCGTGGGTCCCGTAAAAACAAGTCGTGTGCGCAAGCGCGCCCACATTCCTTTTTCGGTCAGCATGGTCATCCTCCATCCACTTCCGGTTTTGAATGCCGTTTTTCAGCCGGAGGCCAACCAGGTTTGGATCATCATTCTCTGCCTGGGGCACTCCGGCTTAACGGCTGTATGTTTAGGCATGCGTCAGAGTCAGTGCAGTTCAAGAGCCTCGTCTCACCACAACTCTTCCCTGTTACGATTATTTCACGTTTGTCCAGTAGGACTGGATTTCCTTCGCAAGTTCGCCCCGATCAATGACATCCGCCAAATACTTCTGCATGGATGCCCCTAATTTGGACCAATGATCTGCCGGCAGCGTACTGACGGATTCCTCGATCTTGCCTGCTTTGATGTATTCGCTAATCGACTTGCCCAGCGGATCATTGGGTTCAAGGGTGATGTTTTTGAACGCCGGAATTACGCTCGCTTGATTGACCAGAAAATCCTGTCCTTTGTCCTGATAAACGATCCAATCAAGGAACTTCTTGGCGGCGTCCTGCTGCGCCGGTGTGCTCTTCTCTTTATCAATCAAAATGCGCTTGGACACGGCTGCGGAAATTTGTGTGTTGCCGAAATCCTCTGGATTGTTGCTTACAGGAACAGGAAGGAAACCGTATTTTCCATCCGCGGTATCAAAGCTGTGGATTTGCGGCCAAGCCCAGTTTCCTTGGAACCAGAGGCCCACTTCGCCTTTCCCTAAAACTTCGGGTCCGCGTTCATATGTGCCCGAAAGCGGAGACGCTTTGTCGATATTGTAGGTTTTCATCAAATCAAACGTATCCATAAGTCCGTTAAAAACTGCATTCGAAGCAAGATCGACTTGTCCTGCCTTGAGATTGGCGATGAATTGCTGTACCAGAGCCTGATCCGGCGATTGGCCTCCGTAGGCCAGTCCGAGATAATGCGCTCCAAGCGACCAGTCCATTGGCGAAATGATCAGCGGCGATTTCCCGGAAGCCGCGATCTTTTGAAACAGATCATCAAGCTGTGCCGTTGTCTGGATCGTTTGCGGATCGAATGTTCCGCCTACCGCCTGATCAAGCACGTTCTGGTTGTAAATAAAACCGTATCCTTCGATGGAGAACGGAAAAGCATAATTTTTTCCATCGAATGTCGTCGTTCCCGTGCTATTTTCCACAGCATCCTTCATCCACGTTTCATTCGTTAAGTCAAGGACGCGATCCTTGAATTTCTCGACATCCCCGGTGTCCAGCATCATCATCGTAGTCGGGTTGCCTGAAGCATACAGTGCCGAAGCCTTCTCAAAAGGGGATTGGCCGTTTCCTACAGGCACGATTTCCAACGTAATCTCCGGATGATCTGCATGAAAATCCTTTGCAGCCTGCTCCAATTGGCTGTTGATTTCAGCTTTGGAATTCAACAGGGTAATTTTGACGGAGCTATCGGAGGAAGCACCATCGTTGCTTTCAGTTCCTGTCTGCCCACCGCCGCAAGCTGATAGCAAAATCACCATAATTAATGATAAAACCGATAACTTCATCCATGTCCGCTGTGTTTTCATCTGTCTTTTGCCCCCGTTCGTTGAATTAAAAAGGAACCGCTTACAAAACCGATTATAGTGTCAAAGGTTTGACATGTCAATCGTTTGACATAAATAAAAAAAGAAAAACAACCTCGTCTCAGGTTGTCTCTCGTTCTACCATAGTCACAGGCAGGATATGTTCCATTTCTATCTCTTCCTCGGCCAATTGCTGCTGGATCAATTGAACCGCAAGCTCCGCCATGCTCTCGATCGGCTGCATTACTGTCGTAATCGCCGGGACGACATACTCCGCTGCCCGAATATTATCGTAACCCACGATGGCAATGTCCTCAGGAACTTTTCGCCCATGATGCATGATCTGTTTCAATGCATGAATAGCCATCAGGTCACTGGTAAAAAACAGCCCATCGACCTCCGGATGGCCGACAAGAAGCTCTTCGACAAGCTTTGTGTATTGCTGCTGGCTAAACACGTTGAGATCGGTTTGATGAATCATGGTTGGGTTGATCCCATGGGCCTTCAAGGTATCCAGAAATCCCGTCGTTCGTCGATTGGATAGCATCTGCAGCTCCAGATTGCCGCAAATGTGGGCCAAATGCCGTCTGCCTTTAGAGATCAGCAGTTCGGCAGCCATCACACCTCCCTGGTAGTTATCCGAGGAAATGAAGGGGATATGCGCTCCGATTTGCCGGTCAAAGGTAACGATGGGCGAATGAAGATTCATATACTCGTCCACCTCAAGCGTATGGCTTCCCATAATAATGCCGTCAACGCGGTTTCCTTTGAGCATTTCCACATACTCACGCTCTTTGGCAGGGTCCATGTGGGAGTTGCACAACATAATCTTGAAGCCGTTCTGGTAGGCATGGTACTCAATAAAGCTTGCGAGTTCGCCAAAAAACGGATGCGAGACGTCTGGAATGATCAAACCTATGACGTTGGACTGCTTGCGCAGCAGCGAGCGGGCAATCTCGTTCGGACGGTAATTCAACTCGTCCATGCACTGATACACCTTGTCTCGTGTCTTCTGACTGATATAGCCCCGATTGTTCAATACACGGGAAACCGTCGTTACGGAAACCCCTGCCTTGAGCGCAACGTCATGAATTGTTGCCATAAAAACCTCTTTTCCACTGCAATTTCATAATGTAATTATACAACCATCCTCGCACACAAACCCAATCTTCGTCCTATTCGCTGTACATCGTCATTCGACGATAATCTTTTTCTTCGGCATGCTGTGCATGGCGCCATGCGTGACATGAACCTGTACGATATACGTACCCGGCTCTTCGAATGTATGCTGGATTTCATATAAGCCCTTGTCCACTTCCATAGCATCCAGAGCCCCCAGTTCTTTCAAGTCCTCCGCAGTCATCAAGGCTTGCTCGGGAGCACCGTCAAGCTCGTTCCATACCTGGAACTGGACGTGATCCGCCGCCTCAACAGGCTGCCCGCCCTGCGTCAGTTTAATTTGCAGCGCCACGGGCTCTTGCACGGTTGCTTTCTCAGGCACCACAAACTGGACCTTGATCATTTCCGGCATCTCGTTCGTCGCCGCATTTTCCGAACCGGTACACCCCGTAACCAATACGATTAGTATCGTGAGAACAGGTACTACCCATTTGACTTGTCCGAACATCCATGATCCGTCCTTTCCCGAATTAAGCGGATTTCGATGTTTTGCCGATGCCCCACAGCATCACGGTGATGATCATAAACGCAATGAGTGCCAGCAGCGGAATCGTGATAAATCCGAACCAGTTCAAATAGTCGGTATAACAAGGAATTTGTCCGCAAGCAACGGCGCTGCCTGTAGCCGAGTACACTCGCTGAATCACGACATGGTACAAGGAGATGCATCCTCCTATAATGCTTAGTGGCAGCACGTATCTGCCGATTTTGAAATCGTCCTTGAAGTAGGCAATGCCCAGCACAATCGTTAGCGGGTACATAAAAATACGCTGGAACCAGCATAGATCACATGGAATAAATCCTTTGATTTCACTGAAATACAGGCTGCCTCCTGTCGCAATGACCGAAACGGCCCAAGCCAAAAACAAACGTTTGTCCGCATGTTTCGCAGAGTGCCCGGTTGCGGATGGTGTACTCATTCCATCTGTCCTCCCCCAAAAATGTGCTCTTATCGGATAATCATACAATAATCACGGCGTTCATGGCTATTCTTGGCATGTCCATCCCGGCACACGCATGATTAGTATACCAAATATTTGAATATTTTGGATATGAATCTTACATCCCATGCCATCCTGGGGTACAATCATATCAAGGCCTCACGCCTTGGCAGAATACGTTCTTCAATGGAGGTTGTGCCATGACGATGCTTCCCTATATTTTGATCGTAACCATCGCCCTGTTCGGTGGAATTGCCACGCTGATGATCGGAAATTCCAAAGCCAATCAGAAGAGCAATCCCGAATATGGTCGCAGAACCAGGCAAAACTTAAGTCGACTGACGTATGTATATATAGGTGCCGTGGTCTTTGGCATAGGCGGGCTGGTGCTGTATCTCGTTAACGGATGATTCCGCGTTGGTAATCTCATCAAGGTATTTTCACACCAATAGCGATTTATACTCCTCCAATATGTTCAACTGCCGTTCAATGTAGGAAACGTTAGGGGCACTCATCCCCTGCTCCATTACAAGCGCAAGCATTCCGCGCAGCAGCCATAGGTGCAACTGCTCAAATAAACGTCGGTTGTCCCACACCCCGTGCTCCTGCGCGTATCCTCGTTCGAAAAGAGAGAGTGACTTCTCCATCTCTGTTCTTGAAGCGGTTAAAGGGATGCTCGAAGTAATCACCGCTGCCAAATCAAAATGGCGATCCCCCATCCTTGCTTCCGCCATATCAATAATGAAAACATGCCGCTCAGTAAATAATAAATTCCATATTCCCAAATCACCGTGGATCACTGTCTCTCTATTAACGGAAAGCTTCTAAATTGCTTCAATACATCCGGTTGGGCAACCACATTATTCCCTCATTTCCTCATTCACGTATCCTTGATGATTTGTTGAGATGTACAAAATGATGCCGCGTCGCCGGCATCAGAAACAATCCGGCTACGGTCAGATTGCCCCAATAATCCAATAACCAGTTGTTTTCCGGCAGTACGTCCCCCATTTCCGTCAATTGGCTCAAATGTGCAGAAGACACTTTTCGTCTAAAGTCTGCTGCCGACAATTCCATCACAATCTCGCGCGTCCGTTGGCCGACAGCAGCTCGGTACGCGCGCAAAGAGGGTATATCCACTACGGAACTCAGGTGCACAAGCTGTTCAAGCGACATTCCATTTCCGGTATCGCGGACGTTCAAATGCATGGATTGCATCCACAAGTCACTATCGATAACCTGCTTCATTTGGGCCACCAGCACATTCATGGTCATGTCTTCGATCCGGGTTGAATGATAAATATGCCATGCGACCGAGTTGGCTCCAGAAGCCGGAACATGTCGAAACCGGTTTTCAGTCATATGATCCAGTACTTCATCTTCAAAAGACCACGCAGCCCCATCTCTGCTTCGAGCCGAATGGACAGCCCCGTGCTGCAAAAGCAACCATTCCCGCGCATTCTCGTACTGTGCGGGCTTCGCCAACATGGACTTAAGCTCTTTTTGCCGCTGATTCCATAACTTCCGATCTTCAAGCACATGGATTCCCCCATCTTTATGACATTCCTTTCCAGGGATCATTATACACCTTGGCATTCTGCGGATGGATGATGAAGTTTACAAGTTGGATATAATTCAGAATTATTCTGGATATCTTCCGTGAGTAATATATAGCCATAAGGGACAGCGAGCCCGGACATCATAATCCACTACATCCATAAAGGAGCGTTATATCATGAACAAAAACATAAAAAAATCCGCAGCAGCCGTCATGGTGCTTGGCATGACATTAACCGGGGCGGCAGGCGTATTCGCAGGCACGCAATTGGAAAAAATCTCGGCATACCTCAACCACGGCATCAGCTTCAACGTAAACGGCTCGGCCTACACGCCAACGGACGGCAGCGGCAACAAACTGGCACCGATCACCTACAACAATTCCACCTACCTGCCTGTTCGAGCGCTTGCCGATGCACTGCATGTACCTGTATCTTACGATGGCAAAAAAGGTCAGGTCATCATCGGCGAAGCTGCGAATGCGGAATTGACCTCCGTTTCTTACAGCGCAGCACAAAAACAAGCCATTCAAAAAGCATTTGCACAATTCGCCGGATTCGAAACGGCCTATGCTCCGGAGCAAATGATTGCCGGCGATACATTCAAAAGCGTTGGCGCAGGCGGAGACGGCGTGAACTTTGTGTTCGCACACATGAATGTTTCCATCTCTCCCAAAGATTACTCTTTCGATTACGAGGGCAGAACGGTTACATTGGCAAACGGCGTATCCGCCAAATGGTACACGCCTTCGGATACAGGCATGCTGACATTCAAACTGGATGATCGGTATGTGACGCTCAGCTCGCCGGATCACAAATTGACCCAAGCCCAACTGGAGCAGGTTGCCGTGAACGTCAACAAATTGGGCAGTAACAGCAATAACTGTTCCGACCAGGGTATCGCCGCTTACGCTGATGTAAACTACAACAAGTCCCAAGTCTCCGCGATTCAAAAAGCATTTGCGAAATTCCAAGGTTTCGAGACGGCTTATGCTCCGAAGCATATGGTTGCAGGTGACCAATTCAAAAGCGTCGCCGCTGGCGGGGACGGTGTAAGCTTTGTGTTTAACCACATGAAAGTGGATGTTTCGCCGAGAGATTACGCTTTCGACTATGACAGCAAAACCGTCAAACTGCCCAACGGCGTATCCGCCAAATGGTACACTCCCGACAAAACGGACATGCTGACGTTCCAATTGGATGACCGGTATGTAACATTTAGCTCGCCGGACCATTCCCTGACCCACGCCCAATTGGAGCAAATGGCCGCAGCCGTTCAAAAACTGAAATAATTGGCACGAAAACTCTGAAAATGAGCATGGGTAATATACCTGTTTTCGATAGAACAGGTATATTACCCATATTATTTTGCCTCTAGTTACATAAGATAGAGCATCAAATATAAAGGATGATGTGTCCATGCCTACGTTCGATAACGTAAACGTGACGGGAAATGCCACAATTCAGCAGGATTTTCAAGTCAATGGCAATGCGACGTTTGGTCAAAATATACAGGTTAATTCTAACCAGACCGTGCAAGGCTCCTTGCAGGTGAATTCCAACGAAACGATCGCGGGAAGTTTACAAGTCAACGGAAGTGCGACAGTGAACTCCAATTTTGGTGTCAATGGCCAAGCAAGCGTCGGTGGTAGCTTGACGGCTGGGCAAAGACTGAACGTAACCGCTCTTCCTACCGCTCCAGGCGTTGCCTCAACCGCAGCCAATGTTCTCTTGTACCCTTCCGGCAACCCCAACCAACCGGGATTATTGCTCAAAGGGACCGACGGATCCAACTACGTGCTCTTCATTGATGCTTCTTCCGGCACGTTGGCCATTGGAATTCAAAAAGTCTGATTACGTCATCCTGCCGTTTCCAACGAAAAGTGCGCGTCATATTTAAAGAGAGGACCCCGTTCCTCTCTTATTCGTTCTCCGAGGATTCCAACGCCTTCTTCACAGCCTTCAAATAAGCATATTCCCCGTCCTTATCCGGCTCCAAATACGCTCCTTCTCCCCACTCGTTCCATGCGTTAATAAACACAAATTCACTGCGATACAGCTGTCTGGCTCGTTTGAGCTGCCTCCTCAAATATTCTTCGAATTTATGAGGCGACGCGCCAAATCCGCTCTGCCCCTTCACACCGAGACGCGGTGTATTGTCCCAGCCAACAAAAGCCCCTGGAAAAATCATTTCCCCTTCCCGACGCGGCGAACGATTCAACATCAACCGCCACACTTCGTCGTAATCAAACACAAGATGTTCCCCGCCCATCGTGCGCATGGTGCTCCAGATTCGCTCCGAACCGCTGTGTCCGAAGGTGTAGTGGGGCTCGAACTCTACGCTGGCATCGAATCCTTCCTGTTTAGGCAACCCAAAGCCACCCAGCGTCCGTACCACGAAAAGGCCGTCCATCCCTCTGCGTAACGCGAGTCGCTTCCAGAAGGCCAACATCTCTTCGCAACAAGGAATGTTTCCGGGACGATAAATCAGGAATACCGGTTTGTTGTCGATACGAATATATCTTGGATCGCTAAATGCCTGCAGCAGATAGTCGAAATGCCGCTCCCAATCTTCCTCTTGACCATAATCCTGCCGAAGGATCAGTTCATTGTCGCTGCCATCCCATTTGCGGGTCCACGATTCATTCGCCCATGACAAACAAAAAGGAAAGTCCGGCTTCCCGGAGCTCAGCATCTGTTCCAAAGGCTGTTCCAACAGCTTTTTTCCTTTAAACCAGTAATGATAATAACAGAAGCCGTGAAGCCCGAATTTCTTCGCCAACCCGGCCTGCCATTGCCTTGCAGCCGGATCGGTCAGATCATAATAATAATCGTTATAAGGCTCCCTTGGTTGCCGATGCCCTTGGTATAACGGTACCGATTTCTTCGTATTAGTCCACTCGGTGAATCCTTCTCCCCAAGCGGCGTCATTTTCAGGAATCCGGTGAAATTGTGGCAGCAAATAGGCAATCAGTTTCAAAAGGCCTTCCTCCCGTTCATTCCCCGGCGGTGATTCTTTTAAGGAGCCGTAATATATTTTGAAAATAAGAGTAATCGTACTTGCTGCCCTCCAATGCCTTACTGGCGATTTTGCGCTTCAAGTCCGGATGATGCCTATAATATTCAAGGAGGTTGTGGAGCTCTGTCGTGGATTGAAAAGTGACGATGTTTTCGCCTGGACTCAAGTGCTCATAGAGATGCGGCTGATCCTGAACCATCTGAAAAGCGCCGCAAGCGGCTATGTCGAACAATTTTTGCGGGCAACGGCACGAATCGAAATGAATAATAACGTTCGCGCCGTTGTAACACGAATTTGCATCGTCCTCTGTATGAATGGAAGTGATGATCGGTTCGTTCTCCCACCCTTGCCCCATCGCATGCACCCGTCCTCCAGCAAAATGTCTTGCCACCTCGGATACATATGCGGATCGTTCCGGTACCGCATCCCCGATGATTAACACATCGGATTGGAACTCCCTTGAGACAGCCTGCGGATAAAATACGTTGCGGTCGGCAGCAAAAGGGTGATAGTACACACAGGGAACGCCCCCAGCCTGATAAACCGCCACATGTTCCAGATTTTGCGATAGAACTACATCACCCAAATGGGCCAGTTGCCAAGTCGCATCGTTCGTGCCATCCGCATCGTCAAGCCACATTACCTTGCGAGCCGGGCATGAGGCCAAGGCTTTCCGTTCCTCTTCCGAAAGCTTGCGCGAATTGCCGAGAAGCAGTACAAGATCCGGATTCAAATCCTGCAAACGCGTCGCCATGGAGGGTAGCAGCCCGACAGTCGTCACTTCACCCACAACCATTTTTAAATGCTCGACGATCACTTCTGCAGTTTGCCATCTGCAATCAGGAAGCACGGAAATCAGGCAAATCCGCAAGTTTTTGAGATCGGCCGGTTGAAATAAGGGATCGCTTATTTCTTCCACCTTTGGTTGTATCGTCGATTGTGTTCGCGAAGACTGTCCTTCGTTCGCGATCCACTGTGAAAACTGCGAGCTTAGCCATGGCTGGAGTTGTTCAAGCATTTCGCCGATCACCGCATCGACGATCTTGCGCTGCTTGGGAGGCAGTGCCGATTTACGCCGGGACATCCCGGATTTCGGCCGCCTCTCCCGCCCACTGACCTTTTTTTTCACCATGTCTTGTTCTCCTATGCCACGTGTCGTTCTTTTATCTTATGACGTGACCGCGATATTGTCTGAGACAGATGACCATTCTTCCCCATTCCGTTTTAATAAGGTGGTATCCCTAGGCTCGCAAAAGCAGTTAAAAAACAGCAAAAAAGCACAGCAACGTGGCTGTGCTCTTAGTACTTGCATGTATTCCTTAAAAACCGGAAGAATGGGGTGTCCACAAACACCTGCACAGCCTCTTTATCGGTCATTTTTGAGAAGGAGCACAGGACGAAGAAATTTGAATGACTCGCCGATAATACATGCCATCGATGAGTTCCTCCCATTCCAGTTCGCCGATGTTGGCATCCCGATAATATACGACCGTAGCGGGCAAAAAACCGGCCACAGGACCAAGCCCCCCGCAGATCAAAGAGCCGCCGTCCCCACCTTTGGGCATAAGCTCTCCAGTCTGACTAAGCGTAAGCTCGCAACGATAGGGATCGCCTTCGAACCGGATGCCGAAGAAATTGGGCAGCTCCAGATCGTAAGCACGGCCGTCGTCCTCAACCATAGAAGGGTCCGGCTCCGCATTTTCATCCACGATGCCTGGAACGCCCTGTAAACTTCCGAAATGCTTCAGCTTCATCGTGTAGTCAAAGCTATCTCCCCACGGAAACAGCGTACGGCAGCCCCCGCCGTAAAGGTACTCCCACTCCTCTTCCGTCAGCAAGGAAAACCCTGTTTTCTCGGTTTCTTCCTTCAACCGCTCCAGCGTCAGGTCTTCGTTGAACCAAAAGATTCGTATACCTCCTTCATGGCGCACCAAACGAAAATGCTGGTAACGTTCGTACTCGCTGATGTCAGATTGTTTGAATTTCTCCCATTCTTTCGCGAATTCCCCATCGTCCCAAGCCATAGCTTCTTCTTCGCTCACTTCAAACCAACCCAGGGAACGGGCCTGACATTCGACCAGCATCGGAGAAATGTGGACTTCTCTCACCGGAGACGAAAATTCGCGAAGATAAGCATCGATATCGTGTACGTCGTACTCATTGAAGGTTTCCCGAATATCGATGGCCGTCTCCTCGTTCATGCCTTCGTGCCAACCGTCCCACCCCAACGTCACGAGATCACCCGGAACAAATACGAAGTCCCGTTGTTCATAGGAGAACACACCTGTCTCCGTGCACCGACCGTACCGTTCAAATTTCCGCAAGCCTGCGTACGCCATGCCTTCCGGAAGTTCTGTCAGCTTCTGCAAAAATTGTTCCTTTTCAACTGATGAAAGAGCAGCCCACGCTGTACGGTTCAAATGTTGTAATTCCATATCCCCCGCCCTCTCCCTGAATGGTACTCTCGTCACTTGCCCGCTGCATGCAGCAATGCCTGCAGAAGCTCCTTGCGCCGGCCTTCGGCCTTTCGTGCCAAACCAGCCAGTTTCTCTACCTTTCCCCATATCGGATACAACACGCGCTGGACCTCATAAGCCTCTAATCCTTGCACCTGTTCTACCCATAAAGCCAGCTTGCCCTCATCTTCCAGCACAGGCTGAAGAGCTTTCAGCTTCAAACCATCGGTGGAACGTTTCAAACATGCGATGAGTGGCGGGAGCGATTGCTGCGTCAGTCCGTGTTGTTCGACAAAGGCTGCCGTGAACTTGTCCTGCACCATCTGATGCTCGTCATCCACCAGACCCATGTATGTCTCCACCAGAGGGAAATAACGCTCGTCCGCAAGGCCAAGTCCGAAGGTGGCGTAGGAACCAGGCATGCAATTTTTCTCTCCCTCCGTATCCTCATACCATTCGAACTCCTCCATCACTTCGCGTGCGTATTCCTCCAACAGCGGATGCAATTCGGGATAAACCAGTGCATTCGCAAAAAAACGGTGGGTATCCGATTTCGCCAGTCCTTTGACCGGCAAGTAGTGCTTGGCTTTCGATTTCAGCTTGATTTTGTAGCTTTTGGGAAAACCCTGCTTCAGCAGACGGATGATGTATCCAAGCGCCTGTTCGTAAGCTTTCGCCGCTTCCTCGCGAACTACGATGGTGATGGTCGAAAAGACGTCATTGGCCGTGCATTCCACCTGTTCATTCCGCATTTGAATGTCTTCCTTGGCGAAGGTGCCGCTGCCCTCTTCCATCATGCGCGCGGCCTGACTGCTTCCAAGCTGCTCGGCAAGCTCAAGGAAGGTTACCCCCGTCGATTTGCTGTAATTGGGCTCATACCTTAGAATCATTACGGCTCCATATAACAGCAGCCTGACGGGATGATGATCAGCATCGTGTTCACCCAGAGACGCTCCTGGTTTAAGCGTATACTCATTGGATCTGTAAGCCGAGCGCTGGACGTCAAAATACAAGGGCAAAAACTGATTCTCCGCCCAGTTCCTCAAGCTTTGAGTAATATTTCTCCGATGCTCCGAGAGCGCTTCCTGGCGCCCCTTGTTCAACGCCTGAATGCGATCGTATTGCGCGATGATCCATGGCACGTCCAACTCCGGGAACAACACGGGATCGAGCAAATGCCGGACTAAAAAGAACGTTTCCAGCGGTTTCGTTGGATAAGACCCATTGGTCAGCTTCCGATCGACATAAGCATGTATCTGTTCAAGCAGCAACCGCTTTTTTTCCTCATTGACTGATTCAAACAGCGTGATCCGCAGAGAACCTTCGTCCGTCGGGAACTTGCCCCGAAAAGTAAATCGATAGTCAATCAGCGGCGTATCTGCCAAACGTTCCAGTCTCTCCTGAATCACCTCTGCCAAACGAGGACGGATTTCAGTCTGAACCTGCTCCACCGTAAAAACATCGTTCTTTCCGGGCCTCAATCCTTCTTCATCCATACCGAGATCCAGGCTGTCCACGGTTGTTCTTCCCGGCCGATAATCCAGCAGCACATCATCATAGATGCCTGATTGCAGCTTCGTTCGTTTCACTGTTGACTCGGCATCGTCCCGTTTCTCCGTTTGGTCGAACCATTGATGGATCTCCGCGATCATCTCCTCCACGGCCTCTTCTACAATGATGCTCATTGATCCGTCTCCTCCTTATATGGACATGTTCCCCTTAAAATGCACCACTACTTCTATCACAAATATGCGCATCTACGTTCGTATCCTGCCTATTATTGTACTATCGCTTGCCAGGCCTAAACAATAAGTCTCACGTATGGTTGTCCGCCGTCCTGACCGCTTCGACGATCAACTCCAGATCGCTCATTAAACTCCCCCGGCAGAATAAAAAACACCGAAATCAAGGCCTGTTCCAGCCCGATTCCGGTGCAATTGCGAAAATGATTATTGATTGTAATCCTTTAGTACGACTTCTTTCAAACCACTTAATTTACGGTTTTGAACCATTCGTTCACTTCGACCGTAATGTCATCGCCGCCCATCGATTTCCATTTTTCCACGAATGCGTCGAACTCATCGATGCCGACTTGGCCGTAGATGATTTTGCTGAACGTGTCCTTCTCCAGCTTGTCGAGAGCATCCTTTTTCATTTTCATCGTATCGGTCGGCGCACCGGTGAACTTGTTCTTGATCGCATCGTCTTTGTGTGCCACGACCACCTCTGCAGCGGCGAACACTTCCGGTTTGTTGGCCATGCTCGTGTTTTTCTCGAACGGCGTTTCGGGCTCCTTGCCGGTGGCCAGTTCCGCGAGCGTATCCATCATCAGGTTCGGAATGCGCGCGCCGTCATACGTAATGGTGTACTTGAGCGGCGATACGCCATCCTTGAGATCGGCTTCGCCGACGACTTTGCCGTCCACGATATCGAAGTCGTACCCCTGGGCAAAGCCGTGCTCGAATTCGCCGCCCACTTCCGGGTTCGCAAAATGATCGAACAAGTAATTTTGATACGTGAAGAAAATTTCGGGATTCGCCATGTCCTTGTTGATCAATACTACGCCATTGCTTGCGCCGGAACCATGGTGGTGGCTTTCGCCAGTCGGGCCTGTCGGCAGCGCAATGGCTTTGTAGGCAGCGCCCTCCACGTTTTTCTTCACATCGTCGATCGGCCAGTTCGGCATCCAGTGCGGCCCGACGATGATGCCGGCTTTGCCTGCGGTAAACAGCTCGGCAGCTTTGATTTCATCGTAAACGCCGGCTTCCTTCGGCAGGTAGCCTTTGTCCAGCCACTCTTTCATCGTAGCGAGCCCTTGCTTCACGCCAGGCTGGATCGAGCCGTATTCAAGCGTGCCGTCCGCGGCTTCGTTCCATTGTCCGGGCATCGTGCCGTACATGCCGAAGATCCAGCCGGATTCCGTCATCCACGTATTCAGCGCGTTCTTCATGCCGACGGTCAAGCCGTACGTATCCTTTTTGCCATTGCCGTCCGGGTCCTGGTTCGTGAATGCGTCCATGACGGCCACCAGTTCGTCGATCGTTTTCGGCTCTTCCAGCCCAAGCTTTTTCAGCCAATCCTCGCGAATGAACATGACCGGATCGCCGTTATAGGCATAATCGAAAATCGGAATGCCGTACCTTTTACCTTCGTACATGTACGGGTACCACTCTTCCGGCGCGGAGGCGGCCGCCTCTTTCCACGTATCCGAAGCGTATTTGTCGAACAGCTCGCCAGCATCGGCGAACTTGCCGGACTCGATCAACTCCCGGACCAGATTATAATCGCCCCGGATCGAAACGATGTCCGGCAGCTCCTCGTTGGCCGACAACGACAGACGCAGCTTGGTATAGAACGCATCGTTGGTCACCGATACCGCCCATGGCGTGCTCAGCTCGATGCCTAACCGTTCCTTGGCCCACTTGGTGTGCACGTTGCTCTGGGCGGTTTCACCGTTTTTGAACCGGGTATCGTCGTTCCAGGCACGCAAGTAGCTCATCTGCACCGCCGGCTCATATTTCCCGTCCTTCAGGGCAAGCGGTGCCGCCGCTTCCGGCGCGGCTTCTTCCTTGGCTCCCGAGCTGCATGCAGTCACGACGACCATCGTCAGCGCGAGCAGCGCCGTCATCATTTTTCTATACATGAAAACCCCTCCTCAGTGACTGTGTATCCCCTTACATGAAAAGGATAGTTCAGCCGGGAAAGCAAACAAATATCACAATTTCAATGTTCATATCGATTTGTTAACCGTTCCGGAAATCCTGCGGCGTCAGCCCATAGTGCTTGCGGAACACTTGAATGAAATAAGGGGTGTTGTTGTAACCCACCTCCTGGCCGACCTCATAGATCTTCATCGAGGTATGCTTCAACAGGTGTACCGCCCGGTCCATCCGGGAACGCATAATGTAATCGCTGATGCCTTCGCCGGTGGATTGTTTGTACAGTTTGGACAAATACACCGGGTGCAGATGCACCTCACCGGCAATGACCTGCAGGGACAAGTCCTCGGACAGATGGCGGTCGATCCATTGCTGCACCTGGCGAATCAATGGCGGAACGTTGTCCTGGCGATCTTCCTGCGCGCTTGTCTCCCACTGAAGCATCACTTTCTTCGTCCATGCATCGAGGCTGCGCAGCGATACGCCGTATCCGTCCTTCAGCAGCTGCTGATACTCTTCGCCAAGCACCTCGGACAACTGCCTCCCTTCCCGATGCGCCATATAGGAGAACGCGGCCGCCAAATAGTGAAAAGCGACATACACATGCTCCGGAAATACGCTGCCTGACAGCTCCGCAAAGATGCCGTCGATTTTACGCTGTGCCTCATCTACTCTTCCCGCCTCCAACAGCGTGGTGAGTGCAGGCGGTTCATAGAGCGACGACAACGATTTCAGCGCCGTTCCCCGAGGTTCGGCGGTCGCTTGAAGATGCAGGCCCTTTCCGGCATCCGCTTGTTTGCGAAGGGCGCTGACGGCCTGCAGGTACAGCTGGGGGACATGTTCGGGAAAACGCCCCATTCGGCTCGAAGACACCGAAATGCTTGCATTCAGGTACTGCCTCACGCTGTGGATCAGCCGATCCCCCAGCCTGCCGAGCAGCAGCTCGGCATCGTCCCCCTCCTGCTTCGGGCTGACCATGAATACAAGGTCATCGTAAGCATCTTCGGTATGGCACAGATGATAGCTGCCGCCGAAGATTTCCTCGACCACGTTGGAGATGGCGTATTTCATCAGGCGGAACGCTTGGTGTGCCTCTTGCGCGTCATCGTAGCGAACGATAAGCACCTGCATTTTATCCTGCGGGCGAAAGCCGATCTCGAGCTGTTCCAGCTTCGCCGTCAATTCCCCATCGGCAAATCGCCGTCCCAACAATACGTCTTTCATCAGTTCCGCCCGCTTCGCCGGCAGATGCTCCCTCACCGAATACATGGCGCGCTGATGCATCATGCGTTTCTCCCCTTCAAGCCTGATCTGTACGGAAGCCTGCTGCACCGCTTCAATAAGTTCTTCGTCCCTTACGGGTTTGAGCAAATAGCTGACCGTGCCGTGCTTGAGCGCCTGTTTGGCATAGTCGAAAGAGGCGTGGCCGGACAAAATAATGCACTTGACCTGCTCCCACCGCTGCCTGACATGGCCGACCAGATCAAGGCCCGACAAGCCCGGCATGCGAATATCCGTGATGATGATATGAACGCTGTGCTCGGCCATCGTCTGCAAAGCCTCCTTTACGGAATAGGCTTTGAATACCCGGCCAATGCCATGCTCCCTCCACGGAATGGACGCAGCAATCGATTCCACCGCCGAATGTTCGTCATCCACGACCATCAAATTCATCATGGGAAAGTTCCTCCTTAAACCATCGTATTTCAACGCTAAGCCCTCCCTGCGGAATCTCCGCAAAATGAAGCCCTGATGACAACCCGTATCGCGTAACCAAGCGCTGATGAACGTTCCACGTCCCCGTGCCGATCTCTTCGCCCATCGGTTCGTGCAATTCCCGTTCGAGCCGCTCGATCGCCTGCGGCGTCAGCGCGACGCCATCGTTGTCCACGAACAAGCTATAACGCGCATAGGTTTTGCCGTCGATCTGCTCGCGGGCAACCATGCCTGTCACCACGATATGGCCGCTGCCTTCCATCGGCTCAATGCCGTGGATGACCGCATTCTCCACGATCGGCTGAATGAGCAAGCGGGGAATGCGCTGCTGCATCAGTTCTCCGGGAACATCGATTTCATAGGAGAGCCGATTCGTGCGCATCTGCTGGATGGACAAATAATTGTTCAGCAGCTCCACTTCCCGTTCGACGGTAGTCATGTCGTTCTGGTCCTTCGTGATGTAACGGTAATAATCGCCAAGACTGAGCGCCATGGCTACGACCGCTTCGCGATTGCCGAGCTGGGTCATGTTTTTGATGTAAGACAGGCAATTGTACAGAAAATGAGGGTTGATCTGGGACTGCAGATGCTTCAGCGTCGCTTCCCGCGAACGAATGCGTTCCTCGTACACCTTCTCGATCAGCTCCTGAATTTGCTCCGCCATATGGTTGAAGCTTTGGGTCAAATAACTGAATTCGTCCCGTGAATGGTCGACCGCAATCCGGGTGGAAAGCTGTCCCTTGCGAATCTGCTGCAACCCTCTCATCAGGCGGTAGATCGGGATCTGTACCTTGCGGTAGAGCAGCAGGGCCGCCCCGATGCTAAGTACAAGCAGCAGCAGGATGGACGTCACGAACATGTTCCGGCTCTTGTCCATCGGATTCAGCAGGTCGTCCAGCACGACCGGGTTGACATATATCGCATCCAGCTGTTTGGAGCGGACGTAGCTGACGAGATATTGCTTGCCGCCCGCTTCGAGCTGCCAATTCCCGGCGTCCTGCCCCAGTGCATCCAGCGGCATACCGCGCCGAATGGCTTCCACCAGTTCCGGCTCCGCGCTGCGATTGACGAACGGGTCGCTATTCGGGACGAGCAGGAACGGATCGCCGCCCTGCGTCTCCTTGAAATCGTCGAGCATGGCCACAATGTTCATCGGGTCGAAGCTGATTTCCATGACCGTCCGCACGCCCGTTTCAGCCGGTTTGTCGCTCCATTCATAATGGTCGGTGAAAAAATACGTAAAGCTCCCTTCGTTCAGCTTCCACGCACCCGGCTCCGGATACTTGAGCATGCTTTCTTTAAACACCGTAAGATTCGCCTTTGTGGATAGAACAAGCTCCGCCTGCGGCAGCACAATCGTGATGTCGTTTTTCCACTGGCTGGTGGACTGGTACAACGACAATTTGTCGAGAATGTCGAGATAAATGCTGTTTTTTTCGTATTGGCTCGTTGCATCGTTCATGTAGCGATAATGCAGTATGCTCGGATCGCGCAGCAAGGTCAAAGCGTATAACGAGAGCTGCTCTATGTTTTTGTCCACCTGTGAACTGAAATAACTGAACTGGTTCAGGCTGGACTGCTGCTTCTCCTCCACGACCATATCCACGTTCGCCTGATTCGCATAACTGTAGAGCAGCAAAATCGGTACCAGCAGGCACACCAGCAGCACGACCGTTTTGGCGAACACCGTCAATCTCATGACTCCACCCTGCTTCCGGTTAAGAATAGGAAAACACCGAAGTCCTATTTTATATTGAAACCCCTTACATATCCATATTGAATTTTGGTTAACAAATCAACATCCGTCTTGAAAAGTTGCTCTATAGCCGGCCTGTTTCCATTGCTATAATTCAGTTGCTCCACCCGTGCAGAGGCGATTCCGCCTTGATTTCTGGCACGGCTGGACGATCAAAGGAGGGACCTGATGGCTATGGAACAACCGATAACAAGCCCTGCTCCGGCAAGCCGGATAAACGGGCATCCGCGCAAGCGCACCCGCTGGAATTGGAAACGGACCTGGCCGCTGCACCTGATGCTGCTGCCTGCCGTATTGCTTACTTTGCTGTTCGCCTATGTCCCCATGGGCGGCATCGTGATCGCTTTCCAGGATTTCAAACCTTGGCTCGGCTTGACCGGGTCCAAGTGGGTCGGCTGGGAAAACTTCCGTTTCATGTTCGAATATCCCGACAGCGTGCAGGTCATCTGGAACACCGTGCTGATCGCTTCGATGAAAATCGTGGCCGGACTGGTCGCTCCGGTCGTCTTCGCGATTTTGCTGAACGAAGTCCGCCATTCCGCGTTTAAACGTTTCTCGCAAACGCTCGTATACCTGCCGCACTTCCTGTCTTGGGTCGTGTTGGGCGGTATCTTGCTCGACATGCTGTCCCCCGAAGGCGGACTTGTGAACCGGGTGCTGGCGGCGGCCGGCATCGAACCGATCTTTTTTCTGGGCGACGGCGACTGGTTCCGCGTAACGGTGGTGATCAGTGATGTGTGGAAAGAGTTCGGATTCGGGACGATTGTATTCCTCGCTGCACTGGCGGGCATCAATCCCGCGCTTTACGAGGCTTCCGAGGTGGATGGGGCTTCGAGGCTCAAGCAGACGCTGCACATTACGCTGCCTGCGCTGGTTCCAATGATTATCGTAGTAGGTACACTGTCTCTGGGCAACATCCTGAATGCAGGCTTCGACCAGATTTTCAATCTGTACAACCCGCTGGTCTATGAAAAAGGGGACATTATCGATACGTTCGTGTACCGTATGGGGATTTTGAGCGGGAAGATGAGCTTTGCGACCGCCGTCGGATTATTTAAATCCTTCGTGGCGATGTTCCTGATCATTACGGCCTACCGGATGGCTTACAAAATCGCCAATTACCGCATTTTCTAAGGAGGAATCAAGGTGTACCACAAAACGACCGGCTACCGTATCTTCAACGGATTCAACTTGTTCTTCATCGCGGTGCTCTCGCTCCTGTGCGTGCTGCCGCTCATCCATATTCTGGCGGTGTCCTTCAGCGGCAAAGCGGCGGCATCCGCCAACCTGGTCACGTTCTGGCCCATCGACTTCACGGTCGATGCCTATGCCAAAACGTTCGGCAACAGCAACTTCCTGAATGCGCTCTGGATTTCGGTTCAGCGGACTGTGCTCGGCACACTGCTCAGCATGGTGCTGGTCATCCTGACCGCCTACCCGTTGTCCAAAGAAAGCCTGCATTTCAAGGGCCGCTCGCTGTACGCATGGTTTTTCATCTTCACGATGCTGTTCAGCGGCGGACTCATTCCTTCCTACATTCTGATTCAGAAGCTGGGGCTGACGAACACGCTATGGGCACTTATTCTGCCCGGAGCGGTCGCGGTATGGAATCTGATTCTCATGATGAACTTTTTTCGCAACGTGCCGAAGGAACTGGAGGAAGCTGCGTTTATCGACGGAGCCAACCATATTACTACCCTGTTTCGCGTTTACTTGCCGGTATCCATGCCGGCCATCGCCACGATCTCGCTGTTCACGATGGTGGGACAGTGGAATTCCTGGTTCGACGGACTGATCTATATGAACGATGCGTCCAAATATCCGCTCGCCACGTTGATGCAAACCATTATCGTGCAGCAGGACTTTTCCAATATGAATGTGGACGCCACCCAGCTTCAGAACATGTCACAACGGACGGTCAATGCTGCCCAGATCTTCATTGGTGCGCTGCCGATCCTGCTCGTTTATCCGTTCCTGCAGCGTTTCTTCGTGAAAGGGATCGTTCTCGGAGCGGTCAAAGAGTAAGACCTTATTCGCCTAAATCAGCCTCATGGCAAAACCAAGGCACCCCCGGAAAGTGCAGGCAGTTGCCCGGTTCACTTGCTGCGGGATGCCTTTTTTCGGTACATCATCTCGTTGTATTCATTGATCAACTCATCCAGAAGCATCGACTGGCGAATGACATCCGGATGCCATAATTCGGCATGGGCGCTGGCGATCTGATGCAGCTTCCGTCTCGCTTTTTCAATGCATTCCTGAATGGTTTCCGGATTCTTCACCATACTCCCGCCCCCTGTTGACATTCCGATATTTCATCCAAAAAAGACCATCTAATATAATATTCGGAACAAAGAGGGCCAATAATTACCCCAAAATTAAATTTATCATTGAAAGCGAGAAGACTCCCTCCACAAAAGCGTCAGCTTTAGGTGGGGGATGAATCGCCATTTTTTTCTATTCGAAACCGAACGTATGTGCTATAATAACTGCAAGGAACGGAGGTGTATGGCATGCTCTTCCATAAAGCATACAAGTATCGGATCTACCCCAATCGTACACAGCAGCAGCTAATCCATCAGATGTTTGGATGTTGTCGTTTTGTGTTCAACTATTTTCTGGGACAATGGAAGGATACGTTTGCCGCCACGGGTAAGGGCTTGTCGTACCATGCTTGTGCCACGCAGCTTCCAGATCTAAAGCAAGAACATCCTTGGTTGAAAAAAACGGATAGTATCGCTCTACAATCGGCTGTTCGGCATGTAGCCGATAGCTTTGATCGTTTTTTCAAGAAGCAGACGCAGGCTCCGCGTTTCAAAAATCGTAAACATCCGGTGCAAAGCTACACCACCCGATATACGAATGGAAATATCGCTGTGAATGGGAGTAAGCTGAAGCTACCCAAGCTGGGGTGGCTGCGGTTTGCAAACTCTCGTCCCTGTGAAGGACGCATTCTTTCGGCGACGGTACGGCGAAATGCCGCAGGTAAGTATTTTGTTTCGCTCGTCTGTGAAGTCGAGATGGAGCCCTTACCGCATAACGATAAGTCGGTAGGGATCGATCTGGGACTTAAAACGTTTGCGGTATCCTCCGAGGGGATGCGGGATACTCATCCGAAAGCCTGGAGCCGGTATGAAAAGAAGTTGGCAAGCTGGCAGCGGAGGCTGGCCCGGCGTACGAAAGACGGATTCAATTGGCAAAAAGCCAAACGGAAGATCGCCCTGATCCACGAGAGAATGGTGAATATCCGCCATGACTTTTTGCACAAGCTGTCCACCAAGCTGATTCGTGAAAACCAAACGATCAGTACCCTAGGACTTAAAGGTGTCTAACATGCTCAAGAATCACAAGCTGGCCAAATCGATTGCCGATGCGTCCTGGAGTGAGTTTAGAAGGCAGCTCACGTATAAAGCGGAATGGTAT
This sequence comes from Paenibacillus hubeiensis, assembly GCF_032334105.1. Lineage (NCBI taxonomy): Bacteria > Bacillati > Bacillota > Bacilli > Caryophanales > Paenibacillaceae > Paenibacillus > Paenibacillus hubeiensis. The sequence continues at coordinate 147,603 of NZ_JAVYAE020000012.1, forward strand.
GGGCGCACCCTCAAGATTGCGAATACGTTTGCTCCGACAAGTCAAACCTGCCATGTATGCGGAGCGCTGCACCGAGAAGTGAAAGATCTTTCGGTACGGCAATGGGTGTGTCCCTCCTGCGAGACCCTCCATGATCGGGATGTCAATGCAGCCCGAAACATTAAGGATGTTGCCATATCGATCGTCATAGCGGCCGAGAACTGTGGGGACCACAGGGATCGCTTGGTCCACTTCGAACCAAGAGGTTCGATTACCCAAGAATCCCCCACTTCAAGCAAAGGCTAAGTGGTGGGAGTGTTCAAATGGAAAATGCAAAAAAATACCGTTCAAAGCTTTGCGCCTTTAACGGTATTTCCCAACCTGTTTGCAGCAGGACATGCTGCCATCGCTTTCGCTTACCTGAGTCCGATATCGCCGAAACGGTTGCCGATCGTCTCTGCAAACGCCTCCCGGATTGCATCAACCGCTTTTTGTTCGGTCTCCGCTGCTCTTCGGAGTAATACGCTGACCTTTCGAACGAGAGATTTATTCTTATCCTGCCAAGCCGCCGTCGAGTCTTTCATGGCCTCCTCGATTTCCGAATGAATATTGGCCAGCCGTTCATATTCCTGAATGACATAAGGCATCCGTTCCGACAGATGCTCCAGTTCGGCGGCATATCTGGCCATATCCTGCCGCGACCCGGCATAATAACGCAACGTCAGAGCAGCCTCTTCCGGTGCGTAATTCCCCGTTTCCAGCGCCTCCACTATGGCGGCATAAGCCGCGGAACCGCAGAAGTAGTCTTCCGGGGGCAGCATCGGATCATGCACCTCCCATTTGAACACGGCCTGAATGAGCGATTCCTTGCACACCTCCCACATATCCACCGTTTCTCGGGATTCGAGCACCTGATAGTACCAGTACGGCGTGCCGTTCTCCCCGAATGCGTCATAAGGCAAACCGCGGTGTTCATCCCCGTCGCTGTCGCAGATCCACAATGTTTGCTCCTCATCGTCGTATCCGGTTACGATCACGAAAGGATTGTGCCATAGAATCGCCCCCGTGCCGCGATCAATCGATGCCTTGATATCGAGCAGAGCCTGTGCGCGATAAAGCGGGAACGTAGGCTCGAACGTAAATCCGGCCGACTGGCTTGCCGTAATTCCGATCAAGTCTGCCGCGACGAATTGTTCTGCCATCCAGTTGTACGCCGTGGTCGATTCCACGCTCATACGCCGATCCGTGACAAGCCGAAAGGCGCTCGCCGTCATGCCGGCGATCATATGTCGTGGAAACGATGTCCACCCTCGATGGACTAAGAGTCGATGCAATGCAGCCGAGTACGTTCCCCTCGTTTGCGATTCCGGGCCATCCCGTATGACGGGAGGCAGGTCAAGCTTTCTTTTGCCCATGGTCCTTCCTCCTATCTTGCCGAATGCGTGCCCCAACGCGGTACGGTAGAACGTTTGCGGTCCGGGTGGCGCGCAGAGATCTGACGGAAAATGCATACGGCCCGTTCTTCAAGCTCTTGCGCCTGCGGAAGCAAATGCGCGAGATGGTGGGCCTTCTCCCGTGGTATGCTCTTGGTCTGTTGTTCGCGAGAGAGGCAGCTCTTCATTTCGGACATCTGCTCCTCAAGCTGCTCGTAACACGCAAGCGCTTCGTCCAACCCGTTGCAAACAGGCCGTGCGTCACGCAAATAATGCTGAATTTCCATCCGGGAATGGCAGTAAGAATCTAGAATATAGGCCGCGCCCGCCTCATCGTATTCTCCGCCAAGCAATGCTTTTCTCCAGACTTCGTGCGCCTTCCTGCCAGAAGCAATCGTCTTATCCGGCAGCAGACGATAAGGCGTATCCCAGTCCTCAATCGCCAGCCTCAACGATTCAAGTATCTGTTGATCTTCGGCAATCTGAACCCGATCACCGAAGATTTGGCAGTACCAGAACCCCGTAGGATTCAGTCCAAAGTTATCGTACAGCACGACCTGGGACTCTTCGCTCCACCCATCCTGCACGTAGAATACGCGATCCGTATCGTCATACCCGTAAATCACTCCGAATTCGGGAATCCAATAAATGATGCCTTTCCCCTCGTCCAAGCTCTTTCTAACCCAATTCACCGCATCTTGCTGATAATGTTCAAAAGTGGAATGCCTTGTTCGCCCGGCGTCCCACACCGTAAATATGCCCAAATTATCCATGCCTGGCTTATGGGAATCGCCCCACTGGCCATATGCCGTCACAGACATCGGCAGCAGTCGTTCATGGATGGATAACTTGAATGCCATGCCTGTATAACCAGATAATGCATACTTTGGCCCACGGAACAATTCCGCATGGGTCAATACGGCATGCAAACTGTCCGTGTAGGATTTGGATTCCCGCTTCATGCTCAGGCCTTGTAATATAACATCTGCCAATGCGAGCTCCCCTCACTTTCACTACGGATTCAACTTCCGTTCGTCCTGTCCAATCTGGCCGCCATACGTGCAATATGGTTCTGAAGCCGCTGCCTGAGCCATTTTGGGGCAAGCAGTTCTTCCCATTCGCTTGTGAACAGATGCTCTTCGAATGTATCGGCATCATAAAATTCAATGGTATGAACCCGATCCTTTCGTTCCCGAATACGGTATCCCATCCACATATCCGCGTCGCAGATTTCGGGCAGAAGGATTTCAGCCAGGAACGGCTTGCGGACGGGCAGCGGCCTTTCCCAGATGGACTGATTCGCTGCTGCATCGCAGACAAATCGTTCATCAGATAATCGGATGCGGCGCACCCCTTCCAGTCGCAGCAGCATGTTTTGAAGTGGATCCGTTTCGTAACCCGCCACATAGTCCGCATTAAACCTTGAAACAAATCCAAGCGGGCAAAACGGAAATTGGCGCTCTCCCTCATGATCCTGGTAGTGCATGTGCACTACGCGGGATTCTTTGATCGCATGTGATAACAGCTCCCTATATTGCAACTGCCTTGGAGCGGCCGAAAATGAAGGGAACGCCTCCTGGATGCCCTCACTTTCCGAATCCTCTTCGGTAAAACGCTCCAACAAATGGGCTACGCGCTTCACCGCATCAGAGCGATCATAATCGTAGTGGCGGTATCGATGCGCCAAATATTTCAGGACACGCTGTTCTTCTTCCGTCATATATAACTGGGGTAACCGATAAGTTTGATCCTCGTAACAGTACCCCCGGTATTTCGCCATGTAGACCAAGGGGGCACGGAGGGTGGCTGCCATATATTCAATGTCGCGTTGAGCCTGACGCCTGGAAATTTCGAATTCCCGGGCAAGCAGGCTGCTGTTTGGATAACGGCCGCTCCGAATCTGCTCGTCGAACCAGTGAATTCGGTGCATGTTGCTCATGGTTCTTCCCTCCCTGGTCATTGATGTGTTCTATTATAGTCTTCAGACGGTAAGGAAAACAGCGTGCTTTGCTGCCTTTCCCAGCGCTGCAGAAACCATGCAATGACCTTGGTTGTACGCATAGATGGTTTCTTTCCCCCTACTCCCTGCATCCGGTCATCGTTAAGCCTGATCGACTCTGGACTGGGCGGCTTTTGAGCATTTTTTGCAGACTTTCAGGCTCGTGCCATCCGTCTTCGTCTGCGTGTACAACAGTTTGATGCGCGTGCTTCCGCACACGGGACATGTTCCCCTTCCCCTGGAAGGCAGGTTCCACAATACGCGTCCTCTTTTCGTTTTTGCCAATGCTGGTGCCCCTTTTCTAAATTGGTTTGTCGTTCACCGTTATTATAAAGGGCATGGTACGACATAGAATGTCGCAGCAGTCGGCGTGAAAACACTGGCTGACACATAAAAAATGCCCCTTCTTCGGCTGAAGAAAGGACATCGTTCAAGATTGCTTATCCACCGACTCGGCCGCCGCCCGCAGCAAAGGCTGCAGCAGCCCGGGAAAACGCGCCTCCAAATCCTCGGATCGCAGTGTGATGAAATGCTGCGTCCCTTGAACGCGCACCCGAATGACTCCGGCTTCACGCAGTGTCCGCATATGGTGCGACAGCGTCGATTTCACAACAGGCGCCTGGAAATAGCTGCATGGCTGTTCCCCGATGCGTGACGCTTCAACGACGATGCCAAGCCTCACGTGATCGCTCAGTGCGTGCAGGACCGTGGACAATTCAATATCTTCGGCCTGCGGATGATGTAAAATTTTCATGCAAAGGCCTCCTTTTTTACATGAGATCCATTGTATTTTAGCACAATTCCATGATATATTTCTAATGTTCGATATCAATCGAACTTAAATCGATGAAACTTCCCCTGATTGCCAGAATCGGTTTCATTGCGATTGCACGTTTTTGCAAACATTACATCCCGTTTCTGAAACGTTCATTATTTTGCATTATTTAATATTCAACTATTTATGGATCAGGAGGTTACTTATGAGCAATACCGCAAATGCAACATCGGCAGGAAGGCCCGTCGGGATTCAGGAAGGGTTAATCGTAGGGCTGCTGGGCTTCACGGTTGTGCTCGTCGTGATGAACACGATGATGTTCAATCTGGCCTTGCCCCGGATTTCGGTTGATTTCCGTCTGTCGTCCGTCGCCTCATCCTGGATCGTTACCGGGTATTCCATCGTGTTTGCCATTTCGTCCATTACGTTTTCGCGCCTGTCCGACTTCGTGCCAATCCGCACGCTCTTTACGATCGGCCTGACCCTGCTTGGCGGTGCATCGATCCTTGGCTTTTTCAGCGATCATTTCGTTGTCCTGCTCTGCGCACGGCTGATTCAGGCTGCGGGCGCCGCATCCGTTCCCGGGCTGGCCATCGTATTGATTACGCGTTACATCCCCAGCGACCGCCGCGGCAAATCGATGGCCGTCATCATGTCAGCCAGTTCGCTTGGCCTCGGGCTTGGCCCCGTCATCGGAGGCAGCATCACCGAGTTCCTCGGTTGGCATGACCTGTTCATCGTTACTGGCTTGACCCTTGTTTTGATTCCGGTATTTTTCCGGCTGTTGCCGGGCGAAATGCCGCAAAAAGGTTCTTTTGACGTATGGGGCGCCTTGCTGCTGGCAATCGGAACGACAGGCATTCTGTTGTTCCTCACCACCCGCAGCTGGATCACGATCGTGATCGGTGCTGCTTCGCTGGTCCTGTTCTGGATCCGCATTCGCCGGGCAGCAGACCCGTTCGTGCAGCCAACGCTGTTCAAAAACAAAAAATACATGATGCTCAGCTCGCTCGGCATCGTGTCCTACATCAACAACTTTGCGACGTTATTCCTGCTGCCGCAGGTTCTGGCACATCTGTATGAATTGACGCCTGCCCAATCGGGCCTGGTTATTTTCCCGGGTGCCCTGGTGTCCATGCTGATGTCCAACCGGATCGGACGTATGATCGATCGCCACGGCAACACGCTGCTGCTCAAATTCGCGCCATGGCTGCTGCTGGCCGCCGCCGGACTTTTTGCCCTTTTCGCCGGCAGCAGTCTCTACGCGATCATGGCCGTTTACGTGCTGCTTAGTGTCGGCTTCTCCGCCTTGACCACGAGCGTGTCCAACGAGCTGTCGAACAGCCTCACGCAAGATGAGGTCGGAGCAGGCATGGGTCTGTTCCAATTGAGCCAGTTCTTCAGCGGAGCCTTCAGCGTCGCTGTGACCGGCGTGGCACTGACGGCCATGCAGCAGCTTTCGTTGTCCTCCGCGTACGCCTGGATTTTCTGGGGCATGACAATCATTGCTTTGGGCGCCGTTGTCTTCTCATGGGCTTATCTGCAGATGCAGAACCGCAAAACAGCAGCATCCAAAGCTTAAACTCAATGAACTGTACATTGCCGTCGCACAGTCCCGGCATTGCTCGGATGCAAAGTTGGGAAACGCGGCGCCTTTTCCCTAACCCGAATACCCCAAGCGTGTTGCCCGCTTGGGGTGTTTTTTTGCTTTGTCTTATTCAATCCTATTCGACCAGATCGAAACGAAGGCGTTTCAAGCTGGTGTACTTGATGACCCATTGTCCGTCGATGTTCACGTATGTTTCATGATAATGTCCGTATCCGTGAAACGATTTGTTCTCGTTTCCTTCAGGGAACGTCACCAGATCCTCCATAGGCGAGATGACTTTTGCCTCCGTGTCGGAGATGAATTCCACTTCCGCGCCGTGCACGTGATGCACGGTAACAGCCGGATCAACCAGATCCTTAAATACCTGCACGATCGTTTCGCGACCCGTCAACAACGGGATCGGATTGCCTTCCGTGCTGAAATCGGCCACGGCGTCCGGAGCGAACACTTCACCCAGTGCATCCCACTGCTTGGTATCAATCAGTCGGCAATAACGCGCCTTGGTGTTGCGTATATTTTCCAGTGCAAGCAGTTGTTCCAGTCCCGTGATGGTTGATTGGCTCATGTGTTGTCCCTCCAGCGATGTAAGATATTTGTTGGAATATGTATTTAAAATTGCCCTTCCTTATTGTACCACCCTGCTTGTCATGGGTACAATGTCGTATTCTCTTTTCTCCCTGTCAATCTGAGAAGCGTTGTCCACATTTCGTAAAGCACAAAAAATCCTTTCCTACAGAGGACGAAAAGGATTTTTCATTATGACATATGCCGATTGTATTGGATTCAATGCATTGTCCCTTGGGAGCCCGCTTTCCAGTCTTTCATCTGAGAGGCGATTTCGGACATTTTGCGATTGCCCAAATAACTTTCCATCTGCTCTTCGGCGCGAACCATCACCTGCTGAATCAGACAGTTCTCGTTATGGTCCTGAGAGCATTCGAACAGGGATGCCTGTCCTTCGATCGCTTGGATAATGTCGAGAAAGGACGGGTCCGGGTTCCTCCGGCTGAGGCGATACCCCCCGTTGGCCCCCGAGGTCGACTCGATCATGCCTGCTTTGACCAGCTTGGTCAAAATTTTGGACAAGTAGGTTGGCGATACCTTTTGCAGCTCTGCAAGCTGATGGACGCTGATCAATTCCTCCGGCTCCGTCGCCACGAGATGGAGGATCGTATGCAGGGCATAGTTCGTTGCTTTGGAATATTTCATGAGACCACCTCATTGTTACGGACTTTATGCATCCATAATAGTCCTGATCAAACATGCTGTCAAACGCCTCTGTTCCCTATCCTGGCTGCATAACCCGAAATAAAGACTAATTATGGTACAATCCCCGGTACTCCGTCGGTGTCATGCCTTCATGTGCCATGAATTGGCGATTGAAATAACTCGCATTCGGATAACCGGCCTCCTCGGCAATCTGTCCGATATTGGCGGTAGGTCGTTCCAACAACCACTGTTTCGCCATTTGCAGGCGGGACCGCGTGATGAATTCCATCGGCGTCATTTCAACGGCGCTTTTGAACAGCTTGCAGAAATAATACGTGCTCACGCCCGCCAGATCGGCCCAATCCTGCAGAAGGAACGGCTGGCAAGCCTCCTGCTGCATTCTTGGCAGCAGTGCAAGAATACGGCCTTCCGGATTGCCCGTACGCATGCTTTTAAGCGGTACCGCATGCTGGATGAATTCAGCCAGCACGGCATACGTCAACGTGGACAGCTGCGCCGGGCGCAGCATCCGGTTCTCCTCCGCCTCCGCGAGCAATGCCAAGTGTGCTTCCTCCCATGAATCCCGCTGCCGCAAGGTCCACAATCGGTTGCGATGCAAGCCCCTCTCGATCATGTAATCATGAAGCCGGTCGCCATAGAAATGCAGCCAGCGCACATCCCAAGGATCGTCCTCGCTGCTGTAGTAATGCTGGCGCTGCTGCGGAAAATAGAGCACTGCCTGGCCTGCCCTGAGCTCATGGACGACGCCGTCTTCCTCCACGTATCCTTTGCCGCTGGCCACATAGTGAATATTGAAGTTGCCCAGCGCTCCCGTCTCGCGCAGAACGCTGTGCTGAGGATGTTCCGTGTAATGTCCCACCGACTCGGGATAACAGAAATACGGAATATCCTGCAGCGTCAGCAACACGGTTTGTCTCATCATGACGTTATCCCCCTAACCAACAATATCGTGTTAACAAATCTCAATATATTATCATTTTCATTCAATCATCTATTTCATATAATCACAATATACATTTATCCAAAGGAGGATACCCACGATGAATTCCAATCGCAAATTACGCTGGGGCATTCTTGGCGCCGCCAATATCGCCGTAGGCTCCGTCATTCCCGGCCTGCAGCAATCCGAATTGAATGAAGTCGCCGCCATTGCCAGCCGGGACGAAGAGAAAGCCAAGGAAACTGCCGATCGCCTCGGAATTCCGCAAGCCTATGGCAGCTACGAAGCGCTGCTGGCGGATGATTCCATCGATGCCGTATATATCCCGCTCCCCAACCATCTGCACCGGGAGTGGACGATTCGCGCCGCAGAAGCGGGCAAACATATTTTGTGCGAGAAACCATTGGCACTAAACGAACAGGAAGCAAGCGAAATGGTTCAAGCTTGCGAACAAGCCGGCGTACATTTGGCCGAAGCCTTCATGTATCGCCACCATCCGCGATACGATCAGATTCGCAGCATCATCGAAAGCGGCGAGATCGGTACGATCCGCGGCATTCACAGCACCTTTTCGTTCAACAATTCCGGTTCGTCCGGCAACGTTCGTTTCCGCAAAGAATGGGGTGGCGGCGCGTTGTATGACATCGGCTGTTATTCCATCAGCGCGGCACGGCTATTGCTGGGAAAAGAACCCACCGCGGTAACGGTCGTCGGCCTGTTCTCCCCGGAACATGATCACGTCGATATGATGGCTTCCGGTCTGATGGAATTTGGCGACAATGTCGGCGTAACGTTCGACAGCAGCATGTGGGCCGCCTTCCGCAATACGCTTGAAGTGCTCGGTTCGGACGGGATCATTGAAGTACCATCCGCTTATATCAGCCGTCTGGACAACACCTCCAATTTTTACGTCACGAAAGACGGTGAACGCACGGAAATCGAGGTGCCGAAGGTCAACCATTATTCCCTGCAAGGGGACGACATGGCAAGGGCCGTGCTGCAAGGCAAGCGGCTGCGTTTTGCGCCGTCGGATGCCGTAGCCAACATGAGAGTGCTCGATGCCTGTCTTCGCTCGGCAGAACAGCGTCAACGAATCACACTTTAAGGAGGACTGAACGCTCATGGAATACATTAACATTGCAGGTACGGATAAACACATCTCCAGGTTGATCAAAGGTTCCGATTATTTTGTTCACGATGCCTACGAAAAGGCTTCTGCCAACATGGATGCCTTTCTCGCGATCGGCGGAAATACTGTGGATACGGCTCATATCTACTGCGGCGGACAGAGCGAGGAAGTACTGGGCCGCTACATGCAGGATAAGGGAAACCGCGACCAAATTGTTATCCTCACCAAAGGAGCCCATCACGACAGCCAAGGCCCTCGCGTAAATGCCGAGGCGATCCGCAGCGATCTGCTGACAAGCCTGGAGAGGCTCCAGACGGATCACGTCGAGTTGTATGCCCTGCACAGAGACGACCCAAACATGCCGGTCGGCGCCATTCTGGAAGCGCTTAACGAGCATGTGGAAAGCGGAAAAATCGGTGCCATCGGCGCTTCCAACTGGACGTGGCAGCGGCTTGAGGAAGCGAATGAATATGCCGCCTCCCATGGATTGAAGGGCTTCACCTTCAGCAGTCCCAACCTGAGCCTCGCCAAAGCCAATGAACCATTCTGGGCCGGCTGCGTATCGGCAGACGCCGAAACGCTGGCGTGGCATGAACGGACGCAGCTTCCGCTGCTCTCCTGGTCTTCGCAAGCACGGGGATTCTTTACTGGCCGCTTCACGCCCGAAGTCCGCGACAATGCCGACCTCGTGCGCGTATTCTACAGCGACGGGAACTGGGAAAGGCTGCGCCGTGCCGGAGAATTGGCCGAGACAAAGCATACGACGGCGATTCAGATTGCGCTGGCTTATGTATTGAACCAGTCCTTCCCGACCTGTGCGTTGATTGGTGCGCAGAATCGCGAAGAGCTGCTGTCCTGTGATGAAGGCTCCCGCTTGACTCTTACAGCGGATGAAATCGCCTGGCTTGACCTTGCGAGCGATGTCAAACCTGGCGTTTAATCCGGTTCTGGAAGGGCGAAGCAATCCATATCAACCGTATCAACCGCCATATTACCACGGTCTACCATGCTTTCAAGCAGGTGGGCCGTCTTCCTTTTCAGCCGTTTACCCACATCCCTGTATAAGCGTCTTTAGTGAGAAAGAACATAAAGAGGGCACCAGCCAGAGAAACGCTGGAGGTACCCTCAAGAGAACATATATAAGCGATCTGGATAATTCCGTCTTACAGCTTAACGATTTGGCCTGTTTTCTCGGATTCGAATGCGGCCAGAATGACCTTCAGCGAAGCCAGTCCTTCTTCTCCGGAGATCGAAGGCGGTGTTTGCGTAACGATCGATTCCACGAAAGCATCGATGACGCCGCTCGGTACTTGCTTCTCGTTCGTCGCCATGGCACCGACTTTGTACGTTTCTACCGTACCGTTCGTCAATTCAACGATAACTTCGTCGCCGTCCACCGTACCGATCTTCATCACGCCGTTCTCGCACCACAGCACGGTGCTGTTGTCGCCGGCTCTGTATTGCGTCCAGCTGGCTACCAGCGTGCCGATGGCACCGCTCTTCATACGTACGATGCATGTAGCGTTGTCGTCGACTTTGGTATCCTTTTTGTCCAACGTGCTGATGAATCCAGCCACTTCAGCGACTTCATCACCCAGCAAATAACGGATGAAATCCGATTTGTGCACGCCCAGGTCGCCCATGGCGCCCATAATGGCTTCTTCTTGACGGAAGAACCAGCTGCCTGCACCGTCCACGCTCCATGCTTCCGGTCCGGGGTGACCAAACGACGTACGGAAGTTCAGCACTCTGCCCAGCTTGCCGGAATCCAAAATTTCTTTGGCTTTCACGTGAGGAGGCATGAGGCGCTGGTTGTGTCCAACCATCAGGTACACGTTGTTTTTCTTTGCTGCCGCGATCATTTGCTCCGCTTCTTCGGCTGTGCTGGCCATCGGCTTTTCAACCAATACGTGTTTGCCGGCGTTCGCGGCGGCAATCGTCATCGGGGCGTGCAGGTAGTTCGGCGTGCATACGCTCACTGCATCCACGTTTTCGTTGGCAAGCAATTCTTCGTAACTGGAATAGGCCGTTCCGCCATACGTTTTGGCCATTTCTTCCGCACGCTCCACGATCGGATCGGCAAAAGCGACAAGCTCCACGTTTTCGTTGGCAGCATACTCCGGAATGTGTCTGCGTTGGGCGATCGCGCCGCAACCAAATACGGCAACCTTGATTTTGCTCATATGTTTGAAGTCTCCTTTTGGCAATGGATTAGAATTGGTTCAAATAGTTTTGCTTCAGCCAGTTGTAGCTGTTGGTCACGCTTTCAAGAGGTGGATTCTGACATACGTCCTGTTCCACGATCAGCCACTCCACGCCTGCATTCGTAGACGCTTCGATAACTCCCTTCAGGTCGACAACGCCTTGTCCAAGCTCGAGCGTTTTCATCTGGCCTTGTTCGTCTTTGCTGAAATCCTTCAGGTGAAGCAGCGGCAGACGGCCCGCATATTTCTGAATATACTCGATCGGATTTTGTCCCGCAAACTGTACCCAGCATACGTCCATTTCCACTTGTACGGCCTCTGGCGCAGTCTCGGCGAACATCGCGTCGAATGCGTTTTCGCTGCCGACCTGGCCGTGGAATTCGAAGTCATGGTTATGATATCCGAAGATCAGTCCCTGTTTGGCTGCTTCCGCACCATATTGCTGCAGTTCGGCAAACAGTTTGCTCCAGCCTTCCGCCGTCTCCGGGCGATCTTCAGGCATCAAGTAAGGGCAGATCATATATTTTGCGCCAATCGTTTTGAGGTAGTCGATTTCTTTTTGCAAATTTTCGCGCATGGCATGCAGCGATACGTGGCTGCTGAACCCTTTCAAGCCAAGCTCATCGAGAAGCGCTTTCATTTCCTCTGCCGGAATGTCTCCGTAACCGGCGAATTCAACGCCTTCATAGCCCAATTCGGCTACTTTGCGCAGGGTTCCAGGGAAATCTGCCGCCGTCTCGTTGCGGAGCGTAAACAATTGCAAACCGATGTTAAGTTTTTTCATGAACTGTACACCTCTGCTATTCAATTTGTTGGGATTGCTCTATCTGGTACCATCCTACCTCAAAACAGGCTAGAATGAACATATACAATATCGTCAAACCATGAACTATCTGGTCATTTTTTAAAGCGAAAGGTTGGATTATTTTGGAGACGGCCGTATTGATCTGCGATTACTCCTATCATTATAAAGCGTTTAACCATAATATGAGGGGCGGCTTGCAGTCCTACCTGTTCCGTTTGCAAACGGAAGGTTCTTGCAAGGTATACGCCCGGAATGAGGAGTTCGTATTGTCGGGAGGGGATCTCCTGCTGCTCAAACCCGGGGACGACTATCATTTGGTCGTGGAAGATCCTCACAAAGAAGGGCGGTTGTCGAGCGGCGATTATTATCTGTTCTGCGAAGGCGCTTGGATCGACGAATGGTGGAAAAGGCTCAAACGCCCGCCGGTCAACCGAATCGGGTTGGATGACAAACTGATTGGCCTGTGGCGCAACATGCTGCTGGAGAAACGCCGCGGCCCGTTGGAGGAGGATGCAGAGTTGAAAGATGCCCTGCTCCGGGGATTGTGCCTGTACATTGACCGGGCGATCAAGGAGAACCTGCAAACCGATCGTAAAATTTCCGCCACGCTCAAGCTGAAGCGGTACATCGAAGAGCATGCCACCATTACGTTCAAGCTCGAAGAGGCCGCCCGTTACGCGGGGCTAAGCTTGTCGCGCGCCGTGCGGCTGTTCAAGGAGCAGTACGGCAAAACGATGATCCAGTATGCGATCGAAATCCGGCTGAACGCCGCGCTGGAACGCATCAAATACAGCGAAATGACGCTGGAGCACATCGCCGAAACATGCGGCTTCGCGAGTTACTCCTATTTTCACCGGGTATTTCGTGCACACTTCGGCATCTCCCCGGCGGAATACAGAGAAACGGAACAGGCCTCCCTTCCTTAACAACAAACGGGCAAACAATTTTCTCTATGACTCTCTTCGCATTCCCATGTATAGTAATATTAGATTTTCCATGAATTGGAGCGAAAACCATGCATGATGCACGAAAAGTGTTAATGATCGAAGACGAGCAGGATATCGCCCGCATTGTAAGGGACTATCTGAACAAAAACCGATATGAGACCGCCATCGCAGGCACGGCGGAAGAAGGGCTGCAGATGATGGAGCTGCTTCAGCCGGATTATATCATTTTGGATATCATGCTTCCCGACCGGGATGGCATCGAGGTATGCCGTGAAATCCGGCGCAGGAACAATATCCCCATTTTGATGCTCAGCGCGCGTGGTAGCGATACGGACAAAGTGCTCGGCCTTGGATTTGGCGCGGATGATTATATGACCAAACCGTTCTCGCTAAGCGAGCTGCTGGCCCGGATCAATGCCCATTTCCGCCGCTATGACCGCCTAATAGCCGAACGAACTGAAGGGCATGTGCTTCGGTTCGGCGACTTAACGATCGACAAAAAAGCGTACCGGGTCACGCGGAACGGCTTGGAGATTCCTCTTTCCGCGAAGGAATTCGAAGTGCTTCATGTTTTGGCAAGCCATAAAAACCAGGTCTTTTCCAAAGCCCAAATTCTCGATGCCGTTTGGGGATATGCCTCCTATGGCGACGAGAATACAGTTACGGTGTACATCCGAAGATTAAGGGAAAAAATCGAAACAGACCCCTCTCACCCCCAACTGCTGAAAACCGTCTGGGGTGTAGGCTATAAATTCAACGTGGATTAAACCCCGGATTGGAGTCAAAGCACATGTCTCTGAACGCCTGGTCCAAACGATGGCTCATCGGCGCATTGCTTACTTTATTGCTGCTCGCCGCATGCAGCCTGCCGTTTGCGCTAAAAACGAATTCGCTCAACGAAGCAGGCGGGACGGAACCGTACGTCAAGCAGCTTCGATTGATTGCCAATCCACTGCTGCTTGAATTGGAAAACCGACAGCACCAGCTTAAAAATCCGGCCTTCCGGGAGAAGCTTCGTTCCTTGGCCCACGAAATCGGGATAACGTTGACCTATGCTGCACTGGATGGCGAAATCCTGCTGGATTCGAATCCCTCTGCGGAAGGCAAACATCTCAATCTGCGAACGCTGCTGTACGGAGAAGGTGATGATTTTCCCCTCCTGCCAACGAACGAAGGAAATTCGTTTACCGTTGCGTTTCCCGTAATGGACGATCCCTCCGGGATCCGTCAGGTCGGCCATGCCTTAATTTCCGTCCCTGTATCGTTGCTTTCTTCCGCCCATTCCGCACCGATTCCTTATACGTTCATGCTCAGCGGCGTATTCATCCTCTTGCTGGCCATGATGCTGATCATCATGAGAATAAAGGTAAAGAAACGCTTGATTTCCCCGATCAGGGAACTGCGGCAGCACGCGGAGTCGATCCTGAAAGGGAACTATGCCGAGCAAGTCCGGTATTCTCGCCCGGATGAAATCGGTGATTTATATGCCATGTTTGACCTGATGCGCACGGAAATTGAACACCTGCACCACCGGCGCAACCGGCAAGAACAAGCGCAAAAAGAACTGATCACGAATATATCCCACGACCTTCGCACGCCCATTACAACCTTGAAAACATATATCGAGGCCATTATGGACGGCATAAGCCCCGATCACGACACGCTTATGGAATACATGCAAGTCATGCGTACAAATGCGGATAAAACGGCAAGTCTCGTCGAAGATTTGCTTCTGCATGCCCTTCAGGAGCTCGGCCACATTTCCGTGGAAAAACGCGAGACTTACAGCCGTCCGGTCTTTGAAGCCATGCTCGCCCCCATCGGGCATATGGTGCATTTGAAAGGCCTTCACTACGAGGGGCCTGCCCGCATTCCCAACGTGCTGATCCGCATGGACCCGACAAGGATGGAGCAGGTCATCTCCAATCTCGTTGCAAACGCGCTTAAACACACGGAAGCCGGAGACACTCTGCGGATCAGTACAGAGCTCGAATCGTGGCGTTTCATAATAGCGATCGAAGATACCGGCAAAGGCATTCGTCCCCAAGACATGCCGTTTGTGTTTGAACGTTACTTCAAGGGGCAAGCATCGCCGGCAGCCGGTCACGTTCATGAAGGTACGGGACTGGGATTGTCTATATGCAAAAACATTATCGAGGCGCATGACGGGCACATCTCTTTCTCCAGCCAAGCGGGCAAAGGCACCCGCTTTCGGATCGACCTGCCCATCGTGTAATACTTTATTCATATTTCGATAAGTCTTTCTCAATATCCCCTGCCTACAATGAAGGCATAACTTACGAACCGGGAGTGATCGGCTTGTCCAAAGAAATGAAAGTTCCCCTCATCCGGGCACGCAATCTGTGCAGAACCTACGGCACCGGGACGGAACAATTCCATGCGATCCGAAACATCGATCTCGATATTTATGAAGGGGATTTTACCGTCATCATGGGCAACTCCGGCTCCGGCAAATCCACGCTGCTGTATCTGCTCAGCGGCCTTGACCGCGTGACGGCGGGAAAAGTCCATTTCCGCGAGGAACAGATCGACAGGTATTCCGAGCGCAAAATGTCCGAGTTTCGTGCCCGCAGGATCGGCTACATTTATCAAAGCAGCAATCTCGTCCCGGACCTGCCTATTCGGGAAAACATTTCGCTGCCCGGTTATATCGCGGGCCGAAAAAAAAGCGAAGTCCGCGCCAAGGCCGATCAACTTATGGATCGCATGGATATCGCCGGCCAGCGCAACCGTCTCCCTTCCGAAACGTCGGGTGGGCAGCAGCAAAGGGCAGCCATCGCCCGGGCGCTGATCAATTCGCCGGACGTCGTTTTTGCCGACGAACCGACGGGCAGCCTGAATTTCGAGCATGGTCAGGCCGTACTGGACATTCTGACGGAAATAAACCAGGCAGGGCAATCCGTCGTGATGGTTACGCATGACATGAAGGCGGCATGCAGGGCGGACCGGCTCATTTTCATCCAGGACGGCAAGGTCGGCGGCATCCTCGAATTCGACAAATATGACGGAACGCGCCTTCCGGAGCGCGAATCCACCATTTTTGCTTTTGTGTCGGGGAGGGAATAGACATGCTGGCCGTGCTGAAACTGAGTTTCTCCCGTCTGCGCAAAAGCAAGCTTCAAAATGTTTTCATTGCCCTGCTCATCCTGCTCTCAACCCTGCTTGTATCCACGGCTTTCATCGTATTGGCCAACACGGGCAACCAGTTCGAAGAAATGCATGCCCGCACCAACGGCTCGCATCAGGTGCTGACCTTTGAAAAAGGCTTGAACGATCCCCAGGCCGACCACGACTGGTGGACCTCCCAAAAAGGCGTCGACGTCTCTCCACTGCTCAGATATCGGACGTTGTCGGGAATCACCTTCAATGGTGAGCAATTCCCCAACATATACCTATATATGATCGATACGCCGGAGCAGCCTTGGGCCGTTGATAAACCCGTTTTTGCGGATGGTACGCCTTCTGATGCCCCCACGCGGGGCACGATCTGGATCCCAACCTCCATGTCGAACGCATACGACATATCCTTAGGCGATACTGTCAGCTTTAACGCAGACGCAGCAACCATCGAATTGGTCGTCAGCGGCATTCGGATTGACGTGCCTTATGGCGCCCCGTTCACCAATACTGCCCGGATCTGGATGAACGAAGCGGATTACCGCAACGTATTCTCCGGAAGCGGCAAAGATTATTCCATGATAGGCCTCCATTTCGATGACTACGAGACGAGTCCAAGGTACTGGGATCGCTATGCCGACGAAAACGGAATCCCCTTCCTCGAAACGAAGATGGAATTCGAGAGCATCGCTTCCTTTTATCTGATCATCCATCAAATCGTCGGTTTTATCATGATTTTTCTAGGCATTGTCATGTTGATTATTGCACTGATGACCATCGGGTTCACGATTTCGGATTCGATTCTGGCGAACTATAGAACGATCGGAATTTTGAAGTCCCTCGGCTTCACATCCCTTTCGACCATCGGCACTTATGCGATTCAATACGCCCTGCTCGCTTTCGCTGCCATCCTTCCCGGAACTGCGCTGAGCCTCATCATGTCCAGGTTCATCATCGGCATTTCCACGTCATCCCTTCGTGCAGGCAATGAAGATTTGGCGATTCGGGGAACAGGCTTGGTACTGATGTTGGCCGTGCTGCTTTTCCTGCTTGTCATCCTGTTCGTCATCGTATATGCCTCAAAAGCAGGCCGCATCCAGCCTGTACAGGCCATCCGGTACGGCATGTCGGAAACGGACCATGCCCGCGCAGCGCGAAGAATGAATTTATCGCTGACGCGCTGGATGAGTTTTGCCACGATACCTGTTGGCGCTGCGGTCGGCATGCGAAACATCATGAAATACGGAAAAAGTTCACTTCTATTGCTGCTGCTTACCACCATGGCCTCCTCCGTGCTGGTCTTCGGGTATGCGTTAATGACAAGCATCACGGAGATTCATCAAACTGCCGCCAAGTGGGGTTATGATCAGGCGGATATTGCGGCAGTCATCGTGGACAAAGGCGCCTTTCCGCGCGCCGAAATGGAACGGGCCTTGGAAGAGGAAGCACAGATCGAGAACGTGGCGTGGCAAGGGAATGTCACTGGAATTACGGTACCCGAAACGAATCATGCCAATCAGCACGATTCGGTTAGCCTGGCGCTCAGCGTGCTGGACGGAAACTATCGGGAGCTTGGATTCGAAACGCTGCACGGCAATGACCCTGTGCGGAAAAATGAGATTTCGATCGGCGTAGGGGTTAGCCGCATGTTAAACAAAGATGTAGGGGACCTCATCGAGCTGTATATCGAAGGCCAAAAACGTACGTTCATCATCACCGGCACGTATCAGGCCATTGCCAACATGTCCATATCCGGGCGCATCACGGCCGAGGCCATGCGAACCGTCGATCCGGATTACAGCGATGCCGACGTCGCGTTCATTCAAGTCCGAGACAAAACGGATGCCGCTGCGGTCGCCAAACGGTTGAACGAGCCATTCCAGGGATCGGTTTCGGTCGTCACCCAGAAAGTACTGCTTGATTCCGTCTATACCGAGGCCGCCAACGTGCTGATCTATCCGATGTGCCTGATCGGAATGCTGTTCCTTGCCGTTACGTTCATCATCATTTTCAGCACTTGCCGAATCAACATTCGCAAAGAATCGCGGACGTATGGCATCTACAAATCCTTGGGCATGACGTCACGTCAGCTCCGCCTGTCGATTGCTGCCGCAACTGCGGGCGTTGCGTTGGTCGGTTCCCTTTTCGGAATAGCGGTAGGCGTATATTTGCTGCCGTTTCTGCTTGAAACGGTCCTCTCAGGATACGGCATCGTCGATCTGCCCCTTATTTTGAACGGGTCCGGCATCCTGATGTTTTCCGGCTTAAGCATACCGGCTGCCGCGCTTGGATCATGGGCATCTTCACGAGTGATCAGGGAAGCCTCTCCACGGGACCTGGTCGTTGAATGAACAGATATGCACAATTGAAAGCAGGCTGTCCTTCTTATCTGGAAGATCAGCCTGCTTTCATGCGTTCATTCGTTATTGCGTCGATGATCCCGGGTTGGTGATGTTCACTTTCACGTCATACGTAATGGGCACTGTGCTGAAAACTTCGTCCCAATCCTTTTTTACCTTTTTCCAAACCTTTGGATAATGAATGCGCAGGCTCTCCCCGAAATCGCCTACATCCACTTTATGGGTATGCTGCATCTTGTACAGGACCTGTTTGATCTGCTGTTCGGCCAATTCGGCAAAGTCCTTTTCCAGTTCCTTCAGGTAAGCGCCCTTTTCTTCCTTCTCGGGCGCGGTCCAGTCTTCCATCATCCATCCTTCCGATTTCACGTCCACATGAAACGAAATTTCGTTGCCGCGGACATGCGGAATGACCTTCGTTTTTTTCTTTTTCATCTCGTAAACGATGGTAAAGCCGTTCTTTCTATAGCTTTTCAACACCCCCCCGCCGGATCTGTCCGTGATCCATGCTAACCCTTCCAGGTCGGTTTGGCTAAGCTCTCCGATGAATTTGGTCGTTTTGCCATCGATAATGCTCGCCCCCGAAAACTTGTCCTCTCCATCGTAGGAAAGCACGTTCTGCAGCAGAAAGCTGGAACCGGCCTGCATTTTGGCATCCACCATGGCGAGCGTCACCGGTTCCATAATTTTCGTCGTCATATAGGCATTGCGGGTTGTGTTGGTCAGGTAGAATGCAGGGATGCGGGTAGGATCTTGGGAAGTCAACACTTCCCTGGCGCTGCGATGGCTGATGATGACCAGCGTGTTAGGCCGAATGTCATTATCCCGCAGCACGAAATCAAGCAGTTGGTCCATCCTGTATTTTTTCAAAACGTCTTTGGATATGACGATCACCTTCAAATGATGCCCGATTAACGGACGATCCCGCCGAAGGGCAAATTGGCGAAAGATTTGCAGCAGCGAATCCCCGCTGAGCTGTTCGTTGGAATACGATGTTTTTCCGGACGAAGGAGAGCCCGATCCTCCGCCCTGTTGTTGTTTGGAAAATCCCGGCGCAATTTGGACCGTCGCTGTCACGTTATTTTCCTTCGAGTAGTTGCCCCCTTGGGAAGCGATGTTTTTTTCGAATGCCGTCTCCTCGCCGACGTCGAGGCCGAGGCCCACGTAAACGCTCAATTCCTCGATCTCCCTGCTGCTCCAGCAACCCGATATAATCAGCAGTGCAGCAAGTGCAGCCATGATGCGCAACAAGGAACGCACTTGATTCATGCCTGTTTTCCTCCTTTCTTGCGAATCATGCTGAGAAGCAAAAGAAGCAGCGGCAGAACGGCAAACAGGGCTATCGAGATCGTTCCCAGCATGTCGCCTAAAGCAAAGGTTTCATCCAAATTTTTCGGCATCAGCGCAGCGATATAAATGACGGGAAGCAGCAGGTACATGATGAAATGGGTCTTCTTGGACCGAAACAACTCGCGAATGCCGATCGAAGCACAATAATGCGTAATGGTACACGTGGAGAACATTTGCATAATCCAGAGAACCAAAAGCAGGGATTCAAAACGTTCGAAAACAAGTCCCTTGATTTCGAAGCTTCGGACCAAATCCAGAGTCGGCCACGTTCGGGTCTGGATGCCATCCAGCGAAAGACTGCCTACAACCATAACCACCGTAATCAAATAAATGATGGTGGAAATGCTGACTCCCCAAGCAACCGCCCTATTGCTCGTTTTTGGATTTTTCATGTACGCGGTCAGAATAAACATCGCTTCATACCCTGTAAATGACAGGAGCGAGGGCTGTAATCCCTTGAAGACCGGCATGATTCCTTCGCCAAGCACAGGTCGCAGATTGCTGATTTCAAACAACTGCATCCCCAGCAAAATTTGCACGACGAAAATCACCAACGTCAGGGGCAAAATGATCTCGAGCACCCGAATGATGACCTGGAGTCCTCCCGTGATCAGATAAATACCGATCCACATAAATACCATGACCATGGCCCAGGTAGGGGTCCTTTCCAACAAATACATGCCCGTCACATCCGCCATGATGCGAATTTCGAACGCGGAGATCACGATAAAGTAAACAATCATCGCGAATCCCAAGATGAAGGCAATCCATGTGCCGGTTATTTCTCCCATGAATTCGAAGACCGTCTTTCCCGGAAATCTCTTGCACAAGGTGACCAGAATTAGACCGACGCCCGTGATGACCAGGCCGGACAACAGGATCGAAATCCATACGTCGGGTGTCCCGACTGCTTTGCTCGTCGTGCGGGGCAGTGTCAATATGCCCGCACCAAGCATGTAGTTTACGATGACCACGACAGCCTGAGCCGTACTAATCTTTTGCTGGGAGCCTTCCATTCTGTCTCACCTCCATGCCTCATTGTTTATTTGTGCGATCTTCGTCCTCCGGATTGGCCAATTTCGGCCGCAATCTCATCATTCGGATAGGAGCGCGAATGATGAAGTCTTTCCAGTCCCGCAGACTGTAAGGAACGGCCGGAGCCACGTAAGGCGCACCGAAGCTCGACAAACGGGCCAAATGCGTGCAAATCAACAGGAAAAACATGACCACGCCGAACAGCCCAAGCACCGCCGCGCTGAACATGGCTGCAAAACGCAATATCCGCAAGGTCAATCCCGCGCTGTATACCGGGATGGTAAACGAAGAAATGGCCGTCACGGCAACGACAATAACCAGGAACTGACTGATGATCCCTGCCTGCACGGCAGCCTGTCCGATAATCAAACCGCCAACGATGCCCATCGCAGGCCCGATCGGTTTGGGCAGCCGGATTCCGGCTTCGCGAAGGATCTCGATCGAAAGCTCCATGATGAGCACTTCGATAATCGACGGAAACGGCACCCCCGTCCTGGTTTCGATAATCGTTAGAACAAGCTTGGTCGGAATCAGTCCGGGGTGGAACGAGATAAACGAAATGTACAAGGCGGGGGCAAGCAGTGCCAACATCGCCGCCAGAAATCTCAGCATTCTCAAGAAAGTCCCCGGAATCCAGCGTTCGTAATAATCCTCGGGGGACTGAAGCAGCATGCTGAAGGTCACCGGAACGACGAGTACAAAAGGCGTGCCGTCCAGCAATATGGCCACCCTTCCTTCCAGAAGCGCACCCATAACCCGGTCAGGCCTTTCGGTGTTGAGCACTTGCTGAAAAGGACTAAACGTGTTGTCCTCGATCAGCTGCTCCACATATCCGGACTCCAGCATAATATCCATTTCCATCGCATTGATCCGTTCTCTGACTTCCTCGACCAATTTGGGGTCCGCAATATCCTGCATGTACGCAATCGCCAGATCTTTTTTGACCCGGGTGCCTACCTGATACTTCTCAATAAATAAGCTTTGATCGCTTCCATATCGACGCAATATGCCCGTGTTGTCGCTCAACTGCTCCGTGAATCCGATTCGCGGTCCACGGAGAAGCGCCTCTGATAAGGGTTCATCGATGCTGCGGGTCTTTCCCTGCGGTCCCCCGATAATGAAAGCTTTTGGCAAGCCTTCCACAATCAATCCCGTTTTACCCCCGAGGACGCCCAGAGCGAACTTCTGCAGCGATTGCGTCTCTTCGTATACACTCACCATAAGCAAGCGATTCAACAGAAACGATTCGAGGAGGCTGGATCCCTCGGCTTGGGAAAAGCGCTCGAGCTCTTCCTCAGGGATACCCTCCGTCATAAGCGGTGCCATCAGGGACTGGTCGAAGAGACTGGGATCGATCAATCCTTCGGTAAATACGGCCGCAATTCGGATGTCGGTCCCCTTGATCGTCAGCTCCCGAATGTAAACGTCCGCATTCCGGGCCACCGTTTCCCTGATGCTAACGATGTCCGTGGAATATTTCCCGCTTATTTTGATGTTGGCATATCTCCCCGTTTCCGGATGCTGGTCTTGCTCCGATGCGCTCCCTGGAGAAGCTCCCCCCGCTCGCTCCAGATTTGAAGGTTTTGCCTTTTTGAAGCTGCCTCTCTTAATGGCATCATTCAACCAACGGGAAACGTACAATATGACGACGGGAACGATGACCAATACGATGGCTTGAAACCATACGGAACCTTCCGGTATATAACTGAGCAGCTTGGACCACATCTTCCTCCCCCCAATACCATGGCTTCTCATAGCTACTGGCTTCCTTGCCTCTGAAAGAAAATCCCGCAGTTGTTACAAAAGGCATGATTTAAATGCAAGGCATCGCCATAAGCTTTTGAGTTTTCCAAAGTATTGTGTCCCCGTCGGCTCACAATAATTCCCGTTTTTGCAAGCTTTTCGCACGTTGCCTTGCATCGGCAACGGCAAAAGGGCAGATTCCGTATTCGGGAATCTGCCTGTATTTTTAAATCAGGAATTGACCATCGCCTGGTTCATACCATCTTGGATACGTGCCCTGCCTTGATGTCGAGCAGCTGCGCGGATTCCGCCGTGTTCGTAAAGTCCCGTAGCGTAACCTCGATCTGTTTTTCGCTTTGTTCTACATACTGTCTTACCTGCTCGGTGCCTTTGGAAATGTTGTGAATTTCCTGGGTGATCCCTTGCACGCTGTCGCGGATTTCGTTGATGGAGTTTTCAACCATGGCGGACAGCTTTTTCACTTCCTTCGCCACGATATCGAAGCCTCTTCCATACTCCCCGGCATGCGCCGCCTCAATGGCAGCATTCAGCGCCAATAGTTGCGTTTGCGAAGCAATGTCCCGGACCGTTTTGACTACGCCCTGAATGTCAGCCGCCTGCTGCTGCAGATGGGCAAGCGTGGATTGGTTGTTAGCAGCCACCTGGGAGATCCGTGCTATGCTGGAGAGCAGTTCTTTGCTTCGCGCCGTTCCCTCTTCCGCCTGCTCGTTCAATCCGTGGGATAACGTTTTCAATTCATTAACAACGGTGGCGATGCTGTTCTGTCGCTTCGTAATATTCGTGGCTATTTTGGAAACCCCTAGAATGCGTTCGTTCTTTTTATCATAAATCGGCATGTAGGTCGCTTCCAGCCAGACAGAACTCCCCTGTGCATGTTTGCGTTCAATCTTGTCCTGGAAGCTGTTCCCGTTTAAAATGCTCTTCCAGAACGCTTCGTACTCGGGTCGGTTTACAAATTCGTCAAAACATAGCTGCCTATGGCTCATGCCAATCATCTCTTCCTTGGTATAACCCATAGTGGATGCAAATACATCATTGACATACACTACCTGACGATTCAAATCAAAACGAATGATGGCCAAACTTCTCTCGATGGCCTTAACAACCAAATCATCAGTGACCGCATCTTCCTTCAGCGCCTCTAACACAGTAATGGATCCCTCCGCTAAATACTGTAATGCAGCGATCATACAACATTCGGATCATTTATTCTATGACCTTATGTGACAATATTTGCAACTAAACGACAAAAAAGCCGCGCAACGCACGCGGCTTATGTCGATGCAAACATAGACATCTTAAATAGAGGCCCCGTTATCCTCTGGGCAACCTGTCCGCATAACGGCTGCGCAGTTCGCCAAGCCGCTCCAACTGGGCTAACGCCTGTTCTTTCTGTTTCAATCCGACAGCGAGCACCATCTGTTCCATCAACAATAGCGGGGTGACCATGGAATGGAATTCCCCAAGTTCTCCCCGGCTGACATAGAACGAAATCGATGCCCCCATCCCGTATAACAAATCTTCCCTGTCTGTAACCAAAACGGCCTGGCTGCCCGTATTGCTGGCGTAATCGAGAATCACCTCGGCTTCCGGAAGCAAGCGGGTAAAGCAGAGCAGCAGCACCACATCCTCCTTCTGCATATGCATCAGCGTTTCCAGCAATTCATGTCCGCCTCCTGCCAATCGGACAACGGTCATCCCGAATCTGGACAAACGGAAGGACAGCAGCTCAGCCAATCCTGCCGAAGGTCCTGGGGCATAGACATATACCCTTCTCGCTTCCGAGAAAAGAACGGCGGCCTGCTCCAGATCTCCGCTCTTCATGTGAGAGAGCGTTTCCTGCAAATGCGCGACGGATGCCTCCAACAATTGAACGGGCAGGCTGTCGGTGTCCATGCGGGATATCGTTTTATTCAGTTTGAGGGCGGGAGTGGTATCCTCCGAAGTCCGTAGACGGATCTTGAACGCTTTGGCATTGTCGTAGCCGACGGCACGCCAAAAACGGGATACCGTGGCGATGCTGGTTCCAAGCCTGTCCGCGATTTCCTGCTCGGTCATGAATAACATGTCCTCCGGGTGGCGCTCAATGAAATCGGCGATTTTTTGATGTCCTGGCGATAGCTGATCTTTATGGGCAAACAAGTTCATATCCCTTGCACTCCTTTGAGGTCTCTGCAACCAGTATACCAGCAGCACGAAACGAAAGTGGTTTGTTTCTGTAATATTTTTTTCATTAATTATGTAATGTTGTAATAAAAATTACGTTTGATTTACAAATCTCTTCTCCCCCGTTAATATTCCGGCTCTAGACTGTGGCTATGATCCACTGATCGATAAACTTTTCGGGAGGTATGACCAATGAAGAAGATGACTGAGCGTTATACGCTGACGTCTTCGCAGAAAATGATGGTGTTTGTGCTGTCCATGTCGCTGTACGGTTTGTCCAACATGTTCACCGAGTTGATTCCGAAATTGCAGCTGGGCCCCATCGAATTATCCGTAGAATATTTTGCGTTCATTCCGCTTACGCTGTGCATTTTGTTCCATCCGATGATTGCGGCCGTTGGCGCAGCCATGGGTGAGGTCATCTTTGGAGAATTAATGCTGGGGCAATTCGGGGGACTGGGCGAGCTGGAGAAGTTTATCACGTTCTCGTTTGCCATGTACGTCGCAGGCCGCATGGTGAGTGATCCCCGTAACCGCAGACAGGTTGGCGTCGCAGCGATGACGGGTGTCATCATACACCAGTTTCTCAGCTCGTTGGTCGATATCGGAAAGGTATGGATCGGCGTGGAACAGCTTGAAGCCGTTCCCGGGCTCGCCGAGAGCATCGTTGTTATTGAAGGCGTCGGGTTTCTGAATGACGTGTTGTTTTCGGGCATCCTGTTTGCCCTGCTGCCAACGCTCTACCTCGTTCCGATGCTGTATGGCAAAATCGAACCGCTGCTGGGCATCAAACCCCGCAATCCCGGCATGAAGTACGAAGGACTGGGCCTGTTCCGTCCAAAGCTTCTGTTGATCGGGCTGCTGCTGTTCCTGTTTGCCTTCGGGGCCGAGTCGCTATCCGAGATGGACATCAACTTCGCGGTATGGGAGACGGATTACGCGGACGAGTATGGCTCGGCCTCCATCTGGATCAGCATTGGCGCTGCAGCCGTCATCGCGCTGATTACCCTGCTGTTCATGCGGGCCAGACGCGGGAAAAGCAAAGTCGCGCCAGGGACGGAGAATCGTCCTTATGCGTAAATTCATGTCATTCTGGAGCACAAAGAAACCCGGTGAGCGCTTGGAGGAGCTTCACTTCAAAACGGGGCCCCTTTCTGGCCAAAACATCCATACCGACATCGAAAGGACTGCCCCGCGGAACGAGCCAAGCGAGTTTCTGGATGAAGGGGAGGTGCACTCTCACGAGGATATCCTTCCCTCCAGTGCCGTGGACGTTCGGAACGTAACCTTTACCTATCCCGGCTCTGCGGAGCCTGTCCTGAACGGACTGACACTTGAACTGGCACGGGGCAGCTTCACGGCTATCATCGGAGGCAACGGATGCGGCAAGTCCACCATGTGCAAGCTGTTCAACGGCCTGATTCCCCAATTCTATACGGGGGATTTCTCAGGAGAAGTCCATGTGCTTGGCATGCCGGTCGAAGGGCGGAACGTGGCCGAACTTTCCCGCAGCATCGGTTACGTTTATCAGGATTTCGATAATCAACTCGTACGTCCGACCGTACTGGATGAAGCCTGTTTTGCGCCGCTCAATTACGGTTTGCGCAACTACCGCGAACTCGGCGAACGCGCTCTCGCGATGTGCGGGCTCGAAGGAATCCAAGACCGTTACATCTGGGAACTGAGCGGCGGGCAAAAGCATCTGCTTGCTCTCGCTGGTGCACTTTCGATGGACCCGGAAATCCTGATCGTGGATGAACCGGTTTCCCAACTGGATCCGCAGCATGCCAAACAGATCTACGAGTGCCTGAAACGGCTGAACACCGATTATGGCAAAACGCTGATCGTTATTGAACATCATACCGAGTTTATCGCGGATTTTTGCCATGATGTCGTATTGATGGATCAGGGGCGTGCCTTATGGAAGCTGCCTGTTCAGGAGGGCCTTAACCGCGTAAGCGATTTGGAGCGGCTGGGGATTCAGCCGCCGGATGTTACCCGGGCAGCTATGGCTGCCGCCAAAGTTGGCTTGACCGTAGAACCCGTTGGGACACCAGCGTGTGCCACCGTCGGCACGATACCAACTTCCTACGGGCAGAATGGAACGGCGCCGTTCCCTGTCACCGTGGAGGAGGCGGCCATTTACTTTGCCGAGCGGTACATACTGGAAGCCCGTGCTTCACGAACAACGCCGGACGAGGCGACCGCTTCCGACTTGTCCGGGCAGGCCAACCATCCCAAGGCGGATCGTGAAGGGTCTGATGCGTCCATAGCTCCACTGGTTCGCTTTAACGACACGCGTTTGCGATACAGGGGCCTTGGCAAACAGGAGCATGAGGTGCTTCGCGGCATAAATATTTCATTGCATGAAGGAGAACGGGTCGCGCTCATCGGCAACAACGGTGCAGGGAAATCCTCTCTCCTGAAATTGATTGCGGGTATTCATCTGCCCCAGGAAGGCAGCGTGACTGTGCTGGGGGAAAAGACGAATCGCTCTTCCATGGAACATCTGGCGGGAAAAGTGGCTTACATCTTCCAACAATCGGCCGAGATGTTCATTCAGGACAGCGTACGCAAGGAGGTCGGCTACTACTTGAAGGCTCGCGGCATGAAAGATGCCGATTCACGTATTGCCCATATGCTCGATCGGTTTCGACTGATGGATCTTCAGGATCGCGATGCGCGCCTGCTTAGCGGCGGACAGCAGCGCCGCGTCACCTTGGCCATCGGTGCAGCCATGCACCCCCGCCTGATGCTGCTGGACGAACCCACCGCCAATTTGGACATGGCTACACGCGAGGAACTGATTGGGGTGCTCGCCGAGCTGGATGAGCATGTGCGAACCACGGTCATCGCCACGCATGACATGCAGCTGGTCACCCAATGGGCCAGCCGCGTCATTGTGCTGCACAACGGACGAGTCGAAGCGGATGGGACGCCTGCCGACATCTTCTCCGATGCAGCGCTGCTTCGCCGGGCCGGCCTGGCGCTTACCCAAATCATGGAGCTGTCGCACCGCCTGAACATGCCTGGGCTTTGTCCAACGGCAGAGGCTTTTGCTGCCCGACTGCTGCCATTGAACCATGCTGAACCGCTGAAAAAGGAGGCACATCATGCAGCTTGTCCGCAACTGGCTTGATAAAATTTCAATCGAACGCATTCAACTGGAGTTAATGAATACCGTATATGGAAGCGGGCATGCGAGCCTTTCGCGGCTTGACCCGCGGGTAATGCTGATCTGGTACCTTTTCTTTGCCATCGCGCCCTGGTTCATCCATAACGGAACGGTGCTGCTCGGATTGTTCCTGTTGATGGTCACCACGACCATTCTGTCCAGGGCAGCCATCTTTATCATCATCATTCTATGTCTTGGCCTGATTGGTCAGGTCGGCTGGATGTTCGTCATTTCACTGTTCTTTGGCGGGAGTCTGGAATCGGCGCTTCCTTTATTGCTGTTGACGCTGAAATTGTCCATCGTTTCGCTCGCCAGCATTACGGTGTTCTCGGGCATGGACCCCGAACGCATCGGGGACGGACTGCTCTCGCTGGGCATGCCGGCCGCGTTTTCCTTTAGCATGTCGTACGCCTATCGCATCCTGCCCGTATTGTTCGGGGAGTTCCGCAACATCATGTTGTCCTACAAGCTGCGCGGCCGGGCGCCATCGAAACATGGCTGGTTTTATTGGAGATCGGTCGTTTATTACATGAAACTGCTGATGTTCTCCTTTTTCCCATTAATGCTGGCCACCGCCAAACGTTCGCGCACTACCGTTGAAGCATTGGAAACGCGCGGTTTCTCCTACGGGATGAACAACCCCGCGTCCAAACGGCTGAAGCTGGCCCACCTGCACATCACCCCCCGCGATATTGCGTTCCTGACCGGGTCGGCGCTGTATGTGGCGCTGCTCTTCTGGGTTGGCGGACAGTATAACATTTTATAATTGTTTATAGAAACCGTTAATCAATCACACTAGGTCACTGCGAGTGCAGTACCATTTTTCCGATCGCTCTTATCCCCAGATTTTTCTATTCCCCTTTTTGTAGGGGAAAATCCGGTGATAAGCCTATGCTTCCGATGCAGCTTTCTTTCAGAAAGCTTTTAGCGCACGCTTCGCTTCTACAGATCGGTTCTGCCTCTCCGTTAACGTGTGCATATTTTTGCGGCTTCTAAAAAATCAGAAAATTCATTGCATCAATCATTCACAGTATGAAAGGAAGTGCCCTGCCTCATGCGCATTGATCTGCACACTCACGGCAAATTGTCCAAAAACTCCGATTTCTCCGTCGATTATTTCACGGAAATGGTTCATGAAGCCAGAACGAACGGACTCGACGCGCTCGCCTTGACCGAGCATTTCAATACCCGCCATTTCTATGATGTCTACGAAAACCTGGATCGACTCTACCCGTACAATGGGGAATATTACGATGCAGACGGGCTGCGCATCTTTCCCGGCATGGAAGTGGACATCGCGGAAACCGGACATATTCTGCTCATCGGCCAAAAGGAACATATTCTCGCCGTGCGCGGCGCATTGGAAAACTATACGGCCAAAGGGTCATTCATTCCTTTTGCCGACCTGCTCGACCTGGCCGAAGCCCGGCCCCTGCTGAAAATCGGGGCGCATCCGTTCCGCGAGTCCACCCCGCTGCATTCACTGGATCGTGCGTTGCTTGCACGCCTGGATGCCTTTGACCTGAACGCTAAGGACATGTACAAAGTCGGCATCCAGGCCACTCGCGATCAAGTCGGGCAATTCGCCGAATCGCTTGGCAAACCGGTAACGGCCGGCAGCGACACCCATCAATGCCTGCAATACGGCAGTGTTTTTAATGTGCTGAATCGTCCCGCCGGCTCAAACGCCGAACTGAAGGAACTGATTTTGGCAGGGGCCTATTCGATTGAAATCTCCGACGATCTGCCGCTTCGCGTCAAAGCTTCCGTCATGCTCAAAAAGCTGATGAAACGCCTTGCCAAGCTGGAAGCAGCCCGTTTCCAGGAGGCTTAATTCTCTGAATCGCTCATGACAGTAACGGGAACAGGATACAAAGACACCGTATTTAAAGGATGTGCTCCCTTGAGCATATCCTTTTTCAGTTTTGTCACGCCGGGCGAGCTAATCTTTTGTTGCTTTGGTTTTAATTTTGTAGTGCCCGCCGCGTATCCAAGGTTAAGAGGTAATTGTACTTAGTGGCATGTTTGATTTCATCCGTAATGATCTCAAACAGCATATCTCTGTAGTAACGGTCTGGAAGCCCTGCCCGAATATCCCGATAGCGTTCCACCGCGGCCAGCTCTCCAAAGAGCGCCTTGCGGACCCCGTCAATGTACGACGCCGGCTTCTCGAACGGCACGCTTTCAGGCGCGGCGATGACCCGGCCCGTAAAATGCTGATAAATCTGGCGGAACATGCGGTTATGCTTGCGTTCGTCGTCGCGAATGCTCTCGATGATTTCCTTTTCCTCATCCGAAGGAGCGACCGAGATCAGGTAATCGTAGAACATTTCGTCCTCTTTCTCACCCTCGACCGCTTTTTGGATCAACGCCAGTGCCTCTTCCAACGTTTTGTAGGACGACGACGTTTCCTGCCGCATATCGCCATAATAGGCGTAACCATAGTAAGCTTGGGCAGGGTAACCATAAGGATAAGAGGTGTAAGACAAATGCGCAGCATAATAAGGATAAAACTCGTTGTTCAGATGACTCATAAGCTCTCCCTTCGAAAACAGGATATTTATTCCATAGCCTATTATCCGTCCCGCCGAATGGTATCATGTCCCC
This sequence comes from Paenibacillus hubeiensis, assembly GCF_032334105.1. Lineage (NCBI taxonomy): Bacteria > Bacillati > Bacillota > Bacilli > Caryophanales > Paenibacillaceae > Paenibacillus > Paenibacillus hubeiensis. The sequence goes on from NZ_JAVYAE020000012.1 coordinate 178,245, forward strand.
TGCCGTTAAAACGATGAAATATTGGCCTGGGAATATATGCTACAATGAATGTAGAGTTATAATCTCAAAGGAGGCTTTGACATGATTGAAAGACCGACCACAGAGGAATATGCCGCTTTTTATGAAAGGTACATCCGACTTGTTCCTGAAGGCGACGTGATCGAGCTGCTGGAGAAACAAGCGAACACCGTACAAGCCTTGCTCTCCTCCTTGACGGAGGAACAAGGTGATTATCGTTACGCCGAAGGCAAATGGAGCGTGAAAGAGGTCATCGGCCACCTTGTGGACAACGAACGCATTATGAGCAACCGTTTGCTCCGCATCGCCAGAGGCGACGTCACGCCCCATCCGGGTTACGATCAGGACGTGCTCATGCAGAGCCATCCTTTCGACACGTACACGTTGACGGATCTAAGCGAAGAATATGCCGCTGTGCGACGCTCAACGATCCTTATGCTCCGTCACCTCACACCGGAAGCCTGGCTGCGTAAAGGCATCGTCAGTGATAATACGGCCTCGGCCCGGTCCATCGCCTTCGTCTTGGTTGGCCATGAGCTGCACCACTTGTCGGTGCTTCGCGATCGGTATTCGGTCGATTTGAAATTATAGTTGGGGTTCACAACATATTGGAATAACAAAACAAATAAACACCAGCTTTTGAAAGACATTCCCTTGGGTAGATCACTCGATCTGCCGGGGACGTCGTTCATTGAGCCGGTGTTTTTTTATGGGCATGATCGTCATTTCTTGTTCGCCAAAATTGCTGCGGGACGAACTGCTGTAAAGAGTTCAGACATCCTCGAACCAGCCGGTCGTCTGCCTCTTCGCGTAATTCGCCAGAAAAATCAAGCCCTCTCGCATCGTCGTTCAGGCACAATGTCGTGCCGTACTCTCCCGGATTACCTCCCCCTTGGGCGAATTGTTCCCGCCCTTCGATGCCAAGTTCATGCAGCGTCTCCAAACCATCCGTTATAAAGCCCGGCGCGGCAACGAACGGCCGTTTGACCCCTGCTTCGATAATGCCGCAGCTCATCCGCCGTGGATGGCCTGATCCGTCTTAAATAAATGGCTATCATCCATTTTTGGGTTCATTTACTTCACCGTATGGTATCACAAGAACATAATCTACTCCAAGGACAAAAACAACGACTTGTTGACACTGATTTAACGATTTGCCAGAACTTCGGATGGAGATCTGGCAAGCATTCCATTGGTTTGTTATAGAACACTGCTGCATCAGAAACAAAAAAGTCCTGATGACATGACGTCATCAGGACTTTTTTAGCAGCATAGCTTGCTCGTTTTCTTGCTCCTTACTCCACCGTTACGCTTTTCGCCAGGTTACGTGGTTTATCCACATCATGGCCCAAAGCGAGGGAAGCGTAGTAAGCCAGCAATTGCAGTACAACGACGGACAATGCCGGGTTCAGCAATGGCAGCGTCTTAGGAATCGCAAACGCTTGGTCTACGGATTTCAACAGCGTAGCCACATGCTCTTCGTACGTGATTGCCAGTACGTCAGCGCCGCGTGCTTTCACTTCTTTGATGTTGCTCACGGTTTTCTCCAGCACGTTCTCTTGCGTTGCCAAAGCAATCACAGGAATGCCTTCTTCGATCAACGCCAGCGTACCGTGTTTCAGTTCACCCGCAGCATACGCTTCGGAGTGGATGTAGGAAATCTCTTTCAGCTTCAAAGATCCCTCTTGCGCCACAGCGAAGTCCAGACCGCGACCGATGAAGAACAGGTGCTGGTGTTTGGAGATTTGCTCTGCATAATCCTTGATGGAATCTGCTTTTGCCAGCATCGATTCCACTTGCTCAGGCAATGCTTGCATTGCAGCGAGTGTGTGCGCGATCTCTTCCGCTGTTTGCGTACCGCGCACTTGCGCCAGATACAATGCAAACAGGTTGAATGCGATCAACTGCGATGTGTATGCTTTGGTCGATGCTACGGCAATTTCCGGTCCTGCCAAAGTAGCAATGACATCATTCGCATCACGCGCAATGGAGCTGCCCACTACGTTTGTGATGGCCAGTACGTGTGCACCATTGGCTTGGGCTTCACGCAGTGCAGCCAGCGTATCCGCCGTTTCGCCGGATTGGCTCACCACGATCACCAGCGTATCTTTGCCCACGATTGGGGAACGATAGCGGTACTCGGAAGCTACATCGGTTTCTACCGGAATGCGCACCAATTGCTCGATTACGGTACGTCCCACGAGACCTGCATGGTATGCAGTTCCGCAAGCAATGATTTGAATGTTGCGAATATTTTTAATTTGTTCCTCGGTCATTTTCAACTCAGGGAACAATACTTTTTTGCCTTCGCTGTCGATGCGGCCCAGCATCGTATCACGGTATGCTTTTGGCTGCTCATGAATTTCTTTCAGCATGAAGTGCTCGAATCCGCCTTTTTCTGCGGTTACGGCATCCCAATCGACACGAATCATTTCCCGAGAAATAAAATTGCCTTCAATCGTCATCAATTCGACAGCATCATGTGTCAAAACAGCCATCTCGCCATCGTTCAGGATGTATACATTGCGTGTATGCTCCAGAATCGCCGGGATATCCGAACCGATAAAGTTCTCGCCTTCACCAATACCGATAATAAGCGGGCTCGCTTGACGCACGGCAACCAATTTATTCGGCTCATACTCCGTCAATACGCCCAGGGCAAACGCACCGCGCATCAAAGTGATGACTTTTTGTACGGCTTTCACGATATCGCCTTCGTACTCACGTGCAATCAGGTGAGAAATAACCTCAGTATCCGTTTCGGAAGAGAACGTATGACCTTGAGCGATCAGTTCGTCTTTCAGCTCCAGGTAGTTCTCGATGATCCCGTTGTGTACAACGGAGAATTTTTGGCTCTCATCCGTGTGTGGATGGGAATTCTCATCCGATGGTTTACCGTGAGTTGCCCAACGTGTATGACCGATACCCGCATTACCGACCAGCGGTGCGCCTTCCAGTTTCGCTTCAAGGTTCGCGAGACGGCCAAGCGCTTTGGTGATTTGCAGGCCTTCTGGCGTAAATACGGCGATCCCTGCGGAATCGTACCCGCGATACTCCAGCTTTTTCAGACCTTCGATCAATACCGATTGAGTGTTTTTGTTACCAATATATCCAACAATACCGCACATAGTTTAGTTCCTCCGTTTATATATGAATGCAGGACGCATGAATGAGAAACGAGCCATCGCGGTACGAGGAAATGATGGAAATATTCTCCCGTAATCCTATGGAAAACGGTGATCTATTCAATTATCAATGATCTGAACGGACCGATTCCGTTCATAGGTCATCCTTATCATCGTTCTGGATGAAATCATGAATGCACATCATTTCCCGTCCGCACACGAATCGTGTTCTCTGCGCACATTCACTTGAATTTTTTGTTGATAATCCATGCTGCACCTACCGGCGCGTTGTGTGGACAGTCACCCATCCATTTTCCGCAAATCCGGTTTACGGCTCTGGTGCATCACCGGGAGGTCCCCGCCGAACATTCCGAACACCTCCACCTCGTCAGCTTGATTGCCGTGAACGTTATCGATCCGCCTTACCAAAGACATCTCGCACAACGTTCTCCCCGCGCAATGGTTCAAGCTCTGGCGCTTGTATAACTGTAACCTCACAACCCTCGCTTTCTGTGTCTGAATGACGACTCCACTCATTATATGCATGTCGGGTTCATTTTGCAATGGAGCAAAGTACCTGTGACCATTTCATCAGATTTCTATCAGTTTTACCCACGGTCCCGACCTGGAAAACGGGCTACCGACTCACCAGCTCGGGACGAAGGGTATATACCATATTTATGGGGATCACCCATAATAAGGACGATCCAATGTCTTAAACCAGTTCTTTTTGCACAACGTCCGCAATCTGCGATACGAATTGCTCCAATTCCACTTTGTCCGGGCCTTCCGCCATAACACGGATCAGGGACTCGGTACCGGAGGCCCGTACAAGCACGCGGCCATTGTCGCCAAGCTGTTTTTCCACAACGGCAATGGCTTCACCGATGGCGGCGTTGCCCTCGTACTTGGATTTATCCTTTACGCGAACGTTCACCAGTACTTGCGGGTATTGCTTCATCAGGGATTTCAGCTCGCTCAGCTTTTGGCCGGATGCTTTCAGGGTGTCCACCAATTGAATGGCTGTCAGCATGCCGTCTCCGGTCGTGTTGTAATCCAGGAAAATGACATGTCCGGACTGCTCTCCGCCAAGGTTATAGCCTCCGCGACGCATTTCTTCCATGACGTACCGGTCGCCTACTGCCGTTTTCGCCGTTTTGAGCGACAGCTTCTCTGCTGCTTTGTAGAAACCGATGTTGCTCATCACCGTAGATACGATCGTGCTATCCTTAAGTTTGCCTGCACGGTTCATCGCATCCCCGCAAATGCACAGGATGAAGTCGCCGTCCACTTCGGCTCCCGTCTCATCAATGGCAATCAGACGATCCGCATCCCCGTCAAACGCCAGGCCCAGATCGGCTTGGTGTTTGATCACCTCTTGCTTGAGAGCTTCCGGATGGGTCGATCCGCATTGTTCGTTAATGTTCAGGCCGTTTGGCTCAGCGCCGATGGCAATGACTTCTGCACCTAGTTCGGCGAACAATTTGGGAGCCAGCTCGTAAGCTGCGCCATTCGCGCAGTCCAGTACGATTTTAAGCCCGGAGAACGATTCGCTCACCGTTGTTTTCAAGTAATCGAGATAGCGATAACGAGACTCCTCATCCACGGTCACCGTGCCCAAACCGGCACCTACAGGGCGTGGAAGCTCATCCTTTTCCGCATCCATCAATTCTTCAATCCGATTTTCCGTCTCATCAGACAGCTTGAAGCCATCTCCGCCGAAAAACTTGATGCCATTATCCTCCACCGGATTGTGGGAGGCCGAGATCATCACCCCTGCATCGGCTTTCAGCAACCGCGTCAAATAGGCGACACCCGGTGTCGACACTACGCCAAGACGGATCACATCCGCACCGATGGACAATAGTCCTGCAACCAAGGCAGATTCAAGCATAAGTCCGGAAATACGCGTATCCATGCCGATGACCACCTTGGGTCTCTCTACGCCGCCTGCAAGCACATAACCGCCGCATCGCCCGATGCTGTAAGCCAGTTCTGCGGTCAGCTCTTTATTGGCAACCCCTCTTACACCGTCTGTCCCAAAATATTTCCCCATGATCTAACTCCTTCTGTTCGCATCATATCAAGACATCATCATTATTTTAAAATTCCTGTTCATTTGACTGAAAAAGTTACGGATTCGAACCAGCGTCGTTTCCAAGGTTACTGGTCGTACCCGGGGTCGTAACACTTCCCTGGGTTTCCTGCTCCGGATTGTCCGTATTCGATTCAGGCTCCTCCTCCTCGGTAGCAGGGTCAGTCCCTCCGTTATTCTCTACCTCCGCTGGCGAAGGCTTAGGACCCAAGGTATCGCCCTCACCACCGGATGTTTGCCCATCCGGGGCTGCCGACGTTTCATCTGCCTTCTCGGTAAGTTGAACCGTGGCATGAAGAGTGCCGGACGAATCATCAAGTTTGGCAAAACGGGGCAGCTCTGCCTGCAGCTGCACATTGTGCGTGCCGCTGTCCAAACCTGTAAGGTCTGCCGTCAACTTGATATCGCCTTCCGACACGCCTTGCAGCATGCTTTCCGGTCCGCGCAGCGTAACGTCAAGCCCACCGCTTTTGGGTGTAACCAGGGTGCCTTCCAATCCTTCACCGATCCCTGCCAGCGTAATCGGAATGTTGGAAAACACCTTGGTGGTCTCCTCAGCTTCATTGTAAGGCGAGATCGTAACCTTGAGTTGAATCGAACTAGGCTCGATTTTCTCAAAACCGGAAGGCGGCGTCAAGTCCACGTTAACTGTGGAGGTACCTGCCTGATCAAACTGGGTGAGATCCAGGGTCACTTGGTCGTAGGACTGTATGCCCGCCAATGCCTGCTCGTTCCCATATACCATGACTTCTTTCACGTTCGGCTCTACGCTGGACAACACCAAGTCCTCCGGCAGTTGGCCTGAATATGTGATTCTTAAGGGTATAGAAACATAGGGCTGATTGACCGGAATCCGTACATCCACCGTTTCCGGTGCAATCACTGCATTTTCAATCACTTTGCCTTCGGTATCATAGGCTTGAAGTTTAACTTTTTTCTGCACGATGTCTTCTTTGGCATCCTTGATGCTTACGGTACCCTGAACTTTGGCCACAGCGTCCATTTGCCCCTCGGGTAACGTCACTTTAACCTGGCCGGAAGGCTCCACGACCGGAGTCCCGACGGTGTATCCTTCCGCGGCTTTCCCTTCCGGTACAATATTCACATCGAATGATTTCGTGCTCAGTTTCTCCACGTTCACCGTCACCATCGAAGGCTCCATGCTGACGACCTCAACACCTGATGGCAGATCGGGCACGAGCGGCAGCGTGTTGGATCCGTCTTTCACGCCGCTCAGATCCACGAGCACTTTGTAGTCGTCGTTCGTGAATATGGACGTCAGTCTTGAACGTTGGCCCTTGATTTCTAAACGAACCTCATCGGTGCTTAACGACGTCAGCACATACGCGCTGCTATCCAGCCCGTAGGGCTGAATGGCTACCGTTCGCTCCACAACGTGGCTGCTCGTTCCCGTAGTGATCGTTGGCGTCGTAGGCACTTCGTCCAAATGAATCATGAACCAAAGCAGCAGGCTTACGGCCAAAGCAAGGACCTTGGCAAAATTGTTGTTATTGAACCATTTATCCATTACGCCGTCCCTCCTTCCGTCTCAAGAGGAACGCCAGTCCCTTTTTCTTGGACAAATTGGAGGTTGGCCGAAGTTCTTCATACAGTTTGGCAATCAATGATTCTTCCTTGATGTCGCGCACGATCTGACCATTCATGGCCAAAGACACTTGCCCTGTCTCCTCGGAAACGATGAGGCATACCGCATCCGCTACCTCCGTAATGCCAATCGCCGCACGATGGCGAGTTCCGAGTTCCTTGCTGATAAACGGATTTTCGGACAATGGCAGGTAACAGGCTGCGGCAGTGATCTGTTTGCCCTGAATAATGACCGCCCCATCATGAAGCGGCGTATTCGGAATAAATATGTTGATCATCAGCTCAGAGCTGACCAAGGACTGCATTTGAATGCCTGATTCCGTATAATCGTTCAATCCGGTTTCACGCTCAAATACGACCAGAGCCCCGATTTTCCGGCGCGACAAATAGTTCACGGACTTAATGATCTCTCCAATAAGCACGGTTAACTCCTCATCGCTGGCTGCGGTCGACCGGCCAAACAGTTTGCCCCGGCCCAACTGCTCCAAACCGCGGCGAAGCTCGGGCTGAAAGATGATAAAGACGGCAACGACGCCGAACGTAAACATCTGATTCATCAGCCATTTCAACGTATACAGGTTCAGCCAAGTGCTCAACGCCCAGATCAGGACAAGAAACAAAATGCCCTTAAGAAGCTGGACGGCCCGCGTACCCCGTACAAGCAAAATCAGTTTGTACATAATATAGGTAACGATTAATATATCGATAATGTCCTTAATGGACTCTTGCCAAGTCAAGTCAGCAAAATAGTTCATAACCCAGCCCCCGTTGTCCCAATGGTGAGTAAACCATGCTCCGATATTTACCCCTTCAGGGATTTGTATGACCAAGATTCTCTTCGCAACCGGTATGTTCCCGATCGAAAAGAAAGCAAGAGAAACTCTATATGTAGTATTATGTTCTCTTTAGTATCTAGGTTATAACGTTAACGTTCATGTTGCAAGTTGCGTCGGTCTCAAACTGCACATATTACGCGAAATTCCCATAAATTTCATAGAAATTGACTCCACAGCTCCTCATACGGAACCAGGAACCTGACTTTGATATAAAATTCCTTCCTCATAACTACAAAAAGGCACCCCCTAGTTATCGGAGGTACCTGCCTGGCATTTTACCATGAACGAATTTGCCGACCTAGCGATAGGCCACTTCATTCACCATATTGGTTATTTTGTACCAGAACCAGTCGAGTGCTTGATCAATGCTTTTGACCTGACCGGAAATATGAGCCGTCGACGCCTGATACAGCTGTCCATCAATCACCGTCAGATTGCCATTCACTTCACCGTACACCTGGGCGGTTCCATTTTCTATTGTAAGATCGCCCGCAATTGACTTGCCTTCCGGAACAATAACCTTATTGCCTTCAATGACAATCTGGTCCAGATTCTTGCCTTTAACGACCATTTCGTTATTTTGATTCCAGAAACTCCAAGCGCTAAAGAGCATCACGACCAAAAAGAAGGCTGCCGCCGTCAGCGCAGGATGTCCTTTGATCCATTTGAACCATTTCTGCTGTCTTTTAGGCTGGGGCAGAGCGTTCATAATCCGATTGGTCAGCTCATCCGAGGCAGACGGCGAATAATGTTTCATGGCAAAGAGCAGCATTTCCGTCTGTTCCAACTCTTTAAAGCGCATGCGGCACTCTGAACAGGTGATAAGGTGACTTTTCAGTTCAACCTTCTGCGCCGGGGACAACGACTCATCCAAACATTCATGCATTAAAGAGACGGCCGAGTTGCAATCCATATGAGAGCCAATCCTTTCTTCAATCACTTAGTCCATGCCCCTGTAAGAAGCAGGCATAAGACTTGCACACATTACATACGTATCCGATTCGGATATGTTTCAAAATAATTCGCCCAAAAAAATGCTGCAAATTATAACTTGAATTCCAGTTTTTTACGCAAAAATTCCCGGCCCCGATGAACGCGCGTCTTGATCGTTGTTACGGGCATGCCGGTGACATCGCTGATTTCCTGCAGCGACAGGTCCTGTAAATATCTCAATACCATGACCGACTTGTACTTGGCCGGAAGACTGTCAATCGCTTCGCGGATCAGTGTTTGTGTCTCGGAAAGCAGAGCTTCACTCTCCGGCGTTCGATCATCGCTTGGGAGCATGGCATAGCCGTCGGTTCCCTCTTGATCATTCAATTCCGCATCCAAGGAAAACGACGGCTTCTTCCTGCGCAATCGGTCGATGCACAGATTGGTAGCTATACGATATATCCAGGTTGAGAACTTTTGGTTGGGATCATACTTTTCCATATTACGGAACACGCGCAAAAAGGTTTCTTGTACAACGTCTTCCGCTTCATGTCTATTGCTCAGCATGCGGTATGCCAAATGAAACAGTTTGTCCTTGTATAATTCTACGATTTCTGCAAAGGCCCGCTGGTCACCCTTAAGCACCAGCTTGACGAGCCTGTTCTCCAAATTGTCCACCTATATTCCCCCAGACATGCTGATGGGTTTTCCGTCTTCTGATACCCGTCCACACTTGTAATTCACCAATCAAATCGTAAATCAACTTTGGTCAAAAATCAAGACTGTGTCCGCAATTATCCGTTAAAAACAGTAAAAAACGGGAACTCCCTAAGGAGTCCCGTTTCCCCCTCCTTATGGAAAGGAAGGATTGAACCATTTATTAGATCATCGATATTTCCAAATCAGCCGGTGTTCCGAAGTCCGGCAGCGATTCCGTTAATGGTCAACAGCACTTCACGCAGCAGTTCCGCATCGTCGTCGCCACGTTCACGCAGTTCTCTCAGTTCGCTGAGAAGCTGCACTTGCATATAGGACAACGGATCGACGTAAGGATTACGCAGTCTGATGGATTCTTGAATCACCGGCACGTCGTTCAAAATTTCGGTTTCGCCGGTAATTTTCAGAATCAAATCTTTGGTCAAATTAAACTCGGCTTCAATCAGGCCATAGATGCGGTCACGCGCTTCTTTGTTGGAAGTCATGGCCGAGTATTCCTTGGCGATGACGAGATCCGCCTTGGCCACTGCCATTTGTACCGTATCGATCAATGTCCGGAAGAACGGGAAGTTTGCATACATGTCTTTCAGAACAGCCAAATTCTCTTCTTTGCCCTGATAATAGCTTTGCAGTCCTGTTCCCGCCGCATACCACGCCGGCAGCAGATAACGGCTTTGCGTCCATGCAAACACCCACGGGATCGCTCTCAGATCCTCGAACTTGTCGCTGTTTTTCCGTTTGGATGGACGGGAACCGATGTTCAGTTCGCCAACCTCAGGCAGCGGCGTCGATTCTTTGAAGAAAGTGAAGAAATCCGGGTCGCGGAAAATCAAATCCTGATATTTGCGCAGCGACACCTCGGAAATATCCTTGATGATGCTGTCCCAATGACGCTCGGATGCCGATTCCTGCGGTTCCAAACTGTTCAATGCAGCAGTAATCAGCGCAGATGTCGCTTGTTCCAAACTGCGGTAAGCGATCCCTTTCAAGGAATAACGGGACGAGATGACCTCGCCTTGCTCCGTAATCTTGATGCCCCCGCCAATCGTATGCGGCGGTTGGGCCAGAATGCTGCGGTTCAGCGGCATACCCCCGCGGCCAAGCGCTCCACCGCGGCCATGGAAGAACTTCAGCTTCACGCCGTGTTCATTGCCCACCTCGGTAATGGCGTTCATCGCTACCCGCAGTTCCCAGTTGGCGGTCACTACGCCGCCGTCCTTGTTGCTGTCCGAATAGCCGAGCATGATCTCGTGCATTTCGTTCCGCGCGCTTACGCTGGCACGATATACAGGAAGCTTGAACAGCTTCTGCATAATGTCGGATGCTGCATGCAGATCGTCAATGGTTTCGAACAGCGGCACTGCCTGAAGGGTAGATACGATCTTACCGTCGCTTCCTTTCTGGAAGAGGCCGACTTCTTTCGCAAAAACCATCACTTCCAGCAGGTCGCTTGCCCCTTGGGTCATACTGATCAGGTAACTGGTAATGCATTCTGTGCCGAACTCGTTCTGTGCACGCTTGATCGTGCGGAATACGTCCAGACACTCCTTTGTTCCCTCGGTATATTGATGATATGCAGAAGTCAGCGGACGCGGATCTTCAAGCAAACGGGCCAGCAGATCCACTTTGCCGTCTTCCGTAAGGCGTGCATAATCTTCAACCACATTCATTTTGGCCAAAATCTCGGCCATCGCATTTTCATGCTCCTGGCTATGCTGGCGCACATCGAGCGCTGCCGTATGGAAACCGAATAGTTCCACTTGGCGAATCATTTTGCGAACCGTGGTATCTGCCACGTAATCGGCGAAATGATGACGCAGGCTGCGGTCGATGATCATCAGATCGGCGATCAGCCCTTGTGCGTTATCATAGCGGTCAGGTTGACCGATTTTGTTTTCATCAAGCACATTGTTGAGCTTGGCGATCATGTAGGCCAACTTGATGCGGTACGGCTCCTTCTCGTTGCGCCAAATGTCGACCTTCTTCAACGTAACGTGTTTGCGATCCTCTTCAATGGATTGCAGCAATTCATCGGATACATTGATGATGTTCGTGCTGAAACTGAGATGGCCCATCAGTTCGATCATGATCCGCTGGTACTCGCGCATCGCGAGCTTGCGCTGCATGAGCAGCGTTTGCCACGTTACGTCTGAAGTTACCGATGGATTTCCGTCCCGGTCTCCCCCAATCCAGGAACCGAAGCGCAAATACGTCGGTACATGCCAGTTGTGGCCAGGGTAATATTTTTGCAGGCAGCGTTCAAGCTCCTGATATACGTCCGGAAGTACGTGGAACAGCGTTTCGTGAAAGTAATACATCCCGTTGCGGACTTCATCAAGCACGGTCGGCTTGCGGTCCCGAAGCTCATCGGTCTGCCACAAGGTGATGACCTCATTCAGCAGCTTTTCTCGCAACTGTTCACGTTCACGCAACGTCAGCGTAGGATTGTCAAGCAGCATGACGTCTTCAGAAATCCGTTTATGAATATCCAAAATGACGCGTCGCATAGCTTCTGTAGGGTGAGCCGTCATAACCAACTCCAGAGACAGTTCCTCCAGAATCTGCTCGACTTCCGTATGAGACAGCCCGCGCTCTTTCAGATCCTGAACGGCCTTTTCGATTGATCCAGGCTGCACGCTGTCCCCAGCAGAACGCTCATAATCCCGCTTGCGCCGAATCCGATGATTTTGTTCAGCGATGTTCACCAATTGAAAATAAATCGCAAAAGCCCTGATTACCTGATGACGGTTCTCCGAGTCTAATTCCTGGATCATCGTTTTGAACTCTGCATAGAGCTCTGGCAAAAATTCTGCGCGCAAAGATTTGCTGGTTTCCCGAATTTTCTCAACGACATCAAGAAGTTCCGTGCCGCCTTGATGGACTAGAACTTCTCCAAGTATGTTGCCCAGGAACCGCACGTCTCGCCGAAGCAGGTTGTTGGACTGGCTTTTGCTGGCGGTTACCATAGTTTCAGTCATGCTTATCCTCCCATCTGATCGTTCGCTTTCGTACACGAAAATTTGACACCTTCATAACATCATACAATAAAACGTTACGAAAATCTTTACTTTTCTACTAGAAAAAAAGGGGGTTTTCCTTGATTTCTAGCATAAAAACACGCTTTTTTATTCATTTTCTTGCTCTGCTTCGACATATGGGGCGGGCCCTTCTGCATGAACCATTTTTCACATATAAACCACACATGGGCAGATTCATTTTCATGCCAAAAAAATTATAAATATGCAATCTAGAAGCACGTTCCTTGTGCTCACCATATGCAGCTGGAAAATCCGTCGCCCTGAAGCAGGAGTATATCCAATGAAACCTGACCGGCAAAGCAAGCTTTTGTATACTTTATCACAGTGATGCAATAAATTAAAGAGTCTTTTTTAATTTTTTTGCTTGTTGGGGATGGATTCAGTAGAAATTAGAGCCAGCACTTTGGACGGATCAAAGTCTATTTTGCATGTCCAGCAGCATCTTCATACACTGGAAATCCAAAGGCCTGGGGATATGCTGCCACAACTTTGTTAACTCTTTGATGGACAATACGAAGTAAAGGAAGGATCACGGTCATGAACAAACTCATGCGAGGAAAACTAAAAACGATGATCTTCTGCTGTGCAGAAGATCATCGTTTTGCTGAAGCGGGTGATGGGAATCGAACCCACGCTACCAGCTTGGAAGGCTGGAGTTCTACCATTGAACTACACCCGCAAATCATTAAAATCGGGATGACACGATTTGAACATGCGACCCCCTGGTCCCAAACCAGGTGCTCTACCAAGCTGAGCTACATCCCGATATGAAATGGCGCGCCCTGAGAGATTCGAACTCCCGACCTTTTGATTCGTAGTCAAACGCTCTATCCAGCTGAGCTAAGGGCGCATATTTGGAGCGGACGACGGGAATCGAACCCGCGACCCTCGCCTTGGCAAGGCGATGCTCTACCGCTGAGCCACGTCCGCTTAATAAGGATGCGCGTGGAGGGACTTGAACCCCCACGTCAAAGACGCTAGATCCTAAGTCTAGTGCGTCTGCCAATTCCGCCACACGCGCATATTGAAGCCGAACATTTGATGCAAGGCTTTCACCTAACTGTAATTACGTTGTTTTTCGATCCAACGTATCTCGTTAGCGACAAGAATGATCTTACCATATAATACGTATATGAGTCAAGCATTTACGCAAAAAAATCTTTTTTTTCGTTTCCCCCCCCTTTTTTGAATGTCTGTCCTGTATTTGTTTTAGACTTACTCCCTGTCCCGTCCCACCAAATGATTACAGACGTAACTCTTAAAACCTATAGTAAGCCTCCTAAATAGGCTTCTAAACCGTTCCATCGGCTTAGAGCATTTCCCCATATAGATTGAAGCGAATTACTTTAAAACGGCAATCTTGAGCCTCTCCGCTGCATGTTGTCTCCTTCTCTGGTTTTACTCCAATTCAGAGAACCTTTGTCATGTCAAATGAAATACGGTAACTTACCTGGTTGTTGACGTCAGACTTGTTCAGAACAGCGTTACTGGAAAGAAGAGCGCACACCCTGTGATAGTTGTTATGCTTAGAGCTAAGCGAGCCCTGTGGTTCCATGGCGGTCTTGGAAGAAGACTAGCCTCATCTGCCGCAGCTCCTCGGCTAAGATGTCGTACCACTCTTGACTCCCGTTTGTTGATAGAAAGCAGTTCTTTGAAATAGTCAGTGATTCTTTATCCCTGGATCGTTTATAACCGAAAATGCTGGCCGATTACACGTGGACAGGGAGACTCATTCGTGCTTTTTAATTGTCTACAGCGCTGCTAACCATAAACAATCAATCTAAAAGATGCAAACATATATCAAAAAGGCCCACTATTCATTCGCAAAAGTGAGCCAAAATAAAAAAAACACCCTCATTGCATTCCGCAAGAACATGTTTTGAATGGATATAACTGGTGAGCCATGAAGGACTCGAACCTTCGACACCCTGATTAAAAGTCAGGTGCTCTACCAACTGAGCTAATGGCTCTCACTGAAGTTAAAATGGCTGGGGATATAGGATTTGAACCTATGCATGACGGAGTCAAAGTCCGTTGCCTTACCGCTTGGCTAATCCCCAATAATAAAATGGTGGAGGCTGAGGGGTTCGAACCCCCGACCCTCTGCTTGTAAGGCAGATGCTCTCCCAGCTGAGCTAAGCCTCCATAATACTATGACCCGTAGGGGATACTCTCACTTCGTTCGAGACTGCGAAGTCTAAGCTAACGAAGTTAGCCTCCTACGAACCTTTGGGGTTCTCACCCCTTTTATTGCAATGGAATTACAATGACCCGTAGGGGATTCGAACCCCTGTTACCTCCGTGAAAGGGAGGTGTCTTAACCCCTTGACCAACGGGCCTTATTCAAAGCTCTCAACCGGGATCGAACCGGTGACCTCATCCTTACCATGGATGCACTCTACCTACTGAGCTATGAGAGCAAATGGCTCCCCGAACAGGACTCGAACCTGTGACAACTCGATTAACAGTCGAGTGCTCTACCAACTGAGCTATCAGG
>NZ_JAVYAE020000013.1:0-167987 GCF_032334105.1 Paenibacillus hubeiensis
TCTCCTTTGGAATTCGAGCAACAGTATTACCAAAAAACCTCATAAACGAGAGTGTCCACTTTATTGACAGAAGAGCATGAGAAGCGTTATTTGCCCCATTTATGCTCTTGTCGCAGCTAATTCCGGTAAATAACGCCGCTGAAGTTCGTTAGGATTAGACAGCCTCCATTTTCGAGGGAATAAGGTGCCTCATGTTCGTTACATTTTCCAACCACATTGTCACAGCCTTTGAAACTTCGGCCTTCCTCTATAAAGTTGCTGGAGTTCCTGCCTGAACCGGAAACCAAATTTTCCTGACCCAGCCTCACACATTCCAGCAATATCATCCTAAATGGGCTTGCGCTACTTCTTGCCTGCGTCACCATTCAGGGCACCGTAATCTCGCCCCGGTTGCAGCGCTCAATATAGTCGTTGACCTGTTCTACTGTCGGCATCGCATCCGAACAGCTATGGCTGGAAATCACAATGCATGCAGCCGCACTGCCGTAACCCATGCTTTGCTCGATCGTCCAGCCCTGGATCAAGCCGTACAGGAAACCGGCCGCATAGGAGTCGCCCGCGCCGAACGTCTTCACCACCCGCGCCGGATAGCTGTCCGCACGGTGGGATTGGCCCTCCCTCGTATAAGCGATGGAGCCTTGCTTGCCATGTTTGATGACGACGATCTTGGCCGAAAAATCAAACCACTTCCGGGCCGTCACCTGATCGCTGCGGTCCGGGTTGTGGTCGAACGCCTCCATCATGTCGAACTCCTCGCGGGTGCCCAACAGAATATCGCATTTCTCGGCCGCAAGGTTGTAGTACACCGCCGTCTCTTCCGGCGACGTCCACGTGTAAGGACGGTAATCGAGATCAAACACGATCACCACCCCATGCCGCTTCGCATACGCCAAAGCCTGAAACACCGCTTCGCGGGAAGGACTTTGCGCCAGTGCCGTGCCCGAAATCAGCAATACGCGCGAGTCGGCGATCAACTGCTCCTGCACCTCTCCGGCGCGCAGCTTCAGATCTGCTACGTTGTCGCGGTACATGAGAATGCTGCAATCGGTCGGGCTTTTGATCTCCGTGAAAGCCAGCCCGGTAACCGCACCGGTATCATCAGTAACTACATTGGACGTATCGATGCCGTTGTTCTCCAGGTAGCGGTGAATGAACCGCCCCATCTGGTCGTCCGCGATTTTGCCGACAAAAGCCGTTTTCAAGCCAAGACGGGACATCCCGATCGCAATATTGGCGGGCGAACCGCCGACATACTTCGTAAACGTCATCGTGTCTTCCATCGGACGGTTGATTTCATTGGCGTTCAAGTCGATGCACAGGCGGCCGATCGCCGTGAAATCCATTTTCCGCGAAGCGGGGAAATCAACGTAGTTCATGTGAGCGGGCTCCTTTCCGTATCGTTTGGCTCCCGGACAAGAGAATCGATATACGCCAGGGAACGCTTTGCATATTCGTAAGGGTTATGCACTGCCGGGTCCTGCTCCCCTTCAAGCATCGCCCATCCGTTGTACCCTCGGGAAACGAGCTCCTCCACAATGGGGGCAAAGTCGATGCAGCCGTCACCCGGGACCGTGAATACTCCTTTGCGAATGCAGCCGACAAAGTCGCTCTGCTCCGCCCGTGCCTCTGCCAGCACTTGTGGACGGACATCTTTGAGGTGAATGTAAGCGATCCGGTCATAATGCTTGCGCAGCACTTCCAACGGATCGGCTCCCCCGTAATAAGCGTGCCCCGTATCATAGAGCAGGTGAACCAGGGCAGGATCGGTCAGCTCCATCAGCTTATCGATCTCTTCCGGCTGTTCTACCGCCGTGCCGCCGTGATGATGGTACGTCAGCTTCAAACCATGCTCGCGGGCAATCTCCCCGGCGGCGTTTAGCCCTTCCGCCAAGGATTGCCACTCGGGCTCTCCCAGCCTCAGCACCTCTTTTTCATGGGGCGTGCGCCGTGGGTCGAAATGCAGGGAACCGCCCACCTCGCATGTGCTGATCACCGTGCTGCCCATGGACTGCAAAAATTCGGCGTGGCGGCGGTAACCGTCCAGCTCGGACTGCCGATAGGACGGATCGGAAAACAGCACCGATTTCCACTGGGATACGAGGCGTATGCCCCGCTGATCCAGTTCTTTTTTTAGCTCAATCCGATCCGTCGGATACTTGCGCCCCATCTCCGTGCCCGTCAGCCCGAGACGCTGAATGTCGTCCAAAATTTGTTCGCACGTCGTATCGTTGCCGTGTTCCTTCACATCCTCGCCGACCCAATTGATCGGATGAATGCCGATCCGAAATGGAAGCTTGCTCATATATTCCCGTCTCCTTTGCGATTAGATGAGCCTTGCTTTGGCGCGATTCCGCCGCATGGCGCCATGTGCTTCTACCACCTTGCCCTCTGCGGATACTTCGGGAACGCCCACGTTCCACCACGATTCATAACCGCCCGAGTTGGTGCCAGGCACCACCGGAATTTCGATCAATGTCGTCACCGTCTCGGCCTGCGCCGCCCGAAGTGCCTGTTCCAGCTGCTCCGCATTCTCCGCCCGATAACCCTTTGCACCCAAGCTGCGGGCATGGGCGGCGAAATCCATCGGCATGTACTCCCCGGTCAAACGTCCGGATCCGGCCTCGCGATAGCGGAATTCGTTGCCGAACCCGTCGCTGCCTTGCTCCCGCTGCAAATTGTGAATGCATTGGAAGCCGTTGTTGTTGAACAGCAAAATCGTCATTTTGCGTCCTTCCTGAAGGCTGGTCACCAATTCGGAGTGCAGCATCAGATAACTGCCGTCGCCAACCAACGCATACACCTCACGATCCGGCTCGGCCAAGGCTACCCCAAACGCGCCGCTCACTTCGTAGCCCATGCAAGAAAAGCCATACTCCATGTGGTACGTCTTCGGCTCGGCCGACCGCCACAAACGGTGCAGGTCACCGGGCAGGCTCCCCGCGGCGCAGACGATTACGGATGAGGATGGAATGGCGTCGTTGATGATGCCGAGCGCGTGCGTCTGCGCCAATCCCGCCTCATGCTTGAGCGCATACAGCCGATCGACCTCGGCATCCCACTGTCGACGGAGATCCGCCACCTCGGATGACTCGTATCCGCTGCGATATTTCCGCAGTTGAAGCGCCTCCTGCAAAGCCTGAAGACCCTCCCGCGCATCGGCCAGCACCGCTTCGCCGCCGAGCTTCGCGGCATCCATGCCGTTCAGGTTGATATTGACGAAGGATACGTCGGGATGCTGGAAAGCAGACCTCGACGCCGTCGTGAAGTCCGAAAACCTCGTGCCGACGCCGATGACAACGTCCGCTTCCCGCGCCAGCCGGTTGGCCGCCAGCGAACCGGTTACGCCAACCGCCCCCACATTGAGCGGATGGTCCCATGCCAGGGCGCTTTTGCCGGCTTGCGTCTCGGCGACCGGGATGCCGAAGGCTTCGGCGAAGGCCGCAAGCTGCGCGGACGCCTCGGCGTACAGTACGCCGCCGCCTGCGATCAGCAGCGGCCTGCGTGCGCGGGCGATCTGCTCAGCCGCCCGCTCGAGGGCGGCCCGGACCGGGGGACGCCGGTCCAGGTAGTGCACCCGCCGCTCGAAAAATGCCGCGGGATAATCATATGCCTCGGCCTGCACGTCCTGCGGCAGCGCCAGCGTCACCGCGCCCGTCTCGGCCGGGTCGGTCAGTACCCGCATCGCGTTCGACAACGCCGTCATCAATTGCTCCGGCCGTACGATGCGGTCCCAGTACTTGCTTACGGCTTTGAACGGATCGGTAGCGGAAATGGTGTAATCGCTTCCAACTTCAAGCTGCTGCAGCACCGGGTCAGGCTCCCGCGTAGCGAAATTGTCTCCCGGGAGCAGCAGCACAGGGATCCGGTTGACCGTAGCCGTCGCTGCAGCGGTGATCATGTTCAAGGCACCCGGTCCAATGGACGTGGTGCAGGCATAGATTTGCCTGCGGTTCTTCTGTTTGGCGTAGGCTGCTGCGGTATGCACCATGCCCTGCTCGTTTTTGCCCTGCAAATACGTCAGGCGGCCGGGGCTGCGTTCCAACGCTTCCCCGATGCCGGTCACGTTGCCGTGCCCGAAAATGCCGATGACGCCTTTTACGAACTTCGTTTCCTCGCCGTCCACGGAAATGTATTGCTGGTCGAGATAGCGGAGCAATGCCTGAGCCATCGTCAGCCGAATCGTTGTCATGGATGAATCGTCTCCTTTCCCTTCATGGGTTAAGCGCTTAATCTACGTTAAAGTTAAGCGCCTTACCCCTGAAGGTTAAGCGCTTAATTCACATGATATTACAGCCGTATCATTTAGGCAAGTATTTTTTGTAAGCGTTTTATTACAGAACCCATAAAACGCTTCTCCTCTTTCGCAGACTCGCCAAATTACGGTCTGAATCTTCCCATCACGATCGTATCATGGTACGTTCCGTCCGCATGCCGCCTGTCGTTATGCAGCACGCCTTCCACCTCAAACCCCGCCTTCTCGTACAGGGCTCGCGCCTTCGCATTGGCAGCCAGCACGGTCAGCGTCACTTTCTTAATCGCCTCTTGTGCATCCGCCCAACCAAGTGAACATTCCAGCAGCCGCGTACCAATCCCGTACCCCCAATAATGCTGCGCAACGCCTACGCCGAATTCCACCTTATGCGCAAACCGCTTCAATTCGCTCCCTTCGCATCTCGAATATCCCACGATCTTCCCATCCGCCACAGCCACCAAAAACAGATTTCGCGGCTTGATCGTATCCCGGGCAATCAGATCTTCAAAACCGATGGCATCGATAAACGCTTCACCCGGCTCGCGATCCATATGTTCGGTCTCCCCGTCAATCCGCAAGCGCAGTGCCGACAACGCTTCTCCGTCTCCTTCCTGCGCCGACCTGATCGCAAATGTCTTGCCCTTTGACTGGAACCGCTGTTCTTCAATTACCATTTCCTCATAACTCCATTTCGTATTCTATTCAGCATGTCATCCGTTCATGATCCGCGGTTAGTCTACTTCGGACGGGCTTTTTCCCGTCAGCATTTTGAACACCTGGCTGAAATAGGTCGCATTGCGGAATCCCGTCATCTCGCTCACCTCGTACACCATGTATCTTCCCGTCTTGAGCAGCTCCATGGCCTTCCGAACCCGATATCCGTTAAGGTAGCTGACGAAGTTTTCCCCCGTCACCCGCTTGAACAGTTGGCTCAAATATTTGGGATGAACGTACAACCCCCGCGCAATGGCCTCAAAGCTGATCTCTTCCGCATAGTGCTCCTCCACGTATCGCTTGACCTGGATCACCAGCTTGTTGGTTTTCTTCTCGGCCGTTTCTTTCCTTGCCTGCTCAAGCCAATTCCGAATCACGCCGTCCATCCAGCATATCAGATCCTGCAGCGTATATTTAAGCTGAATTTCGCGCAAAAAGTCGCTCATTGCCAGCGGAGGGTCAAGCCTGGGATATCGGCTGCTCCAGCTTTGCGTCAGCGTATCGAACAGGCTCACGGCCACCACTTGTACCTCTTGCATGCTCGTTCCGCTCCCTTTCTCCAACAAACAGCGAATGTGGCGCCATACCTCTTCCGCCAAGTCCGGCCGCATGTCGGTCCACGCTTCGCTCCATTGCCGAAGCTGTATGGAGTAGTCGGGAGCAGGAGCTTCCTGCCACCCGTCCGTTTCATAACAATACACCCGGCTGCCCCCCTGGAATTCTGCCGTTTCCAGCGCCTCCCGGCTCTCCAGATAGGAGTCCATCAACTCGCATAAATGGCCCTTGCACCCGCCGACGCCTGCGTTCATCTCCATTTTGAGATACGTGAACACCTGGTCGATCATGCGCTGCAGCAGCCGCTGAATCGACTCTGCCGAAGAATCGCCTTCCAGCATAACGAGCACGAACACTCGATCCGAGTAGTCGATCACTTCGATATGCTGCCTCTCTGCCATCATTGAAGCATGGGTTTGCACGGTTTCCCTGATGATGTCCGCCGCGCCATACCTGAGCAATTGCCAGTCGCGTTCTTTCATGCGCGTCAGGAATTCGGGGCGACCCAGCTGCAGACTGATGGCCCGAACGCGTCCGGCATCGCTCAATCCGACATATTCCATTCGGTCCCGCGACATTTCTTCCGGACGGTACCGCGTGGTGAGAAGCTCATGCAGGAACTGTTTTCTCAGATAGGGAAGCACACGTCCGATCTCCTGTTTATAAACGCGCTCCAGCCGCTCTCGCCGCTCTCTCACATCCTGTTCCAGCATGACCTCGCGCAGCACGGCCTCGATTTCCTCCACCTCCGCCGGTTTCAGCAAAAAGTGGTTCACGCCCCACCGCATCGCCGCCCGTGCATTTTCGAATTCGTCGTACCCGCTCAGAATAATGATAGGAACGTCGGGATGCTCGCTCCTCAGCGCCTGCGTCATCTCGAGTCCCGTCATTCCCGGCATGTAGATATCCGTCATAACCAGGTCCGGCTTCACGCCGCGAAACAGCTCCAATGCATCCGCGCCGTTCGCGGCAGTCCCTGCAATGGTCAGGCCAAGGGATGGCCAATCGACATGATGGGTCAGCGCCCGGATCATATGCGGATCGTCATCCACCAGCAGGATCGTTTTCATGCGCTCTCACCGCCTACCCACAGATTCAATTGTTCCTCGCTCTCGATCCGCGGCAGCGTAAGCGTCACCCGTACGCCGCCCGACTCGGCCGTGCCAAGCTGCACGCCATACCCTGTTCCGCAGTACAATTGGATGCGCTGATGCACGTTGCGCACGCCGATGCCGGTGGTTTCACCCAGCGCCCAACCGTCCGGCAGTCCCTGCCCGTTATCCGTAATGCGAATAACAAGCTGGTCCTTTGAATTACTTGTTTCCGCCTGGATGTCCACCCGAATTTGAAGCGCCCCGTCCGCAGGATGGCCATGCATGACCGCATTTTCGATAAAAGGCTGCAGGATGATCTTCGGAATGTAACACCCGCGCACGAGCGGGTCGACCCGCTCTTCGTAGTCGATGGCAAACGGCAGTCGTTCCGCTTGAATGCTCACGTAACAGCGGGCGTGCTCCAACTCGTCCCGCACGCGAATAAACAGTTTGCCTCCGCTCAGTCCGATGCGCAGCAGTTTGCTTAATTGCACGATCATGCGACTGATGTCGCGTGCCTGATAGTCCATGGCGCGCCAGTGGATCATGTCGAGCGTGTTGTAGAGAAAATGCGGTTTGATCTGCGCCTCCAGCAGGCTCGTTTGGGCCTCCCGCTTCGCCCGACTCTCTTCGCGGACCTGGTCCATCAGATCCGTCAACCGGGAGGCCATGTGGTTGAAGCCGTAGGCCAGATGGGCGTACTCCTCGGTAAAGGAAAGTTCGACGCGCGTGTCGAAGTTCCCGCGCTCCAGCTGCCGCATGCGTTTAATCAACTGCCGCAGAGGCCGCACGATGCCGCGAACGAACAACCAGGCCAACACGGCCGAACACAGTAACCCTATGACGGCTACCCCCAGCACCTGCCAACCCGCCGCACGGACAGGGGTTAATAACATGTGCACGGGAATGATCTGCACCAAGCGCCACTGCAGCATGGCAGGCCGGGAATAGAGCACGAGCTGCGAGCCGCCCGGGGCAGACGCCACCTCAAAGCCGTCCCCTGCATGCGCTGCATGTTCCTCAAGCCAGGCTTGATCAACCCAAGGCGCAGCATCCCCCACCGTCGCTGTTTCCGCGCTTGACGAGTCGCCATTGCCGAAGGCCGTGCCATCCGCTCCGTTTTCGCCCATTTGCATGATGACGCTCCCCGACGTATCCACGAGCAGGACCTGTCCGTCCAATACGAGCGGCAGATCGGCAAAACGCCGAACGATGTCCTCCCGGCTTAACCGGATCAGTACATAAGCTACCGTGCCGCCATGACTGTCGAATATGCGCTGGGCGTATCCGACGAGCGAATGCCCCGATCCGTTCTCCCTGAGCGGGACCCAGGCGGCATCCGCGTTTTCCAGCGCGCCGTACCACGAATCGGCCGCTACCGTATCGACGGGGTAAATGCGATCGGCCATCGTCACGGCTACGCCGTTGAACGCATCGGTGTACAGCTCCACCGAGGTGATCCCCTCGCTCACGACTACGGTGTGCTCCAGTATTTTGGCGACCTCGCGCCTTTGATGAATCTGCGTCAGCCTGCCCGTGCCTGCCGTCTCAAGCAGGCTGGACAGCTCCCGGTTGCTTGCCAGGGAATACGCGGTGCCCGTTACGTTCGTGATGAAATCGAAGCCTCGGCGCGTGCTTTCGTTGAGGAGCGCCAGGCGCGCATTGCTGATCTCGGTGAACGTCACTTTGGAGAACGACTGATAGGACAGCCATACGATCACCGATACAAGCAGCAGATTAAATGCAATAAAGCAAGTCACCATCAAAGTGGTGAGCTTGCTTTGCTGCAGCCTATGGCGGATAAACAAGGATACGCTTCGTTTCCTCATGCTAAAGTCCCTACCTTCGTCTTGGAATTACCCTTTGAGCCCGGAGGTCGCGATGCCTTCCACGAAGTATTTCTGGCAGACGATGAAGACGATAAAGCATGGCAGCAGAGACAGCACGGACATCGCAAACATCGGTCCCCAATCCGATTGGGAGCTGGAATCCAGAAACAGGCGCAGACCGAGCGGCACCGTGTATTTGCTGACGTCGCTTAAATAGATCAGCTGGCTGAAGAAATCGTCCCATGTCCACAAAAAGGTAAAGATCATCGTGGTGACGAGCGCCGGGAACGCAAGCGGCAGAATCACCTTGGTATAAATGCGAACCGGACCGCAGCCGTCGATCGTGGCCGCTTCGTCAAGCTCCTTGGGCAGCCCGCGGAAAAACTGCACCATCAGGAAAATAAAGAACGCGTCCGTGGCAAGCCATTTCGGTACGACGAGCGGCAGGTACGTATTGATCCATTCCAGATGGTTGAACAAGATATACTGCGGGATCAGCGTCACGTGATGCGGCAGCATGATCGTCATCAGCATCAGCCCGAAGCACACCGCCTTGAAGCGGAAATCCAGTCTGGCAAAGGCATAAGCAGCCATCGAGCAGGAGATTACGTTGCCCAGCACGGCGCCCAGCGACAGTACGACGGAGTTGGTCAGGAAGCGGGAAAACGGATTGCCCTGAATTCCCGTCCAGCCGCTCACGTAATTGCTAAAGTTCCATTCCTTCGGCCAGAACCACGTTTCCGTGAATATCATGTGCCCTGGTTTAAACGAACTGCCTAACATCCAGAGCACCGGGTACAGCATGACAAAGGCGATCGCCGAGATCATTACGTGCTTTGCAACGACCCATGCGGTAGAGCTGCGTTGTCCAATCATGATTTTCCACCATCCTCATAGTGCACCCACAGGCGGCTGCTGCGGAACACGAGCAAAGTAAACACGCCGATCAGAATAACGAGAATCCACGCCATGGCAGAGGCGTAACCCATTTGGAAGAACGAAAAACCCTTCTTGTACAAATACAGGGAATACATCAGCGTGGAATTGACCGGTCCTCCGCTTCCGTTACTGATGACAAAAGCCTGCGTGAACGACTGAAAGGAGGTGATCAGCTGCATGACCAGATTGAAAAAAATGACAGGGGACAAAATCGGCAAGGTGATGTTGAAAAACCGGCGTACAGGGCCTGCGCCGTCCACCGCCGATGCTTCCTCGTACTCGGGCGGGATTTGTTTCAGTCCAGCCAGAAAAATGATCATCGACGAGCCGAACTGCCACACGGACAGCAGCACGATGGAATACAGGGCATACTTCGGGTTCGCCACCCAATCGGGGGCCTTGATGCCGATCATGGCGAGCAGCCCGTTCAGCAGGCCGTCGCCGCCCAGCATTTTGCGCCACAGCATGGCAATCGCCACGCTGCCGCCAAGCAAGGTCGGAATGTAATAAACGGTTCGATAGAGGCCCAGCCCACGAATGCCCTTGTTCAGCAGGAGCGCCACCATCAGCGCAAAAATCAGTTTGATCGGCACAGAGACGGCCACATAGGTAAAGGTGACTTTCAGCGATTGACCAAACAACTTATCCGACGTAAACATCGTAACGTAGTTCTCCAGGCCGACCCATACAGGCGAGGTCAGGATGCTGTAGTCGGTAAACGAAATATATAACGAAGCAATCATCGGTCCAAGCGTCAGCAGCAGCAAACCTAACAGCCACGGGGCGAGGAACAGGAGAGCTGCCCGGTTATGGGCATATCTCCGTTTCGCGGCCCGGGCAGCCACGCGTTCGGTTGTCGCATGGCTGACCTGCGTTGTACTCATGTCATTTCCTCCCGCTCATTGGATTCCGGATACGTGCAGGCGGTTATTGGCTTGAACCCAGCGCAGCCTTGGCGCCTTCGATGAATTGCGCAATGACGTCCGGCATGCTTCCCTGGTCGAATGCGATCTGTTCGCTCGCCGTTTTGAAGCTGGCATCCACTTCGGAGAACCCTTGCGGATACGGCGGGTCAATCTCGCTGGAATGCTGAGATACAACGTCGATGAATTGGAAAATGGTCTGCTCCCCTTCGGAAAGATTGGGCTTCAACTGCTCGCGAATGCTGGAGTTCACCGGCACGCCGCGCTCCGATCCCAGGATGGCGGTCGCCTCCGGATCGTTCACCATGAAGTCGATGAACATCGCCACCTCTTTGGGATGCTTCGTTTTGGCATACCCGGATATGAACTGACCCGGTTTCAGGTATTCGCCGATCTGTTTCTCGCCTTCGGAATGCGGAATGACCTGGATTCCCAGCGTATGATCCTGGTTTTTGTTCACCTGCTGGAATGTCAACAATTGATTGGACCAGGCAAAGTCCATGGCGGCCGTTCCGAGCGAGATCGGACGCGTCTCCGTGGCGTTGGTCGTGGATGCCGTCACCTCGGCCGGCGTTGCGCCGCCATTGGCACGGAGCGCTCCCCACATGTCGAACCACTGCTGCAGCTCTTCGCTGGTTGCCGTCAGCGTGCCCCCGTCGAACAGCCCTTTGCCCGTCTGGCGAATGAACACTTCAAACATGTTCGTCGCGCCCGAAATATCCGCCGAACCGTAGAAGCCTTCGCCCTTGGCCGCGGCGATGCTGGCGGCAATTTTGCTGAAGTCGGACCATGTCCAGCTTTCCTGCGGTTCCTCGATGCCCAGCTCCTTGAACAGCGTTGCATCATAGATGACGCCAGGCGCATTCACGCCGAGCGTGATGGCGTACAATTTATCGTCAATCGTTCCGGCCTTGATCATGCTCTCGTCATGGTCTTCCGTGCGAAGCTCCTTGCTGTCTGCATACGGAGTCAAGTCCAGCAAGGCCCCTCGCCGGGCAAAATCGGTCAGGAACGCGTAGTCCATCTGCACGATGTCCGGCGCGTTGGAGCCGGCGACCTGAGTGGTCAGCTTATCCATATATCCGTCCCAGCCGGAGTACTCCGGCTTGATCGTGATGCCGGGATGCTTTTCTTCAAACAGCTTGATGACTTTGGTGGTCAGATCATGCCGCGTCTGCGACCCCCACCACGTCATGCGGAGCTCGATATTGCCGGAAGTTTCTCCTTTATCCCCGCCGTCGGATGACGCCGCAGGGCTGGAGGTTCCCCCCGAACAGGCTGTAGCGAACAATAACAGGGTCAGGCAGCACAGGGTTACCCACTTTTTCATATGCAGCATTGATGAATTTCCTCCCCTTTTTTAACATGTAATCGCTTACAAATATATTGTACCGGGAGTTCTTCAGGCGGAACATAAACAAAAGTAAGCCATCCTGTCAAAAAAGTAAGGGGTTGGGGGAGGATCGATCTTCCTGATCTAAAAATCCGCCGGGAGCATGCACTCCCGGCGGCGTTTTACGCACATGTCGCCTTCTCGGCCTTTGCCTTTTGCGGTATTCAGGATGACCGGACAGCTGCTGGCGATTGGCGTTGTTCCAAATGCTGCTGCATACGCGCTACCTCGGTGCCTGCCAGCATCATGATGCCGATGCCATGGTTATCATTGGTCACCGTCAACAAGTCCTTGTCATAGTATTCCGAGGTAAACGCATATCTCGATCCGCTGCATACGCCATGCACGTTTCCTTGACGGTCGATGGCCACACGGGTCAATCCCTGCCATGCCTTTCGCGAAGCTTCGGCATACACTTCCGGCTTCTTAAGCCAGCCAAAGCGCACTCCCCGGGCGAACCCGTATGCAAACATCGCTGTGCACGAGGCCTCTTCGTAAGTATCCGGCTCATTCAGCACCTGGTGCCATAATCCGCTCTCCCCCTGAAGGGCAGCATATCCTTCGCATAATTCGTTGAAAAACGCGATCAATGCCGGTCTGTCCGCATGCTGCTCCGGCAGCGCGGCAAGCACCTCGGACAGCGAGAACAGCGTCCAGCCGTTGCCGCGTCCCCACGGAATGCGCGTGGCCTGTCCATACTTGAAGTCATAAACGTGCGACATGATCTTCTGATCGGCCATAAACAGATATTTGCGGAAAAGCAAAAATTGTTTCGCCGCTTCGTCGAGCGCAGCCGGGTCGCCTTTCAGGCGTGCATAACGGACAAGGAACGGCGTGCTCATGTACAGGTCATCCGCCCACATCGTATTTTCCGAATATTCGCCCGGGCATTTCCGGTAAAAGGCTCCATCTTCGCGCCGTTCCAGTTTGTTGAGCATAAAGTCTGCGATCGTGTCCGCGATGGGCAAAAAGGTCTGCTCCCGGCACTCGCCGTACGCTTCCAGCATGGCAGAACCGAACGAACCGCAATTATCCAGCATTTTCATCATGACGAGCTGTTGGTTGATGGCCGGAAAGCCATACTGCTTCCGGTCCCACAGCGAGTACTCGTACATGGTCGTACAAGCCTGCACATGCTCTGCTGCGTAACGGATCATATCCGGCCTGTCCAGGTAACGTCCCGTCTGCAGCAAACCATATACGGTTACGCCGAGCGGATAATCCCAGCGTCCGTAATTGGTAACGGAACCGACGGTCCACTTGTTGCTCAGCATCGCATTCTCGTAATAAGGACGCACCCATGCCTCGGGTCCATCCAGCCGCCAATACGTATGCTCCGGTTCGTGATCTGCGCCATTGCCCTGCACCGCAAAAATCCGATCCATACGGCACATTTCTGTCGCATCAGGTTCCGCATCGGCTTCAAAAGGTCCTGCATACAGCCATGTTTCACCTTCCGCGCCATGAACCCGCCACGGGAGCACGTGGGCAGCCGGCTCCGCGCCGATGGCTGCGCCCACATGAAACTGCCATGGCTCTCCGGCCGCGGGGCATTCGCTGCAAACCAGCAAATCGCCCGTTCCGGGTCCCGCTTCGATCTCCACGTCGAACGAACCCGCCTCAGGCAGTGCTGCCGCTAGTTTGCCCTCCAGCCAAATACGGAGCGGTCCCGACGCATGGCCTGACAGGCGAACGGGAATCCCCGCGGGGCTGCCCGCCTGAATTCGGGTCCAGCCGTACACCCGCCGGCCCGGGAGCCGCCCGAATAAACGCTCCGGCACAGGCAGGTTCTGCCGCTCGGGGGACCACCGCGTTTCTGGCAGCCAATTCAGACCGCAGGCCGCCTCGTCGCCAAGCAAGTCCGGACCCTCCTCGCCGAGGAGGTCGCCAATGCCTGCGGGAACGTGATCCGGGCAGATCGGTTCGGAATATACCCAGCCCGCGCTACCTTTTCTCCCCCGAAACGGAGCCAGCACGTTCAGGATGCGGACCTTGCCTTCGTCGGAGCCGAATCGGCAGCCGAATCCGGCAGCCGTATTTTTCAGTTCCAGCAGCAGCGTGTTCCAGCCTGGCTTGATATCCAAGGATAGCTTCACGGTTGCATCAGGCTTGATTTCATCAATGACCGTGGAACGATAGGTTAATAGACCATTGAACCAGAAACGAACCGGACCGTAACAGCTCACGAGCACGTCCAAATTCCGATCCTCATCCCCCCAGACCAGCGCAGCGGCATAAGAAACCTGTCCTTGCTTCGCATCGGGGAAGCGTTCCCCCAGATTCAGATCATAGAGCCCTTGATCATTCTGCAAAATACCGGATTTCTGAAACTTTCGATACACGAAATCCGCTTGCGGATTAGCCCCGATGTATCGCTCGGCCAGCACCTTCAGTACGTGTTCAGGGTCATCCCCGAATCGGTGGTACATGCTCTGCGGTTCATTGAAATAGATCGTCATAGATATACATCCCTCTCTCGCTGAAATCATGCCAACATGCAGCAAAAGCCATAATGAACTTCATATAAAGCTAGGTTTAGCGCTTAACCTCCATAAGAAATACCATTTCTCAATGCAGGACCCACCTTTCCCTTTTTCTGATGAACGACAGATCATAGCCACAGTATACCCGACGGCCTCATGGGACGCCACAAGTTTTTTGGTTACGTTTACATTCCCGGTCGGACAGGAAAGATCGTCCATCGAGGCATGGTTGGTTGATGAAACCACCTGCCGTAAAGCCATCCGTTCCCTGCTTCCCGATTCAACGTTTCGTCTAGTTCAACCGCAGAAGGGGATGTCCGCAAAACCTTCAAACAACGGTTTAGTTTCCGACAACAACTGCCGATATAGATAGTAGGTGGAAATTTCCACGATTTAACTGGGGAATCCCCCCATTTTAATTCAAGCCATTTGCATTGGAAAGGAACGATGAACCATGAATACGCTAGAATCTTTGGTGAATGCCATGCCTTTTGTGCAGCAAATGTTTCGCGACGACGTATCGATATCCATTAATGACCATGAGAAAGTGCTCTATTTCTCCGAAGCCAAAAGCCTGGAGATCGGTGTAAAAGTCGGGGACGAGCTTCATGACGATTACAAAAACTTCAAGATGCTTGCCAACAAAGACTCTCGTACCATTGTTCGCATGCCTGGCGACCTGCAGGGAAGACCCTTCGACTCCATTCTGATTCCGATCAAGGAAAACGACGAGGTTGTCGGCATTCTGGGCGTGAACTATTCTCTGGACAATCATCTTACCTTGGAAAACCTGATCAACGAGAACGAATCCACGATCAACGCGCTGCTCGGCGGCATTCAGCAGGTTGCTGCGCATTCCGAGGAGCTGTCTGCCACATCGGAGGAGATTTTGCGCAACTCGAAACAGGCGGTGGAAAACTCGGTAAGCGTGACCAAAGTCACTTCGGTGATTCGCGAAGTATCGGAACAAACGAACCTGCTGGGACTTAACGCCATGATTGAAGCGGCACGGGTAGGCGATTTGGGAAGCGGATTCGGCGTGGTGGCCAGCGAAGTTCGCAAGCTGTCGGATCACACGAAGCAAGCTGCTGCAGACATTGAATCCTCTTTGGGCAACGTTCGCGAGTCCATGAAACATATGGAGCAGGAAATCAGCCAGATTACGACTGCCACGGTGGATCAAGCCCAATTGGTCGCGGAGTTCATGGTAAGCATCGAACAGCTCAGCCAGACGAGCGCCGATCTGAAAAAATTCGTGCACCAGATGCTGGCCTTGGAATAGAAAGAACGCTAAGTCACCCTTAAGATCGATACATAGACAGGACAAAATGATGCAAAAGGCCGCCCTGCCGTAGATTTCGAAAAAAACTACGACGGGCGGCCTTTGTTGGGCCTATCCACACGAACCTTTGAGCGATTCTAAATCTCCACCGCCACGCCATAATGATCCGATACAACCGGACCGTTCGTTCCGTTCAGCACAACCGTTGAAGATTGGGCCTGAACCGGATGCGCGGACCAAATGTAATCAATGCGCAGAGGATGGCTGTTGTCTGACCACCCGGCAATGGCTTTGACTACTGTTGCTCCCTCATCTTTGCTGAGGGCTGTCGCGTACAGGTCATTCCAGCCCTTTTCCACCATGTAATCGTAACCCTGGCCACGAACCTCCGCCACATTGTTGAAATCGCCCATAATGTATAACGGCTGTTCTTTGTAAGGGGCCAGCTTTTCCTCGGTGAGATCCCACTGCTCTTTAAACGGCTCCAGCTCGTCGTTCCACCAATTGAAGTGACCGTTCACAAACCAGGTTGCCTGTCCTTCAACGACCGTTTGCACCCCAACGATTTTGCGAGTCCGGTAATTGTAGTAATCCTGAAGATGCGAAGCATACTCTCCAAACGCCGCCTTGATCGGCGTCCGGCTCAAAATGGCCAGTCCTTCATCAAATTTGCCGAAGCTGGCATGGGTCGGAATCCATGTCCAATAGTAGGGCGTATCCAGCTGCCCAAGCAGGACGTGGGCGTAATTATCCTTTTTAATGACCGTACCGGGTTCGGCAACAACATAGCGGTCCAGCTCCTCTGCTGATAGCGGCTGCTCCTGCGCGGTTTGGTTAACCTCCTGCAAGGCGACGATATCGAACCGGTTTTCGTTAATGAACCGGGCCAGTCCGCCGATTTTGTTCATCTGGTCTTCTTCTACCCATGCGTGGGCGTTTAACGTTAACAGTTTCATAAGCTCGCTCCCGTAGTTATATTCTGGCTGCATGTCGTCGGCGCTGCATCGAAACGGAAACTATTCGCAGAATTCATGCACGAGGCAGTCCATAACTGATATGATGGTTATAGAGCATGACGTAGCCAGGAGATGGAATGATGAACATATCGAATGACATGAACATGACTGACGCGCAGTGGCAGCAGCTGATCGCCCAGGTGGCCGACCAGTATGACAGCCTGACCCTCATGCGCGGCTTCCAATATTATAAACAAAAACGCGTCGCTGCGTTGCATTATAGCGAACAAGGCAACGTCTCGGCCACCGTTCAAGGTTCGGACGAACACGAAGAAGCCACGCTGAACCCCTACGCGTTATCGGAAAGTCAATGTACCTGTCCGGCAGCTTCGGGCTGCAGGCATATCGCTGCAATCATGATGAGTTGGGCCGAACAGCTTGGCCGCCCCGTTCAGGCCATAGCCAATGCGCATACAAGCACGGTTTTGAAACGCAGTCCCTCCAAACCGGTTGACAAGGCAAGCAGCGGAAGAGCCGGACACGCGGTGATTCCCCGGACGGAGACGCCTCCCGATTACGGCTATATGAAACTGAAGGAAGAAGCCGCATCGCTGGCGGAGCTGCACATCGATACATGGCATGACCTGTTCGCCAAATGTTTGGTCCGGCTTGGCACGGGAACGCCCAGCGTATCCTACGTGCAGGAAGCCCAAGACGAGCTCTACGCGATCAAGCCCAAGTTATCCCCCGGAATGGACCAGTTGTTCGCACTGCACGCACACTTGCATCTGCTGCGTTTTTGCGTGCCGGAACGCGGTTCAATTCCAAGTATGCCCATCTATTTGAATGTTGCCGCACAAATGGCTGCCGATGCCCTGCTGCAGAACGCGGAAAACGAGTTGAATCGACCGCTTGAGCTATCCAATCAAAGCGAAGCGGAGCGGGAACGAATCTGGAGCCGGGTGCAAGAGACGGTTCAATACCTGCGCAGCCAGATGTTGTCCGAAACGCAAACCCTATTGTTTTTCACGCCGATCTATCGGCAGCTCTGGTTGAACTGGATCGTTCCCATGTCGGACAAGCGGGTACCCATGCTTGAATCCGAATTGCGTACCCTTGTGGCGGTAGAGCAGGAAATTCAACGTGCTTCAATGCCGACAGGCGGAAGCCGGGATGGAGCTGCAAATGGCTCTGGGTCCGAACAACGTGTTAAGCCAGGCGCTGCAGGCTCCCTCCCCCTTGCTCTGGCGCAGGGATGGATCCTGTTTCACCTGGAACGGGATGAACGGGCTTGGCAGCTGCTGGGTCGCGGACACTCCGCATTCGGTATGCCGCCGGAGCATTTGATGCATTTTCTGCATGTACTCGCCGATGATTCCCGCTGGGAACGTCTAGCCGCATGGCTCGGCGAGCTCGGGCCGCTTCTGGTCGGCCGCCGCAACGATTCGCTGCAGGCATACATGCAGCTATGGGACGACACGCTTCGCCATCTGCCGGAAGAGGAAAACCGGATGTGGGATACCTTGGTCGGTATGCTTCCCCATTCCCGTCCGGCCTATGAAGAAGCCATGCGCCTTCGCGGGCAATGGCGCAGATGGATCGACTTTCAATTAAGCACAGGCGCTGAGCCGCTCGATTTCCGGGTCGCTATGCTGGAACCGATCGAGAAGGAGGCGCCGGAGCTGCTGCTGCCCTTCTACCACCAGGCTGCCGAGCGCCATATCGAGCAGCGCAACCGGGACGGATACAAAGCAGCGGTCAAACTGCTCAAGCGGCTGGCCAAATTGTATAAAAAATTGAAGCAGGAAGAACGCTGGGAAGCGTTCATTACTTCACTCGCCGTTCGCAACAGCCGGCTGCGGGCCTTGCAGGAAGAGCTTCGGAAAGGGAAATTGATCTCATGAGCGCCATTCATCCATATACCGAAACCATCGTTGTCCATGTTGCTCTGACAGGTTACGGGGACGCCCTGTTCTACGGGGCGTCGAACACCTATCAATTCGTGCCCGGACAAACGCTCAAACAGCGTTTATTTGCCTGGCACGTTCCTTCGTTCTACGGTACCGAACTCGAAACCCGGCAGATCGAAGAGATTGAGCTGGTCGTGCTTCCCGCCGAAGAAGTCATTCCGTTCTTTGCCGACATGCACACCCTGCTGCACATCGAATGGCAGTGGGACGAACAGGCCGCTCACCTCATCAGGCTGGCCCCGGTTCTGGCAGCAACCATCGAAGACCGCAAATTCGTGCCCAGCTTCGACGCTTTTCGCTCGGGGCGGCTGCAATGGTCTTGGGATGGTGCCGGCCTCAAAGCGCAGGATCGCTCCGCTCTCGCCAAAGCGCTGGAGGAAACGGACGAAAGCTTCGGCGAAGGCCTTGCCGCCGCATATTCGGCCTCCGTTTTCCAGCACTGCTACGGCACGGAAGAAACCGCGACCGACCTGCGGCGCGAATTTCCGCAGCTCTTCCCTCAAGGCGGCGCCTTGCCGAAGGTTGCGCCCGGCCTGGATGCACAGGCATGGCTTGTCTCCATCGGCTGGAAAGCGGACGCGGCACCGTTCCGTCCGCTGCTGCAATTGCTGGAGCCGGATGACGACTCCCCCGCCTGGCGGCTGCGGCTCGTATTGCAGGACAAGCTGGACGCCTCCGTGCTGCTGCCGATCAGGCTGGACTCACAAGGCCGCGCCGAAGGAGAATGGCCGCAGCTATGGGAGGCCTTCATCCTGGATCGTTCCGCCGGTTGGCTGGATCAGCTGCGCGGCCAATTAACGCGCGTCCACCGCTCGGAACGTGGCAGCCGCGACGTGTTGAGCGACCCGCTGAGCGACCAGGAGGCTTGGCAGTTCCTGACGGTGGAGAGCGGCCGATTGCTCGAAGCGGGCTGGCAGGTGCTGCTGCCGGGGTGGTGGGAAGCCGCCCGCAAGAAAAAGCCGCGTCTTCGCGCCAAAGTCAAGGAAGAAGAAGGCAAAGAACGCGGTCAGTCTTTTTTTGGACTGGACTCCATCATTCATTTCGACTGGCGCATTGCGATCGGCGATACGGACCTGAGCGAAGAGGAATTCGCCGACCTGGTCGCGCGCAACGAGCGGCTTGTCCGCTTCCGCGGCGAATGGGTACCGCTCGATCCCGCCCTCCTGGAACAGATCCGGCGGGCGATGGAAGGCGTGGACCGGAAGCAGGGATTGTCGTTCCAGGACATCCTGCATCTGCATCTGCTGCATAACGAGCAGCGCGAATATCGCAAGCTCAAGCAGCGTGAAGGACAGCAGGAAGAAGAACCTGAAGAATCGCCGGACCGCGTCCATCTGGAAGTGGAACTGAACGAACATTTGAACCGCATCATTGCCCAGCTTGGCGGCGGTCAGGGCGGCGCTCCTTCGCTGCCGGTGCCGGCCGGATTGCACGCCGAGCTTCGTTCCTACCAGAAGGAAGGCTTCTCTTGGCTGGGCTTCCTGCGCCGATTCGGGCTTGGGGCCTGTCTCGCCGACGACATGGGGCTTGGGAAGACGATTCAGTTCATTACGTACCTTCTGCATCTGAAGGAAAACGAACCACGTTCCGCAGGACAGGCGCCTGCCCTGCTCGTCTGTCCCACCTCCGTGCTGGGCAACTGGCAGAAGGAGATCAGCCGTTTTGCCCCGTCCGTGAACGTCCTGCTTCATTATGGGGCGCGCAGAAGCAGCGGAGACGAATTCCGGGCCCAGATGGAGCAAGTGGATATCGTCATCACGTCCTATGCTACCGCAACGCTGGATCAGGAAATGCTGCAGTCCTATACCTGGGCTTCCATTTGCCTGGACGAAGCGCAGAATATCAAAAACGCGCAGACGAAACAGTCTCTCGCCGTACGCAGCTTTCCCGCCAAACATCGCATTGCGCTGAC
The DNA here is from genome assembly GCF_032334105.1 of Paenibacillus hubeiensis. Taxonomy (NCBI): domain Bacteria; kingdom Bacillati; phylum Bacillota; class Bacilli; order Caryophanales; family Paenibacillaceae; genus Paenibacillus; species Paenibacillus hubeiensis. The sequence goes on from NZ_JAVYAE020000013.1 coordinate 20,303, forward strand.
AGGTACGCCGATCGAGAACAGGCTCGCCGAGCTGTGGTCGATCTACGATTTCATCAACCCTGGGTATTTGGGCAGCGCCAGAGCGTTCCAGAACCGCTTTATCAGCGCGATCGAGAAGGATAAAGACGAGGACCGCATGCAGGACCTGCAGCAGCTGGTGAAACCGTTCATGCTTCGCCGCAAAAAAAAGGACCCGAACATCCAGCTCGATCTGCCTGACAAAAACGAAATGAAAACCTATATCCATCTTACCGGCGAACAAAGCGCCCTCTATGACCAATCCGTCAAGGAATTGATGGACAAAATGAAAGAGCTGGAGGGCATCAAGCGCAAAGGCGCGATCCTGTCCGCCCTGACCCAGCTCAAGCAGCTCTGCGACCATCCGCTGCTGGTTACGAAAGAACCGCCTCCCGAGGCGCTGTCCGCAGGCGAAGCCGACTCGGAGTACGACACGTACAGCCCGCAGGACATGGCTATGCTGATCAGCCGGTCAGCCAAGCTGGAACGGCTGATGGAGCTTGTGCGGGAGCTGCGGGAGGAAGGCGAGCGCTGCCTGATTTTCACGCAATATATCGGCATGGGCGAAATGCTCCAGAGGGTGTTGCGGCAAGAACTGCAGGAACCCGTGCTCTACCTGCACGGCGGCACGTCCAAAAAAGCGCGCGATCGCATGATCGAACAATTCCAATCCCGGACGCTGCTGGCGGACCAGCAGCCTTCCGTTTTCATCCTGTCGATCAAGGCAGGCGGAGTCGGCCTTAACCTGACGGCGGCCAACCATGTGTTCCATTTCGACCGCTGGTGGAACCCGGCCGTCGAGAACCAGGCCACCGACCGCGCCTATCGCATGGGCCAGACCAAGGACGTTCAGGTACACAAGTTCATCTCGCTTGGCACGCTCGAGGAGCGCATCGACGAAATGCTGGAAAGCAAACAGCAGCTTAGCGACAACATCATTACAAGCTCCGAAAACTGGATTACCGAGCTGTCGACCGATGAATTGCAGGACTTGTTCACCCGTCGGCGGGATTGGTCTTGACCTAAAAAAGAGCGAAGGTTGGAGTCAAAACTCCGCCTTCGCTCTTTGCTTACCCGCTCTTCCCTGTCTTATCGCATGTTGCCGATAATGGACGATCTGGAATCCTGCATTTTTTTGATGAAATTGGTCATGACGTCAAATGCCTCGTTGCGCTTGTTGCTCAACGACTGCAGGCGAAGCATGTCCATTTGCTGCGAGCTGCCCAGTGCATCGATCTGGCTCTTGATCGCTTGGACCGCCGCTTGGTCCCCGCGCAGTTGAGCTTGCTGCAATTGTTCATTCAATTGCGCAATCTGCTGGTTGCGCTGCTGCACCGCGTCCAATTGCGATTTAAGCTGTTGTTCCAGCAATGCGGCGCGCTGGGTTTGGACCATCATCAGCGCCGTCTCCAAATCCATGCTTTGCAAATCGATGCTAGTCACGGATGGGATGGACGATCCCACATATGTACTGCTTTGCGCCGACACGGCAGAACCGATGGATACGGCTGCTACCGTGGCGATCACGGTGGACGTAATGAACTTGCCCGTTTTTTTCACCGAAAACACCTCCCCCAATTTCGAAAGACGACTATACAAAAAGAGACATCTTTCGACGCCATTATATCAAAGGTCCTACAACCTTCAACCCATAATCGCAAAAATGAGACACATTTGATACTCCAGGCTCTAAATGCGGCAGTTTACCCTCACTCACCCTGTCCAACCAAACCAAAAGCGGTCCGTTCCTCTCCCACATCTGGGCAAGGCAATGGACCGCAATGGATGCTCATGTTTATTGGGTTAATGTGCCGTTTCCGTCGATGCTCCCTTTCCGGCCAGCCGTTTCACGATATAAGGTACGGTGATGGATGTCAGGATAACCGCAAAAGCGATCTGCGCAATAGCCGATTCAACATACGGAGCATAAGCCGGATTAAATCCGGCGGCCATGGCGGGCACCACCATGGACAATCCGGCGACCGAGCAGGTGGCTGCTGCCGCATACCCCGGGCGCTTTAACAAAGCACGGTCAATCATGATCAGCGGCAGTAAACAAAGGATGAAAAACAGCAGCGTTACCAACAGCCCGGACAGACTCGAACGGAAAGCAACGCCCAGGTCGATGTTCGACCCGAAGCTTGTCCCCAAGAACGGCAGCAAAATGACCGTTCCCGGAGCAAACATCTTCTGGATATTGCCATCAAGATTGCCCAGCAGGATGCCGATCAGGAAAGGAACCAGCGTGGCCAGCACGCTCAGGTAATCGATCCCCACGCCGCTGGCCGAATTCAGGATCATGACCGGAATGACCGGAACGGCGATCAGGTTCAAAATGCCGAATGCTGCCTGGTCCACATCGTCTCCATAGGAATTCATCAAGGCCAGGTAAAGGCCCGGATTGCAGCTGGTCAACACGGCGATGAACGCAACGGCGGAAATGCCGGCAAAGCCCTCCACGCCGAACCATTGCACGAATGTCCAGCCGAACAGCCAGGCGATCAGCACTCTGGCCAGACAGTGCACCCCTGCCCGCTTCAGCGTGACAGGGAGCTTCCGCAAGTTCAATTGCGTGCCCGATACGAGCAGAATCATGCCGATGAGCACCATCGTTCCTTTCGAGGTGAATAGCGCCGTTGTCGGGTCACCCATCTGAAAGAACTGCGGAAACACCGTGTTGACGACGGCTGCCAGCATCATGGGCACGATGAGCAGGCCGCCGGGAATTTTTTTAACCGATCCCAGAATGTTCATTGCGTCTATAGCTCGGCTCCGTTCGTCCGGATCACGTTCTGATACCAATAGAAGGAGTCTTTGCGGGTTCTCTTCATCGTACCGTTGCCGTAGTCATCCTGATCGACATAGATGAAACCGTAACGTTTGCTCATCTCCGACGTCGAAGAACTGATCATGTCGATCGGTCCCCACATCGTATACCCGATCACTTCCACGCCGTCCTGAATGGCCAGGCCCATCTGTTCGATATGTTTGCTTAAGAAATCAATGCGGTAAGGGTCGTTTACCGTGCCGTCTTCATTCACTTTGTCGTAGAAACCGGAGCTGTTCTCCAAAATGAATACCGGTTTGTGGTAGCGGTCATATACCAGGTTCAACGTGTAACGGAGACCCACAGGGTCGATCTGCCAGCCCCACTCGTTTTCGGGCAAATGCGGGTTTTTGTACACGCTGTGTACGTTGCCTGCCGTCAATTCCAACTGTTCCATGTCGCTGCTGGAAATCATGGAGTTGTAGTAGGACATACCCACGAAATCGGCCGTATACGCGCGGATGCTATCCAGATCGCCATCCTCCATCTGCAGCTCGATTCCTTTTTCCTTGAAGTACGTCTTGGCGAAATACGGGTATTCGCCCAGGTTCAGCACGTCAAGGAAGAACTGGTTTTTCATTTGGTCATCCTTTTGCATCTGGAGCGCGTCCTCCGGTTTGCACGTGTAAGGGTAGGTCGTGAAATATGCCACCATACTGCCGATTTTGTTATTCGGGTCGATCTCGTGTGCCCGTTTGGTTGCTCTGGACGCCGCCACGAACTGATGGTGCAGCCCTTGGAACAGCATTTCCTCGTAATTCGGTTTGTCGTATTCGATAATGCCGAGCGTTTTGGCGCCGGCCTTCACGCTCATGTTGATTTCGTTGAACGTTACCCAGTACTTCACTTTCCCCTTGTAACGATTGAACAACACTTCGCAGTAGTTGAGGTACAAGTCCACCAGCTTGCGGTTATACCAGCCGCCGAATTTGTCGATCAGCACGATCGGCATGTCGAAATGACTGATCGTAATCAGCGGTTCCATGCCATGTTTCAGGCACTCGTCGATGACTTGATCATAGAATTGCAAAGCCTTTTCGTTTGGTGCTGCATCATCTCCGCCAGGGAATACACGCGCCCATGCAATGGAATAACGGAACACTTTGAAGCCCATTTCGGCAAAAAGGGCAATATCCTCGCGGAATGTATGGTAAAAGTCGATGCCGCGGCGTTTCGGATATTTAACGGTATCCGGGTCGTTTTTGGCCTCTTCGATCATCTCGCGGTTAATTTTCATCTGTTTGGTAACTTTGCGGTCATTGTTGGCATTGAACTTCATCACTTCGGGAATGGTCAGGCTTTTGCCATCCACGTTGTAAGCTCCCTCTGCCTGACATGCCGAAAGTGCGCCTCCCCATAAAAATCCTTCCGGGAATAAAGATTGTGTCATGTTGTTTTCCTCCTTGAGTGTGATAAAAGGGGCAAAAAGGAGCCGCGCTCCCATTGGCCCAACGCATCCGCCACGATTGTGGTTGGATTACGATTACGGAATCAATTTGAGCAGCGCTTCGCTTTCCTTGATCGAACCGCTGTCCGACGCCGTGAGCACGTCGCCGAATTGCTGCATGTTGGTCACGACGATGGACGTAATCGTATTGTATCCATCGGCTTTGATGCCTTCCGGGTCGAATTCCACCAGCAGGTCGCCCGCCTGCATGGATTGCCCTTGCTCCACATGGGATGTGAAATGTTTGCCTTTCAGGCTCACCGTATCCACGCCGATATGAATCAAAATTTCTACGCCGTTCGATGCTTTGAGCCCGATGGCATGTTTGGTTCTGTACAACGCTTCGACAACCCCGTCAAACGGAGCATATACTTTGCCTTCGGTCGGCACGATGGCGATGCCTTTGCCCATTAACTCCTGTGCAAATGCTTGGTCCTCGACCTCGGACAACGGCTTGACCTCGCCCGTCATCGGGCTCACGATGAGCATGTCGGATGCAGCCGAAGCTGCGGAGACGGAAGAATCCGCAAGCGATTCGTTCGCCACCGCGCTCGTTGTCGCGGAAGCTGCATTTTTTTCTTTGCGTGCAGCGGTCTTCCCGTCTGCATCTTCCTTGATGCCTGCCAGCAGCGTAAACACGAAACCAAGAACAACGGCCGCAATAGAGCCGATGACGACATAAACGTAACTGTCGGCCGTGTACGTCCCCAATGCCAGCACACCTGGCAGGGCAATCGCGTTAGCACTGGCATGCACAATACTGTAGAAACCGCTCACGATTCCCGCTGCAGCGCAACCTGCAAAGAACGGTCGTTTATAACGGAGATTGACCCCGTAGATCGCCGGTTCGGTAATGCCGAACAAGGCGGTAAACCCGGCAGAGCCCGATGCTGATTTCATCGTTTTGTTTTTCGTAAGCACAAACACGGCGAATGCGGCACCCGCTTGGGCAAGATTCCCTGCGAGCGCTGCCGGCAGCAAAACGGTAGAACCCAGACTTGCCACCTGTTGAATTTGAATCGGCATGATCGCATAGTGCATGCCGAACATGACCATGATTGGTTTAAAGAACCCGAGAATCGCACCTGCCAGCACGCCAGCCGTTGCGTACAAATAGTTGATGCCATCCGTCAACCAGGTACCGATATAAGAACCGATCGGCCCAAGCACGATCAATTCGAGCGGGATCATGATGAACAACACAATCATCGGCGTCAGCAGGACGCGCAAAAACTTGGGAATGACTTTGTCGACGACCGGGTACACGTAACTCATAATCCATACGCCTAGAATAATGGGAATGACAGACGAAGAGTATTTCATGAGCAGGATCGGCATACCGAGAAAATCAATGGTTTTCACACCGGTATCGGCAATTTTGGCCGCCGCATCAAGAATGACCGGGTGCATCAGGCCTGCGGCAAGCGCCACGGCCAGATACGGATTGGTTTTGAATTTGTGGGCCGCACTTACGGCCAGGAAGAAAGGCAGGAAATAGAAGATCAAATCGCCGATCATGTTGATGATCGACAGGAAGCCGGAGCCCTCCAACCATCCAAGGGCCGCCATAACGGTGGCCACGCACTTGATCATACCGCAGCCGACCAAGGCCGGAAGCACGGGCGTAAAAATGCCCGCGATCGTTTCGAGCACCGCATTGATCGGATTTTGTTTCTTTTTCGGTGCCGCTTCTCCTTCTTCCGTTTGCAGGTTGCCGGAGGTAAGATTGCGAATCTCGCCGTAAACGGCGTCAACCTTGTTCCCCACGACCACCTGAACCTGCCCTCCGGCATTTTGCGCTTTCAGTACGCCTTCCAGGCTGTCCAGCGCCTTCAGGTCTGCCTTTCCGTCTTCTTTCAATACAAATCTGAGCCGCGTGGCGCAATGCGTCAAAGAGGAAATGTTACGCTCGCCGCCGACGAGCTCCAGCACGTTTTGGGCCAATTCCTTGTTGTTCATGACCATTCTCCTTAACAAAGTAGTAGAAGATTTCAAAAAAAAATGACCAAGCCAGGGAATCGTCATTCCCCTATGCTTGGTCATGCCTGATCGAATCAGTAACAGTCCATATGGTTACATTCAGTTGTCGAATGGATTGGGCTGGTCATTGGAGATCAGCCTTTGGATATGAAGAATGAGATACAATTTCTCGTCATTGGTACAGGTCCAGCCGTAATTGTTGTGCAGAAACGCCGCAATCTTCTCCACGCACTGCAGTTCACGCGGAAATTTCTCCTTCACCATCTCGTACAAGGATTCATTCTCATCTTTCAGCGACTTGCCGCTCATCTGCCGCATGATGAAGTAGCGAATATGGGTGGCAAAACGCATGAAATGAATGGACTCCTCCTGAAAGTCGATTTTCAGTGCGTATTTGATGATGGACAAAATCTCGCCGGTCACGGTCATGATTTTGGTCGTATCGCTCATTTCGCCCGAACCTACCTGGGCATTCACGAAATGCAAAGCGATCAAGGTAGTTTCGGCTGCCGGGAGCTTGACCCCCGATTTTTCTTCAATCAATCGGACTGCTGCTTCTCCTACACGGGTCTCATCCGGGTACAGGGTGCGCACTTCCCATTCCAGCGGATTGTTGATGGAGACGCCTTCACGGGTACGAACCAGGGCGAAACTGATATGGTCAGACAGGGTGAGCAGCAGATTGGGATTGAACGTTTTGCCCAAAATGTCGCTGCCCAGCTTAATGACTTCCTCCGCGAGGTAAATATCCTCGATCGGAATGCTGTTCAACAAGTCGTACATGCGGATGTTTTTGGGAGCTACGAGAATTTTCTCTACCATATCTGTTTCGGTCAACTCGTATGGCGTCTTCAGAAAACCTACTCCCTTGCCAACCACAAACACTTCTTCGTTTTTGTCATTAATGGCAATCGCCACGTTGTTGTTCACTTTCTTGATCACCTTCATGCACGCTCACCCCCCTGCAAAAAATAAAAAATGACCGAAAGCGATTACAGATTATGCAATCGAATTCGGTCATGCCTGGTTCGCCCAGTAACAGTCCGTGTTAGGAATATACCCTTATTATAGTCTGAAGCGCCAAATTGTCAACCATCCATTATCAGGAATATGGTGCCCCAGCACTAGTCGGTTTACTCTAGGGCGAGCAATTCCCCAAATCTGGCGCCCTCCGTTCAGATGAAAAATGCGCTGCACTGTGATACAATAAAGGAATTGTGCATTCACTGAGAGGCTATGAATCAGTCGGCCTTCAATTCCATATACAAAACGACAAAGCAGCCACTTTTAGGAGGTTAATGGAACGACCATGCTTATTATAGGTATCGCCGGAGGGACCGGTTCCGGCAAAACGACGGTGGCCCGCTCCGTCATTCAACGTCTGGGGTCAGGCAAAGTTACGTTTATCTCCCAGGACAATTATTACAAAGACCAGTCCCACCTCACGCCCGAGCAGCGCAGATTGACCAATTACGATCATCCCTTCGCTTTTGACAATGATCTGTTGATCGAACATCTTACCCTTTTGAAAAACGGACAGACGGCTTACGCGCCGGTGTACGACTTCACCTTGGACAATCGCTCCGCCGATGAAACGGTAGAGCTGGAGCCCAACCACATCGTCATCGTGGAAGGTCTGCATGTGTTGATCGACGAGCAGCTTCGCAGCCTGATGGATATCAAAGTATTCGTCGATACCGATTCCGATGTGCGGATTTTGCGCAGAGTGCTCCGAGACATCGAGGAACGCGGGCGCACGATCCAATCGGTGTACAAACAGTACCTCGAAACGGTCAAACCGATGCATGACGCATTTATCGAGCCATCCAAAAAGTATGCGGACATCATTATTCCCGAAGGCGGGCACAACGAAGTCGGCATTCAGATGCTGTCCATTCTCACCGAGAAATACCTGAACGGCGAAAATTGGAATATGGCATAAGGACTGGCCGGATCGAATGGATCCATCCAACTATACTTGTTCAAAGATTTACCGGGTACGCACTTTGCGTATCCGTTTTTTTGTGTATACCTCTCCTTCACGCTGCTCTAGCGATGTCTTTCCTTACCTCCATGCCACTCTCCAATCTGTGTTTCCATCAGGGCTTCGTCCCTGAATTAGCGTCCATATTTCATGTACACAAAATAATTGTGACCATGTCATGCCTCACGCAGGTCTAACTAATGTATCAAAAATAAAAAAATATATATAAATCGCAAAAAAACATACACACGTTAACGGAGAGGCAGAACCAATCTGAAGAAGCGGAGCGGTCTAAGAGCTTTCTGAAAGAAAGCTGCTTCGAAAGCATAGGCTGTTCACCGGATTTTCCCTTGAAAAAGGGGAGTCAAAAAATCCGGGGATAACAGCGATCGGAAGATGGTACTGCACTCGTAGTGGCCTTGTGTGATGGATTCGTGCGGTTTATATAGCACGCTCATCAAGAAAGGAGTGATCGCTGTGGATTGGGCCCAACTTGTTCCACAAGCCATCCAAGGAAATCGAGAGGCGTTCGTCAGCCTTATCAGACATATGGAACATTCATTGTACAACACCGCCAAAAGCATGCTTCGCCAAGAAGAGGATGTCGCCGACGCGGTCCAGGAAACGATACTGAAGGCTTACAAGGCCATGCATACGCTTCGGGAGCCGAAATATTTCAAAACATGGATCTTCCGCATCCTCATCAACGAATGCAACACCCTATTGTCCCGTCGATCACGATCCATATCGTATGCAGAAGTTCCCGAGAATCCCGATCACGGTCATGATTACGATCATGTGGATTTGAGAGAAGCCGTTGACCGGCTCGATGAACAAAAGCGGATCGTTGTTGTGCTTCATTACTTTGAAGACCTTACCACCAAGCAGATCGCGGATACGCTGAACATTTCCGAAAGCGCGGTTAAAATGCGCCTGCAGCGTGCCAGAAATGAGTTGTACCGTAAATTCAAATTGTTTCGGGAGGGAAAATTAAATGTTGAAACCATCTAATATTGAACAATTACTACGTGAGACAGGCGAGAATAAACCGGAAATATCGGAGCTCGTCCGCAGCCGCATCGATGAGACCCTTGCTTCATTGCCGGCAGCGCATGCACATACTCAACCGGAGATTGAGACGCAGCCGCGTGCCCGGAAACGCTCCCGGCTGCGCCGCGCAGGGTTCATTGCCATGGCCAGCAGTTTAGCTGCCGTTACCGTATTTGCTTCAGGTTTTGTATCGCCGGCCATGGCCGACTCGATCAAAAAAATCCCTTTGGTCGGCAGCCTGTTCAGCACCATTCAGGCAGATATCGGACTGCAACAAGCTGGAAAAGACGGGCTGGTATCCCAAACAAACAGCACCGTTTCTTATCAGGATGTCAAGCTGGATGTCTTCGAAACGGTGTATGACGGAACGCGCGCAGCCTTTTTGGTACGGGTCAACGCTCCCAATCTCAAGGATGGGAAGTACGATACCGGCGAAGATATCATTCCTTTAAGCAGCGGGATCAGCAATGTCTTTTTTGAAGTCGATGGCTACCAACAAACAGGCGGTTTGTTCTACTCCTCTGCAGGAGAGACTGAGCCTGACGTACTCGTCTTCGAAAATGTGTTCGAAAAAGCAGGCCAGGGTGCCTCTCTGCCCGACCACTTTAACGCAGAAGTCTCGATTTCCTTGGAGGGTATCGACCATGAATTCAAACTGGACGTTCCTTTCACCAAGTCAACGGAAGACATTGTCGATTTCAAGCCGGATGCGGCCCACGCCTCCAACGATCAGTTTACCGCTTCCGTATCGAACATCCACATCACGCCGATTACGACCCGTATCTCCACGTCCATTCTGGTGAATGGCAAGAAGAGCTTGACTCTTAAGGAAGAGGAAAAACTCAGGAAGGTAGGCATTGCCCTATTTGACGATCAGGGGCGACAGCTTCCCGCCTTGAGCGGCGAAGGGTTGTATACCGATAACCGGCTGGACAGCGATCGCTTGTATGGCACAACTCCCGGGGATACCCGTTACCTCGTCGTACGGCCGTTCATCATTGAAGATGACTTCAACGAAAAAGTGAAAGAACGCCAATTCATCGAGGGCATGGAGATGACCATCCAGCTCCCCACACCTGCGAGCCAGCACTAATTTGGCCTCAAAGCAGCCATCGCCTGCAGATTAACCTCCTGAAACAGATGAAACGGGTTATAACCGGCAAAACAAAAACCAAGACTCCCCGGGCAGAACATCACTCGGGAAGTCTTGGTTTTTTATATGACTTCTTTGTTTCCCCTTATTTCATTCCTGATTTTCCTGACGGACAAAACGGATGCCATCAGACTACGGGTATACGGATGCCGTGCAGCCGTGGTTAACTTAGCGCTCTCCAACACTTCCACGATCTCGCCCTTGTTCATTACCGCAACCCTGTCGCTTACTTTCTGCACTACGGCAAGGTCATGCGAAATGAACATGCAGGATACGCCGGTTTCCCGGCGGAGCTGGACGAGCAGGTCCAACATTTGCTGCTGGATCGGGGCGTCCAAAGCGGAAGTAGCTTCATCGAACAGAATGATGTCCGGCTGCACGCCGATCGCCCGGGCTATGACCGCCCGCTGCTGCTCGCCCCCGCTTAGCTCATGCGGATACTTATCCGCTGCTTCAGCGGGCAAACCGACGCGCTCAAGCAGGCGCAGCACGGCCGTTTCCGCTTCGGAACGGCGCATCATTTTGTAATTCAGGAGAGGCTCCCGCACGAATTTGCCGATGCTCGTCCGCGGATTGAAGATGGACGAAGGTTCCTGAAAGACCATCTGAACCTGTTTATACAGCTGTCGCAATGGTTCTCCTTTGAGCTGCGTTATATCCTTCCCCCGATAAAACATTTGTCCGGACGTCACTTTCTCCAAATGTGTGATACACCTGGCCAACGTGCTTTTTCCGCTGCCGCTTTCGCCTACGATCCCCAGACATTCGCCCGGATATAATTGCAGATTAACGTTGCATAGTGCCTGCACGGAACCATGTCCAGGCGCTGCGTAGCATTTGTTCAGTTCCGTAAGTTCCAAAATAGGTGCTTCATGACCACTCATCCTCTATGTTCCTCCAATTCGGGCACGGCGTTCAGCAGTTTGCGGGTGTACGGAGCCTGCGGCGACGTGATGATGTCGGCGGTCCGCCCGTATTCAACCATCTCTCCGCTCTGCATGACACCGATTCGGTCGGCCATGTGCGCTGCAACGGCAATGTTATGGGTAACCAGGATGACACCGGTTCCTCTATGGTCGCTGAGTTCGCGCAGCCGCTTCATCACCTCGGCTTGGGTCGATACGTCGAGCGCGCTGGTCGGTTCGTCCGCAAGCAGCAGCTCCGGCTCCATCGTCACGGCCATGGCAATGGCCACCCGTTGCTTCATGCCCCCGCTAAGTTGGTTTGGATAAGACTTCATGACGCGCTCAGGGTCAGCCAGTCCCATGCCGGACAACGTATCCACGGCCATACGCTGGGCCGATTTGCGCGTTACTTTTATATGCGTGCGGATCGCTTCCTCGTATTGGCTGCCAATTTTGCGGATCGGATTCAGGTGGGACCCGCTGTCCTGAAATACCATGGCGATCCTTTTGCCGCGAATCCTGCTCCAGTCTTTTGGGGCAAGGCCCATCACGGATTGGCCCTGAAACAAGATGTCGCCTCCCGCATATGTCCCTCTGCTGGGCAGCATGCCGAGCAGAGCCCGCAGCAGCGTCGATTTCCCACTGCCGCTCTCGCCGACGATGCCCAGCACTTCGCCGGCATGCATTTCGAATGAAAGGTGCTTCAACGCAGCTTGTTCCTTCCCGTAAGCCACAGACAAATCACTTACCCGCAGCAAAGGAGTCATTGCTGATCAACCTTGATGTTGCGATCCAGCAAATAAAAGTCGATCGGATACATGGTTGCACCCTGAACGGTATTTTTGCTGACAATGTTGATCGGCGTATACGTAATGAACATATAAGCGGCATCGTCCAGAATAATTTGCTGCGCCTCTGCGGCCAGTTCATATCTTTTTTCAACGTCGAACTCGGAATGCAGGCGGTCGATGATTTCGTCCAGCTTCGGATTGCTGTATCCGCCAACGTTCCATTCCGCCCCCGTTTTGAAATAGAAATCGAGGATGTACTGAGGGTCGCCCGTAATGCCCGTATTAATGCTGGTCAGCGCCAGATCATAGTTACCGCTCCTCTGATGGTCGGTCAAATCCTCGTAAGAGGCCAGCTCCAGGTTTACTCCGATCTCCTTGAGCTGGGACTGCATCGCAGCCGCAACGGTCGCATCCGACTCGTACGCAGAGTTGAGGATCATCTGAAGCGTCAGCTTCTGGCCGTCTTTCTCCCGAATGCCGTCGCCATCCGTGTCCTTGAATCCCGCTTCGTCCAGCAGCTGCTTGGCCTGTTCCGGTTCATAGTCGTACCCTTTGAGTTTGTCATATCCGAACGGGAGCGCGGAAGTAAACGGTCCTTTTGCCGCCTGGCCGCCGATCAGCGTACCGGCATACATCTCGCGGTCGATGCCATACGAGATGGCACGGCGAACGTTGGCATTCTCAAGCAGCTTATGCGTTGTATTGAACCAGACAAACTGCGTGCGCAAGCTTGGAATTTCGTCGATGGCATACTGGCCCTTGTCCTCGAACAAAGAGAGGCTGCTGCGCCCAACGTTGCTCGCCACGTCGATTTCGCCCGACTGCAAGGCCAGTGCTCGCGTGCTGTCATCCTTAATGTATTTGAACGTGATCGTATCCGTTTCGGGAGCACCGTCCCAATACCCGTCATACTTTTTCACCTGAATTTCTTGATCCGGGGTATACGAGGTTACCATGAACGGACCCGTTGCAACCGGCTGGCTCTCGAATCTTGATGTATCTGCACTGGTGTCCACGATGACGAACAGCGGTTCCGCAATGTTTCCGAGCAGGGAAGCGTAAGGTTCCGTCGTTTGGATCGTCAAATCTTGCCCTTCCGCCTTCATGGATTCGATCGGCAGTGTGGACAGCCCTCTTTCGTTCAGCTCCAAGGCACGCTCAATCGATTTTTTCACAGCATCTGCCGTGACTTTGTTGCCATTATGGAACGTAACGCCATCGCGAATCTGGAACTTCCATGTGGTGTCATCGACTTGTTCCCACGATTCGGCAATTTTGGGCACAAGCTGCATGTTCTCGTCAAACTGGACCAACGTCTCGCCGATTGCCGCGCGTGTCAGCGTCCAGCCGTTCCATTCCACCGCCGGGTCCAGATTGGTGCCGAGCCAGAACAGAGCCACGTTCAAATGCGTCGGCGCAGCGGATGCACTCGTTGCCGGGCTTGTTTCTTTCCCACCGGTACCAGTCCTGCTGGATGAATTGGTACTTCCGCATGCCGTTAGGGCAAATACAATAAAAAATGACGCGAACGTAAGCAGTACTGCTTTTAAACGGGTTGTTTTCACTTCTATATCCTCCAGTCAAGCTGCGTTTTTTCGAGGGTCCAGCACATCCCTGAGGCTGTCGCCCAACAAATTAAAAATCATGACCGTACAAAATATCGCCAGGCCCGGATACAGCAATAGCCATGGGGCCGTCTGCAGGTATCTCCGGCCTTCGTTCAGCATGGCTCCCCACTCCGGTTCCGGCGGCTGCGCTCCAAGCCCCAGAAAGGACAAGCCGGATATGGAGAGCATCATGCCGCCCACATCCATCATGGCCATCACGATTAACGGTGACAGCATGTTCGGCAGAACGGTGCCCCAAACGATTCGGGTACGACGCGCCCCGCTGAAAGCGGCGGCGGCGACATATTCCTTTTGTCGCAGCGATATGACCAAACTTCTCGCCATGCGCGCATATTTGGCCCACCAGACCACCGACAGCGCGATGACCGTATGAAGCAGACCCGGACCCAACATGCCGACGACGGCGATGGCGAAAATGATTCCGGGAAAAGCCATCATCGTATCGGCCAGCCGCATCAACAGCGAATCCACGATGCCGCGCGCATAACCGGCAATGATGCCGATGCCTACGCCGATCCCGAACACGATGCCGATCATCATGAAGGTCAGCAGCAGCGACGTGCGTGCCCCATACAGGATACGGGACAGGATGCATCGTCCCAATTGGTCGGTCCCGAGCGGATACTCGGGGCTGGCGGGTTGCAGCACCATGCCAAAGTTGGTGGCCAGCGGATCATGCGGCGCAAACAGGGGGGCGATCATGGCGAGCACGATCCAACACGCCGTCAACGCGAGCACCACGGCGAACCAACGATGCTGCGACAACGTAAGCCGGAATGTCCTCATCATACATCCACATCCAATCGGATCCGCGGGTCTCGCAGATGGGTCCATACATCGACCAACAGATTCAACACGACATACATCGTAGCCATCCAGATCACATAACCCTGAATGAGCGGATAATCCCGTGAAAAGATCGCTTCCACCGCCATCTGGCCCACGCCCGGCCACACGAACAAGCTCTCTATGATTGCGGCCCCGCCGAGCAGCGCCCCGGTAGACATGCCCATTAGCGTGATGACTGGAAGCATCGCGTTCGGAAGAATATGCCGGATCATGATTGTTCCTTCCTTCATGCCTCTGGCTCTGGCTCCGTCTACGTAGTTCTGGGAATGTTCCTCCAGAATGACGGCGCGGATTTGCCTGCTGTACTGAGCGATCAAAGGCAGTGCCAGCGTTAATGCAGGCAATACGAGACTATGCAGACCCGAGCTGCCCGTGACGGGAAACAGCCTCAGATGCACGCCGAACCAGAGCATAAGCAGCATGCCCAGCCAGAAGCTTGGCATGGACAACCCTGCGAAGGAGAACAGGCGAATGATGAGATCCAGCACTTTATTTCTATGGATGGCCGACAGGATGCCGAGCGGAAACGAAACAACGACCACAAGAAGCATGGCACCGCCTGTCAAACGCAGCGTGGCCGGCAAACGTGACATCAGCACGTCGAACACGGGCCGTCCGTATTTGTACGACGTACCGAAATCTCCTGTCCCGACTTGTCCAAGCCATAGGCCGTACCTCACCCAAAAGGGCTTGTCCAGTCCCAATTCTGCCCGCACCTGCTCAACCAGCTCCTCGGATGGCGTCACGCCCGTAGCCATGAGCATCAGCCTGGCCGGGTCTCCCGGCGACAGGTAGGTCAGGAGAAAGGTCAGGAAGGTGATGCCGAACAGAACGGCTGCCAGCTGAAGTATTCTTTTACCGATGTATTTGCCCAAAAGCCAGCCGTCCTCTCTGCTTCGATTCACAGCAAACCCGATCTCTGCCATGCAAAAAAGGCATCCCTCTCCCGTATATTCCCGGATAAGGACGCCTCAAATAAACCGATTCCCATACAAAAATCGCGCTAATTCAAAACACCTTCCTATCTCCCGTAGGCTGTTGCTGTGTTGTCAAACCGGGCAGGTCTCCTGGCTTCAGGATCAACATCGTTGCAGCGCCTTCCCGGCTATGGCCAGTGGCTTATCGCTGCCTGATTCCCCTGTTACAGTGGCGGGACCGCGCCGGCATTTCACCGGCTTCCCTATTAAGCTTGTACCCGATCGGGTACAGCACCCAGTTCCGTCTATTCGATTGGTATGTGTTCCAGTATAACTGGCAGATAGGCAAGATCATAGCTTTTTCTTCAAATTTAAGGGACTTATTCTATCGTGCATCACTCGTTTCAGTGGACTTGGTTCTGGCTCCCTTCGGAGACATGCCGGTGACCTTTTTGAACATTTTGGAGAACAATAGCGGGTCCGTATATCCCACCGAATGTGCCACCTCGCTAATGGACAGCATCGGACTCTGCAGCAGCTCGGCGGCGCGATTCATCCGGTATTCCAGAAAAAAAGATTGCAGCGGCTTGCCGTACTTTTCCTTAAACAGCCCCGACAGGTACGTGCGATCCAGTCCTACGGCTTGCGCGATGTCGAGAACGCTCGTTTTTTGGCTGTATCGGTTCTCCATGTATCTCACCGCCTGCCGTATGTACTCTTCTTTGGTAGAAGAAGGCTGCCGCTTGCCCTCCTCTTCCGGTGAAGAAGCAATCAGCTCGGCTATGAGGCGATACAACAAGCTTTGAGTAAACACGTCCGCGCCCGAGCGGCCGGACACCTGAACCATTTCCTGATACAATCCGTCCAGCGCCGCCTCGTTCCTTGCCCGAAACACCGGATGATCGGAATTCAACTGCGCGCGCTGCATGAACGCTTTGGCCTGCACGCCTTTGAAGCCAAACCACGAATACGTCCATGGGTCCGCCTCGTCGGCTTCATAATGCACGATCGTGTCGGGGAGAATGAGAAAACCTTGTCCCTTGGTTAACATATGCTGCCGATCGTTCATCAGCACCTTGCCGCGTCCCTTGTGAACGTAATGGATAATGTAGCTGTCACGGACGCCCGGCCCCCAGTAATGCAAAGGCTCACAGGCCTCCCACCCGAAAAAAAGCATGACCAATTCCATCTGCGTCCAATCCATCGGCACCACATTCATTTCGATTCTGCTCACGTCTGTCCCTTCCTTCTGTTTGGAGAGCCGCCAACGTTTGCACCCACGACTCACTTCTTCGAGTTTTATCAAAATTATAACAGGCAAACCGGGCCATATCGCAATGTAAACGAATGCAAAAATGGGATTATGCCATGTTTACGTGAGGTTGCGCCATAGTGAAACGTGCCAAATCGCCCTATAGTGGAGGTACACCAATCCACCAGGGAGGCTGAGCCTGAAATGAACAAAATTACGTTTCTCGGTGCGGGAAGCACCGTGTTTGTAAAAAACGTCCTCGGCGACGTCATGATGACCGAAGCGCTGCAAGATTTTGAACTGGCACTGTTCGATATCGATGCCGAGCGGCTGCGCGATTCCGAACGGCTGCTGGTCAGCATGGCACGTTCGCTTGGCAGCGGCTGCAAGGTGCAAACCTATTCCGATCGCAAGGAAGCGCTGCGCGGAGCCAAATACGTCATTAATGCCATCCAGGTGGGCGGATACGATCCGTGCACGATCACCGACTTCGAAATTCCGAAAAAATACGGCCTGCGCCAGACGATTGCGGATACGCTCGGCATCGGCGGCATTTTCCGCAACTTGCGGACCATTCCGGTCATGCTGGATTTCGCCCGGGATATCCAGGAAGTCTGCCCGGATGCCTGGTTCCTGAACTACACGAATCCGATGGCGGTGCTGACCAATGTCATGAGCGTGCATGGCGGCGTGAAAACGGTCGGCCTCTGCCACAGCGTGCAAGTGTGCGTACCGCATCTCTTCGACGCCCTCGGGATCGATCAGACCGGTGTTGTCGCCAAAATTGCGGGCATCAACCATATGGCCTGGCTGCTTGAAGTCACGCGGGACGGACAGGATCTGTATCCGGAAATCAAACGCCTTGCCCGCATCAAACAACAGGAGAAGCACGACGACATGGTGCGCTTCGAGTTGATGCATCGCTTCGGCTATTATGTGACTGAATCTTCCGAACACAATGCCGAGTATCATCCGTATTTCATCAAAAAGAATTACCCCGAACTGATCGAGCGCTTCAACATTCCGCTGGACGAATATCCGCGCCGCTGCGTCAATCAGATCGAAGGCTGGAAAGAAATGCGCGAGAAGCTGTTCGCCAGCGAAAACATCGAGCATACCCGCAGCCGGGAGTACGCCTCCCATATCATGGAGGCCATGGAGACGAACCGTCCTTATAAAATCGGCGGCAATGTCATGAACACCGGACTCATCACCAACCTGCCGCGCGAAGCCTGTGTCGAGGTACCGTGTCTAGTCGACGGATCGGGCATCACTCCGACGTACATCGGCGACCTGCCACCGCAGCTGGCTGCGCTGAACCGCACCAACATCAACACCCAACTGCTCACCATCGAAGCTGCCATCACAGGCAAAAAGGATCACATCTACCATGCAGCGATGCTTGATCCGCATACGTCGGCCGAGCTTTCCATCGACGACATCGTTTCCCTGTGCGACGAGCTGATCGAAGCTCACGGCGACTGGCTGCCGAAATTTACGTCTTAACATTACAATAGTGGTAACGCGATAAACGCCATTCTCGGATCGTACGGGAATGGCGTTTGTTCTTTTTTATTGCCAGTGGCATTAGTCTTGCATTAAAAATCGATATCCGATGCCTGGTTCAGTCTGGATGAATCGCGGCTGAGCAGGATCTTCGTTTAATTTTTTGCGCAAATGTCCTATATATACCCGTAAATAATGGCTGTCCGATTCGTTGTGATGACTGCCCCACACCTGCTGCAGCAATTGGCGCTGGGTCACGATTTTGCCTGCATTGGAGGCAAGCACCTTCAGCATGTCGTACTCGGTCGGGGTCAGCTTGATGGGCATGCCCTCCAACTCCACCTGCCTTTGGGCAAGGTCAATGGTCAAAGCGCCGCAGCGCAATACGGGTTCGTCGGCCGATTTGGCTGCATGGCGAAGCGCAACCCGGATGCGGGCGACCAGTTCGCCCATGCCGAAGGGTTTTGTCACGTAATCGTCGGCACCGCCATCCAATGCGGCGATTTTATCTTCCTCCCGGTCCTTGGCCGTCAGCACGATGATCGGAACCTGCGACCACTCACGAATCCGCTTCAGCACATCCATTCCAGACATGCCAGGCAAGCCTAGATCAAGCACAACCAAGTCGGGATGCATGATTCCGGCTTGAGCGACGGCTTCTTCCCCGTCCATGCATTCATGGATTTCGAATTGATGCGCTTGAAGCGTCACCTTTAACAGTTTACGAATTTGCGGTTCGTCATCCACGACCAAGATGCGTGCACCTTGCGATGCCGTCATGTGCATTCCTCCTGTCCCTCTTCTTTTCCCGTCCCGAGAAATCCCGTGTCTGCCTCATCCAGCGGCAAACGGATGACCATGCGCGTGCCGCCGTCCGGATTGGCTTCCGCCGCAATCGTGCCGCCATGCACCTCGACGATGCCTCTGCAAATAGCCAGCCCTAGCCCGCTTCCGGTGACGTGCTTCGTGGAATCCGAACGGTAAAATTTCTCGAACACCCGCTCGCGTTCCGCTTTCGGAATGCCTGGACCTTGATCGGCCACGGTAATGACCAGCCAACCCTCCCCGGCATCCATCGCGACCGAGATGACGATCTCGCTGGGATTCGGCGAGTATTTGATCGCATTGCTGAGTACGTTGACCAGCATCTGTTCCAGCAAAACTTCATCGCCGGAAACGAATGGCGGCTGATCGGGCAGCTCCAATCGGATTATCCGCTGCTGCTTATACTGCTGCACTTGCGCCAACACTACGCTTAACATATCGCCCACGTCGCACATGTTACGCCTGAGCTGAAGCATGCCGCTTTCCAGCTTGACCATCTCGAGCAGGTTCGTCACCAGCCGGTTCATGCGCATCGCCGCATCCCGAATGTTGGCCGTCAGTTCGCGCCGATCTTCGGCAGTAAAAAGCTCCTCATTTTCCAGCAGGCCAGTGGATGATCCCATAATGGCCGCGAGCGGCGTACGCAGCTCATGCGACACCGAATCGAGCAGGGCGGTGCGAATGCGCTCCGACTCGGCCGTCATCTGGGCCAAACGCGCTTCCTCCGCCAGCTTCACTCGGGCAATCGCGCTTGCTGCCAGATCAGCACAGGCTTCCAGCAAACGGCGTCTTTCCGGCAAACTGCCGGGATCGGGCAGTTCCATGTTCACCGCAAGCACGCCATGTACCTGTTCTTCCGTGCGCAGCGGCACATAGGTTCCGGAGGCTTCCCGCAAGCTCGAAGATCCCCTGCCAGCCATCTGCCCGTGAACAAGCACCCATCTGGCGATGGCCAGCTCCGATTCACTGGTTCCCCATTCAGGTTCTCCAGGTCTTGCAGGCGAAGACGACGCCTGCAATTCCCCTTCCGCATCGGGAAGATAGAGTGCCGCCGGGGCGTTCAGCATCTGCGACACCTGCCGAGCGATGCTGGATAGCAATGTTTTCATATCCGTTATGGCAGTAATCTGACGGCTCAAGCCATAGAGAAGACTGGTGGTCGCTTCACGCTGCCTTACGGTCTCCAACTGCTGCCGGAGCTTGCCCGACAGGGTAGCCGTAAGGATGGCAACCGCCAAATATACGGCAAAGGAAAGAATGTATCTTAAATCTTGCACCTTGAAGCTGAAATAAGGCGGGATAAAAAACAGGTCGAATGCAGCCGCGCCCAGGCTGGCCGCATATATTGCCGGTCCAAGTCCCCAATAGACCGCGCTGACCAATACGGGAAACAGGTAGACTAGCGCGGCGTTGACCATATCCCGGCTTAACCCGATCCAGTCGATCAGCGCGGTCAGCAACGCGATGGCGATCGTTACCCACGCATATGCCGACACGCTGCCCCATGTATGGGGCAGCTTTTGTTTTTCCAGCCGTGCTTCATGCTGGTGATCCCTATTATGTTCCTGCACGATTCGCCGACACCTCACCCGCTTCATGATCGTAATCGGCCACAATGAGCACATCCATGTGTCTGGACAACCGGATAAGCCGGCTAACCAGCGATCCGGTTCCCTGATACCGGTTGAAATGCCAACCGAGCCGGGCCTGCCCGACGACCAGCTGCGTTGCCTTGGCCTCGGCAGCCTTGTTCGCCAATATCATCGGCACATCCCGCAGACGGTCTGCCGAATGCACATGAAACCGGCCTCCCAGCCTGACTGTCAGCTGCTCCAACGCTTCAAGCCGGCCCGCCTGTTCTTTCGCCGTACGGCCTACCTGTACATGATGTACGTGCCAGGCGGCCTTTAACCGATATGCCGTACGAAATCCGCGCCGAATCAGCAATTCGGCATGCGCGCCGACGCTAACGCATACAAAAACGACTTCCTGCCGCCGCCAAGGGCCCCGCAGGGCATTTCCCCGTCCTGCCGACTCCAGCCGTTCGTCTACGTCGTCGGCCAGCTCGCGCAAAGCCAATTCCCGCAGGGCAATCAGGTTGCCCACGCGAAAAAAATGATTCAGCGCCTGTCCCACCTTGGCTGCTGCATAGATTTTACCTTCCCGCATGCGCTGCCGCAAGGCCTCGGGCGCAACGTCGATCAGCTGTACCTCATCGGCCATTTGCATGATCCGATCAGGCACCGTCTCCCGCACCCGGATGCCTGTGATATGCTCCACCGCATCGTTCAGGCTTTCCAGATGCTGCACGTTGACGGTCGTAATGACAGAGATACCTGCGTTTAATAGCCGGATCACGTCCTCGTACCGCTTTTTGTTTCGGCTGCCAGGCACGTTGGTATGCGCCAGTTCATCCACGAGCACCACTTCCGGGCACAGGCGGAGGATTGCGGCCGTGTCCATTTCTTCCAGCTCGGCACCTTGATATTTGAGCTTTAAACGTGGTATGAGCGGAAGCTGGCCGATCTGCCCCAACGTCTCCGCCCGGCCATGCGTCTCCAGCAGACCGATGCGTACGTCGATGCCTTTGCGCAGCAGGTCATTGCCTTCCCGCAGCATCATGTAGGTTTTGCCTACGCCGGGAGCGGCCCCGATATACACCTTAAACTTGCCGCGACGGATTTGCCCGATCTGTGCCTTCATTTCCGTATCGGTCAACCTGCGATACGTTCGGGCATCCGCATCAGCCAGCCGGGCAGGAAGCACGCGCTCGCCATCCCTTCGGGCAGTATCGGCCAGAAGGAACAGATCGACGCCTTGCACCTTGCGCAGCAATGAGTTCACGAACGATCCCTGCCAGAGCTCCTGCATGCGGCTCTGGCGCGAGTGACCCATCACGATCCGGGTGATGCGATGCCTTGTCGCATAACGCGCCAGCACGGACGGAATATGCCTCCGATGCAGAGCGCGCAGTTCCTCGAACCGGCCTCCGAACTTTTCCACCAGCTTGACCATGTTCCGCCGAAAGGCCGCGGCCTCCTTGGTGAGCGGCTGCTTCCCCATGCGAAATGTGACGGCGTACAACTCTCCGTTCAACCGCTTGGCAATCTGCTGCCCCCGTCGGATATAGATGGAACCGTTCCAGTGATACTGGCTGGATACCAAAATGCGCTCCATGCTGCCTGTCATGACAGGGGTACCCGTCTCCTCCTGATGTTCGCGCAGCGATTCGTTCACCTCTTCAGCCATAAGACGCAGCGCTAATTCACGCAAAATGCCCAAGTTGCCGTGGTGAAATACAGCATGGTTCTCATGGCCCCTCAGATGCCCTTCGGCAAGCCTGTTTAATATCGCCTCTGGCGTCACGTCGATCAGCTTCACCTCATCGGCCAGTTCCAGCGTGTCGTCTGGCACCGTATGTTCCACGGACACCCCCGTCAATTGGCGGGCGAGCTTGGTATATCCCTCCAGCTCATATACATTGACTGTCGTAATCACGCTGATGTTATGCTGCAGCAGCCAGCGAATGTCCTCCAGCCGCGTGGCGTGTCGAGCACCGCGCCGATTGCGATGAGCGAGTCCGTCCACGAGCACCACTTCAGGATTGCGCTCCAGCAAAGCTTCCAAATGGAGATCTTTCATCACTGCACCGTCCCGTTCACGCAGCCAGTGAATGCTCGGGATGCGTTCCAGCGCCCCCAGCTGCTCCTCCGTCTCTGGGCGCTGCATCGTCGAAACGGCACAAATGACGACATCCACTCCCTGCTCGCGAAGCATGTTGCCTTCCCTGAGCATATGATACGTCTTCCCCGAGCCGCTCACCGGACCGATGTAAATTTTCAACGTGCCCTGCTGTAACTTGTGGATCATCCTTAGAATATCCTCCGGAGATCGACGCTTGAAGCTTTCGTCCAATAGGCTCACCCCCATCCTTCAAGTTTGTGACGCAATTTGGCCAAAAAACGGAGAAGCCTCCCACCGGCTCGCGCCAGGGGAAGGCATGTATATCCAGCCCGTTCAGAGACTGTGGCGGCTCTATTCCAATCCGTTTCAATTCCGGATTATTCCATCTCCGCCAAGAGGGCCAGGTTCAATTCGGTCACGTTGACCCTCGGCTCCCCGAACATACCCCACTGCCGTCCTCGAATTTGCGCGTTCACCAGTTGATTCAGCCGCTGTTCGTCCAGTCCGGTAGCTTGGCTGATCCGGGGGATTTGGGCTTTGGCCGCTTCCGGAGAAAGATCGGGGTCAAGTCCTGAACCTGAACCGGTCACCAGATCGGCGGGAACCGTTTGGAGTGCCGGATTTTCTTGCTTGATCTCCGCAATCTTGGTCATCATCTCGTCCGTATACTCCTCTGATGCAACAGCCCGGTTGGAGCCAGCTGAAGCGGCAGCGTCGTATCCGGCACCGGATGCCCTTGGTTGGAACAAACCCGGCGAGGCCACTTTCTGTGCCAGCAACGAGGAACCGATCACCTTACCCTGCTGCGTAATCAGGCTGCCGTTCGCCTGAGCCGGAAATAGCAGCTGTGCAACGGCTGTCGTTGCAAGTGGGTAAATGACACCGCATAACAACATTAAAACTAAAGACAGTCGAAGGGCGATCACTGTCATTTTCATCGTGTTTCACATCCCAAACGTGTAATGGTTCCAGCTCTACTCTTATACAAAATTCAGTCCCGACAACACCAGGTCGATCAGCTTGATGCCGATGAACGGTACGATGACGCCACCGATGCCATAGAGCAAAAGGTTGCGGCCAAGCAGCCGGTCGGCCGACATGGCGCGATATTTCACGCCGCGCATGGCGATTGGAATGAGCAGCGGAATAATGACGGCGTTAAATATGAGCGCCGACAGGATTGCCGACTGCGGCGAAGCCAGGTTCATAATGTTCAGCGCCTGCAACTGAGGCATAGCGGCAATGAACATCGCCGGAATGATCGCGAAATACTTGGCAATATCATTCGAAATCGAGAACGTGGTCAGCGCCCCCCGGGTGATCAGCAGCTGCTTCCCGATGGATACGACGGACAACAGCTTTGTCGGATCGGAGTCGAGGTCGATCATGTTGGCAGCTTCCTTCGCCGCCATCGTCCCCGAATTCATCGCCAGGCCCACATCCGCTTGAGCGAGAGCAGGGGCGTCGTTGGTTCCGTCTCCTGTCATGGCGACGAGCTTGCCTTCTTGCTGTTCCTTTTGAATGGCACGGATTTTGTCCTCCGGTTTCGCTTCGGCGATAAAATCGTCAACACCGGCTTCCAGCGCAATCGTAGCAGCCGTCAGCGGGTTATCCCCCGTGCACATGATCGTTTTGATGCCCATGGAGCGCATTTCCTCGAACTTCTCCTTAAGTCCCGGCTTCACTGTATCTTTCAAATAGATGACACCGTAAATCCGGTCATCGATGGCCACGGCAAGCGGCGTGCCGCCTGCTTTGGCAATCCGGCTTGCGATATCGTCCAGATCGCCAGGCACCCGTCCGCCGTGAGCCGCGACATGGCGTTTAATAGCATCGACTGCTCCTTTGCGAATTTGCTGTCCATCAGCCATGTTGAGCCCCGACATACGCGTCTCTGCGGTGAACTCTACGCTTTCGGCCGCAGCATACTCGGCCTCGTTCCACTGTTCGCCCTGGCGGCCCGCCAACTCGACCACAGAGCGCCCCTCCGGTGTCTCGTCCCGCACGGAAGCCCGCAGCGCCGCTCGGGTCATCTCTTGCACGGTTACGCCCTGTACGGGCACGAATTCGGATGCCATCCGGTTGCCATAGGTGATCGTTCCCGTTTTGTCCAGAATCAGCGTATCGATGTCTCCTGCGGCTTCCACCGCTTTCCCTGACATGGCAAGCACGTTGTACTGGGTGACGCGGTCCATGCCCGCAATGCCGATAGCCGAGAGCAGCCCGCCAATCGTCGTTGGAATCAGGCAGACCAGCAGTGCGATCAGCGTCGCTACGTCAAGATGGATGCCCAGATAATCGGCCATCGGAAACATCGTCATAATGACGATCAGGAAAATCATCGTCAGCACCGCAAGCAGGGTAGTCAACGCGATCTCATTCGGCGTCTTCTGGCGCTGCGCACCTTCCACCAGCGAGATCATGCGGTCGAGGAAAGACTCGCCTGGATCGGTCTGCACCCGCATAACGATGTAGTCCGAGGCTACTCTCGTGCCGCCCGTGACCGAAGAGAAATCACCGCCTGCTTCCTTAATAACAGGTGCGGATTCCCCCGTGATCGCCGATTCGTCGATCGACGCGAGCCCTTCAATAATCTCGCCGTCGGTCGGTATCATTTCGCCTGTTTCTACGCGGACGATATCGCCTTTTTTCAACTGGGTCGAGGAAACCTGAAGCGTCGTGCCGTCTTTCTGCACCAGTCTGGCCGTTGTATCGGACTTCGTTTTGCGCAGCGTATCTGCCTGCGCCTTGCCTCTGCCCTCGGCGAGGGCTTCGGCGAAGTTGGCAAACAACAGCGTAAACAGCAGGATCAGAAATACCGCCATGTTGTACGCCCGCCCTCCCTCGGCCGCTGCAGCAAACAAATCGGGCTTGATACATAACAGCAGCGTAATCAAGGTGCCTACTTCGACGATGAACATGACCGGGTTTTTGATCATCGCCACCGGATTCAGTTTCCGGAATGCATCAATCATTGCCCGTAGCATAATTTCCTTGTTCATTAACCGCCCCGGCTTCCCGGTGTTCCCGGGCTGAAGATGGCCGTTCTCTCCTCTCACGGCACCTGCCGCAAGCAGCTCGTTGTTCATTCCTTCCATTGTGCGCTCCCTCTTTCATGGATTCACTATCTTCGCAGGTCGTAACTTCCTATTTTGTTGTCCCATCGTAGCGTCATCTGATTAATGCAGGCGAACGCTATCCGACCGACATAGCCAAATGCTCTGCAATCGGCCCAAGCGCCAATGCCGGGAAAAACGTCAAGGCTCCAATGACCACAATGACGACCACCAGAACGCCGGCAAACATCGGTGTATTTGTGCGCAGTGTACCCGTTGTTACCGGAACAATTCGTTTGGTGGCAAGCGATCCGGCAATGGCAAGCAGCGCAATCATGGAAACGTATCTTCCCAGCAGCATCACTACGCCGATGCCGATATTATAAAAGTCCGTATTCGCATTCAGCCCGGCAAACGCGGAACCGTTATTGGCCGCTCCCGAAGCAAATGCGTACAACACCTCGCTGATTCCATGCATTCCTCCATTGGAAATGGACGCCATGGCGTCAGGACTCAGGAAAGCCAGCGCCGTAGGAGCCAGAATGATCAGCGGATGAATCAGCAATGCAATGGATGCCAGCTTGATTTCCTTCGCTTCAATCTTTTTGCCGAGAAATTCAGGCGTCCGGCCAACCATCAAACCGCAGATGAACACGGCCAAGATCACATACAGCAGACCGTTTAGAAGCCCTACGCCTTTGCCGCCGAACACGTTGTTCAGCATCATCTGGGCCATGGGGACCATGCCTCCAAGCGGTGTCAACGATTCGTGCATATTGTTGACTGAGCCCGTCGTCGCCGCCGTCGTAACTGCGGTGAACAGCGCCGATTCGGAAATGCCGAGCCGCACTTCCTTGCCCTCCATGTTTCCTTGGATGCCCGCTGCCTCAAGTGCAGGCACGCCGCGATATTCGGATACGAATACCGTCGTCAACATAACAAGAAACAGTGCGCTCATCGCGGCGAATAAAGCCCATCCTTGCTTCTTGTTGTTCGCCATGATGCCGAAAGCGTACACCAGTGCCGTTGGCAGCAGCATCATACAGACGATGTGCACCAGATTGGCCAAAGCTGTCGGCGTCTCGAACGGGTGAGCCGCATTGGTTCCGAACCATCCTCCCCCGTTCGTACCCAGGTGTTTGATGGATTCCAGTGAAGCCACCAATCCCCGCGTAATCGTCTGTTCGCCCCCGTCCAGCGTCGCTGCACGGACAGCTCCGGCCAACGTCTGCGGGACACCCTGAAATACGAGAAACAGCGCAACGAGCACGCTCAGCGGCAAAAACACTCTCGTAATGGCACGCACCATGTCCACATAAAAGTTTCCCAGTTCATTCTTGCGGCCTACCAAGCCGCGTATGAACGCAATCGCCACGGCAAAGCCGGTTGCAGCTGACGTGAACATCGGAAACGTCACGGCCAACATTTGCGACAGATACGATAGAGCATTTTCGCCCGTATACGACTGCCAGTTGGTGTTGGTCATAAAAGAAACTGCCGTGTTAAACGCCTGTGCCGCAGGCATGTTGTCGATCCCGTCCGGATTGAGCGGCAGCCACTTTTGCAGCCGCAACACCAGAAACATCAGGATCAGCATAACCATATTGGAAAGGAGAACGGCCGACAGGTATTTTTTCCACCCCATCGTTTCATCTTCCCGTACCCCCATCGCCTTGTATAACAAACGCTCCGGACCGCCAAAGATCCGGTCAAGCCATGTCCTTTGCCCGCCAAACACCTTTACCAGATAACTCCCCATCGGTTTCACCAGCAGGATGATGATCAGCAGCGTGACTGCCACTTGCAACCAACCTGTACTCATTCCATGTGTCCTCCCCAATTCGCACTTGCAACACCTGCCATCAGAACTTCTCCGGCTTCGCCAGCACATAGCCCAGATACACCATCAGTGCCAGCGCGATCGAACCTACAACGACCATATCCGGTCCCTCCCTTTCTTCCCCTATGCCTTCTCACAAAAATTCATAAATCCCCAAAACAGTGCAAACATCAGCACCGTCAACGCAATCATCGTGACGTCGTTCACCATCCGGATTTCCTCCTTTTTCTCCTGCTCGCATTGAAATTTTAATACGGAACCGTGTAAAAATGGGGTAAAGATTGGACCGGCAGCGCGTAAAAAAAGCGTAAAAATGCAAAAAAAGAACCCTTCACTCCAGCTGCAACCCAGCTGAATAACGAACAGGTTCATGTTTAAGGTCGATTTTTCGTTGCTCAAAACGGTTCTTGCGCCCATTGCAACAGCTTCTTCTTGGTGATCTTCGAATGGGAAGCGTGATGGAGAACCTTGCCCTCGCTGAGCAGCAATAC
Organism: Paenibacillus hubeiensis; assembly: GCF_032334105.1. NCBI lineage: Bacteria > Bacillati > Bacillota > Bacilli > Caryophanales > Paenibacillaceae > Paenibacillus > Paenibacillus hubeiensis. The sequence goes on from NZ_JAVYAE020000013.1 coordinate 48,506, forward strand.
CTGCGGCGATTCATGGCGAATCTCCGTTTCTTCAGCGATCCGGCGGGACAACGGACGACTTTCGATCACATCCACCATCCGATACTCCATATTCTGTACCGGATTGGCGCCATTCGCGCTGACAAAAGCGGCAAATTCCCGATACGCACGCGCGCTGACGGGACAAGTTGTACTATGCTTAAGGATGAGCACAGGGTGGTCATCTGAACGGCGGAGTGCCTCCTCCCAATCGTCTGTTTTATATATCTCCGCAATCTGCCCGCTGAGCAGACGCTCCGAATCGGCAAGCGCTCGTTTGCTTACGATTGAACCAACGAAAATACCAAGCGCTGCCCCAAAGGCGACGCCGAGCGCGATCTGATCTGTGACGACGCCAATACAGGCCCCGATGGCAACACCTATGCTGAGCCATAACGCCTGATGGTTCACCTGTTTATCCACAAAGATCATCCTTCCCCCAACGTTATCGGAGCGCCGATCTCTTAGAAGGCATCCTCCGCATTCATTCGTCCTCTTTCCAGAAATTATATCATAGGCCTATGGATAACGGAGGTAATTACTCATCTCACCCCCTGTTTTTGTGTTACACTATTTGTAATTTGGATACGCTGAAAAGGGATAGAATTGAACGGGAAAAGGAGATTTTTTGATGACATATGCATTCATGATTGAGCCGGATTTTTATACCCCGCTGCACACGGATGAAGAACGCATCGAAAAGTGCCAAGAGTGGGGGCTGCTGTCGGACAAGGCGACCAAGCTCAAAACATTTTATTATAAAGGGAATGGTCTGAACGTGCCTTGCACCATCGTTGGTTTCGTGGATCACATGGCCGCAGTCATTCAGCTGGACAACGACCAGAAACACTGCATTCATCCCGCTTATCTCAAGGAAATGCAGGCCTCGGGCTTTAAAGGCACGCTCGCTGCAGCGCCGGACAAAAAAGCGGGCACGCCAGGCGTGGTGGACGGCAGCGAGACAAGCTCCGTCGAATCCTCATCCGATGACGGACTTGTTTCGGACGCAGAATCGTCTGATTTGGCAGGCAACAATTCTTCCGCCACGGAAGAACAGCCCTCCGCCACTGACAGAGCCATCGCATCCACTGCCAGCCTGCCAGGCGATCCGGACGGGCTGGTCGAAGAATACGTGTCTCCCCAATCGGCATCCGCATCGGAGGACAAACCGAAGGCCAAAACCGCGAGCAAAGCCAAGGCAGCCAAACTCGATTTGCCGGAAGGCAAGGTCAAAATGACCGCGGTCGTGAAGGAATTTACGACGGTGCCAAACCATTTTGCCGACAATGACGACGAAGTCATCATCTATGAAGCCGTCGCGATTCTGGAACCGGATATGCTCGAAGTGGGCGAGGCTTGGTCCAGCCACAGCGCCACGATCAAAAAGCTGGACCTTGAAGTCGGTGATACGCTGACGTTTGACGCCAAAATCATCAAAAAGAAACTGGCTAAACACCCCGTGCCCTACAAGATCAACAATCCGTCCAAAATTCAGAAACAGTAGGGTCGAAAGCAGCCAACATGGGAAATAAAACGTCTATCGACGTACATTCATACAAGACAAATAAGCCTCCGAAAACAGCGCCTATCAGGGCGCTGCTTTGGAGGCTTATTTGTTTCCTCACTGTTTCCCTGCCCAGCAGCAGCGGGGGACATTAAAGACCGAATTAAGCTTGGACAGGCTTTGCGCTGATCTGGAATCCCACGCCGAACTTGTCCGTAACCTGGCCGTAGGCCGGGCTCCAGAACGTTTCCTGTACCGGCATGGTGACCGTTCCGCCTTCTTTCAGTTTGTCGAAAATGCGGCGGGCTTCCTCGGCCGTATCCGTATTTACGGTGACCGTGATGTGGTTGCCCACGGTATGCTCCATGCCAGGAAGGGTATCAGAAATCATGAGCAGGGAGCTGCCGATCTGCAAGGATGCATGCATGACCCAGTCCTTCGCCTCATCGGGAATCGGATGCTCGGGATTTGGCGGCATATCGCCAAATGTTTTCAAATCCAGCACTTCGGCACCAAATGCTTCTTTATACAGTTCCACTGCTTCGCGTCCGGTTCCATTGGTTACAAGGTACACATTCAGACTGATCGACATTCGTTTCCAGCTCCTTTAAACTCACGGATTATATGGCTCAATTCACTTGCGTCAAGAGTATATACCAAGGCTTGTCCACCTGACAAGCAGTGAAATTCGAGTCGGCCACAAGGTAGGATGTTCCAAGTTCCTAACGTTTATGCTCCGCGTCAAAAACGAAAAGAACTGCCCGCCCGGTTAAGCGAAGCAGTTCTGATAAAGGGTGTACGGCTGGCTAAGTACATGCATTGCATAAGGATTATGATCTGTTACGGCGGTAGTCTACGCCTCGTTCCAGAACCGGCGCAAATTGTCCATGGCGATTTTGGACGCGGCACTTCTCTAGTTTCAGCTTGTTATCCTTCCTTTGACAAGGTAGCTCGTTTTACAATTTGGGTATTTTGAGATCGATAACACTTATCGTTTTTATCGAGACTTGCTCTCACTATTTTCGGCTTCTTTATTTTAGTTTCAGAAAAAGGAAAACCACGTGAGTTACGGTTGATCTTATACTTTCCAAGACCTTTTTCTGTGAGAAACAGCACATTATCTGTAGCCACTCTGCCTTCACTAATCTCTACCATTTTCCATAAATCATACTTATCCAAACCCATTTTATTCAATAATTCTTTGATATCCGGTCTACCACTTGAATATGTTCTTCGTTCTAACAAATGAGGTGGGGTCTTAGATTTAACCTCTTTTGTAAGGCGTGGATACTTACAAGTAGATAAGTTGTATGGCTTATAGTGGTAGGTCTCTCCATCATAAGAGATCGTTGATAATAGAACAGGATTTTGTTCCATCTTGACTACGTAGAACTTTTGAGTCATTTCACAACCTCCTAAACCATTTTCAGCATTTCAAGTCTCCAACCAACACAGTAAATAATACATCTTAATATATCATCATCAACGATGCCTTTAAAACGATTTACCACTTTTTCCACATCACTCATCTGTAATGAGAGGAATACAGGTATCACATTTTCCCATACCAATGGATAACGATCCTTTAGATAATATACCAATTCCAATAATTTAGCGCGTTCTACTGGTATTCGGGCTTGAGACATTAAATCGAAAGCGTAATTATGCAGACTGTTCAAATCAGTCAAAAAAGCCTTTGCTCGAGCAGCGCTTATTCCGTAACACAATGATGCAGCATTATCATAGAGAGGAGAGAGTTCTCCCGTTGAAGTGTGAATTGCGAAATTACCGAAATGTCTGTCACGATTACCGATGACATAATCAAATATAAACATTTTTATGATATCAAACCGAGCATTGCCTAATATAAAACCACTATTAATACGTTGTTCTATGCTATCTATGGAATACGTTGTATCAAATAGAGCATTGGTCATAACAGTCATCGTGTCTCCAAACTCGACGATACCGCCCAAATCATAGCACATAACTCCCTTAGCGCCATGGTAGGTCCCATATTCACAATCCATACAAGGTATGCCAAGCAATTGCGCGATATCCTTGGCGATTACTTCAGTCCACTCTTCACCAAATTTAAATAAACCTTTTTGAGAACCATCCGTAAGCCAGAGCTTTTTGGTTACGCCTGTTACGGCTTCCCCTGTTTCTTGCCAATTGGAAAAATCCAAAATGGTACACCGCCTCCTGTTACAGGCAAATATGAAATCGGGTGCGAAAAATTCATTGTTAATTAGTGTGAATTTATGAACAAACTAATGCTACCTTTGCTACATTTTATTATATTACATTATTGATTAATTCGGACGATAACCAAACATTATTTGAAATTTTGATTATACAATCAGAATAACAAAAAGGAACTGCGCAACCGCAGTCCTTTTGTATAATTCACCGATATTGCAATTTAATACATATTATTTGTATATCACGCCTCGTTCCAGAACCGGCGCAAATTGTCCATGGCGATTTTGGACGCGGCTTTGCACTCCTCCATGCCTTCGAATTCCACGGTAACGGCTCCGTCATAGCCCGAGTCCTTGATCAGTTTGACGATTTTGCGGATCGGAAGATCGCCTTGTCCCACGATCGCCCCGCGCATGTAATTGCCATGGGATGTGGTGAACCATTCGCCTTCGCCCGGATTTTCGTCGAACGGACGCACATAGAAATCTTTGAAATGAACGAGGGAAGCATACGGAAGATTATTCATGACTCCAACAATCGGGTCCTCGTCCACACACAGGAAGTTGCCGACGTCCAGCGTCGTTTTGAAATTGGGCCGATCCACGGCATGCAGCACCCGCTGCACCCGGTCGCTCGCCTGCACGCTGAAACCATGGTTTTCGATCGTCGTTGTAATGCCGAAGCCTGCAGCATAATCGGCAATCAACTGGCTGCCCTTCACCATGAGCGGCAAATGCTGGTCGAACCAGGCAATCGTCATGTGCTCTTTCGGCAGCTTGAACGCTGTGACGTCGTGCCGCATATGCTTCACGCCCATCCGATGAACCACGTCGACGTGACGCTTCACCCGGGCAACCTCTTGCTCGAAGGCTTCCTCCGTCTCCTGCACGAAATTGGCGGGCATCGAATAATTGGACAGCTCAATGCCTGCGGCAGCCGCACGCTCCCGAATAGCGTCAGCCAGTTCCGGATTGTCCTCCACGGTATAACCGTATGGAACCATCTCCATGTGTTCGCCGCCATTTGCGGCAATCCAGTCGATCACGTCCAGCACCGTCATGCTCCCTGCGTTCAACTCGTTCAGCAGGCTGTAGGTACTCAGGCCGATTTTCATATGCTTACGCCTCTCCTCTGTATTTTCGGATAAACTCCACCGCTTTGCGAATATCCTGCTCCGGCTGGTCGCCGACCTCGCGCTCGATGGTCAGGTAACCGGTGTACCCGATGTCCTGAAGAGCAGCAAAATAAGCTGTGAAGTCAACGCTTCCTTCCCCCAGCGGCACCTCGCGGAAAAAGACGCCCGATGATACCATTTCCGCGATTTTGTCATGATCCATCGGCGCATAACCAACGGCTCCGTAAACATCCCTCGGATCAACTTCCTTCAGGCGAACGCCATCCTTTACATGCGTATGCACAATGTAATCCTTCAACAGATGCACTCCTTGGACCGGATCATCTCCTGTGACCATGACCATGTTGGCCGGGTCGAAATTGACGGATACGCCGTTGGTCGAGAGGGTGTCCAGAAATCCCTTCAAATCGGCTGCCGTCTCCGGCCCGGTCTCGATGGCGAAATAGGCCCCTACGCTTTTGGCATATTGCCCCAATTCTTCGCAAGCGGCGTGAAGCGTATGATAGACTTCCGATGCCGGATCATGGGGAACGATGCCGATGTGCGTGGTCACGATGTTGGTCCCCAGATCCAGGGCCAGATCGACGATGCGCTTCGATTTTTCGACTTTCCATGCATTGTCTTCCTTCACCTGAAAACCGTGCCCGCCCAAATCGCCGACCAATGCCGAAATCTCCAGCCCGAGGGATGCGATGTAATCCTTCAGTTCCTTGCGGGCTGCCGGCGTGAGGTTCGCCGGGTCCATCTCGCCTTTGACCGCATAAATCTGCACGCCCTCCGCTCCGGCCGACTTGGCTTTGACCAGTCCCTCGCGTACGCCTACGCCAAAGCTATCCACGATGACGCCGATGTTGTTGGTTAATTTCATGCGTTACCCTCCCTGTTATGTTCGCTTCCCAGATTGGTACTGCCCTCTTCATGACGTGTTGCTGCTGTGCGGCTTACAAGCTTACCTTTTGCCATAGCTGCCTGTTTTTCCTGCCGATACGCCCGCTTTCCATCATAAACTTTTCCCGTCGTTTTCCGGCTGCTTACCTGCTGCCTTCACGAAAAGAATATGTCATGTTCGGCCAAAAAACGCTCCCTTCGCTTAGTGCATTGGCATCAGTTTCACTGACCTCACCTCATACGGCTTGAATGCCAGTCGAAGCACTCCGTCCTGACAAAAGAGTTCTTCGCCCTCATCCTCCAGCAGATTGACTGTACACGCTCTTATCGATGTTTGGGGCAAGCGCAGCTCCACGGTTTCCCTGCCACCGGAAGATTCATAGAAACGCAAAATCGTTCCCAAGCCGTCCTCGGCCGCTTTGACCGTATCCAGAATGACGTGTTTGCTGTCAAAGCGGAAATACGCGTATACGCCGGGCATTATACCTGCATGCTGCTCCGCAGCGACCACGTGCACCGGATGGTTCAGTTCCATGGCGCGGCGCACCACGCCCGCCTCACGCCAATCTCCCACATGTGGCAGCAAGGAGTAGGTGAACTCATGCTCCCCTTGATCGGCATGTTCGTCAGGCCATTTCGGAGCCCTCAGCAGCGACAACCGGAGCGTCTGCTTTTTAATGTCATAGCCGTATTTGCAATCATTCAGCAGGCTGACCCCGCCATTGCCTTCGGAAAGGTCTGCCCAGCGATGGCCGCATACCTCGAATTGCGCCTGTTCCCAGCTTGTATTGGCATGACTTGACCGCTCCAACGCGCCAAACGGAATTTCGTAGGTCGCCCGGGTCGCTACCAAATCTACGGGAAAAGCTACCTTCAGCAGCTTATGACTCTCCGCCCACTGCACACGCGTCCTGAAATCGACGCGGCGCTGATGGCGGCACAGCACGATATCCTGCTCGATCTTGGATGCGCCGAGCTCCCATCGGAAGCGCAGCACATCCTGCACGCCGCCGTGCCGAACGACCTCGCTGGAGATCAAACGTGCCCGATCGGCGCGCTGCGACTCGAACCGGGGATCGATGTCCCATGCATCCCAATACGTGGGCCTGTCATGAAACAGCTGCAGCTCGTTCGCCATTTCGCCCGGTTTCAGCCACTCGCGCCGCTGCGATTTGTCATACCAGCGGGTAATCTCGCCCGCCTCGTTGAATTCGAGCACATATTCGTCCGTTTCCCAACGCGAAGGGACGGAATTGCCGGTATCGCCGGCATGATCCAAGCCGACCACACGGTCCGATTCACCGGATGCTACAGATCGGTCGGCTTGGCGCAGCCACAACGTTGTATATCCAAATGCCGGGATGCCAGTCACGTGAATCATCAGCTTATGCACGCCTTCGCTCCGAACAAGCTCGCCTTCAAGACGATGCCCCTCCTGATCATAGGCAGCCATTTCCGGAATCGATGAATCCAGCGTGATTTCAATCACTTCATTTCGTTCCCAGCCCATGCTGTTGAAAATAATATACGGCTGTCCCTCTGCACCATCGGTGGCGATTTGCCCTGCAATAATATCCAGTGCGCCCGTCAAGGCCGACGTTCCCAGTTCAAAGACCTGAGCGTATTCTTGCGCCGATGTCACATAAACCTCGGGAATCGATGTTCCCGGAATAATGTCATGGAACTGGTTCAGCATGATCAGCTTCCATCCTTCATCCAGCTTGCTTTTCAACTGTGCCGGGTCTGCTCCGTGAACGGCAGCGCTCGAGACGCGCTCTTTTGGGATGGCCATTGATGTGGCAGCGCTCGAGAGACCCGCGAGTTGGCCCCACACTTCCGCTTCCCGGTACAACACCTCCGCTTTGCGGTTGCTGCGTTTGTTCCGTGCATGCGTCGTGTACGTTCCGCGGTGCAGCTCCAAATAAAGATCGCCATGCCACTGCGGCAATTCCGGCTGCCGCTCTGTTATGCCTTCGAAGAATGAAGCGGCCGTGCTGAACCTGCTGACAGGTTGACCCACCATAAAGGCGGCTTTTTCAGCCATCTCCACCATTTCGCTCGTGACCCCGCCGCCGCCGTCGCCATGCCCGTATAGGAGCATCTGCTCGGGATGGACGCCCTTCTGCCTGTAGGACTGCCAATGCTCCGCCACATCTTTCGGGCGCGTATGCTCATTCACGCCGTGGTTCAAGTAGGAGAGCACGGACGTACCGTCAATTCCTACCCACTCGAACAAGTCATGCGGAAAAACATTCGTGTCATTCCAATTCAGCTTGGTCGTCATGAAGTAGGAAATGCCTGCCTGCTTCAGCAGCTGCGGCAGGGACGCACAATATCCGAACGTATCGGGCAGCCACTCGATCTTCGACCGCTTGCCGAACTCGGCCTCGTAGAATCGCTGTCCGTACAACATCTGGCGCACCAGCGATTCGCCGCTCGGAATGTTCAGGTCCGGCTCGACCCACATGCCGCCGACAAGCTCCCATCGCCCCTCGGCAATCCGGGCCTTGACGCGTTCGTACAGCTCAGGATAATGCTCTTTCGCAAAGGCATAGAGCTGCGGCTGGCTCTGGGAGTAGACAAAGTCCGGATACTCGTCCATCAGGGCGCACATCGTCGAGAAGGTGCGGCTGGTTTTGCGCACCGTTTCGCGTACCGGCCACAGCCAAGCGACGTCGATATGCGATTGCCCGATCAGGTGCATGAATCCGGAACGGGCTTGCTCCGGGTCCACCTCCTGTACGGCAAGAGCGAGCGTATGCTCGAACTCGCCGACCCAGCCTGCGTCGCTCCAGCGTTCCGGATTGTCGTACATCTCATCCATAATCCGATGCACGGCCTGGATCAAGCGGCCCCTCTTCAGGTCGGCTTCCGGCAATTCGCGCAGCGATTCGGCGAGCACTCTTACGCTGTACATCAAGCTCTGCAGCGGGCGATTGACGTGTACGAGCGCTGCGCGGATGCCGCGGATCGGCGGGTTGATCGTGGCTTGCCGGTTTAAGGGATCGTAGGGCTCCGGAATCGGATCGTAAAGCTCCACCTCAAGCAGCGGATTCATGCCGGTCCGGCTTCTTGGCAATGGCACAAAGCCATGGTTCCGGTCCAAGCCGTGATACGGCTGGCCGTTCACTCGCAGCAATCCTTCGCCTCGGGTTTCAAAAACTAAGCCAATCGCGCCATCCTCCCACTCCGGCGGAATATCCAATGTAGTGCCCAGTCGATACGTCGTGCCATGAACGCCTTGCAGCGCCGTAATGTCCTCCAAGGCAGCCGCCTCTTGCTCGTCTTCATATTCGGCTGGAACAACGTATTTGGTCCTCTGCACCTGCCACTGTGGCAGCTCAATGCAATCAAGCCAGCGGCTCTGCTCCATATCCTGAATGAAACGATGAATGCGGATCATGCTTCTCCCCCCTTGTTCCGTACACGCAGCGTGCACTCGATTCCATCCTGCGAATGACGGCCTGCCTTCAACCTGAACTCACCCGGTTCCACGATGCGGCGCAGCTGCGAGTCCACGAGCGAGAGCTGCTCAAAGCCGACCTTGAGTGTAACAGTCCGTGTCTGTCCAGGTTCAAGCTCAATCTTGGTGAATCCCCCCAGCGCCAGTTCAGGTCGCGTAACGGAGGCGGCAACGTCCGTGACATAGAGCTGAACGACCTCCATTCCGGCAACGGTGCCGCTGTTCGTCACGTCTACATGAAGCTCTGCTTCCTCGTCCGGTCCGATCACTTCGGGCGTCACCCGGATATTAGCGTAGTCAAACGTGGTGTAGCTGAGCCCGAAACCGAACGGATATTGCGGTGCAAGCTCCATCTCCAAGTACCGTTTGCCACGGGTTCGTCTGGCATGGTACACCACCGGAAGCTGGCCGACATGCTTCGGAACGGACACGCTGAGCCTGCCGGAGGGGTTGGCATCCCCGAATAAAATGTCCGCGATGGCATTTCCGCCCTCCTGTCCGGGATACCATGCTTCCAGAATCGCATGCGCGTGCTCGTCGATCCACGGCTCTGCGATCGGCCGACCGTTGATGTACACCACAATGACGGGTTTGCCGAGCTTATGTACCTCTTGCACCAGCTCCAGCTGAACGCCCGTCAGACTGAGCGAAGAGCGGTCGATGCCCTCGCCGCACTCCATGTCGTTCCAAGGGTTGTCTGTGACGACAGAGGCCCCCGTTCGCAAATCAATCGTGCCTTCGCCGAAGTCCCGGGCGCTGGAGCCGCCCATGACCATCACGATGGCATCGGCCTGCTCCGCAGCGCCAAGCGCTTGAGCGAACCCTTCGCGCGATTCGCCCTTGATGCGGCAGCCCGGCGCGTAAAGCACCTCGGCCGCCTCTTCCCCGAGCGACGCCAGGTTGGCGCGAATGCCCTCCAGTACGGTAACGACCTGTCCCTTCGGCTGAGGCGAGGTGTAATCGCCGAGTTGATTATAAACGTGGTTGGCATTCGGACCGATGACGGCAAGTGTATACCCTTTTTTAGCGAGGGGAAGCGTGCCGTTTTCGTTTTTCAGCAATACTATGCCTTCCCGGGCCACCTGCCGAGCCAGCTCCTTGTGCGCTTCGCAGCCGATGACCCGTTCCGCAAAGGCGGGATCGACGAACGGCTGCTCGAACAGTCCCAATCTGAACTTCAGCTCCAGCACGCGGCTCACCGCCTGATCCAGATCGTGCTCAGCCATAAATCCCTGCTCCAACGCTTGTTTCAGATGCTTGCGGAACATATATCCCGACATTTCCATGTCCACACCCGCCGTCAGCGCCTGAGCTGCGGCCTGTTCGCCATTCTCCGCCGTGTTGTGGCCGTGCACCAGCATCTGGATCGCGCCAAAGTCCGTGATAACCACACCCTCGAATCCCCATTGCTCGCGCAAAACGTCATTCAGCAGATATGTGCTTGATGTGCAAGGCACGCCGTCGATTTCGTTGTATGCCGTCATGACGGAGCAGGCACCTGCTTCCACCGCCTTTTTGAACGGAAGCAGGTCGATCTCATGCAGCTCCCGCATGCCCATATGTACGGGTGCCGCGTTGCGCCCGCCTTCCGAACTGCCGTAGGCCGCGAAATGCTTCAGCGTCGCCGCAATGGTATGCGGAGAATCCAAACGCTCGCCCTGCAAACCTTCGACGGCAGCCACAGCCAGCTCCCCAATAAGGTAAGGATCCTCGGCAAAGCACTCCTCGGTACGGCCCCAGCGTGGATCACGCACCACGTCAAGCACCGGCGAATAGGTCACCGTCCCTCCCTGGCTGCGCGTCTCCAGCGCGATGGCTTCGCTCATTTGCCGATACAGCGCAGGATTCCATGTGCTCCCGACCAGCAAGGGTACGGGAAACACGGTTGCGCCGATCGCCATGTGACCATGCGAGCATTCTTCGCCGAAGAGAACGGGAATGCCGAGCCGGGAATGCTCGATCGCGTATCGCTGAATCTCGTTCATCGCCTCCGCACCCTGGCGCGGCGAAAGTCCGGTCTCCAGCGTCACCTCGGTCCACGGATCGGCACGAAGCGCGCCATAGAGCGACCCGACTCCTCCATCCGCCACGTCCTGCTTGAATGCTTCCGTCACCTGCACGGTGCCGTCCGCCTCTTTGGCGTACGCTTTCCAGCCCATCGGCTGGATCAACTGCCCAATCTTCTCCTCGGTCGTCATGCGCCCGAGCAGATCCTGCACCCGCTCGGGTACCGGACGTGAAGCATCTCTGTAGTCCATGTGCGTTCTCCTTTTGTACATCAAAATAGTATGCGAGAAGTACGAGCGCATCGGCGCCAACTTTTCATTCCCTGCCAAACGTCAAATGAACAATTCAAAAGGGTTCCTCAGTTTCTAACGAATCGTACACACGTTACTTCTAATAAACAGCAGCCTTCTCAGCTCTAACGAATCTCAGCAGCGTTATTTGCTGAAAATCGAGGGTTGATGCACCATTTAAGGCGAAATTAACGTGTCTCATGTTCGTTAGAGCGACAGATCGGCCGATTTCGGCGATATAAGGTGTCTGAGATTCGTTAAACTAAGTTCGCGGGATGCACCATTTCCTCAAATAGCTTTACGGTAATCGCTCGGCGCCATGCCGACCACGTTTTTGAATGCCCGGTTAAAGGAGTTGTAGTTGGTATACCCTACTTCCTCGCTGATTTCCTGAATAGCTTTGTCGGTTTCCTGCATCAGCTGTTTGGCCTTCTCGATCCGCTGGCTGATCAGCAGGTCGACGAACTTCTCCCCGATTTCGTCTTTGAAAAGCTTGCTCAGGTACTTCGGATTGATATCGAACAGATCGCTCAAATAATTCAGAGAAAGGTCCGGATTGCTATAATTCTCCTCGATATACTTTCGAATCTCCAAAATGTTCGTCCCGTGTTTCTTGGAACAGCGCAGCTCGTTCATCCGCCGTGCAAGCTCCCGGAATCCTTCCAGGCACAGCAGGCGCAAATCCTCCTCCGTCTCCCATTCCTCCAGCCGCGGCAGCAGACCTCCGAACACTTCAGCCCAAAGCTCGTGGTACTCGCGGGGAAGCTCTGCGAATTCCCGGTTGTAGTGCTGGAACAGCAGCTGGACCGTGTTCATGATCTCCTGCCTGGACAGAACCGAAGCGCGGATCTGCTCGAACAACCGATCGAAATGCTTCTCCCAATCGCCATCGGACAGCCGCATGGCCTGCACCAGCGAAGAGATGGTTTTCAGGAACTCGTAGACGTCGTTGGTCGAGTCCGGAACGTCCGAACAAGGGATAATCCGGTTAAGACCAAGCACGGCTTTGTAATCGAGTGTACGGACCGCCTCCTTGAAGGAGGCGCGCAAGCCGCGCAGATCAACAGCCACCCGCCCGACGCCGATCGTGACCGTAAAGTTCAGATATTGGCCCACCTGCTCCATGTACCCTGAGAGAAGCCGCTGTTCCGCATCCTCCAACAGCACCCCTTCCGGCAGCCATGCAATGGCGTACAGCCTATGTCCCGCAATCCACTCTGCCCATACTTCCATGCCTTCCTTGCGGGCGTTCTCCTGCAGCATGCTCGACAGGACGAACTTCAAGAGCGACTGATCCTGAAGATGGTACTCGGCGGTAAAGCGGGCATAGCGGTCAATCTCCACCGCCATGACGGACCACCGCGTTCCCGGCTCGGGCAGGTTGAACCTGCGCATGCCTGCGGCCAATTCCTCTGCGGAAAATTCGGAAGTGCCTTCGAGCAGCTCCTGGAACAGGTACTTTTTATGCAAAATGAGGTTCTCCTCATGTTCCTCCTGATAATGCCTGGATTGCTCGATCATGCGCTCCAGCGTGGCATGGATGAAACGGAATTCGTTTTCCTTCGCCTGGTTGACCCCCGGCGCAGGCTGCTTCTGCGAGGCCACCGTCTCGATCAGCGTAACGATCTGCTGAAGCGGCTTGTAATTTCTACGGGTGACGTAAATCACCCAGATCACGCCGGTCAACACCACGGCCAGCGCAAACACAAACCAGATATCGTAAAACTTCAGGGCAAATTTGACGATTTTGCCGTTATTCAGCCCGGTTTGGACCTTCCATCCGCTGTAGCTGGACGTAAACTCCGAGAATACTTCGCCGGATGCTGCTTTGGCGGCAGATCGCTCACCCATTGCTCCATCCCACAGATTGCCTCCCTGGTTGTTATAGATATGAACGAACGTGAACTCCGGATCATACATCTGCATGATCGATTTGCGCAGGGTGGCCAAGTCCACATTGACCACGATGAGTCCGGCACCATTGCTGGCTCCCCGGATCAAGGTGACGACCTGTTTGGCCGCCTGGGACGGAAACGCCTTGAACGCTCTGGCACCGACCCATTTTTGAATGTCCGCTTCGCGGCTGTCCCGGATAAAACCGGCATCGGGAAAATCGGCGACCGCAACCCGCTTTCCATTGCTAAACACCGTATCGTCCGTATTTCGAACGAGATAGATGGAATCGATTAGCGGGTATTCGATTTTCAGCTCGTCAATGGCCTCCATCGCCTGAATGTCCGCATAGACATCCCCGCCGCCGTAGCCGGCGTAATAATTTTTGAGGGTGCTGTTGGTCAACATTTCGCGCAATACCTTGAAATCGATCGACCGCAGCGAATTGTCCAGGTATTGGGTCACCTGCGAGGCCAGAAATTCATTGGCTTTGAGGGCTTCCCTCCGATTCTGTTCATTGAACACCTGGAAAAAGATAAAAAACAAAATGGTGGTCACGATAAAAAACACGGGCAAATACGACAACAGCAAACGTCTGAACCAATTGCTCCTCATCTCCGGAACCCCCCGCCACTGATATATGAATGAAATACATCACCCGCCCTTGCCTGGAGCGGCAAATATCCCCTCCGCTTATGAAACCTTCATTCAAATTCAACTCACATGAGCCCCGATGCAAGGAGTATAGGAGAAGACCGTCCCGGTCGCGATTCATCGGACCGGGACAGCCTCTTTTATAGATCCGTCTGGATTATTGGTTTTTCTCGATCGCGCGCTGGTAGATCTCCAGGTACTGACTCAGACCCAGCCCGTCAAATCCTTTCACGTACGCGTCCCACTCCTTGTCGATGCTCTTGCTGCCGATAATGAACTGGGCCATGTTGGTTTGCACGTAATCCTTGATGGCCGTGGTCAGCTGAGCGGCCGTTTCCGTATCCTCGGGACGGATGAAGACGTTGGCAGGATAGACCTCTTTCGGGGCGTACGGCGCATACACATTGGTAGCCTGGGCAAGGCGCGTGCCGTAACCTTCGGCTTCAAGCGGGTTCTGCCCTTCAGCGAACAGGTTGCGGAACGTATTGGACAAATCGTGAGCACCGATTTGCGACCAGCTCTCGTTCACGACGACATTCGGATCGCGTTCAGGCAGGTTGTAGTAACTATACTTGGCAGGTTCGCCATTGATGTTTTTTTCGTCCGCCTCGGCCTTCTTCCATCCCTTTCCTTCCGTTGGACCGTACTCTGCATAGAGAGCGCCCTCTTCGCTGAACATGTAATCGACGATCTGAATGGCCGCAATCTGTTGGGCTTCCGTCGCTTTGTTCGTGATGGCGAATTCGAATTCGCCTACGCTCTGCGTTGCGCCAGTCGTCTGCACGCCATCCGGCCCTTTCAGCGGAGGCACGATATCCCAGTGCTGATGGCGCGTAATCGTTTTGTCGTACGTATTCACCAGGTAACTGAGCAGCGCCGTCGTGACCGAGCCGACCGTTTCATCGCCTTCCTTATTGCCGAGCTGTCCGATTGCCTGATCGTTCTGCGTGAACGCCGCCGGATCGATCAAACCTTCGGAATACAGCTTGTTCATGTACTCCAGTCCCTTTTTCCAGCCTTCTTTGTTGGCGGCAAAGTCGACTTTTCCATTTTCCAGAATCAAATACTTATCATTGTCGTTATATATGAAACTGTTCATCAAGTAGGCATCGATATTGCCGTTCCACACATATTTGTTTGGGGCACCTGTCAGCGGAATCTCATCCGCTTTGCCGTTGCCGTTCGGGTCCTTCTCCTTGAACGCCTTCAGCACGGTGTACAATTCATCCGTCGTGGTTGGCATATCCAGTCCGAGGTTATCCAGCCATTCGGTATTGATCCAATACTTTTGCGCATACGTACAGTGGTAGCATTCATTGAAAATGGGCAGTGCATAGATATTGCCGTCCGGTGCCGTGATGGCTTCCTTGAAATACGGCTTCTCTTCCATGATTTTGGTCAGGTTCGGACCGTATTGCTGAATAAGGTCGTTCAGCGGAATGAATACCCCTTGCTTGCCGTAATTCTGAAGGTCCGACGTCGTGAACTTGCCATGCAGGAAAACTTCAGGGTAGTCTCCGCTCGCCAGAAGCAGCTGCCTGCGGTCCTGAAGCGCGTCCGTCGGAGCCAGGTCCCACTTCAGCTTCACGTTGAACTTGTTTTCGATAAACTGTGTGAACTCGTTCTCCTCCATCGGCGCTTTGCCCTGCGGAGCGAAGAACGTCATCGTCACGGGCCCGCCGCTCTCGCCGCTATCCCCGCTCCCCGTGTCCGTCCCGTCCGATGAACCGCACGCCGACAGCAGCATCACCGAAGCTATGATCAGAAACAACATCGATAACCATGATTTTTTCAACCTGACTCCTCCTTTTGAATGAGAACGATAGTTATGCCCCTTCACGTCTTCCATGTTCATTTGGGTTTCCGGGTTCCATTCGGCTGCTCGCTTCTCTAAACGCGAATCCGGATGCCGGAGCGCTCCCTCACCTCCCTTCAAGATGCGCGAACGAAAGAATCGCTTCGTCCGTTACCCTTTCAGGGACCCGATCATGACCCCTTTGACGAAATGCTTCTGCACGAACGGGTACATGATGAGGATCGGCACGCTCGCGACAACGATCAGCGCGTATTTCAGCACCTGCTCAAAGCCCTGATCGCGCAATTGCTGGCTTGTTCCGGCAAGCATGGCGGGATCGGCGGCGTTCAGAATCAGCAAATTGCGCAGCACGTATTGCAGCGGAAACAGATTTTCCGAGCGCAGGTAGATCAATGCATCGAAGTAAGCGTTCCAGTGCCCGACCGCGTACATCAGGGTCATGACGGCCAGAATCGGCTTTGATAAAGGAAGCACCACGCTGATGAGATAGCGGATGTCCCGGCAGCCGTCCATTTCTGCCGCTTCGGCCAATTCCTCCGGAATCGAGGACTGGAAGAACGTCCGTGCCACGATGACCTGGAACACCGCGAGCGCTCCCGGCAGCCACATCGCCCAGCGCGTATCCAGCAGATGGAGATCTTTCATCAACAGATACGTCGGAATGAGTCCGCCATCAAAAAACATCGTGATCATCATGAAAATGATGAGAATGCCGCGGCCATAGAACGATTTGCGCGATAGCGGGTAGGCCAGCATGACGGTAAGAGTGACGTTGATCAGCGTACCGACCACGGTATAAATGATCGTGTTCCAGAAGCCGAGCATCAGCTGCTGGCTTTTGAAGATCGAAATGTATGCTTTGATGTTGAAATCGACCGGGAACAGCCACACCTGGCCTGACGTCACGGCCCGGGAGGAACTGAAGGAGGAGCTGATAATGTAAAGCAGCGGGTAGAACACGATGAGCAGCACCAGCGTCAGGAACAGGTAGTTGAAAAACATGAACACACGGTCTCCGAGCGGGTCCTTGATCCGGTTGCGATTAAACAGGTTGAGCATATGCATCGTCCTCCTTTACCACAGGCTGTTTTGGGATACTTTGCGCGAGATCGCGTTGACGACGACCAGCAGGATCAGGTTGATGATCGAGTTGAACAATCCCACTGCCGAGGAAAAGCTGAAGTTGGCTCCGATGAGCCCCACCTTGTACACGTAAGTCGAAATGACCTCCGAAGCGCTCGTATTGAGCGGATTCTGCATCAGAAATATTTTTTCGAAGCCTACGCCCATAATGCTGCCCAGGCTCAGAATCAGCATGATGACCGTGACCGGCACCAATGCGGGAATGTCGATATGCCATATTTTTCGCAGTCTCGACGCCCCGTCCATTCGGGCCGCTTCATACAGCGAAGGATCGACTGACGCCAGCGCCGCGATGTAGATGATGGAGGAGTACCCCATGCCCTGCCACACGCCGGACCAGACATAGATTGATTTGAAATATTCAGGGATGCCCATGAAGTTGGTCATCGGAAAACCGAGGAAGGAGAATAGCCGGTCCACCACGCCCACATGCGGCGAGAGCATCAGAATGATGATCGATACCATGACAACGGTCGAGATGAAATGCGGAGCATAGGTTACCATTTGTACCGACTTTTTGAAGAAGCCCGTCCGGATTTCGTTTAGCGCCAGCGCCAGCAAGATCGGAATCGGGAAACCGGCAAGGAGAGAGTAGAAGCTGATGCCGATCGTATTTTTAATAAGCAGCCAGAAGTTGGGGGACTCGAAGAACGCCTCAAAGTGTTTCAGCCCAACCCATGGACTGTCCCAAATGCCCTTGACCACGCTAAAATCCTTGAAAGCGATCTGCACACCCACCATGGGAATGTATTTGAAGATCAGCAGGTACAGTACCGGAGGCAGCACCAGCAGGTAGAGCTCCCAATGCTTTTTGAGGCTTTTGATAAACGGATGCTGCCGTTTCGGCTCAGCGTCGTTTCTGCGTTGCTGTAGTTCCAGCTTGGTGGGTAGGGTTTCCGTAGCTCGACTCATTCGCGTCACTCCTTCTATACTTCAATTGTAATGATACATTACATTTACATCCCTCAAACAGCCTCTAATTTTGCGACATCTCTTGTCTTGACATTAATGATGTGAACAATCATGTCAGGTAGCGCTTTCTTGAATTTGATCGTACTCTGTTGCACCCTCAACGATCAATTCACACTTTTCTCCCACCTCTCCAAATTCGAAAAACCCTTGTCCCATCAAGGAAAAACGGCACTTTATCCTCCACGTTCCGTGAATCTGCGAAAAAAAGCATGCACCAAAAAATCCCCAAAAACCGTCGTGGTCTTCAGGGATTTTTCGGGTGAAATAGTAAAGGTTAGTCATCGGGCAACTCGTTAAAATTACTCCGCTCCGATCAAACGGAAGGTATGGGTAATCGGCACTCCTCCATCTGTGCTTTCCGTTCGTGGAAGCTCCACGGCAAATCCATCATCCGTACGCTGATACGCCAGTGCTCCGTCGATGCCAATCATTTCGATCTGCTTGACCTCGCCTTGGTAAGGGATGATTAGCCGACCGCCTGGTTGCTCCGGGACTTCGTCTTTTTGGTATAAACGGAAAGCATACGCCACGTTCTCCTTGCGGGTAAACGCCCACTCTCCCGTATAAAAAGGCTCGCAGATTCGGGTGCCGTATACGCCTTCGCCGTGAACGCCAAGCCATTCGCCAAGGCCCTGAATGCTTCTCACAGCGCCTTTGGGCAGTCGCCCATCCGGCTGCGGACCGATGTTGAGCGCCAGATTGCCTCCTTTGGACACCACTTCAAGCAAAAGGTGAACCAATTGCCTTGGCGACTTGTACTGGTCATCGAAGCCAAAGGCGAACGAATGCCCCACCGTAATGCAGCTTTCCCACGGAATGTTCATGGGCCGGTCGGGGATCGTCTGCTCCGGCGTCACGATGTTTTCGTAAGGGCCCCCCACGGTACGATCCGCTGCCAGCAGCCATGGCTGCGTGCTCCGTCTGGCCCGCTCGACTACTTCGCCCAGGCGTATGTCCTGGCCGTGCCGTCCAGGACGGACCCAACCGGCATCCAGCCACAAGCATTCGATGCGTCCATACTTGGTCAGCAGCTCCATGATCTGCTCATGCGTGAATTCCACGAACTTTTCCCATAGCCACGGGTACTGCTTCGGATCGTAGGAAGGGCCGCGCCACATATGGCGCCCCCGCTCCATTCCCGGTGCCCAGTAATAAGGGGTATGCCAGTCCGCCTTGGAAAAGTACGCCGAAATGCCGAGCCCGCGGGCACGAAACGCATCAAACAGCACGCGGCAGATGTCCGCGTATTTATGACGATGGAACGGCGTATCCGGGCCGGTAATGCGGTAATCGGTCGTATGCGTGTCCCACATGCAGAAGCCGTCATGGTGCTTGGTGGTGAACAGCAGGTATTTGAAGCCGTTGTCTGCCGCCAATTGCGCCCATTCATCGGGCTGAAAACGAATGGGGTTGAACGTTTTGTTCAGATCGAAATACTCCCGCTTGAACTGCTCCATGTCGTCCGTCCAGTCCACGTCGTTGCGCGACCAGTCGCCATCCTCATCGCTCAGCGCCCACGATTCGACCAATCCAAGCTGCGAGTAAGGGCCCCAGTGCATCATGAATCCCAGCTTCTGGTCTTTGAACCACTCCAAGCGCTCCAAGAGCAGCGGGTCTTCAGGCTTGACCCACTCATCCTCCTTGCTGAAATTGTGCACTCCCGCCTCGACCACCTGTTCTTCCTGCTCCAATACGGTATCCTGCGTTTCGCTCATGGCGTTCATCTCCTCGTTCGGCATGATCCGAGGGTCCAACTATAGCGCAGCAATGGTGGCGTGCGATAGTTCGGTTGGATCCCCGTATTATATTCGTCGCTCGATGATGGAGCGGCGGTATGTCGGTCAACGATGGTTCAATCAAGCTCGCGTAATCTTGTTTTACCGTGTTACCTTACTCGATAGCATGGCTATATGCGCGTGACTCGGCCTTCTTTTACAATTCGATCTCGCGCCCCTGGCGCGCCGACTCATAAATGCCGCACAAAATCTTCATGATCTCGACGCCGTCCTCTACTGGACTGAGCGTTTCCTTGCGGCCTCGCGTGCTATCGATGAAATGATTGATTTCATTGCGGAAGGAACCCATGAAATCAAAGGACTTGGAATCGACCTGGGGCGTCATGTTCAAAATGGTGTTGAACTTCTCGCCAATGACCATAATCTCCGGCTCCAGCTCGGCTCCTCCTTTGTCGCCGTAAAGCTTGATCGACATTTCGTCCGATTTGGCATGCAGGGTGAAGCTGACGTCAATCAGCAGGCTTGCCCCGTTCTCAAAGCGAATCATCGCATTGGCCATGTCCTCCACGTTATTTTTGGAGGCATCGTAATCAGCCGCCTTGTAGAACGACAGGTTGCGAATATGCGCCCGATTGCCCAAAATGTTCGAAACGTTGGCAGAAACGGACTTCACCTTCGGCTTGCCCATCAGGTACCAACAGATGTCGATGATATGTACCCCGATATCGATCAGCGGACCCCCGCCCGAGCGTTCCCGGTCGGAAAACCATCCGCCCGGATTGCCCAGCCGCCGCAGGCAGGAAGCCTTGGCATAATAAATGTCGCCAAGCTCGCCCGCTTCGATGAACTGCTTCAAAATCTGGGCGTTGTCGCTATAGCGGCGGACAAAGCCGACCTGCAGCAGCTTGCCGCTGCGTTTGACGGCCTGCTCGACCGCGAGCGCCTCTTCCACGGTCTGGCAGAGCGGCTTTTCGCACAGCACGTTTTTGCCCGCATCCAGCGCGGCGATGCTGATCTCGGCATGCGAGTTGTTCCAGGTACAGATGCTCACGGAATCGATTTCCGGCATAGCGAGCAGGTCGCGATAATCGGTAAACACGCGGGAAGCGCCGTATTTCTTCGCCATGTCTCGGGCACGCTCTTCGTTAAGATCGCATATGGCATAGATTTCAACGTCAGGATTGCCGGCATATGCCTGCAAATGGCAGTCGGAGATTGAACCTGCGCCGATGACGGCAACTTTCAGTTTGGACATGGGTTTTCCCCTCCATGATTGTGGTATTGGTGCTGGTGTTGTTATCGCTTTCGATTTTTCATTTGGGATGAAATGCATAATGGCAACGCACGGCTATCCGCTGACGAACCTCAGACACCTTATTTATCGGAAATCCAGGTTGTCGGTGCTGTAACGAACCTCAGGCACGTTATTCCACCAGATTCGGGCATATTACTTGTGTTTCGACCCAAATAGCGCTGCTGAGGTTCGTTAGAATTTAAAAGGAAGCTAATCAGACAGTATAAGGTGTTTAATGTTCGTTAGAACTCTTCAGGTGTCGGCCTCTTCAACTACTTTTCCTCGGAGCACCTTACACAGAGCATCATTCTTGAACTATTCCTTCCGGTCATTATCTGGGCATTTGCCCAGACACTAAGCTTTGCCCATGCATCTGTGGCTGCTTTCCCTACCGAGTTACACTAAAGCTCTTCCGGCCGTCTAACCTCCATCAGGCCCCTAAGCTTCCTCCCACAGCCTGCGCACGTTATCCATGGCAATGCGCGAGGCAGTGCGGCAATCCTCCATGCCTTCAAACTCGACCGAGATATATCCGTCATACCCGGACTGTTTCAATACGCGGAACACACCGTACATATCGATGTCGCCATGACCTACGATCGCCCCGCGCAAATAATTGCCATGGGCGGTTTGGAACCAGCCTTCCCCCGGATTCCGGGATTCCGGCCTCAAGTAAAAATCCTTCGCGTGAACCATCGAAGCATACGGGATGTTGTTTTTCACCGCACTGATCGGATCTTCATCCACGCACAGGAAGTTGCCAACGTCGAGCGTTGTCTTAAAGTTGTCCCGCGCCGTTTCATGCAGCACCCGGCGAATGCGTTCGCTCGATTGCACGTAATAGCCGTGGTTCTCCAGGCTCGTCGTAATGCCGCGCTCTGCCGCATAATCCGCAATACGCCGGCACGCCTGCACAATGATCGGCAGATCGGTCTCGAATTGGGCCACCGTTCCCTCATGCGCAGGGCGGAAAGCCACGTCATGGCGCATTCGCGTCACGCCGAGCGCGGCGGCAATGTCCACATGATTCATCACATTCCGAATTTCTTGCTCCAATGCCTCTTCGCTCTCCAAAGCAACGAAATTCGCCCCGATGGCATAGTTGGAAATGTCGATCCCGACTTCCGCGGCCGTGTCCCCAATCTGGCCAATCAAATCCGGCTGATCCACGAGACTGTAACCCATCGGAACGATCTCCACATGCTCGCCCCCTTGCTCGGCGATGAAACGAATGGCATCCAGAACCGTCATGTCCCCGCGATTTAACGCTTGCTGCAAACTATAGGTGCTAAGGCCAACTTTCATTCTTCCCATCCTCTCTCCCGTTTCGTGTAGTTGAACCACTCACTTATTTGCTTATATCCAACGTATACCGTGTTTCATTCCATCGCACAATTGCCGATAATCGCGCGGTATTCTATTTTCCATTTTTCACGTCCAGCACCGCCCGATCCACAAAGGTGACGGCCCTCTCCGCCGGAGCGTGAAGCTCAAACACGATCAGTTCGTTCCCACCCGGACGAAGCAAGGGAGCTGGCACGTACAACGTCTGCTGCGGCCCTTTGTTCCAGTAACGCCCCAGATTAAATCCGTTGATAAACGCAGCCCCCTTCGTCCAACCATCCAGCCGCAAAAACGTATCCTTGGCTTCATTCACGTCAAACTGCCCCCGATAAAAACACGGTCCCTCGGCGCTCTCAACCCGTTCGAATCGCAATCCGGACAGTTCGGACAACGGCAGGCAATGGATCGTCCAATCGTACAAAAATTGAAACCCATGCCGCACGCCTTCCGTGATGCCTTTAGGGTCCTTCAGATACGGCCCGTAATTGATGCGTCCCATGTTTTCCACCAGAATAGCGATGTCGGCACCTTCCTCCGGCACGGCAAAGGAAACCGACATTTCGGCATTGCCCCGTTCCAATACTCCCCGGTATGTCCCGTTCACAAAAATGAGCGCCCTGTCCCGCACCTCCTGCACCACCAGCTCCTGCTCCTCCCTTGGGCCAGTGATCCGTGTACGGTACAAAATAAAGCCAACATCCTGGCCCAGCTTCTCCATCGGCTCCGGGCAATTGCGCCGCACCGCTGACGAAAGCGCATCCAGCTGCGTAAACAGCGGCGCCTGTTCCGGCAGTTCCACCTTCCCGTACGCCATCGTGCCGACCGGTTCGGGAAGCTCCAGCTCTCCGAGCTCGATATGCCGCCCGATGACCTCTCTTACCGCATAGAATTTGGCGGTCGGTTCCCCCGATTCGCTCAGCGGCGAATCGTAATCGTAGCTGGTGACGGTCGGTTCGTACCGTTCTTTCTCCTGGCAGTTGGCTCCATTATAAAACCCAAAATTCGTGCCGCCATGGAACATGTAGACATTCACCGAAGCTCCGGCAGACAGCATGTCATCCAGAACCTGCGCCACATCCGCCGCATCCCTGACATGGTGCCGCTCACCCCAATGATCGAACCAGCCGTTCCAAAATTCCATACACATCAGCGGTTGGTCCGGCTGATATACACGCAGCTTGGAGAATGCGCCTTCGCTGCCCGAACCGAAATTAACCGTTGCCAGTTGGCCCGGTACCGAACCTGCCTGCAGCATGGCATCCGTCGGTCCGTCCGAGGTGAACAGCGGCACGTCCATCCCATGCCTCAGCATGCTGTCCCGCAAATGGGACAAATAACGGGCATCGTTCCCGTAGCTGCCATATTCGTTCTCGATCTGCAGCGCAATGATTGGTCCGCCTTGCGTGCTGAGCAGCGGCTTCAACTTGGGCAGAAGCATATCATAATACCGGTCCACTCTCTCCAGGAACCGGCTGTCCGCGCACCGCAGCGGCATGCCCTCTTCCGCGAGCAGCCAGGCGGGCAAACCGCCGAATTCCCATTCCGCACAAATATACGGGCTGGGCCGAACGATGACGTGCAGCCCCATGCTGCCGGCCAACCGGACAAAGCGCTCGACATCGGCCAGCCCATCGAAACGAAACTTGCCAGGTTCCGGCTCATGCAGGTTCCACGGCACATACGTTTCGACCGTGTTGAAACCGCAAGCCTTCAGCTTCAGCAGGCGATCCTCCCAATATTCGAGGACCACCCGGAAATAATGGATCGCGCCGGAAATGATCCGGAAGGGGCGATCCTCCCAGAGGAATTGCCCGTTTTCAATCTGCAGGACCGTCATGCCCTCGCCTCCTTCGCGGTGCTTCTATATATGCCAAACCCGGATAATGTCGGGCACCACCGGGATTGCTCTATAGTCAGACGAACAGCGTCAGCCTCAACTGGATCAAAACAGCAAATTCGTTTGTAACCCACCACGGTTCCGCAGTAGATCTCCTGCCATGATCCATCGCAAGTACGCGCGCCCAGTCTGAATCGTTCGATCCGCTGGCCGGATCGGATATGTTCCATCAGCACGATTCGGTCAAAGATCGCCCTTCCCGGCAGTTCCAGCTGCAACCATGCCTGCTCCGTGCCCTCGCGAGGGGACCAGTATGTCTGCTTGTCGCCGTCCAGCACCATGGCGGGTGTATGCTTCTCACCCCGGGCTTCCGATGCTTCGGCACGTGCTCGTAACGCCAGATTGTCCCTGAACGTCTCCCTCAGATGATTGCCCAGCTCGTTCAACCGCTCCAGATCGCGTTCATGGATCAACCCCCGCTTGTCAGGCGGCAGGTTCAGCAAAAAGGTGGCATTGCCGCCAACCGCCCCATAATAGACGGCAAGCAATTCCTCCAGCGACTTGACCTGGTCATCCTCGCTGGCATGATAGAACCAGCCGGGACGGATCGACGTGTTCACTTCGGCCGGATACCAGATTAACCGCGAATGGCGCCGGATCACCTCCCGGCTGCCAAGATCGTCATCCTGCGTGCCGATGCGGCTGGCGAATTGTCCGTCATCCACCTGCTGCGATTCGGCCTGAATCTTCTCATTATCCTGCATATGTGCAGGGACGACGCTCCATTCCGAAGAACGCACATATCCGGCTTCATTGCCGCACCAGCGCACGTCCGGACCGCAAACCGAAATGACCGCCCCCGGTTGAAGCTCGCGAATAAGCGCGTAGTACGCTGGCCAGTCGTATTCCTGCCGTTTGCCGTTTGGTCCTTCCCCGCAAGCACCGTCAAACCATACGCAGAACAGCTCGCCGTAACCGGTCAACAGTTCACGCAGCTGGTTCAGGAAAAACGCGTTGTAACGCGCCGAATCGCCGTATGAAGGCTCATGCCGATCCCATGGGGAAAGGTATATGCCGAAACGCAGCCCGCCTTCGCGGCACGCCTCCGCGACCTCGCGAACGAGGTCGCCTCTCCCTTCGCGCCACGGGCTCGCGGACACGGTATGATCCGTGTGCTTGCTTGGCCATAAGCAGAATCCGTCATGGTGCTTGCAGGTCAGGATCAGCCCGGTCATGCCGGCCGACTTGCACGCCCGCACCCACTGGCGCGCATCCAGTTCCGTGGGAGCAAATAACGCCGGATCCTCGTCTCCCGTTCCCCATTCGCGATCCGTGAACGTGTTTACCGTAAAATGTATGAACGCGTAGAATTCCATCTCCTGCCAAGCCAGCTGCCGTTCGGATGGAACGATCCGTGCCGCCGCTTTGATCCAACCGCTCGCAGGTGTTCCCGAATGTACCATGCATGCCCTCCTCCTTTTCCGTACCGCAATGGTGGGCTAACCCCTTGTATCTATCATAAAAGCCGAGATTGCCAACCACCATTCACAAAACGTCCGGCTTTTTGACCTTTTGTGCCATTTCATCCTCAGCGGACTACCTTTTCTGCGACATGCGCCAAGCGTCAAGTTCATCTTTTACAGCCTACATCCGAGTGATATAATCTTGGCAACATGACCGTTGGGGGCGACGAAATGTACACTGACGTGATTTTTCCAAATATGACCAACACGCTGCACATTACGGGCTGCCATTTCGGCGCCAAACCGCCCGGTTGGCGATATCCCAGACATCACCATCATTTGTATGAAATCATGTATTGCCAGGCCGGAACAGCTAGGCTGAAGCTGCAGCATCTCGAGATCCGGCTTCGGCCCGGAGATTGGCTGTTCATTCGTTCGGGTACCCGGCACGAAATGGAGAATATGGCCGAAAGCGAGGATTGCTTTCGTTTCTTCGACATACACTTCGATATGGACGATTACTCCATACGCAAGACGCTGAGCCAACGCGAATACCATCTTCTTCCCGCCTCCATGGCGGAAATGGCTGGGTTGACGGAATACGTCGCACACATCGAACGGGAGATGCAGCCCAGTTTGGCGTCTGCAGGCGAGATGCCCGCCGCGGAGACGGAACGACGCCTGACGCTGAACCCTGTCCAGAAAATCGCGCTCCAGGCCTACATTCTGCTCATTATTCAGGAAATTCTCCGACTGGCCATGAAGGTAGAAGAGGAGTCGATGGCCGCCGAACCGCTGCATTCGACCATTCATAAAGCCGACACGGCCCATCTCATTGAAGAGAAGCTGCAGCACCTCATCTCGGGCGACGGCTCCATAAGCCAGGCAGCGGACGAACTGAATCTGAGCCGCAGCCAATTCACCAAAGTGTTCAAAGAAATATACGGCATATCACCACGCCAGTACCTCACTGAAACCAAACTCAACCGAGCCAAGCAAATGCTGGTAAGCACAAGCAAAACGGTCGAGGACATCGCCGATGAGCTCGGCTATCATTCCGTCAGTCATTTCTCCAGGCAGTTCAGGCGGGGCACGGGATTATCGCCCAACCAGTTTCGCCCGCGGCCTCGGGCCTGAGGGGATTGTACGGAAGAAAGGAATGAAAGGAATGAAAGTCTCTCCCTGCATTCGCCGTAGGAGGCGTCGACGGGGATGCCCCCTCCTAGAAATAACGAAAAAAAGACACCTCAAGGGTGTCTGAATGGCAGGCCTTTGCTAAAATGCAGGGGCCTTTGTGTGAACTGTTTTATTATTTTTTGCGCCGTGCCTTCGTCATGCGGGTATACATAATAAGTGCAGCGATGATCATGGCAATCATGGCGAGATTGCTGGCTGCCTCATGCGACAGGCCAAAGAGCAGGGCCAAGTTGGTCACCAGGCTTCTCGTAATCAGCGCCACCGCAATCAACAGGATCGGACTCCAGAAATTGTACCTTCTCACGTTTCGCGACCTCCCGGAACAGTTTGTTCAGCGTTCAGCCCTCTCACGGATTCCTCCATAGCAGCATTTATATGATCATGTTTCGCGTCACAGGCGACAAGCTGCTTTAAACCAGTTTAAATTCAATCCAATCGATCTGCAAACCTGGCTTGGTGAAGTCCAGCGTCAATTCGTACACGCCTTCCTCCAGCTGCACTTTCACCAGGCGCTGCCGGATCCATTTGCCTTCCGTTCCGTTCGTCTGGATGGTCGTCATCAATTGGCCGCCCAGCAGCACGTTGCAGGCGCTTTGGGCCAGCTCCGGTTCCGGCGACATGATTTGCACGATGATCCGGTATTCGCCGGCCTGGTTCACGTGCATGCGCACAGGCTCGCCTACTGCCGGCTTCACTTGAGGATCGTTCGCCAATGCCTGCGCACCTTCCGCAGACAGGGCTGAATCAGCTTTGAACGCGGCAACCGTCTCGTTCAATTCCAGTTTTCTGGAGATGACCGGGGCGTTCAGAATAAACGTCAAAATGTTTTTGGCCGAGCGCTGAAGCTCACCGCGCGTCAACGTGCCGTTCTCTAACGACTCCAGCGTGTTGTCGTCCCATCCGTTGATCTCCGCGCCATAGTTCGGCACAACCATGTACAGATCGTTCTGGGCGCGGATCATCCAGTTGGTGTATTTACGGTCGGCTGCTCCGCCTTGAACGACATCATTCATGATCGCCCACCAGTCGGTCATGACAATACCCTCAAAGCCCCATTCTCCACGCAAAATGGTTGTATTCAGATCGTAGTTCGAAGCTGCCCAGTGTCCGTTAACCGGATTGTAAGACGTCATCACGGAGTTGGCTCCGCCTTCCTTGACGGCAATTTCGAAGCCTTTCAAGTAAATCTCGCGCAGCGCACGCTCGGATACGACGGCATCCACTTTGCTGCGGTGTTTCTCCTGGTTGTTGCAGGCAAAATGTTTCAGCGTGGCATTCGATCCGCCCTTCATAATGCCACGCGTACAAGCCGCCGCGAATTGTCCCGAAATGAGCGGATCTTCCGAGAAATATTCGAAGTTCCGGCCGTTCAGCGGGCTGCGGCGAATGTTGAGGCCAGGGCCGAGCAGCGTGTCGATCTGGTTTCGGAGCAGCTCTTGACCTTCCATCACGTACAATTCTTCCACCAGCTGTGTATTCCATGTGGCTGCCAGCAGTGTTCCGATGGACACCTGCGTGGCCTTCTCGCCGCTGTCCATGCGGATGCCGGACGGGCCGTCGGCTGTACAAGCCACCGGGATCCCAAGCTTGAACAAGCTATCGCTCACGCCGCCGAATGCCGAGGCCGTTCCCGACGTAACGAGCGGACTGCTCATGCCTTCACCGCGGATCAAGGTTGCAAGATCCTGATCGCTCAATTGAGCGACGAAGGCTTCCAGGCTCACTTTGCCATCCTTCACATCCTGAAGCTTGTACCCTTGGTCCCCGGTCTGCTCCAATGTCGCCGGCAGACGCTGTTCGATCCGCTGAGCCATGTCGACCTTGCGTTTCGGAGCCTCCACATAGGTCAGCTCATATGACCCGTCTTCCTTGCGCGCTCCCGGTTTCATGCGTGTGAACGACTCGACGGGTGCCATCGCTTCTTCAAGCTGCTCGACAACCCGTACGGACTCCACGACGTAGCCTTCCTGCCCATCGACCTTCACATGTTCCGTTTGTTTGACGCTGGTTCCGACATGCAAACGGTATGTTCCTTCTTCCATTACATAAGCGGAGGCATGTCCGGTCACCCCGGCGTCATCGTAAGAAGCCATGGAATCTACCGGGAAGCTGATCGTCAGCGTCTGCGATTCTCCCGGCTGCAGCAAGCTTGTTTTGCCAAAGGCAACCAACGCTTTGACAGGCTGCCCCAATTTACCCTGAGGAGCTTCGTAGTACACCTGCACAACTTCTTTGCCAGCATGGACAGAGCCCGTGTTGGTTACCGCAGCTTTGATCTCAATGCAAGTTTTGTCGTTCTTGGCTACGACTTGGGCTTCTTCGGTCTCTACTGCAAATGTGGTGTAAGAGAGGCCGTACCCGAATTCAAACTGGACCTTTTCCGGTCGAAACGTTTCGAAATATCGGTACCCTACATAAATATCTTCCTGGTACAAGTTCTTGAATTCATTTCCGTAATTGCTGGTCGAAGGGTAGTCATGGATCGAATAAGCAATCGTATCCGTCAGTTTACCGCTTGGCGTCACTTCGCCGACCAGAACGTCCGCAATCGCGTTTCCGCCTTCCATGCCACCGTGCCACGAGTAAATCACGCTTTGAATCGGGTTGACGTAACTCTCGTCATCCAGCCAGCTCATGTCGATGATATTGGATACGTTCAGAACTACGATCGTTTGTTCAAAGTGGTTGGTAACCAGCTTCAGCATCGATTTCTCGTCTTCCGTCAATTGATAGCTTCCCGGCGCGTCAGCGTTATCCTGGTCTTCCCCCGCCGTACGGCCGATGACGATGATTGCTTTATCCGACTTCGCTCTTGCCTGAGCCACCAATTCATCCGTCAGCGGCATTTCCTTCTGGTTCCACGGCTCTGCCGCCCAAACTTTGCCACCATCATCGAACGGATTCTGCTCAATCCATTTTTCGTAAACGGCCGCGAGTTCCTCATTGACACTGATCTGTTTTTTGCTGCGCAGCCCATCCAACAAGTTGGTCGTATAGGCGACATGCACACTACCGCCGGAACCTGTTCCGCTGCGATAATAATTCACTTGAATTCGGCCAAAAACTGAAACGTTTTCGGATTTTCGAATAGGAAGTGAATCTCCGTTATTTCTAAGCAAAACGGCCCCTTCGGCAGCAACCGTCCGGCTAAATTCTGCAAACCCTTCCAAAGGAACACCAATCTGATTTGTGCTCACCCGTTTCCCCTCCTGATTATCATCTCCATACCCATGAATCTCGATCTCGTTGACTGAAGCCGAGTAATTCACCTGTATCTAGTCTCATATTACCAGATTCCATGGCGGAAAATAAATACGAAAACGTTTTTCTTAGAAACTTCATTAATATTGTTCATAAATCGGACGTTCTCCGGCTGACAATTAGGACTTGCATGGCTATTCAAAACACGAGATTATATTAAGAAACTTGAGAAAAAAACCGATTTACTATGGAGATGTTTCAATGTTTGATATGATGGTTAGGTTTAGTAGTCTGTTTTGATTTGCATGATTTCTTTGTTTGGTGCAGCATCACACCTAGCCCGAAAGCAAGTCATTATTTATGGGGGCCGCGGCCCATACATAAAAAAGGCATCATTCGATGCGCGTTCAAGGGAAATGGTCCTTGTTAAAATGGGCTTTTCCTCTCATTACGGGAATTTTACGGCTTCACTGGAACGTATATATACTTATTTTTATAATGTTGGGGAAGAAGGTTGTATATCTCATGATCAGAGCATTGTTGGTGGACGACGAGAAACTTGCTATTTTAGTTCTGACCAAACAACTTTTAAACATTTTGCCCGATGTCGAAATCGTGGACAGCTGCACCAATCCGCTACAAGCCATCGAACAGGCGAAAATACACAAACCTGACGTGATTTTCCTGGATATCGTCATGCCGGAGGTGAACGGGATGCAAGCAGCGGAGATGATGCAAGCGGCGAGCCCGCAATCCGATATTGTTTTCGTAACCGGCTATGACCGTTATGCGATTGATGCTTTTGAAATGAATGCCCTCGATTACGTGCTCAAACCGGTTCAAGCCGAGCGCCTGGCCAAATCGATGAAACGTGTGATGGAACGTATGACGCTGACGAAATCGCTGCCCAATGAGCCTGCAGGCCAGATGATCTGCTGTTTCAAGACGCTGCGTCCAGCCTACGTCCCAAACGGACCGAACCGCGAAGCGGGTCAGGCCCAATTTCGCTGGCGCACAACCAAAGCTCAGGAGCTGTTCGCCTACTTGCTGCATAATCGCAACCAGTTTGTCAGCAAGGACCTGCTCATTCAGGAGTTTTGGCCCGACCAGGATTTCAAAAAAGCATCGACTTATCTGTACACTACCATATACCATATCCGCAAATGTCTTGAACAAGCGGGCATGCCTGTGGAAATTGTAAATGCAAGCGGCGGCGAAGGGTATACGCTTCATACGCTGCAAGTAATCATTGACGTGGATCGATTCGAACAGGGAATCCGCAATTTGGGCGAAATCACGGAAGAAAACTACGAAGAGCACTACCAGCTGAACCAGCTGTATGTCAACGACTATCTGGCAGACCATGATTACCACTGGGCAGAAGGAGAACGTCAGCGGCTGCGGCTGCTCTGGCTCCATCACTCCATGAATCTCGTCCAGTTCTACATCCAGGCAGGCAAGGTTCACGAGGCGATCAATGAGTATAAACGAATCCTCGGCGTTCACCCTTATAGTGAAAAAACGCATCTGGGACTCATCGGACTCTATGTGGATCTGGGCGAGCATGATGCAGCGACGGCTCATTATCAGGAAATGAAAGACTTGTACTGGGAAGAGCTTGGCATTACGCTGCCCGCTACTTTTGAGGAATGGTCTGTCGAGCAGGCCGGCATCGAACCCCAGAAGCGCTCTCTAAAGCAGGCATAAATTGCATTGTTGAGTTTTTGTAGATGTTCATTCCTTACACTAAAGAATGAATCGTCATTCTTGAATCAAAGGAGCATTTCAATTCCATGAAAAAACTCTCCATGCTGTTCATATTGGTTGGAGCATTGGTGATTAGCTTTCCATATTTGCAGGAAAAATGGAACGACTGGCAGCAGGCAAGGGTCATGAGTCGGCTGGAACAGGAGCTCGCAGCCCCTAAAAAGACTGCCGCTTCTCCGCAAAACCTGCAAAGCGGGCTGTCCAAATTGAACTCCTCCTTTACTGAAGGGGCAGAGGAAGCAAATCTCTCGGGGTCGGAAGCGAATCAGCTATTGGACTCGACCCAAGACGCAATCGGTCTGATTTCCATCGATAAAATCGACGTCCGTCTGCCGATCCTGGAGGATGCCACCGTGCAAAACATGAAGGTCGCGGCGACTCATCTGGTAGAGACCTCCCCGATTGGGTCTGAAGGGAACGCTGCCATCGCAGCCCATCGCGCGCACAAAAAAGGCCGTCTGTTCAATCGGCTCGGAGAGCTTGAGATCGGCGACGATATTCAGGTCACCCTGGCTGGCGGAACAACGATCAACTACAAGGTTGACCGAATCACCGTCGTTGAGCCTACCGATTTATCGGTGTTGGAAGATCCCAAACTGGGCCAAGTGCTTACATTGATCACTTGTGATCCGCTCATTAACCCGACTCACCGTCTGATTGTCAGAGCGGTTGCAACTCCATCTTCCGCTTCCCATACGTAGATATCGATTCTTATCCGTTGGTTTCCATATGTTCTTGCTGAAAAAGAGGCTCCCGTTCCGGCGGGAGTTTTTTGGCGCTATTCAATCACCCGTTTACAATGGAAAATCCCAACGATGCTGCGAAAAAATTAAAGAAAAGCCGCGAACAATGTTCGCAGCTTTTCTCAAAACTCTAGATTACTTCAAATCAAGTCGTCAGCTTCGCATAAGCCAGGAAGAAAATCATATTCTCCCCCATCACGACATAATTAGGCACATGGTAGACAAGATCCACGACGATGCTGACTCCCACGATTGCAAGCAGTATCGCCAATTGCAGTGGGCGCATGCGCAGATGTGCGTGTTTGTACTGGTGGAACACCAGCGCGGTGGAAGCGAAGTACAGCAGCAACGAACCGAATGCAAAGGCAAGCATGAAGCCGTAGTTCAGTTTGTTCAAGTACAGCAGCTGGATCGAGGCTGCGATCATGCTCATCGAGATATAGATGAACAGGTGGCCGTAAATCATCGCCTGCCCGGAGGTGCGAATTTCTTTGCTCACGTTTTTCTCCACATTATCGAAGTACTGCCACCACATCGCGATCACGAATACTGCCGTAAAGGCAATGAACAGGATCGACTCCAGGTTCCAGCGGTCCAGCTGCAGCACTGCAATCATGCTAACGACGGATTCCCCAAGCAAGATGATGGTGAACAAGGCAAAGCGTTCCATCAAATGGTGCGTATGGATCGGCACTTTCACCAAGCGTCTGCGGCCGATCAGCGGAAGAATGATATCGACCGCAATGCCGGCGTACAGGATGAGGTATCGAACCCAAGAATCGAAGAACAGGGAGAACGACGAGATCGCAATGCCGATCAGGAAGCTTAGGCCCAAGAAACGCGCCGCATTGAGGTGATGGTCGCTTTTGGACCCATGGAGCAAGAAATACTGGATCGCCGTGAAGGCTCTTGAACCGATGTAGCCGATGAAAAAGGGAAGATAATACTGGTCAAAATCAACCGATAGGCTCGCCGTCATGACCAACACGGACAGGAGCTGCAGGATAAGGAACACGCGATGTGCGAGAATATCCTGTCCATAGCGGTTGATAAACATCGTCTGGCCGACCCAGGCCCACCAGACAGGAATGAAAATCAACACAAATTTCAGCAGATAATCATAGGGGATAATGCCATGCTCGGCGTGGAGCAGGACATGGCCTGCCTTGGACACGGCTGCGACAAAGAGCAGATCATAGAACAGCTCCAGCCAGGTTACCTTTTTTTCCATCATCCTCTTCCCTTTCTCTTAAGCAAAATAAATGTTAATTAGCCTTGCTCCAAAGTCGTGCCCGCAGGTTCCAATACCCGTACTTCAATCGGCTGCAGATTCGCCTCGATCTGATCGCGGTGCGGTTCGAACCAATCCGGCAGCATCAATTTTTCTCCCATGGTCTCGGCGGGTTCGTCTCTTGCAAAGCCCGGAGGATCCGTCGCGATTTCGAACAAGATTCCGCCCGCTTCACGGAAGTAGATGGCATTGAAGTATTGACGATCCCGGATCGGTGTAGGCTGGTATCCGTATTGATACACGGCATCCCTCCATTGATCATGCTCCTCGAAATCTTTGGCACGCCATGCAATGTGGTGCACCGTACCTGCCCCGCCCGTTCCAAGCGGAATACGCTCTACAGGCACATCGATCACGTTGCCCAGGTCACCGATGGAGCGGAAGCGGGCATACTCTGCGTTCTCATCCACTTTGACGAAGCCCAGAATGCGTACCAGCGCATCCATCGTTCTCAACGGATTGACGCTGAACAACACGGCGCCGCCGAATCCTTTGATCGCTTTATCAGCCGGGATGCTTCCTTGCGTCCAAGTGCTGTTTGCTCCTTCCTCACGTTCAACGAGTTCCAAACGCAGCCCCTCGGTGTCCTCGAATTGTAGGAATGTTTCGGAGAAGCGGGTTGTTCTCGTCACGTTAAGACCGAAACCCTCCAAACGCTCTTGCCAGAAATCGAGCGCACCGACCGGAATGGCATACGTCGTTACGCCGACTTGGCCGCCGCCAATCTGGCCGCGACGTGCACCAGCTGACGGGAAGAACGTGATGATGGTGCCTGGACTGCCGTGTTCATCCCCGAAATACAGATGGTACACGTCTGGTGCGTCAAAATTAACGGTTCTTTTCACCAGTCTCAGTCCGAGAACCCCGGCATAGAAGTCAACGTTAGCCTGTGGGTCTCCAGCGAATGCGGTAATGTGGTGGATGCCTGTCGTTTGAATAGTCATTGTAATTCCTCCTAAGTGTATACCATTTTTATTTGTTTTGTTTATTTATTTTGAATTATATAATCTTTATTTTAAGATATATGAGTAAAAAAATTTATTCTTTGTCTTTCGCGATTTCTTCCTGTCTCGCTTTCAGTTTGTCAGGAGTGACGTCATCGCCATTCGGATCATAGATGGTTGCGTTCAGCAGAATGTCGTTGACCGAGCCGCGGAAGACCTGAAGATATTCCCGGCGCAGGCGGGCCTGCTCCATTTTCTCCATTTCCGTCAAACCATTCTCTTTCGCCTGTCTCGACAACTCGTTGATTCTGTCCAGCATTGGAATAATCATCTTGATCTCTCCTTTATTGTGGTGTTTGTTTTGTTTTATATTAAATATCTTGATTTAAAGATAATATATCTCGTTCACTTTGTCAACACTTTTCAACTAAAAATAAATCATTGTTTTCCACCCGGCGGGTAATGCCTTGCCGTACAACTACAGGGGGACAAAAAAAAGCCGGCCACCGGGTGCAAGTTCACCCGTCCGCCAGCTTATACCGCCTCCCCGGCGGGAGACATTCGTGTTACCCCAGTTTATGACCACAGTTCGGACAAAATTTGGAGCCTTCGTTTTTGGTTCCGCAATTCGGACAAAAATTCGGTGCATTGGAAGAAGGGGCGCTTCCTCCCTGCGCATTGGACTGACTGGCTTCTTGCTGCTGGTTCGGGTTCTGATGTTGACCTGCATTGCCCTGATTCATGTTCTTCAGCATTTCGTTCGCCATGTTCATGCCCATCATCATGCTTGCCATGTCCGAAGCTGCTCCCCCACCCTTCACCTTGCCCGAAGCGATGCCGTCCGTCATGCTGACCTGCTGGTACTTTTGAAGGTTGCCGATCATTTCGTGGGAGGCCGTTTTCGTAATCATGTCCTGGATTTCCTGCGGATAATTAAAGCTCATAACTTGGAAACCGGTAATGCCAATGCCGATGTCCATCATTTCCATGTCCAGATCCTCGCGGATTCCGCGCGCAATCTCGGCGGCATTGGCCTGCAGGTTGAACATGTCCTTGCCTTCCCGGCTGATCCACTTCATAAGCAATTGATCCAATACGGCGGTCATGCGGATTTTGACGTCCTCGACGAGATAACTCTGTTTGATGCCCGCAATTTTATCGATCAGTGTGACATAGTCGCTCACTTTGAAATTAAACGTGCCGTTCGCTCGGATCGGCATGCCACCGGGAAGCTGCGGCGTCGGGATCAGAATCGGGCTCTGCGTGCCCCACCGTACGGTGAACTCTTTGGTGTTGACGAACAGCACCTCAACCCGCATGCCGCTGTTGAAGCCGAATTTGAATCCTTTTAATGTAGACAGAAACGGAATGATGTCCGATTCGATACTGAACGAACCTTCATCCTCGAATATGCCTTCGATTTTGCCGTTGTTGAGGAAAATGGCATCCTGCCCCGAACGGATCACCAGCTTGCTTCCTTTTTTGATTTCCCGGTTGCTCCATTTCCAAAAAATCATGTCATCCCTGAATTCTTCCCATTCCACCACGTTTGCAAATTGGTTCCTGAAAAAACCCATCCTTATCCCTTCCCTTCCTGAAATCAATAAGCCGCCATCATCCTAAAAAGATCCCCGGCTGCCGCTGTGCGAGTGCCCGCCACTGGTCGTACCCCCGCCGCCTCCGCCGCCGCTTGAACTGTCGCTGCTGCTTTCAATTCTGCGTTTGGTCACGGTAGTGTGAGTATACTCGTCTCGCCGATCTACTACGCTGGAAGTTGCCGAATCCTGGTATGTTGTTCGATCGACTGTCACCTTGCCTCCTGAACGCGAGACCATCACAGCTACGATGATCCAAGCTATCACAATGGAAACACCAAGCTGAAACCACAACTTAAATACAATATTTTCTGGGTTTACACCAGGCTCATATCCCATGTATTTGTACGATAATCGAATGTATTTTTCAAAGGCTACCTTATAATTTCCGTCAGTCAGGTCAGGCGTGATCTTGTCCCTGATCTTATCCAGCCTGCTGTCATCGAGATACTCCTTCGCCTTATAAAAGCCTGCCAAGTATATTTCTCGATTGTGCATATCCATGGCCAGAATGACGGCATTGCCGTGAGCCTTATCGTAACCAGGACCCTTTTTATCATAGAAATCCTCTGTCATTAGCTGTACATCCTTATTTGCCTCATTGTTGGACGTATAGATAATAAAGTCCGTTTCCCGTTCGGCACCGTACTCGTTGGCAAGCCGATTCAACTCGTCCTTCTCCTGTTTGGAGAGCAGTCCAGCCTTATCGTAAATCAAATTTTTGTTTCCGGCTGCCGCCACCTTATCCACTGCGAATAATGGAAACAACCAACAGGCCGCCAACAAGACAAGAGCAATCAATGAAAATCCTCTCGCCCTATTTTTCAAAGGAATCCCCCTCCCATTATCCATGAAACCGTCTTGAGGGCCACGAAAGAAATTCCTCCGATCCCCGTAAACCAAGCGGTAACCTTAACTTTGCTTATAGGAGGCTTGCCTACAATCTTGCCCGTATGACCATTCATAGCGAAGGTATATTCCTTCCCCTTATAGTCGTACTGCACCATCCACACCGGGAGCAATGCATAATCCGCCTTTTTCATCGCAGTATCGATGTGTTCATCCGTGAAGCTGACGCTGTTGTACTGTGATACCGTTGAAGACACATACTCGTCGATATATGGCATCATCTTGTCCTTCGCCCTAGGAAGCAGCTCTTCATCAGTATAGCTGTACTTCTCTGCAATGTATCCGGCTAAGTAAGGGGTTTTGAACTCCTTCATCTTGTTCTGAGGAAACGGCTCCAGTTTATCCATCAATGCATCGTTCATCTTGGCGGAAGCATCAATAGGAAGATTTACGAAATTTAGCCGTATTCTTCGATAAATGTTGAAGTACCTGGTTTCCGTATAATCGAAATCTCCTTGGGTATAGGTCCTTATCTTGGTCCCCGTACCGCTTACAACAACCTTATTATGTAGCTCATACAACCAAAACGGCACGTATATTCCGGTGATTCCCTTGATCCGGTCCGCTGTCATGAAAAAGCTGGGTGTCAGTAAACCTTTTTTGCACCATTTTTTAAACGCTCGCTTCGCCTCTTCCTTTCCAATCGAAAACGGAATGACCTTGGCAGGCGCCAACTCCCCGCTCAATCGGTCCGCCAGCACCACCGCCGATCCGCAGAAGCTGCATGTCGTGGCGCTTGTCTCAGGTTCGGTTACGATAACGGCTCCACAGCTGGTGCAATGGTACTCCTTCACCTCTCCTGCCTCGAAGACCTGCCGCTTCAAAGGGTCTGGAAGCTGCTCAATGTCGTCCTTCCGTCCGCAGCTCGGACAGGACAATGCTCCTGTAACGCTGTCAAACATCATGCCGCTGCCGCAATTGGGGCATTTATATTCAATGACAGGCATTTGCCCACCCCCATGTCTGTAATATCGGTCGTTTGCTCCTTCCATACAAGTCAAGTTACGCAGAGCTGACGATTACTTCCTTTGCTGTTCTTGCAGGGCCCGGAGCTCCTCCTCGGTTGTGAGTGCCTCGTTTCCACCGCGTGGCTCAGCATTCATCTCGCGCTCCAGCTGCGCAATCAATTCATCCAAATCGTCGCCTTGTGCTTCTGCACGCAACTCGGCAAGCGCCGTTGCTTCATTTAGCGCCTGATTTGCCTTTTCCTCCATCGCTTTAAAGGCAGCATCCGCACTCCGCAGCGCGGCATTCCGTTCATTTGCCTGCTGCTGCGCCCGGGCATCGGCCATTTTTCCCTTGAGCTCCGCATGCCTGGATTCAAGCCGATTCAGATCGGATACCAGCTTATCCTGCATGTGTTTCATCATTTTCGCTTTGGCCGACGCCCGTTCATGGGCCGCCTGAAGCTCGCTCATTTTACCCGCCAGCTTTACTTTCTTCTCCAGAAATCCTCTTGCCCTGTCCTCATCGCCGTCCTGAACCGATTTTTCGGCATACCGCTGGAGTTTCCGGATTTCTGCTGCGCACTCATCCACCGCCCGCTTCGCCCGGCTCTCTTCAGCCAATACGCCTGCAGTTTCTGCCTTAACCTGGCCCAGATCGCTGTTCATGCTTCGCATGCATGCATCCACAACCTTCTCCGGATCATCCGCCCGTTCCAGCAGATGGTTTACATTCGCCTTCATGACATCCCTGAATCTCGTCCACACGCCCATGTCCGTACCTCCTACAGTAAGTAACCATTTTTACTATAATACATGAATTTACATCAGAGGTTTCATTTTTCTATGACGATTCAAACATATAACAACTTTCAATATTAAATCATTTATTTAAAAATCATCCACTTTCTACCTGTTCCATAATGTCCCATATTCCGATATATCCATATAGATATCACGATTCGTGGCAAGTGCACGATGCTTGAGCAGGATAGCATTACATCCGGCCCAATCACGGCACGGATCGATACAACAAGGGGGATTCTATATGTTTCGCAAATCCGATTCGGAACCATCTTCTTCAGGCAGGTTCGCTTGGCTAAACCGCCTGAAGCTGACGACAACCTTCATTTTGATGGTCAGTTTCAACGTGATCGCCTTGTTCGTCGTATTTCTCGTCGGCATGGACGGCATGAAAGGCGCGCAAGACGGTCAGGAAACGTTATACAAGGACCGGTTCCAGCATCAAGCCATCATTCTCGGCATCAAAGCCGACTTCTACAACATGCGTGCCAACTATACCAAGGTGCTTGATAAATCGGAATACACGGACAAGCAATATCAACAGGTTCAAAAAGGAAAAGGGCTCGTGTCCGAAGGCTTGAACAGCTATTCCTCACAACATCTTAACGAGCAAGAACAGGGCATGTACGGCGACTTGAAGCAAAAGCTGGATACATACTATGCAGATATCGAAAAGATTATGGAGGCCAAGAAAAATACCGGCACCTATGACCAGGAGGAACGCAATCGCATCAACTCGAACAGCACCGCGATCGTTGAATCGTTAACCGCGCTGGCCGAGTACAATGAAGCACAATCGGCCGCCCTGTTCGAACAAACCGAAACCAACATACAAAACCATGCCAGCATACTCGGCTTCCTTCAAGTCATTCTTCTGGTTCTTATGGTCGGCGCGACCTGGATCACCGTTCGCAACCTTCACCGCCGAATGAAAGGCATCACCCAGTATTGCCAGGAAATCACGGCAGGGCGCATGTATGCGACATTGAATCCCGAGCTATTACAGGGGAAAAACGAGATCAGCGTCATCGCCCGCTCCATTGACCAAATGACGGCAAGCACGGTGAATATCATTACGGGCGTAGCGGAAGAATCCCGCTCCATTCATGCGATGAGCGAAAACACCAATGCCAGCATGCAGGAGCTGAACAAAAGCGTGCTGGACGTCTCCGCTACCGTAGAGCAGCTGTCAGCCACGATGCAGGAGACGTCCGCGTATACGGAAACGATGAACTCATCGGCGGATAACATCCGTGAATCGGCCCATTTCATCGGCAGCAAAGCCCAGGAGAGCGTGGTCCAAGCCGAAGAAAGCATTGAACAAGCTCATCAGTTGGTAGCCCGTGCAGAGGAATCCGGCAAGGCCGCGGAACAAGTGTATCAACAAACCGAGACCCGGTTGAGCAATGCTTTAGTGCGTGCGCAGGCGGTGGATCAAATCAGCCTGCTCTCCCAGTCCATCCTGAACATCTCGGCACAAACCAATTTGCTGGCCCTCAACGCTTCGATTGAAGCCGCACGAGCCGGAGACGCCGGCAGAGGTTTTGCGGTCGTGGCCGATGAGATCCGCAAGCTTGCGGACGGCTCCCGCCAGGCTGCCGATCAAATCCAGCAGGTGACCGTTGAGGTGGTCGATTCCGTTACCAACTTGTCCTCCCATGTTCGGGAACTGCTCGCCTGGGTGTCCGAACAAGTCAATGAAAATGCAATGCTGCTTCAAGAAACGGCAGAACAGTACGCACAGCATGCAAACCAGAACAAAAATGCATCGGCTAGTTTGTTCCACATCATCCAGGAGACGAATGAATCCATTGAAACGATGGTTCGCTCCATTCAGGAAATTGCCGCAGCCAGCGAACAATCGGCCGTGTCCACGCAGCATATTGCCGAACAGATGGTATCGGCAACAGAACAATCCGGCGACGTATCCGACCAGTCCGAACAGGTCAAGGCCAGCGTCATCCGGATGGGCGAGCTGATCAGCCGCTTCAAATTGCAGGCATAGGACATCCTGTCTTCCCGACCGCATCACCTGCGCATGAAGGCAGGATTAAAAAACTCACGAGATGCCAGGCCTTGCGGCCATCTGTCTCGTGAGTTTTTCTATTGCGTTTGTGTTGATTATTTGGGCTCCTGTTGCATGTAGTCATCAGTTCATCACGGTTCAAGCGGAAGACTCTCCACGGCGGTGAAAAAGACGTCCAGCAGCTCGACTCCAAAGTGCTCTCGAACATATTCCGCAATCTGCACCAGATCGCCTTCCCGTTGATACTCCAGACAAGGGCGGCCTTCGCTCCACAGTGCCCTGCACGGGAACCGGTCGACGACTTGTTCGATAATGTAATCAGGTTGAACCATTTCGCGGCTTCCTGCCATCTATGATCGTGCCTCCTTTTCCCTAAACACAGCATCACTTCACTATGGTTATTTTGGAAAACGGCAGGCTCTGTTTCCGTGATCAATATCACACGCCTAATCCAAAGGGAACTGGCATCGCCGATCGCAGATGATCCTATTTGGAACCAAAGATGGATTGGTTGTTGGAACCGATCAGTGAGAATGTCATCACTTCATTATGGCTGGACAACTCATTTTTTTGTTTGAAGAATACGCCTTTGTACGTCACCCCGTTAATGACCATGGTGCAGTAATACGTACCGGCGCTGTTCGACCATGTGCCTGTCACGTCGCCGGTAATCGTCCCGTTGGCGTTCAGCGTCACGCTTCGGGTCGGAAGCATGCCCACGCCGCTAATGGAAGCATCCAGCCCCATATTGACGAATTGGTACGTTCCCGTCATGTCGCTCGCGCTATATCCGGTGGAAGAGATGCTGCTGCCCAAAAATTCGTATACGGCCGTCACCGGCCATTTGTCGGCGTTCAAAAATTGCTGATGCGCCCGAACCTCATGGTACTCGGTCCCATTATTGAAGCGGGTATGGTAAATCAAGTACCTCGCACCATCCGTATCGACGAAGGCGGAATTATGCCCGCCCGATTTGTACCCGAGCGGTATGCCGGCCAACGCATAGTTGCCGAAGAGCTTCACTCCCCGGGTCGACTGATCGACGGAAGCGGATGCATAGACTGCCTGATTGCCGGCAGCATCGGTATATGTTCCGTCGATCGTTGTGGAACGATACACGCGAATATGATACCCGCCTTCATTGGCCAAACCGCCGTACGTCACGTAAAGGTAGTAGTAGCCTGCATCCTTGTCATAAATGATGTACGGCGCTTCTCCGGTTTTGCCGTAACCGCCCGCAATGCGCTTCCCGAAATAACGGTCCGTATTGCCGCTATCCGATCCCGGATAGATCGGCTGCCCTGTATCCGGATTGATCTGAAGAATGTAAATTCCCCCTGACCAAGATCCATAACTCATCCACAGTTTTCCGGAACTATCGTAAGTCAATGTAGGATCGATGGCATTCGGGAATAACGTATTGTTGTAACCGCCATTGCCCAGGAACCAGCCGCTCCGCGTGCCGGAAAGCGTGCCTTTATCGATCAGCTCGGGAATGTTGGTATTCTGGTACCAC
The DNA here is from genome assembly GCF_032334105.1 of Paenibacillus hubeiensis. Lineage (NCBI taxonomy): Bacteria > Bacillati > Bacillota > Bacilli > Caryophanales > Paenibacillaceae > Paenibacillus > Paenibacillus hubeiensis. The sequence goes on from NZ_JAVYAE020000013.1 coordinate 91,105, forward strand.
GTGTTTACCGTTTTGGAGCCGAGGGATGACGTGGTGGTTATTGGATTGCTTCCGCTGGTGAAGCCCGAGTAAATGATGGTATCAATGTACTCGTATGGTCCCTTTACGGACTTGGATACGCCAAAACCGATGGCTGAGCGAATATAGGTCGAAGACGTGGAGTAATACAACATGTAGGCGCCCTTGGAGCCGTCTGCCCATGTATAGGAAGCATTATAGATCGGCGAAGCCGGTGCCCATACCGCATGGCCGCCGGAGCTGTCCTGATCGTTATACCCGGCCCAAGCATACGATACCGCCAGAGCGGACGTCAGCGCCGCCCCGGCGCTGCGGGACGCATTGCCGGTGCCGCCTGCTTTGACCAGCTCCCATTTCTGCATATCTCCTCCCCAGTAGTTCCATTGCTGTATGCTTGCTCCGGCAGTCGTGCTGCCGCCAGCCACATCCAACGCCCCGGTATACCCGGATGCCTTGGTCAGGAATGCGACCGTGCCGTCCGCATTTTGCTGAATCCGGAACAGCTGCATCGCACCGCCCCAATATGCCCACTGCTCAATCGGAGCACCATCCGCAGCCGATCCGCCATTGACGTCAATAGCGCTTTTGTAGGCCGAATTGGCCGTAAGCAGGTAGTAGTCCCCGTTCCCGTAATGCATGATTCTGAATTTCTGCGCATCGGAACCGTTATAAGACCATTGACGAAGGCTTGTTCCGTCCGCGGCCGAGCCGTCGGCCACGTCCAGGTACAAGCCGCTGTTTTTATTTTTGAGGTAGTAATACCCTTCAAACGTGGACGGTGCGTACAGGGTGCTGTTGGCGTATCCCTGCGTTCCTTCATACGACCAGTTCCTAAGATCCGTGCTGCTGGCCTGAGCCAGATGCGAACCGTAAATATAGTATTTGTTCGTAGCCGAATCGTAATAGATCGACGGGTCGTGCACGGAAACCCGGGTTGTGTTCGAAGTGGTCGACGAGCTTGCGGCGCCCAACGCGTTCCCGCTTCCCAAAGTAACGGCCAACAGCACGAAAACCAACAACATCGAACCCAGCTTGTTCCATCGTTTATGAATATGCTGCATGATCGGGCCAATCTCCCTTCATTTTGGATGATATATTGCAGAATCGATATCTCCGTAATTTAACGAGTCACTCTTATATGAAGCGCTTACAAAACAAAAAAAGCCAATCATTCCGAATGCCCCAATTCCATTCATTTCAAAAAGAATGCGTTTTCACTAATTTATGAATATATACATTAACACCCTCCTTCTCTAGAATTAAGTATAGCGACTTGGTGCTCCAAACCCTACACTAAACCTCATATTAAAGGGTCCTCCTTGTCGAAGTAAGGCATTTTTTGTCACATTGCAAAATATATATATTCGTTAATAGATTAGTGAAAATGTGAATCATTCGAGATCCCCTTTCCATTCCCCCTGCACATATCGGGTCGCATTCGCACGGGCCAGCTCATCGTCAATATACACAAAAGGTGCCTTCCTCTTGTAAGTTGGCTATAATAAGGGAAGCGCTCATTCATTGGGATCACCGATCCTCTTGATGAATGGCGATATTGATTAAAAGGCAGGATCATTATGCGTACACGAGTTCACATTGTCGCTCCTTACGAAGCGATGATTCCTATCATACAAGATTGCATTCCCCAATTCCCCCAATTGGCCGTCAAGCTGAACGTGGGCGACTTGGCCAAAGGCGTGGAACACGCCGTCGAAGCGGAAAAAAACGGAGCGCAGATCATCATCAGCCGCGGAGGAACGGCCAAATTGATCAAACATGCCGTGTCCATCCCCGTCATTGACGTACAGCTGTCGGGATACGACATGATTCGTTCCTTGACGCTGGCCAGCCAATTCAACGGCCTTACCGCCATTGTCGGTTTTTCCAACATCACGTCCGGTGCGCAGGCAATCATTGATCTGATGGACCTGCCTTTGAAAGTGTATACGATCAACAGCTCCGAGGAAGTGGCTCCGCTGCTGCTGGAGCTGAAGGCATCCGGTTACCGACAGATCGTCGGCGACGTCATCACCGTCAATACGGCAAAGACCTATGGATTGGAAGGTTTCCTGATCCAGTCCGGCAAAGAATCGATTATGCGGGCGTTGGAAGACGCACAGCTCGTATACCGTTATCTGAGCCAAAATCAAACGGCTTCCGTGATCCTGAACAATTTGGCAACACAGGAACATCCGAACCTGCTCATTTTGAACGATCATAATAAAGTGATATTCGAGAGTCTTGCCGACTTTGAGCGCAATCCGCTCACCGAAAACCAGATTCATATCATTAACACCAACCTGGAGTTCCACCAATCGAAAGTACAAAACGTTTTTATGGTGGACGACTACCAACTGACAGTCACGGCGCATGAAACGACCCTGGATAACCAAAACTATAAGATATATTACATGGAAAAAGGAAATCCTTATTCATTTGCACAATTCGGTATCAAGTCATATACCGAGGCTTCGATCGAACCGATCGTGGCCGAATCGCCGGCTATGCAGGCCGTCCTGAAGAACACCAAGGCGCTCCATGAAAAGCATGAAGCGATACATCTGCTTGGCGAGCCGGATTCCGGCAAGTCATTCCTGATCAAACATCTCCATCAAATGTACTCGGACGGCGGATTGCTCCTGCAGATAGACATGTCGCAGCTTCCTCCCGGCCATTTGCACAATATTCCGCTAGCGAAAGTGCGCAACGTTGAAATCAACCACGTGGAACACCGAATTCAGGATCAGGAATTGCTCTCTTTTGTCGAGACCTGCCTGGACATGAAAATCGGAGTGTTTATTCTGAGCGAGCAAGCGCTGGACGATCACTGGCCCCTCCATATGAAACTGAATACGATTATCATGCCAAGCCTGGCTGACAGGCAGGAGGACTTGCCGGCTTTAATCCAGCAGTTCTTGAGCCGTTATCATCAGCAATATGGAACGAATGCCGTAAAAATCAAAGAAGACGCGCTGCGCTTCATTCGGGAACAATCGGCACAAATGACGGTGAGCGAATTGAAACATCTCGTCAAACAGGCGGCGCTGAACGAACGGGATTTCGTCATTTCGACCGGAACATTATCCCGGCTGCTTCGTCAACGTCCGGTCTCGAATACGATCCGATTGGATGGCACGCTGAAAGAAATCGAAAAAGAAATCATCGAATATGTGCTGCGCGAGGAAAACAACAATCAATCCAAAGCAGCCGAACGCTTGGGTATCAACCGAGCCACCTTATGGCGAAAACTTAAAGAGTGACTTTAAGTTTTCGCCCTTTTTTCACGCTATAGTGTTGCATTTTTAAACATTATCGATGAAATATTTAAATTTACAGTAATTATGTGTTGCCAAAATAAACACCATGAGATAAGATAGTCCCTGCAAACGCTTTTATAAAACGATTACTAAGGAGCTATCACTTATGAAAATCAAAGCGACATTAGATCGTATCCCTGGCGGCATGATGGTTGTTCCCTTGCTCATCGGCGCATGCATCAATACGTTTGCTCCAAACGCACTCCGCATCGGCGGATTCACCGAAGCGCTGTTCGTGAATAGTTCAAGCACGCTGATCGCATTGTTCCTGTTGATCGCCGGAACGCAAATCACGTTCAAGACGGCAGGTTCTTCTGTAGGTAAAGGTCTCACGCTGCTTGCGTTCAAGTGGGGGATTGGTGCGATAATAGGTTTGATCGCCATTTTCTTCGCTGATTCGAACGGATTGTTTCTTGGCCTTGCGCCACTTGCCATCATTGCTGCAATGACGAACTCCAACGGCGGTCTGTACATTGCCTTGGCCGGCCAGTACGGCAAGGAAGATGACAAAGCCGCTTATCCTTTTCTTGCATTGAGCGACGGCCCGTTCCTGACGATGGTTGCACTCTCCATCTTCGGTGCCATGGGCTTTGCCAACGGCATGTTCTCCCCGATGTCTTTCGTGGCGGTACTTTTGCCGTTGATCGTAGGTGTCATTCTTGGCAACCTGGACCGCAATCTGGCGGAATGGCTGCATAAAGGCAGCGACAAGCTGGTTCCGTTCTTTGCCTTTTCGCTCGGTATGGGCATCAACTTCTCGGCCATCATTCAAGGCGGACTGAGCGGTATTCTGCTTGGCGTGCTGACCGTATTGCTTACGGGCGGGATTGGATTTCTGCTCTTCAAAGCGATTGGATGGAACCCGATCGTTGGCGCTTCGGAAGGTTCCACTGCCGGTAACGCAGTAGGTACGCCTGCCGCGATCGTAGCTGCAAACGCATCCTTTGCTCCAATCGCCGAAATCGCTACTGTACAGATTGCCGCAAGCGTAGTGACCACGGCCATCCTGCTGCCGATCTTCATCGGTTTCCTGTCCAAACGGCTGGAGAAATCAGGCGGCGTGGCGAAATACAATCAACCGAAAACGACTTCATAAACCGAGCTTCATCATTTTGATGCAACTTCGTATTCATTTAGCTTACAGGGAGGCGATAGCCGCATGAAATTAGCCATTATTGCTGACGATTTGACCGGTGCCAATGACAGCGGTGTACAGCTGGCCCGTCATGGTTTGAAAACAAGCGTATTATTTGACATGGACGAGGATCACATCACCAAGTACGATGCCGTCGTCTTTGATACCGACAGTCGTTCCATCGCGGCGGAGAAAGCTTATGAACGCGTCGCTGGCGCAGCCCAGCTGCTGAAGCGAAGCGGATATGAGTCCATTTTCAAAAAAATGGACTCGACCATGCGCGGAAATATCGGCATCGAGATCGATGCCGTCTACGACGTCGTGAAACCTGATTTCATGATGATCGCTCCGGGTTATCCCAAAAACAACCGCACGATCCTGAACGGCACACATTATTTGAACGGTATTCCGCTGGCGGAAACCGAAATTGCGAACGATCCGAAAACGCCGGTGACCCTCTCCTATCTTCCGGATCTGCTGAAACAGCAAACGAAGTATGAGATCGGTGAAATTACGATCAACGACCTTGCGGCAGGAAAAGATCGCATTCAGGAGCAATTGCGAGGCTTCAAGGAGCAGGGCATTCCTTATGTGCTCGTAGATTCAACGGAAGAGAGCCATTTGGAACAAATTCTGAGCATTACCAGCGAGCTGGACTACACGTTTGCTTGGGCAGGATCGGCAGGGATTGCCAATTACCTTCCCGATCATTACGATCTGGGGGCCAACTCCTCCGAGCTGACCATCCCGGAAAATGGCGGACCGATTCTTACCGTCGTCGGCAGCGTGAACAAAAACTCACGCGCACAACTCAAGCTGCTGCTGGAACAAACGGACGTCACATCGATCCCGTTCCATTCTTTCAAAGCAGTGGGGGGAGCCGAGGATCGGACGGTGGAAATTGACCGCGTGTACGAGGAAGTCAAAGAGAAAGCGCTGGAAGGCAAAGACGTCGTGATCTACTCTACCGCAGAGCCGGTAGATATCGAATTGGCTCGCGCCACTGGAGAAGCAAAAGGTCTCGACCACACGGAGGTCAGCAACGAAATCGTGCGGGCCATTGGCGAAGTGTGCGCCAAGCTGCTGGAAGAGGGCTGGTTCAAAGGGGTATCGATGACCGGCGGAGATACGGCTAAGCAGATTTGCATCAAATGGAACATTAGCGGATTCGAATTGTTGGACGAGCTCGAAATCGGCGTGCCGATCTCCAAATTCATCGGCATCGACAACCTGCATGTAATCACCAAAGCAGGTGGATTCGGCAAACCGGACGTGTTCATTCATGCCATTCAAAAATTAAAAGGAGGCGTTCCAGCATGAAACCGATTATTGGAATAACTATGGGCGATGCCGCCGGCATCGGACCCGAGATCATTATGAAAGCACTGGGCCATCAGGAGATTTACGACAACTGCAAACCGCTTGTTATCGGTGACGCCAAAATTTTGGCACGCGTGCTGCCTATTATCGGCTCGAACCTGAATATCCATGCGATTCAAGACCCGGCTGACGCCAAATACGAATTCGGCACCGTGGACGTTATCGACCTCGACCTCGTTCCTGCCGATCTCGAGTACGGAAAAGAATCTGGCATTGCCGGAGATGCCGCCTTCCAGTTCCTGGCCAAAGCCGTTGACCTGGCCAAAAAACAGCAGATTAACTCCATTTGCACAGCGCCATTAAACAAAGCCGCTCTGCACAAAGGCGGCCATCTCTACCCAGGGCACACTGAAATTTTGGCCGACCTGACCGATACCAAAGATTTCTCCATGATGCTGACGACGCCTAATCTGCGCGTCATTCACCTGACCACCCACATGGGACTGATTGAAGCGATCCAAAGCATCAATCCGGAAAGAACATACACTGTCGTCAAACTGGCTCACGATACATTGAAAAAAGCCGGCTTCGACAACCCCCGCGTTGCGGTATGCGGCATTAATCCGCATGCAGGCGAAAACGGCCTGTTCGGCAACGGCGAGGAAGAAGAGAAGCTGCAGCCAGGCATCGAGCGCGCGCAGCAAGAAGGCATCAACGTCGTTGGACCTCTGCCTGCCGATACGCTCTTTTTCCGTGCGGGCCGCGGCGATTTCGACATCGTCGTTGCCTGCTACCATGACCAGGGGCACGCCCCGATCAAAGTCATGGGCATCGAGGAAGGCGTGAACATCACGGTTGGCCTCAAAGGCGGCATCATCCGCACATCGGTTGACCACGGCACGGCTTTCGACATCGCCGGTAAAAATATTGCTGACGACAAAAGCATGCTGGCCGCCATCCGTTCGGCGATTGAGCTGGCACCGAAAACGCAGGCTTAATAAGCTTGTGCTAGAAGCATAAATAAAGCAGCGATTCTCTTTGGGATGGAGAATCGCTGCTTTTTGGTTCATGCGCATATCTTGCCGTCTCGTTTTCGGTGATACTCATCATTGCATCATATGTTCATTTAAAACTCTTCGTATTCGCTCGGATCTTGTCCCCACAACCGTCCGTCCTCACGGCTGAACGAAGAGATGACTCCCATCTCTTCCGCGGTCAGCTCAAAATCGAAAATATCGATGTTCTCTTTCTGATGCTGGAGAGAGCTTGCTTTCGGAATCGGAATGGCACCGAGCTGGGTATGCCAGCGCAAAATGACCTGCGTCCCCGTTTTGCCATACGTTTCTGCAATCTGGAGGATCTTTTCATCATTCACGATGTCCTGCACGATATCGTTGCCGCGTCCGAGCGGGCTCCAGGATTCCGCAATGATGCCGTACTCGGCATCCTTTTGCCGCTGATCGCCCTGGTTAAAGAACGGATGGAGCTCGATTTGGTTCAAGCTCGGTGCTACGCCGGTTTCCTTCACCAGACGATCATTATGCTCAGGCAGGAAATTGCTAACCCCGATCGAGCGGATATAACCGCGGTTTTTGGCCTCAATCAGGGCCTGCCATGCCTCCACGTACAGATCTTGTTTGGGATTCGGCCAGTGGATCAAATACAGATCGTAGTAATCGAGCCCTGCCCGATACAGCGATTCCTCTACAGCCACGATGGCTTTATCATAGCTATGGTAACGCCCTGGCAGCTTGGAGCAAATGACGAGCTCTTCCCTGGATGCGGAACTCTGCCGGATGGCTTTGCCGACTGTTCCCTCATTCTCGTAGTTATACGCCGTATCGATCAGGCGGTAACCCGCATCTATTGCGCCCGCGATTGATTTGACGCCGGCTTCCCCTTTCAGGCTGTAGGTACCAAGCCCGATAGCAGGCACCTTTAAGCCATCATTCAACGTATGCTCCGGAATGCGATGGTTCATCTGAAATCTCTCCTTTGCTGGGGGGATAATGGAAAAATTTACTCGCCTACTTGTCTATTCTACCCCTGTACGCGGGAGTGAATCAATTCGGCATGGGACAGAAGCGATTCCGGAGTACTTTTATCGAAAAAAAGCCATCAACCAAAAGTTGGTCAACGGCTTATCGCTTCGTTCAACAGTCCACGCCATATGCGATGGTATGAATTGAATGAATTTATGAGTACCCTCGTGAAAATTCCCTGCTTTCCTTAAGCTGCGCAATATCGTGCCCCGTTGGGTTTTGGAACGCACGCAGCCCGAACGTCGGCGCAACGGCGAAAATATGGTCAAAGATATCGGCTTGAATCGATTCATATACTCCCCAGTTGGTATCATTGCTAAATGCGTATACTTCAAGCGGCAGTCCCGTGTCTCCCGGCGCCAACTGTCTGACGATCATCGTCATGTTCTGATTGATTTTGGGATGATTCCGAAGATACTGATGGATGTACTCTCTGAATACGCCCACATTCGTAAGTTGCCTGCCGTTCACATTGCTTTCCGTATTGATTTCATGTTCAAGGTTGTACGCTTGGATCTCATTTAATTTTGTCGTTATATAATCCGTAAGGTAGTGGATCTTCTGAAATTCGCTGATCATTTCCTCGGTGCAAAAACGGATGCTGCTGATATCGATATAAAAGCTTCGCTTAATCCTTCGTCCGCCGGATACCTGCATGCCTCTCCAATTCCTGAACGAATCCGAAATCAAAGCGTAGCTCGGAATCATCGTAATCGTTTTATCGAAATTCATCACCTTTACCGTGTTAAGGGTAATATCGATCACGTCGCCGTCCGCATTATATTTCGGCATCTCAATCCAATCGCCTACGCGCACCATATCATTCGACGATAGCTGAACGCCAGCCACAAGGCCTAGGATGGAGTCTTTAAAGACCAGCATCAATACGGCCGATAACGCGCCAAGCCCGCTGAGAATGATCAACGGATTCTGACCGATCAGGCTCGAAATGACGATAATGCCGCCGATGATGAAAAGAATAATCTTGGCAACCTGGATATATCCTTTGATCGGCCTGATCTTGGATACTTCATAGGAACGATATATGTCATCAAACACATTGAGCAGCGCATTAAATACAGTGATCGTCACCACAATCATGTACGTCATTGCAGCCTTTTCAATCAGGACCTGATAGGATGGAAAGACATAAGCAGAATAATAAATAATAATGGCCGGTACGAGATGCGACAGCTTGTGGAACAGCTTTTTCTCCACAATGATATGGCCCCATTTGAATCGATGGTTATTGACGATATGAAGGATCGTCCGCAGCACGATTCTCTTTGCGATAAAATTAGCCAGTACCGAGACCACGGCGATAAAAACGACCATGATCATATTCGAGAGATATCCAATGGCAGGTTCGTTGATGCCAAATCCGTCTAGTTGATTTCTGATAAAGTCCATTGTCTCCTCCTAATGCAGTTTGTATCAGCTTATCATCTGAGAGCGGTGCCGGGCAAAGTTTGCGAGTAAATGCCATGGACGATATTCGCAAATACAAAAACGGACACCTAAGATGGTGTCCATTCGTCGCTTGTTCGTCGCTTGTTCGCCGCTTCACGTACAAGCTGCCATGTCCAGCAGTTCACTGACCGTGACAAAGCGATACCCCTCTGCCGTCAGTTCCTCGACCAGCACACGCACAGCCTCCACCGTCTGGGTGCGCTCCCCGTATCCGTCATGGAAGATCAAGATGCTGCCCGGCCTGACGGTTGGCCTTGTGTGCTCGACAATATACTCGATGCCAGGATTCTCCCAATCCTTTGCCCCGCCATTGACCGCTCCGATCGTCTGGTATCCACGCTCCGCAGCCAGGGACAGAATGTCATCATTCACCCCGAAATAAGGCGGCCTGAAGATCCGTGCCGTTTCCCCCGTGACCTCTCGGATGAGCTCCTCTGTCCGCAATAGCTCCTCTCTGGCTGTCTCCAGCGTCAGTTTGGTCAGATCGGGATGCGAATAGGTGTGGTTGGCGATCTCGTGCCCTTCACGGTGCACAGCCGCTGCAACCCCTGGATGCGCTTCCATTTCCTGACCGATCATAAAAAAGGTCGCCCGTCCGTCCGCACCGCGGAAGATCTCAAGCAACTGATGCGTATATACCGGGTGCGGTCCATCGTCAAATGTAAAGGCGACTACCTTTTCCTGCACATTAACTCGTTCTACCAACGATAATTTCTCCATTTATGAGTGTCTCCTCTCTTATACATCCTGCCAACGCTCTTTCACTTCTCCAAATTACGCTAAAGAGAAAAATCGGTAACCCCTTTTTTATAAGCATATTTCAGCGTATAGACTTCTTCTTCTCCATAGGACATGGTGGCTATTTTGATTCGGGTATGGTCGAGCCTGCTCTTCCTTAAAACTCTCTTCACCAAAGCTATGCTCTGTTCCTCCTCTGTAACTACACAAAATATATTAAGTGCATACTTTTGGGGGGCGGAAACGCACTTTCCCATATCTGAACCATCGACATAGCCCAGATCAGCATTGGCGAGGGAGCTCTCCAAACATTCCGTTACCTTCTCTTTTAACCATTGGTCACGCTGGTTGCCTTTTGCACTTTTCAATGGATATTGCACCACTAGCCAGAATTTTTCACTCATTGAGATTCACCAGCCAATCTACAATTATATACTTCACTAGAATTGCGTGAGGAGAAGATCTGGCCTTCAAGAAAAATGCCATAATCGAACATAGGTATGAGCAGAAAGCCGTCAGACGTAGCACAACGGAGTAATCACCAAGATTCATGTCATGGTGGATGCCCTTTGCTACCCGCTGCGTTTTAAAATATCGTCAGGTCAGGATCAGTCGTCAAACTATTTCAATAGGACTTCCTCCCACTGACCGTTTTCCGTTTGTTTGAAGGTAAGCTGATTACCCTCATACTCTCCCCTAATAAAGTTGAGACCAGCTTCTGTCCATTCGTCAGTAACGGAAAGACTAACTTTAGACTCGGCCGAATACATCAAACTATATTTTCCATTCATTATGGTAATATCACGCGCAACTGGATAAAAATCGTACCAAAGTAGCACATCCGATTTCTCCCCAAAAAAACCTGCATCCCCACCTCTTGAATAATGAGAACTAATAATTTCAAACCTGAACTTTAACCATTCGCTGGGGTTTAACGGAAACTCATAATGACTATCAGGCTCTACTGTTATATATGACTTTTCGGAAACAGGATACTGAACTTGCACTTTATGTTCGATTATCTCTTTTGCCATTACTCGGAAAATTAAATATATCACTACGAATATTATTGAGGTTATTACAGGTAATCTAGGCTTGTTTTTTAAGAAAAAGCTCCATCCAAGACCGACAACTAACGGAAACCATATCCATGGGTCTCCCAATGTAATAGCCCCCATAATATAGGACTTGTCGTTAACTGGATAAAATGCTGGTAGATCATGCCCCATATAGTCAAGAAGCAAGTGTCCAAACAAAACAGACAAAGTAGATGATCCCCAAATTAATTTGAAATATGTCTTTTTATAGAACAGTTTTGTCAAATATGCTACACCTAAAGCTAAAAATGGAGCAATTAATACAGAATGCGACCATGGGGCTATACTTCTGTCCCCAAAAATATCAGGAATTACACCACACAATGCACCTGAACATAGGCCGATCATACGGTCCTTCCAACTATTCTTTGGCAAAAAGCAGCATGCAATTGCTGCCCCAAGAACTGCATGTGATAAGACATGAAAAAACAAATATAGATAAGGATCCAATGGAAGTACTCCTTTTTAGTCTGTTCGTGAGTCAATTCTCTATCCGGATATACAGGACACATGGCTTGGGTTCACTCACGGTACTAAAATTCCTGAGAGCATACTAAAGATTTGCTTTCTTTGGATTTTCTTAAAACAGTCATTATTTAAAAGCATCTTCGTCCTCTAATTAGTAATTTACGGATATTATATCACAAAGCGGAAAATGGGTACCTAATGTTCTAGTCGAAATGTTCAGGAAGAAGCTGAGCCTTGTATAGTCGTGTTGAAATTCCCATAAATGTATCAATGATTTGCAGGGGATAGACTCATGGGATTCTTCCGATTCAACAAATGCAATTTTATACCTTGTGCTCCGTATACAGAGTGAGCATTCATCTGCTCCTTGATTTTTGAATGCTAGTCCTAATGCATTGTTTCCACATCCCCAGAATCCTTTTCAAGCTGCGAGAACTCAACGAACTCGTTTATTTTTACATATATATACAAATAAAACGCTGAATGCTATTATATTCCTGTAACAACTATCCACACTCTTGTTGTCCTCATTCTCTTTACCGGCTTTTACTAGCTCTCATGTTAGGCGGATGTTACTACCCAAGGTTGGAAAACCAAGCTGTCAATCTTCAAGGGGGACTAAACATGTACCTACTCGCACTGGTGATACTTATAATTACAGGTTTGGTATCCTTAATTAATATTCTCTTCGGTATAAAAGACCTAGGTGAGGGTTATAGATTATTGGTTACAACCTCACATGCTCTGTTTGCCTTATCGATCTTATTCTTTGTAATAAAAATGCCTACCAAAAAGAAATGAATCGTAAAAAAGGAGGACTGCAATGACAGTTCTCCTTTTTCTTTGCTTTAACATACAAATTCTCGGCTTAGCCCAGTACCTTCTGCGACTTCCAATCCTAATGCATTGGCAGTATATCAACCTCTCTTATATGAGAGTATTCGCCGATACACCCTTCTATCCTTTAGCTTACGGAAATGAGACATGGCCGGATAAAGGTTGGCTTCAATAATGGATACATGCCCTCGCTGATCTGTTGCAATGTCGAGGCCATAAATGCGGTGCCCCGGAAAAAAAGCCCCTAATCTCCTAGCGGAAAGAATTGAAACTCCATCGATTTTGGATTCCAAACCGGAGACAGACAAACGCCTAATGGATGACCTCCGAATACCCGACCTAAACCTAAGCAATTTCCCCTTACTCCGGGTATTATTGGACACAATATAACCTTTGCCCGCAACCTTGATCACCTTTCCCGTAACTACCCATCGGGATGAGTGGTGTTTCCGTTGAACGATGACTCTCATATCAAAGGGACGTTTGTTGATGGTCGGGCGAGTAATTCTCCGTTGAACCATGTAATCGGCAGACCCTATTTTTTTTCGGATATAACGATAAATATTCTTTTTTCCTCGAATCACTTTTCTCACGTTCTCGTAGTGTATGGCAAACTTGTCATTACCCAAATACGAGACTTGAATGACTCCCCGACCGCGACTCCCCCATACCGGTTTAACAATGACATGCCGGTATTTTCGCAGAAGAGCCCAGAAGGAATGTCGGCTCATCCTTTTCGTTGTGGGTACGTAAGGAGCAAGGGGGCCATACTTCTTCAAAAGCAAATATTTCAACCATTTATTTTTTGTCACCGATCCCATGGGACTCCGCCTTTCTCATGTTCACTTAAATGCTGCCTAAATAATTTTCAAGCAATTCCAAAAACACCTCGATATCCTTGGACGTAATATCCCCGATATTGGCAATCCGGAACGTCTTCAGTTCATCTAGTTTGCCGGGATAAATCATAATGCCTTTGCTGTAGAAATAATCATGCATGGATTGAAAATCATAACCTGCATAAGGTTCATGAATGGAGGTTATGATCTTGGAATGATGCTCTTCTGGAACGAGATAGGTTAATCCCAGCCTGTTCAGACCAGTGATTAAGGTTTTCCAGGATGCCTTGTATCGATCGTAACGCTGTGCCACGCCTTCCTGCTTTAATTCCTGAATGGCTTGCCTGAGCGCATACAAAGTCTGTACCGGCGGTGTAAACCGCATTTGCGCATTTTCAGCGAAATATTGATATTGGGCGTACAAATTCAAATAATAATTTCGTGGTTTCCTGCCTTTCAAATGATCCAATTTGCTTTTTTCTGCAATCACGAACGAAACCCCGGGCATTCCCTGCAAATTCTTATTGGAACTTGATGCGAGAAACGAAATGTTCATTTCTTTCATTTGAATCGGGATCGCAGCAAATGAACTCATCGCGTCCACCATCATGTTGATATGATACTTTTGGCATAACAAGCCAATATCCTTCACCTTGTTCAGAAGGCCGGTTGTGGTCTCATGATGGACTACAGCGAGATGAGAAATCATGCGGTCGGAGGAGCGGATGCACTCCTCTAATGCATCTATATTAATAGCATCATCAAAGGGACTCCTGAATTCTAAATAATCGATTCCATAGACCTTGGCGATCTCGCACATCCGTTTCCCATAAGCGCCATTATTGACAATGATCATGGCTTCGTTATCCGGGACGGAGCTGATCATGGATTCAACGGCTGCCGTGCCCGACCCGCCAAACAATACGGTTTGATAATGGTCCGGATCCGCAACCAAGCGGGTGAGCTCGATGGAAATATGCTCCATCACCTCGCCAAATTCAGCCTCGCGAGGGCATATGTCCGGAACGACCTGTGACCATTTCACACTTTCTGTAGTCGTTGCCGGACCGGGGGTCAGCAAAATGTTTCTCTTTACGGCAGAACTCATGAGCCATCCACTTCCTTGATCTTTACGGAATCGTTCTGGATAAATCGCTGTAGGCGTTCTCTTACTTCGTGAGGCTTTATGCTCGGGCGAGCGAGCTGTGCCTTGGACTGCTTGGATATTTTTAAATACAGGAAAGTAAGTCCTTTAGACTCTTTCCATTGTTGCAAACAAGCTTTCAGTTCTTCGAGGTTGTGGACATGGATCGACTTCGTATAACCGCAGGAAGCAGCAATGTTTACGAAATCAACATTATGGGATACCGTGCTCTGTCCGCCTGTCGATTCGTGAGCGTTATTATCGAGAAGAATATGAATCATATTGCTCGGGTTGTAGTACCCATTTGTCGCCAAGCTTCCCATACGCATCAATAAAGAACCGTCTCCGTCAATCACGACGATATTTTTGCCAGGCTGACTCAGGGCGAGCCCAAGTCCAAAAGAACCGATACACCCCATAGAGCCCACCATATACAGATTGTTGCCTGCATCTTCAATTTCATATAATTCCCGTCCTGTCTTGCCTGTGGTAGCAAGCTGTACCGTGTCCCTGTCTTTCACCGCATTGATTACGGCTAATGCCTCATATCGTGCCGGCATCTGATTGTCTTTATGGGCATGACGTATGATCTGGTTGGAATGAGTGGCGTTTTGTAGCTTTTTCAAAGGCTCTACGTCAAAGGTCCCTTTCTTGACTACAAAGAAGAACGGTCGATTCCGGGCAATTTGCTCATTGGCGTGAATCAGCTGCTTCCGGGCCTCCTCCAAATCTTTGGAGAGATACTGCCACTCCACCTCCATCAATTCCAGCAGCTGTGTCGTGATCCTGCCCATAAGTTCATGTTGAGGCTCGTCGGGAACACCCGGCTCTCCGCGAAGGCTGACAAACCCAAGCAGTGGAATTCGAAAGGGGTGGATCAAGGAAGATAGCGGCGAAACAGCGTTGGTTAACCCTGAGTTTTGCATAAGTACAACGGATTTCTGCCCTCCTAGAGAAGCAGCGGATGCGATGGCAACCGCATCCGCTTCATTGGCCGCTGCAACGTAATCGGTTTCGTTGATGGCATAATTGATTAAATTTTTCAGGTAGGAGCAGGGTACACCGCTGAAAAAGGTAAATCCTAAATTACGGAGCTCTTCTCCAAAAATTCTCGTGTCCATCATATTCCCTCATTCGAGCCGGAGTTCGGCGCCGGGAGATATTTTTGTTCCGCGGCTTGCAGTTCCTCTGCCCCTTGAAGCCCGAATACTTCTTCCAGTGTTGCAACATCTTTTTCGATATGGGCAAGGCTCTCTTCCTGATAAATTTTGCGGGATACTTGTTTCATGACTTTGATGGATGATCTCAAATTATGGTTGGCCCAAATGACAAGGCTAATCCCCAGTTCCCGAAACTTGTCGGTTGGAGTCAAGTAATACTTCGTAGGCACGATGACTACGGGTAATCTTCCCGCCCATTCCTTCATGAACGCCTCAATCTCCATAATATCCGGCCGTTTGCTGTGGATGAGCACCGCATCGGCACCTGCCTTCCGGTATGCTTCAGCCCGCCGCAGCGCCTCGTCAAGCCCTCTGCCCGTAATAAATGCCTCTACTCTGGCTACAACCAAAAAATCATCGTCCATTTGCGTATCTTTCATCGCCTTGATTTTGCCGCAAAATTCATCGATATCGGCCATTGGCTGCAATTGGCCGTTTATGAAAGAGTTCATTTTCGGAAATTGCTTATCTTCAATACATACCCCTGCAATATCCCGCTGCTCCAGCTTTTTGACCAGGCGTCTTGCATTATTGAAGTTACCGTATCCTGTATCCCCATCCATTAGAATCGGAATGGACGTTGCGTCGCTCATGAATTCCAGAACATCCAGCACCTGAGTCCAGGAGGCTTCGTTATTATCCCTTACTCCCATCGCCGCAGAGATCGATAAACCGCTGGCCCAAATCCCTTTAAAACCTGCCTCCTCAACAATTTTGGCAGACAGGCCATTATGAGCCTCCATAATAAACCCCAGCTTATCGGAGTTGATCAGGTTTCTAAGCTCCTTTGTTTTTTTCATTTGAAACTTTTCCCCTTCCCATTGCAATCATCAATATGGAGCTTATATCCTCATGGATCGTTTGTTTGCCATAATCGTCCTGATCATTCTGCGATCGGAGAGTTGAGTAAACAACATATGGCCCGGATGAGAATTAGCTTCAATGATCCAAAGCCGGCCCTTCCTATCTATGGCAATATCTACCCCTAATTCATGAGTAGAATGCCGTTTATTCACTGTTTTGGCGATGGAAATGGATAGTTTTTTTATTCTGCGATAATAGGCATTCGCTTTGGTATGGTTATGCTTGAAAATACTTAAGAGGACCCTTCGCAAAGATTTGGCATGCCCCCCTTTATGATAATTGGTCACAAACTTATGAGGTGCGGCAACACGGGCGACCATACCCGCAATCATCCAATGATTCTTTGGCTTCTGCAGGTATACACGGATATCAAAGATCACCCCATGATACTTCGCTAATCGCAGGCCTTTCTGCACCAAATACCGATGCTTTGATTTCCGGTAAGAATGAATCGCTTTGAGGACTGAGGAACGTCGAACCATTTTCCGACTTGAGCCGCACCGTACCTCAAATCCCCTTCTTAGTCTCTTGACTCGGATGATTCCGCTACCGCCGCTCCCGTGATTAGGTTTTATAAAGAGGGATGAATGGGTTTTCAGCATCCTTAAGGTCCTTGATTTCGTCATCCGATGAGTTTCAGGCAAATGTGGACGCAAGACAGGATTCCTTAACATTTCCCTGTACTTCTTCATTTTCCCAATTGCCATTGATATTCACCTCTTCCCTTGGGTTTCAGATACAAGAGCATATTCATCAAACTTCACTGCTGTATAGACGAATACCAGTGGGGGAAAAAATTAAATGGGTGTTCGCAGAGGTTTACTAACGGTTGTCGATAAAAACCAAACAACGAGACATGGGAGAAATCATATCCGATGGCAAACCACAATACGCATTTGAGGAATTGGTCGAAATGACTAAGGAACATTGCGTACCTACTTGATCATCCGAAGATGCAAAAAAAGCAACCAGTGACGGTCGCTTTTTCTAATACTACATATGGAGGCAATAGGGCATGTTCATCCCCCAACAAAAAGAGCATTTGTTTGTATAAAGCCTTACATTGTTTCGCAATAATTTGACTACGCATACAATGTAAATAAATCAGTAAACGCCCCAAGTACGGCTTACAATAACAAGCAGAATAAAGAGCACGAGAATGACACCAACACTGGTAAACATTCCATTGTGATGTCACTGGTCCTCACTATTAGTGCTTCGTCTGATTAGGACTTGTATTAGCTAAAATAGACAGCATTTTCTCACTCTTCTCCATGAAGGAATTACACTGGCCACAAACGGGTTGAATCGAAAAGACAAAGTTATCCCTCATCCATCCGTTGCACTTTTCATTGGTGCATGACCATATCGTTGTCATTTCCTCTGGAAGATCAATCATCAGTCTTTTCCTTGAATAGTACAAACAGCATCCCTCTTTCTCTTCTGGAATAATGGCGAAAAAAAAGTCCCAACACTAAGTGCCGGGACCTTCTACTACAGCTTTACAGTTTAACAACATTCTCGGCCTGTGGGCCTCGATTGCCTTGTACTACACTAAATTCAACTCTTTGACCTTCATCCAAAGATTTGAAGCCGTCACTAACAATTGCACTGAAGTGTACAAATACGTCGTCTCCGCCTTCAACCTCGATAAAACCAAAGCCTTTGTCTGCATTAAACCACTTTACTGTTCCTTGTGCCATGATCCATTACCTCCATATTTTTATTTTTACATGATCTTCGAATTCAAAAAAAATCACATATTGTACAAGGCTACATAATCAAAATCTAACCCTCTACAATATGTGATCTTAGGTCGAAATTCCAATGAACTAACTCTAACACAACTGGAGCTGATTTACAAGTTTGTTTTGTCTTTGCTTTCGTTTAATTGCTCCTCACCTATCTTGCAGTACGACACTGACTACATATGGAGGCAAACCTTGGCTATGTAAAACCACAATTCGCCGGAGTGTATGGATTAGGTTACGGTATGCTAAGTTGCGGTCATAAAAAAGGAGAGCTTCTAAAGCTCTCTATGGGCTGGCCGCATCATCCCTTGAGTGGGGCGATCCGCTTACCTCCATACCTCGCAGTTCTCCTCAATCCAGCCATCCTTTGCTGCGCGCGATATCTATTGCCTCGATCCGTGTATTTGCCCCGAGCTTCCCAATCGCGTCGGACATGTAGTTCCGTACCGTTCCATAGGATAGAAACAGCTGTGCTCCAATATCTTGAAGAACTAAGCCTTGGGCAGCCAACTTCATGACTTCACGCTCCCTGGGTGATAATGGACATGGATCATCCCATACCGCGAGGGATAATTCCGAATTGATGACACGTTTCCCATCATGGACCCGACGAATCGCATCAGCCAGCTCATCGCTGCCCGTATCTTTAAGTAGATATCCATAAACTCCTGCCTGCATCGCCCGCTGGAAATATCCGGGACGCGCGAATGTCGTCAAGATGATGACACGACAAGCGGACTTATTTTTTTGAATCAATTCCGCAATATCTAACCCGGTTTTCAGTGGCATCTCAATATCCAGAACAGCTACATCTGGTTCATATTGCTGGATCATGGACATCACTTCTTCCCCATTTTCAGCTTGACCGACTACTTCAATATCATCTTCTAACGAGAGTAACGTTGCCAGCGCTCCCCTTAATAACTTTTGATCTTCTGCCAAAACAATACGAATCATCTAAGCTCTACCTACCTTTTCATTTCGTATTACCCTAGGTATATGTAAGGTGACTTCCGTCCCCTTGCCTGGGGACGAAGACAGCGACATACGTCCGTCGATCATAACCAACCGTTGCCGTAATCCGGCGAGGCCATTACTGCTAGTATAGAATTGTTCCGTATCTGCCCCAATACCGTCATCACGTACAGATACACGAACCTCCCCTTCCTGAATGTCGAGAAGAACGTTGCAACTTGTTGCTCGGCTATGTCGAACCACATTTGTAATCGTCTCGCGAAAACACATCGCCAAAATCGTCTCCTGCAAGGGTGTTAAAGGAAGCTGACTGTTTACTAAAGCGTCCTCCGGCCCTACATTAGAAGGTCCGGGATCTGAAATCGATTGATATTGAAATAAAAGCGGTATGCCTGCAGCTGAACATAACGATACAGCATGCTTATATTCGTCAGCGAAGTAAGTAACTTTCATCTCCGTAACCAATTCACGCATTTGTTTCAAGGCTGCGCGTGCCGTTTCTCGTATTTCACGAGCCTCTTCAATCGCTCTCTCGGGATTACGATTGACCAACTTCTCAACGACCTCCCCTTTTAGTGCGATTAATGACAGCGTATGTCCCAACGTATCATGTAATTCACGCGCGATCCGCTGGCGCTCCTCCTGCTGTGCCATTCGTTCAGCCGTTTCTGCCCGCAGCCGCGCAGACTTCTGTTGAAAGCGAGTCGATGTTCGAATAATATATGGCAGAATACAGATGCCAAACATAGGCACCAGCCCTATCCATATTAGGCTGCCCATCCGTTCCAAGTAAGGAACAGCGATAAATCCCATAGCTACAGTGAAAACGATCGTTATGGGGAGTAATATCGGCAGCTTTTGTTTGCTCAGCGGAGCAGCTATCATAAAACCTATAAACGTATACATAGGGTGAAATACACCTGCTAAAATTAGAAGTATTCCCACCTGAACGATCAATATTGGCGTGGCCCACTTTGTATAAAAGTAGGATTGTCGAAACGATAGAACGAATATGCCTAACAGAACAAAGCCAAGCCACTGTATACTTGATGGCTCATAAAGTAAAAAGTACATGGGTATCATTAAATTTGTTAACAAAATATAAGGAGCGACCCCTTCCGATTTTGGAAAGAGACGCCACTTTTCTCTATTCAATTAGACCGCATCCCGTCGATTATATATATAGATTGATAGTAGCATAAAGAAGAGACCGCATCCTGTCAAGATTATGAAATCAATACTTGCTGGATTTTCCCCGGCGATCATATTCCATGCCCCATTGGCGTAACGGTGAGATGGAAGCCATTCCCCGACCGAGCCCATCCAACTTGGCAAAGTACTAAGCGGCATCCAAAGCCCTCCCACAATGGCAAGTCCCATCTGTAATACATTTCCGATGGCAACGGAGGTATTCGCATTTTTAAGCGTTCCTAACAATGCACCAAGCGCCAGAAAAGATATGCTTCCAATCCATAACCATAATCCGCATAAAATCCATTGCCCGGCTGTCAATTGTATATCATGAACAAGACCAGCAGATAAAAATATAACCACAATAACGATCAAGTGAACTGCCATTTGCGATACAATTTTGCTCCCAATCCAGACTGCAGGAGATAGTGGAGTCAGCTTCAACAGGCGTACCCACCCGTCTTGATGCTCGAACGATAGACGGATACCGAATTGAGATACGGCTGTACCAATCAAACTGAATGCAGTCATTGACATTAATGAAAAGACGCCCCAAGTTGTGGATTGAATCGATTTATCTACCCCATTCATACTCGCAAATAAAAAGTAGAAAGCAAGCGGCATCGCAATGGAGAAAAGTAAGAAAAATGGACTGCGGATAATTCGCAAACTTTCTGCTTTGGTCTGGGCAACAAACATATGTAACATAGCTGTCTCCTCCTAAAAATGTTTTTTTATCGTATAATCGCTTGTTTATTTGAGCCTGTAAGACTTCGGAATGTATCTTCTAAGCTGGCCGATTGTATATCAATATCGGAAATTCCCCATTCAGACTGCATCAGTTTAAGTAACAATACATCGGTCTCTTGAGCATATAGGCGAATTCGCTCGCCGTTGCATTCTGCCTTTTCTACACCAGGTAATGTGAGCCATTCCTGCTCAGCTGGCGCGTTCGCCGCTCGAAATGAAACGGTTCTAAGTGCTGTTTGAGCCTTTAAACGTGCTGGAGTCCCTTCCGCAACAACCTGTCCACTGGCGATGACTGCGATGTGATCTGCGACAGCATCCGCTTCATCTAAATGATGTGTAGTTAAGAGCACCGTACGTCCGTCACTTGCCAGCGCTTGGATAGTGTCCCAAAAGCGGCCACGAGCCTCGATATCCATTCCGACGGTTGGTTCATCAAGCAGGAGAAGCTCTGGATTTCCCGCCAAGCTTTGGGCGAAAGCTAATCTACGGCGTTGTCCTCCAGACAGCGAGGATGCGCGTCGTTTCTGATCCGCGTGGAGACCCGAAATATCTAACAATCGCTCGAGCGACATCGGATTACGATAATAACTGCGGAACAATTGAAGCACTTCTTTCACCGTAAGTCCATCTGCTGCTTTAACATCCTGCATAAGCGCTCCGACGCGCTGCCGTAATTCCTTTGTTCCAGACGGAACCCCCAAGACCCTGACTTCTCCTGATGTTGGCTTGATCATTCCGAGGATCATAGAAATGGTTGTTGTCTTACCCGCCCCATTCGGTCCGAGCAATGCGGTTATTTGACCTTTCTCAAACGACAGATTCATATGATCAACAGCGCAGTAATCGCCGAATTTCTTTACTAGATTTATACATTCAATGGCTTTTGTCATTTTGTCCTGACCTCCGCTAATTTTTTCTTTCGTTACCTGATGTCCTCATTATATTGAAAAAGCGCGAGATTCAATTAGTGTGGGTTGTCACAAGCCGGTTATGACAAATGTCAGAAAATAAAGAGCGAGAGCAAAAAAGAAGGACCTCTAAGGCCCTTCTTATGCATAACGTGCATTTGACACTCTTTGAGTGAGGTGTCTTGCTTTGCAAACTTATAGCTAAGGATTTTATACTTTTAATCGAACACAGCAAAAAACCACAATCGCATGCGATTGTGGTTTTTTTGTATGGAGGCGAGGGGAGTCGAACCCCTGTCCGAAGATAACGCCACATAAGCTTCTACGGGTGTAGTCACAGTTTTGATGTCACCTAAGCCGACGCCCCGTAACCGGCTTCGTCAAAGGTCAGCCTGATTGTCTTCTTCAGCACACCCCAGGCGGAGATGTGACAGCGTATCCCACTAAAGTTGAGCCCTCATCCCGGTACATGGGCGATACAGAGCGAGAGCACGCTCACAGGTTATTAAGCTGCGAAAGCGTAGTTGTTTTGTTGTTTGCCAGTTAATTGGCTTTAGCGTTGATGAAGCGGACGCGTCCCCACTACCCGCTACCCATGCTCGAACTATCCCCGTCGAATCCATAAACGCCCCCTCAATAAAGAAGGGCTCCTGGATTAATCCGTGAATACGGAGCAAAGGTGCTGCATGTCTTTTCCCTCCAAGGTGAGAAGCATGCTCTTTGAATCTCGGCATTCCTGCTGGCTACATTTATTATGTTACCACAGCAGTGAGCACCGCTCTAGTGCAGATTGCTGGAAAGCGATCCATCTGGCTGCACCATGTGCAGGCTTATCCAATCTCACCAGTGCAAGAAACTCGTTTCATTATTATACCGCTTCCGAAAAAAGAAGTAAAGTTTGCCAGCGGGCAGAGCGCTTAACCCGTTAACGAGCCACCTTCTGCTTCTCGCGCAATGCCCGTTGAATATCGCGTTGAGCATCCCGTTTGGCAGCCGATTCGCGTTTGTCGTATTGCTTCTTCCCTTTACCCAATCCAAGCAGCAGCTTTGCATAGCCGTTACGGATGTAGATCTTCAAAGGCACGATGCTGTATCCTTCCTGTTTCGACAAACCGAGCAGCTTATGAATCTGCGATTTGTGCAGCAATAGCTTGCGCGTGCGCGTCGGATCGGATGGGTTATGCCGATTGCCTTGTTCAAATGGGCTGATGTGCATGTTATGAATGTGGATTTCGCCGTTACGGATTGTGGCAAATGCATCGCTAATGTTGGAACGTCCGTTGCGAATAGATTTGATCTCCGTTCCGGTGAGTACCATGCCCGCTTCATACGTATCTTCAATGAAGTAGTCATGGGAAGCCTTTTTGTTCTGTGCAAGCACTTTGTTCTGTCCGTCATTCTTGCCCATGTACTCACTCCTTCTTCATAAAAATACCCCGGTATCCAACCAGGATCAATGCGTCCAATTACGCCTAAAAACCACGGGTCAGACCTTAATTTTAGCAAGTATGACGGTTAAAATCAAGAAAAGGGAGGCTTTAACTGCCCCCCCTTAACCTGGACTTTCACGATTGGACAGCCGTTTCTCTCTACCCAACAACAAGCTGTCAACAACCGCATCGATCTCTCAGTCTCACCAAGCATTCTTAAGCATTACCGACCCACTCAAAGCAGAATTAACCCGGCTCACTTATTACTTTTTCTTTTTGCGTACAAACGCAGCCGTTCCGTTGTTCGCTGCCCCTTTGTTTTTCTTGCGCTTGCGACGCGGCGCGTCACCTTCCTGCACGCTTCCCGGCGTTGCCGCTTCACCGATGAAGATGCCGCTCGGCGACGTTTTCTTCTTGCGGCCGCCGCTTGCTTTGCCGTTCTTGCCGCCGGCTTTGCCGGATTTCTTGAAGCTGCGTTCGCTTGAACCGCTGCCACCTTCCGTCGTCAGCGAAGGTGAGCTGTATCCGCCTTTACCCGAACCAAAACTGAAACTTACCGCTCCGGCATTCGCGCTCCGGGCTGCTCCACCGTTCGTTTCCGCTGTAGAATGACGCTCTCCTCTCGGCTTACCGCCGCCTTTGCCGGAAACACCGCCAGCCTCTACGCCGCCACCCTTCCGGCCGGACTCTGCCGATTTGGAACCGCCACGCCGCTTGCCGCCGTTTTTACCCGAGAAGTCGCCTTTGCCTCCCCGCGATCCGCCGGATCCAAAGGAACCTCCCTTGCCTCCGCCTCGTCCGCCTTTGCCGCCAGCGCCACGTCCGCCAAAGGAGCTGTCACGTTCGCGCCGTGGTTTCATGTCCACCATCTCGAAGTCGATCGTATACTCATCCATGTTGACGCGCGCAACGCGGATTTTAGCTTCATCCCCGATGCGAAATACCTTGGAAGTGCGCTCTCCGATCAAGGCCATATGCTGGTCGTCAAAGTGGTAATAATCGTCCGTCAGGGCACTGAGGCGAATGAGACCTTCCACTGTGTTTTCCAGTTCAATGAACATGCCAAAGCTGGTTACGCTGCTGATGATGCCGTCGAATTCCTCGCCGACTTTGTCGAGCATGTATTCGGCTTTCTTCATTTTCTCCGTATCCCGCTCGGCCTCGACCGCTACGCGTTCGCGTTCGGATGACTGTTGGGCAATGTCCGGCATGCGTGCAGCCAGATGCTCTTGACGGTTTTCCGGCAGCATCCCCCCGTTTTCGATGACCTCGCGAATGACCCGGTGAATGACCAGATCGGGATAACGCCGAATCGGAGACGTGAAATGGCTGTAGTATTCGGCCGCGAGACCGAAGTGCCCCGACATTTCCGCATCGTACTTCGCCTGTTTCATCGAACGAAGCATCATCGTGCTGATGACCGTTTGCTCCTTCGTGCCCTGGATGTCCTCGAGCAGCGACTGGAGCGCGCGAGGATGAATCGAATTGCCGCGGCCTTTGACATGATGTCCGAAATTGGCCGCAAAAGCCAGAAAGTTCTGCAGCTTCTCCTGATCCGGATCTTCGTGCACGCGATAGATAAACGGTACCTTCAGCCAGTGGAAATGCTCTGCCACCGTTTCATTGGCAGCCAGCATGAATTCCTCGATGATTTGCTCGGCAATGGAGCGTTCGCGTTTCACGATATCAACCGGCTTGCCCTCTTCGTTGACGATGATTTTGGATTCCTCAAAGTCGAAATCCACCGCGCCGCGTTTCATGCGCATTCCGCGCAGCTTCAGTGCGAGTTCCTTCATCAAATGGAAATCGTCCACCAAATCCTTGTAGCGTTCAAGCAGCTCGGGATCTTCCCCCTCCAGGATTTTGCGCACGTTCTTATATGTCATGCGTTCCTTCGTCTTGATGACGCTCGTGAATATGTCATGCTTCACAACCTTCATCTGGTCGTTGAATTCCATTTCGCACGAAAGCGTCAAGCGATCTACCTGCGGGTTCAAGCTGCAAATCCCGTTGGACAGGCGATGCGGCAGCATCGGAATAACCCGGTCCACCAAATACACGCTGCATCCGCGGTTGTAGGCTTCCTGATCCAGCTTGGAATTTTCGCGCACGTAATATCCGACATCGGCGATATGAACACCTAAGCGGTAATTGCCGTTAGGCAGTCTTTCCACGTTGACCGCATCGTCCAAGTCTTTGGCATCCTCGCCGTCGATCGTCACGATGTTGAGACCACGCAAATCGCGGCGTCCCTGCTGCAAAATCTCTTCGTCCGTAATGGTTTCCGGCGCGTTCTCCGCTTCCTCCATCACTTCGTCTGGAAAAGCCTCCGGCAGCTGATGTTTGCGAATGACCGACAAAATGTCGATGCCCGGATCGTCTTTATGGCCAAGAACTTCGATAATCTCGCCCTCTGCCGCAGCACGGCCTTCCGGGTAGCTTACAATTTTCGCGACAACCTTCTGCCCATCAACGGCTCCGCCGAAATTGGTGCGGGGAATGAAAATGTCGCGATTGATTCTTTTATCATCCGGAATAACAAATCCATATACTTCTTGGCTTTGGAACACGCCAACCACCTGCGTAATCGCACGTGTCACGATCCGGATAATCTCGCCCTCCAAACGTCCCCCAGCCGGTCCCTGAGACGTTACTTTGACCAATACGATATCTCCGTTCATTGCACTTTTCATATCGTTGGCATGAATGTATACATCCGGGTGATCCTTATCTTCCGGAATCAGGAACGCAAACCCTTTGGCATGGGCCTGCAGACGTCCCCGCACCAAATTCATGCGTTCCGGCACGCCATATCGGTTACTGCGCGTAAGCAAAATTTGCCCGGAATCCTCCAGCTTGTTCAGCATAACCAGAAAATCCTTGAAATCAGCCGCGTCCTCGATCTGAAAGTGCTGTTCCAGCTCCTGATAAGTCATCGGTTTATAAGCGGTTTCCCGCATGAAGTCGAGCAGTTGTTGTTCAGTAATCATTAATTTTCACCTCGGGAAACATAAGAGTGTAATCTGTTTTGCTTTATTGTATGTATCGGAATCCTCGCGGATTTTATGCAATTCGAGCAGTTGTCCTCACTTATCACATACCCTAGTATACACGAATTTAATCCGGCCCATCCGTGCTCCGCAAAATTAACCCCGTCCTGCCGTTGTGCATTCAAAGCGGTTACATCCTGCATAGATGACTGCAAACGTTCCGTATCATGGTCACCAAAATATTCATAAACGATGGTACATCAACGAAAAACCATGATCAACATAAATTCGGTCGATACATGTTAAGCGGGGAATACGATAAGAGCGTGCGGAGGGAATTAAAAGGAGCGCTCACCCAACACAGGGGATCGGATCTTTTGAAAAGTTCAGCATTAATAACACTAAACCACTGTATAGACGCAGGTTCAAGAAAAAAATTCCACTAACGATGGTTACAAAAAAACCTCCGTTCCTGTCGAAACGAAGGTTTTGTCATTCAATCGTCCATTGCCTAACTTACAGCAAGTCTACTTCTTATTTCAAAATAAACGTTACCGCAACAGCAAGAATCATGAATCCTGCACCAAATACAATCGTTGCACGTTGCAAGAAAAGATCGAGTCCGCGCGCTTTCGTTTTACCGAAAAGATGTTCCGCACCACCGGAGATGGCACCCGCCAGACCTGCGCTTTTCCCGTGCTGCAGCAATACAACAGTGATCAGACCGATCGAAAACACAACGAGCAGCAATTTCAAAGCTATATCCATTCTTTCCACCTCCTACTCCTGTGGGCATAACATCTCAACATAAAAACAGTTAGTTTAATTGTAGCATAGCTAATCGCGCGACACAAGTGGATAAGCCCAAGCGATCCTGCTACTGAGCGCTGTTCGGTGAACAAAAACAGGCAAGCCGGTGACCCGGCTTGCCCTGGAGTTGTCGCAAGACAACTTATTTTTTGAGGTTGTAGAAACCTTTGAGACCATTGTATTGAGCCAATTCGCCCAGTTGGTCTTCGATGCGGAGCAATTGGTTGTACTTCGCGATACGGTCTGTACGGGAAGGTGCACCTGTTTTGATTTGTCCAGCGTTAGTAGCAACCGCGATGTCAGCGATTGTGCTATCTTCGGACTCACCGGAACGGTGGGAGATAACCGCTGTGTATCCTGCACGTTTAGCCATTTCGATCGCATCGAACGTTTCAGTCAATGTACCGATTTGGTTCACTTTGATCAGGATGGAGTTACCGATTCCTTTTTCGATACCTTGAGCCAGACGCTCAGTGTTCGTTACGAACAAGTCGTCACCAACGAGTTGTACTTTGTCACCCAATTTCTCAGTGAGCAATTTCCAACCTTCCCAGTCGTCTTCGGACATACCGTCTTCGATCGTGATGATTGGGTATTTATCAACCCAAGAAGCCAGAAGGTCAACATACTCAGCGGAAGTATAGGATTTGCCTTCGCCAGCCAATGTGTATTTACCATCTTTGTAGAACTCTGTGGAAGCTACGTCCATACCCAGGAATACGTCAACGCCTGGTTTGTAACCTGCTTTTTCAATAGCTTCGATGATTGTCGTGATTGCTTCTTCGTTGGACTTCAGGTTCGGTGCGAAGCCGCCTTCGTCACCTACAGCTGTGTTCAGGCCTTTGGAGCTCAGAACGGATTTCAGGTTGTGGAAGATTTCTGCGCCTACGCGAAGAGCTTCTTTGAAGCTTGGTGCTCCAACAGGAAGAACCATGAACTCTTGAACGTCGATGTTGTTGTCAGCATGCTCACCACCGTTGATGATGTTCATCATTGGTACTGGAAGTGCTTTAGCGTTGAATCCGCCCAGGTATACGTACAATGGCAGGTCCAGAGCATCGGCAGCCGCGCGAGCTACAGCCATGGATACAGCCAGGATTGCGTTAGCACCCAATTTTCCTTTGTTTGGCGTACCATCCAAAGTGATCATCAATTTGTCGATACCCAGTTGATCCAGAGCGTCCATGCCGATTACTTCTGGAGCAATGATTTCGTTTACGTTCTTAACCGCTTGCAGAACGCCTTTACCCATGTAACGGGATTTGTCGCCATCGCGAAGCTCAACAGCTTCGTGGGCACCAGTGGAAGCACCGGATGGAACGATTGCGCGTCCGATTGCGCCGGACTCCAGATATACTTCAACCTCAACAGTAGGGTTACCGCGGGAATCGAGGACCTCGCGAGCGTACACGTCAGAAATGATAGTCATGAGTGATAATCTCCTTTGTAGTTGGAATTTTTATTTGGGACCCACTTACGTTTGCACTGATTCGCTACGTCCGCAGAATCGCCTTCCGATCGCTAATTATCCCCTGATTTCTTTGATCTTATTTTCATAAGTTGAAATCATGTGATAAAGGCGACCGCTTCGCTTCTCCAGGCTATTTCTGCTTCCTCCGTTCATTGTGCAAACTTCACACGTCTCATAGAAAAATTACTTGCGGGCAGCGATGACGGATGTTCCCGTCATTTCTTCCGGTTTTGGCAGCTGCATCAGGTCGAGAATCGTTGGCGCGATATCCGCCAAAATTCCGCCTTCGCGCAGCGTTACGTTTTCGTCCGTTACGATGAACGGAACCGGATTGGTTGTATGTGCAGTGAACGGACGTCCCTGCTCGTCAAATACCATATCCGCGTTACCATGGTCAGCCGTGATCAGCACAACGCCGCCTTTGGCAAGAACAGCTTCAACGACGCGGCCCATGCATTCATCTGTCGCTTCAACCGCCTTGATGGTAGGCTCCAGCAAACCGGAGTGTCCGACCATGTCAGGGTTGGCAAAGTTCAGGATGATCGCATCGTGTTTATCCGATTCAATCTCACGCACCGCTGCGTCAGCCACTTCATAAGCGCTCATCTCCGGCTTCAGGTCGTATGTTGCGACCTTCGGCGAGTTGATCAGCACGCGAGTTTCGCCTGGAAGCTCCACATCGCGGCCGCCGCTGAAGAAGAACGTTACGTGAGGATATTTTTCGGTTTCTGCAATGCGCAGCTGTTTTTTGCCTTGCTGTACGAGAACTTCGCCCAGCGTGTTGTCCAAGTTTTTCGGCTCGTAAGCCACAAAACCATCCACTGTCTCGCTGAACAATGTCAAGCACACAAAGTGCAGGCCTTCAGGGAATTTCGGTCCACGATCGAAACCGCGGAAATCCTTGTTGGTGAATACCTGCGACAACTGGATCGCGCGGTCAGGACGGAAGTTGAGGAATACGACGGAGTCGCCGCTTTCCACGAGACCTACCGGTTGACCGTCCGCTTTGACGATGACCGTTGGTTCAACAAATTCGTCGAACACGGATTTTTCGTACGATTCTTCGACCGCTTTGAGCGGGTCAGTATACTGCGGACCTTCGCCATAAACGATGGCACGATAGGATTTCTCCACGCGCTCCCAACGTTTGTCGCGGTCCATCGCATAATAACGGCCTTGGACCGTTGCGATTTGTCCGATACCAACCTCTTCGATTTTGGCGATCAGTTTTTTCATGAAGTCTTTACCGCTATCCGGCATAACGTCGCGACCATCCATGAAAGCATGAATGTACACGTCATTCATTCCTTCTTTTTTGGCCAGGTCCAGCATAGCAAACAGGTGATCGATGTGGCTATGTACGCCGCCATCGGACAACAGGCCATACAGGTGCAGTTTTCTGCCGTTTTGCTTTGCTTCGCGCACCGCTTTGACGAGCGTTTCGTTTTCGAAAAACTCGCCTTCGCGAATGGACTTCGAAATCCGGGTCAAGTCTTGATATACGATGCGGCCTGCACCGATATTCAAATGGCCTACCTCGGAGTTACCCATTTGCCCTTCAGGCAAACCAACAGCTTCGCCGCAAGCGGTAAGCGTGGTGTGAGGGTATTTGCTCATGTATTTGTCGTAGTTCGGTTTGTTGGCTTGTGCCACGGCATTACCTTCCACCGTGTTACGGAGTCCGAAACCGTCCATGATGATCAATGCTACCGGTTTTGGTGCTGTCATCTTACTTCGCCCCCTCAACAAGCGCGATAAACGAAGCTGGCTGCAGGCTGGCACCGCCAACGAGCGCACCATCGATGTCGCTTTGTCCGAGGTATTCTGTTACGTTCTCAGGTTTAACGCTGCCGCCGTATTGAATGCGGACTGCATCAGCAACCTTCTCGTTGTACAGATCCTTCACGAGGCTGCGGATGTAAGCAATAACTTCATTCGCATCTTGGGAAGTGGAGGATTTGCCTGTACCGATCGCCCAGATTGGCTCATAAGCGATAACCACTTGAGCTGCTTGCTCAGCGGAAAGACCTGCAAAAGCAGCTTCGGTTTGCACTTTGCAAACGTCTTTCGTTTGATCCGCTTCGCGCTCTTCAAGCGTCTCACCAAGGCAGAAGATTGGAGTCAATCCGTGACGGAATGCGGCATGCATCTTTTTGTTGACCGTCTCATCGGTTTCCGCGAAATATTGACGACGCTCCGAGTGGCCGATGATCACATAGTCCACGCCGAGGTCTTTCAGCATAACGCCGCTGATTTCGCCTGTGAATGCACCGTTGTCTTCGAAGTGAAGATTTTGGGCACCGATTTTAATGTTTGTTCCTTTAACGGCTTCGACGAGGGCTGGCAGATTGGTAAAAGGCGCACAAATGACCGTTTCAACGCCATCAACCTCTGCTTTGCCTTTGACTTCCTGAATGAAGTCAGTAGACTCGGAAACCGTTTTGAACATTTTCCAGTTACCTGCGATAATTGGTGTTCTCATCTGTTTCAACTCCTTCATGCTATAGCTTAAAGCTTACTTGTCGTTCAATGCAACTACGCCTGGAAGCTGTTTGCCTTCCATGAATTCGAGGGAGGCACCGCCACCTGTGGAGATGTGGTCCATTTTGTCAGCCAGCTTGAATTTCTCAGCCGCTGCAGCAGAGTCTCCGCCACCGATTACAGTGTAAGCGTCTGTTGTTGCGCATGCTTCCGCTACCGCACGAGTACCGTGGGAGAATGGCTCGATTTCAAATACGCCCATTGGTCCGTTCCAAACAACGAGTTTGGAGTTTTTGATCACGTCAGCGTAAATCTCGCGCGTTTTAGGACCGATGTCGATTCCTTCCCAATCCGCAGGGATGTCGCCTACTTCAACGATCTTAGTGTTAGCATTTGCGCTGAAGTCATCGGAGATCACGATATCCACCGGCAGGTAGAAGTTTTTGCCCAGTTTTTTTGCTTTTTCGATGAAGCCCAGAGCAACGTCCAGTTTGGACTCGTCGAGCAGGGATTGACCCACTTCAAAGCCTTGTGCCTTCATGAATGTGTAGGACAGGCCGCCACCGATGATTACGTTGTCTGCGATGTTAAGCAGGTTGTCGATGACATCGATTTTGTCTTTTACTTTGGAACCGCCGATAATCGCCGTGAAAGGACGGTCAGGGTTGGACAATGCTTTACCCAAAACTTCCAGTTCTTTCTCCATCAGCAAGCCGGATACGGCTGGCAGCAGGTGAGCGATGCCTTCTGTGGAAGCGTGTGCTCTGTGCGCCGCGCCAAATGCATCGTTGACGAATACGTCAGCCAGCTCGGCAAACGCTTTTGCCAATTCCGGATCGTTTTTCTCTTCGCCAGCGTGGAAACGCACGTTTTCAAGCAGCAGAACGTCGCCGTTTTTCAGTTCGGCAACTTGCGCTTTTACAGCTTCACCGATCGAATCGTCAGCTTTGACTACCGGTTTGCCCAGCAGTTCGGACAAGCGCTCGGCAGCCGGAGTCAGACGCATGGACTCGACAACTTCGCCTTTTGGACGTCCCAGGTGGCTCGCCAAAATAACCTTTGCGCCTTTTTCGATCAAGTAGTTGATCGTAGGCAGGGTTTCGCGAATACGTTTGTCATCTGTAATTTTACCATCTTCGAGCGGCACATTGAAATCTACACGTACAAATACCTTTTTACCGTTCAATTCGATATCGCGTACACTTTTTTTGTTCATTGGTCGTTCCTCCGCACCCATGTATTTTGTGCATGATCATGGGGCCAGAATAGCCCTGTTCATGCCGGTGTTTTTGAGAAATTTGCAAAAGGTTGATAGATAAAGAGCGGAAACAACAATAGCTCTGTTTCCGCTCTATGATGATGCAGATATTACTTGATCATTTTTGCAAAGTGCTCCAATGTGCGAACCAATTGAGCTGTGTAGGACATTTCGTTGTCGTACCAAGCTACAGTTTTAACCAGTTGTTGGTCGCCCACAGTCAGAACTTTAGTTTGAGTTGCATCGAACAGGGAACCGAAAGTGATGCCCACGATGTCGGAAGATACGATTTCGTCTTCTGTGTATCCGAAAGTTTGCGGATCGGAAGCTTCTTTCATTGCTGCGTTAACTTCTTCAGCCGTTACTTTTTTCTCCAGAACCGTTACCAGCTCAGTCAGGGAACCTGTTGGTGTTGGTACGCGTTGAGCTGCACCATCCAATTTGCCTTGCAGTTCAGGGATAACCAGACCGATTGCTTTAGCAGCACCAGTTGTGTTAGGAATGATGTTTTCAGCCGCTGCGCGAGCACGACGGAAGTCACCTTTAGGGTGCGGAGCATCCAGCGTGTTTTGGTCGCCAGTGTAAGCGTGGATTGTAGTCATCAAACCTTGAACGATTCCGAATTTGTCTTGCAGTGTTTTTGCCATAGGAGCCAGGCAGTTTGTTGTGCAAGATGCGCCGGAGATTACAGTTTCAGTACCGTCGAGGATGTCATGGTTTACGTTGTAAACGATGGTTTTCATGTCGCCAGTAGCTGGTGCGGAGATAACCACTTTTTTAGCGCCGCCTTTAAGGTGTTTCTCAGCAGCTTCTTTTGTTGTGAAGAAACCAGTACATTCCAGAACGATGTCTACGCCCAGGTCGCCCCAAGGCAGTTCTTCTGGGTTACGGTTAGCGATAACTTTAACTTCTTTGCCGTTCACTTTGAAGAAACCGTCGTGTACTTCAACTTCGCCGTCGAAACGACCTTGAGTTGTATCATATTTAAGCAAATGCGCGAGCATTTTAGCGTCAGTCAAGTCGTTGATTGCTACAACTTCGATGCCTTCTACATTTTGAATGCGGCGGAATGCCAAACGACCGATACGTCCAAAACCGTTAATACCTACTTTAATCATGAGTAAGTTCCTCCCAAGTTTTGATTAGTTTTGTATGAAGCTTTATATATTCAAGACAGACGGTGAGGTCCGTCAAGACAACTGAATTACGATACGACTAGGAAAAGCAATCAGTCCAACTCGGCGACGATGACTTTCGCCGCGGCCTCGTCGATGATCAGAATATCTTCCTGGCCGAACCGGAGCACCGAATGAATGGCAGCTGCCTTGCTGGCGCCGCCCGCAATGCCGATGACCACGTCCGTCCTTTCGATATCCTGCAGCCGCATGCCCAGAGTGAGCATGGTATGTACCACTTCACCCTGATCGTTGAAGTAATAACCGTAAGATTCGGATACTGCCCCTTGCTCCTTGAGCTCTTCTAAGATCTCCGGTGCAAGCTTGCGCCTCCGCGCCATCTCCACGGCATCGCCGATTCCGTGAATGACTATCCGCGATTTGCGGATCAGCTGCAGAATCTCTTGCACGCTCGGGTCCTGAATCAGCGATTCATAAGCGTGATCACTTAGCAAATCCGGTACATGCAGGAGTTTGTATTGTGCTCCCGCCCGCTTTGCCATCGTGGATGCAATCGTATTGGCCTGAATTTCAAGGCTTTCTCCCAGCCCGCCCCGCGCAGGCACGAACCAGACGCCTTTGAGTGAGGTCGGCAGCGTCAATTGCTCCGCAACTTCGGCCGTCGTTGAGCCGCCCGTGACAGCTACAACATCATTATCGTTCATAACACTGCTCAGCGCTTTCGCTCCGGCCTTGCCCAATTCCCGCTTGGCCAGCGGTGAGGCATCCGAATCGCCGGGAACGACGACTACCTTTTGCAGACCGTAGGCTTGCATGATGCGTTCTTCCAGTTCGGACAATCCGAACAGCTCTTTGGCTACCGGCTCCAATTGCTGCAGCAACTCAAGCCCCGCCTCGCTGATCTTCATCCCCGCACTGTCGATTTCAATTAGTCCCTGAGCCTTCAACAGATCGGTCTCAGCTCTCAGAACCCGCTCGGTCATCTGCATGGAATTGGCTAACGTTCTTCGTCCGATCACATCCGATAACATGATCTGGTGGAGAATCGTATACCTCTTCTTCAAGACATCCATGAGATCAGGCAGAAGCTGCTTTTGCACTTCTAAAATCTTTCGCATGCTTTCCACTCCCGCAAGCTTCTCGTTCCAAGCTCATATCATGGCCCTAAAATGTCCCGGGTTAACTTTTTAAGTCCCACGTATATTCTACCTAAAACTGACGCGACATGCAAGTGTTTCAAAGGCCCATTTCATCCCGTTTCAGGGCATTTTCACGCGCAATTTTTCACAATCCTGCCACGGCAACTTGTAGTCCGCATTCGGCATACTATATATAGAAGATCGGCTGCTTTCCCATCTATATATCGCCCTTGCAAACCAGGAGACCGCACATCAACAAACCTCTTATAGCATGTACCGAAAGCAGTTCTTTATCCGCATATTTTCAGCATGATCATTTTCGGCACATTCCAAACGATTTCTTTCGAATCATCTGCTTGCAATTGATTGGGTCATGAGCTATAATCATTATTGCTGTCACATATTTGATTGATTGTGCGCCCGTGGTCCAATGGATATGACGTAGGCCTCCGAAGCCTGAGATCCAAGTTCGATTCTTGGCGGGCGCGCCATTTTTACTTTGCTTTCATAAGTTGTTTAACCAGTGAAACCGGAGAGGTTTCTTTTTTTTCAAAGTTAGTTTGACTTTCTTTGACTTTTTGATTGAAATTGTTTATGATGTGGTTAATACGGTAACAGTTTAAATATAACCACCAAATTTAACATCACATTTCCGAGGAGGTTTTTCACGTGAGTTACATTCCTATGGTCGTTGAACAAAGCAATCGCGGCGAACGCGCTTATGACATTTATTCCAGATTGCTGAAGGATCGCATTATCTTCCTTGGTAGCGACGTCAATGACGTTGTCGCAAACTCTATCATTGCACAGATGCTGTTCCTGACTGCGGAAGATCCGGAGAAAGACATTCACTTATACATCAACAGCCCTGGCGGATCCATTACAGCCGGTATGGCGATCTATGACACGATGCAGTTTATTAAACCAGATGTATCGACCATCTGTGTGGGTATGGCGGCATCCATGGGCGCGTTCCTGCTCAACGCTGGCGCCAAAGGCAAACGTTTCGCGCTGCCGAACAGCGAAATCATGATCCACCAACCGCTGGGCGGAGCACAAGGCCAAGCCTCCGACATCGAGATTCGCGCACGCCGCATCCTGAAAATGCGCGATACCTTGAACCGCATCATTGCCGAGCGCACAGGCCAACCGCTGGAGCGCATCGAGAAAGACACCGACCGCGACTACTTCATGACTGCTGCCGAAGCTGCAGAATACGGTATCGTAGATAAAGTTATCGAAAACGTAGGTGCACAAGGCGTATAAGCCGCAGTGCCACATCTATAATCGTTAAAGATCGACTTGTCGCATTTTGCTGACAGACGATCCAACAAAAGGGCGCCCCGCACGTGAACAACGTGACGGAGACGCCCTTTTCGCATAGTTGATGCGTTTTTACAAAGGTGATATCTTACGAACCTCACACACGTTATTCGCCGATATTTCGCCCTTACAGAACTTTAATGAACCTGAGGCACGTTATTCACCCAGTAAATCACCTTTAAAGTAAAATTCACCATAATAGCGATCCTGATGTTCATTAGAATTTTAACCAGCTGTTTTTGGAACCGATAAGGTGTATGAAGTTCCTCAAAAAAAGAGCACTGGCCACCAAACATTTCTGTTCGGCAACCAATGCCCTTCTCCTTATCTCACATTCGATTCAACTCACTCACACATGACCGAATCGCATCATACGATCTGCCTACTTATTTATCCGCACTTACATTGCTGAATGGCTCGCTGCCCTTCGGCAGGATTTCTTTGTACGTAAACGGGAATTCCGGGAATCCTTGCGCATACGCCGTGTACTCATACAGTTGGAAGAAGACCACGATGCCCGTAGGCGTTACATAGAAATCCTGATCCTTGTTCAATCCTTTGTAGCCATCGAGGTAACCACCCAGCGCTTTCAGTTGTTCCCCTACCTTTTTGCCGATCGTCTGACGCATGGAAGCATTGTTTTGCAGCACGTCATCGAGGCTCAATGCCTTGCCCGTGTCTAACGCAAACGTATGACCGGTGCGAGTCGTCATGCCATGTGCGCCCGCATAATCTTCATAACGTTCGGTAATCAGCCCAAGCACGCCGTTTTCATTATAAGTAACCACATACGAGCTTTGGAAGCCGTATGGGCGGTTGGCTTCAGGCGCCCCGATTTCTTTAACCTGATTTTTGAAGCTTGCCACAAACGCGTCGGATTCGTCCTTCAGCACTTTATTGATCGCCTTTTCGGCGTTCGCATTGGCCAGCCCGCTCACCTGAGGGTACTTAATATCCACCGTGGCGTTTTTCAACGTTACTTTCGTTGTTGCCGATTTAACAACGATGTTGTTTTGCTTCACTTTGCTCAGGGTCAGTGTTTTGGTTTTGACATCCCAATCACCCTGTACGCCCAGATAATCTCTCATGGCAGAGAACGGAATGTACAAACGACCTTGAATCAGCTTCGCTTCCACCGGCGTATAGTAGTCATTGACATAAACGATGTTCTCGCCATCCGATTTAACGATTCTCATTGTATTATTAGCTGCCGAGAGGGAATACTCTTTCTTCTTTGCATCATATTTAAGCGTGCCGCCCGCTACATCTTTCACGGCTGTAAGGGAAACCCACGTAGAACCGTTTTGCAGAAGCCCTTTTTGCGAGAGTGTTTTTCCGCCGGATTTCAACGTTACTTCAGCAGGAGCTGATACCTTCGAGGTCACCGATGCCGCCTGAACGGAATGGTCCAGCCATACCGAGCTGCCTCCCAACATTACGCCTGCCGCCAACAACGCACTTGTCCATTTTTTCAAAGATGTCATATATAAAAACTCCTCTCCCATGATCCCATCGAGTTATATTGCGTATGTAATGATGAACCGTATATCTCATACGCTCACCTCTTCATTATAATTAACCCTATTCAGGAAAGGTTTACATCCCGAGTTACAATATTGTTCGATCCGGACGCCGTTCATGAATATTTTGTCACGAACAAACGCACAAAAACGATACCAATGGACCGGATTACTTCCCACAACATCCAGCAGCTTCTTACAACTATTCCTTCTAGGATAACCCTCACTGTTATTTTTCGAAGGATAACGGTCCGACCACCTCCGAACAACATAAATGGACCATAACTTCCGGAATTCTGCTTCCGAAGCGATGGTCCATAAAATGGCCTACCTAGTGTGAAATTCCTATTTCATTTCATACGTAATGCTCAGTGTCGTATTCACTTTTACCAGACCTGTTTCAACAGCCGTGCCTGCTTCAGCATCCGCGCTTGATTTGGAAAAGGAGCTTTCCGTCGCATACAATACTGGAGCTACCGCATCGCCTTGCGTTACGGACAATACCGAGCCCAGTTGGCGTTTGACTGCTTTTGCGATCGCCGCAGCTTTTACGTCGGCATTGGCCACAGCTTTTTCAATGACTTGAGCTTCGTATTTCTCCGGGCTCTCTACCGTGAAACGGATGTTGTCGATGCTGTTCGCGCCTGCTTGGGAAGCATCATCCAGCAGCTCACCCACCTTGTCCAGTTCGCGATACGTTACGGAGAGCGTGTGGTATGCCGTATATCCTTTAACTTTTTGCCCGTCTTTCTCCGAATACGTGTAGTTTGGTTGTACATAGAATTGATCGGTTTTAATGTCGTCCGCACTGATTTTCCACGTGTTTTTCAACAGGTTGATCACTTTGTTGATTTTGGCAGCCGTCGCTTTCTGCGCCGATGCAGCCGTCTCTGCCGTGCTGCTCACGCCGATCGACAAATACGCCACGTCAGGCTTCACCTGAATTTCGCCTTTACCCACAACGTTAATGGTGTTTTGCTGTATTCCTTGTACCTCGGCTGCGTAAGCATAACTTCCAGGCGCTACCCAAGCCGTTCCTCCTACCATCAACGTCCCTGCCACCATTACCACAGCCAGCGGTTTCAACCACGTTTTACCCATCACAATAGCCTCCTCGAAGTATACTATTTCATTTCAGAATCGGTTTGATACTTCTACAGACGAAGCGACTGCCAAAATGTTGCAGGACAATCCCCTTAAACGCAAAAAAAAGCCCCTTTCGGGGCCTCTTCCTACGTTCAGGCTATCTTATTGGTTCTCAAGCTCTTCCTTGCTTACCAGGCTAACTAAAGCGTTTACAGCCTGTTCGGCGTCCGCGCCTTCGGCACTAATTTGGATTTCCGTACCAGTGCTGATCGCAAGGCTCATGATCCCCATAATGCTTTTCGCGTTAACTTTCTTGTCTTCTTTCTCAACAAACACTTCAGAAGAATACTTATTCGCTTCTTGAACGAACAATGCAGCAGGTCTGGCATGGAGACCCGTTTTCAAACGGACTACTACCGGGTGCTTTGTCATATAAACTTACCCCCCTATAGGAAATCTGGACATTAAATACACAATTATATTTATAGCAATTATACCATTAACCCGTGAAGGAAACTACAAAAAAAACATTGGACAATCCCAAAAGATTCCGCAGCTTCCCTCCACGCGTTAACCATGGCGTTCACTTCGTACTTTCTCAGCCAGTTCATCGATCTTGCGCAGCCGGTGATTCACTCCGGATTTGCTTACCGTTCCTTTGAGCAGCTCGCCCACTTCCTTCAGGTTGATGTCGGGATGCGCAAGCCTAACTTCAGCCACCTCCCGAAGTTTCTCGGGCAGCGCTTCAAGGCCGATCTCCTTCTGCAGCAGCTTGATGTTATCGATTTGCCTTACCGCGGCGCCGATCGTTTTGTTCAGGTTGGCCGTTTCGCAATTGACGATCCGGTTTACGGAGTTGCGCATATCGCGCATGATGCGTACGTCCTCGAACTTGAACAACGCCTGATGCGCCCCGATGATGCTGAGCAGTTCAATGATTTTCTCGCCTTCCTTGATGTATAGGATGAATCCTTTTTTCCTTTCTATACACCGGGCGTTCAGATGAAACTCATTCGCCAAATCCACCAAGGCCTGGCAGTGCTCTTCGTACATGGATGCAATCTCCAAGTGATAGGAGGAGCCTTCCGGATTGTTGACCGATCCCCCGGCCAAGAATGCCCCGCGAAGGTATGCGCGTTTACAGCAATTTTTTTTCAGCAATTCCCGATTAATGCCTGGCGTGAACAGGAAACCTTCCGACACGATGTACAGTTCCTTCAAAATCTCCTGAACCATGGACGGAATCCGAACAATATACACATTGTTCTTTTTCAGCCTCATTTTTTTGCGAACGAGCAGTTCCGTATGCACCGGAAAGTGCTTTTTGAGCAAAGAGTATGCACGGCGCGCAATGGCGGCATTCTCCGTCGAAATATCCAATATGACTTTTCTATTCGATAGCTGCACCGCACCAAGCATACGGATAAGGGCTGAAAGTTCCGCCTTTTCGCAGCACGGCTCGCTTTCGATCAGCGTTAATTCTTTTTTGGTCTGTGCTGCAAACGACATGAGACTTCACCTCTTCCGTAACATCCAATTTTGAACCAGCTGGAAAATATGATGGCTGAGTTTCTCAGCATCGTGGCGCAGATAAGTCCGGAACAGAACCAGCGTATCCGCAACTACCTGATAGCCTGCGCTTTTCAGGACATTCATATCCAGAACGACCGGTTTTGATCCCTTTTCTGCATATCTATTCTGAACTTGCAGCGGAATATCACCATTATTTACGATGACATAGTCAAAAAGCTGGTGCCCGACATGATCATATACGGCTTTAAGGTGATCGCTCACCGTATAATCGTCGGTTTCCCCAGGCTGCGTCATCACATTGCATATAAACAATTTTACCGCATTGGCCTCAACGACCGCTTCGGCCAGTTTCGGGACAAGCAGATTAGGCAAAATGCTCGTATACAAACTCCCTGGTCCGATCAGAATGGCGTCGGCTTGACGGATGGCCTCGACGGCCTCTGGCAACGGCTCCACGTGATCCGGTTCAAGGAAAACACGTTTGATCCGTCCCCCGGCCTCGGGGATTTTCGATTCGCCCGTAATGATCGTACCATCTTCCATCTCGGCATGCAGCACAACGGCCTGCCCGGCAGCAGGAAGAACCTGCCCGCGAACGGCAAACACGCGGCTAAGTTCCCGCACTGCGGTTACGAAGTCGCCCGAAATATCCGTCATGGCAGCCAAAATCAGGTTGCCCAGGCTGTGGCCTGCAAGCCCCGAGCCTGTATTGAAACGATAGCTGAGCATATCCGAAAGCAATGGCTCCACATCGGCCAGCGCAGTGAGCACATTGCGAATGTCGCCCGGAGGCGGCATTTGCAGCTCATTGCGCAGGATGCCGGAGCTTCCGCCGTCATCGGCAACCGTGACGATGGCCGTGATGTCCATCGGTTTTTCCTTCAAGCCGCGCAGCATCACAGACAATCCCGTTCCGCCGCCCATGACGACAATTCTCGGACGTTCTCTTCGTGGTCCGGCCTCTTTCATCCCTTCACCCTCTTCAATGACGATCCCGATCAGCGTCGCGGTGACTCACCGTCACAGCCTCGGTTTCGCTGGTACCCAGCATTTTGCCCAAATATTCCGAGATCGCGACAGAACGGTGTTTCCCGCCCGTGCAGCCGATTCCGATTATGACTTGGCTCTTGCCTTCCTTTTTGTACTGCGGAATCAAAAAGTGCAGCATATCGAGCAATTTGGTCAGGAACGACTGCGTTTCGGGCCATTTCATGACGTATTCATACACTTCGCTGTTCTGACCCGTGTTTGGACGCAAATGATCAATGTAATGCGGATTTGGCAGGAAACGAACATCGAATACAAGGTCTGCGTCAATTGGAATGCCGTATTTGAATCCGAATGACGTGATGTTTACTGACAGCATATTGCTTTCCAGATGGGAAAAACGGGAAATGATCCGCTCTTTCAACTGAGCCGGTTTCAACGTGCTTGTATTCAGTACCTGTGTCGCCGAAGTTTTGAGTTCCTCCAGCATTTTTCGTTCAAGCCGTATGCCGTCCAGCGGCATGCCTTCAGGCGCAAGCGGGTGTCTGCGCCGGCTCTCTTTATAGCGCTGTACAAGCACGGAATCGGTCGCATCCAGGAACAGAATTTCGCAGTGGATCGTAAAATGATCCTTGATGTAACTTAAGGACTCGGACAGCGCCGTAAAGAACTCCCGTCCCCTCAGATCGATCACCAGCGCCACTTTGCCGATTTTGCCGTTCGATTGCTCGATCAGCTCCGCGAATTTCGGAATCAGCACGGGCGGCAGGTTGTCGACGCAGAAAAAGCCGAGATCCTCCAAACTTTGCACCGCAATGGTTTTACCCGCTCCGGACATGCCCGTAATGATAATGAGCGTGGCGCTTTTGCCCGATGAAACTTCACTCTCAAGCATAATGTTCCCCTCCTTATCATATTGCCGCCCTACCGTCTTGTTGCACGTACACTACGAACGAAGATGAAGACCTGCCGCACCTACGATACCCGCATCATTGCCCAGCGTAGCTTCCAGAATGCGTACGCCTTCCTGAAGCGGTTCCGGCGTCAATTGGGAAAATACCGAACGCACTTCGTCAAACAGGAAATCCCCAGCTTTGGATACGCCGCCACCGATAATGAACAGTTCCGGGTTGATGACCGCCGCAACGGCTGCCATGGACTTGCCCAGGTAAAATGCTGCGCGGTTCACGATGCGCAGAGCGACTTCATCGCCTGCTTTGGCAGCGTCGAACACTTCTTTTGCCGCAATCTTGTCAACCAGTGCCAGCGACGTATGATCGCCGCGCTCCACCGCATCTTTCGCCATGCGAATGATCCCCGTCGCGGAGGAAACGGTTTCCACGCACCCCATCTTGCCGCATCCGCACTGGATCGCTTCCAGATCAGGCACCACGCTGATGTGTCCCAGCTCCCCTGCCATGCCGGAGAAGCCTTGATAGATTTTGCCGTTCAGGATCAAACCACCGCCTACGCCCGTGCCGAGCGTATAGCAGACGCAATTGTCCACGCCTTTACCGGCCCCGGCCCATGCCTCGCCAAGTGCAGCCACGTTTGCATCGTTATCTATTTTGACCGGCTTGCCCAAACGTTCCTCCAAAATGGAACGAATGGCCACATTCCGAAATCCGATGTTAGGGGCCAGAACGATAATGCCCTCGCGCACATTGGTGAAACCGGCCACGCCGGCTCCTACACCCTGAAGCTGATCCCAGCCGTATGGGGACTCGGCAACGATATGACGGACATATTTCTCAATGTTGTCGACAACGCGGTCCACGCCCTGACTCACTTCTGTCGGCCCTTCGTACGTATGCAAAAGCTGACCTTGATCATCGCATATACCGACCTTGATTGCTGTTCCGCCGAGATCGACCCCAACGTAGATTTTCTCAGACATGCTGCAAGCCACCTTTATCTATCTAAAATAGTTTATCCTACCTACCAACTATAATTGAAGGATACCCCGGGGTCAAGACGATAGAAACTGTGATAGAACGCGTTCCGAGCCCTCTTGTGAGCCGCATCACAGCTCTGCCGAAACACCCCTTTTCACCCTCCTTCTTTTATTCAAACGCAAGCTCGCCCTTCCGGCACCATGCTGCCGGCAGCCTCAACTCATGATATTGCCCAATCATTCGTTCCATGCCCAAAACATGACAGTTGTCATCCGAATGTCATGACAACCCTTACTAATGTCACGTCCTCTCATTTCGTATGATGAAATCAGCCATTAGAACTGAACAAAAGGACGTGAATCCATAATGAAACCGGCAGTGATCCAGCTTGATCATGTGAGTAAACGATTTGGAAGCAAACATGCCGTGGGCGATATATCTCTCCACGTGGAACAAGGAACGGTTGTGGCCATCCTGGGGCCTAACGGAGCAGGCAAAACGACGACGATCCGAATGATGCTTGGCCTCTCCACCCCTACCTCGGGCCGCATCACGGTGCTTGGCAAAGCGCCGGAAGACCAGGCCGTCCGCCAAAAAATCGGCGTCATGCTCCAGGACGTCAGCGTTATGGACGGTATTACCGTCCGCGAAATGATCAACCTGGTGCGCGGCTACTATCCCTCCCCGCTCGATGCGGAACAGATCATGCAGCTTACCGGCTTGCAGCCGAAAGACATGAACAAGCGCGCAGAGAAGCTGTCCGGCGGCCAAAAGCGCAGCCTGGGTTTTGCTTTGGCGATGGCGGGAGATCCGGAAGTGCTCTTCTTCGACGAACCGACCGTCGGCCTGGATGCGGAAGCCCGCAGACATTTCTGGAACCATGTACGCGAACTGGCGGGAAGGGGAAAGACCGTTATTTTCACCACCCACTATCTTCAGGAGGCGGACGAAGCTGCCGATCGTATTATCTTGTTCCATAATGGCAAGGTTGCAGCGGACGGAACGCCTGACAGCATCAAAGCGGGAATGTCCCGGCGCACGCTGTCTTTCGCCATCTCGGATCCATTAAAGACCGAAAGCAGCCCGAGCAGCTCACCTGAGCCTTCGCCGAATATGCGCAAACTCGTGGAGGATCTGCCCGGCGTGGACCAAATCGAATACAAGAAAGGTCGCTGCGTT
This sequence comes from Paenibacillus hubeiensis, assembly GCF_032334105.1. NCBI lineage: Bacteria > Bacillati > Bacillota > Bacilli > Caryophanales > Paenibacillaceae > Paenibacillus > Paenibacillus hubeiensis. The sequence goes on from NZ_JAVYAE020000013.1 coordinate 135,427, forward strand.
CTGTACGCCGGCGATACCGATGCACTGATTCGCCAAATTGTGGAGCGTCAGCTTCCGGTGCGGGACATCCGCATCGAAGCCGGACAGCTCGATGAAGCTTATGCCCAATTCGTCGAAACCCTGAAGGAGGACGTTTAACATGTCGATGTCGATGCTGATTGCCCAATCCAAAGTCGAAATGCTCCGCATGTCGCGCAACGTTTATTTTGTATTCTGGTCCCTGATGATCCCGGTTGCGTTCTATGTGCTGTACACCCGAATCTTCGCTACGGGCACCAGCGATGCGGAAGCGTGGAACGCGCATTACCTGATGTCCATGACCTGTTTCAGCATCATGGGTTCCTCCATCATGACGCTGGGCATCCGGCTCGTACAGGAACGCGCACACGGCTGGTCAACCTTCCTGCAGGTTACTCCACTGCCAGGCTCCATCTACTTCGCCGGTAAAATGGTCGGCCAGACCGCCATTCATCTTTGCTCCATCGTCATCATTTTTACCGCCGGCTACCTCATCAACGGCGTAGAACTGACTGCCTCTCAATGGATCGGCTCCGCGCTGTGGATTCTCGCCGGATCGCTGCCGTTTCTGGCGCTTGGCACCTGCATCGGCACATTCCGCCGGGTTGACACGGCGAGCGGCTTGAGCAACATGCTGTACTTGGCGCTTGCCCTGCTCGGAGGCATGTGGATGCCGCTGGACGTTATGCCTGAATGGCTGGCACGCATCGGCAGCTGGCTGCCATCCAACAGCTTTGGCAACGGGGCATGGAATATCGCAGCTGGCCAATCGCCCGCTTTACGCGATATCCTGATTTTGGCGGCATACTTGGCGGGTTTTATGTTACTATCCACATATATCCGCAGAAAGCAAAAGGAGGCGTAACACACACGCATGCTTCGGCGCTTTGAACTTTTCCCGAACCGGTACGGCTTCTATCCTTATATATGGTTGATTTATCTCGCCATGCCGGTCTACTACTTGTGGAATTCGCGGGGAACCGTGCTCTACGTCGGCTTGACCGCTTTTATCGTGTTTATCGTAACTTACAGGCAGCTGTACATGACGGCCGGAACCGCCAAATTTTCGTACTGGCTTTGCCTGCAAATGTTGACCGTTCTGGTGCTGTCGCTGATCATCGACCCCAATATGTTCTTCCTGGGGTTCTTCTCGGCCAATTTTATCGGATGGTACGCAGACAAACGTTTGTTTCGACTGTTTCTGCTGATCTTTGCCATCGTACAGACGGTTCCCGTCGCGCTGCGCATCACCGAACTGACCGCGGACCAGCTGATGTTCTTTACCCCGTTTTACCTGATCATGCTCGTGTCCCCCTATGGCATACGCACCATGATCGACCGGCAGAACCTGGAGGTACGATTGGATGAGGCGCAGCAGCACATCAAAGAGCTGGTTAAGCGCGAAGAGCGGATGCGCATCGCCAGGGATCTGCACGACACGATGGGACATACGCTATCCCTGATCACGCTCAAGAGCGAACTGGTCGCCAAACTGATCCCCAAAAATCCCGAGCGGGCACTGCAGGAAGCCCGCGAAATCGAACGCACGTCCCGCGCGGCGCTCCGGGAAGTCCGGCAGCTGGTGTCGGACATGAGGGCCATCAGCATTCCCGAGGCTCTCGCCGATGCCAAAGAAATGCTGCGCAGCGCCGAAATCGAGCTTCACATGGCGGGGGAACAGGAATCTTGGAGCGACGTGCCCGAGTTGACGCAAAACATGATCGGTCTATGCTTGCTCGAAGCGGTAACCAACATCGTCAAGCACAGCCAGGCTACACGCAGCATGATCCGCATGGAACGGACCCGTTACGGGATCGGCATCACCGTGAAGGACAACGGCATTGGATTGGAGAACCCGGAGGAAACAGCCGGGAACGGATTAAAAGGCATGGGTGAACGGCTCGGCCTCATTGACGGTTCACTGAGAATCTCCTCCGACCAAACCGGAACGGAGCTTGTCCTTTCCTTTCCGCTGATCGCCAGTAAAATGCAAGGAGGAGTGCCATCATGATTCGAATACTGATCGCCGAAGATCAACGCATGCTGCGGGGAGCGCTCGCTTCCCTGCTTGATCTGGAGGATGATTTGCAGGTGGTCGGCGAGGCCGGCAATGGCGAAGAAGCATTGCAGCTTATTGCTTCCCTCCAACCCGACCTTTGCCTGATGGACATTGAAATGCCCGTCATGACCGGGCTGGACGTGGCTGAACGCATTCAGCAGCAGGGCTTGTCCTGCAAGGTCATCATTCTTACCACCTTTGCCCGGCCCGGCTTCCTGGAACGGGCCATCCAAGCGGGCGTGAAAGGCTACCTGCTCAAGGACGAGCCGAGCGACAGGCTCGCCGAAGCCATCCGCCGCGTCATGAACGGCGGGCGCGAAGTGTCCCCGGAGCTTGTGTTCGGTGCATCAAAGGAAGCCAACCCCTTGACCGAACGCGAGAAAGAGGTGCTGCGGCTGGCCGCTACAGGCTTGAATGCCAACCATATTGCCGCTTCCTTGCACCTCTCGTACGGTACGGTACGAAATTACTTGTCCGAGGCATTCAATAAGCTGGAGGCCAAAAATCGCATGGAGGCCGTCAGCATTGCCGAGAAAAAGGGGTGGCTGTAGCCGGATTGCCACGCAAGCCGATACGATACCATGGATGGGCCATGCCGTCTGCTGCAGGCCGATCCGGCTTTGGTTTCCGGCGCATATGGTCCGCAGGCATGCATGCGAAAAAACGCCTTCCCGACACGGGAGGCGTTTTTCCCTTTTTCCAAATTTCAACCATTGCTGCAATGTCAGCGTACTGAGATCCATGCTTTATGGCTTCGATTCCACCCGCACCGGTTCGTCCGTTTTCTCCATGCGGTTCACATCCAGAATGTCCAGCAGGAAGACAAAAATCGGAATCCCGATGATCAAACCCCAGATGCCGAGGAAATGCTGGGACAGGATCAGCACGATAAAGGTGTAGAACATCGGCAATTTTGTTTTGTGCGCCATCAGCTTCGGATTCAGGAAATACGTTTCGAGCGCGTGAATGACGATGATCATGAGAACGACGATAATGACCATTTGCAGTCCGCCGATTTGATATCCGATCAAGCACAATGGCACCAGGGAGATGATCACCCCCGCCACAGGAACCAGACTGAGTGCAAACACCAGAATGGTCAATGCGAACAGGTACGGAAATCCGAGAATCCATAACCCCAGAATGGTCAAAATCGTATTGAACACGGCAATCATCAACTGGGCCTCGATCACTTTGCCAAAGGAAGATACGAATTTATCCCCCAGGTATGCGACCTCTTTATAAAACCAGCCAATTTTGCTCTCTTTGAACTTGGATGTAAATTTGAAGATTTCTTGCTTTTGGAGCAGGAAGAACAAGCTTAGAATGATGACGAGCAGAATGAATTCCAGCCATTTGCTCAGCGCCAGAATGTATTTCAATGCTCCGTTCGTGTAGTTCTTGATATCAAACGATTGCAGGTAACCTGCGATTTTGGACGTAAAATTGTCGCCGTCGGCGCTGTCCAGAAACTTGATGATCTCGTTGGTCAACTGGATGACCTGGTCCACGATCCTCGGAGAATACCTCGAAATTCCCAATACAATGGCCGCAATCACGATCAGGTATAGCAGAATGACGACCACTTTATAATTTATCGGAAACAATTTGTTCAGCTTTGCCGTAATGAATTGTTGCAGCCGGTTCATGACGTACGTCACCAAAAACAGCAGCAAAATCATGTGCAGCATGCTTCCCATGCTAAATAGGATCAAACAGAACAGCAGGAGGATTAGAAACCGTCTCACTGTTGCGTTCTGAAGCCACTCCCTTACCATTTCCCCCAATTTCTTCACCTCACACCTAGTATGCGCCCTATGTATACGATCTCCAGCTTATTTGGTTTCAAAAAAGAGAAGCCTTCCGGCTTCTCTCGTCAATCCATGAGACTTCCCGACGTCTCTTCCCTATAGTTTATGCAAAAAAACACCCTCGCCATGCTTAGAGATCCAACGTCTCGCTCCAGTCGTGAACCATTTCGCCCTCAAGGAACTTTTCGCAATCCATGGCCGCCATGCAGCCTGAGCCCGCAGCCGTAACGGCCTGGCGATATCTCGTGTCCTGCACGTCTCCGCAAGCGAACACGCCTGGAACGTTGGTTTCCGTCGTTCCCGGTTTGACGAGAACATACCCATGGTCATCTAGCGTAATCTGGTTGCCCAGGAAGCCTGTATTCGGCGTATGTCCAATCGCCACAAAGACGCCATCCGCCTCCAAAAACTCTTCCTGCCCGGTCTCGTTGTTCCGTACCTTAAGGCCTTTGACGCCCAGCCCTTCCGCTTGGACCTCAAGCGGTGTACGGTTCAATGCCCACTTCACCTTTTCGTTGCTGCGCGCCCGATCCTGCATGATTTTCGAAGCTCGCAGCTCGTCGCGGCGATGCACCAGCGTCACTTCGGTTGCGAAGCGGGTCAAGAAACTCGCCTCCTCCATGGCGGAATCGCCTCCGCCAACGACAATCAGCTTTTTCCCGCGGAAAAAGAAACCGTCGCACGTCGCGCATGTGCTGACGCCACGCCCAACATTTTCCTGCTCGCCCGGTATGCCGAGATAACGCGCAGAAGCACCGGTCGAGATGATCACGGCATCGGCTTCCAGCTCGCCAACGCCTTCTACTTTGATCTTAAAGGGACGTTGGCTGAAATCGACTTCCTCCACCCATCCGTTTCGGAACTCTGCTCCAAAACGCTCAGCTTGTTTGCGCATGTTATCCATGAGTTCAGGCCCCATGATTCCCTGAGGGAACCCCGGGAAGTTTTCCACTTCGGTTGTCGTCGTCAATTGACCTCCAGGTTGAAGGCCTTCGATCACCAGCGGGTTCAGATTGGCCCGTGCCAGATAGATCGCGGCTGTCAGCCCTGAAGGGCCTGTTCCGATCACGATTGCTCTGTGCTTAGACATATAGATTCAGCCTCCTTGGTAAGGTTGAGAATGGATTGACCCGTCAACTTCAATAATGACCCTGTTAAGCCCATCAGTTAAGTTTACCCGTTTTCCAACCCGTTATATCCTTCCACAACGGATCGAATCTTTCCACAAAGCCTCTTTACCAGGCACTCGATCTTCCGTTGTTCAACCGAGCAAAGCCATTTCGATGTTCTAAACGGTTGGCAGCGTTTCATTGCAGACCTGGCTAATCTGGCGGGCATATTTGCTCACGGTTGCGGCTGAGATGCCATAACGTTCCGCAATGCTCTGATAAGTTACGGAACGATGATACGCTTTGGCGGCAACATATTCCAGGCCGGCTGCCCAGCACTCAATCTGCTTTGCATTCGGCTTCTCGGAAGGCATCCGGGACACAAAGTCGTTCCACACCCGCTCCGCCTCCTGCCGCAGCTCTGCGGCAGATCCGGTCATTTGCACCACGCGTTCCACTACGGCCTGCCATGATGGGGAAGATCCAGCCGGATCCTCCTTCTTTGCGGCAAGCTGTTCCTTTGAAGCCGATTGGCCCCTTACCATGGTGACGAGCACCGGAGAAGACGTTTTCTTCCCCTTGGTCTCAGCCTCGGATTGGCGAAGCTGGTTCAGAACCGAGCTGGCAACGTGAAGCAGTTCATCATCTTCATCGGCAGCTTCATCCACAAACGTCTGAAGTGCCTGCTGCACTTCATAATCGCCGATCATGGCCAGCGCTTGGATAACCTGAAGCTTCGTTGCGCGATCCCCGTGGCGCAGTGCCCAGAAGAATGACGAGCGGATGAGCGGATCGTTTCTCATTTCCTCCGGAATGCCGTCGCCGGCATGCTCCCATTGCCGAAACTGCTCATCAAAAGGCAAATGGTAATGGTAGCTCAGCATTTGGGGCTCCGCCTCTCCTTGCCGCACCTGCTCCAGGCCGGACAGATAGAATCCGGAAACCTCGGAAGTCGGGTCAAGCCTGCCCGCATGCCGCCACAACCGTTCTGCCGCATCATATCGTCCGGTATTGAAAGCCGCAACCGCCGCATAATGCACAAGCGCAGGATCCGCAGCGGTCTCTTCGTTCTTCAGCAAACGTCGGAAATGGCCGTATGCCGGTTCGTGCTGTCCAAGAATACCCATCGTGGTCGCCAGTTTGTATACCTGCTCTTCCTGGAACGGAACCATGACGCGCAGCTTGTGGATGAGCTGCAACACTTGATCCGGACGGTTTTCGTTCTGGTAGAAAATCGCCAGGTTGCACAAGGCGTGCAAATTGCCCGGTTCCTGTTTCAGCACCTCGGCAATCGTTTCCCGCGCTTTATCGAACAGCCCCATATAATAGTAAGATAACGCCAAATTGTTGCGGGCAGCCAAATAATCGGGGTAGTCCGGCTGCATGCTCTCCAGCAGCTCGGCAGCCTGGGCAAACTTCCCTTGCTCCAGAAACTCGCGTGCCTGATCGTGCTCAACCACGCCTTTGCGCGATTTGATCTGATTCAGCTTCGCCGGACGATCGAGCTCATAATAGAGCAGCTCCATCATCTCCTCCGCTTCGGCCATGAACTGACCCTGCGGGTCCTCCTCCAAATAGGTTACCAACGCCTGCTCCGCCTCTTCGAAACGGTTCATGTTGGCATAATTGTTCGCCATGTAAAAATAACATTCCGTCATCGACGGATCGACAATGTCAAGTACGTGTGCAAGCACGGCATTGGAGCCCTCGTAATCTCCCTTCTCCGATAAAATGCCTGCCATATTGCAATGATTGACCGGATTGTCCGGCTCGTATTCTACCGCCTTGCGAAAATATTTCAATGCCTTGTCGACATGATTTCGGTCCAGCGAGCGGACCGCTCTTTCGAAAAAGAAAGACGCATCCAAATGAATCGGTATAATATTGGCAAGGTGTCCCTTAGCCCGCAGTAGCTTGCCCTTCATCCACCAAGGCACCTCCTCTTAGCTTTTCATTCATACTCTCCAGTATACCACATCTTGAGGGCCTCATCTCAATATGCAGTTTCATGGGGTTTATGCAAAAATTGCAAAAAAAAATGACGGCTCCTTCCTGATTGTTGAAGGGCACGTCATCTTTTGGGTCTGCCTCAGCGCTTTTCGTCTAATATCGTGTTTAGGGTATTTGCCGCCATGGACGGCGATAGCGAAATATGAATGGTTTTGCGAAACGGCGTCATGAAATTGACCAGCACAACCTGGCAGCCGTCCGGCAGCTTGGCTTCACGCACCGTTGCCGCCAGATGGCCCAGCTCGCCACCGGTCAATTCGATCCAGTCCCCGCCGCAGGCATAGCGCAATGTGCCGCCTTCCCAGAAATAAGGGCCGCCTTTCTTCGTTTCCACCAGCCCGTTTGAGGACAGCTCGCCTTCGCTGCCAAACACGAAGGACAGCTGCATCATGATCTCCTGCGGGTTCTCGCCTGCCAGGTCCAGCGTCCAACCGTCTTTGGTTTGCGCCACCTCGGCATGCACGCTAAACGTCTGCTCATGGGTAAGCTCCCTCTCCTGATGGGGAAGCAAGTACCACGGGCTGGTTGGTGTGTTGGCCGACAATGGCAACCGGTTTGTGGGCACGGGGCCATAGTATCCTTTTTTCTGTTCGCCGATCAGACTGTAACCGGACTCCGTTTGCCTCATTTGCTGCATGGGTACATAACCGGGGTTAAAGTAGGAGGCCAGCTGCACGGCCAACAAACGGACGGCTCCGTGCCACAGCGCAAAGAACGAAGGCACCTCCGTCATTACGGTCACGCTCGTTTTTCCATCGCGAATGCGGGCCACCGGCGCGCCAAAGTCCGTATGCATGCGACTGTGGCTGATGCGGCCATGATGGCCTGCTTCATCCATCCGTCCCAAATATTGCTCCCGATCAAAATTTCCGTTCAACATGACCTCATACTGATCGAGCAGATCAAGTCGGCCGCCTTGCGTTTCCTGCAAATCGGGCTCCAGCATCAGCCTGACGAGTGCGTTGACCGAGCAAACGCCCGGATCCGTCAGCGACTCTGCCGCCCATTCGGCCATGCCGGCAAACAGCGGATCGCCGTCCAGTTTGGCCATGATCGCATAGGACAGATAATAAGGCGACAGATCATGAACTTGCCCCAGATCCTGCCGTCCCGAGTAGTCCGTCACAATTTCGCCGGAAGGATGCACAAGATATGCCATCATGCGCAGATTGAGCCTTACCGGTTCAAGCAATTCCGGCCGGGACAGCAATCGCGCGGCATGAATGAGCATAATATCGCTCACTGCACTGTATATGCCGTTGCTGCGCTCGGTCCACTCCCCGGCAGGCGTAATGTCCATGCCCTCTGCCAGCCATTGCCCGGCGCGCTGCAGCGCCTCTTCCTGCCCGAATATCCGGTACAGAAAACCGAGCGCCGCGCATAGAACCCAGCGATGATTGGGCGTATGGCAGCCACCGGTCAACATGACCGGCATGGTTCGTTCCAGAAACAGGCGCATGTTGTGCAGTACCGGCTGCAGCGGCGGCCATGCCTGCTGCTGCAATACCAGATATAACTGGGCATACCCTACAACGACAAACGCCGTATCCGGCGGAGAGTGATAATTCGTCCAGCCCGGGGAGATGGAACCGTCCTCGTGCTGGTGGCGAAGCACAAACTCCGTCGCCAGCAACAACCGTTCCAAAAGCGCCTCGTCCCGGTAATAGGCCGATGCCGGATTCACGAGCGCGGTGCCCCAGTAACACATATCCGTCGGCGTGCCTGTGGTATGGTTTACCCAGGCCACTCCCGTGTACGGATCGATCGTTCCTCCGTAATAACGGCTGTCCGGATCAAGCACCTGCCGGGATAATCCCTTTTCTACAGCCTTGTCATTGCGCTCCACCAGTTGTTTGTACATGCGTCTTTCCCTCCGTACCCAGGCATTTATCGTTTTACCAAAGCTCTGCATTTACCCTTGGCCCGCATGCGCGATGTTTTATGAATACGCCGCTTCCGCCAATTTGGACATTAACAACGCGTGACTTTCATGGATTTCTTCGGGCTTACAGGCGGCTTTCAGCTCGTATACCTTGACCTGCGCCCGTCGGATCATCGGCAAGTATGCGTCGTAAAAGTTCATGTCCTTGCTGTGCACATACGGGCACCAGTGGTCGGAAAGGCCCAGCGTCTCGTGGATGTGGACTCCTACGATATCATCCATCAATCCATCCATCTCCCCTACGCTGTCATACAGGCCGAGGCGATCCATCATGATGGCATGGCCCGTATCGTACCAGATGCCGACAGGGGCGCCGCGGAGCGCCTGAATAATCGTTTTCGCTTCTGCAAGAGTGGGGATCTGCTGTGGCCTGGAACGGGTCTCGATGCCGAATCGAACCTTTATGCCCTTGGATATCGCCTTGTTGCAGACCTCATCGAGACTGGCGATAATCTTTTGCACGTAGCCGGCAGCAAGCGCCTCGCGTCGCTCCATCAATTCTTCCCATTTGCTTCGATAGGCCAGGGAATCTTTACCTTCATCGTGGTACAACCGTGACAGTTCTTTGCTGATGTCCGGCTCGAACGGCACTTCCCCCGGGTGTACCACGACGGCTTCCGCACCATAACGATGGGCATATTCGGCCGACCCGACGAGCAGCTCGATCGCCCTTTTCCTTTTTTCCTCATCCTCAAATCCGAGCAGCACGGAATCCGTGCCGTAATCGGGATCCGGTACGTGGGGGAACGTGTTATGCACGCTGGATATGCCGATCTCCCCACGTTCAATCATCGGCTCAATGGTTGCGAGCATATCTTTCGTCACATTATAGTTCAGCTCCACCCGGCGGAATCCCAGATCGGCGATTTCCCGCACCATATCGGCTCCGGACGTATGACGCTTGATATTCCAGCAGGTCGAGAACGAATACTCGCCCTTGTCCGTCCCGTTCATCATCAGCTTGCACTCCTTTCGAATACATGGATATCTCTTCTCGCCAACTTAGCCTTTAACGGCCCCAAGCATCGCACCGCTGACGAAGTACTTTTGCAGCCAAGGATAAACGAGCAGGATGGGCACCGTAGCGAAGATCACCGTAGCCGCCTTGAGGCTCTCCGGCGTCAGCGCCGTGCGGTTGGCCCCTTCCATTTGCGTCAGCTCGCTCACCATGTTGTTTTGCACCATCTGGAACAGCTTCAGTTGAAGCGGGTACAGCTGCGGGTCGTTGATATACATCAAGGAATCCTGGAATCCGTTCCAGCGTCCGACCGCATAGAAGAGAGCAAGGGTCGCCATCACCGGCATCGATAAAGGCAATACAATTTTCAACAACGTATGCAGATGCGAACTGCCGTCGATTTCGGCCGATTCTTCGAGCGACTCCGGAATGCTGTAGAAGAAAGAAATCATAATGATCAAGTTAAATGGGCTGACCAAGCCCGGGAGAATTAGCGACCATGCCGAGTTCAACAGGTGCAGATCGCGAATCAGCAGGTATTCGGGAATGATGCCGCCGCTGAAAAACATCGTGATAATGATGACGTACATGAACAGCTTGCGCCCCTTCAGTTTTTTCTTGGTGAGGGGATACGCAGCAGCAATCGTGAAGACCATGCATAGCACCGTAGTCACGATGGTCAGAATGATCGTGTACCCCAGCGAATAGAGCATCGAATGATCGGAGAACACTTTGACATAGGCATCCCAATTGAACTCTTTAGGGAAAATGGTTACTTCCCCGGACGTAATCGCGCGGTTGGAGCTAAGCGAGATTGCGATCGTGTGCAAGAACGGTGCCAGGCAGAACAGCACAAACAAAGCAACAAATGAGATATTAACGATATCGAAAATCCGGTTTGAGGTGCGTTCACTCATAGGCTCCACAACTCCTTTATACAGTTCTTCCAAACAGACATATGCGATATTGCCCGCCAGGGGCTATAGAATGCCGTCTCCGGTCACTTTTTTCGAAATGTAGTTGGAACCAAGCACGAACACAAGCCCGACCACGGCCTGAAATAAGCCAACGACGGTCGCAATGGTATATTGGCCCGATTCTAGACCAACCCGGTATACGAAGGTACTGAGAACATCCGAGTACTCGCGTACGGCCGTGTTCCCGATGATGTAGGGGCGGTCAAAGCCGATGCTGACCATTTTCCCCAAATTGAGGATGAGCAGCGTGACAATGGTGGTGCGGATTCCCGGCAGCGTAATGTGCCATATTTTTCTCAGACGCGAAGCGCCATCGACTTCGGCTGCCTCGAACAATTCTTTATTCACGCCGGTAAGCGCAGCCAGATAAAGAATCGTGCCCCAACCCGCGCTTTGCCACACGCCAGTGAAGAGATAAGTGACAAGCCATGGATTTTTTTCGGTCAGGAACGGAATGGTGTTCAGTCCCATGCTTTCCAGCACGCCGTTTACCATACCGGACTGATTGCCGAACAATTGGTACACGATCCCCCCGATAATGACCCAGGAGATGAAATGCGGGATATACAGAATCGTTTGCGATACTTTCTTGAACCATTTGAAGCGGATTTCATACAGCATAATGGCCAGAATAATCGGTGCCGGAAACGAGACAACCAGATCCAGAAAATTCAACATAAACGTGTTGCGAAGAGTCGTATAGAAATCCCTCATGGCAAACACTTCGCGGAAGGCATCAAAACCGATCCATTCGCTGCCGTTAATGCCCTGGAACAGGTTGAAATCTTTGAAGGCGATTTGCACGCCGTACATCGGGCCATAACGGAAAATGAGGAAATAGAGCAAGGGCAGCGAAAGCAGTGCATACAATTGCCAATACCGTTTAAAGTATGATGTGGTCAAGTCGTTCTCCTCCTATCTACGGAGAAACTGCGTGCCGCCGGCAGCGGCGGCACACGTCTCTTTTTTTAATAGCCACAGGCAAAGGCAGCCTAAACCGTTCAGCGGTGCATTACACCACGCATTATTTGGCTGCAGTTCCCTGTAATGCCTCCTCAAGCTCCTTCTTCAAATCCGCGCCGCCCAAGGACATGTAATCATTCATTTCCTGCTCGTATACCGCTTCGAATTCAGATGGTTTGGCCATTGCCGTTTTGACGATAATGACGTTGAGCTTATCTTTCAGTGCGGTGCTGTATTTCATCTCGGCCTGAATCGGCTTGTCAAAGATGATCGGACCCACGGTATCGGTATTGGCGATGTCGATGGACTGTCTCAACAATCCCTGATTTCGTTCAGGGAAGCCCATGATCCATGCCTTTTCGTTGGTAGCCTGGTCGCCGATGTTTTTACCGTTCGAGATGATCGCCATGTCTCCCGCGTTGAACAGGCGATCCCTGGCTTCTTGAGAAGCGTCTTCTTTAACGACCGGAATTCCGTCAACCAGCTCATAGTTCTCGCCTTCAACGCCGCTGTAGATGTCTCTCAAGTTATTGTCGGACGCCATCCAATCCAAGTATTTGACGGCCTCTACGGCACGTTTGCTGCTCTTCGGAATCATGATGTACATCCCGTTCGTTCCGTACCGTGATTTGATATGCTTATTGTCCGCATTGGGGTTCGTATATACGTCTACCGGCAGCACTTTGCTATCAGGCACGTTCTTCTTCAAGTTGTCGATGGTACCGTCGGCATAGAACATCGCGTCGACGTCTTCGGACCAGTACCCCGTATTTCCGTTTTGGATATCTTTGGCCAACTGGGCCTTGTCCTCGTCCAAACTGAAATCCTTGCTGATCAGTCCCTCGTTGTACAGCTTGTTCAGGAACTGCATCGCATCCTTGAATCCGTCATGAAGCGGCAGCTCGTAACGCTGTCCGTAAGTCAGGTCTCCGCTCACCGGTTTAATGAAAGAATAGATTAACGTTTCGAATTGAGCCGGTGCCAGCGCCATGCCCATCGGAATGTTTTTGCTTCCGAGCTGTCCCGGATCTTTCTCTTTAAACGCTTTCAACGTGGTATAAAGCTCATCGGTTGTCTTCGGTACAGGCAAGCCCAGTTTATCCAGCCAGTCTTGACGGATGTAGGAACTGTAGCGGCCCGTAATGGCGCGTTTGCCCGGGATCGCGAATTGCTGGCCCTCCACCTGGCCGAACTTCAATGTATCTTCGCCGAGGAATTTTTTAAGATTCGGTCCATACTGGTCCAGCAGCTCGCCGACGTCAGTCAGACCGCCCTGCTGGGCATAACGGTAAAACACGCTGGAGTCATACACAAATACGATATCAGGAACATCGGTGTTGCTGGCCATCAGCACGTTGAGCTTCGTTACTTCTTCGGAACGTTGGATCGGCACGAATTGTACGTCAATGTTATTCGGATCCCCAAAACGTTCCTGCACCAGCTTTTGCAAGTAGTTGCTGGTAATCGTTTGCGGAGCAGGGCTGTTTCCGCGATCAAAAATCTCGACCTTTAATGTTACGCGATCGCCCGACGAGCCGTTATCTGCTGTGCCTTGTTCCGATGAAGACGAACAGCCTGCAAGCAGGGATACGGCCATAACCATCGTAAGCGCCATCCCAACCCATTTCTTTAGACTCCCCTTGGGTGCTCTTCCTGTCATTTGTGTCATCTCCTTTGACTTTGCGTGATTGATTGAAGCCTGCACCGAGTATTTCATATGGCATCGCACTTCAGCAATAAACCAGTTTCGGAAACGCTTACATACGGATTATGGTTTATGCCTGCTGCCTATTTTCGCAGATGTTCCCGTTTCATAACCATGACCGCTCTGACCGCACATACCGCTCTCTGCGTCCTACCGGATGTTATTCCCGTGGTACGAACGAATAAACCATTTTCATGCACTGCCTATTTTCGTAAAGACACGAGATGAGAGCCATGATAACAAGGTACGCCCTTCACACAATAAGCGGACAAAACCCATGTGACGCCTTGAAAGAGCGATTACGCCGGTAAACCAAAAAGGCGGTCCGGCAGGACGAATCTCCTGACGGAGAGCGCCTGCACGGATTCCGCCCCTCTGGTTCAATAATCATGATCCGAAATTAGCAGAGTTCCTTCGAGAATATGACGAAACAAAGTACGTCTGATTTCCCCGCAGCTTTTTAGTGATTCGCATCGGCTGCTGCCGGGGGCTCACGCTTTATACGGCGATAGTCTCCCGGCGTAATGCCGACGATCCGTTTGAACACGCGCCCAAAGGAGATCGCATTGGCATATCCCACTTTCAGGGCGATATCCTGTTGCGACAGATCCGAATTCAGCAGAAGCCGCTCGGCCTCCTTCATGCGGAGCTCGGTGACAAAATCAACGAACTTCATGTTGAACTCGGTCTTGAACAAATAACTCGCATGTTTGCCGGAGATCTGGAAGCGCTCGCTCAAATGCTTCAGCGAAAGGTCCGGATTGGCAAACTGCTCTTCGATGTAATTTTTCATTTCGTTGACCATGGCCCGGTAACTCTTCGTTTCGCTGGCGGAGACATACGTTCGGAATAAGTCGGTCAGATCATCAAGCAGCAGCGCTTTGACCTCTTCGAAGGTTTCGGCCTCATCCATTCGTTTCAAACGTTCGCCGATCCGTTCTTCGGACAATTGCTCCTGCAGTTGCTCCGACATGACCGCTACTTCGCGGCTCAACATCTGCAGCATCGCCTGGATCAAGGAACGAATCTGGTCATCCTGCAGTTGGTTCTGCTCGAACGCCTCGAACATTTCCTCCAGTTGATCCCGCCACTGACTGCTCGACATGCGGAACCGTTTCACGAACTCGGAGATCATTTGCAAACAGGAATAGGTCACCAATAAACGCTGGGGCGTCTCGCCGCTTTCGGCGGCCAGTGCTACGTCTCCGTTCATCAGCAATTTGCGGTGCAGGACCGCTTCTGCCGCTGCATAAGAATGACGGATATGTTCCGCCCCTTCCGCAATGGGTCCAATGCCGAAGCTCAGCGGGATGCGCAAATTCTGCTCGACCCAATCCCGACACTCCTCGGCAACCGCTTTAATCTGCTCCGTCGTTTCTGCTTCGTTCCCCGTTGACAAGAACAGAATGGCGGCCCGGTCGGCGCCGATCCACTCTGTCCAGCATTGCAGCCCTTGATCGCGGGACAACTCCTGCAATACGTTCATTAACGCAAATCGAAGCGTGTTCTGCTCGCTTCGCGTGTATTTCTGTTGGAATACTTTTTCAAACCGGTTGATCTCCCCGACAACGACGGCAAACCGCGCCGAATTCGAATCATCGAAGCCCGATAGCGGGGAGAGCTCCTGAAGACGCTCCATAATGCCGTCCAGATTTTCGCCGTGCAGCAGGTCGTTGAAAAGCTTGCTGCGCTGCAGCAGCATATTTTCCCTGCTTTTTTTGTCGTAGTCCATCATGTGGTTAATCAGGTTCTCCAGAACGCCGTCGATCAGCTTCATTTCATCCGTGCGGGAGCCCGATTGTTCCATCGTTCGAATCTGATGGGCCTCGATCCGGTTCATGATGACCTGGATCGGTTTGTAGTTGCGACGCGTGATATAAACGATATAAATGATGGAACACACGACGGTGACAAAGGCAATGCCCACCCACACATAGGAAATGACGGATACCCATCCAAAAAGATTGCCTGCCTTAATGCCGCTGGTGAATGTCCATCCCAGCCTTTCCAGCGTCAGGGTGTTCAGTTTTCTTCCGTTCGCCACGCCCTCGTGGTCTGAATGCGCGTCGTATACGACCTGACCGTTATGGTCAAGGATCGTCATAAACGATAGTTGTCCGTTCACCATGCTATCAATGCTCTGTTCGATGCTGCTCATCTTTACGTTGATGACAAGCACGCCTTCCGAGCCGAACGGCAGAGGCATCTCCTTGTTGACGGTCAGTACGCGAACCGGCGTCCGCTGGACCAACCCGGCATTGTATTCCCTGACAGGCTGCCAGCCCGGTCCTACAGCCCCTGAGGCGATCTCGTCAATCCAGGCTTTGTCGGAAAAACCCTCAACCTCTTTGGACCCGCTGACTGTTAAAACGCTTTCATTAATCTTGTCATATAAGTAGATGGATTGAATGTTGGAAGACGAATTGGTCAATTCCCGCAAATTCTGCGCAATGGCATACACCGCATCTCGGCTGACCTGGCCTTGGTTGTTGAAATAGAGTTTATATGCAGGGTTAGCTTCCACCGAGTTTAAGACGGATAACTCAATATCCCGAATAATCCGGTCCACGTTGTCCACGAGATAGCTGGACGATATCCGGTCCGCCTTCCGGGTCTCCTCCCTGGAAATGTCGTTTACAAAAACAAAGGCAATAAAGATGATGATCGTCACGGTAAGCAGAAAAATGGGAAAATACGAAAACAGTAAGCGATAATACCATGTACGTGACAATGGAACCCACTCCTCATTTCTCGCTGCCACTTCGCCCGGCTGCGGTTCTGCTGTATTCGAAAGATCTGGTGCAACACCACAAAAATGGGTAACCAGCAGGTGATTCCGTACCAATTTTCTGTATTATAACACATCGCATGGAGAGACAAAGCAGAGATTCTGGCGGATGTGATCCGGGTACCTTAACCACGCATGACAAAAAACCGTGCAGAGCGGCGACCGCCCCGACACGGAGATTGAAAACAAGGCGCTGCCGCCTTCACTAAATTCCGGAATCCCTGAACAGCGTCGCCATCGAGCCGCCATCGACGATGATGCGTATCGCTCTGGCCAGCATAGGTGCGACCGGTAGTACGGTGACGCAATTCGGATGCGATTCCGGCAGAGCAATCGAGTCCGTAACGACCACTTCGGCGATCGAAGGGTGATCCAGCTTGCTTAATGCGCCGTCGGAAAAAAGACCGTGCGTTGCGCACACGTATACATTTTTCGATCCGCGTTCCTTCAAGCCTTCAACCACGTTCAGAATCGTCGTGCCCGTGTCGATCAAATCTTCAATGATGATCGGCGTCCGGCCTTCCACATCCCCGATGACATGCGTAATCACCGATTCGTTATGGCTTGGACGCTTTTTGATCATGATCGCGAACGGGGAATCCAGGCGATTCGCCAGCTTCTCGGCCATGGAGGCCCGGCCGGCATCCGGCGATACGACGACCGGATTCTCGATCCCTTTGCTGAGCAAATAATCGCTGATCAAATCAAGGGAAGTCATGTGATCGACCGGAATGTTAAAGAAGCCTTGAATGGCCGCGGCATGCAGGTCAATGGTAACCACGCGGCTTGCTCCGGCCGTGGTCAGCACATCGGCGACCATCTTGGCGGAGATCGGTTCGCGCGGGGCAGACTTGCGTTCCTGCCGGGCATATCCATAATAAGGAACGATGATGTTGATTGTACGGGCAGAAGCCCGCTTGGCTGCATCGATCATGACGAGCAGCTCCACAAACAGTTCATTGATCGGATGAGACAACGACTGCACAAGAAACACATCGCAATTGCGAATGGTTTCCTCGTAGTGAACGTAGATTTCCCCGCTCTTGAACCGAGACAGCTTGATTTTGCCCAGCTCAACGCCCAGCTTGTCGCATACCTCTTCCGCCAGCTTCGGGTTCGAAGAACCGGAAAAAATACGTAATGATTGTTGCATAATGCCCCTCCCGAGCGTTAACGCCCCTTAATTGTCCTTTGATGCATCAGGACTTTCAAGCTTATTATACTCCAGTGCCCTATACATTTAAAGGAACGAAAGAACGGCGCCGGCCTTCGAACACGGCAACCTCCGTACAACCAAGTTCTGCGAGCAGGGCTTCGGCATGCTCCAGATTCTCGCCAAGCTTCTTCGGATCGTGAGAATCCGATCCAAGCGTCAGCGGAATGCCCAGCCGGAGGGCTTCCTCCAGCATGCGCCGGCTTGGAAACATCTCGGCGCAGGGTTTGGTCAAGCCGGATGCGTTCAGCTCCATTGCGCAGCCGCTGCGGGCAATAGCTTGAAGCGCTGCATTTTCCAGCGCAATGCGTTCTCCGGTCTGCTCCTCCGACGGTACATGTCCGAAACGTTTGATCACGTCCGTATGTCCCATGATGTCATACATGCCGGTAGCTGCGGCTTTGCCGACGGCATCATAATATTGACGGTATACCTCCAGCACGTCGCGTCCTTCCCAGCCATGCGTCTGCCTGAAGTCGGTGATGTCCCATTCGCCGAGAAAATGGACCGAACCGATCACATAATCCCATGGATAACGTTCGATGATGGCGCGGATTTCATTTTCCCAGCCTTCAATGTAGTCGCCTTCAAGCCCGACACGAACTTCGATTTGTCCGCGGTACCGCTCCTTCAAGGAGAAGCATTCCTCCACATAACGCGGGAGTTCGTCCATCGGCATGGCCATCTCCGGATAATACTGACCCGGGTCGACGTGCAGCAGCGGCATATGATCAGACAACCCGATGTGGGAAAAGCCCATCTCTACCGCACGCTGTACATACTCTTCCAGCTTGCCGACGGCATGACCGCAGCGTTCATGGTGCGTATGATAATCGATCCGCATAAGTGGCTGCCCCCTAATCGCGGCGTGGCCGCTCATGGCGACGGCTCAATTCGGACATGATGTCGCCCAGCGGCAGCTTTCGCTCCTGCAGCAAGACGAGCAAGTGGTACAGCAGGTCGCTAACCTCTAGGCGGAGCTCTTCATTATCCTTATTTTTGGCGGCGATGATCGTCTCGGACGCTTCCTCGCCGATTTTTTTCAAAATTTTATCGACGCCCTTATCGAAGAGATATGTGGTGTACGCTCCTTCCGGACGCTCGCGTTCACGTTCCGCGATGACCGACTCCAGCTCGGCGAGCACATCAAAACGTCCCGAGGCCGGGGAAGCTGCCGCGTGTTCGCCGTCAGTTTGCTGCGGCAAACCCACGATTTCGTTGTGGAAGCACGTTACCTCGCCGGTATGGCAAGCAGGACCATCCGGTTTGACCGCTACCAGCAGCGTATCTCCGTCACAATCGTATTTGATCGAAGTAATCTTTTGCACGTTTCCGGACGTTGCGCCTTTATGCCACAACTCTTGTCGGGAACGCGACCAGAACCAGGTCTCTCCCGATTCGAGCGACAATTTCAGCGATTCTCGATTCATGTATGCCATCATCAACACTTCGTTGGTTGTTGCATCCTGCACGATGGCGGGCACTAGCCCGTCCTGCCAACGGATATGCTCGACCACTTGCTCCAGGGACAACTGTTCCCTGATTTCTCTGCTTACGTTACTCACGGATTTCCACCCCTTGTTCTTTCAAATGTTTCTTCAACTCCGGCACAGCGATTTCCTTGTAATGGAAAATCGTAGCCGCAAGGCCCGCATCGGCTTTGCCTGCCGTGAACACGTCATAGAAGTCGGACTCCTTGCCTGCGCCGCCGGAAGCGATGACCGGAATCCGTACCGATTCGGATACCGCGGCCGTCAGTTTCAGGTCAAACCCGTCCTTGGTTCCGTCCGCGTCCATACTGGTCAACAGGATTTCTCCGGCGCCCAGCGCTTCGGCCTGTTTCACCCACTCCAGCGCCTTGATTCCGGATGGCTTGCGTCCGCCGTGGGTGTACACTTCCCATTCTCCCCATGCTTCGTTATACTTGGCATCCACCGCCACCACGATGCATTGGGAGCCAAAACGCCGTGCTCCGTCCGCAATCAATTGCGGGTTCAGCACGGCAGCCGTATTCACCGCGATTTTGTCTGCGCCTGCGCGCAAAATGCGTTTCATGTCATCCACCTTCGAGATGCCTCCGCCTACCGTAAACGGAATAGCGATCTCTCCCGCCGTCTGCCGCACGACCTCTTCCATCGTTTCGCGGCCTTCCACGGAAGCGGAGATATCGAGAAACACGAGTTCGTCCGCGCCTTCGCGGTCGTACAGCGCCGCCAGTTCCACCGGATCTCCCGCATCGCGGAGATTGACGAAATTAACGCCTTTGACAACCCGGCCGTCCTTGACGTCCAGACACGGAATGATTCTTTTTGCCAGCATGCCCCTCTTCCTCTCTCCCCAATGATTGATGCGCTACTTGATCGTACGAATGGCCTCGGACAGGTCGATGCTGCCCGTATACAGCGCTTTGCCCACGATCGCTCCACCAACGCCGTCTTGCGTGTATTTGCTCAGTTTGACGAGATCGTCCATCACGCTCACGCCGCCGGAAGCGATAACCGTGCGGCCGCTCGCCTTGGCCAGGGATACGATCGCATCCACATTAGGCCCCTGCATCATACCGTCGCGCGAGATATCGGTGAAAATGAACGTCTCTGCGCCGAAGGCTGCCAGTTCCTTGGCAAGCACTTCTGCCTGAACTTCCGATGTTTCCAACCAACCGCGTGTTGCCACATAACCGTTGCGGGCATCGATACCGATAGCCACCTTGTCGCCATAACGCCCCAGCACTTCTTCGGTAAATGCACGATCCTCGATCGCCGCCGTTCCGATGATTACCCGGCTCACACCTAGTCCTAGCAAACGTTCCACGTCAGCCACTGTCCGCAGGCCACCGCCCACTTGAACGGGCACCTGCACCGCTGAAGCGATACGCCCGATCAAAGCGTCGTTGACCGGATGACCGGCCTTGGCGCCGTCCAGATCGACGAGATGCACAAAAGTGCCGCCCTGCTTCTCCCAAGAAAGAGCGACTTGCACCGGATCATCGTTATATACCGTTTCCTGGTTGTAATCTCCTTGTACCAATCGTACGCATTTGCCGTCCCGGATATCAATCGCCGGATATATGATAAAAGATGACATACAAGGCCTCCCGAATCTATGTTTGAAATTGAAATGAAATGAAATGAATGTTCTGATCCCGTCCGAACCCGCTGAACCCGCGATTTACTGCTCCGGCCGTTCCCCTCAGCGCCCGCACCATGGCAGCGATAACGCCGTACCTTGTGGTTCTCCTGCTATTAACGAGAGATAACGTTCGGCCCACCCGTAAGCGCGAGGAAATTGCGCAGCAATTGCATGCCGAGTTCGCCGCTCTTCTCGGGATGGAACTGCATACCGAAGTTCGAGCCTCTGCCGACGATGGCCGTAACCGGATGTCCGTAATCCGTCACTGCAAGCAGGTCGCTTGCCACTTCAGGCTGGGCATAATAGGAATGGACGAAATAAACATGCCCTTCCTCCAGCCCCGTAAACAGCGGGTTTTCAGGCTGGCGAAACTCCAGACGGTTCCAACCCATATGCGGCACCTTCAACTCACCCGGGGCAAACCGAACAACTTTGCCTGGCAGTATATCCAGTCCTTCATGTTCGCCATGCTCCTCGCTGGAACTGAACAGCAGCTGCATGCCCAAACAAATGCCCAGCAGCGGCTTCGGGCCGGCTGCAGCCTCTTTCACGACGGCATCCAGATTGTTTTCACGGAGATGCACCATCGCATCGCCAAACGCGCCCACGCCCGGCAAAATCACTCCGTCAGCACCCAGGATCGCCTCACGATCCCCGGTGATCAACGCTTCGTAGCCAAGGCGCTCGACCGCTTTGCCGACGCTGTGCAGGTTCCCCATACCGTAATCGACAATTGCAATCGCCATCGCCTACAGCACTCCCTTCGTGGAAGGAACGCCCGTTACGCGTGGATCGATGGAAGTCGCCTCATCCAACGCACGGCCGAGCGCCTTGAACACTGCCTCGATCATGTGGTGCGTATTCTGTCCATAGTGAACGATGACGTGCAGCGTAATGCGCGCTTCGAGCGCCAGCTTCCACAGGAATTCATGCACCAGCTCCGTGGAGAAGCTGCCCACCTGCTGGGACGGGTATTGTGCGCGATATTCGAAGTGAGGACGGTTGCTCACGTCGATGACGACTTGAGCGAGCGCCTCGTCCATAGGAATGAACACGTTCGCGTACCGCTTGATGCCGCGTTTGTCGCCAAGCGCTTCGCGCAGCGTCTGTCCGAGGCAAATGCCGATGTCTTCGACCGTGTGATGGTCGTCAATCTCGATATCCCCGCGAGCCTGAACGTCCAGATCGAACTGTCCGTGCTTGGTGAACAGGTCCAACATATGGTTCAGAAAAGGTACGTCTGTTTCGATGTTCGCCTTCCCGGTTCCGTCTACTGCAAACGCAAGCTGAATGTTTGTTTCATTCGTTTTGCGGTCCACTTGAGCGCGGCGAACCGCGCTTGCGTTTTCTACCCCTTGGTTTGGATTACTCATGATTCGATTCCGCCTTTCCTTCCTGTTCTAGACGCACGGCAATCGCGCGCGCGTGTCCTTCCAGCCCTTCGTGCCGGGCCAATTCTATGATTGCAGCGCCGTTTTGGAGCAGCGCCTCCTTGCTGTAATAGATCAGACTTGATTTCTTGATAAAATCGTCCACGTCGACCGGCGAACTGAACCTTGCCGTGCCGTTCGTCGGAATGATATGGTTCGGGCCGGCAAAATAATCGCCTACCGGCTCGGAGCTGTACGGCCCGAGGAACATCGCGCCGGCGTTTTCGATCCGGCCGGCAACGGCCATCGGCTCCTGCACCATGATCTCCAGGTGCTCCGGCGCGAGCCGGTTCACTACGTCGATGCCTTCATCGATCGAATCGACCACGATGATCGCGCCGTACTGCTCCACCGAAGCAGCGGCGATCGCTTGCCTTGGCAGCGCCTCAAGCTGGCGCTGCACCTCGGCCCGCACGGCTTCCGCCAGCGGGGCCGACGTGGTGACGAGAATGGCCGACGCCATCTCGTCATGCTCCGCCTGCGAGAGCAGGTCGGCGGCGACGTACACCGGGTTCGCGGTGTCGTCGGCCAGGACCGCGATCTCGCTCGGCCCGGCGATGCTGTCGATGTCGACCGCGCCGTACACTTCACGCTTCGCGAGCGCCACGTAGATGTTGCCCGGTCCACAGATCTTGTCGACCGGGGCGATGCTCTCCGTGCCGTAAGCGAGCGCGGCGATCGCCTGCGCGCCGCCTACCCGGTACATCTCGTTAACGCCTGCTTCCGCAGCGGCAACGAGAATGTACGGGTCGATGCCCTCGCCGCCGTTCGTGGCCGGCGGCGTCACCAACACGATTTCCGGCACCCCGGCCACCTGTGCCGGAATCACGTTCATCAGCACCGAGGACGGATACGCTGCTTTACCACCAGGGACATATACGCCCACCCGTTTCAACGGGCGTATCACCTGGCCCAGCAGACTGCCGTCCGGCTGCCAGTCCATCCAGGAATTGCGTTTCTGCTTCTCATGAAACGCGCGAATGTTGGCAGCGGCCTGCCGGATCGCTTCCACGAAAGAAGGCTCGACGGCTGCATAGGCGGCCTGCAGCTCCTCCTGCGGCACCCGCAGGTCCGCAGCCGTCAGCCTGGTGCGGTCAAGCTGCTCGGTGTACCGCAGCAGCGCCGCATCGCCCTCCCGGCGAATGTCGCCGACGATTCGCCGTACCTTTTCGTTTTGCTCCGGGGTGCCGTAGTCCACTTCCCGTTTCAGATTGAATTCACGCGCAGATACCACTTTCATGCCCGTAACCTCCTTCTCTCGATTCCTGATTACTGCGATAATTCAGCCGGTGCTTCGGAAGAAGCCGGGATGACCTTCTGCAGCGCATCGCACAGTGCTTGGATGCGTCCGTTTTTCATGCGGTAGCTTACCCGGTTGGCGATTAATCGGCTGGTGATATCGAGGATGCCGTTCATTTCGACCAGCCCGTTCTCGCGCAGCGTTTGCCCGGTTTCCACCAAATCGACGATGCGGTCCGCAAGTCCGATCAGCGGCGCCAGCTCAATGGACCCGTTCAGCTTGATGACCTCGACCTGCTGACCCTGTTCCAGGAAGTACCGGGAAGCAATTCGCGGATACTTCGTCGCTACCCGCTGCTGGATGCCGGGGGTCCAATCGGGAAGACCGATAACCGACATGCGGCACCGTGCAATGCCCAGATTAAGCAGTTCGTACACGTCCCGGTTTTCCTCCAGCAATACGTCTTTGCCGACGATGCCGATGTCCGCTACCCCGTACTCTACGTATGTCGGCACGTCCACCGGTTTTGCCATGATGAATTCCATGCCCGCTTCCGGCACTTCAATGACAAGCTTGCGGGTATCGTCCACATCCACTGGAATATCCAGTCCGGCTTCGCGGAACAGTTTGGAAGCTTTTTTGTAGATTCGGCCCTTCGGCATCGCAACCTTCAATATATCCGACATCTCAACGCGCTCCTTTCCCGGATGGATATGTGATGACTTGCTCGTATTGAGCGTGTTCCGCTTCGTTTGTTCCCGTCTTTCCAGACTCGATCAAACGGGTAACGACATTTTGGCCGAATCCCCGGAGCCTTCCCGCTTCCGCCAACGCCTGTGCCCGGTGCTCGGTGCCGTATTCGATCAGCACCGCTTTCTTCTCATCCACTGCGATGCCGTGCACGCCATCAATGATCCGGTTCGTTTTCAGCGCAAACCCCGTCGCCGGAAGCGAGCGTCCGAACTGCTGCAGTAAATTGTCGTAACGTCCGCCGCTGCATACCGGCGAGCCCAACTCCGCAGCATAACCTTCGAACGTCATGCCTGTATAATAGGAGAAATCGCCAATCATCGTCAGGTCGATCAGGACATGCTCAGAGACGCCGTACGCCTCCAATACTTCAAATACCGCACACAAGTGGGCAATCGACTGTGCCGCCTCATTGCTGCGGCTTAACCCTGCCGCGTGATCGCACACTTCCTTGCCCCCGCGTAGACGAAGAATGGCCTCCAGCTGCTCCTGCAGCTCCGGTGCAAGCTTCAATGCACGAATGGATTCGCGATAGCCGACGTAATCCCGCCCGAGCAAATACTCCTTCAATTCCTCCTGCTGCTGCGTCTGTCCCGGGATGACCTCTTCCAACAAGCCGTTCAGGAAACCCATATGACCCATCGCGATCTTGAAGGACGTTACGCCGGCAGCCTGCAGCGAAGCAATGGCAAGCGCAACGACTTCCGCATCGGCTTCCGGCGAATCATCGCCGACCAGCTCGACGCCTGTCTGAAAGAACTCGGCCTCTCTTCCGGCTTCTTCCTCGATGGAACGAAATACGTTCGCATGGTAGGAAAGCCGCAGCGGCAATGGCTCATCCTTCAGCAAAGAAGAAACAACACGCGCAATCGGTGCCGTGAGGTCTGATCTCAACACCAGCGTCGTTCCCCGGCTGCTTAACAGCTTGAACAGCTTGCGGTCCGATGTGGAGCTGGCCACTCCTACCGTGTCGTAAAATTCGATCGTTGGCGTGATGATCTGGCGATACCCCCAGCGCTCCATGCATTCCAGCACGCTCCGTTCAATGGTTTTCAGCTTGCTCACCACGCGTGGCGTATAGTCGCGAAAACCGATCGGTTTTTCAAAGCCTTTTGGTTTGGACATTGTTACGATTCACCCCGTGTCGATAATTTGAGATTGGTCCGCGTACCGCTTTCCAACAGGATTTGTTTATGTAAATCCCCGTTCGGTCTAATTCATTTCATTCTTCATGGCTCGGTATAGACGCCACATTCTCGATGTATTTTCATTAAGTTACTTTCGTATGGTAAAGTGCTAACAAACTAAAGAATATGGCATATGATAACATGAATCCGGCTTAACCGTCAATAAGGCGAACGTTGGTCCAGCCATCGAATCATGCTGCATTCAATATAAACAAAAACGTCGGTATGCTCTCCTATCTAACGTTCCGCATCACATTCCTGCTTATATGAAAAAAAGCTGCCTAAGCAGCTTGTTCCCTTCAACGTTTATAACCGTTCTTGCAGGTTGCATTGGTTTATGTTCGCTGGTCCGGCATCACAGCAGGTTCGTCCAGAGCCGTCGCGGACCGGGTCAGTTCACGCAGCGGGTTCCCCCCTACAAATGCCCCTGGCGCCACATCCTTGTGAACGACCGAGCCTGCGGCCACAACCGCCCCGTCGCCGATCGTCACACCAGGCAAAATGGTTGAATTTGCGCCAATCAACACATTTTCACCGATGATCACTTCACCCAGCCTGTACTCTTTGATGAGATACTCATGAGCCAAAATGGTGGTGTTATAACCGATGACCGAATTTTCGCCCACTGTAATCTTCTCCGGAAAAAATACGTCCACCATGACCATCAGCCCAAAGGCCGTATGTTCCCCTACCTTCATGCCCAGCATGCGACGATAGATCCAGTTCTTGACCGGAAGGATCGGACAGTAGCGTGACAACTGGACCCAGATGAAATTGCGCACACCCTTCCAAGGACTTACAGTCCGATAAATGTGCCACAACGCATTGTGTCCCTCAATGGGGTAGCGGGTCACCTTTCTCATGAACGTTCCGACTTGATACCGACCAGATCGAGCAGATCTCTCATGTCATGCAGCATATAATCAGGGCCGTACTGGTTTAACACGGCCTCGCCCTTGAGAGACCACGCAACCCCCGCCGCGAGCGCTCCTGCATTTTTAGCGGATTGAATATCAACCGGACTGTCGCCAATCATCAGCGTTTTGGCCGGATCAGCGCCCAGCTCATTTATCGCTTTTAATACCGGTTCGGCATGTGGTTTGGGATGGGTTACATCCGTTACCGTGACTATCGATTTCATGTACTTGGTAAGGTCGAACCGTTCCAAGGTTTTCAGGGTCGATGGACGAATCTTCGTCGTTACGACGCCCATTACGATGCCTGCCTGGTGCAAGGCTTCCACAACCTCATTCACATAAGGAAAAGGATTGACCATTGCCTCATGATGAATATCATTGTATGCCCGGTAGCCTTTTATATATTCAGCCACGTCTTCTTGACCCGAAAACGTCCGGAACTGCTGCTCCAGCGTGCCGCCCATATGGGGGATAATCTGTTCCCGCGTCCAGGGGGCAGAGTTCTCCCACCCCTCCATGACGTGAAGGAACGAATTGATAATCAAATCATTCGTATCGATAATCGTACCGTCAAGATCAAACAATACCGTTTCAATCATGCTTGCATTACTCCTTTTTGTCATCGGCAGATTCGCGTTCCTCTTCGGCTTCATGGTTCGTTGCCGCCGAGTCCGGCTTGCGCGCCGTTCCAGCACTGTGCGGGAGCTCATCCGAAGGTTCGGTTACCGCCTTGGTCGACACAATCGGGTCGCTGTAACGTACTTCAGCTTTGCCAGTCACCCTTCTTACGATGATGAACGCCGCCGCAGCGATAATAATGGCGATCGCCAACAGCTGCGAAATTCTAACATTGCCATAAGCAGGATCCAGGTATCCTTGTTCGAAACCAAACGCCGTCATCGGTGACCATAGTCCATTCACCAGGGAAGCAAGCCACTGTGGCGCCTGGAAGCCCAGACTGTCCGTACGCAGCGCCTCGATGAAGAATCGCCCGATCGAATACCAAATGAAATACGACATAAACAGCTCGCCCGCACGCAAAAACTTTTGTCTGCGCAGGATCAGCAGCAGAATCAGGCCAACCAGGCTCCACATGGATTCGTACAGGAATGCGGGATGATGAAATACCCCTTCCACATTCATCTGATTGACGATAAAGTCCGGCAAATGCAGCTTATCTCGCAAAAAGGATTCTTCCACAGGCCCGCCATACGCCTCTTGGTTGACGAAGTTCCCCCAGCGGCCGATCATTTGGCCCACAATCAACCCGGGTGCGCAAATATCTGCCATGCGCCAGAAATTGTATCCTTTGCGGCGGAAGAAAATGACCGCGCAAATAATTGCGCCAATCAGTGCACCATAGATGGCAATACCGCCATTCCATATCTTGAAGACATCCCAGAAGTTATCCTTATAGTCTTCCCATTTGAACGCGACATAATAGATACGTGCGCCGATAATGGCGGACGGTACGCCCAGCAGGATCATGTCCATGAACACTTCCTGAGGAATGCCGAACCGCTTGCCCTCCCGAATCGCGAGCAGCAAGCCTACCAATGCCGCCGTGCCGAGGATCAGGCCATACCAGTGAACCTTCAATGCACCAATGGAGAAGGCGATTGGGTTCAACAGCAGATACATGTCCATTGCTTCACACTCCCATAAATTGCTTCACACTTTTTCGTACCAACCAGCTTCTCATGCATGCAGAAACAGAGCATTGAATCGCTCTGTCAGTTCTGCACGCTATCCACTTCTTGAAGACATCCCAGATGGCCTAGTCCATATCTTCCATATCTTCCGAAATCGTTGCTGTCAGTTTATTCGTAAACTGCAGTGCCGCATTGAGTCCCATCTGTTTGAGGCGATAATTCATCGCAGCCACCTCAATGATGACGGCCAAGTTTCGTCCAGGGCGTACCGGAATCGTTACGAGCGGTACGTCCGTATCAATGATCCGGGTAGTCTCCTCATCCAAACCAAGACGATCGTATTGTTTGTCTTGCTGCCATGCTTCAAGGCGGACGACGAGCGTAATTCGTTTGTTGTTACGCACGGCACCGGCACCAAACAAGGTCATCACGTTAATGATGCCCACCCCGCGAATCTCTAGAAGATGACGGATTAATTCAGGAGCGGTCCCGTGCAGTTGGAAGTCGGAAGTCTGACGGATTTCTACTGCATCGTCCGCAATCAAACGGTGTCCACGCTTCACGAGCTCCAATGCCGTTTCACTTTTGCCGATACCGCTGCTTCCCGTAATCAGCATGCCGACGCCATAAACGTCGCAGAGCACGCCATGTATCGTAGCGGTTGGCGCCAGCTTCCGTTCCAGGAAACCGGTAATGCGGCTGGAAAGAATCGTCGTTGCCATATTGCTGCGCAGCACCGCCAAATTTTGCTCTTCGCTGATCTCGATCAGTTCCGTCGGCACTTCAAGTCCACGCGTAACGACAATGCATGGCGTCTCCTCCGTGCAAAGTTTCTGCATCCGGTCACGGCGTTCGTCTTCCGGCAGCATTGCAAAAAAGGCCAGCTCTGTTCTTCCTAACAGCTGAACCCGTTCTTGTGGGTGATATTCAAAATAGCCGGCCATCTCCAGGCCTGGACGGTTCAAATCGTCTACGGTAATGAAGCGCTTAAGTCCTTGAGATCCAGAGACGACCTCAAGCTGAAACTGCTGCACCAATTCAGATACCTTCACTTTTTTCGCCATTTGTCTCTTCCTTTCAGCATCGGCTGCTTATCTATGTATATCTGGTCATATTTGTCCTTCGAATTCAAACGGGGAATCCCCTGATCAATTAAGAATGGTTACACCGAAAATGAAGGCGCAAGCTTTCTATAAATCTTAAATGAATTCGGGAACGAATGCAATCTGAACCATGGACTCCTGATGTAAAAAGCCCCTTCCAGCAACAACGGAAGGGGCTCGAATTACATTATATAATTACGTATCAAACACAGGATCCGACCATACGGGGAACCCCGGGATATTAGTCTTGAAGGAGAACGTTCGCTTCAGTCTCTTTATCAAAGATATGAACTTTGTTCATGTCGATCGCCATTTTAACGGTAGAACCTTCACGCGTGTTGGAACGTCCGTCTACGCGGGCAATCGTAGTGTCGCTACCTACACCGCTCAAGTAGAGGAGCATTTCGTGACCAAGGTTCTCGGTTACGTCTACATGCGTAGAGAACACGGAGTTCGGGGAAGCTTCCAAGAATACCGGCTCTTCGTGGATATCTTCAGGACGAACGCCCAGAATGACTTCCTTGTTAGCGTATCCTCTGGATTTCAGCAATTGCGCTTTCCCTTGTGGAATTTCAACGTCCACGCCAGGAGCTACGAAATGCAGGTTGGAACCTTGCTCCGCAATTTTACCCGAGATAAAGTTCATTGTAGGAGAACCGATGAAACCGGCCACGAACAGGTTCGCTGGGTGGTTGTACAGTTCTTCCGGAGAAGCCGCTTGTTGAATGATACCGTCTTTCATAACAACGATCCGGTCACCCATCGTCATCGCTTCGATCTGGTCATGCGTTACGTAGATAACAGTCGTTTCCAGACGTTTCGCGAGCTTGGTGATTTCCGCACGCATCTGACCGCGCAATTTCGCGTCCAAGTTGGAGAGCGGCTCATCCATCAAGAATACTTGCGGGTCACGGACGATCGCACGACCGAGTGCGACACGCTGACGTTGACCACCGGACAACGCTTTTGGTTTACGATCCAGCAAATGCTCGATATCGAGGATTTTGGCTGCTTCGCGAACGCGTTTGTCGATTTCATCTTTTTTCACTTTACGCAATTTCAAACCAAATGCCATGTTTTGATACACGCTCATATGCGGGTACAAGGCGTAGGATTGGAAAACCATCGCGATATCGCGATCTTTAGGAGCAACATCGTTCACGACGCGGTCACCGATATAGAGTTTACCTTCAGAAATTTCCTCAAGGCCTGCGATCATGCGCAACGTTGTGGATTTACCACAACCGGACGGACCAACCAGCACCAGAAATTCTTTATCTTTAATGTCCAGGTTAACGTCAATAACTGTCGCTTTGTCAGCACCAGGGTATTTTTTGAAAATATGCTCTAAACGTACACCAGCCATGATTATTGCCTCCTTAGAGATCGTTTTGTAATCGAATACATTTTGTAAATTCAGTGTAACCTACGGAAGGGATGTTTGACTATTCGCAAACTGCACAAAAATATCACGGCTTTTTCGTCACTTTGTACATCAGCAGTAAAAGTCGGACCAGCACCGCGTTTTCAAAGCTCCTTACATCGTATCCGATCTCATGTTTGATCTTGTCCAGACGGTAAACCAGCGTATTGCGATGAATAAACATCCTTTTTGCGGTCTCGCTTACATTGCAATCCAGACTGAAAAACGTCTCCAATGTGCCCATCGTCTCACTGTCGCTGAAGAGCGATGTGTTCTTGCCGATCTCTTCTATAAAGCGCAGCCGTTCCGGTTCGGATATGCTCGCGACCAATCGTTCAAGATGCAAATTCCATGGTAAATGTATGTGCTCAGTGACATGAAACGATCTGCCCAGCTTTACACTCTCCCGAAGTGTAGAGGTTACAGATATCAATTGCTGGTAAGGAACACAAGGCAAGGCTGCCGACAAATGGAATCCACCTGCCCATTCACTGGCAATCAGCTCATACAATCCAAGACAAAACGCATTCAAGAGCTCTTTCCTTGCCTCAGTGGTATCGTCATCAGCCTCTGCCGTAACGGTCTGAACCGAACCAAAAAATACCCACTCCTGTTCTCCTAAGGGAATCAGAACGATGTCCTCACCAAAATAGCTCTCGAGCAGCTTGTTCAGTTCGCTTGAATGAACGCGCCGGTCATCCGGCGTCTCGCCCTGTAACAGGAAAGGAATCTTTTCTTGTTCCAGATGCTCGCCCAGCCCTGCAGCCAGAAAACGTTCTGGGATACTGTACCCTTCGTTTGACAGATTCATTTGCTCCCGCAGCCAGGTGCCCAACTCAATCAAAAGCTGCGCCTGGCCGTTCCCCTCGCCTACAGTTTGTTCATGAAGAGCTTCATCTGAATGGCTGCTAATCAACAGCTCTATTAATCTGCGCGATTCTATCGTCAGATGATCGGAAGAACACCCCCAGCAAATTACATGTTCACGATCAGCACTTCGGCCAATTTTAAAATATATTTGTTGATCTATGGTTAGGCTTCCTGCACGGTCTGCTGACCGTTCTACACCCAGCATGACTGTACTATTATTTGCTCTATCATTTGAGCTGAGAAGGAGATTCTCGTATTGACTCCACTCATCCAAAGTAAATTGAAATGTGTTCATTGAAGTGTCTAAAATTTCCTCGATCCGCTGCTTAAGATCCGAAACATGCTTCATCTTATGAACGCCACCACTCTGCTTTATTTTCTGATATAAAAACCGCAATATAAAACACACAATCTTATAATTGTCTAACCCTTTATAGGGATCACGCCTATGGCTCTTTAGATAGCCGTTTACATTTATCTTATCATATCTTAAACGTTCTCGCCTTCGTGGTCGCAGCAACACGCTGATATGCAAAAAAAAGAGCGACTAATCAATTTAATGATTAATCACTCTTTTGTGAGATGAGCCATGAAGGACTCGAACCTTCGACACCCTGATTAAAAGTCAGGTGCTCTACCAACTGAGCTAATGGCTCAAAAACTGGTGGAGGCTGATGGATTCGAACCACCGAACCCGTAAGGGAGCAGATTTACAGTCTGATGCGTTTGGCCACTTCGCTAAGCCTCCACGTTTTGAAAGGTGGCTCGGGACGGAATCGAACCGCCGACACGAGGATTTTCAGTCCTCTGCTCTACCGACTGAGCTACCGAGCCATATTTAATTGTAAGGTTAATGGCGGAACCGACGGGATTCGAACCCGCGATCTCCTGCGTGACAGGCAGGCATGTTAGGCCAACTACACCACGGTTCCAGACATTAATGGTGCCGGCGAGAGGACTTGAACCCCCAACCTACTGATTACAAGTCAGTTGCTCTACCAATTGAGCTACACCGGCGTATATGGTGGAGGCTGAGGGGATCGAACCCCCGACCCTCTGCTTGTAAGGCAGATGCTCTCCCAGCTGAGCTAAGCCTCCTGGGTAATATGGTAGCGGCGGAGGGGATCGAACCCCCGACCTCACGGGTATGAACCGTACGCTCTAGCCAGCTGAGCTACGCCGCCATATTAAGTATCGTATTATAAGCTTGTCCATCCAGTTGAAAGATGGCGGAGAGAGAGGGATTCGAACCCTCGCACCGCTTACGCAGTCTAACCCCTTAGCAGAGGGTCCCCTTATAGCCACTT
>NZ_JAVYAE020000014.1:0-165968 GCF_032334105.1 Paenibacillus hubeiensis
CCTTTGGAATTCGAGCAACAGTATTACCAAAAAACCTCATAAACGAGAGTGTCCACTTTATTGACAGAAGAGCATGATGTTCGTTAGAAAGTTCAATACGGCCAAATGGGCCGTATAAGGTGTGTCATGTTCGTTAGAGATCCACCTGCCAGCTACTCACTCCGTTACCTCCGACTCTCGCATAAAGGCAGCCCTGCACTTCTTCGTTTCCAAATCGGCCAGCCGTACAGGGATCGGCAATCGGCTCTCTTTATTGACCAGCCCCAGCACCATGCCGGTGGCCGTATCGAGATCGATCCAGTTCCCGCAGGACACGAACACGGGCTTGACGTTCTGGTGCGTGCGCAGCGTGCGCCCGTATACTCTGCCATCAACGACGATATCCGTGTAAGCTCCCGCCTTATCCGCGGGCATTACATAGTCCGTGTCGCCGATTTTCAGATAACTCTTTGCAACGCCGATCGTCGGCTTGTTCATATAAAAGGAGGCATGCGTGGCAATGCCCATATTCCGCGGGTGCAGGAATCCGTTGCCGTCGAACATGACGATGTCCGGATCGTGCTCCAACTGCTTGAAGGTGTCCATAATCAGCGGCAGCTCCCTGAACGACAAATACCCCGGAATATAAGGCACCTTGATCTCGTCCCGCAGCGATTGCACCTCCAGCACGGCATGTGTGCGAACATCCACGACACAGATGCAGCATACGGCATGCGTGGTTCCTGCGCTCTCCCAATATGCAAGATCAACGCCAGCGACAAGATGAATGTTCTCCTGCTCCAGTCGATTTTCCAATTCAATGTGGCGAACCAATTCCAACTGGATCTGATCGAACGTTTCCTCCGTCCATTGATCCGGCAATATTTTCTCCATGGCTTCCATCCTTGTCCCCCATTCCCTTCCTTTCATTGTGCATCCACGTTCTCTTAATCCCCTCTATTCTACACTGTCATTACACGCAAAAAAACATAAAGGCACCCTGACGCCAATGTCAGGATGCCTCTCGTCATGTTCTTACGCACAGCGGTCTCCAACTCAATGCTTATGCTCCTCTTTTCGTTTTCCGAAAACGAACAAGCGACCACAAAATAAGGACGGCGAGCACCACAAGACAAATGCTGATGCTGAACCGGTTTCCCTCATCGAAAATAAACATAATGGCGATCACGCCAAGGCACAGCACCACCGCTCCCGTAATGTAAGGGAATCCCCACAGCTTGAAGGTCGGCTGCACGGGATATTGCTTGCGCAGCTTCAACTGCGATGCCGCGATGCAGATCCAGACCAGGATGACGACGAAGCCCGGCACCGCCAGCAGCACGCGGAACAACTGGTCCTGGGCGAACAGTCCGAGCAAGGAGCCTGCCAGCAAAATGACCGCGCAAAACAGCAGCGTATTGATCGGGCTGCCGCTGCGATTCGTGCGGGCCAACGCCTTCGGCGCTTCTCCCCCGACGGCCATGGAATGCAGCATACGGGATGCTCCGTAGATGCCGGAATTGGCCGCGGACAGCACCGCCGTCACCAGAATGAAGTTCATGATGTGTGCCGCGCCCGGCAACCCGGTGGACGCAAGCACCTGCACGAACGGACTGCTCTCCGGTCCAAGTTCATTCCACGGAATGAGCCCGCAAATAATAAGAATCGGCAAGGTGAAAAACAGCATGATGCGCAGAATCAGGTTGCCCACCACTTTGGGCAGCACGCGCTCCGCATTTTCCGTCTCAGTCAAGGTCATACCGATCAGTTCGGAACCGCCGTAAGAGAACATGACCACGAGCAGCGCCGAGAAAATCGATGACCAGCCGTTCGGCAGGAAGCCGCCGGACTGGGTATAATTTTGCAAATAGGGGGTATTATCGCTCGGAATGATGCCAAAGATCAACCCCGCGCCAAGCACGATAAAGACGATGATCATCGCTACTTTGATCCCTGCCAGCCAAAATTCGAATTCGCCGAAGACACCGACGCTGAGCAAGTTGACCGATATTATGAACGCGGCGCACAACAGGCTGAGCACCCACAGCGGCACCCCCGGGAACCAGTACTGCAGGAAGCTGCCTGCCGCGATGACCTCAATCACGCAGACGGAGAGCCACAGGAAACAATACATCCATCCCATGACGAAAGATACCCTGCTGCCAAAGGCCTGCTGGATGAAGTCTTTCATGTTTTTGTTTTTGTACACGGTGGCCATTTCGGCCATCGCGGCCATGACCACGAGCAACAGCAATCCCGCGAAAATGTAAGTAATGACGACGCCGGGGCCGGCCAGTCCGATCGTTTCGCTGCTGCCTTTGAATATGCCCGTTCCGATGACGCCGCCCATGGCCATCAGGCTGATATGCCTTGCCTTAAGCTTTTTTTGCAATGTTCCTTCTGTCTGAGCCATTGAATTGAAGTCCTCCCGAGTAAAACGTCTGTCTGCATAGCTTCTTGGCGTTCAAGCGCTAAACAACATAATGTCCAGTATACCCGATTATTCATGACTCAGCACGTAAGTTTTTTATATCCAAAACCACCCACATTGAGACGTCAAGGAGGATCGATTGGAAAGATGAAAAAAAGCCCTGCATTATTGCAAAGCTCCCATTTATTCGCATTTAATGCCTATTCGTTTTTGTTTTAACACATTCCGGATCGGTCTATTCCATCTCCGTCTATAATTCTTTCGTCATAAAGGCACTGTTCGGGTCCGGCGCATAATCGGCGAAAGGTCCGCAGTAACTGAAACCGAAATCCTCATACAGCTTCCGTGCGGGAATGAAAGAATCCATCGATCCCGTCTCCAGGCTGAGGCGCTTGTAACCCCGCTCTTTCGCCACCTCGATAATGTGGGCAAGGATGTTCCTTGCCACGCCTTTGCGCAAATGCGCCGCTGCCGTACGCATCGATTTCAGTTCGCCGTGCTGCGAATCCAGCTCCTTCATCGCACCGCAGCCCATCAGTTCTTCGCCTTCCCATGCGCACCAGAACGTTACCTCCGGCCTTTTCAATCCTTCCAGATCCAGCGCATGCACGCTTTCCGGCGGCGAATCGGCAAACATACCTGCCAAATGCTCCGCGATCAATGCTTTAACTTGATTTCCGCTTAAATCGTCTACCCGAATCTCCAATCCGACCACTCCTGCCAACGTATGATACCACCCGAATATCCTGCAATCATTGCCGGAAACGCGGATGTTCAAATTTCAACTTTCTCCTATTTTACTACCATGTCAGGTTTTATCACAAGATTCATCTGTGACGTCAATCGGTTCCTATTGCCAGTTACGCCCTGATCGAATACGATGAAGCTAACTCACAGCAAAGGGGCGAGGTTATTGCGTACGTTTAACATATCGGCCAGTCGTTCAGAGGTGAAACCATTCTAATAACCCCATTTCAAAGGAGAAGCCCATGACCTTGACAACATCGCATCTGTTTTATGGCAAACGCCTGAAATTGACAGCTCCCCGCGCGGAAGACGTGCAGGTTATGCTGCAATGGAATGAAGATCCCGAATACCTGCGGAATGTGGACACCGACCTCGCTGTCCCTTTCTCGGAAAAACAACTTGAGGATGAAGGCGAAACCAAACACCGGGAAGTGTATTTCCGGTTGCGCACGCGGGAAGACGATCGACTGATCGGTTTTGTCGTCATCCATGGCATCGAGTGGAACAATCGTACGGGTCAGCTCGCAATCGGCATCGGGCTTGCGGAACATCGCGGCAAAGGGTACGGCACGGAAGCGCTGCAACTGATGCTGCGATACGCTTTCTACGAAATGAATCTGGACCGGGTCGGCCTGGACGTTATCGCGTACAACGAACGAGCCATCCGCGCATACGAAAAGGTCGGATTTCAGTTGGAGGGACGCATTCGTTCTGCCGTATACCGCGATGGCAAGCGATATGACCGGCTGATGATGGGTATGCTGCGCGAAGAGTGGGAAGCCGGTCAATCCATCCCTATGGAGGGAAAAGCATGACAAGGAATGCGGAAGTCAGCGAATGGATCGGGCACATTCCAAGCTCACCCGCTGCGCTTTAGCCCTTCCTTGCGGCAGCAAAAAAGCCTGTTTGCACCCATGTTACGCGGGCTGCAAGCAGGCCTTTTTCATTCCGCTTATACCATGAAATGTCTTCGTTCAATGCCAGTTACGGTACCGCCAACCCGAACTTGGTTGATTTCCCCGTCCTCGTTCAGGCGCAAGCCTGCCTTGATTTCGGAAGGACAATCCATGGAATACCCTTGCCTGAAGGTGACATCCTCCGCTTTCCGCAAAGAGCGTTGACCATATTTATACAAATAGCTGAGCAGTGCACCGTTGGAGGTTCCTGTCGCGCTCTCCTCGGGAATATCGTAAAGCGGCGCAAAATTTCGGCATTCCGCGACTGCATCGTCTGGAGTATCCAACGCGAACAGATGATAGCCGACCACATCGTATTTTTGGCTAATGGCGGTTATGGCGTCCAAATCGGGCTGCACCTTATTCAAGAGTGTCCTGCTGCGAATCGGAATCAAAATGTCCCGCAGCCCCGTCGAAACAATCTGGATGGGCAGCCCTGCTTCCAGATCGTCGGCATCCACCCCCAAAGATGGGGCGATTTCCTCAGCGGATATCTTTTCAAAAAATTGCGGCAAAGCCTGTGACAAATAGACGAGGCCATCGACGCCGATATCGACATCCAAAACTCCGGCTTTCGTTTCTGTGGTGCAGGAGGTTTCCGCCTCTGCCAAACCCAGCGAGTGCAGCAGTCCAAATGCGGCAATCGTGGCATGTCCGCACAGATCGACCTCGTTCGTGGGCGTGAAGTAACGGATTTTGTAATCCGCAACCGAAGACTTTTCCATAAAAGCCGTCTCCGAGAAACCCACTTCCTTTGCAATGAGCTGCATTTCGGCAGCATCCAGCGCAGCAGCATCCAACACCACGCCAGCCGGGTTCCCGCCACGTTCCCCTTTTGCAAACGCATTTAATGTATATACTTCCACCTTCATGTTAAGCTCGTCCTCTCCCATCATTGAAAGGCTGATGTTCCCAAATTCGCGCAAATTAACTCTGCTGATACGATACAGCCGTCATTCCGCATGGCTCGCAGGCAAATATGTAGTACATGCCCTCACCGTACTCCTCGACCATTCCCCAATCTAGCTGGCCGACTGCCTTCATCCGAGCTGAGCAGCAGGGACAATTCGGGTATTCCGCGTCCTGTACCCAGCCGGGATGGCCGCCGATCTGGGACAAGGAAGGTTCCATCGCCCATTCGCTGCCATGAAACGGATGCCGGGGCTCCCGCGCGATTCGGAATTGTTCCGTTACCGCAGTGTACGAACGATCATAATCATCCGTATCCATCTCTCCCGCTCTGTACGGCATCACATTATGTTCGCTCCAGACCGGCTCGCCGTGTTCGTCGATCTCCATATACACCGTTACGTAACAACTGCAAACGACACAGGTCCGAGCGGCAAACCGATCCGCCTTCCATGAAAGACCGGCTAATGCCGGATGCCCGGCATCCAGGTCAATCAACGTGGTCAGCGGCCCGTTACACCATGGACAGCATGCCGAGTTAACCGCCAACATTCGCACAGGGTCGCCGTGTTCGAAAGCAGCCGCGTTCTCCTGCTCCCGCACACGAAACAAGGCATAACTCGGCTGGATAAACAAATCTCTGCGCGTTCCTTCGGCCGTCAGCTCCCAGCCCCCTTCCATCGCATAATGCTCCGGAGGCACATGCAGCCGATCTCTCCACGCCGGCGGCGACTGCCTCCATTCCCGGAACTGCCGCACAACCCGCTCATCCCCGATATAAGCCAGCATCAGCAGCAAATGATTGCGGTGTTCGTCGTCCGTCTCGACCTCTCGCAACAGCCGATCCCGCAGCGAAGATGACGCGCTTCGGAACAACATGGCCGGATAATATACTTCATATTCCAGCAATTCCGGCAAATATGCCGTAAGGGGCAGATCGTGATATCCCGATAGCAGCGTCAGGATTTCCGTCCCCGTATCCTCATCGCCGTCCCGGATCATCTCCATTGCAAGGTCAGCCATGCGAAGCTGCTCTTGTTCCGACAATGACAGATATACCTGCTCTTTCGAACGTTCATAAGGGAGGTAATGAATCAACGGATCGCGAGGCTGATCGGTATGCATGATGCTCAGAATCTCCACCGGATCCGAAATACCTTCGTACAGGTTCACGTCCCGGCGATTTGCTTCGATGTACCTGCGACGTTCCTCCCGCTCAATCTCCTGCTTGCACGGCATGCAAATGCCGCCGGTTTTGGCCGCCGTGGCCGGTAAAACGGTATTGCCGCATCCTTCCCTTGCGCACGGAATTCGTTCCGCCATGGAATCACCCTCCTTGAGGTAAAATCTTCTAGGGACGAGTATACCATACGCCTCGGAGGGAAGGATGAAGTATTCTTGCTAGCCATGGATGCATAAAAAACACGCCACGATGTGGCGTGCCCGAGTTGCCATGCTGTTTATTGCCTGATATCCTTTATGCCTCAATGGTGCCCCAATTGGTCCCGGGTGAATTCAAAGAAGGCAAGCGCCTCATCGACGCTTGGGAATCCCGCCTGAGCTATGCTGTCACTGCCGCCGCCCTTGCCCTGATACGCACCCAGGTTGCCTTTGAAAAAGGCTCCGCACGCCCAATGCGGCTGACCCTTCTGCGCGAGCACGACTTTGGCCTCGGAACGCGAAACAAACAGCACGATGCCTTCATGCTCGGCGGTCAGCTTGGTCGCCAGGCTTTGCATGTCTTTGACGGATTTGTCCTCAAACACTTGCGCGATGACCAGCCCTTGACGCTGTGCGAGCAGTTCCTGGGCAAAATATGTATCATTCGCGGCTTTGACCGCGGATATTTCGGCCTGAAGCTGCTTCTGCTCCGCTTCCAGCTTGTCCAAACGTTCCAGCAGCTCGTCCCTGCCCGTCTTCAGCTTCGCGGAGATCGCTTGGGTTACGCGCTGCACGGCGCCGAATTCTTCGAGCGCCCGGAAGCCGCATTTGAAATAGATGCGGGTACTGCCCTTCACGCGCTCTGTTTTCAAAATTTTGATGATGCCGATCTCGCCCGTGGATGCGACATGCGTTCCGCCGCAGGCATTGTATTCCACGCCCTCCATCTCCACGATGCGGATGTTCTCCGTCACCGACGGTTGTTTGACGAGCGGCAATCTCGCCGCTTCCTCTGCCGTAACCCACGAAGCGGCGATGCGGGCATTGCGGTAAATTTGCGTATTGGCCTCGAGCTCGATGGCGGCAATCTGCTCGGTTCCCAGTTCGGCCGAAGCGACGTCGATCGTGGCATAGTCCGTACCGAGATGGAAGCTGAGCGTCATTGCGTCCGCCAGCTTCAACGTAACGGCAGACAGCAGATGCTGACCGGTATGATGCTGCATATGATCGAACCGGCGCTCCCAATCGATCCGGCAATCCACTTCCTCTTGCTCAGGTGCACGCTCCACCTTGTGCCAAACCTCATCCCCTTCGGAAATGACGTCCAGGACGTCAACTCCGCCGATTTGTCCCAGATCGCAAGGCTGACCGCCACCGTGCGGATAAAACGCCGTCTCGGCCAGCGTCACGTAGGTTCCGTCCTCTTTGTCCATTTTGCCGGTAATGCGCGTATGCCACTCCCGTGTGTATGCAGAGTCATAATATAATTTGTGCGTCATCGTCTCTTCTGTCCCTTCTCGTTCAACGTGGGCTATATGTGTATGTTGCGTAATATCCTTCGCTTAATTACATTAAACTAAGATTACACTATTGCATTCCCTCATGCCAATTTCAGGAGAAAAAGACGGCAAAAGACCGCTCTGCATGCCCATATGCAGAACGGTCTTATCCGGTTTCGTTAACAACGTACCGATGTTGTAATCGTTTATTTCAGCGCCTCGGACAGTTCCGTGAAAATGACGCCGAGCGCATACGCCCCCGCATCAGGATAGCCCAAGCTGCGGTCGCCTACGGTACCGGCACGGCCCATGCGCGCAACGATGTCTTCCGTTTTCTTCGCGCCGTCCACGGCTGCCGCCGCGCCTTTGGCAAACGCGGTCTTGAAGTCATCGCCGGACCGAGCGCTCTGCGCCCA
The DNA here is from genome assembly GCF_032334105.1 of Paenibacillus hubeiensis. Lineage (NCBI taxonomy): Bacteria > Bacillati > Bacillota > Bacilli > Caryophanales > Paenibacillaceae > Paenibacillus > Paenibacillus hubeiensis. Next base: position 8,099 of record NZ_JAVYAE020000014.1, read on the forward strand.
GGCATCGGCGCAAGGCACCAGCGCGTCGATCAGCGTTTTGTCGCCGACGACCGCGCCGCGACCGAAGGAGCGTTCGCCGGTGGATTGAATGCCTTTGACCGCAGCCTGCATCATTTCAGCGAAATCGGAAACGCTCAGTTCCAGTTTGTCGCCCACGGCCTTGCCTGCCGCCCGGAATGCCGATCCCCAGATCGGTCCGGAAGCACCGCCGCAGTGTTCCATAATGACGAGCGAGCAAGCGTCCAGGAAGGAGCCGATATCCTTCTTTTCCTCCCCCACGATATGGCTCCATTCCCGCTTGAGCTGTCGGAAGCCTTTCGCCACGCTCATGCCAAAGTCGCCGTCCCCGGCATGGGAGTCGAGCTCGCAGAACGGTACTTCGTTTCGAATGATGATTTCGCTCATCTTGTCGATCAAATAGACGACGTTGTCCAACGTAAAACGTTCGTTTCGAATCACGGCCGCTTCATCGGAAGTCTGGACCCCGAAGGAAACCTTAGTCTCTGCACCAGAGCCCCCAGCAGGTTCCAACACGTCCGTATAGACAACCGGCGCTGCGGGAGGACCGGACACCTTGAATGCAGGCGCTTCGCTCTCCTCAAACAGCAGCGACTTCAGCTCCTCGTCCAGCTTCAGAATTGTAAGGGAAGCGCCGGCCATGTCGATGCTGGTCATGTAGTTGCCCACAAACGCTGCTGCAACCGTCAGCGCCGGATGTCCTGCCAACTCGCGCTGCACCGCATTGTTCAACAGGTACAGCTCCTGCAGCGGCGTCGCCCCGAAACCGTTGACGAGCACCGCAATTTCAGCCGGTTCCCTGGCATCCAGCTTCAAGTCTGCCAGCAGTGCACCGACCATCCGGCCTGCCAATTCATCCGCCGTCGCGATTTTCTCGCGCCGAATGCCAGGCTCGCCGTGAATGCCTACGCCGTATTCCATCTCGTCTTCGGCAATCTCGAACGTCGGCGTGCCTTTGGCAGGCACCGTGCAGGACGTAAACGCAAACCCGATGCTGCGCACGTTTGCCGCCGCGCGCTCGGCCGCCGCTTTCACTTCGGCCAGACTGCGTCCCAATTCTGCCGCCGCCCCGGCGATTTTATGAACGAGCACCGTGCCGGCCACGCCGCGTCGTCCTACCGTGTACAAGCTATCCTGTACGGCAATGTCGTCCTCGACCTTCACGTACTGCACTTCGATGCCGTCTTCTTCGGCAAGGTGGGCCGCGTTTTTGAAATTCATCATGTCGCCGCTGTAGTTTTTGATGATCAGAAGCGTACCCTTGCTGCCTGCCGTCGCTTTGATCGCCTGGTACACCTGAATCTGGGACGGGGAGGCAAACACGTCGCCGCAAACGGCCGCATCCAACATGCCCTTGCCCACGTAACCGGCGTGTGCCGGCTCATGACCGCTGCCGCCGCCGCTGATCAGGCTGACCTTGTCCGCCCGAACTTCTCTGCGTTTGATCACTTTGTACTTTGGCAAAAATTCAAGCTCCGGATGCGCCAGCGCGATCCCGCTGCACATTTCCAGCACGACGTTTTCGGCTTGATTGATAATTTTTTTCATTTATTTCGCCTCCCGGCGCGCTTTGTATTCACGACCGATCCGGTCCGCCGTTGCAATCGCTCCGGCCACCTCGGCCACCGTGAACGGGAACGGCATGGCATGGATGGACTCTTCCGGAATGCATGCCTTTTCGGCGACTTCCAGCAGTTCTTCCTGCGTAATCGTCTCTACGCCGATGTCGGCCAGGCTTACGGGCAGGCCCACATTCAGGCAAAAGTCGAGTACTTCGTTCAGTTCCTCGGTCGGCGCGTTTTCCAATACGAGCTGCGCGATCGTGCCGAAGGCCACTTTTTCGCCGTGAAAATAATGATGCGTGCCCTCCAGAATGGTTAATCCGTCGTGGATCGCATGGGCCGCAGCCAAGCCGCCGCTCTCGAATCCGAGCCCGGACAGCAAAATGTTCGTTTCCACGATGTTCTCCAGCGCCTGAGTAACCATGTTGCTGTCGGAGGCGGCCTTCGCTTTTACCCCATCGCGAAGAAGCATTTCGTAGCACAGCTTCGCCAGCGCCAGCGCTGCGTTGGTGCCGAATGCAGGCGGCGTCAGTCCTTCGCGTGCGCCCATCGGCAAGCTGGCATTGACGCGCGAATAGGATTTCGCCGTGGCTCTCGCTTCAAAGTACGTGGACAGCGCGTCGCCCATGCCGGAAACGAGGAATCGCGTCGGCGCATTGGCGATGACGGTTGTGTCCACCAACACCACGCTTGGGCTTTGTTTGAAATACGCGTAATCGTCGAACGCGCCATCCGGCGTGTACAATACGGCAGAATGGCTCGTTGGCGCATCCGTGGCCGCAATCGTCGGACAGATGATCAAGGCTTCGCCTTCGGCCACGCATTTGGCCGCGTCGATCGCTTTGCCGCCCCCCAGACCGATCGTGCAGGTACATTTTTGCTCGCGAGCGATGTCCTGCAACCGGGCCACCTCTTGACGGGAACACTCCCCTTTAAAACCGCTTTCAACAAAAGTAATATCGAACTTGGCTGCCGTGGCATCCAATTTTTCCTTTACGCGCGCGACATCGTCGGGATGACCGATTAACAAGGCGGAGTCGCCAAAGGATTTCACGAAATACCCCAAGTTCAACAGCTCATCTTCACCTTGCACGTATTTGGTCGGGCTGATAAATGCTTTTCTCATCACGAAAAACCTCCTATGGATAACTCGAATGGCTGATATTTCATCGCATGAACGTTATACCATTTTAAATTTGAATGACCGGCTTGTACTATCAATATATAACAGGGGCATCGCACTGACAGTGGAATTTGATAACAAATAATTATAATTTGCAATCGTAATTTTTTGCTTTTTGCCGGAAAGATGGTATGTTATTGTCATGCGAAGGTGTATCTTTGCCTCGAGCGTGTTCATTACAAAAGGCGCCTAATATACATTACCCTTTCAGTTGTTTTTTAATATGAATTCAGCCCAAGGCTCGGTTAATCTGTGAACGATGGAGGCATGCCGCCATGATCAAGGAATACTTGCACATTAACAAAATACTCGACCTCGATAAGTGGAAGCGATTGCAGGACTCGCTCGCCACCGTCACCAAGCTGGCCATCCTGACCGTGGACTACAAAGGCAATCCCGTTACAGGCCACAGCAGCTGCCAAGCGTTCTGCCAGAGCGTACGCCAAGATCCCGAACTGCTGCCCTACTGCCAAAAATGCGACTCGCGCGGCGGCCTGGAAGCAGTTCGGTTGAACGAGCCTTACGTCTATTCATGCCATTTCAATATCATCGACATTGCGATTCCGATTACGATTGATGGCAAATACATCGGCGCGGTCATGGCTGGACAGGTGAAGCTGTCCAATCCCGAGAGCGCACGTGACCTGGAACAAATCGTCTCCCCTCAGAACCCCGGGCTGCATGAACGCAAACTCGCGGAATTAAGCGAACAATACGATCAGCTGCCGGTCATGACCTACGAAGAGATCGTCAAAATTTCCAATATGTTGTCTCTGTTGTGCAATTACATCGTGGAGGAAGCCCTGAACAAAAACCTGCTGGTCGAATTGTTCGAAAGGGCATCCGCATCCGGAACGCAGGAGTCGCTGAGCCTATCCACCATTTTGCCCGGCTACTCCATTCGGAACATCGAATCGATCAAACGGGAAATGACCAATGCCATCGCTGACGCTTACTTGAGCAGCAGTCCCAAAGCAGTGGACATCACGAGCCCGGCCCTTCAACCGGCGCTGGACTTCATGCATAGCCACAAAAACGAACAACTGACGCTCAAAAAAGCAGCCGAGCTCTGCCATCTGAGCCCAAGCTATTTCAGCCGACTGTTCGCCAAGGAAACTGGCGAAAATTTCAGCAGCTACGCTGCGCGCCTCAAAATCAATTGGGCTAAACAGCTGCTTGAGGTCACCGACATGCCAATCGCCCAAATCAGCGACGAATTGGGATTCAACGAATCCGGGTATTTTATCAAAACATTCAAAAAATACGAAGAAATCACGCCTGCACTATATCGAAAATACATTCAGGAGCAGCGGAACTAGCTGCCTGATTCGTGGATTTTCAAAAATGGTGGTTTCCCTGCAAAAAACGGCTGCACAGCACGCAACCGTTACTGCACAGCCGCTCTTCGGCTTATCCAATCATATCATTCAGGATTGCATTATTGGGCCGTCCCCAGGACCTTCCACTCCAAAATACCGGTAGAAGCCGGAGCGTTCGCCGAGATTTGAAGCCTGATCTTCGTCGTGCTCACTGGATCAAACGTCGTTGTGTTGTATGCATCCACATTCGTGCCCAAGCCTTGGGCATTTTGCACGTCGCGCCATACGTTCCCGTCCCAATATTGGATACTGTACGAACGAGGCACATCGATGCCACCATGATCCTTGAACCAATACACATCACTTCGGCTGAGGGTATACGTACGGTCCAGATCATATTGCACCCATTGCGTACCCGTTTCCGGCCAGTTGCCGTATACCGGATGTGCCCGGTCATTCGAATGCAAGGGATCATATCCATCATTTAGGGCTGCAACCGTTTCCCAGGGTGAAACATAAGACGCAGACACCTTGGCATTGCTCGCTACGTTCACAGGCTCATTTCCCGCCGGCACCAGCGGGAACCGCGACGTATCCTTTTTAAGTTGACTCCATGTATACCTCAACAGCCAGACATCCCAATTCGTAATCGTGGGAGAGTTGCCTGCCCACATGATGGTCGGCACCGGGAAACCTCCTGGCGGGCGGTCCTGCGGCTCATAGAAATCAGGCATGCCGAAACCGTGCCCGATCTCGTGTTCAGTAATCTGGATCTCGTTCTGGTTGACCGTGCTTAGAATATAATCGTCAGACATGCGCTGCCCCCAGTCACCGCCGGCACCACCGCCGAAATTGGACGTTGCCCACAAATACATGTCAAAACGCTTGTCCAGCCCGCCGGGATATGCATAATTCGGATTCGAGAAATGCTCGAAGCGTGACAATTCATTCGGTGCGTGCGGCAATGCCGCCGGAATTCGCGGATCGGACTTGCTTAGTTCGTCTACCGTGGTTGTAGTGTACACGATCTCGCCGGATTGTTTGTCCAAAATCTGCGCTGGATTCGCGACCGCCCAACCGACGACTTTCACAGCAATCTCTCCATAGGGCCAGCCATCGTATCCCTGCAAGTGTTTGGTCCAATTGTTGATCTGGCGGCCAAGCATCCGTTCGATGTCTTTTCGCTGCTGCAAGGTGAGGTTTTTGGCCGATTGCCAGCGAACGACGTAGTTGAGCGTTCCTTTCCCGGCGAAAATCTGGTCGTAGATCAAGTTTTTTCGGCCGACGGAGTTTTCCTTGAGCATGCGATTCGTATACACCCATTCAATGGACGATTTCAATTCAGCTGGCATGTCCGTTAAAACCGCGTTGACGGCAATCCCCGGGTCAGATGCAGCCATTGCCTGCGGAGCTTGCCCCCAGGCCCCACCTCCAAGCATCGTTGCGGATAAGGCCAGAGACATTACGGTTAATGCAAATTTACGTCTTGTAAACATCATTTTCATCCTTTCCCTATTCAAATTTGTAACGGATCACTTCACTCCTTAATCCCGCTTTCTTTATGGTATTTATTACCTTTATAATATGTATTTTACATTACTAATCTTTGGCTTCCATGATTCCTATGACCTGTTTTCATAGAATGCAACATGGTTTTTTTGTGCTCAATTGTGCATCTTCGGCGGGAATGACGATTTCCAATGTAAAAAAACCTACCCGTTACACGGATAGGTTCTTCGATCAGATCGTGTGTTTTAATTCCAGCTCCGCATCCAGCCATTTCAACGCCGCACGCAAGGTATCTTGCGGAACCGTCTCGTACTGGTCCCCGATCGAACATTCGAAAACACACCCGCTGTCCGTCCTATTCAAATACGGCGTCATGCCGATCCCGAATCGCTGGTACATTTCGGCCAGAACAGGTTCGACCTCGGCGGGGGGATATGCAAAATGCACATGGAACATGTTCGATACAGGTACCTCAGGCAGCGTGCGGATGTCGTGGCATTCGTTCAACAGGGCGGCGAGTTCTTTGGCCTGCTCGTAATAGAGCCCCATTTTGCCAATACGTTTGTTGTAGTAATATTGCGAGCTTAAGATGTACGGATACAGGCCGATCAAATCCCCGCCATGACGCCTTTTCCATACTTTAGATTCCTGCATCACGTCAGCTTCCCCGGCCAGAATCGCTCCTGCGATTCCTCCGATCCCTTTATAAAAAGACACATATACCGTATCAAATAGACTGCAAATCTCGGCCGGCGTCTTTTGATAGTATGGCGTGATCTCGAACAAGCGCGCACCGTCCAGATGCAGTTTGATTCCGCGCTCCCGGCAGTACGCCGAGATCGCCTCCAATTCCTCAAATGGCGGAAGCTGCCCGCCGATCTCGCGTTGGGGAAGCTCCAGCAGGAGACAGGAAATCTCCTCGTTCATGCCCGTTACGTCTTCCAGCCGAATCAGCCGATCCTTGTCCGCAAGCAGAACGGTTTCGATTTGATGCAATTCTTTCAATCCATCTTCTTCATGGATTTCCAAATGGCTCAGCGGATGGTACGCTACCCGTTTTACGCCCTTGCGGTCGCACCAAATGCGGAGAGCAATCTGTTGGGCCATCGTGCCGCTCGGAAAGAAGACGGCCGCTTCTTTGCCCAGCACCTCGGCCATTTGCCGCTGAAACTGCTCGATCGTTTCGCCGCGGCCGTAATGATCGCTGTCCATTTCTCCATCCAGTTGTGATATCGCTTCCTGAAGCACTTTGATTTTGCGCGGACCATTTCCGCCTACCGTGTATTCGGCCTGCCGGAACGCGTCCGCAAGCGTCAACGTTTCACTGCTCATGATTCTTCGCTCCTTTTCTCCTCCTGTTTTGGGCTCAACATACGAACCAATGCCCCTAACGCCCCTGCCCGGCGTTCTCCCGTCGACACGACGAACCCTGCTTCCAACCTGCGATAACGTTCCGGCAATGTGACCGTAACAAGTTCACCCCGTTCTTCAGCACGTATTACGGAACATCTCGGCAAAAGGGTTACGCACAAGCCTGCCGACACTCCGTTCAGAATCGTATCGAGCGTGCCGTAAGACGTTATGTTCGGAGCTTCAACCCCATGTTCCTTTAGAAAAGCCTCTGCCTGCGTCCGATGCGTGCACCCTACTTCGAAAAAAAGCATCGGTTTATGCAGCAGCTCCGGCAGCCCGTTCGATTCATGCATGCTCCTCCCGGCAACCAGAACCAGTTCATCGTCATACAGCTTGACGTACTCAAGCTCCGGATGAACCATCGGCCCATATACGAGGGCACCATGGAGTTCGTGGCGAATGACTTTTTGCGCCAGTTCATGGGTTCCGCCCGTGATCAGGGAAAGCTGCACGTCCGGATACCTCGCCTGGTATTCCGCCATGAACGGCGTCAGAAACGAGGAAGCGCCTGCCTCGATCGCACCCAGCCGCAACGGTCCTGCTGGAGTCGTCCCCGCCCGTGCAGCCTCTTCGGCTTCGTCGAGCAGGTGCAATATTTTATCCGCATAACCCAGCAAATTTTCCCCGGCAGACGTTAGCGTCATCCCCCGATTGGTGCGATGAAACAGGGGCACCTGAAGCTGCTGTTCCAGCTGCCGAATGCGCGCCGTGACATTGGATTGCACATAGTTCAAGGTCTTCGCGGCCTTGCTGATGCTTCCTTCACGGGCAACCGTCCGGAAAATGTTCAAATCGCCGGCATCCAAGCGCGTTCACCTTCTTTCTACAATCACGCCGGTATCTGCCATGAACATTTTTGATATCTGCGTTCGTTTCTGTTCATTTTACGCCAAAGCCAGTCGGCTGTACAATGAGCCTCAGTTTCAATCACGGGCTAGACGAATGAACATGCACTGGAGGATGAACGACCATGAAAGCTATGTATCACACTGGAAAAAACGGCCTTGAAGGACTGCAATATACGAGTGAAGCTCCGGCGAAAGCGCCTGGTTACGGAGAAGTACGAATTCGTCTGAAGGCTGCGGGCATCAACCATCGCGACTTGTTCATCATGAACGATCGCACCGCACAGGACTCACCGCTCATTCCGGGGTCGGACGGAGCTGGTATAATAGAAGAAATCGGGGAAGGCGTGGATGCATTCCGTAAAGGCGACGAAGTCATCATCCACCCTACGTTGGGCTGGAACCACGCCGCCGATGTGCCTGCCGTGCCTGGCATTGTGGGCGGGCCCGATCACGGCACGCTGGCCGAATGCATTACGCTGCCTGCCGACAATGCTCTGCCCAAACCCGTTATGCTTAGCTGGGAAGAAGCCGGCGTATTATCGCTGTCGACGTTGACCGCCTACCGCGCGCTGTTCACACGCGGAAACCTGCTTGCCGGCGAGCATGTGCTCATTCCGGGCATCGGCGGCGGGGTGGCCACTTCGGCGCTGCTGCTGGCCAAGGCCGCCGGAGCCTGCGTGACGGTGACGTCCCGCAGCGAAGCCAAACGTGCGGAAGCGCTGCGCCTTGGCGCGAACCAGACCTTTGACAGCCACGGAGATTGGCAGAAAGAAAATGCGCTTGGACCCGTCGACCTCGTCATGGACAGCATCGGACAGAGCCTCTTCTCCCGTTATTTCGAAATGCTGCGCCCCGGCGGACGAATCGTCATGTATGGAGCAAGCTCCGGCGATGAGCTGAAGGTGCCGATCCGTGCCATCTTTTTCCCGCAAGTGAGCCTGCTGGGCACCTCTATGGGCAGCCGCGAAGAGTATGTGCAGATGCTGGAGTATATCGGCCGGCATCATATTCGTCCTGTCATTGATCGCGCATATTCGCTGGAGAACACCCGCAGCGCTTTTGAACGGATAGCCCAAGGCGAACAGTTCGGCAATATCGCCATCCGGATCGACTGATGATCATAGACAATGACTCTTGCTCCCGTTGCTTAACAGCAATCGGAAGATGGTTCTGACCACGTAGTGACTCCGTGCAGAATCATTGGTTCAACTGACATAGCTAGAGCATTTTGGAACAGGACAAGGAGGTTCCCACAATGAACGGTAGAACCCATTTGGTAGAATTGGTACGCAAATTGATGCATGCGGAAGGAACCGAAGCCGAATTGGATAACATGCTGTCAGAACTGGAACGTCAGGTCCCACACCCTGCGATCAGTAACCTGATATTTTGGGACGACCGTGAATTGACTCCGGAACAGATCGTAGAGGAAGCGTTAGCCGCACGCCCAATCATCCTTCCGCCAACACAACCTTAATGTTTAGAGTTGCGAACCGATATGACCGAGTCCAATGATTCGCTACACCACCAACCGGAAGACCGGCATTTCTACAAGAAGTTCGACAAACTCTAGGAGGTGATTATGCATGAGTGAATCCCGAGGTTCAGACAGCTCCCACCGTCCAACGAAACATCGCGCTCCAGAACAGCAATTCAAAGGCGGAGAAGAAGCAGTCACTCCCGTATACTTGACCCAAGGCGAGTTGAATGCCCTGCGGAAAGCCATCATGTATTTGAAATTTGAGTGCGAAGAAACGGACTCGCTGCTGTATGCAGGCAGCCCACTGCTTAATAGCGTGCTGGAAAAGGCGTTTAGCGCGGACGTTTACAGGGAATTTGCGGAGAGCTTCCACGCACGCCCCAACCCGCATGCCGAGACCTTTATGCGGAAGAAACTGGAGCGATCCTATGCGGAAGAGCTGGCTCCTCGAGAGCGATCCGAGGAACTGAAGGCCGAAATTCTCCGAAGCTGCATGTTTCCCTTTCCGCTATCATAGTACAAAGAGGCAGGCCTGGCGGCTGCCTCTTTGCGCTCTATCATTCATTGAGTACGATGCCCCATACTTTTTTAACTCATTGATTTACAGCCATTCAGAATACCCGCATCTTATTCGCATTCATGTCTTTCTCCCTCCAAATTTTAGGTTCAATCGATCATCGATATCATCCGGATTATCATGGTACTTTGTTCAACCAAGAAAAAGATGCTAAGAATTAGCACAAAAATGCAAAATATTTGCATGCATATTATATGAATCTATATAATCAACCCTTTATTTATATGTAACAGGTACCTCTCCCATAAATTTCGTTATAATATAGAAAGTTCAAAAAATATGTAAATAGATGTAATACTACCCATAAGTACAGGAGGCGAATGATGGAAACTGAAGGTCTGCGCAAAGTCGAAGAGTTGGCATTAAAAAAGCACAAAATATATAAACAAAGTCTGGTCCGTTATCTGTCACGTTCCATGCTGGCCAGCATGTTCATCGGCTTCGGGGTCATCGTGGCGTTCAAGACGGGCAATTTTTTCTATATGGAGCAATCTCCGCTGACCTATCCGATGGCCGCACTGACGTTTGGAGCAGCAATCATTCTCATCGCCTACGGCGGCGGGGATCTGTTTACCGGAAACACGTTCTATTACACCTATGCCGCTTTGCGTAAGAAACTACGCTGGTTAGAGGTGGTCAAGCTGTGGGTGGCGAGTTACGGGGGCAACCTGATGGGTGCGGCGGTGTTTGCGCTGCTGATCTACCTGACAGGACTGTTTGATTCGTCCCAGGTCAACGGCTTCCTCCTGAGCGTGGTCGAACACAAGATGGAAGCTCCGGCAATGCAGCTCTTTTTCCGGGCAATTCTGTGTAACTGGCTCGTCTGCCTGGCGTTTTTCATCCCGATGTTCATGAAGGAAAACGGCGCCAAAATGTTTGCCATGATGCTGTTCGTGTTCTGCTTCTTTATTTCGGGATATGAGCACAGCGTGGCGAATATGTGTACGTTTGCGATTGCGCTGGTACTGAACCATCCGGGAACGATCTCGTTCGAGGGCGTCCTTCACAATCTGGTCCCGGTCACGTTCGGCAATCTGGTAGGCGGAGTGCTGCTGATGGGCTTTATGTATTATGCGGTGAACAAACCTTTCCTGGATGAGGAACAACATTAATGGATGTGTGAAAAGAAAGCCAAAGCCCCGTGCAGCTTATCCCTTCAGAGGGAAAGGCTGCACGGGGCTTTGCAACGGGAAGGCAGTGTCACTGACCTTCCCTCTGTCTCTTCCGTGGCGGATATATCAAGGATAGCCCTTTCACGGAATGTCTTCGATCTCGTTGTCGCAGCGCGTGACCACGATTATGTTTTTTTGCCGCCATCGAATTACCGTGCTGCGGACCCCGCTTCCTTCCAGCGAAAGGTCGCCGCCGATTGCGGAGGCAATGTGTAACGCAATGCATTGCCGTCCATCACGATCTCGAAAGCCAACGCATCCTGTCCGGAATTGCTGGCGATCAGCACCATGGAACCGTCCGGATTGCGAAAAGCCGCATTCTCCAAAACGCCCGGTTCCTGGTTCGTTTCCACCCTGACGGCTCCCGAACGAACATACCGACTGATGTGCCCCATGGCGTAATATTCCACGTTCCGCTCGACCTTGCCGCTCTCCGGGTCAATCGTCACCATCCCCCGACAGTTGGCGCATCCGCCATTGGTCGGTCCACCTTGCGGATCAAGCGCGATATTCCAGAACAGTACGCTGCTGGCCCAATTTCGCGCAGCACCGATGATCAGGTTGGACATCTGCCAGCTCAGGTTAGTTCCGAAATCCGGGCTCCATTCGCCTCCGCTGCATTCGGTCACATAGATCATTTTGTCCGGGTGCCTGTCATGGACCTCAGTCATTGCAGACGGATCGCCCGCATAACAGTGGAAGGCCGAGCCTTCAACGGAGGCTGCCGTCCGGCGATCCTCAAACAACTCTTCCGTATACCTCACGGCCTGGTCCCAGTTGTGATCATACGCTATGATGCGCGTATCCAGCCCGGCCTCCATGAAGGCAGGACCTAGATAATCCCGGATGAACATCGCCTGCTCCGCTGCCCCCATGCTCATGCTGGGATAGTTCGGCGACGTGAATTCCGGTTCGTTTTGTACCGTGATGCTGTGAATCGGCACACCTCTGGCCTGGTAGGCCTGAATGTATTTTACGAAATATGCTGCATAAGCCGCATACACCCCAGGATCATTATAGTTGAGGTACCAGCCGTTATGCGTCCGCTCGCCGTATTTCATCCAGGCCGGCGCAGTCCAGGGCGTACCCATGACCTTCACATCCGGCTTGACCCGAACAACATCCTCCAGCATGGCTACGCCTCCCTCATCTTGTTCGATCGAAAAATGTTCGAGGGCGTAATCCGTTCCTTCTTCGACGTCATCATACGTATAGCTTGAAGGTTCTCCGGATGCATTCACGGAATAATCCGATGCACCGATCGTATGCCGTACCATATTGAGATTCAATCCCTCTGCGGTAAACAGCTCGTGCAGCAACATTTCCCGCTGCTCTTGGGGAAGGCTGTTGATCAGGTAAACGGATGACCCCGTCATGGCCGCGCCGAACCCCTCCATCTTCTGATGAGCTTGCCCGGCATTTACTCGAATGGACGCGACGTTTTGGCGTTTCTTCTCATCGTCAGGCCCAACGGGCTTCCACGACCGAGGCTCTTGCCTTGCCAGCAGCTGACTCTGATCCCCTGTCGTCAGCCATACCTCTGCCTCCGTCATCCTTTTCTTTTCGGGCAAAGGCATCGGCGCAGGCGGCTGAACGGCTGCAGGGCTGAATGCCCACATCAGCCAAACGGCGCACCCCGCCACCAACAGACCGATGCCACCCCTTACCATCCAAGTTCTCGTTCGCCGATACATCGCTGCTCCCTCCTTTCATACGTTCCGCCCGGATTCCCAAGGGTGGAAAAAGCCGCAACCAGGCGGCCGCGACTTCATTGATTTCCATATTCGTAACACCGATTATTTGCCGGAAGCATTTCCGATATTCACGCTGCCTGTCAGGCGGATATCGTCCGATGCGCTGCCGACGTAAACAGGGACTTTGCCCTTCGGCGTCACCCACTTGTTCGACGTTTCATCCCAGTAGGACAACGCCGATGGGTCCAGCTCGATCTGAACGCGCTGCTGCTTGCCTGCGTTCAGATCGACTTTGGCCCAGCCCGCAAGTTGTTTCTTTGGCGTCTCCGCTCGGGCAGGCAATGGACCGACATAGACCTGTACCACTTCTGCACCGGCGCGTTTACCCGTGTTGCGCAGATTTAGAGATACCTCAACCGTTGCCTTGTCACCCTTGCCCTTATTTTTCACATGCAAATTGCGATAATCGAAGCTCGTATAAGACAAACCGTGCCCAAACGCAAACGCAGGGGTCAGGTTCTCTTTTTCATACCCCTTATAACCCACGAAGATGCCTTCGGAATAGCTGCCGACTCCGTTCACGCCCGGAAACTGCTTCGCGGTAGACACCGGTGTTTTCGTCTCGTCCGCCGGGAACGTTACGGGCAGCTTGCCCGACGGATTCACGTCGCCGAAGAGAACGCGCGCCACGGCATTTCCTTGTTCCTGACCTGCGTACCAGGCTTGAACGATAGATGGCACCTCGTTCTGCCAGGAGTCGGTTTCGACCGCGCGACCGCTCATTTGTACAACGATCGTTTTCGGATTCGCCTTGGCTACCTCGCGAATAAGTTGTTCCTGATTGTTCGGCAGCTCCAGATCAGACCGATCCACATACCCTTCGCTGTCATACGTGCGGGTCACCACCACCGCTACGTCGGATTTTTTGGCAAGCTCGACGGCCTTCTGCATTTGGGCATCCACGGCGCCTTCTGCGGGCTTCCATCCGAAACGAACCTGGGCGCCCATGTCATGGCTGGCCTGAACAGGGAAGTCCGTGCGGTACTCGATCCGAATCTCGCGGGACTCTCCTTCTTTGAGCGCAATCGTCTTTTCCGTTGTTCCCAAAGCCTTCCCCTCATTGTCCACAAGCAGTTGATTATCCACATACAGCTTCGCCGAGCCGAGACTGGTCAGGGATAACGCATACTCACCCGATTTCGGGGCAGTAATCGAACCTGTCCAGCGTGCCGACATCTTGCTATTGAACTTCGTTGGCGTCACGGGAAGCTTGGACGACTGCGCGTTGAAGCCTTCGTAGTTATAGAAGCCGAGATTCACGTTCACCTGCCGGTCGATGCGGACCAATTCAGGATTTCCTTCCATGTTGGCATTGGTCCAATATTCGGCACGCAGTCCATTTTCCGCATGGTCGGTACTATCATTTCTTTCGCTTTGTGCCGCATCGACAGGCGATAACAGCGTGGATGGCACCGCATCCGGACCGTTGAACGCATCTCCTGCCGAGATCGGATCGGTACCGGCAGCATAGTTGACTTCGACGCCTTGGCCCGCGCGGTTGCGAATACCCTGAAGCGGGCTTACCGTATAGGTCGGGTTGACCAAACTGCTGCCGCCTCCGGCTGCCGACGACGTATCCGCATCGGGCCCGATGACCGCAATCGACTTGATATTTTTGCCGGATAACGGAAGAACATTGTTGTCATTTTGCAGCAGCACCATGCTTTCTTCCGCAAATTCACGGGCTTTCTTACCGTCCGCCTTGGCATCGATCTGCTGATTGCGAACCGGTTGATCGAAGAGACCTTTCTCGAACATTTGCAGCAAAATCCGTCTGACCTTGTCGTCCAGCGTCTGTTCGCTGACCTCGCCCTGTTTTACGGCTTCCAACAGCTTGTCGCCCCATTTGCCGTATGGTTCGCCTGGCGTTTCAAGATCGAGACCTGCATTCGCGGATTTTGCGGTGCTGAAATTCGCGCCATAGTCGCTCATGACGAAGCCTTCGAATCCAAATTGCTTTTTGAGAACGCCGGTCAGCATGTCCTTGTTCTCGCAAGCATATGTACCGTTCACCTGGTTAAACGAACACATCGCTGCTCCCAGATTCGCCTGCTCGACCATCGCTTTGAACGGACGTGCATACACTTCCTGAATGGCCCGTTCGCTCGCGATCGCATTCGTCGTGAAACGTTCCGTCTCCTGGTTGTTCAGGATGTAGTGCTTGGCTGTCGCAATGACCGGGTTGTTTTGAATTCCCTTTACATAAGCCGCTCCCATCCCGGAAGCCAGCAGCGGATCTTCGCCAAGTGATTCGAAGTTGCGCGATCCCCATGGCGTGCGGGCAATGTCCAGTCCCGGCCCAAGCACCACGTTATGGGTTGTGTCATGCGCTTCCTGACCGATCAGGTCTCCGTACTTTTCGGCCAGCTCCGTATCCCAGGACGCTGCAAGCGCAATCGGTGCCGGGAGGGCGGTGGATTTCTTATCCTGCACATCCGGATTGGCCACCCGCACTCCGGCAGGTCCGTCTGCCATCTGCAGCGCAGGGATGCCGAGCCTTTCCACGCCGTCATTATAGAAACCATAATAGTTATTGACCTTACCAGTAACGAAGCTGACCTTTTCCTCCAACGTCATCGCCTGGAGCAGCAGCTCCGTGCGCTCCTCTGCACTCAGGGAGGCGTTCATCCATGGACGGTCAGCCTTGGATTCCGCTTGCGAGGCATAGGCATGCAGCGGCATGACTGCCAATGCAACGATGATCATCATCGTAAACCATCGCCGTTGGCGTTGGGATAGAGCTCTGTTGATGCTTCTGTTCATGTTGTTATGCTCTCCTTCTCTTCCTTTGATCATTTCCTCGCGCACATTTGAATACATGTATACAAGAAAATGTAAGCTCGCTTTGTCCAACCTGCCCATATCATGAGCCCCTGCTCATCGCTGAGAAAAGTCGTGTTCACCGACAAGCGAGCACTTTCTTACGATAGCCGACCCAAGCGTAAATTTCACCCCCTTAAAATTGGAAATCGATTGGGTTTAAACAATCTAGTTCTTGCGAATCACCCCCTTTAAAGTGCATATAACAAGAAAAGAAAGCGAATTAATTACATTTCCGTAACCTTTATTGCTTGAATTCCTCCAATGCAAAAACAGCCGAATCGTCCCATTCCCGATTCTCCTTTTTATTCTATTAAATTCAATGATTTGGAATGAACAAACGATATGTAGCCCCCTTCCTTTTCCGACAACGGATACATTGGCGGTCATCCTGCTGGCTGATCCCAAGAAGCTCTAACTTTGACTACCAGGTAAATCAGAGTAGTTCACTAAGCATAATCCCCATATTCACTCAACTACTTTTTATGTCATTTAACATCACATGAAACATCATAAAAATCACTAAAATATAAATTTTTCAAAAATAATGTTATTTTAGTTGACATATGATTCAAGACTTTTTATAATTTGAATCAAAATCACAGTGCAGTGATCATAACAGGTGCGGGGCACAATGACGTGAACCGCCTGTCGGCAATGGGGCCGCAACTCGTTCAGCTTTCTGGACGAATTGCGGCCTTTTCTGCCTGAAGTCATGCACGGATCACAAAATACTAGAGAATGATCAATAGGATGAGGAGCGATGAATGATGATGATGGAGAGGAAAAGTTTTTGGAAAAGCGGCCACAAGCCTACTTTGTTCGGTGCATTCCTGTATTTCGACATCAGTTTTATGATCTGGGGCATGTTGGGCCCACTCGCCGTCGTTATTGCGATGGATTACCCGATGACTCCGGTGGAAAAAGCCAACCTGGTCGCTTTGCCCATCCTCGGCGGTTCGATTCTTCGACTCGTGTTAGGTTTTATGTCCGACTACATCGGCCCCAAACTCACTGCGCAGATCGGAATGGGCGTCACCGTCATTCCGCTGCTGCTGGGCTGGCTGTGGGTCGACTCCCTGAACCAGCTGTATGTCGTCGCCCTGCTGTTAGGCATTGCCGGCGCATCTTTCGCCGCAGCGCTTCCGCTTGCCGGCCAATGGTATCCTAAGGAACATCAGGGGCTGGCCATGGGGATCGCCGGTGCCGGGAATAGCGGAACCGTGCTCGCAACCCTCTTTGCCAATCGATTGGCCACCCATTTCGGCAGCTGGGAAATCGTGTTCGGCCTTGCACTGATCCCGATCGTAATCGTCTTCGTCTTTTTCTCCCTATTTGCCCGCAACAGCCCCAACCGGCCTGCTCCCAAAAAGCTGTCCGAATACAGCAGCCTGTTGAAGCAGCGTGACGCCTGGGTGTTCTGCGCCTTCTACTGCGTCACCTTTGGCGGATTCGTCGGCCTGGCCAACTATTTGACCATCTTTTTCAACACGCAATACGGCCTGTCTGCGGTGCATGCAGCCGATATTACAACCTTTTGCATCATCGCGGGAAGCTTCTTCCGCCCCGTCGGCGGATTCCTGGCCGACAAACTCGGCGGTACCCGCATGCTGACATACCTGTACATGGGAGCTTGCATCATGTTAATCGGCGTGTCCTTTCTGCCGCCATTGCCTGTCGTCGTTGTCATGCTTTTCCTGGGTATGATGTGTCTGGGCGCCGGGAACGGCTCCGTCTTCCAGCTTGTGCCGCAGCGATTCGGCAACGAAATCGGGCTGATGACCGGCATTGTCGGCGCGGCAGGCGGAATCGGAGGATACGCCCTTCCGCTGATTCTCGGCCAGCTCTACAGCACGTACCAATCCTATACTCCGGGCTTTGTCATCCTTAGCTTGATCGCGGCCGCCTCCATGGCGCTTGTGCTGGTCATGCAGTCCAAATGGCGTGCCCACTGGCTTAAAAACTCGCTGGCAGCTAAAAATGAATCAACCTCTTTCTCTGCTTAATCAGGCCCGAGTTTCAATGATTTACCTAATGAGAGCCGCGCTTGCGGCTTTTTCTTTTGTACGGTTCTCTCCAATCACGAGGAAAATGCAGAATGAACGCGTCGACAGTTTCTGTCCCGGAGCGCTAACGAATCTCAGACACCTTATTTCGCCGGTTTGCATCCTTTTCCAATCCTTACGAACCTCAAACACTCTATTTACGGTCACAACAGGAAAAACAAGATTATTTCCCCGGAATAGCGTGTCACAGGTTCATTAGAGCACAAACTTGGCCCATTTCCGTGAAAGAACGTGTGTCAGGTTCTTTAGCAATTCGGTAGCCATCTCATCAAGGACTCCCATTCTCGTTATTTGATGAATACTTACCCCGAAAAAAAGGCCCGAGCCTATTCGGCTCGGGCCTTTGACGCACTTTTTTTAAAATGCAGGAATGGCGATATCCGCGTAATTTTTTTCAAAGAAGGCTTTCACTTCCGGGCCGGCCATGCGTTTCGCCAGCTTCTGGACCGCCTCCGAATCCTTGTTGTCTTCCCGGGCAACCAGCGTAATTGCAAAATGGGAATCATCCTTTTCGGTGAGCAATGCATCCTTCTTCGGCGTAAGACCCAGCGGGCTAGCGTAAGCCGGGGTCATGGCAACCAGGTCGGCGTCATCCATCATGCGGGCCAGCATCAGCAGGTCGACCTCTTCAAACTTGTAGTTCTTTTTGTTCTCCACGATATCGGCCTGGGTAGCGTTAAATCCAACGCCTTCCTTCAGCTTGATAATGCCGTTCTGCTCCAGCATCACAAGGGAACGTCCGATGTTGGATGGATCGTTCGCGATCGCGATCGTCGCGCCTTCGGGCAGCTCGTCCATCGATTTGTACTTTTTGGAGTATGCGCCGTAAATCGCGTTGTAAATCGGTTGAACCGGTACCAAGGTAGCGTTGTTCGCTTCGTTGTACTGCTCCATATAAGGCACATGCTGGAAGAAGTTAGCATCTACTTCCTTGTTGGCAAGCGCCGTGTTCGGCTGCACGTTATCGGACAGAACCACCACTTCCAAGTTCACACCGTCTTCCTTCAGCAAAGGCTTCACAATATCAAGCACGTCTGTCATTGGTGGAATCAGGGTCGCTACTTTCAGTGTCACTTCCTGTTTGGCGTCAGAACCGTTTGCGTTGCCTTCCGCCGCAGGTGTTTCCTCTTTTTTGCCGCAACCGGCCAGCACGAGCATCAGTGCCAGTACAAGCAGCATCCATTTTGCTTTCATCAATGTAATAACCCCTTCTCGTAAATAATCTGTTTGTTGGATCACGATCTGCGGTCAATCCAGCGGGACAGCCGCGTGCCCGTATATTGGATCGCTTGGACCAGGATGATCATGATAATGATCGTAAATGCCATAAGCTCTGTTTCAAAGCGCTGATAACCGTAACGAATGGCAAAATCGCCAACGCCGCCTCCCCCCACGATCCCCATGACCGTGGAATAGGAAATGAAACTGATCGTTGCGGTGGTCAAGCCCAGCACAAGACTTGAGCGTGCTTCGACATACAGGAACTTGAACACCAACTGCATCGTCGAAGCCCCCATCGAAGCCGCAGCCTCCAGCACGCCTTTGGGTACGTCGAGCAATGCTTGCTCCGCAAGCCGTGCATAATAGGCGATCGCAATCACCGACAGCGGCACCGTCGCGGCCAGCGTGCCGATCGACGTGCCGACAACCATGCGCGTGAACGGAATCATGAACACCACGAGCAGCAGGAACGGGAACGAACGAATAATGTTCACCAGGCTCCCCAAGATCGTGAATAATGGCCGATTCTCGTAACGCTGTCCTTTCCTGAACAGGTAAAGCAGCGTGCCAAGGGGCAAACCGATCAGAACGGCAGCCGCAATGGAAATGCCCACCATGACGAAGGTCTCTCCAATCGCCTGCCAGATTTCATGCTGATATTGCAGCACGATGTCAGGTATCATTCCTGCCACCTCCCGTTAAGGCATCCCCTGTCAGCAATGCAGTGAGCATATCCGGACCGGGAGCCGGGATGCTGCGTACCTCCGCCTCGGATAACGTCTTCGCGATCCGTCCTTCCCGCATCACGGAAATGCGATGGCACAGCTGCCGTGCTACCTCCATCTCATGGGTCACGAGCACGATGGTGACGCCCAGCGATGCATTGACATGACGCAGCAAGTCAATGATTCCGCTCGTCGTTTGCGGATCAAGCGCGGACGTCGGCTCGTCGCAGAGAAGCAAGTCCGGACGGCTCGCAATCGCTCTTGCAATGGCCACGCGCTGCTTCTGCCCCCCGCTTAGCTGGGCCGGGTACTGCCGGGCTTTGTCTTCCAGGCCGACAAACCGCAGCACGTCCAAGCCGCGCGCAACCCGGTCGGATTTCGGCATGCGCGCAAGCTCCAACGGCATGCACACGTTGCCGATCACCGTCCGGTTGCTGACCAGGTTGAAATGCTGAAAGATCATGCCGATCGATCGACGAGCTTCTCGGAGCGCCCGTTCGTTCATGCCTGTAAATCGCTGGCCGTTCACGACCACTTCGCCCTCGTCCGGCTTCTCGAGCCCGTTCAGCATGCGCAGCAACGTGGATTTCCCCGCCCCGCTCGAGCCGATGATGCCGTGGATTTCGCCTTGGCCCACTTCCAGCGACACTGCGCTGAGGGCTTCGAATCCTTGATCCGTACGAGATCCGCGTTCGCTGTAACGCTTGCTCACGCCGTATAATGAAATCATGGAGCTTCCCCCCGCGATAGGATCATGCATGGTTCTTCAGAACACATGGAGAAAAGCCCGCACAGCCGATAACCGGAGCGCGAGCAATCCTGTTCATCTATAATAAATCATCCTTTGGCGGGAGACAAGCCTTAGCGCGAGATGTTCGCTGATAGCGTGTCTGCCGAATAGAGACCGAAGCGTCCATTGGCCGATCCGATATAAATGTCATCGCCGATGCGGTTCATCGTGCCGTTTTTGGCATCCCGATCCCGATGCTCCGGCGTACCCATGACGATATCGTGGATGCGTCCGCCGATCTTTCCGGTATTTTTGTCCAGTACCAGCAGGTCATCCCCCCGAGGCAGCAGAAGCTGGTCGCCCGCAAGAACGTAGCTTCCCTGATTGAGCAGCATCGGAATCGCGGCCCCTTCCTCTTCGACGTTCCACACTACGCTGCCCGAATCGTAATCCAATGCCGCCGGAAAACCGTTCAAGACGCCATACAATCGATTCCCTTCCACCAATCCACGGTCGAACTTTCCTTCGATCGCCCATAGCTTTTTGTTGCTTTTCGGATCGAATAATGTCGTGGTATAGTCATGGACATCTCCGTAATTTTGACCGTTTTGGTTTTCCCGGATGAGCAGACGACCGTCGTTCAACACCTCGAAACGCTGCCCATTCCGGGCAGAGAACTTCGCCTGTTCCTCCCCGGTCTTCAGGTCGATCAACACCCACTGATCATCCAGCAGCATCCAGCGCTCCTGTGAAGCAGCAGCGAAAGGATCCAGCCGTTGGATGCCGTCGAAGTAAGGATCGTGCTGCGGATCGTCGATCGTCGACTTTTTCGCCGGTTTGCTCCAAACCACCTTGCCCGTATAAGGTTCTGCGGCAACCAGTTTATTTTTATTCCAGTACAGGACGTAAGGATCGTCGGCTCCTTCGTTCAAAAGGCGATATTCCCCGCTCAGGTTCAGCGTCCACAATGTTTTTCCGTTCTTTGCATTCAGTACGGTAATACGGGCTTTTTTGCCGTCCGATTGCACCTGGTCCTCCACAACCACAACATTCGCGGCAGCAGTAACCGTGTTACCTTCGAAACCTTGCTTGGCCGTCCGCTCCCACATCACCTTCCCGTCCTTCAGGCGAATATGACGTAACCGATGCACGTAATCTCTTTCAGCCGGATCATAGTCGGCATACAGCGTCACATACTCGCGGCTTGCATCAAGTTTCGTCAGGAACATGCCGAAGCCGGTATTGATTTGCCACAGCTTTTTGCCTGTATGCCGATCCAGTGCATAAACGGAGCCTTCATGGTAAAAACCGCTGAATCCGCCGTCATCGCCTTTGATCAACAGAACATCTTCATTCCCTGCCTGAAGGAACGTATAATTAATGTCGCCTTGATTGACCCATACCGGCTCCCAAGGCAACGTTGCCGCCAGCGCCTTGCCATCCATCCGGGACGTAAACTCATAACGATCGCTGCGTTCCGTTTCTGCACTGACCTTCCCGGGATTGCTGCCATTCTGCGGCAAATTCCAATGCATTCTCTCCAGCTTGCCTTCCGGAGTAAACGTCAAAAGCACCTGCCCGTCTTCATGCTCGTATCGCCACGTTTCCCCTATTCGCATCGGGTCGCCGGTCTGGCTCAGGTTCGGGGAATGCTCGGTCCAATCCGGTTCGCCAAGCCGCTTCGCGATCTGCCTTTCCGTATCTCCCTTATGGATCAGAATATCCGTCAGATGGCGCACCTGGCCCGTCGACAGAGAAGATTCGGACTTCATCCACCCGTCCGGGATATCCTCCTGCTGCGACACGTCTTTGGCTTGAATCCATTGCATGGACGGCCGGAACGAATAAAAATCCGCGTTCCAGATGCGGGGAGCCAGCGAAACGCCGTACCACTGCCCCTGCTGCGCGACGATAAACGCCTTTTTTTCGAGCGCAGGTCCCGCATCCCAGACCGTAGCGCTGCCGGGATAAAGATAAAACTTGCTTCCAGGCCGGAGATGGAACGTGCGCGGAGAAACGGGTTTGATGCTGGCCGCATCTTTCGTTGCATACCATGCCGGCAACCACTGCTCTCCGTTGATCTCGTCTTTGCTTTGAATCCAATCGTCCTTGACGGCATTCACTTTCAACTTAGCTCCATTTGCCGTATAGTTCTTGATTTTCATCAAATCGGCGGCCACGCTGCTGTCCTTTATGTTCGAAAACAAAGGAACGTTTGCGGGAAGCGCAACGGTGTCTCCCCGTTTGAACGCGGCTGAAGCAAGCTGTACCTGCTGAGCGCCTCCCTCGTTTTTCGCGCCCATGACCTTTGTATTCATGTTCAACAGGATGCTTCCGGCCGCGATTACGGCCACAGCCCCGGCGATTCCCAACCGCCCATATCTTTTCGTCCGCATGTTTTGGCCTCCATTCACCAAGGTCTTCGCCTTTTTGTATTGAAGTTATTTCCAAATAAGGACGTTTGGACCCGGCAAAAAGTTACCGGTTTGCAAAAAGACATATCATTCTAAGCGTGCATTGCCGGAATTCCTGCGACCTACCTTACATCCACCATTTCCGGTTGATAAGGGTAACCCACGCCAGCCAGATAAGCCAGCAGGAACGAGATGACCATGTACAAAAGAAACCAGGTGTCTGTCCGGGAGTACCCGACCGGAACATAATACGTCCGGCTTGCGCCTTCGGCGAATCCCTTCGCCTGCATGGCCACCGCCATCCGCTGGGCGCGGCGAATGCTCTGGGCCAGCAGTGGAATCGCGTAACGTTTCAGGGTGCCGTAGATGTTCCAGCGCGATCGCCGGCCACCCATGCCGCGGATGCGAATCGCATACCGCAGCGTTTGGAATTCATCCAGCAGAATCGGGATCATGCGCATTGCCGCGAGGAAACTGTAGGCATATTTAGGCGGAAGCCTCCACTGCTGCATCAGGGAATAGAACAGCCGGACGGGACGGGTCGTCAAACCGAACAGCAATCCGGCAGCAGCCATGCAGAGCGAACGGAAACCGAGATGCAAGCCGCGATAGAAGCTCTCTTCGGTCACATGGATCAGGCCATACCGGAACCACGTCGTCTCTCCTTTCCCGAACATCATCATGCCCGTCGACGTGGAGATAAACACGAGGATGAACGGCGAAGCATACAAGAGCAGCCTGCGCCATGGATGGCCGCTCCAGATCAGAAGCAACAGCATTGCCACGGCCGTATTCGCCATCACGTTTAAATTGTGGATGAAAATGACGTATATGAACAGCAGCGTCAGCACGACCATCTTCAACCCGGGATTGACGTGATGAAGCCATGTCTCACGATGGGGAAAAGACAGCTGCATCCATGACCCTCCCTCCATCAACCTTCCAAGTCCGGGTACAGTACCTGCTTACGATTTCGCTGTCATGGGTCACCATCACGATGGCCGTCCCTTTCCGTCTAAGTTCGTCAAGCCTTGACAGCATCGCGAACGTATTGCGGGCATCCTGCCCAAACGTCGGCTCATCCAGCAGCAGGATGCGCTGGCCGCGTATGAGGGCAGAAGCTACGCTCAGCCGCCGTTTCTGCCCCATGGACAATTGATACGGATGGCGGTCTGCCAATGCCGCAAGCCCGAATTCCTCCAGCATGCCCAGCGTATTTGCTTGCCTCTCTGCAGGTGACATTGCGGTACCGAGCAGCGAAAATTCCACTTCGTCCACAACCGAGTTCGTCACGAACTGGAATTCCGGGTTCTGAAACACAAAGGCCATCCGTTCCGCCAGCTGCTGCGTCGTGTCGGCGGGTTTCCCCATCACGCGATAGTCCCCCGTCGTTTTCAGAATATGCATCATGGACAGCAGCAACGAACTTTTGCCGGCACCGTTGGCCCCAACGACGCCGATCCAATCGCCGGGGCGGACTTCCAGCTTGTTGACCCGGATCACCTCGGTGCTGCCCCGCCATCCGATGACGTCGCGCAGCTCCAGTACAGGTTCCTCGCGAAGTCGTTGCCGCACGGCAGGTTCAGGCCCTGCCGCGCTCCCTGCCTGCTGTCCCTGTTCCTCCCATACGCCCGGGTACCAAATGCCATATGACCTGAGCAGATCCCGCTGCTCTGCAAATATTTGCGCTGCCGGACCGTCCGCGGCGACCTGCCCTTCGGGGGACAGCACAACGATCCGATCGACCCAGTCCACGATTTCGTCGATTTTGTGTTCCACGATGATCAAGGTTTTGTTATGGGCGATCCGTTTCACCGTATCCCAGACCTGCGACGTGCCTTCCCCGTCCAACAGCGCCGTCGGTTCGTCCATGAACAAAACGTCCGGTTCCAGCGCAAGAATCGAGGCAATGGCCAGCCGCTGCTTCATGCCCTGGGACAGGGATTGGATCGGAGCACGATGGCCCTCGAAGGCCAACCCGACCTGCTGCAAAGCAAGGCCGATCCGCGCTGCCATTTGCTCCCGAGGAACGTTCCGGTTCTCCAGCACGAATGCAATTTCCTCATCCGTATGCGACATGCAGAACTGGGCATCCGGGTCCTGGAACACGATGCCTGCCCGCTTTGGCACCAGAATGTCGTCGCACTTCATGGGCATCTCCACCGCATGCGGAATGATTCCGCTCAATATTTGCAGCAACGTGGATTTTCCCGATCCGCTTGCTCCAAGTAATAGCACCTTCTCTCCTTGGCTCACCGATAAAGAGAGCCCTTGAAACAACAGGCCTTGTTCCCCGGGAAACTTGCATCTCAAGTTCACGATGCT
This sequence comes from Paenibacillus hubeiensis, assembly GCF_032334105.1. Classification (NCBI taxonomy): domain Bacteria; kingdom Bacillati; phylum Bacillota; class Bacilli; order Caryophanales; family Paenibacillaceae; genus Paenibacillus; species Paenibacillus hubeiensis. The sequence goes on from NZ_JAVYAE020000014.1 coordinate 33,235, forward strand.
CGCTGCTAGCCCGGTTTCCCGCACGCATTCTTGCCTGTGCATTTAATCCAATGCCTCGTAATCCTGCTTCGATGCAGGTCTTAACGTACGGGTCACGCCGGTCAGCTCCAGTGCCTTCGCCAAATAATAGGCAAATACGCCTGCGATCACGGCACTGCCGATCAGGCGGAACCCGATAAACAGGGTGTAGTTCCAAGTCGAGAGGGACTCGATGTACCCGTATTGGTAATCCAGTATGAGCGAAGCAAGTCCTGCCCCGATGGCGGCCAGGCAGGTCACGGGCAAATTCGTTTTCCGATACAGGAATGCCGCAAAGAAAATTTCCGCGCCCAGCCCTTGCAGCAGCCCGTATACAAGCGTGGACATGCCCCATTCGCTGCCGAGGAAAGCGCTGACCGTGGAGGCCGCAACCTCGGCCAGAATGGCAACGCCCGGCTTGCGAATGACGAGAAAGGCAAACGTTCCCGCCATGAACCACATACCGTAGATCATCTGCTCGGCATGCACGCCGAACGGTTTCATCAGATCATAGGTCGGTCCCCATATTTTGTAGATCACCCCGAATACAACCGCGATCACGATCGTGACCAAAATATCCGTTAATCTTAATTTGCTGCTGCTCCCCGCATTTACCATTTTCTCTACTCCCCTTCTCTTATCGTCAGTAGTTTGAAAATAACAAAAAAGCCTCCCCGATATCGGGCAGGCCATGCGTACAGTTGACGAAACATGGGCGGAAAATGGCACATAAACAGGACAACCCACACTTATCCCATTCAGGAATAAGGCAAAGGATATGCTGCCGAATTCATGAGACGTTGTGTGCACGAATTGCGTGTTTATTTTCCCCATCATGGATCGAATGGTTCTCTACGCTGGCATTACCCAGATCAGATACGGTCAGCGGCACAAGGCCACCCTCTCAGCCCAACTTCATTGAGCTCCCGGCTTTCGTTATTTCAATGGTTATACTGTACAACAGAAGGGTATTTGTGGCAATCCCGAATCATTCCCATTTATGCACGAGCGATAGTGAAGGCATCCCCATCACAGGAATGCCTTCGGTAGAATCGGCAATCGTTGGCGCAAAGGTCAGGCAAGACTCTTGAACATTAGAGATGACTCTCTGGCAATCGCGTCGCTGATGATTCAGTATTGCGTATTGCCCGATTGGCTCGTTTTGCCGGAGGCGAACCCTTTGAAGAGCGTAGGCACCTTGGAATACCGCGTATTGGTGATTTTGCCGACGGTCGAGCTGCTGTCCGTGCGCAGAATCGAATCCTTGACGTTGGAGATGTTGGAGTTGTCCACACTCATCGTAACCTGATAAGAGGTGCCTCCGTTTTGGCGCACCAGTTTGCCGATGTCGTCTGCCCTGAAATTTTTGATGTTGATCGTTCCCGAGGCATTCATCTGAAATACTTTGTCGTACGCCTTATACGCCGCTCCGCCCGTTATGTTAACGGTGCCGGAGGATTTCAGGGTTAGCGCGTCCTCGCCGACATCCTTCCAGGTCACGTTTTCGATATTGCAGCTGCCATAACAATGAACGCCGTCGGCAGCAGGAGCTTCAATGACTACGTTTTTCAAGGTTGCGCCTGCTTCAAGCCTGAAAATGGGCTTCTGGTTCTCAGCCTGGCTTCCGTCTCCCAACGTGTTCGGATCGGCAGCCACGCTTTTCCCCTTGCCGTCGTACGTTTCGCCCTTTTTGACGATAATCGTCGTTTTGACGATTTCGGGCGCTGCCGCTGCGGGAATCACAGCAAACAATGAGGCAACCAAACCGGCGGACAAAAGTACGGTCAACATTTTTTTCATCATGAATTCCTCCTTGGCGATCGGATTTTCCGCCATTACGGGCGGTTTGTCGGCAAGCCTCGCAGATGCACAGCTCCGCTTGTCCTGGCCGCAACCTCATCCTATCAGGAAAGGAACGTTCCAAGAATAATCCGTAGTTCACATCTCTCCGACATTCACGCCAGCTCTGAGAAAATGAGACCTATCCGTACCCGTTCCGAACATCGCATCTGCCGGTGTTAACTCTCGGTGTGCTGGAATTACCTTATTTTCCTTCAGATGAAAGACAACAAGGGCAGACTTGAAATCAAGCCGTCCCCGTCTTTTTATTCAAAATCCAATCCTACGCACCGAACCGCTGACGGTATCCGCATTTGCGGCAAAGCTCCTCCACCGCTTCGCGTCTCGAAAAACCATAGAACAGATTGTTGGCGCGCTCGCCTTCCACAATCTCCGAGAAGGAACGTTCATGCACGTTCCCCAAATTAATGACGCCTTCGCCGTCCAGGCAGCACGGAACCACCGTTCCATCCACAAGCACCGCGGCTTGCGTGCGCAACGCATGGCAAAATCCTTTACCGTCATCCTCCGGCGTATCCAGGCTTGGCCACTGGAATTCATGGTCCTGGTTCAGGTACACGTTCGGCGCGATTTTGACGCCGCTGCCCGGTACGACTTTTTCCTCGATTTTATAATCCAGATTGAATTCGCGCTCCAAATGATCGAGCGTTTCGCGGTTGCGCTGCTTCTGGGCATTCGTGAAATTGTCCTGCGTCAAATTCCACAATCTGAACGACACGATGACGTTATGCTTCGTCGCTTCATGCACAAACGAAAAGATGTTGCTCAGGTACCCTTCGCGATCTTTGGAGCCCTCATGCCCGTCGAAGCTGTGCAGGGAAAAGTTCATCTGGCGCAGCGCCGGCTTGCCGAGCAGCTTGTGTCTCGTTTTCGGCAGCAACGTTCCGTTCGTCGTAATATTCACTTTGAAACCCTTCTCATGGGCGATGTCCAGCAGCAAATCGATTTTGGGATGAAGCAGCGGCTCGCCTTTGACATGCAGATAAATGTAACTTGAATGCGGCTTGATCTGATCCAGCACCATGCTGAACGTTTCCGGATCAATAAATCCTTTGGCTCGCTTCGTCTGCGGACAGAAGCTGCAGGCCAGGTTGCAAATGCTCGTGATCTCTATATAAACCTTTTTGAACGTTTTCAATGCGTGGTCCCCATTCCAGTCAGGGGGATGAGTCCCTTCCCGACTTCATTCGTGATGCGGCCAAAATGCGCCTTTATTATTATATCGGGTTCCGCAAGCAAGGTAAATCGACTGACGGAATTCTCCATCTGGAAAGGATGCTCGCCCCTCCGGGTCCTATTTACACCATCCTCACTTGTGAGGTATGCTGAATGCACAACTGCATAAGCTGCAAACAGTCACTAGGGGAGCCTCACGGCTGAGACGAATGATTTTCGGACCCTTTGAACCTGATCTGGATCATACCAGCGTAGGGAAGTGGAGCGGACTTTACCAATTAATACATTATGCAAGGGGTATGGCTTGCGTAAGACATGTATCCCTATTTGCGTTGAAAAGCCCCTCCCGTTTCCTTGGAAATGGGAGGGGCTTTGTTTGTCACGGGGCGCATCGGGCGATTGGGCAGATGCCAGAACGCGCAATGCGATCGTTGTTGCCGAACACACCGCGACAGAATTTATTTCCAGTCATCCCTTCACTGATCTTCCTGCGATCCGGAAACCAGCGCGCAGAAATACCTATTCTTGATGAGGAGGCATTCACATATGTCCTATTTGGAACGCGTTCGTACCCAAAATCCGTTGGTCCACAACATTACCAACATTGTCGTAGCCCCTTTTACCGCCAACGGTCTGCTTGCATTGGGCGCCTCTCCTTTCATGGCGTACGCTCATGAAGAGGTCGCCGACGTTGCCAAAATGGCCGGAGCCGTTGTGCTTAACATCGGTACGTTGAATGAGGACGTCGTGACGTCGATTCGTCTTGCCGGACGCGCAGCCAATACCCACAGCGTGCCCGTCGTGTTCGACCCGGTTGGCGCAGGAGCCACGGCCTATCGCACCGAAACGGCACGCAAGCTTGTTCATGAACTGCAGCTAACCGTGCTGCGCGGCAATGTCGCCGAGGTGGCCAACGTCATCGGGGAGAACTGGGAGATTAAAGGCGTGGATGCAGGACACGGTAAAGGCGACCGCATCCACATTGCGGAGCGTGCCGCTAAGCAGCTCGGCTGCATCGCAGCCGTAACCGGTCAGGAAGACGTGGTGTCCGACGGCGAAACCACTTACGTGATCGGCAATGGCCATGCCCTGCTCACCCGTGTCACCGGAGCCGGGTGCCTGCTGAGTTCAGTCATCGGGGCGTTTGCCGCGATTGCGGAGCCTGGGCGCGAACGATTAGACAGCATTGCCGAAGCGCTGGCCTTCTACGGCATAGCCGCCGAACAAGCGGCAGAACGAACGGCACAACAAGGTCCCGGCAGCTTCCAAATCGAGCTGCTGAACCAACTGGCACAAGTCACGCCGGCACTGGTGACAGAACGGTCGCAAATTCGGCAAGCTGCCGGAGGTGCACGATGACGATCCCGCAAGCTCTCACGATTGCCGGTTCGGACAGCGGCGGCGGCGCGGGCATTCAAGCCGACCTGAAAACTTTTCAGGAGCTCGGCGTGTACGGCATGAGTGCAATCACCGCCATCACTGCGCAGAACACCCTCGGTGTACAAAGTGTTTTCGCTGTTCCGAACGAAGGCGTGGCCGCGCAGCTCGACTCGATCGGAACCGACCTCTATCCAGGCGCCGTCAAGACCGGCATGTTGTTCAGCGCGGACCTGATCCGGATTGTCGCGGAAAAATGCCGGACGTATCGCTGGCCCAAACTGGTCATCGATCCGGTCATGGTCGCCAAGGGCGGTGCCCCCCTGCTCCAGCAGCAAGCGGTGCAGACGCTCATTTCGGATTTGTTGCCGCTTGCGTTGGTAACCACGCCCAACATTCCGGAAGCCGAGCTGCTCGCAGGCATGTCCATTGGCGGTTTGGCTTCGCGGGAAGAAGCGGCACGGCGCATCGTGCAGATGGGCTCTGCCTACGTCTTGATCAAAGGCGGCCATGCAGGCGATCACGGCTCCGTCGTGGATGTGCTGTATGATGGACATTCCTTTCATTATTTCGAGAACCCACGCGTTCTGACGCGTCATACCCATGGTACGGGCTGCACTTTCTCGGCGGCGATTGCGGCTGAATTGGCGAAAGGATCGGCGGTGCCTGAAGCGGTGGAAACGGCTCGTGCTTTCATACAGGCGGCGATTGAGGATGAGCTCGGCATCGGTGCAGGCCACGGGCCGACGAACCATTTTGCGTATGGGCGCAGATTGCGGGGTGCGTTGTAATGGAACGATTGGACATGGAAAGGGTGCGCCGCGCCATGCGGCTGTATCTGGTCATGGGCAGTGTGAATGCGACCCATGACCCGGTTGAGGTGCTGCGCCAGGCTATTGCTGGCGGCATCACGCTGTTCCAGTTCCGCGAGAAAGGAACTGGCGCCCTGACGGGCACGGCGCGCATCGCACTTGCGGAGCGCCTGCGCGAGGTGTGCGGCCAGCATAGCATCCCGTTCATCGTGAACGATGACGTGGAGCTGGCCGTGGCCCTGCAGGCCGACGGCGTGCACGTCGGCCAGGACGATGCGGACGCGGCGCTGGTGCGCGCCCGCATCGGACCCGGGCGGATGCTTGGCGTATCCGCCCACTCCGTGACCGAGGCGCGCCGTGCCGTGCAGGCGGGCGCCGACTACCTTGGCGTCGGGCCGATGTACCCGACGCGCTCGAAGGCGGATGCCCACGCCGTGCTGGGCCCCGCCGGGATTGCGGAACTGCGCGCCGCAGGCATCGCGGTTCCGCTGGTCGGTATCGGCGGCATTGCAGCCGATACCGCGGCCGCCGTCATGGCGGCGGGGGCTGACGGCGTGGCCGTCATCTCCGCCGTCGCAGGCGCGGCCGACGTGCGCGCAGCCGCTGCGGAGCTGGCGGCTGCGGTGCGCGGGATGCAGGCATAGCCTCGCACACGCGCATCCCCATACATCATGAGGCCCCGCGCACCAAGGTCCGGGTGATTGCCGGGTTATACTCCCAAGCTTGCTTTCGGTTTGGCGCGGCTGCTCACCGCGAATGCTTCGGCGATACACCCATAAACCAAAATTTATGGCTGAAAATGCTTCGCTGGAACATTTTTTTCCCTGTTGACTCTCACGTAACGTGACCCTGTACAATCGGTGGTGTAAGGAGGTTGGATTTCATGGCCATGAAAGTAAAGGAGGTCTCCGAGCTCGTCGGAATCAGCGTGCGCACGCTGCATCACTATGACGAGATCGGGCTGCTGACTCCGGACGAAACCACTTCATCCGGATATCGTCTGTACTCGGACGCCAATCTGGAAAAGCTGCAGCAAATTTTGTTTTTCAAGGAGCTCGACTTTTCTTTAAAAGAAATCAAGGATATCCTGAGCGACCCTTCCTTCGATCGGGAGGAAGCGTTTCACATGCACCGCCGCATTTTACTGGAAAGACGGGACCGGATCGATCGTATGATTGCCACGATCGATAAAACCGTTCAACACTGGAAAGGAGAGATTCACATGACGGCCAAAGAACAATTCGAAGGCTTTGATTTCAGCCGGAACCCATATGAACAGGAGGCCCGGCAGCGCTGGGGAAATGAAGCAGTAGACCAGGCGCATGCCCGCTTGGGACAACAGTCTCCGCAAGAGCAGCAGGCTCTGGGCGAGCGAATGAATGAAATTTACCGCAACCTCGCAGCATTGCGCCATCTGTCACCTTCTTCCGAGGAAGCACAAACCGCGATTGCCGCTTGGTACGATTTCCTGAACGAAATGGGAAGTTATTCGCCGGAGGCTTTCCGCGGATTGGGACAAATGTACGTGGACGACGAGCGTTTTACCCGCAATATCGACAAATTCGGCGAAGGGCTGGCCGTATTTATGCGTGACGCGATGGCCGCGTATGCCGACCGGGTGACTCCATAGGCATCCAACCTACTGGCCTACAACCTGTACCACAGTCTGCTGCTCGATTGCCTATGGCGGCAGATCCTGCAGTTGAGCAAGCTGGTCGACGCAACCCAAGTCCATTCGCTTGATCCCACTCCCTAGCTGTCGCGGAAATTGATGCTCGTGAAGCTGAAGGCGGCACCTGGACAGAGGCAGGAAATGGATTCGATCGCGGAAACGTTTCGATGCACCTTTGCCGGGCCAGGCTGTTGACTCAAACGGCGGACGTCCTCATCATTTTCGTCGTACTATTAACCATGCCTTTTATCATGCTTTCGTCTGCTTTTCATCGCGCTTTTCGGGGATTCCCATGTACACCGAAATGTAACGAACCTGACACACCCTATTTGGCCAATTTAGGCCGCTGCCGTGCTCTAACGAACCCTGCACACGCTATTTGCCCGATATGATATGCTTAGACTTCATTTTGCCCATATTAGCGTGTCTGAGGTTCGTTAGCCGCGTGGAGTCACGTTTTCCGGCCATATAAGATGCCTGAGATTCGTTAGAGATAAAAAAGGAGTGAATTCACACGGTAATGCTTCCACCGTGCCATTCACTCCTTTTTGCAGTTTTCTTCGTCCATTTACGGAACTGGTTTAATGATATAGGCCATTTCGAGCATAACTTCGTCTCACACTCCCGGCCGCAATGCAAACAACGCTGGTGAATGCGCCATTCGCTCCGGTTTGTGATCCCTTCGTTATCCAACGATATAAACCGCACTAATCCATCACACAAGGCCACCGCGAGTGCAGTACCATCTTCCAATCGCTGTAATCCCACCGCTGCAGCTTTTCTTCAGAAAGCTTTTAGAACGCTTCGCTGTCCAGGTTGCTTCTGCCTCTCCGCTAACGTGTATAGGTTTTTTGCGTTTTATATAGCCAACCAAAAAATTCCCCGAAGATACGCTTCCGTCATATACCTATATCGCTAGTTATAGACTTGCCGTAGAAAACGTTACGCTCTCGGCGCTTCCCCCGAAGATGCTTCCGACGCCAAGCTCGTTTTGGCCATACGGCCCGGAATTCGCCAAGCCGATACCACGGCCAGCAAAATGAATAGTGCATCCAGCGGATCGCTGAAATACTCCTGAATGTTTTCGGCGAACGCGGAGATCATTTCACCCGTAAACACCAGATCCATCACGCTTGTATCGTTGAACAGCTCGGCGGTGAAATACGTTGCGGTGAAATATTTCCCGAGCAAAATGCCCACGAGCGAAAAAACGACCGCAATGATCTTATGAATCGTCGCAATTCGTTTGTTGGAGAACAACACGACGGTATATCCCGCCATCGCTCCGATCACGATCGCAATTAAACCGATTTCCTTTTCCGTTTGCGCGGCTATGACAGCCCATAACGCTCCGCCCAGAATGGCTGCAATCAATGCGCCCACGATGGGTAAAACAATGCTGATTCTTTTTTCACTTTCCACTTTCCTTTACTCCTCCTAAACTAATAAAAATTCCAGAATTCACCTCTTACATAAAAACACATGATATCCTTTAATTCAACATTTTTCTAGCTATATAAATCTATAGGCCTAGCTTAAATGACAAAAAACCTCCTGCCTTTCGCGAATCCACGCATAACGTGTCATCAACGTAGAGCAAGAGGTTTCATTCCGTACGATGAAATCAATCAGGCTTTGGTGGCTTGGGACTGCTGAATGACCGATGCAATCTGTTTCAAAATATCGTCCAGCGAGGCCGGGTCGTGCACGTCGTATTCGTCGATGTTCAGGCGCAGCACGGGGCAAGCCGTGAACTGGTCGATCCATACGGAGTAGCGTTCATGCATGTGCTCCCAGTAGGAACGGTCCGTCTGAATTTCCATCTCTCTCCCGCGGATCTGAATCCGGTTCAGGATCGATGGCAAGCTGCCTTCCAAATAGATCAGCACATCCGGATGCGGGAAATACGGCGTCATCACCATTGCTTCGAACAAACTGCTGTAGGTTTCGAAATCCGTGGCAGACATCGTGCCCTGATCGGCATGCATTTTCGCAAAAATGCCGGTGTCCTCGTAAATGGAACGATCCTGTACGAAACCGCCGCCAAGTTCAAAAATTTTCTTCTGCTCCTTGAAACGTTCAGCCAAAAAATAGATTTGCAGATGGAAACTCCATCGTTCGAAATCGTGATAAAACTTCTCCAGGTACGGGTTATGGTCGACCTGTTCCAGGGAGGTTTTGAAATTCAGCCGCTCGGCCAGGGCAGCGGTCAATGTGGACTTGCCCACGCCGACCGTGCCTGCCACGGTGATCAACGCACTCGCCGGAATGCCGTATTTATTCATATGATATACTCCTTTACCTGATTGACGATCTGCCTGAAGTGTTCAGGATATTCCACGAAATCCAGCTGCTCCGCATCTACCTTCAGAATGGCCGGAGGGTTGGGCTGTGCCGCGAGCGCAGCCATGCCCGTTTTGTAATCCGCGATCAATTGCTCCATATATGCAGGGTCCATGTCCTGTTCGAAAGAACGGCCTCGTTTGTTAATGCGGTACATGAGCGTGTCCAGCTCAGCTTCGATATAAATGACGACATTTGGCTTGGGCAAGTCATCGGTCAGCAAATGATAAATTTGCTGATACTTGTCCCGTTTCGGGCCCTTCAGCGTCCGACTCGCAAAAATCATGTTTTTATAGATATGATAATCCGAAATAACGGGTTTTTGCTGGGCAATATATTGAAGGCCCGTGTCTTCCAATTGCTTGACCCGGTTGCACAGGAAAAACATTTCCAGCTGAAAACTCCACTCATCGATATTTTGATAGAAGGAAGCCAAAAACGGATTCTCCTCTACGATTTCCTTGACCAATGGAAGGTTGAACTCTTGGGAAAGCATCGTTGCCAACGTTGTTTTCCCCGCTCCGATCGGACCCTCCACGGCAATAAACGGGGCTGCGTTCATTGTGTGCCTGTTCCTCCTCATACCTTTTGCGTGTGACCGTCTCTAATGTAGACCCCACCTATTGTATCACAGCTTCCGAATAGCCCGGTTTTATTTTTATGAGGATTTTTTTCAACATTAATATCCAATGCACAAGATTAACAACATTCTCCAAATCATTTCAACGTTATTCATAGTTATGTAATTATTTTTTCATATTTATACAATTTCTAACTAATAGAAACGTGTAATGTAATACTTAAGATGTATACTCTTTCCTTTCTCTAAATGGTAAAATAACCCTTTACCTTAAGGAATCATCTGAAGAAAAATGGAGAAGGAGGATTTCGGACGTGTCGTCTCATAACCGAACCATTCAAATAACATTGATCCTATTTATCATGATCGTCCTGACCAGCTGCTCAACCATGCCTGGCAGTAGCGATAAGGCCTTTACCGAGCATGAACTTTTTTCGATGTATGAGGAAGTAAGCATCACGTTGCCTACAGATTGGAGAACCGATACGGATTACAAAAGTCCCTCGTTACTAAAGGCCATTCCAGCCGATAAGTCCAAAATACTCCGCATTGATCGAAAGAACCGCGCGGATTACGCGTCAGACACCTCACTTCAAGATTATGTAGCTACATATGAAAAAAACATACATAAAACACAGGAATCCATGAATGCAAAAGAGTATGAAATTGATAAGGGCAACATGAAGATCAATGAGCATCAAGCATATTATAAGAAAGCCAACATTGATAATGGCCGGTCCGTATTCGGAAACATCTACGTCATTTTCGAAAGCGAACAGCACTTTAACATTGTCTCATACTCGTCCAAGTCTCCGCTTAATTCCTCGGACACTAAGCTGTTCGAAAAAGCGGTTCAGAGCGTTCGCATTATGAACGATAACCCAGCAAACGCGGATATCATGAGTTCTTCTCCCTATTTGTCTCCTCATGGCAATGGAGGAATGTTCTCTCCTTTCGAAATCCGATTACCTTCCAATTGGAAAATAAACAAACAAAAAATAAATCCCGAGTCCGTCTTGGAGGTAAGCAATGGGGCGAATCAAGATTATTTGCTCATCTTCCGTAATTCCAAAAACGAATTTGACTCGCAAACAAAGCTAAAAGATTTTTATGAACCCTTGCTTGATAGCCTAGCCGGATCTGATCCCCTACCGAAACCGGCAGCAGTCACGATCAACGGATTAAAGGGAATCCAAATTGAGTACTATAAAGAAGTAAACAATCGCAAAATCGGACAATTGGATACGTTTCTTGAAACGTCCGACCACTTTATCGAAATTTATTTTTATACACCTGCGAGCAGGTTTGAGCGTGTTAAAGCGGACTACAAAAACTACACAAAAACTTATAAGGAACTTGACATTAAACAACATTAAATAAAAGGAGATCTGCCTGGAATCCAGTCAGATCTCTTTTTTTAACTATTCTGATGTGGGGTACGTATCAGTCTATCGCTCGGTCGTTCCTCCGGCCTCCCCGGCCTCGTTCTTTCGCTTCGTGCCTTTGCTTTTATAAGGCTTCGGGGCACTTTTGGCCCGATTGGCGCTGGCTTGCCAACGGTTCCAGCCTTTTTTGCCCGTACCGCGACCCGTGCCGCCCTTTTTGGATTTGCTCATGTTATCACTCCAATGATCCCGTATATGCTCAAATAATCGTTCTTGGCAACTTGTTAGGCAACCCAGTCCATATTATTCAGTTCAACAACTTTTATTATAACAAAAATCGCCATCATTACCTCCAAAAAAGAACAGGTCCGTTACACTTTCGTGCAGCGGACCTGTTCTTCTCGTTGAACAAACGATGTATCGAATGATTGCATTACATCTCCGCTTTCGGTTGCCCCGTCGCTTTGGTGCCTCTCATCAATCGGATCGAGAGCAGGAAGCAGACGGCCAGCACCGCAGCCGCGGATACGTACGGATAATTGATATTGACGTCAAACAACGCGCCAGCCACGATTGGGCCAGCAATGTTGCCAAGGCTTGTGTATGCCGAATTCAGTCCGGCCACAAAGCCTTGCTGCTCTTCTGCGAGCTTCGACATCTGCGTGCTGATCGCCGGTCGCAAAATGTCCATGCCCAGGAACACGACGAAGGTTACGACGAAAATCAGCCAGTACGTATGAACGAACAGCGTAAGCAGAATAAATACCGCAACGAAGAAGAGACATACCGAGATGACCAACTTTTCGCCAAAACGATTCAGCAGCCATCCGATGAACGCAACCTGCACAACGGCCCCTGCAATCGAGCCAAAAGTAATAATGAAGGCGATATCTTTCGTTGTAAATCCAAATTTATGATCGACGAACAAGGAAAATACCGTTTCATAGTTAGCCAATCCAAAGGCCATGACAAAAACGATGATCAAACTGAAGAAATACGGCTCCCGATAGGATCGAAGCAGCTGGGTAACCAGGCCCGGCCCTTTCTCCTTCACCGCATTGGCCCCAGCCGGTGCGTTGTGTTCTGCCGTTTGGCGTACCGATTCAGGCAAAATGACCAATGTAATGATCGCTGCCAGCAAACCGGCAACCCCTGCCGAGTAAAAAGGAACGCGAATGCCGAATTCGGCAATATAACCGCCGATCCCCGGCCCGATGATGAATCCGGTCGTGATGGCCGCATTGATCAGGCCCATGCCTCTGCCGCGTTCTTCGTCCGACGTAATGTCTGCCGTGTAGGCCATGACGGCCGGGAAAATCATCGCTGCGCCGATTCCGCCCAGCATCCGGGCAGCAAAGAGCAGCACCGGCGCGTTCACTGCGCCGAACATGAACTCCGAAACGGCAAAAAACAACATGCCGATGACGATGATCTTTTTGCGTCCCCATGCGTCGGACCACCTGCCCGCAATGGGAGAAAACAGAAACTGGGTAAACGAGAAGGCTGCAACGAGCAGTCCCACCGTCGTACCCGAAATGTGCAACAGGTCCATGTATGCCGGCATGATCGGCACGACCAGTCCTATGCCCGTAAACACCAGAAAAATATTAAGCATCAACAGCAGCAGTGCGCCCCTGTTTCGTGTTAACAATGCCATGATTTGCTTCCTCCATATGTCTTAGAAAAAATCCGTTGGTTTGAGTCGCCGACCTGATCGCTAGAACGTAATAATAAGGTCAGGTCGGCTATTTGGTTACTGAAATGCCGTGCAAAAAAACTTCTGCGGCCTGATGATACAGCGCAAGCGCCTGTTCTGGCTCCATCCCGCGCGACATCTGGCTCAGACCGATGATGGTGCTCTCCATGAGGATCGCCAGATGGTCGACATTGTCTGCCTTGAACTCCCCGTTTTCGATGCCCTCTCGAATCAGGTTTCGGTTGAATTGAATATGGTCTTTCATGATCTGGTCGATCCGTTCCTCGATATCGTTGGCTTTCTTCTCCCCGGTGAAGAACTCATCCGCCGCCTTGGTCAACGGGTGGTTCATGTCATCCATCACCAGATGCTCCATCAACCCGAAAATTTTGGCCGTGCAGGTAGGATACATATGAACCTTTGCAGCCCAGCTTTCCTCCCATTCCCGGTTCCATTCGTCAATGAGGTAGAGGAACAAGCCTTCCTTGCTTTTAAAATGATAGTATATATTCCCCTTACTGCTGCCTGTGGCTGAGACAATGTCTTCGATCGACGTTGCCTTGTACCCCTTTTGGGCAAACAGCGCCTTGGAGGCTTCCGCAAGTTTGCGTTTGGTCTGCTCGGTTTGAAGCTGTTTCTTGTTCATAGACTCCACTTCGCTTTCTTGATACTGAACGTTCGTTCTGTATTTTAACAAATCATGCTCATATAAGCAATCAAAAAGGAGAAAAGAGTTATATCTCTTTTCCCCAATAAAGAAGTTCTTCATTCATTTCATCTTTTTGCCTTGCCCATGTAAAATTTTAAGCTGTCCGTTCTCGTAACCGAGCTGATACGTCACCTTATATTTGCTCGTCACCAGTTCGCCGTCCCTTCGCTCATCCGCAGTGATGACGGCCTTGACCTCCATCTCTTCCTCTCCCTTGGAGGCGGATGAAACCTCGCCAATCGTGACATAGCTGGTGTTGATATAACCTTCGCGGAATTTGGTGTAGCTGGTCCCGCTCTGCCACTCGCTTCCCAAAAAAGCATAAGCGGTAACGTAATCCCCTGCATTAAGGCTTCCATAAAAAGCTTTCACCAGGTCCTCAGCAAGCTGCCCATCCACACTGGTCTGCGAAGCATCGCCTTTGCCTGTCTTTGCGGCCACCGCATTGGACCCTGCGCTGGACCAGGCCTGCACTTGCTTCAACACGCTGGTGATCGGGATGCTGAAGCCGATCCCGCCCTCTTGTTCAACGACGGCCGAATTGATGCCGAGCACTTCGCCCGTCTCCGCGCTGATGAGCGGCCCGCCGCTATTCCCATGGGTAATAGGTGCCGAGATTTGGTACAGATTGCTGTAGATATAGGAGTCGATCTCAAAGCTTCGTCCCAGACCGCTGATGATGCCTGTTGTCACGGTGTTCTCAAAGCCAAGCGGGCTGCCGAGGGCCAAGACTTCGTCGCCGATCTCCGCCTTCGATTTGGCGATCGGGAGCGGCTTCACCTTTTTCAGGCCAGGCACCCTGACCACAGCGACGTCGGTTTCCTCCCCGATGCCAATGACCGTGCCCGTAAGTTCTTCATGGTTCAGGGTACGAATCGTCACCTCCGTATAACCCTCTACCACGTGGGCATTGGTCACTACATCTCCCTGTTCGTTATACAGGAATCCGGAGCCAAGTCCGCCGCCGGTCTCGATGGTAACAACTTTTTTCTGACTGTCCTCAATGATTTGTTTGATCGTTTTTGGGGCAGCTGCGGTTGATTCGTTTTTCGCTTGGCCCTTCTCTTCCTTCACCGGCACCACGGCTAGACGCGGCTTCTGCTGCTCCAGCTGCTGGGCTGAAATATGGTGAATGTAGAAGACCCCCGCTGCCCCGGCACCGATAATAACCGCGCTGGCAATGATGGTGCCCCATATTCGTTTGGACATGTCCGATGCCTCCTATTCCAAATACCAGGTTGCACCCGACACGGACACGTTTGCCGACTGGTACACGCCGTAGTAATACGTTTCAAAACTGCCTTGTTCAGAGGCTGCCAATGTGCCCGGGTACACGTACGCTTCGGTTTGGCCAATATAATAGCCGTCGGTGCTGTAAATATCGATCGTCAGCGCGACCGACCAGATCGGACGGGTGGCATTGTTCACGACGGTTCCGCCAATGTACAGATCGCCATACTCGTCGAGTTCGGCTTGCAAATCCAGCACGCTTACCGCTGCCGTACGGTTTTTCAAATCTTCTTCGGCCGCCTGCTGCTCAGCCAGCCGGATCCGCTCCGCCTCGGCCTCTTCGAATGCCTTTTTTTCGCTCAAAACCCGTTCCCGATATTCGGTCAGCTTCTCATTCTCCGGCGCGTAAGAAAGCCCTTGATCCACCGTTTGCAATGCTGCCGTGAAGTCTTTCTTCTTCACCAGCTGTTCTGCATCTTGATAACTGATGCTTGCCAATTTGTCGATAATTTGCTTTTGCACCGCTTGAGCTTCTTTGCCTTTCAAGGCCGATACGGTCTCCAATTTTTCAGCAAGGGCAGACACTGTAGTCAGGCCGTCGATTTCCTTTTTCACTTTCAACACGGACAGCGTCACCTGCTGCTTGCCGAGTTCGCTGCGCACGTTGTCGAATGCCGGTTCTTCACGCTCCTTGAGCGCTTTGGCCACGGCTTGAAGCGTTTTGCTCGCTTCCGACAGCTTGCCGGTTTTCAGGCTCTCGGCAGCCTGCTTCAACTGATTCATCTGATTGAAGGCTTTCGCCGCGATCTGACGATCCTCGGTCAATGCTTCCACGTTTGGCCGTTTTTCGAGGGCCGCATCAAGCAGCTTCAGCGCTTCCGCATACTTTCCCTCCAACGCCGCCTTCTCGGCCTGCTCGTGCAACGTCAACACTTCATCGTTCACTGCGCTTTCCTGGTTGTAATAGTACGTCAATAATGCTCCTACAATCGCAGCCAGAAGCAGTGGAACGAGAATGCTCCAAGCCCGGCCGATCCCGCCCCCGCTTTGCTGGGGAGCAGACTGCTGCCTGGAGAGCAATGGGGCAGACTCTGCTCCCATTTCCAATCCGACGGCCGTTTCCGCCCAAATCTGCTCTTCCGTGGTACTGGCGCTGATTAACTTCGTTTTGCACTTTCCGCATGCGACATCTCCGGGGCTGCTCTTGGTCCCACACACATGACAATACACCCGAATCCCTCCATCTGCCAAAGAACGTATGTATCCTATGCTAAGCTTGCTTGTTGATGCTACCGCCGCTAACTGCGACACTTCACGAATCGACATTTATCATATAGCAAAAAGGGAAATTGCACCATATCCTGCAGCAAAAAAAGAGACCCGCCCGAAAGCGGCATCCCTTTCCTTCTTCGTTGTTATTGCCGTCCTGCACGCACCCGGATGTCCCCGACTTCATTGGCGTTGAATGCAAAAGCATTGCCACCCTGTCCCACATTGGCATGTGCCGTTTGACGGGCTTTGAAGTTCAGGCGGCTGCGGTCCACGTGTGAATGCACCCTGGTCGCGAAAACCAAAAAAACTTCCCGGTAACCCGGAAAGTTTTTTGGCGTTGTCTATTATTATCATGCATCATGGGAGATGGCTCACGGCTTATCCATTCCATTTCTCAAGAAACGGCTTCAGCTTGTCGACGACATGATGACTGCCGCCCCTTCCGTTTACGTTCTCAATGACCGCGGCCAGCAGAAAGCTTGGCTGCTCGGTATCAAACACCACAAAAAATCCGTTCTCCTGCCCGCGTTCCCCTTTCTTCGCCTTCAGCTCGGCCGTTCCGGTTTTGGCAGCAAGTTTGGTCGGAAGCGTGCTTAATGAATGGGCCGTCCCTCCTGACCGGGATACCACTTCGCCCAGTGCATCTTTCACCGTATTAGCTGCCTCTGGCGTGATGACCACTTCCGGAGCGGACGTTTCCTTCCCGGAAATCAGGATCGGCTTCACCATTTTCCCCTCATTCACAAAGGGAGTAAATGCCGTGGCCAAGTGAATGGGGGACATCAACATTTCACCCTGACCATAAGCCGTATCGGCCAGCAATACCTCCGACTTCAGCTCCTTGTTGTTTTCGTTGGCATACTGGCTTGGTTTCAAATACAATTCGTCCAATCCAAAATTGCCGCCAAAGCCGAATTTGCGAATGCCGTCAATGAACCGCTCGCTGCCCATCTCCAGTGCTTCCATCGCAAAATAAATATTGTCCGAATACACGAGTGCATCCACCATGTTCACCGGAGAGACGTTCTTGACCCGGGTTACGTAGTAACCTCCCCAACTCGCATCCTTCCTCCATTGCAGTCCGGCAATGTCGTGACTCTTATCCGGCGTAGTTACCTTCTCCATCAATCCTGCCGCCGCCGTGACGGCTTTAAAGGTTGAGCCGGGCGCATAGCGGTTAGTGAACCGGTTAACGAACGGAAGCTGTTCATTCGAGGAATAAGCGTCCCATTCCGCCTGCGTCAACCCCGTAACCATTTTGTTCGGGTCATAGGAAGGAGCGCTCGCCAGGGCGAGCAGATCCCCTTTCGTTGGATCCATCATAACCATCGCGCCGGCATCTCCGCCGCTGGATAACGTCTTATAGAGCTCTTTTTGCGTTTTGGTGCGAATCGTCAATTGAATGTTTTGCCCGTTAACGGCATCCTTGCGCAATACCTCGGAACGCATATTGCCATTCTCATCCGTGATCTCGATCACTCCTCCGCGTTCCCCGCGCAGCTGCTTCTCCAATGACTGCTCCAGACCCGCCTTGCCGATCCAGTCTTCCGCCCGGTAGTATCCTTCCGCGTCTTTCTCCAGATCCTCCCGGGTCACCTTCCGCACGTAACCGATCAAATGAGCGGCTGCTTCACCCAATGGATACTGCCTGATCTCTTTCGTCTGGATTTGAACGCCTTTCAGCGCTGCCGGTATTCGTTCATCGTCCGTCATGGCGATAGGCACGAAATAGTCCGGTTGGACCCAGCTCTGGTTTATCGCCTTGTTAATTGCATCTTCGGATACGTTATAGTGCTGCGCGATGCTGGCAATCATCTGATCCGGGGCGTCACCCAGTTTGCTTGGAACGATGCCCCACTCTAGGGCAGTCCCCTTGGTTGCCAGCGGCAATCCATCCCGATCGACAATGTCGCCTCGCTCCGGCAGCAGCGTCCGCACCCTCACCTTGCTGCCTTTGACCATATCGGACAAGATCATGGACGGCTGCCATTCGATCCGCCATACCTTGCCGCCATCGTCCAGCTCCTGCTTCACCAGATTCAAGCTTTGCGTTTCATTCACTTCACCCAGAAAGGTGGTCAATCGCAATGTATATTCAGCCTTGTAAACATTGGGATCCTGTTCAGGCCCCTCCGTTCCTGCAGTCTTTTTCCCGCTCGTTGTGCCGCCTTCTTGCGGCGTTTCTGCCACAGGCTGCGGTTTCAGCTCTGCCTTGACCGCCGAAACCTGCATGCCGGAGTAGATCGCATTATACTTTTCCGCGAACTGCTCCCGGTTCATTCCGGAGGCCTCCAACGAAGCTGGCGTCATCAAGCCATAGAGCTGGTCGAATTCTTTCTTTTGCAAATGATCTATGTATTGTTCCACGACGACTTCGGGTTTGGGTTCCGGCGCCTTGTTGCTCTGCATATATAGGTACATACCGATCCCGCCTGCGAACAGAATGGGCAGCAATCCGTACATCAGTTTGCGTTTCGATTTCATCGTTAAATCACCTCTATGATACACTATAGAATTCCTGAGCCCGAGAAACAATGAAACAAATATGACGAATTTATCATTAGACCTAGCCGGAACATCACATAATATGTGTATAATGTAAGTACGAAATTTACAGCAAAGGAGCCCGATGATGGAAATCAGCTATTTTTTACTCCCCAAAGCAGAAGTGGCCTATATCAAGTCCTCCGCCTCCATGAAGGAAGCCATTGAGCAGCTTGAATCCCAGCACTACACCGCCATTCCCGTCATTGACCAGGATGGAAAATACGTTGCAACACTGTCCGAAGGCGATTTGTTATGGAAGATGCGCAGCACCCCAGGATTGACGTTCGATAACATGGACCAGGTACCGGTGCATGAAATCAAAAACCGGGTCTACAATGAATGCGTATACATCAAGGCTGAAATGGAAGACATGCTGACGCTTGCCGCAGACCAGAATTTCGTGCCGGTCGTCGATGTAGACCGGGTTTTTCTCGGCATCATCCGGCGCAAAGACATCATTGAATACTACACACGCAACATTTCGGATTAATGGAATCGAACACAGCCCGACCGCCGGGCATTCGAAAGGCAAACAACGAGCTGAAACGCTTGTTGCTTGCCTTTTTTATCATAATTATAAAATTTTAGTGCATCACCTTTCTGATTTCACAAGAACAAACATTCGCTATACGTATTCTGATTTCTTTGCCATTACGTCAGTCGGGTCAGTCGTTGTTATAACTTTACCAATTATTTTTCTTCAGGAATATCGACAATAATATAGTTTTCCTTCAGATCAGCTTTGGGAACTTCAGCTTCTTTAAACTCAACATCCTTCCAATTCTCCTTATTGATTAAACCATATCCAGTAGAAGTAATATGAGGCATCCAGCGAAAGCTGGCGAATGTCGTATCTTTGAAATTGGGCAATGAACCGTTCTCTTTTGTAAAGGAGCCGTTTATGAAATAAAGATTTTGCTGCGTAGCGGCCTTTTCCCCAATGAAAGCTTGCCACTTAAGGTAAGCTGTGTTATTCGTAATTTGATAATAACGGATTACATTATTATTGACTTCGATGAATCGATCTTTTGTATTTTTCGGAAAATAATATTGAAGACTGGCTGTTTCTATAGATGGTTCAAATTCCTCCGTGAGCTGTGAAACTCTAGGAAGATTAATCGCAGCATTTCTTGCTGTGCTTAATACATTGCTCTTCACATCAGTCAGCAGTTTCGTGCTTGGTTTCGAAACAAATGCAGTTTGGGTTTTTTGATTCCATGTTACTGAACCGTCCAACGCTTCTGCAACAAAACGTAAGGGGATCATTGTTTTACCGTTATGAATAAATGAAGCAGTACTTAATGAAACCGAAGCTCCATTTTTTTGCGCTACTTTTTTATTCATTGTCAACTGCAAGTTTGTGTCGCTCCCCTTCACTGTCACTTGCTTTGTAGTATTATTCCAGGAAAACGTTAACCCACCTAAACTTTTGAGTGAAGTCAAGCTAAAAAACACCTGATTGTTCTTGTTGAGAATTTCTTTTGAATCTAAGTCGTTATTATTCACAACAACCTGTGTTCCTTTTGAACTTTGCACAGCTGCAGCTGCCTCATTGGTTGGAAGTACCAACAGCGAAGAACATAGAACAGCCAGAGAAAACAGTGCTAATTTCTTCATTAGAAAACCTCCCAAAATTTACAATCTTTATATTTATAGACGCGAAAAAAGACATAAGGTTACTTAAAAAAATAAAATAATACATTTTCATACAGTGTTACGTAACGTTATATTATATAAATCAATGTTTATTTGGTAGATTTGCGATCTCGAGCAGTTTTATCATCAAAGAACGTCCCGTTGATTCCGAATTTGAAGCTCTTATTGGGGGGATTTTCCTATGCGTATTTTTTCTTTTGCAATCTTGTGTGTTTGTTTGATCTTAACGGCATGTACAAGTAACTCTGAGAACACGAACCCAAGCAATAGTGTGCTGGTTGAGGATCCAAAGGAAGTAGATATCAATAAGCTGGGCCCCTTCAAAAAAGGACTTTCACTAGATGAAATGAAATATGATGAGAAATATCAAGATATCGTTATCCTATTCAAAGAGAATTTAACCGCATGGGCAGCGAAAAATAAAACTGCCTTTAAAAATAGTTTTGTTTCAGAGGATGTAGCGAATAGTCAACTGTTTTTACTAGAAAACGATGAAGACTTTGAATTTGTCGGGACACCTTATATCATCGACCAATCCTCCGAAAACGGAAAAATTAACATCGTATTCTATTACAGAACAAGCGGAAATGAAAAAGAACTTAAGATGCACACCACAACATTTACAAAAAATAAAGATGAGTCATGGAGAGTTGCGTTAATTGATTAGGGATTAGTGAGTCTTGTTGACTGTTATTAATGGGGAAAATTATTGTTCAATTTCTGAGAAGATAGATACTTTTTCGGAGCCTGACGACCTCGGAAATCGCGTGTGCTATGTCAAACTGCTGTCCATAGGTATACAGCTGAGCGCTGCTGGCATTCGGGGCATTGAAGACATATGTTCCCTCTGCCTCCCGGCGGCTCAATCTTTGAATTTCATAAACATCCGCGTCCGAGTGATGCCCTCCTCCTCCGAAAAGTATATCCACAATGTATCAAAATCGAAGAACGTTTGGAAACATCACATTCTGCTCATAACATGAAAAGAAGAAGCCCGCAAAACATTGCGGACTATTTTGGATAACAGCGATCGGAAGATGGTACTGCACTCACAGTGGCCTAGTGTGATTGATTAATGCGGTTTCTATAGCGGGTTCATCAAGAAAAAACCTCGCGAGTGCGGAATGTGCGATAAATACCAAGTACAACGCCAATCGTAACTACAGCCATGATGATCATATACAAATTTAAATAGGACAGCTCCAGTCCAAATACGGAATAGCTTGCCGGCTTTTGGAATAACCTCGTTACCCGCATCATTGTACTGAATGAAAATTCCTCAATCCACTTGGCCCATCCCGGGTTGAAGTTCAATACATCGAATGCCAGATAAGGCACGCCTACAATCGCAACATTAATGACGATCGCAACAAACGACGTTGAACAAAGCGCCGAGACGCATAACACAACACATGCAAAGACCAGAGTGCCTGCCAAGTGAGTGACCAACTGTACTCCATAATACTGAACCGCCGATAACCGATAAGGAGAGAACTCATAGTCAAAGCCTCGAAAATACATCCCAACACTCTGGATAGGCGTATCTGCTCCAGCCAAATTCCCAAACCTTAACCAGTAGATGAACAAGTTGACACTTGTAAACAAGATGACGCATAACACCACATATAACATGGAAGCCATCAACTTAGCCGATACGATTTGGCTTCTCCCCCGTTTGCTGCTGCGCAGCAATGCTGCGGTTCCCCGTGCGTATTCCTCTGCAAATACGGGCGCCAATCCCAGCAGAATGACGATCATCATAAAGAGTACTCCAAATTGATCAATGTATTCCAGCAGATAACCCCATGGTTTATTGTAGTGAATCTCGGAGACGGTTACGGTCCGTTTCATGGCATTCCCGCTGTCATCATATCTGGTGTAGTTCTTGATGGATTCCGGCGAAAATATGGAAATCTCATAAAATACGCCATATCGATTCTGATTCTTTTCCTCACTGTAACCCTCGGTTTGCATCTGATCCTGCGCGGCTTGAACCTTCTCCTCCGTGATGGCTCCTTCATAGGGCTTGTAATATGACGTGCCGTTCAACGGCCCGGAATGCCCGAAACAGGCGTACAAAGCAAGAAGCACAAGCAGTCCGGCGAGTGCCAGGTAAACGCTTTTACGCGTGATGATTTTAGCAAATTCATATTGGGTTAAACGAATCACGATGTCGCCTCCTCGTCAAAATAGTGCATATATACGTCTTCTATGCGAGGTGTCTCCGGTACAGCATGCGGTACAGGCTGTTCTTTGGCCAGGATTCTGGCTACGATGCCATCCGATTGATAGGACAAGCCGCTTACTTTGAAATGTGAGGTAAGCTCGGCAAGCTGCTGCTGAGTTAGCGTTGCCTTCCAAACGCGGCCCTGCATCCTGTTCATGATCTCTTCCGGCGTGTTCCGGGTGATCAGCTGACCTTCGTTCATCAGAATCATTTCCTTGCACGAGAACTCCAGGTCAGAGATAATATGCGTCGATAACAGTACAATCCGGTCTCTTCCCAGCTCCCCGATAATGTTACGGAATCGAATACGCTCCTTGGGGTCAAGACCTGCCGTAGGTTCGTCGAGGACTAGAATTTGCGGATCATTCAGCAAGGCTTGCGCAATGCCTAGTCTCTGCCTCATGCCCCCAGAGAACGTACGGATTTTATGCTGGGCCTGCTGTTCCAGATCAACCATTCGCAATGTCTCCTGCACGCGAACACCGGCCTGACTCACACTCAACCCTTTGAGCGAACACATGTACATGAGAAACCGATGAGCACTGAAACGGTTGTAAAATCCGAATCGCTGCGGCATATAACCCAATATGCTGCGATAACGGTCCCCCATCTGTTGGATGGGTTGCCCATCCAGCAGAATCTGTCCTGACGTCGGCTTGGAGATGTCTACAAGCATGCGAAGCAACGTTGTTTTGCCCGCTCCGTTCGGTCCGAGCAGCCCGTAAACGCCACCGCTGGACAGCTCCAGCGAGAACGATTTCACTGCCCACTTGTTCCTGTATTTCTTGGATACGTTATCCATGGTCAATATCAAAGGAATAACCTCTTTCCGTTTGTGATGTGTATTTTCGCGCCATCTGGTAGATCTGACTGCTCAACAGGAGCACTCCGCATAGGGCGGCCGTTAAAAGTACTGACGGCTGAATCGATTGAACGAACGCAATGAATTTGGGATTACTTAATGCAAGCCATATCAGTCCGAACCATAGCGTCAGAAAGATACTGACAGCCGCTCCACCCCTGACACGCATCGCCAACCACAGACTGGCCCCGGCAGCGATCATCAGCTGTGCGTACCATAGACCGACTCCGCTCCATAAGATGGAACTGCCTGTTCCACCGGATATCGCTAGCATAAGGAGAAGTACAAATGCCATATTTGCTGCGAGTACAACGATCAAACGGGTCAGCATCAGCTGTTGTGCCGTAATTTTGCAGGTCAGCTCGATTTCCATGAGCCCATGATCCCTGCCTTTGAATACTTCCAGCAATCCAAGCACAAAAGGTACGGGAACCAGTACGAGACCGCTCATGTAAGGATCGATTTTACTGTGTGTTCCCAGCCAAAATCCAAGCAGCAGGAGCAGGGAACAAACCAACCAGTATGATTTGTGGAAAACCGCGACCTCCCCCCGAACAAGCTGGAATAATTCCCTCATCCGCCTTCCGTATGATGGTTTCGGGCGAACGCTCGCCGGATCCGGCATATGGGCATCCAATGCCCTGATCGTTCTGTCGATCTCCATTTCGGATGGAAAATCGACCGCATACTCGTCCAGATAAGAAGCAATTTCGTTGTACTCCTCCATCTCCAATTCAGCTGCCCGATTTCGTTTATCTCCGTGTCCTCTTCGTTTCATCCCGTCCACCTCCCAGAATGATTTCCCTTAATTTGGCTATGCCCAAGCGTATGCGCGACTTCACTGTCGATTCATTTGCTCCCGTCAGCTCGGCAACCTCCCTGATCTTCAATCCGTTGTAATAGTTCAGGATCACCGCGTCCCTCTGGTGCTCAGGCAAACTTAATACCGCCTGCCTGACCTGTTCGTTCTGAAGCTTTTTATGGAATATGTTCCATACATTCTGGTGTTCGCTGGCAGGGAGCGCCTCTTCCGTTAACTCACTTTCTCTCTGTTGTTGCTTGAAATCGCGTCCCCGAAAATAATCCAGGCAATGATTTACTGCAATTTTCAGCAGCCAGTGACTGAATTTTCCGTGATCCCGGTAGCTGTCAAGCGACTTCATCATTTTTACGAATACCTCTTGGGTTAGATCATAAGCGGTATGATAGTCTCCCGTTTTCCGGTACACATAAGCGAATATCGACTTATAATGCCGCTTCACCAGCACTTCCATGGCAGCCCGGCTGCCTTCACGAATCTCCTGAATCAACTCTTCATCATTCAACGCTCCCTCACCCCCTCAATTCAATTAACGATAATTTGACCATAAAAGATCAAAAATGTTTATTTCATTTATTTGGATATAGACAAGTTCCTGATGCAACTATGTCTTCATCAGAATTGGTCTCATATTGACTTCCTTATTCTGGTGAAACTTTCTGCTCACCCGTTCGTTTAATTAGTGACTAACAACGAAGGAGATGACTATGCGAATAACCTGCAGTCCCGGTTTTCCGGGAAGTATGATTGGATCGATTGAACTTCAGCCATCCCGCTTTAGCAAGGGTGCTTCCAGCAACAGCCAAATTACCGATCATGTTGATCCTCAACTCATCGCCATCCCTTACATAGAAGACCTTAATTTCGGATCGCATTTTGATGCGATGACGATGATGAAGGGAACGTACAAGGAAGAATTTCACGAAAGCTATGATGTGGAATTTACGATTGATGTGGATCATAAAGGATATATTACTCAATTTGAGCATACGTTTCCGCTGGAGCGTTACCTTGATCTTGTACGGACGCAGTCCTATAAAGTGATTAAGACGAATTGGCGCGGCCGATCATTTCATGTCATGACTTACAGTTATATGGAGGAAGTGTGCAACCCAAAGAATGTCATCTATAAATGCACAAATGCCGAGGATGCTTTCGTGGTAGCAGAGCTTGCTCCTGATCGTGTTGGTGGTGTTGCGGAACATCCCCGTCCTCTTTACCTCCACTTCCGCGCGTTGATCTCCGCCCGGGATGACCTCTATCCGATTGATTATATGCGTGAGCCTGATTTTGATCTGAATCTGGACTAGATTTCAAACCCATGAAAAGAAAGAGCACAACCCCCTCCCTTTACGGGAATAGCCTGTGCTCTTTCTTGGGATCGACTTTAAATCTTCTGGCCAAATCCCTTCGCTGCTTCCTTCATCCGTTCAGCCAGCCTTGATCTTAGAACGTTCATCCAATCCGGCTCATGCGTCCACCGTTCTGCCGCAGACCGCAGCATACGTACATAGCGGTATACGTTGGCAAAGCGTCTGCAAACCGGGAACATGGATTCCATGGCATAGGAGTCTCCTGATTCGGCCCAGTACCCCTGCATGAACGTCTGCTTTGCCTGTTCCCAACGCTCCGGCTCAATCTCATCACGCAAACTATCCAGACTCTGTTCCACATCCATCGCATACCAGTGGTACATGGCGTCATCGAAGTCAATGGCGTAACAAGACTGACTTTCTTCGTCATAGAAGACATTATCCGGCTCAAAGTCATAATGAATACATCCGTAATTGAGCTTGGTCACCGGCCATGCTGCCAAATGTGTACGGAGCAACTCCACTTCATGAGCGGCATCGGTCTCATCCGGAAATTCCCTCAGAACCTCCTGCATCCAGTCCAGCACATCGGCATAACTCCAGCGTTTAGCCTGCACCGGCGTATAATCCCGGCTCAGTTGATGAAGCTTGCCTAGCGCCTGACCATAGCTGTATATGGCCTGGTCGCTCAGAACCGTACTGCTCAGCTGCGTGCCGGGTACCCGCTTGAACACGGAAGCGTAGTACGTGCCCCATGGTGTGCTGACCTCCGCGAGCTTTGTTCCTGCATGGGAAGGCACCGCCTCCATCGCCCCATAGTCACGCTGTCGAAGATAGCCGAGAACCTCCAGTTCGGCGTATAGATTGGTTCTATCTTTTTCCTGAACCGGGGCGAAACGAAGCAAGCGAGTCTCTCCCTGGTCCCTGAACGGATATACGGCATTAGAGGATATGCGGTAATACCGGAACATGTCCAGAGACTCGGGATTATCGTAACTCCAATTTTTCAAGATCATCTCGGCGAGATCGGTGTTATTAAATAAATATTTTAACTTTAGCATGGGCAGTTCTCCTTCTTGATCGTTTAATGTAGGTTTCTTGCAAAGTCCGAACGACTATTTTTGCGCGCAAAAAGCCGCAGGCTATGCCTGCGGCTTAAAAATTCGTGATGCACGAGGAAGTTGCAAAATGCATAAGCAAACAAACCTCATCAACACCAGGAAAATGAGCAGTTATATCCCTATATCTCGGCAGACTCCAAATAACCAACCGAAGCAGCTTTCACTTCGTTCTGTCCTCGTCGGTCCACCGCATCTATTCAGTTCACGATCACCTTAATTGTAGTCGCTTTCGGCATCATCTTAGCCCGTCGTTTCATGACGCTCACTCCCTTCGGGAAACAAAGTTACTTCCATAATAATCCACAAGTTATCGATATGGCAATGGCCATTACCTCAACCTAGGATTGAACAACGATTCGTGCTGCCGTTTCGGTGTTGTCCTTGTACCATAAACGAATGACATCGCCTGTTTTCAGGTCGGACAATGACATGTCGTCACTGGAGTCGGATCGGTTATTCGGACCGCCCATGGTCATCCCCCGACTGATCTGAACGTCGTCGCTGACGCTGATTTTCATTTCTACACCGGTTTCTTTCAGCCCTGTATTTCCGTCTGCCGGATTCCATTGTCGCCCTTGATTGGACGTCGCATCCGTTTGCTCCTGTTCCAACAGATCCACCGTAATCGTGCCACCCTCTATGGAGACGATCCGACCCGTAACGTCGGCATCCATCATGCCTTGCATCGCTTCGGCACCACCGCCGTTTCGACCATTCGTTCCGCCGCCGTTCATGCGGCCGCCTCTGCTCATGCCTTGGCCGCCACCATCTATGCCACCCCCGCCATTCATGCCGGGAAATCCGTTCATTCCCTGACCGGGAGCGCCGGTTCTCTCAATATTCTGGGCCGTGATGGCATCGCAAGCCGTGAGCAGGACGGAACAGCCGATAAGGGCCGATATCAACAATGTGAACAGTGCTTTACTTCGCATATGAATCACCTTTTCCGAGGGAAATGCGTTCCCCGCCAAGTTTTCTTCGGAATATCGAGTCATGCGCATCTTTGAATCCCATATAAGCAAGCACGAGCAGCAGCGGGTACACCGGAAAAAGATACCTCGATTTGATTTCCCAGAGCAAATAAAATCCGATAAACCCGAGAATAACCAATATCAACGAAACCTCGTCATATCTCTTGGCCCGAATTCCGCCGATTAACCGGACGAGCACGAAAACATAAATCAGCACGTTCATGGTGTATACCACCCACAAAATGCCGATTCGAGGTGCCGAATCCCCTTGGAACCAATCCGTGGCGGCAGTGGCATAACTATAGGAACCGTCGATTCCGCCCCCACCTCTGCCCATGCCAAACGAACTGCCATTGCCGATGCCGTACCGATCCATTTGGTAAGTTCCTTCGGTCCAGGTCCAAATGAGTTTTTTCGTATACATCCTCACGAGGTCGTCCGCGCTGGCTTCCGACAGCTTTCGTCCGATCTCCTGCTTGAACAACTCCGTACTCTCGGCTTTGTTATAATTCGCCTCTCTCTGGTAGATGGCGTAGCTTTCCCGGTTATCCCAGAACCCGAAGCGCTCCAGGTTAATCCCCATGTTCAACCACATATAGACGGGCGCGGCGTTTTCGCCGACAGGCTCATCCACGACGGATTGCAGTGCCCATTTCTGCGTCCACCCCGGGACATTAAATAAAAGCGCGAGCACGCCGATGGAAATCATGAATTTTTTGAAGCCAAGGCTCCTGATATTCAAAAGAATACAAAGGATTGCCGCGATCAACACAATCGCGCCGATGCTGCGCAGGTCGTTGCCAAGGGCCAACAAGATGGCGGCAGCGACGACCCACTTGTACGTTTTCTCCTTCAGGAACCGGATCAGGAAGTACAGGCTCGACGTAAGCAGCGCGGTGGCAATAACATCGTTATAGATCAAGTTGTTCATAAATAAGGCAGGCAGGTAAGTTGCTGCCAGGACAAGAACCCCGTAATCACGCCCGCCCGATTTGGCATGGAGTTGTTTATAGATGAGATAGATCATTAACGTCGTTACGAGCGTGCACAAAATGTTAAACAGCTTGATGACCAGATAGTTATCCGGAAATAGGTACAGCAAGGTTTTCAAAATCAATACGATCGAATAGTTGAACGGAAACATGTGCAGATAACCGGTCGTATCAAACGAGGAATAGTCCTGGTCATACAGCATGTCCATCGCCAGCGAAAGCACTGTCTGCGAATCGTCCGTCGGCACGCGCGGAAACCAAAAAATGATCGCGGTCTGAACGGCGAAGGACGCCAGCAGCACGACAGGAATAACGACCACTGGACGAAACCGGTTCAGCTTCAGACACAGTCGGTACATAACCACACTGGCGAGCGACAGCACAATCAGGAGCGGGATGAAAATGCCCCATTGCTGCGATCCCAGAATCGGATTGTCACCGTAAGCGGCATAATTGTACTGCGCCCGAACGACGAAGGTTGATGCGATAAACAGTCCGATAAACAAAGCAAGAATCAGATAGAGCCCCTTATGGATCACCTTAGCCATGCCAAAACTCCTTTTCGAATGCAGGATTTCGGTACGTATTATAAGGGCTCAAGCTGAAAAATCGCTGAATCGGCGTCACGCACAAATAGACTACCTTCGCAACGAAAGAAGGCAGTCCGGATTTCGTCTTTATCCAGTGATCCGATCCAACGATTCCTGATGTAACGGATATTATTTGGAGTACAACTCTCGGTACTCGTCTACATACAAAACCTCGATGCAGCCGGACCAATTCAGAACCGAGCCGATGAAATCCTGAATGTCGAGCCCCGGCATTTCATACGTCTCCGCCGTATTTACCGTACCTGTCGCATCTTCGATCAGCGTAACCTTGAAACCCTCATGCTCGGCCGCAATAGCCGTAAACAAACAGCAATATTCCGTGTTGAACCCAATGATAAAGATGTGCTCCACCTGATGATTCTGCAACCAGGATTTGAGCGCAGGATTGCTGAATGCATTTGGTTTGCTTTTATCCAGGACCTGATGTCGTCCCCAATCCACCACAAACCTCAGATTGTCCACTTTAGTATGGAACAACGGCGATTCCTCTTGCTCGTAGTCCAGATGCCGGATGAAGACCATCGGCTCGTTTCTCGCTTCGAAATCGCGGATGACGCTTTCTATGGCATGGATTGTACCTGTCACGTCCCTCTGCGATACGATGCCTGCCTGCACATCCAGCACGATCAACGCTTTGTTCATGCTCCCAGCCCCTTTATGCAACTGCTCGTCCATCCTCAACCTGTCTGTTTGACGACTACTTCCCCTGCTTCTTCTGCCGGGCCTTCTCTTCGTTTTCCTTCACCCGGAACGCCACGATGCGGCGGATCAGCGCTTCCGGCAACGGTTGATCCAACGGGAATTGCACGGAGCCTTTGGCCCCTTTATAGGCCGACAACTCCTGTTTGAATTCTTCAATCCCGCTCGGCGCAGGGTAGAATCCAATATGTTTCGCGTATCCGGCAAAATGAACCAGATTGCCATGCAGGGCATACGTCGGCATTTTGTAGCTTATTTTCTCTTCCGCCTGCGGGGCAATCTCTCGGATCAGCTCACGCATCATTTGTAATTTGGCCTTCACTTCTGGCGGGAATCCCGCAATATATTCGTCGACTTCAACCGAGGTTGGATTTTTCCCTGTCATGCCTGTGCCTCCTTAACAAAGTGTGATTGGATCAAACTTAGGTCATTTATTACTGACTCCACCACATGCCATCATACCGTTTATTAGAGCGTCATCGCTTGGCCTTTTCTTCGCAAATACGCTTCCTTCTCCTCGTAATCGGGCATTATGCTGCCTACCAGCCGCCAAAAGGAACGGTCATGATTCATGTGATGAATATGGCACAGCTCATGGATGATGACATAATCGATGACGTCTACAGGAGCCATAGCAAGCCGATAGTTAAAGGTGAGTTTTTTGTCCCAACTACAGCTCCCCCATTTGGTGGCCGACTCCACGATATCCATGGACTTCGGCTTTACCTTCAGCGCCTGTTGAAACGCACCGATGCGTTCCCCAATGACCCGTTTACATTCGGCAAAATAAAACTTTTTCAAACGCACCCGCAGCTCGTCCTCTTCCAAACCTTCCACATCAATGAGTTCATGCAAGGCATGCTCCTTGCCAAGCCACATAAACGTTCCTTCGTCCTGATAGGTCCGAGGCTGCGGTCCGTCCAGCGCTTCCTGCATCAAGGCCGATCGCTGCAAAATGACATCCCCGTGCTGCCGCACGAGTTCTCCGATCTTCTCTTCTGTGATGCCATTGGGTGCCTTGATCGTCACCATGTAGGGCAGGTCCAGGCTGATGGATACCTTTTTGCGTTTGCCCAGTTCCAGATGGCACTGAATGAGTTGGCCCTTCACTTCAATCGTAAACATCGTTTTCTCCACTTCTGTTCATAATATGCCGTTCACATCGCTGTACTGACTACCCTGATTGTACCTCATATCGCGTGCCCTCGCACTCAAAGCTGCTTGTACACATAATTGAATTTTTATGCAATAATATGTATTATTATTTATTAGTATATTTATCATTATAAAACAGGAGGTATGCCGATCCCATGTTTCCCGCTGCCGCATCATCCCACAAAATGATCGAGGAATTGTCCCTTGGCCACTGGCCTTCCTTGTCCACCCTGTTTGTTGACGGATGGGTGCTTCGCTTTGCGGACGGATGCACCAAACGCGCCAACTCCATACAGCCCATATACACCTCCACGCTCGACATCCATGAAAAAATAAAAACATGTGAGCAATTGTACGAGCGTAATGGGTTACCCACCGTCTTTAAAATCACCCCATTTATTCATCCTGAAAATCTGGATAACATTTTGGATGAAAAAGGGTATTCCGTATTGGACCTGACCAGCATTCAAACTCGCAGCCTGGACGGACTTAAGACACCAAAGCATGCTGACATCCAAATCGATAACTGTGCAACGAATTCGTGGCTGGAATCCTTTTGCAGGATCAATGAGGTTGACGCGAAAAAGGTACCCACGATGACACGCATGCTCTCGAATATCCGAACGGCGACGGGGTACATCTCTCTTTCGTTGAACGATCAAGTGGTTGCCTGCGGCCTGGGCGTCGTCGAACGCGGTTATATCGGATTGTATGATATCGTGACAGATCGGCGGTACAGAAATCAAGGGCTGGCTGAGCATCTGATCCTGCACCTGCTTCACTGGGGCAAAGCCCAAGGAGCCGAATTCAGTTACCTCGCGGTCGTTGCCGACAATGCGCCGGCTTGGCGGTTATACGAAAAGCTGGGATACGAGGAGATCTACCGTTATTGGTATCGGATGAAGCTTTAGAGTGAGTAATGCCAAAAAAGTGCCTCCCTTATCATAGTAGGAAGGCACTAGGTACTAAAAAACGTGACTGCTCGGTCGTTTACTTTTACAACGGAAGCTTGACCAACACTTCATACGAGGCACCGGCCTGAATACTCCGGATCACGTCTCCTTCAATCGGCTTACCGTTCACATATACTTGCCGCTCGCGAACACTCTCGCTTCGCTTCATCTGCACCTCCAGCACCGCTCCGCGGAACTTGCGCGTCACGGACGCCTCGTTCCAGTCCGCCGGCAATTGCGGGCGCAATTGCAGACCTTCCGCATGGCCTTGCAAACCGAACAGCCCGTCGATCAGGCAGCGGTATACCCACGGGACGGTTCCCGTGTTGAACAAATGGCTGGACCGGCCTGCCGTACGCGGGAATTGGCGATAGGCACCGCGGTAATAGTTCGGGATAAATACAGGCAATTGTCCCCGTTGAACGATATCGTCCAGGTCCGGACCGGGAATCATTTTGCGCAGCAAACGATAGGCGTTCTCCTTCTCCCCGACCAGATACAACGCATAAATGTAGAACGCCGCAGCATGGTTGTATACGGCTCCGTTCTCCGCGCTGCCCGGATGTTTCTGGGTCACGCGTCCAACATCCTCGCGCATCGCCGTGAAGGAGGGTGCCAGCTTTTCCACGCCGTATGGCGTTTCCAATTGTTCCTCCACGGCGCGAATCAGCTTCTCCCGTTTGTCCGGATCGGCCGCGCCGCTCATCAGGGCCCAACCTTGCGGGTTGATGAAGATGCGCCCTTCCTTGTCTTTGCTGATGCCGAATACGACGTTGTCGTCGGTAATCCCCCGTGCATACCAGTTGCCGTCCCACAGATACGTATTGGCAATTTCGTTGGTTCTGTCCGCTTCCTCCCGAAATTCGGCTGCTGCTTCCGCATGCCCTGCCTGTTCGCAAATGTTTGCCCACACCTTGAACGCATACGCCGTAGCAATGGTAAGCCAGCCGGATACGCCTTTTCCCTTGTACCCGACCATATTCATCGGATCGCACCAGTCTCCCTGGTTGATGTAGTTCAGTCCCCGGTCGTCGCGATCCTGAATTAGCCAACGCATGGCACGATGCATATGTTCAAGAACGGTGGCCGTCTCTTCGCTGTCCGCAAACCCGACCTGTTCATCCAAAATGCCGTAATCGTTGGTCTCATCCAGATACGTGCTCATGCATACCGGCAGCCAGATGCAATGATCCGTATGCGGTACCTGGTTGATATATTTGAGTTCGGCGTCCGGGTGCAAAATAATGCCGTCAGGCATTGCGCCGCTGACATTCTGCTGCTCAAGTGCCGTAAGAAACGCCCCTCGCGCAACGCTTGGCTGAATATAGCTCATGCCCATATTGTCTTGCAGATAATTCCGGGTTTGGGGATCTGTCGTCAAACGGTTCGTTTGGCCATGATAGTACATCTGGCGCGGCAGCCAGTGGTTAACGAAGTTGTTCAACCCTTCATCGGGTGTTTTAATCTCGATATTTCCCTGACCTTCCGCAACATAGGCGGCATATTCCAGCCCGGCCGCAGCAAAACCGTTCATCCCTTGACCGTTTACATCCACAAAGTACTTCTGACGAATCTGCCCAATCTCCTGTTCATTGTGGGCGGCGCCAAAGATGAAACGATACGCCTTCTCTGCCCCGGCTTCGAGTTCCAGTCGATACTGTAGGGCACATGTCGGCGTCTCATATCTTGCGTCCCCGCAAGCCAGCGTGTCGGCCTCAAGAGCGGACGGGGCATGGAGACCACCCTCGCCCTCAAAAGCTTCCTGGTTAACTTCCCACGCAACAGGCCGCTCATCTGCGAGCAAAAAGGTTTTGTCTGCAAAGGTTTTGATTTTGTCGTAATCCTGGTACTTCTGGTAGGGTGTCACCGAGGAACACACGATGCCTTGCAGCGAGTCAACATATTCGCCGGACTGGTTCATCCAGGACATATACCCTACCGTAAAATACGGATAAACGCTTAACTTACGCGTCGTGGACGACAGGTTCTTCACTTTCACGCTCCACAGCTCCATCGCCTCCGCCTTCGGCAGCGTCAAAACCATCTCCACTTCGATGTCACCGCTTACAACTTGCCAACGCAGATCATGCTTGCCGATGGAAAAGACATATTTGTCCGCCTGTTTGCGCACGGGTTCATACGGTGCCGAAAAGACGCCCCCGCTTACTTCATCTTTTACGTACACGAACCGTCCGGGATGGTGGGCATAATACGGCTGTTCCGGCTGCATGAACGTCTTGGCCTCCAGGTTCGGCGCATGCGAATATTTGGCCGGTTCCGGCTGCATGAACTGCGCTACGGCGTACCCACGGCAATTCATATGGATCATCATTTTTTCGTTCCACAAAAATCCCGAAGCTTTGGGCAGGCTCGTTGGGCTGGTCAACTCGTAATATTGCTGGTCTTCCGATGGTCTGATCATGGAAATTCCTCTCTTTCGGCTTGGATAAGATGAACGGATTTCAGACGGAAATAAACAAGGACTGGCGGAAAACGTTTTAGAATTTATTCAGAATACTTGTATACAACTATAGTCCATTATAACACGTTAACGCTTACAGTCACCTACAAAAAATAAAACCCATTGCTTCTCCCTTGTTCCGTTCCCATCGTTTCTGAATCCAGGACGAAGCGTTGTTGGAAACGGTCACCTTAGCCACGCTCGGCAGTTACGTCGTTCTTTAACCTTAATGCTGGACATGCATACGGACGCAACCAAAAACTCCCTTCTGCCTTTATGGTAGAGGGGAGTTGTGGTGAACCGGATTCAAACTCATGCGTCGCTTGGGGAGAACGGCCTTAAGGACTTACCGTTCCGCCGTTGGCGTTCAGCGTTTCGCCGCTGACGTAACTGGACTCCTGGCTCGCCAGAAATACGAATGCGGGTGCCATTTCGGCGGGCTGGCCCGCACGGCCAAGCGGCGTGTTGGAACCGAACTCGGCAAGCTTCTCGACCGGCTGACCGCCGACCACCTGAAGCGGCGTCCAGACGGGCCCAGGCGCAACCACGTTGACGCGGATGCCCTTGCTGCCGACCTGCTGGGCGAGCGCCTTGCTGAACGTATTGATCGCCGCCTTGGTTGTCGCATAGTCCAGCAGGATCGGCGACGGTTTGTAGGCCTGGATGGAAGACGTATTGATGATGGAGCTGCCCGGCTTCATATGTTTGACCGCGGCTTTGCAGAGCCAGAACATGGAGTACACGTTCGTTTTGAACGTCGCGTCGAACTGCTCCGTCGTCAGGTCGGCGATCTGCTCCACGTACTGCTGTTTGCCGGCTACATTGGCCAAAATATCGATGCCTCCCAGCTTCTCCACCGCAGCTTCGATCAATTGCTCGCAGTAAGCCTCGTTCTTCAGGTCGCCCGGCATCGCGATGGCCTTGCGCCCTGCTTCCTCGATCAAGGCAACGACTTCTTTGGCGTCGGCCTCTTCTTCCGGAAGATAGGACAACAGCACGTCCGCTCCTTCCCGCGCAAACGCAATGGCCGCCGCACGGCCGATCCCGCTGTCCGCTCCCGTTACGACGGCCTTGCGTCCTGTCAAGCGTCCGCTGCCCCGGTAGCTTTTCTCCCCGCAATCGGGGATCGGCGTCATCTCCCGCTGCAGTCCGGGTTCATCCTGCTGCTGCTTCCATTCTTTCGTCGCCTTCGGATACTGGGTAGTCGGGTCCTGCATCGTATACTGATCCTGATTCGCCATGATCCATTCCTCCTAAACTGATAACGTGTTCGTATTCGGGGTCTTTTTCCAATGTGACGTTTCCAAGGTTCTCACTCTCTCCTTTTGTAACCTTGATCCGAAAAATCTAAACCCTTCGGGGAGCATTTCCTATGTCCTATGATCCTAGAGCAGGTCGCTGCCAAGTATCCACAGCTGCGGAGTTAGCATCATTGGAACTTAGGTGAGTCCTTCAACATGTCATTGGAACGAAAAAAAGCATTCCCGGAAGGGCACCTGGGCCCGAAGAGGTTCCCAAAGGTGCATTCGAGGAATGCTTATACGGTTGCTGTTATGCATTGCGACATACGTGAGGCCCGCCCATTACCGCGAGACAACTGAAATGCCGCTGACGTTGAACATTCTAAGAGCGGTCTTGCCCTTTCCGGCCCAGGCCGAACACAAAATACCCTACAAATACAATGGCGATAAAGACGGCACCGACGAGCAACGAAACGCGCGTATCCGGATTAAACGCCATGCCGATGATGACAAGCACCAGATACACGATGATGATGTAGTTGCTGATCGGAAACCACTTCGATTTGAAGTTATGCTCTTTGAGGTCCTTTCCCCACCGCTTGCGGAACCCAAACTGGCTGATCGCCAGCGCGAACCATGGCATCATGCCAGGCAGAACGCTCGCGCTATAGATGTACAGGAACAGCTTGGAGTCCGGCATCAAATAATTCAGCACCACGCCGATCAGCAGCAGGGATATCGTGACGATGATGCTGTTGCGCGGCACGCCGCCTTTCGACAGCTTTTTGAAAAAAGCCGGTGCCTGACCGTTCTCCGCCAGCGTGTAGAGCATGCGTCCCGCACTGTAAATGCCGCTGTTGCAGCCCGACATGGCTGCGGTAAGCACCACGAAGTTGATAATGCCTGCGGCAGCCACGATCCCGACCTTGGCAAAGGTCAACACGAACGGGCTGCCCGTCTGTCCGACCTCGTTCCACGGGTACAGCGTCACGATGACGAAGATGGCGCCCACGTAGAAAATCAGGATGCGCCATACGATGTTTTTGATCGCTTTGCGCAGCGTATGCTTCGGATTCTCCGCTTCGCCTGCCGTAATGCCGACCATCTCAACGCCCTGATACGCCGCCGTCACGATGCATAGCGCAAACAAGAACCCTTTCAGCCCGCCCGGGAAAAACCCGCCATGGCTGACCAGGTTCGACAGGCCGATCGGTTCTCCGCCGTTCCCCCAGCCGAAGAAAATCAGCCCGGTGCCGATCACGATCATGAACAAAATGGCTGCCACCTTGATCAACGCAAACCAAAATTCGAACTCTCCGTAAAATTTCACCGCCGCCAGGTTGGCCGCCGCAATGATCAGCACGCCGGCCAGCGCGGGAATCCACTGCGGGACGTCCGGGAACCAATACCCGACGTAGA
This sequence comes from Paenibacillus hubeiensis, assembly GCF_032334105.1. Taxonomy (NCBI): domain Bacteria; kingdom Bacillati; phylum Bacillota; class Bacilli; order Caryophanales; family Paenibacillaceae; genus Paenibacillus; species Paenibacillus hubeiensis. The sequence goes on from NZ_JAVYAE020000014.1 coordinate 70,413, forward strand.
TGCCTATCGCCGTTACTTCGGCCATGCCGACGGTAACCCAAAGGAACCAGTAACTCCAGGCCGTCAGGAATCCGGCGAGCGGTCCGATATATTTATGGGCGAATGTGGCGAACGAACCTGTCACAGGCTCCTGGATCAGCATTTCCCCCATGATGCGCATAACAAAAAAGATAATGATTCCGGCCAGCAAATAGGCCAGCAGCACGGAAGGACCTGCCCACTTGATCGTGCTCGCCGATCCCATGAACAATCCAACGCCAATCGTGCCGCCCAGCGCGATCAGCTCCACATGCCGGGGCTTCAGCCCGCGTGAAAGCTCCTTCGATTCCAAAACGAAACTCCCCTTCTCTTGTGCATTTTCTTGGTGTAATGTTGCTTTCTCATTATTATGTTTTAACGCAATGCAGAATTGCTCCACCAAATTGTACGAGATGTGCCGGAGAAATACAACAAGGAATGTGAGGAAGCGTACATGCACCCCCTCCTTTCCACAATCATTCCCAATGTTTGGAACCTAATACAGTCTCATTTCATATGAAATATCGCATTTGTTCGAGCCGATCGAGGTCAGCCAATGGGCATGCCCACAATGAATTCAAAAACGTATTCTCCAGATCGATTGTATATCCATTGGGGGGGAGTGACCGCAATACATATGGTAATGCTCATTTTGTAATGCAAATTTAACGAGATTTACCATAACCCGACCGCAAATCGCGGTCTTTTTCTGCTGTTCGCATTTCCTGTTTACAGCTGTAATTTTATGGTATATATTATAGACGTCAACATGTTAGCGCTATCAAAAAACGAAAAAAGGAGGCTGCTCCGATCCGTTTCGAAAAGGTTTTTGGTTTACACCTAGTTAAACTTGAAACACTTATTTGGAGAGGATGAGCGTTTGATGAAAAAGTGGAGCACCGCATTGTTTGCCTTGTTTATGGGCATCTCTTTGATGTTCGGCCTGACCGCGTCGGCCAACCCTGCCATTGTCAGTTACGGAGGCAGCTACTCCAATACACTTACCGCCGGCCAAGGGTATGCCTACATACTTCCTAATGCCAAAACGTCCGGCACAAGCGTAAAAGTAACGACGTCCGCGCCAAACACGCTTCGACTGCATTACTACTGGAGCTACAACAATACCACCCTGGACCTTGGTACGGTCGTCATAAGCAGTACCAGTTACAACACCGGCTCCGGCTATTATGAACCGGGAACATTGATTACCGTGGTTGAACGCGTGCCTGGATCGGAAGCCGCATATCCTTCGGTATCCTACACGATTACATTCAATTGATCCGAGCCAGCGGGGCTGTACCTTCCCCCATGGCAAGTTTACGTCTCTCGCCTAACGAATCTCAGACACGTTATATTGCATGATTTCGCCAAATATGGAGGGCTAACGAACATCAGGCAAGCTAAACGCCGCCCATTGAGAAATAGGACATGCCATTGCTGCAAAATAGCGTGCCCACGGTTCGTTAGCCTCCGTATTCGAGAATTTCCCTCCAAATAAGGCTGCTCATGTTCGTTACACATGATACACATTCCTGGTTCCTATGTTCCCGAGACGAAATATACTACATCCAGCTCAACTCAGCCGCGATCCTCCGTCGAAAATCCGCAATAGATTACTCCACTATACGACGATATTGCTCCGGTATTCAGGCAGCGTTTGAGCCCGCCCGGTCGTGTCCACCATGCGAGCTATATTTTCCCGATCGAACGATGCCAGATACACGGCCAACAGTTCCTCATCGTCATCCCCAAGGGACATTTCAAACAGAACGATGACATGATTTCTATAGAAGATACGCCACGCCTGCACGGATGACGTCTCTTTGATTTCGCATGGGTCACCCTCCATCTCCCAGCAGCTTAGGTAATCCGATAACCGCCACATGTTTTCATCGAAAATAACCCAAAAGGGCAATCTGTCCTCCACGGCCATCTGTACGAGTGCTTTGCTCACCAAAAAGTTGGACAATGATTCGTTCTCCCGCGACCAGTCGGGATTGTTCCAAGCGCAGAGATACACGGGCGGGTCTTCCATGGATACATCGCTTAAGCGGATACCGCAGTAGATCACCGATTCCTCGCATTGATAGAACACCAGGAACGCTTTGTCTGTCGTAAAGAAATCGGGACCTGGCACAAACGTCTCCTGCAGTCTCATTGGCTCATACTGATTGTTGCAATGCTGCGTAATGTATCGACAGTTCCCGAATCTTTTATAGTATTCTCGCAGAACGTCCGGAAACCGGATGCCCAAACGCTGCTCCTGCTCGCATAGATCTTGCTCCGAAATGAAATCATCCGCACCTACGTGTCCTTCCAGCACACGGTTCAATACGTCGAATGCCGCCTTCAAGTTCATCCCCCCAACGGATTAAATCGCCATCATAGCAAAAAGAACCCAAGCCGTGGCAGAAAGCCTTAAGCTTGAGCCTCTTTTCTATTATAACCGCGAGTCCGTTCCCTTTCCCACACCAACCATGTTGCCCGTCAACCGGGTGATCAGGGTATCGTACGGTTCCAATTTCACCGTCTGTGAGCCATGCTCGGTGTCCACGGTCGTTTGTTGAATCTGGTCGCTGTTGTTGATGACCACCAGGATGCTGCTGTCCGGATAGTAGGCGCATTCTGTGTAAACGTTATCCGTCATATATTTCGTCTCGGTGGGCTCATTGCCGGCATGGCGAATGATGTTGAAGAGCATGTTTGCGTTTTCCCAGCCGAATTCAAACGAAGACAGGTAGATCCCTTTACCTTTACCGAAAGCATGCGTGGACAGCGCGATTTTACCGTTCGTTTCATGGATGACCGACGCCGATCCGTCGGTAAGATAGATGTTGTTTTTCGGTGCGATATGAGCTCCTTCAGGAACCAAACCTTGCTCGTCGCCTACCTCGTACGTCCATCTTCCGTGAGCTACCCTGGCCCCCGTATCCTCATCCACACCGAGCACATGTGCCATCCGGAAAAAGGTATCGTACCCTTCCACCGCCGAAGGCTGGTTGATGCCGATCAACGTGCCGCCTCCATGCACCCATTTCGTCAGCAAATCGACTACCTTGTTGTCCTTCCAATGCTCTCCGCCGCTCCATGCCGAACCGGCCGTACCCGCATTGATCACGACATCGCAATGCTCCAGCGCACCCTGGCGGATATCCTCGAAATCGATGAACTGCACGTCCACCGGCAGTCCCGCCAATGCCTCATTGACGTGAATCAAATCATGCATGTACGTTTCATGGAAATGGCCGGACAACGTCCATGATCTCAGCTTGCCCCAGCTATGCAGTACGGCAACCTTCGTTTGGATCCGATAAGGTTTGCCTTGACGATGCAGCGCTTTGATTTCCCGGAATTCGTCGGCAATCTTCTCGATATAATCGCAAAAGTCCGGGTAAGGCTCCACCAGATGCAAATATCCGCCCAGTCCGATCCGGTCGATGGGTTCCCTGAGCAAGGCACGCCGGATTTGAATCCAATATTTTTTGGCGTCCAGCGTTGGATTGCCTCCCTCCTTGAAGGTCGGGAGCCCGCCCAGACCAACAGGGAACAAGTACGGATGCAGACGGATTTCATGCGTATCCACCTTGACGCCCGAACACATCCTTGCCTCGTACCCCGAGAACACGCATTTGATCATGCCGTCGAAGCCGAACTCCTCGAAACGATCGTTGTACGGCTCCATGCCGACCCAGCTGTCATCGTAGAAAACGTACGCCAGCTTGCCGTGTTTATGCACGATGTCGATCAATTGTTTGCTGAAGCCGATCACGAAATCGTTGATGAACGCCATCCAGTCCAGCTTGCGCCGTTCGGCCGGAATATGGCTGACGCGGTATTTGCCGCCGTTGACGAAATCCTCGGCCGTCATCGCATACCCGTATTGTTGGGCAAACAAATCCAGCGCCCTGGAGCTTACCGTATAATCGTACGAGCCCCAATCCGTAAACAAATGGCGGTTGCGCTCATTGCTGCCCCAAATCCAGACGAAATTATAGAACAGGGAGGTGAACCGCACAACCGTCGTTTCCGGATGCTGCACGCACCAATCCTCCATCCATTTCAGCAAATATGCCTGCGTTTCGGGATAGATCGGATCGATCTGCATTAAATGCTCTTTGTCCCAATCGTTCGTCGTGTGATTGTACATCGAAATTTCTTCCCAGATCCGGTATGCCATGAAACTGACCGTATATTTATGCCAAGGCACAATGCCGGTAAGAACGACGTTTCCGGATTCACGCTCGTAATTCCACTGTTCTCGCGGCACCTCCTGACCTGTCGTTCTGTCGTACACCTGCCAGTATTTGAAGGCTTCTTTGGAATCGTTCACCCTGAATTGCTCAACGAAAAAATCCTCCATGATATAAATCGATAAGTAATCCTGAACGGCTACCTTCGGATGCGTGATCAAGAAACATTGCTGCAGCTTATCCAAATGGCGGGAGGCCCATTCGTTATGATCCCTGATGATGCAGATCGTCGAATAAATGCCGTATCCGGCGTTGATGATTTCATCGGACAATTGCGTGCCGTCGCTGTCGCGAATGACATCGGCGCCCCAGCGTTCGGCCAATTCCAGCGTCAGCGCCTCGTAACCGGATTCTCCCGGCAGCGTAAAGGCCCCTTTGGTCGGCTTGGACATCGCGAACCCCTCCTATTTTCTCAGCATGTCGGACAAAAATGCGAGTGCCAGGCCCTGTCCCCAGCCCTGAATCCAGTCTTTCGGAATGTTGCGATAGCCTTCCCGGTCTTTCATTACGGCCGTTCCGCCCGATACGCCCAGTACGCGGCCGTCTTCGGTAATGTTGTTCAAAATGCCTTCCAGCGCCTTTTGCACGTACTTCGTATGCAATGGATTGCCGTTGTTGATCATCGCAGCCGCGATGCCGCAAGAAGCGGATACTTCTTCGTAGGATTCTTCGTCATCCAATACGGTGCGCCACAACCCGTTCTCCGTCTGAACCGTCTTCAGGGCGGCCAGCTGGTCCCGCAGCGAACACTCCACGTCCATGCATTGCGGATACAAATACCAGTCCTTCAGCAGCGGTTTGACTTGAGACATCGTGTAGGCGCCCCAAGCGTTCGCTCTTCCCCAGAAAAAGCCGGACATGTGGTCTTTGTTCACGTTGTTGTAGCCATGGTACCAGAAGCCGGTGCCCGGGTCCTGCAAATATTTGATGTGCCAGTAATATTGGTTCAAGGCATCCTGAATGATGTCCTGATCGTTCAATTTGCTGCCGACGCGAAGCAGGAAAAACGCCGCCATGAACAAGGTGTCCGCCCAAGCCTGTTCCGGAAAATCGTTGGCAACCGAAACGGTGTGCTGCAGCACGCTGTCTCCGAAACGGAGAGCATGGTTGCGGATGTAATCCACTTTGCTCAGCGCGATATTCCAATACTTTTCGTCACCGGTCTCTTCGTACAGCGTGATCAGCATGTGGCCCATCGCACACGTATTGACCGTCCAGCTCGGCAATCCCAGCTCGATGTATTCGTCCGTCCACTGGACAAGCTTGTCCAAATACTCCTGGTTCCCTGTCGTCTGGTAGGCTCTCGATACGCCGTAATACGCAACCCCGCATGGCCATTCCCACGTTAAATCCATCGCCAGCGTTTTTTTGGCGACGCTGTCGATGACACCCAGAATTTGCTCGCGATCATACTTCAATTGAATCATCGTGATTCCCCTCTCATGCGCACACGCCCTCAAATGGCGCTTGAGAGCTGTCCGTCCATATTTGTAAACGCTTTACTTCTTTCATTGTACGCAGTAAAATAGTCTCCATCTAAGCATATTCGCAACAAAACTGCGCAATTTCGACCATTTATCTTGATTTCACGGTTTCATCTGACATCACGTTCATTTGCACACGATTCACCCAAATCAACGTCATGGGAGCAGCCGAACATGCCCAAACCGAAAAAACCCGTCATCGAATATCGCCACTATAGCCTGCCCATCGACTTTCCGGTTCTGCTGTTAAGCGGGGAACGCTGGAAGATTTCCGATATCCGAAGCGAGCATCTCCACTTCCATAACCATCTCGAGATCGGCATCTGTTATTCGGATGGCGGCTTCATGGACATCAAAGGAGAATCTGTTCCCTTCCAAGCCGGCGATGTCACCTTCATTCCCAGATACCTTCCTCATACGACGTACAGCTCGCAGGGCATGGCCAGCCTCTGGTCGTATATCTTTTTTTCGCCGGAAGACCTCTTCCAGCACTCGTTGAAAAACGCCTACAGCGACTTCGAGCCGAATCTGTGGGCGGTGCAAGGAACGAACTGCATTTTGAGCAAGGAGCGGTATCCCAAAGTCCATGCGCTCGCCACCTCGGTCGTGGAGGAATTGAAGCAGCGGAATGCCCACTACCAGGAGAGCGCCTACGGTCTGTTGTTGTCCTTATACATTGAGCTCCTTCGCATCCATTCCAGCAGCAGCCCGTGGACTGAACACGAATCGGAGCCTCGCCCGAAGAGCGATTTGGTCATTACTCCAGCGCTCGAACACATCGCCAAAAACTACATGTCTCCCATAACCGTCGACGATCTGGCTGACCTCTGCCATTTGAGCACGACCCATTTCCGCAGAAAATTCCATGACATCATGGGCACGGCGCCGCTCGATTTCCTCAACAGCACCCGCATCGAAGAGGCCTGCAAACAGTTGAAAAGCTCGGACGCCTCCATTCTGTCGATCTCCGAGCAAGTCGGCTTTCGTTCCATCTCCAGCTTTAACCGCTGCTTCTCCAAGCTTATGGGCGAGTCGCCCAAACAATGGCGCAAAGGGGCCCAATCCGAAGCGCAATCCGCAAAAGCGGCCATTTTGGAATTCACGGGCTGGGTGTAAAATCATGGTACGAAACCCGAATATCCTTTACACTGGTTACAACACAACATCCTTGAAATGGAGGTCTGCACATGCAGCAGCAGCATGAGGCGCGAGTCGAGCTGTTCGTTTCCAATACCCAGGCCATCAAAAAAGAGTTCAAATGGCAGAACGCGATCCTTCATCGCTTGGCCGCCCTGTTATTTGCTTCCGAAAACAAAACCGCTGATTGCGAAGCCATCCGGCACAATCTGGAGCGAATCAAGGAAAGCACTCGCCTGTTCTCGGCATTCAGGGGTAATTCGTCGCTAACGCTAGCCGCGTTTCTCTCCCTTGCGCCGGATCAGGAAACCCGGCTCACCGATACGTTGTCGGTCTACGACCAGATGAAGGAAATCAAATTCAGAACGTCGGATTATTTGGTCATCGCAGCCCACCAGATTGCCGCACATGCGCCGAAGGAGCGGTTCGATGCCGTCATCCGGCGGGCCAAAACGTTCTACGACCGGATGAAAGCGGAGCATGCCTTCCTAACGGGACAGGACGATTACATTTTCGCGGCCATGCTTGCCCTTTCCGAGCTTGAGCCTGAAGCCTCCGTGATCCGCATGGAGGAGCTGTATGCCGAACTGCGGCGCGAGTTCCCGATCGGCAATGGCCTGCAGGCCCTGACCCAGGTATTGACGCTTGGCGAAGATTCGGCGCATGCCGGAACCCGGCTGCTCGAATTGAAAGACGCTTTCCGCCAGCGCAGCTTGCGGATGGATAAAGGAGATTTGCTGCCTACCTTAGGCGTGCTTTCTCTGCTGCCGGTTAAACAGGATACGCTGGTGGATGACGTAAGCCGGACCTTTGACGAGCTGCGCGCGCGGAAAGGGTTCGGCACCTGGTCGGTCACCAAGCAGGAACTGCTGCTGTTTTCGGCTGCCCTCGCGGCCGTCAACCATGTCGAAGACCTGCGCAGCGGCGTGCTTGCGACAAGCTTGTCGACCAGCATTACGACGATGCTTATCGCGCAGCAGGCCGCCATGGCTGCCGCAGCCGCCGGGGCTGCAGCTGCGGCAGCATCGTCCAGCAGCCACTGATGTGGAATCGGCAATGTTCAGGCCGTAACTCGGACAGCATATGAAACCAGAAATGCCCCGGGACGGCACCCGGGGCATTTCTGGTTATTTGTTGCTTTAGCTCAACGGGTTTGAATGACCTGGCTCCTGCACGATATTCGTACTGCGGAATTCCTCCACGAAGCCGTTCAGCCAATCCTCTCCATAGTCGAGTGCTCCCATGTCGCTCTCGATAAATGCCACATCGAGGCCCATAACCCAAAATCTGCGGGCAATGGCAAACAGGTCGACGGCTTGCTCATCTGCCGCAGAGAAATCGCGCACGGAGCGGTACCCTGCCATGAACGCCTGCCAGAGCGTCGGCTTGTCCTCCTCGGCTTGCCGCTTGCGAATTTTCACCTGGGCAAGGTCATACGCACGCCATCCCATCGCCGACCACTCGAAGTCGTAATGAACGTACTTGCCGCCCTGCTGAAACGCATTATTGTTGCCGTGCATGTCGCCATGGCACAGCCCCCAGTCCAATCCGCCGCCTTGGCTGGCCGCATGGACGATGCGTCCTTTCAAAGCTTCCGCAAACGCACGGAGAATGGCAGCCGCTGCATGCTGCTCCCCGATGTAGTTCACAATCCGTTCGAGCGGATCGTCGATCAGAAAACGCAGGTCCAGATCGTATCGCGGCAGTTCCACCTCCACCCGATCCATCGCTGCGTGCAGTTCGGCGGCGGACTGACCGAAAGCATGACAAGATGCCTCGTCCCGCAGCACGTTCTCCACCCCGTCCACATAGCGGAACAAGACGGCCACGCGAGGCCCTTCGGGGGCATGTACCACGGTATGCTGGCTCTCGTCTGTTTTGGTTATGGCTTCAGCCACATCGGCATACGGCGATGCCGCAAGCATGGATTGCAGGTTAGACAATACTGACAGCTCATATTGGACATCCGCCTCCGTCACTTCGGTACGGTATACGCGGAGGATATAAATTCCTTTCTCCGTCTGAACGCGATACGTATCGTTTAATCCGCGCAGCCAAAAAGTGCAGTTATCCCAGCACCCAACGCTGTACTGTCCACCCAGAACATGTTTCAGATACTTGGGGCTAAGCACGGATCGCATAGCCGTTGGTTCGTTATACACCATTTTGGAATTCTCCTTCCCACCGGCCAATGATGGCCTACCATAAAAATGACATTGATCTTTCCGGCCCGCTGAAAACGTATTGATCAATCCTTGATCAGCCTGGATTCATTTTTGCGGATCGGTCCGCAGCATCTCGTACTGCTCCGCAAACACCTCAAATCCCGCCGCCTTCAAAAAAACGTTCATGGAGCGGCAATCCTTGTCCACGTTCAGCACGCTGATCTTTGGCGCTTCCGCGATGTGGACCAGCCAATCCAGCAGGCTCGCGCCAATCCCCCGGCGCCGGTAATCCGGATGTACCGCCATTTGGGGAACGTCTCCCGACCGGGGATCGATGACCCCGTAACCAACGACCTTATCCCCATCCAACGCCGCTGCATAACGAAAAACTTCCGGAACGGCGTTAATGGAGTCAGACGCATTTTGCCAGGAAGGATCAAAATCAGCAAACGGCGCGAATCGCTCCGGATCAAACGGCTCCACCTCGCGGATCGCCCATGTCGCTCGTACGATATGCCGGCTTCGCTCCAAACGGTAACAACTCAACGTTCTGGTCGTGACAAAACCCTGCTTCGCATACAAATCAACCGCAGACGAGTTGGTGGTCAGCACCTCCAGCAAGTAACCGCCTATGGAATCGGCCTTCAACCTGGCGCTCACCCGCTTCAGCATCTCGTTGGTCAAGCCTTGCCTGCGGTATTCCGGCAGTACCCCGGTGCCTAAATCGTAGGCGGTCGTTTGCCCGTGCCAGTTCCGCAGCCCGTTTAACACGAACCCGACCAACGTTTCGCCAGCGAAGGCTCCCATCGATACATTTTCTTCGTATCCTCTTCTGCGAAGCATCTCGCCGAATTTGCCCAAGGGCATGTCCATGTTCACCTGATAATCGGCAAAAGCGTTTAGAAACGCCTCATGCAGAACCTCAATGCTTGTCCCTGCGAGAAAACGGTACGTAATCATGCTCCCACTCTCCTCTGGTTTCTTCCCATTGCGTCCCGCCTTATTCCATGCCCGTCATCCGTTTCATATGCAATATGGGGTAAGGGCGTCCCTCTCCATCGGTAGGCTCCTCGCCAACCACGGCAAATCCGTTTTTCTTGTAAAACGCGATCGCAGGACCATTGTCTTTGTTCACATCGACGCTCGTCACGCCGGATTCCCCGACTAAATGTCGCATGATCTGCGTTCCATACCCTCTGCCGGTGTACTCCGGATCCAGAAACAGCATCTCCAGATGATGTCCCTGTACGCCGGAAAACCCGATGCAAACATCGTTGTCCGCATACCATAGCCGTACATCAAGATGAGGGAGATATGCAGGGATTTCCCCGTGTATTTGCTGAAGGTCTTCCGCACGTACAAATGGATGCGTTGCCTGTACCGACTTGCTCCACAGCTCCATAATCAAATCGTAATCATGCGGCATCGCTTGTTTGTAATGCATCGTTCATTCTCCTTTTTGGGTGATATATAGATCAGCAAACGATCCTCATTTCTTTCTACCAATGTACAGCAAATGGGAGGACACGCCCAGTATCGACGGATCTTTGGCCGCTTCGACCAGCAGCTCCAGCAGCTCGGCGGATTCGCCCCGTTCCTCCCAATAATGCTGCTGCTCCCGGCTCAGCAGATGGCCGATGCTGGATGAGCCGATCAGCTCCAGCGTTTCGAAGCCATGGCTCTCCATAAACGGCCGAATCTCGTGCACGTCGAAATAATAGGCGCCGGTGAATCGCCCTTCATCGGCATGATCGAAAACGCCCGAGCTGCGGAATGCCCGGATGGACTCCATCCGTTCCAGCGGCTTCCAATGCTGCGGCTGCTGCAGCGCGTTCAGCGTCATGCGCATCGTGCTCTGGAACGCCGCAAATATGATGCCTCCTTTTTTGGTGACGCGGTACAACTCCTGCACGGCCCGGGCACGGTCATCTTCCTGTTGCAAATGGTACAGCGGCCCCATCATCAACGACGCACCAAAGCGCTCATCCGGCAGTCCTTCAAGGTTGACGGCATTGCGGACAAGGAAACCATCGAACCGTTCGCGGAGCCCCAGTTCGTCGGCCTTTGCTTCCGCGATCTCCACCAGCCGCGGCGTCAAGTCGCAGAGCGTCACTTGGCAGCCATGCCGGGCAAGCTCCATCGCATATTTTCCCGGCCCTGCGCCATTATCGAGAACGCGTCCCGACTCGGGCAAGAACTGCCTCATGTAATGCCAGTTGATGCGAAACTCCAGCGGCTCGCGCTCCAGCCTGCCCCACTCGTCAAATTGCGAATAATAATCGATAATATTGCTCATGCTCCCCTACCGCCTTTTTAGATTGTTGGAAAAACAAAAACCCGCCGCCTCTTAAAGAGGCGACAGGTTTCCCTTCGCGCTACCACTCTTCTTCGATTCGCCGTTCTCCTGAACCTTCGAGTCACCGTAAAGCAGCGAATCATCTCCATGCCGATGACGGCGGCAGCCGTTAAGACCTGCTCCTGCGGAGGTCAGCCTTACCGCTCCCGGGCGAGCTTCCGGAACCCCCCGACTGCCTCGCACCGATGCGGCAGCTCTCTGAACGGCATGTTTCCGTACTATTCCCGATCCAAGCGTTTTGCGATGTGAAATTTACGCAAGTATACAATTTCCATATTATGACTGTCAATCCCAACTTCTTTCAATAGATCCCTTTCGCATCCCGCGGTAAATTTCTTACATGCCCCAGGTACTTGCTCATATGGATATCATCCGCTTCGTTGTAGACGTAGCCCAAATGCCCGGCCACTTCTCTCGCAAGCAGCCTGAACAATGCGCATGCCGCAGAGACGGACCCCCACATCTTCTCATCGTCGCTGTTTGAATACGTCTGCTCGTACATCTGCCAATACGATGCCGGCAAATACGTTTTCGTGTATTTCCCCATTTTGCCGATGGAAACCTGGAAATCCTGTTTCGTACCCACCCACCAAGACACCATTTGATCCAAGCGTGGTCTGATGACGGTTTCGAACATTTGTTTCGCATAGGGCAATTCATCACGCCAGATGCCTTTGGCCACATTTTGCAGACACCACCAGAAATCATTGCAGCAGCCCAGATACAACGCCTCCGTAGGCTTCTTTACATGATAATCCTGATCCGTCGGAGCAGGAATGGCCGGCAGGCAGCCATCCTTGTCCAGCAGCGGGACGGTCAGCTTGTCGCTGCCGTATCGGTCAAGCATCGCTTCTTTCGTTTCGATGTGAAGGTCGATCCGGTTGCCGTCCGCAAACAACATCAAATATCCGTATGAACGTTGAACATCCAGGTCCATGCCGATCGACAGGTCGTTTTTGTCAGGCTCCTGCATCATGATACGGTCGCCGAATACGTCGACCCACGTGACATCCTGTATAAAAGAAGACGTTTCCGTGACGACGTACACGATGTCGTAATCCTGGAATATATCTTTCGGCACGTTCGCATTCGTACGCGATCCGTTCATGTACACGGCACGAATCCGTTCATCCTTTCGGGCAACGCCCAAAATCAAGTCAAACATCTCCTGTTCCGTTCTCACGAGATATCCCTCCTTTCGGAAATGGGGTGAGGCAGAAACGCCCCCGGCGCGTATTTATCCACATTCATTTACATTCACGATCTATGCGCTCATTTGCGCTTAGCATCTTACATATTTGCGTTTGAAGCCAAGCTGATTTTTGTCCACCGCTTTTTGAATGTTTTCGGAAGCATTCAGGAACTTGCTCTTGGGCTTGTCCTTTTGAACTTCGACCGGACCGATGGCTTTCGCCGTTTCCACAGCCTTCTCATGCAGCGGAACGTAGGAAACGGCCACGGTATATACGAAATTGTTCATCGCATACCGGGTTCGTTCGGGAGATTGATGGATCGTCTCCTGCACATTGGCCAGCATCCCGCTCAGCTTGCTTTCCGAAAATTCGCTGTCCGGGCGGTTGCCGAGCAGCCAGCAGTAACAACTCCAGCCTGCCGACATTTTCAGCTCTTCGCCGCTGGCAATCCATTTGTCCGCCACTTCCTGCGCAATATCCGTCTCGGACAGCGTCACGGCCACGATGTAATCGGAGATCATATAAAAATAAGCGTCCGCGATCCAGCGGTCGAAATCCGCCTCCGTCATCGCTTGGGGATCAGCAATGACGCCCGCAAAATACATTGCGTCATAGTTCCCTGTGGCGTATAACTGCTCGGCTAATGCCTGGTCCTTTTTGATTTTGCGGGCAATCGGTTTCATCGCTCCCGTAGCTACGCCAAAAAGCGGTTCGTGCGCACCGTTCGACATATATATTTTTTTCGTGCGTTCCTTTCCCAGCGCCTCAAGCTCCTGCATCACTTCTTCCAAATTCATGCGGCCACGCTCCTTGATTGATATAGTTAAAAAACGAATCAAGCAGCCGCACTTCCCTGTTTCCACATGCAGCTGCTTGGTCCAGACCTTGTATGCTCTTCTTTTCACCATTCTATTCGATACTTTTCAACGATTCAATCATATTGATCTTCGTCACTTTTACCCTGAGCAACAAGCTGCATAACGCGGTTAACAAAAAGGCAAAGAGGGCGGAAACCAGTATGACGGAAGGGCTCAACTGATCCGGAATTTGTTGATGGGTGCTCGACAGCGCCTTTACCACGATGGCATAAAAATAAATGCCCACAGGCATGGCGGCAATGACCGCAAAGGCGGTTAATATCCCGTTTTCCGCAAAGATAAGCCTGTTTATTTTATGTTTGGGGTAACCCAATACCTTCAGCGTGGCAAGCTCGCGTTTCCGCTCGTAAATGTTGATGGAAGATATCGTGTATACGGCGCCGAAGGAGAGCAGAACGGCACTGATGATAAACATGATGAACATAAAGCGGTTTTGTTTGATGATATATTCCGCCGATGCCTTTAAGTCCGTCTTGTCCGCAATGCTCTCCACCTGCTGATTCTGTTCAAAGAAGCTGCGGATGCCGGCAAGATTCGAAACATGATCGCTTTGAACCAAAAGCGAGGTCGGGCTGTAGCTGATGATTAAACTGTCCAAATACGCTGGCGTGACGTAAAAGGCCGGGTTGTTATATTGGTCTGAAATCTTTAGAACCTGCATATCCACGGTCTGGTTCCGATACTTCGGTTCTGTGAGCTTGAGCTGGATGGTGTCTCCTTCTGTAATGTTATAACGATCTGCATAGGATTTAGGCACAAGCGCCCCGTGATCCTCCAGAAAAATTTCATTGCCGTGTTCATCATAGAAATGAATGAGAGAGTTCTCTTTCTCCGTTGCCATCAACGTGGCATTTTCCTTCTCATTCCCTTTTACCAATTCAACAGGCAGGGCGGACAAAAAATAATGGTGTTTGATGCCGGAGGGCAGCTGCACCGTATCCGCAGACGAATCCGCCTTATAATCGACCTTGAAGTCATAGGTGTGTACCTTTTCAATTTGGTCGGCTATTTTTTGCAAGGCAGCCTGCGTCCCTAATGCAGTGATTAACAGCACGGTGCTTGCAACGATGCCGATGGAGCTGGCCAGCGCTTTTCGTTTATTTAAAAACAAATTTCTCAAAATGAGCTTATGGCTGTAGGACGTCCGGAGCCACAACCCCGGAAAACGTTCGATAAACAGCTTTTTCATCGTTCTTGGCGGTTTGGGACGCATCGCTTGGGCTGCACGCTCTCTCAGGATGCTTCTACCGCTGAAGTACACGGACAGGAGCCCGAACAAAGCGGAGATCAGCATGGGCGGTATAAGCGAGAAGAATGAAAGTGAATAGGAGATGCCAGGCAATGCATAAGACCTTGCACTGGACGCCGTTACCAATGGAATGAACACCGCAGCGGCGATGACACACCCCATGACCGAACCTGCAATGCTTATGAGCACGGGGTATCCCATGTAGTGAAGCATGATGTTTCTGTCCTTGACCCCCAAGGCTTTCATAATCCCGATTTGATGCCGCTGCGAATCGATCGTCCTGGACATCGTAAGAAACAGAATGATGGCTGAGATCAAAAAGAGGACTAAAGGGATCACCTTGCTCATCATGCCATTGTTGTAAATCGTTTGATGAATCTGAGCGTAACCGAATGATCGCTCTTTGCTTAATTGGTCCAAGTAGGAAAGATTTTGGGATTGTCCTTCGATGACCTGGCCCAACTGATCCACGTCATAGCCTTCGCTGGCATCAACGAGCAATTCGTTATAATACAGGCGGCCTGTACCCGAAGCCTCGGCGATCGCTTCTTCTGGAATATAAGCAAATCCGTAGGCGGTATGGTCTTGCGTCGCATTTTTTTTCACATATTCCACATTTTCGACCAAACCGCTGATCGTAAACGCAAGCTCTCTTTCGTTCGCCACCAAATGAATCGTCTCGCCGACCTGATAATGATGCGCTTGGGCATAGTGGGCATCCACGATGATCTCGTTTTTCTGTTGGGGGATGCGCCCCTCGATGATCTTAGGGGTATTGATCCGGTTGTCCGCGGGAATCGAATGGATCTTCAACGAAGTTTTATCCCCTTCGACATGCTGCGTTGCGTCCATAGTGTACCGTGCTTCGATACGCTCGATGCCTTCCACTCGGCTTAACCGAGCGGCGTCTTCTTGGGAAATATGATCGTAAACCACGTTCAAATCACTTCGATTATGCTGCGTGAAATAAGCTTCGATATACGCACGCTGCTCTGTGCTATAGCTGTTTAACCCCGCATAGAAAAACGCCCCCACCGCGACCACCAACGCCAAAGCTGTACATTGAACGAATGATTGTTTAACGTCCCTGAGCAGCTTCACGGCTAATTTCGTCATCATCATCACCATTCGATGCTTTCAACGCTTTGTTTATTGCCGTTTATCGTTACGCTTTCGATTTTCCCGCTCTTGACCCGGATGATTTTGTCCGCCATCGGAGCGATTGCTGAATTATGAGTGACCAGAACGACGCATTTTTTCATATTCCTGTTCACGTCTTGAAGAAGCTTGAGGACCGATTTGCCTGTTACGTAATCCAGGGCGCCGGTTGGTTCGTCGCAGAGCAGGAGCAGCGGATTTTTCGCAACAGCTCTGGCGATCGCGACGCGCTGCTGTTCTCCTCCGGAGAGCTGGGAGGGAAAGTTATTCATGCGATGCTTCAATCCGACTTGTTGTAAAAGATCGGCGGCATTCAGCCCGTTGCTGCCTACTTCAGTGGCAAACTCAACATTTTCCAGCGCATTCAGGTTCGGGATCAAGTTGTAGAACTGAAATACAAAGCCGACTTTTTGGCCCCGATAGGCCGTTAATGCTCTCTCGCTGGATTGGGTGAGATCCTGATCGCCAACGATCACATGACCCGAGGTAGCCGTATCCATGCCGCCGAGTATATTCAGAATCGTGCTTTTACCGGCACCGCTTGCGCCCAAAATAATGACGAACTCTCCCTCCTCGATGGAAAATTCCGCCCCGTCCAGAGCTCTGATCTGCACTTCCCCGATGTGGTATTCCTTGCTCACCTTCTTGAATTCGATGAACGTTTTCACTGCATCCCTCTCCTCGCATTGAATTTTCTGTCGGCCTCGATGTGCTTTATCTCCATGTTACACTCTATGGTAAATGAGGCACCCGGCAAGGGATGTATTCCTCCATCAGCCCCAAGAAGGATTTCGTTTGAAACCCCACTTATCAATCACACTAGGGCACTGCGAGTACAGCACCATCTTCCGATCGCTGCGCTTCTTCAGATTGGTCCTGCCTCTCCGTTAACGTGTGAACATATGGCAGTTTATGTAGGACGCAAAAAGACCGCCATCCACCAAGGGATTGCGGGCATTCATCTTCATGAAGCATTAGACGTATTTTATAGCTCTATGGTAAAATAGATCTGGAATATCCATTTCAAAACGAGGTATAAAAAAATGATCATCTCACATAATCTAGCAGCTTCAAATACGCTAAGAAGATTGCAGGAAAGCTCGAAGGCCGGTTCGAGTCGAATGGAGAAATTATCCTCGGGATTGCGGATCAATAAAGCGGCCGACGACGCGGCAGGATTGGCGATATCCGAAAAGATGCGGGCACAGATCAGAGGCTTGGACCAAGCGTCCAGAAACATTCAGGACGGTACTTCACTCATCCAGACTGCCGAGGGGGGTCTCGATGAAATCACCAGCATTTTGCAGAGGCAGAGAGAACTGATCATACAGGGCTTAAACGATACATACACCGATCAGGATCGGCAAATGATTGACCAGGAATTACGTGAGCTTACGAATGAAATCGACAGCATTTCGACAAAGACAGAGTTTAATACCATCAACTTATTGGCGAGAGACGATTATGAAATACTTGCCGATCGTTCCAATAGCAATACCGTCCATACCGTCAGCGATCCGCCTCCAACAACAACAATACAGAAGTCCGTAGTATACAAACGACCGGGGGAGGCCGAAGAACCAAGGCATCTGGTAAGCAGCACGCAGACATCCGCAACAAGCAGCACACATTCCAATACCAGTACCATTACGCCGATCGTTTCACCGGATTCAAGACAGGGGTATAACGAATATACGGTCGACACCAACACAACCACTGTCACAGATACAACAACAACGATCCATGAAAGCCTGATGCTGTCCAATGACCCTAAATATTCGGAACCCAGTTATTGGCATTCCGTTGGCACGAACCAAACCAGCTTCGGTCCGGAAGGCTTTGCCGATGTATATGGTTCATTATTCGAAAACGTTGAAGTCAACGGCAGCACAAGAGCCCTGGAATATACCTCACGCAGTAACCCCGGAACTGTTCCGGCTTGGGACTATATGTCGTTTCCCGGGACCAATCTGTCCATAACGAGATTCCGAACCGTTTTGCCCGATAACTCCATGGAAATTAAATATGTCATTAATAATGGCGATTCATCGGACTCCAGCTTTAAACTGAGCAACCTCATGAATCCGCCTGTGGATTCTGTTGTCTATGATGCAAATGGAAATCCATTTCTGGCCGGTACGAGTGTGATCACTCCCCCATCCGGTAACACGTTTACTATGACGGGAACGGATGCCAACGCATCCATCACGTTTGACGATTCGCTTGGTTTTACCTCCCCGACGGGGCTGACGGTAAATAATCCGGCAGGTGGAGAGCCTCAGGTTCATTTTGACTGGGATCTGACGATCCCTGGCGGTTCAAGCATCACTTTGGGTTTCTCATACGGACCTTTTTCCTTAAACATGGATGTGTTCGAATTCACCCGTGAAACGGAAGTAACCCAACATATCGAAACAACCGTAGTTACGGATATTACGGATATCGATTATATACCGCCCAAGCTCGACATCCAAACGGGAGCCAACGAAGGCCAATCCGTATACATCCCTCTCTTCAATGTAGATGCCGAAGGCTTGGGGCTCACCGATATTGGACTGTTACCACCGGCAGATCCCAATCAGTCTTTGGTCCGAACCGACCGCGCATTGGAGAAAGTGACGAGTTATCGCGGCCTATACGGGGCTCTACAGAACCGAATGGAACATGCGTTAAACAATACGAACAATTCCACCATCCATTTAACCTCGGCGGAGTCACGTATTCGTGATGCCGATATGAGCAAAGAATTGTTGGGTATGACCAAATCCAATATTTTAACTCAAGCCGCCCAAGCGATGTTGGCGCAAGCCAATCAGAATCCCCAAACCATGCTGCAGTTATTAAAATAACGGAACATCTACGCACAAATGCCCCGTCCACATTGTTGGAAGGGGCATTTGTCTATTCCATTAACTTAAAAGCGTCTCCGAAGCAAGCGTAAACCCTTCGATCGCGACGTCTTCGTCGACTTCGATCATGATGCAGCGTTTTCCTTGAAAGTTCACCTGTTTCACATATCTTAAATCCTGCGGGCTCACCGAGATCGTAGCAACCTTCGTTTCGATTTTAATGGATTTGGACGTAAACTTAGGCATGACGCTGGTCGCTTTCATTTCGTAGTTTCTGTCGTCCACGATCGTTTCGAAGGCACGCTCCACCTTTTCGCTCGTCACGTCTTCTACGCCGCTTGCGGTCAGTACGCGCTCCACGTCTTTAAAATCCAGCTTCGCAGGTTCTTCCTCATGCGCCTCTTCGTTGCTTTCGATGACCCGGTTGATCTCCTCGTACACCTGTGCAATGGTCGCTGCGTCGAGCTCTTCGCCGGCTACTTCCTTCACGATATCTTCGAAGATCGCCCGTTCTTCAAGGGCCGTCACGGACCTTTCTCCGTTCAACACCTGTTCGACAAAGTGCGGGTCCGGGAAATTCGATTTGCCCGTACAATACAAAATGCGATTCACGTCGGAATAGTTGTCCGTCACGCTAGGATACAGGAACCCCTGCTCCGGCGTGCTCAGCTTGATAATCGGATCCACGATGACATTATATCTGAACTCTCGCTCCACGTAATCGAACAAGAGCGTCTTCTTTTGTTTTTCCGTCGAATTCACGCTGGACAGAATGAATGGATGGGCAAAAACCTCGTTCTTTTCGCTCTCTTCTGTTGCCTCGTTTCTGGCCTTGGTCGGCAAATAGTACTGTCCCTTCACAAACGTGACCACCATATCCCGCTCATACTTGGCATCCGCCAGCATTCTCTCCACGAGCATCAGCATCAAGTCCTGCCATTCCTCGGGATCGCCTGTCACGAGTGCCTGGTGGAGCAATACTTGCGCCGGTTCTTCCGCATCTTCCTGAAACTTCAACTCGAACAACTTCTGATCCAGTTCGCCGGTCAGCAGTTTTTTGAAATTGCCCATGTACAGCTCTTGCTTCTCCCGATCTACCAGCTCGAACGGCAGGCGCTCCCAGTGATAGATTTCATTGGTTTCCTTCGTAATATAGACATTGAGAATATCGTAAATATTCAGTAAATCGTGATCCAGCTTAAATTGCTTGCGAATATGCGCGATTTCTTTTTTGTTCATATGAGGTTTGGCAGCTCCTTAGAAATATTCTTGCTTATCGTATAAGTTGAACGAATGATTTTTACACGGAGCCACTACGTGGTCAGAACCATCTTCCGATCGCTGTTATCCCCAGATTTTTTTGATCCCCTTTGTTCAAGGGGAAAATCTGGTGATAAATGCGAACGCTTCGCTTCTCCAGATTCTTTCTGCCCTCTTCGTTATCGTGTAAATGTCTGGTCCAACTCATATAGTATAAATTATTGAGCGAAAATTTGTTAACGATCTTGCGGCTTGACATCGCTGCTTCCCGGCTCTCCATTCTCCTGCTTTTGGTCCTCCAGCAAAACGATCTGCTCGCCCCGCTGCTGCCGGATATGGATGTTTTCCCTGCCCCAGGAACACATCACTTCGACGATCTGATTGGCGGTCACGCCGTATTCCGTGAGACGATATTCGACTTTGGGCGGCATCTGTTGGTACACGTAGCGCTGGACGATGCCGTCCTGTTCAAGCTCGCGCAGCTGCTGGATCAATACCTTTTGCGAAATGCCCGGAATGCCCCGCTGCAGTTCGCTCGTTCTTTTGACGCCGGACATCAGCAAACAGATGATCAGCGCCTTCCACTTTCCCCCGATGATTTCCAGCGTGGCCTCGATGCCTAAATGATATTGCTTCATGCACGGACACCTCGTTCATTCTGGTCTTAACCGCATGGGCCTGATCCTCTATTGTTGCATATTTGACCACCCTAGTCGAGTACATACCTTGAGGTAACTACCTTACTTCATTGTGTGTATTTTCTTTTCTACGGACCTGCAACATAATGGGGTTATTCCAAATAAACGAGGCAAGGCACATCCAAATACACATTTGAATTTTGGCCTGTGAAAGGATTTGAACGATGAAAACACTGGTGATTTTGGCACATCCGAATATAGAGGCTTCGAGGGTCAATCGGCGCTGGAAAGAAGAGCTGCTGAAGTATTCGGATGATATTGCCATACATGAAATTTACAAAGCATACCCCGACTGGAACGTTGACGTTCCGAAAGAACAAGAGCTGCTGGAAGGGTACGACCATGTGGTCTTTCAATTCCCAGTCTATTGGTACAGTTATCCCCCGTTATTGAAAAAATGGTTCGACGATGTGTTCGCGCACGGCTGGGCTTACGGATCGAAAGGCGACAAGCTCCAAGGAAAACGGTTCGGGCTTGCCCTGTCCATCGGCGACAAAGAGGAAAATTACCGGCCAGAGGGCTCGGTTTCGTTTACCGTGGATGAAGTGATCGCTCCGTTCAAAGCCAGCGCAAAACATGTGGGCGCGTCGGTGCTCCCCTATTTCGCCGTCTTTGGGTCTTCGTTTCAGGCCAGCGATGAGCACATCGACCAAAGCGCCGAACAGTATGTCCAGCATATTTTGAAAGACCAGCAATATAGCGTTTCTTGATTCATTTTCGATATTTGTGATAAAAAAAGCTCCTGCTCATCTGATTTAAGATTTGCAGGAAAGCCATGATTGCGAATGAAACATGGAGGTACGGAAATGCTCCGCAACTCCATATTCATGTTGCTCTGTTTCGGCGCCGCTTACCGTTTCAAACACCGTTATGCGAGGAACCCGCCGACCATGTGTACCGGGTCCTTTTCATTCGAACAATCGCTGATGCTGATGAAAGAATTGATAAAAAAATCGTACATTGTCCAGTTCGTACCATTCTGCCGTCTGCAAAACCTTGGCATCGAGATTGTAGATCTTTGCATGAAGCGTTCCGAGAACAAAGGGAGAATGCGAAGCAATGACAAATTGGCAATCGAAATACCGCGCCAGATCGTTCATCTGCTCTGCCAGCTTGATTTGGTTCGCCGGAGAAAGCGACGTTTCCGGTTCGTCCAACAAATACAGCTGCCCGGGAAGCAAATATTCCTCAAAAAACTGCATCGAGGTTTCCCCATTCGAATATTTCTCTTGAGCGAATTGAATGTTGGCCATTTTCGTTTTGAATTCATATGACTGCTCCAGTTTCTCTACCTCTTCCCTGCTCTTCCCCTGTACGGCCTGCTCATATAACAATCCCTCGCGCAGCACGCTGGACTGCTGTATTTTCTTGATTTCATACAATATATCCTCTGACTTGATGTACCGGCTCCCATCGGGAAGCTTGTATATGCGACGCTCCTGA
Source organism: Paenibacillus hubeiensis (assembly GCF_032334105.1). Taxonomy (NCBI): domain Bacteria; kingdom Bacillati; phylum Bacillota; class Bacilli; order Caryophanales; family Paenibacillaceae; genus Paenibacillus; species Paenibacillus hubeiensis. Next base: position 92,551 of record NZ_JAVYAE020000014.1, read on the forward strand.
TCATCATGTCCGAGTTCGTAGCTGCTTTCCTCAATAAAGCGCTGGGCATAAATATTGTGGCCGTAACTGGTCATTCGCTCAGAGCCCGTAATTTCCAATTTATTAGCGATTACATTCAGCAGGCTTGATTTGCCGGAGCCGTTGCTGCCATATAATACGGTAATCCGGTCAAACAAAAGAACTTCCCCTGCAATGTGCTTGAACACATGATCGGGATAGATATTGGGATTGCTGGAGATATACGGGGAAAGTTTGAAGCTCCCTAGATACAGCATCGTCTCGCTCCCCCTTTCGGAAAATCATGCGAGTTTGGCACTCGTGTTGGCCATTATTCTATGGTGTAACCGTTCCGCCCAAGTACCGTTCATTCTACTCAAGCACAGTCCAAATATCCAATGCCGACAAACGAATGGCCTCATGCTCATGATTCCGGTAAGCTCTCAAACGGTCAGCACAAGCCTCATCCCACAATAGCGCCGTTCCGGCAGCCTTCAGCAAAGAAAGCCCGATATACTGAGCCGCAAATGACTGCCGTGCTCGCAATCTGTCCACGAGATCCAGAATCGCCTCCGGTCTCCAATACGCCTTGCTGGCATTTACTGCCTGCGTTATTTGTCTGTAGGCGTAATCCAACAAATGCGGGTGGGTGTCCGCCATTTGAATAACCGGTTCCAGCCGTACGTCAGCTTTATCCGCCTGGTTCCATTCGACAACCGCCAAATATAGCTTGATTACGGCTGGTTTCATCGTTTCTTTGGACTTGAGGACATCGATCATGCCTAAATATAGAGGAATGAGCACCCGCCTTGCATTTTGGGGCAGCGCGGCAAGCCTGTCCACCAATGCCAGCAAACGTTGTCGCTCCGGAACATCCCGCTCGGCGGCAGCGTTCCACTCTGCCTTTGTCTTCGTGTCGGCCAACTGCCTGCCGACGTCGATGACCTGATCATTCACTTTTCCGTCACGGCAGGCCGCAATGAGGGTATCCAGCGCGGTTTTCCACCTGGCATTGTCCTCCAAATCAATGATCGCCTTGCCCGCGGAGGCCGCGATCGTCTCTTCGTTTCCGTTTACCCAAAGGCTCATCGTTTGGAAAGCGGCTTTTGCCACAACGGCATCGTCATGGTCTGCGATTTCGGTAATCAACTGCAAATACCTTGGTCGATCCTTCTCGGGAAGCTCCCCGGAATGCTGGTTCAGCAGACTTCGTGCGATGTCCCGCTGCGGGGAAGAAGCCATGGTGCCCAGCATGGTCCAGCTGCGTTCATCGTCCAGACATTGTCTTGCGGCATGGCCTATGGCGATGACTACATCTTTGTGTACATTCGGTTTCTCGTATTCGCGAATGAGAAGCGTCATGCTCTCACTGCTTTTATAAGCACCGAGCAGCCGGATGGCCTCTTTTCTGACCGTAATTTTCAATTTCTCCCGATTCAGCAATTCCGAAAGCAGCGACGTCAACAACACTGGGCTCACCCTGCGCATGCATCTAGGGATCGAATACATGGCGACACGAGCACGGTCTCCGTCCAGGTTGTCCAACAATACAGGCAGTGCCTGCTCCGGCTCTTCCCACAACGAATAGGCATAAAGCGCTGCTTCTACAACATGCACTTCCTCGTCCTGCAACAGGACTTCCAGTTGATCGGAGCAATAATCGGGCATGCTTGCCAAGCTGCGCATCGCGGATGCACGTTCATGGAAACTCCGTTTGCCATCCAGTGCCACCCGCTCCAGCAGGGATGCGAGCGCCTTTTGCTGGCGCGGCAGCCACCGATGAAACCCGTTATGGGCAGGCACAACATAAATCGTTTTACCCGACAAGTGTTTGCCTTTGATCACTTTTCCCGAGATGAAGGGGTCGAGCCATTCCTGGCGCTTCAGGTGCAGATGCATAAATACGTCGTGGAACGAGATAAAGGATGGATCTCTGTCCAGCAGTTCTCTGACCCTCTCATCCCGCGTTTTATACGGAAGCAGCCAATAGCGGACTGCCTGAGTCGACACCGTTTTGGCATGCACCAGTTCCTTCAGCAAAAGCTGAAGCTTGGGCAATCGCTCCACCGCTTTGCCAAACGAACCAGCCATTCGAAGGACCACATTATCGTTTTCACGCTTGTTGGCTTCCACGCCAAAGGCATAAATCGTCTCGAACAACGTTTCCAGTGCACGGCTTGGCATGCTGTCCCAGTCCATGGAGAAGGGCGCAAAGTGCCCGTCCCGCATCGCCAATCTTCCAAACGTTCTCAAGGCGAACTGGAACAGTTCGCTCTCCGGCTCCAATGCATGTTCTCGCAGTATGGCAAAAGCCAGTTTCTCCGTGGCAGACCTGGTCCCATATGACGTATCTCTGGCCTCGATCACGCTATCTACCAGCAAAGTCAGGTCGTCGATATGCTCTTCCGTAAACATGGGTGTGGGGCAGTTTGACAGTTCCGCCATAACCGTGCTGCGTACCGGGTCTTGGTCGTTTTTGACCCGTGTCAGGAAACGCAGCGTTTCCTCCATCCCGCGCCGGGATAAAGCAGTGCTCCGGATCAGATGCGCATAGGCCGCAGCACGCTCATCCGCATTGGACACCTGCACGGCTTGCTCCAGCTTCTCCCTAGAATGAGCAATTAATCGGCGCGCCGTCATTTCAAGCATGTTGTCCCGATGATCCCGAATATCGCGCAGTTCCAGCATGCGGGCGGCTTCTTTATCGCGCAGTCGATGCGGCAGCACGTCCAATAGCTGTTTAGGGAAAACGCGCGTCTTGCGCTCGTTCTCCGGATATGCCGCATCAAACATCGCCGCGCGGCATGAGGGCGCAAGGGCATCCAGCACCTTGGCGACATGCAGGGGTTGATCGGCGAGCAATACTGTCAGCATTGTCCATTGTGCTGCGGTGAACCATTTTTTCTTTTTCAAAACGCCTGCAGGCACGCCATGATTCAGAAGATACCCTCGTGCCTCCTCCCGGGTCAGCAGCTCGAATACGCCTTCGGGATTCGTCTGAATCAGAATGCCCAATTGCCGTTTGAGCACGGGGTGAATCGTATCCGTAGGTCCGTACTTCAACGCACATTCCAGAACGACCGCCGGTCTTGAGACGCTCAGCACTTCGATCGCGGAAGAAAGTCTCCACCATACATAGGCCTTCTCTTGATGCGTGGCGTTCTGTAAAGATTTCTCCAAATAATCCGCAACCAGATCGGGATAACGCTTCGTTAAGATCCGCCAATTTCGCAGCGCATACCCAAGCTCCGGAAGCCGGTTGCGAACCGTCTCCTCGCTGCATACAGACAAGATCAACGAAGCTTCTTGTGCGCCCCACCGGGCAAGCACGAGCGGCAGCAGTCGTTCCGCCCAATCCTGACGATATGTATTCACGATGCTACGCAGCAGTTGACGGCGACCATGGTACGACAGCGCAACCATTGCGGCTTCGATCGAATAATTGGAATCTGTAACGACTTCGGGCAGCAGCCCGGCCGCCCGTCCTCTAACGCCTGCTTTGGGATGCTCAAGGGCAAGCAAAACAGCTTGGGCATCCTTCACTACGCTGGCACCACTTAAAGCCAGATGCCCCTCATAGGCGGTGCCGCTTTCCAGTAAAGCGATGAGCAGCGCAGAATACGCCGCCTCGTCTTGATGCTGACGTCCCAAAAGCGCAATGTGCTTCATTCTTTCCGAGTAACCGAGCGAATCCAGTTCTTCGAGTACTTGCTCTTTGTCTAACGGATTATGGTTCAATGTCATGATGGGTGTGTCTCTCCTTTCTATGTCTTGTAACCGGATGAAAGCACCCGTGCAATTATTTCGCACAGAAGCTCGAAAGGTTATAACTTCTGCGCAAGCGCGAACTTCTCCTGTTTAAAGGCCTTGTTTCGCGAAGGCATATGCCTTGGATTAGACTCTTATGAGCAGCCTCAATCATATAGGCGGATCAAATGTTTTTCCCATAAATCCTTGCAGTATATATGACGCAAGAACGTGCAATGAAGTTTGCTCAGACAGACCGAAACGCTGCATAAAAAATAGAGATGACTTCCGGCCCGTTCATGGACCTTCGAGTCATCTCTATTTGCTCAACATGTTACTATTTCAAATTCAGACACAGATCAAGAAAGCGTTACAACCATAGAGACTTATTCAGCAACAGCAGGGTACAAATCTCTTTGCAGCTTCTTAGTTGCCCCAGTATTGCTTGGCAATCTTCTGACCCTGGTCGATTTTCGCCCATTGCTCGGCTTCGCTGAGTTCGTTACCGCCATCGCAGGACGCAAATCCGCATTGGTGGGACAGCAGCAAGCGATCCTTGTCAATGATTTTGGATGCTTCGTCCAGCAGACGATATACACGCTCCTCATCGTCAAGGGTATTGGTTTTGGACGACAGCAGCCCCAGTACAATCTCCGTTTCAGGGCGGTCCTTGAATACTTCCAGCGCTTCAAGTGAACCCGCGCGCTCATCGTCCCATTCCAGGAAGAAGCGGTCATATTTCAACTGTTTCAGGAACAGATTCGCGATTTTTGCGTAAGATCCACCGCCCATGTTGCGGGAGTCATAGTTGCCGCGGCAGTTATGCGTCCACATTTTCAAGCCCAGGCTATGGCCGAAGTCAATCACCGTATTGTTAATGTCAATAAATTCAGTGGCCAGCCCCGCCACTTCCTCTTGATTGATATGCTCGCCTGTAAACGGAGAGTTGGGGTTGTCGTCCGCAAACAGCTCCCACAAGCAATCATCGAATTGCAGGATTTTGCCGCCCGCCGCAGCGAACTCCTCTACGAATTCCTTATATGCACGCACCAGACCTTCTTTGAGCTCCTGTTTATTCTGGTAAACGGCATCCTTGCCGCCAATGTTATCCGACCAAGAGAGTTCACCGAAAATATGGGAAGGAGACGGTACACAAAGCTTGGTTTGCTGGTCGCCAGCCGTCTCTTGCAGCTGTTTGAACACTTGGATGAAATGATGATTTTTGCCGCTCAACTCGCCCGTAATGCGCAAACCGATATCTTTGCGTGTTTCATATTTCGATGTGCCGTCCACATCTCTGAAAAAATAGCCATGATCTGCGATATAACGCTCTACGCCATCAAAGCCCCACACAAAATCCAGATGCCACATCGATTTGGAGAACTCGCCGTCCGTAATCACCGACAGGTCATGCTCGATTTCTTTCTTCACAACCTGCTCAATGGCTTGCGCCTCGCACTGCGCATACCCTTCAAAGTTTTCATAGAACGGATATTGGATATCATCACGATGCTCAATTTGCGTTTTATATTTCAACAATTCCTCAGGACGCAACAAACTGCCTACGATCTGGAACTTATCAGTCATGTAAAAAACCCCCTCGTTGTATATGGCCTATCATATCACGCAGAGTAGGGTTAGTAGGATTACTTAAAAAACATAACTAGTTATAGTTAAAAGCTATAGCAAGAAAGGACTATATAAATCTGTAATAAATCCCATCAGGCCACTGCGAGCGCAGTACCATCTTCCGATCATTGTTACCCCCCTGATTAATTCTTATTACATTACAATACATTTATACTAGCGCTATTTATCTATTCAATGACTAGAAATATTTGGTATAATCGTTACGCGATAGAAAGGCTGATATGGGCGGTCGGCTAATCTCCCTGAAGGGAGGTGATGCCTTGTGACAGTGTTTGAAGCGATGATGCTGATGCTAACCTTTGGTTCGCTGATTGCAGCGCTGCTGTCCAATAAACACAAGTAGACCGCCCTCCCATGCAAAGGTTGCGGTCTACTTGATCGTGTTCCTCTTGTTAAGCCCACCGCCCTTAAAAGCGGCTATTGCGCGGAGAGTCGTGTTACAGCACGGCTCTCTTTGCATTATAAGCTGTTCTTTCCCTTATTATAACATCATGGAAGAGGATTTCAATCTTGATGTGCTCATCAATGGAACGAGGGAGCCTTTATAATTACCCGTCGTATCTCAAAATGGAGACTTAATTTCCACGTTCCTCCGCCCCTTCATCATCCTTGCTTCCAAACTCATCAAGCAATGTACGCACTTCACTTGTGGATTTAGCGTTCATTAAGTTATTTCTAAGTTCGCTTGCGCCTCGAAATCCACGGACATAGATTTTAAAGAAGCGGGCAAGAGGGCTGAACGAACGCGGCTCCTGTGCTGAGTATTGATCATAGAGATCCAGATGCAGCCGAAGCAGACCAAGCAATTCTTCACTGCTGTGTTCCTTCGGCTCTTTCTCAAAAGCAAACGGATTCTGGAAAATACCGCGTCCAATCATAATGCCATCCACGCCGTATTGTTCAGCGAGCTTCAAGCCAGTCTGACGGTCAGGAATATCCCCGTTAATGGTCAGCAGTGTATCTGGCGCCACCTCGTCGCGAAGTTTTTTAATCTCCGGAATCAGTTCCCAGTGAGCATCGACTTTGCTCATTTCTTCCCTGGTGCGCAGATGAATCGACAGATTTACAATGTCTTGTTTCAAAATATGGGTTAACCAGTCGCGCCATTCGTCTACGGCAGTGAAGCCAAGCCTTGTTTTCACACTGACGGGCAGTCCTCCGGCTTTGGCAGCCTGGATGATTTCCGCTGCAGTTTCAGGACGGCAGATCAGGCCGCTCCCCTTTCCATTCTCGGCTACATTCGCTACAGGACAACCCATATTGATATCGATGCCCTTAAAGCCTTCTTTCGCCATACCGATACTCATTTCACGGAAATATTCCGGCTTATCCCCCCAGATATGGGCGACCATGGGCTGTTCATCCTCTGTAAACGTCAAACGCCCGCGCACACTTTTATTCCCCTCCGGGTGGCAATAGCTCTCTGTATTCGCAAACTCCGTAAAAAACACGTCCGGTCTGGCTGCTGCGCTTACGACATGGCGAAACACCACATCCGTCACATCTTCCATCGGTGCCAGTATAAAAAAAGGCCGTGGCAAATCACGCCAAAAATTGTTCGTCATCTCAAAAACCCCTCTATAATATCAGGACAACTCTTTGTCCTCGAAAATAAAAAAAATTAACCCTTCATGCCCTTGCTTCATCTTCACTTATAACATGCTTTAGCAACGTAGTTCAAACGACAGTCACGGTATATGTTATATGGCAGACATCTAAATGAGTATATCATACCCAAGAGACCAGCAGACTCCCCAATGAACTCGCAAAAAAAGGAAGGGCGCCGCCCCTCCCTGCTTACCTCCGATGGATGACACGATGTGCCTCGTCAATGAAAGATGTTTGTTGTCATAACGTACTGCGCCGCAGCTCATAAAAATACTGCACGGCGGGATGTTTTAATTTTACCTTATCCGACATATTTAAAATTCGCTTTTTGCCAACTCGCTTGTCCACCAAAGCCAAAATATTCAGTAAAATATCGTTGCTCTCCAGACTTTCCTCGATTGAAGTCGACAAGAACGTCGTCGCTGTAACGGTAAAATTGGATTTGCTTAACGCGGTCTGCGCGGCTAAAAGCTCTTTAGCAAGCTCTGAAATTTTCCGACTTCTTGCAATGACTTTTAGACGATCCTCGGGAATCGTGCCTTTGGCATCTTTTCGGACCGCTTCAATGTCTTCAACGCTAATCGGGATGTAGAGTTCCGGATCATTTTTGATTTCCTGCTCTGTCTTATACCAACGGATGGAGCTAGTTGCATCACTCATATTAAGCACGTTCTTTTTATCTACAGTGAGATAACAACTTCCGGATTTATCAGGTAGATAACGGTAACTGGTTGCCCGAAATTCGACCCTTTCATTTAACGCAGGAGAGATGAAACTCTCCAAATTTTGCTTCAATTTACTCCAGGACATGGTCCCTCCTATGTTCTAAGACCTATTATCTGTATCTCTCGGCTGTTAGGCGTTTTTTTTGAAAGGTGTGGCATTTATAACTTACTATATATTTTACATCATTTATTCTGTTTTCTGTAGGGCTAGAGTATGTATCCGCAGCCAACACTGCAACGCCATTTAAAACATCCTCGAAATCCCTTGAATTAGCGAAAATTTTCAGAAAGTTTAGTTTAAACGATAAATTATATATATTGTTTTATTGTAAAATAGATATTGAATCTACCTAAAAAGTCATACTTTTTATAATGAGGGCTTAGGAGGAATCCGATTGATGGAATCTTATTGGGAGCACAGGTTCGAAACGGAAGGGAAAATTTGGGGAGAAGATCCTAGCCAAAGTGTATATAAAGCAATATCGCTTTTTAGGCAATATAATTTTAAAAATATTCTAGTCCTAGGTGCCGGATATGGACGAAATACAAAAGAATTATCGAATTTTTTTGACGTAGACGGGATTGAAATTTCTTCTACTGCAATCAAACACGCTAAGGAATTTGATACAAGGACTAATTTTATTCATTCATCTATTTTTGATATCGAATTAGAAAAGAAATATGACGCGATATTCTGTTATAATCTTCTTCATTTATTCAAACAGCAAGAAAGACTTCTAATCATAGACAAATGCAAAAAACTTCTTAAGAAAAATGGGTTAGGCTTCTTTACTGTTTTTTCAGACAAAGACAGCAATAAAAAAGGGACTGAGATTGAACCCTTTACATATGAATATAAACAAGGAAAAATCGCTCATTTTTTTACTGATGATGACCTACGAGAGCATTTCAAAGACTTCACTATTTTGGAAACTTCTCATTTCAAGGAGCAGCTCGCTTACACTCATCAAAGTAATGCTTGGATTCAGCTAAGATCCATTATTATCACCAAAAAATAATGCAAAATACTGTCATTCAAATTTAATATCTAAAGCTAAGAGGATAACGTTACTAGATATTGTTATCCTCTTTTAGTATTTTGTCCAAATTATTCATGTTAAAGCTGCGCTAAATTTCTCTCTACATTAATACGATAAAATACAGTACCTAATTAAAGTGAAGAAAACCATGATAATAAAAAGGCCTGTTCCACCTAAGCGGTTCAACAAAAAACCGCCTAGAATAGGCCCTATAAATTTTCCGAAATATAGAAAGGATTGGGCGCCAACTAAGAACGCAATCGCGTCGACCACCTCATCGTCCTCATCGATTACAGGACTTTTTAAAGGTTATTATATTGTTAAGCGAATCTTGTATGCTAGCTTAAATATTGCCATGCTCTGAGGGCCGATCATAATCGTTAGGAAAGACGGAAAATCTTCCGAAAAAGGTCATTTCAATAGGTGCAGCTTGTTTCTTTGCTTCATCTAACTCAAAAGTGATTGATGTTCTGCAATGGTCGATATTTCGTAAAATGCTTTTATCCCTTTATTCTTGAACCCCAGTATAGAAATCAAACCGTCTCCATCGTTTTCTTCGCTTCGTCTACTCTTGCCGAACCGGAAAAGCTCCTCTACAATAAAAGCTCGGCAGGTTTTTGTACCTGCAAATCGTGACATGGAGGAGGTCTGAACGATATTATGGAAATTTCATTGGATATGATCAAAGACAAAGTCGAATGCCTGCAGGCTTATGACTTCCATGAACTGGAACGGGCGATTGAAGACCGAATCGGAATGAACAAGGCGCTGCTGCTGCGGGTGAAGCAGGTCCAGCATCAAGTGACGTTCGACCCGATTCGAAACAAGATGTTGTATAGTGCAGTTGTTCATTTTTCAGCAGATTGATGGACCAGAACGTTGAACAGTAAAAAACCGAATTGTGCGAAATATAGCAATCCGGTTTTTTTATTGTTTTTGTAACAGCTCAAATCTCCTTCCCCAGAATAAAGCAAATTCAGAGATCACTCTCCCCACCTAAAGGAATCTTGATGAAACAACAAGCGGCTGCCTGACGGCAACCGCTGTATCTGACATGCTTATTAAATATCGTAGCTATTCGAAGGACTGTGAGCGATAACGGATTGCACGACTCGTTTAACCACGGATTTCGCGGCATCCTGGGTGGACGTTCCGCCGATCTCGTCCGCGTTAACTTCGATAAATCCTTTGCCCCCGATGATCTCTCGAGCTGTCTCAAGTTCGCCCGCACTGATAGAATCATGGGATACCAGTGTGATTAGGCCGGCGTCGTTCAACACCTTTGCCACCTCCGCCGTGCGGCGGAACGATTCTCCCCCGACGCTCTCAAGCAGCATCGTATGGTGACCGGATGACATGAGTCGCTTCTCCACTTCCTTTGCGAGAGCTGCCGTATCCGAGCCAGTAAACCAGACGGTGAGCGGAGATTGTCCTTTCTGCTGGGCGCGAACCTCTCTCGTGATCCCCGTATCCAGTGTGGCAAATCGGCTGTCTCCCTTCAACGCTTGATCGATGACTCCGCAAGCCGACGTCATGTTGGTGACACGATCGATAAGGATAAAACCTCCGATGCTCTTATTGTGTTCGAAGGAATCGAAGACGATGCGATCCGACAGCGTGAATTCACACTTGGCCAATTCGTTCTTAACAATTTGATCCGCCGGAACGGTATGGCCCGTGTTAATGTCAATCTTATGGGTAATCGCCGTTACAGTGCCCGGAAGAGTCTTCGTTCCGACCTTTACCCAATAATGCTTGCCCGGAGTCAGGACGGAATCGTCCATCCACAGGATCGTAGATACGAAGCTTTCCGCTTCTTGGACTTGATTGTCCATCGTGAGCACGCAGCCCCGCGAGACATCGACTTCGCGGTCCAGTTGTATCGTAACCGGTTGGCCGGCATAAGCCGAATCCCGATCTTGGTCCGTCACCAAAATCCGTTTAACCTTTGCTTTCTCCCGACTTGGCAGAGTCATGAGTTCGTCTCCGACCGAAATCTTACCAGCCTCGATCTGGCCCTGGAACCCACGGAACGTATGGTCCGGTCTGCTTACACGCTGAACCGGCATCATGAAAGGCTTCGCATCATCGGCAGTATGAATATCTATATTTTCCAAATACGGCAGTAAAGCTAACCCTTCGTACCAAGGGGCATTCGGCGACTTGGTTGTGATATTGTCCCCTTCCGTAGCGGACACGGGAATGACCTGAATGCTCTTGATTTGCAATTCAGCCGTCGTTTGGATGAACTCTTCCTTGATCGCCTCGAACGTCCTCTGGTCGAAGCCGACCAGATCCATCTTGTTCACAGCCAATACGAGGTGCTTGATCCCCATCAGGGCGCAGATCCGAGCATGGCGTTTGGTCTGGGTAATGATGCCTTTGGTAGCGTCCACCAGAATGATGGCTAGATCGGCAAAGGAAGCGCCTACAGCCATGTTGCGCGTATACTCTTCGTGTCCCGGCGTGTCCGCCACGATGAAGGAACGATGAGACGTCGTAAAATAACGATAAGCCACGTCAATCGTAATCCCTTGTTCGCGTTCAGCCAGCAAGCCGTCGAGGAGCAGCGAGTAGTCGATCTTGCCGCCTCGGCTTCCCAGTCGGCTATCGAGCTCAAGCGCGCGTTCTTGATCGGCGAACAGCAGCTTGGCGTCATAGAGCATATGTCCGATCAGCGTGGACTTGCCGTCATCCACACTTCCGCAGGTAATGAATTTAAGTAGACTCTTCATGTTAGAAATAGCCCTCCCGTTTGCGTCGTTCCATGCTTCCCGCCGCTTCTTGGTCGATAACCCGACTGGTCCGTTCGGAAGATACCGCACCCAAAGTCTCCTCAATGATCTCGTCCAGCGTAACGGCATCGGACTCGACTCCGCCCGTGAGCGGGTAGCAACCTAACGTGCGGAAGCGAATCTTCTTCATCTCTACCTTCTCGCCAGGCTCAAGCTTCATCCGATCGTCATCCACCATGATGATATGCCCGTCACGATTAACGATCGGTCTTACGTCCGCGGAGTAAAGCGGAACGATATCGATGTTCTCCCGACGAATGTATTGCCAGATATCCTTCTCGGTCCAGTTGGACAGCGGAAAGACTCGAATGCTCTCTCCCTTGTTGATTCGCGTGTTGAACAGCTTCCACATCTCCGGACGTTGGTTCTTCGGGTCCCACGAGTGGTTCTTGTTCCGGAACGAGAAAATCCGCTCCTTGGCACGCGACTTCTCCTCATCACGTCTTCCCCCGCCGAACGCAACCGTGAATCCGTATTTGTCCAATCCCTGCTTCAGGGCTTGGGTTTTCATAATGTCGGTATATGCGGAACCATGGTCGAAGGGGTTGATTCCTTGTTGAATAGCCTCTTCATTAGAGTGCACGATCATCTCGATACCGAACTCCTTCGCCTTTCGGTCGCGGAACTCGATCATCTCCTTAAACTTCCAGGTTGTATCGATATGCATGAACGGGAACGGCGGCTTCTCGGGGTAGAAAGCCTTGAGGGCCAAGTGCAGCATGACCGAGCTGTCCTTGCCGATGGAGTACAACATGACCGGTTTCTCGCACTCCGCTGCTACTTCTCTGATAATGTATATCGCTTCAGCCTCAAGTTGATCCAGATGTGTTAGTTCTTGCATGGCAAGGCGGCCTCCTTTTAATCCTTACTAAAACCATCGTATTTATAACCTTATCCTATCAGATTCCATCTTTATTGCAAAGTGGAAAAAAGTAAAATTTATGATGTTTATGTATTGGATCAACGATATTCCGCATTGAGTAGCGGCTCCCTCCTAAATAAAATCGCGTAAACGAATGATTTTGAGTCGGTTTCTAGGTTCACGGGATTCAGTTCGCCCCATATTGGCATAAAGTCGAGTAGTTGCAAATTATGAAATGGATGAAGCAAAACATCGAAGGTTACAAAAGTTGCAGTACTATTACAATCATGATCGAGGGCAATGGAATTTGAAAAAGCTGCCGCCTGTAAAGTACAGACAGCAGCTTCAATGAGTTGCCTAATTTTTCGAGATATCCTTTAAAATCACTTACATTTTCCAGATCCGGTAGAGAATCATCGCTGCTTCAGCGCGGGTCAATGGTTCGGCTGGTGCAATTTTGCCATCTTTGCCGTTGACGATTTCGCTTCCTACGAGGGATGTTACACTATCTACAGCGTAAGTGGAAATGCTTGCAGCATCGGAATAAGGAACCAGATTTCCGCTGCCGACAGTTTGCTTACCAGCTGCTTTCAGGGCTTTCGCCGTCAGAACCATCATATCTTGACGAGAAATGCTGCTGCCTGGTTTGAATGTATTATCTGCGAATCCGGATGCGATACCCAATTCTTTGGCAATAGCAACGGCCTGTGCATAGTAAGCGTTTGGCTGTACATCGCTGAAGGCTGCATTGTTCGTGTCCGAGCCCTTCAATTCAAGCGCACGAACAAGCAAGGTGATAAAGTCTGCTCTTGTGATGGAAGCCGCAGGAGCGAAGCTATCATCGGAAACGCCTTTAATAATATCGCGCGCAGCCATCGCTTCGACTGCTTGTTTTGCCCAGAGGACATGTTGTACATCGGCAAAAGACTTGGTTACGTTGGCTACGGCATAGGTGCTAAATTCAGTTGTTTTGAACACAACCGAGCCGGATTTAGCATCATAGCGTCCGTTTGGTATCGCTGTTGCCTGTCCTTGATTATCAATGCGTAGAATCACGATTTGATCTGTATTGACAAGCTCCTGCGCAGCCGGTGTGTAAGGAACGTATACCGTTACAGGCGCCGCAGGATTGTTCCAGGCCAGAACACGATCCCCGGCTTTTACGCTTAGATCGATCACCGGACGGCTGCCCACTTTAGCGCGAACATCTGCACTCAAGCGATCTGCCGAGACTTTGTTAATCTGAATAGAGACTTGGTCTGCTTGTTCCGTGATATCAGAAAGCATGTTGGACGGAATGTGAAGTGTTGCATGGTCCGTCTTAAGCACAAACTCAATGTTATTGTTGCTTTGCAGGTTTGTAGTCGGGAATTGCACAACATAGGATTGTGCATTTGCTTGCTTCGGCACTTCGATGGAAACCTGTTTTTTGCCATTTTCACCTGGAGAAGCTTTTTCAATGGCTTTATTCAGGCTCTCGCTCGAAATGGTTGCTGTGGCTGTTTCATTTTCGACTTTAATTACCGGTACAATCACCGAATCGTTCCCTGGCAGCTGTGGTTGAGGCTGGGGCTGCGGAGTAGTCCCTGAGCTCGATCCGCCACTGCCGCCGCCATAGTTACCTCCACCGTTGTTGCCTCCGCCGTTGTTGCCGCCGGAAGAAGGTTTGCCAGTCAGCGTCAATTCACCGAATACGGAAGTATCCTGGTAGCCTTGACCGGATGGATCGTTCCATGCGTTTACGCTGATTCTGTTGCCGTCTTTGGCATCATTAATCTGCGCATCAAAGCCAATTTTGGCATTGTTCGCAGGTTTAACCTTTTTGAATGGAATCTTCATTTCAACGGTGTAGTTGGTACCGGCAACAGCGACTTTGGATTCGAAACCTGCTGCGATTTCCGCAGGATTAAAGGATGCGACGTTCTCAAAATTCACTCTGTATTGTCCATCATCGTCTTGGAAGCTGGACGTTTTTCCGTTATTTTCATCAACGAAAACTTCGACGGAATCCTGCTCCCATGCATTCGGGTTGGTCTTGTTCAGTTGATCGTCTCTGACTTGAACGAGCACATACAGATTGTCGTCATCCCAGAGTACTTTTGCTGTTCCCGTCGCACCGGACCATGCCATTTGCTTCGTATCCAGTTTCAATTCAGGAGCGTTGCTCCATATGCTGTCTACGGAGCCATCGATAGCCGGTGTCCCATAGTGAGCGGTTGATTTCTTGTATTCAAGCTCTTCAGGTGGATTTTCCCTCAGGTACTTCTCCGGATCAACGACCCCGTAGAACGCCTCTTTGGCTTGAAAACTCTTATCGAACAAGGTCGGGTTCTGCTCGGCTCTCCAGCTGGTGCCGTCATTTAACCCCCAGAAGGTGACACGCGGAATATGCTCGCTGTTTTTCTTATAGAGATCCATCAATTGGGCATACAAGTATGCCTGCTGTTTCGCTTCTTTTTCAGTGATTGCAGAGTTGGTGCCTGCCATGATGTCCAATTCGGTCACGCTGACTTCTACGCCCAAGGAAATGAAACGCTCCAGCGACATCTTGACATTGTCCAATCTCGTGCCCAGGTTATAGTGGGCTTGCATGCCGATGCCGTCAATCAGTTTCTCGCCAGGGTGATTGGCGGCGTACTTCTCATTGATCTCTTTCACCATGCTGTAGATGGCTGTAGATTTATTCTGGTTGTCATCGTTGTAATCGTTGTAGTAAAGCTTTATATCCCAGCCGTTCTCATCAATGACTTCTTTTGCCGCAAGGAATGCCTCCTCAATAAAGTCGGGGCCGATGGCTTGCAGCCAGCCGGAATTACGCAATGCATTTTTCCAGTCTTCCGGATTAGGCGGGTTATCGTTCATGGCTTCGTTGACGACGTCCCAGGAAATGACTTGGTCACCAAAGTGCTCAACGACCGTTTTAACATGCGTCCTTAGGTTAGTGAGAGCTTCATCACGGCTCAATGGTGCACCGCTCGCTGCCGTATGAAGCCATGTAGGTGACTGCGCATGCCAGACGAGCACGTGGCCGTGCAAGTCAAGACCTGCATCTTGTACTTTTTGGACAAGGGCATCTTCTGCGGTGAAATCAAATTCTCTGTCCTTGTCATAGGCATAATCCGGCTTCATATCATTCTCAAACGTAACGACATTGTGATGCTTCTTCAGAAGCTTAAGCCTTGTCTCGTCAAAGGTGGACGGATTAACAATGTTGCCGATCAGGAAATCATCCTTGTAGACATCCTTAAGATTAGGAAGATTTTCTTGAATCGGAGGCGCAGCAGTTACAGGTCCCAAATATTTTAGAGTAAAGTCATCTAAGTAAAAGGTACGGCTGCCGCCGTCGTTGTTTGCCGTTTCAATATAAGCGTTGAGTACGCTTGGAGTAGTGGTGAGCGTATACTTGCCTGTTAGGCGTACCCATTCTTGATCTGTAACGGTTGCATTCTGTGAAACGTTTGCAAAGCCGCTGTCCGCATATTGAACACTGATACGAAGTGTTGTAGGTGCTTGGCCAGGCGCCATTTTCACCCATGCAGACAGCTCGTATTCGTGATTCTTTGCCATTTTACCGGCAGCACCCACCAAGGCTGCATCATATTGCGCCGTAGTCGTCACAAGCAAGCTTTGCTTGCCGTCAGGTGTATGATTATCGTCTTGGGAAAGGACTACCGTTTCACGGCCGTTCCGTGCTTTGAATCCATCCAGACCATTCTCAAAGTCTGCAGAGATGCCCGTTTTATCCACAATCTCTGGTGCGGTTTCACCAAGGGTCACATCGGTGATGATGACTTCATCAATGTAAATATCGGAGGTTAACGTATTTCCCGATGGTTCAACATAGATGATGATCTCATTCGTTCTAGAAGGGACTTCGTAGCCTTTCGTTTCAAATAGCGTCCAGTCGGAAGCGGTTACAAGCTTGTTCCCTATAAGCCAAGGATACTTCTGATCATCGGGCAATATTTCAGAATCCATCTTGGAAGCCAGATGGAATTCGCCTTCACCTGAACCGAGTCTGACCTTGAGGGAAATATCATACTTACGGTCGGATTTCATCTTGTCCGTAAGTACGAGGGCAGGAACGGCCTTCTCATCGGCCCGGTTGAAGAACTTCAGAGATTTCGTACCTTCGGAGGCTACGCCGTCAACGACCGCAATATCCCCGCTCGATCCCCAACCCAGCTTGCCCCAGCCTCCGGTATTTCCGTCTTCAAAGCTTTGGTTCAGGACCACAGCAGGTTGGACAGGTGTTGCTACTTGGGTGATCGTGATATCCCCGATATAGAAGGGAACCTCCTTCCCTGCTTCATCAGACTTGATTCGCAGGGCTGTATTGACCACACTGGTAACGGAGAGATCTGCAGACAGTAAAACACCTTCTCCTGCTTTAAAGTCCGAAGAGCTGATTCCATTGTATGCCTCTGAGCCAGCGACACCCTTGTTGGTTACAATTTCAAGGACGGCTTTCCCGGCTGCAGGTACGTCAGAATCTTCATCAACATAAACAGAAGCGGTTACAGTATACTGTTTGTCAACCGCCAAACCAAGGTCACTGAATGCGAGGTCCACGCCGTCCCAGTTATTGGATCGGTTATTCACTTTTAAAGCAGCTCCATCATCATTTCCGGCAAACGGCTTGCCAGTTACAGCGCTCAGCTGGGCACCGCCTGATTGAGCTGCCTTGCCTTGACCATTCTGGAACGTTTCCTGGTAAACGATTTGTGAATTAGATTCCACTGGATCAGCCGCGCTGATTGTCGGAGCAACCAAGCCGCCTGGAAGAAGCAGAGCCGCTGCAAGCAACCCGGATACGACCCGCTTAAATGATTTCCTCATTCGAAGCATTCCCCCCACATGAAATTTTTCAAAAACCATGTAAAGCGCTTACATAATTTACTGTAACCAGCCTCCTTTCTCCCCAGATAATACCATTTCATAGGAAAGAAATCTTACTCCAAATTAAAGGTGAATCCTAGATTATTTCAGAATTATACAAAGTTTGATACGGGTACGAGACGATGCTCTTCGTTCCGCTGATCAGGCCGCGGGAGATAAATACGGGAATGTTTGTAGTGTACTTAGAAAGCAAACTGACAAAAAAGACGCTGGGAAGGAATTTACCCAGCGTCTTTCATTTCTTTTAATGCGTCGGTCTTCTGGCATAGAGCCTTTCGCACATTGCTCTCTTTCTAGTGCTCTGTTTCATTCCATATCAACACCGCCACACTCTCCACATGCACCGTATGCGGGAACATGTCCACCGGAGTGACCTCAAGCGTCCTATACCCGCCATCCTCCAACACACGCAAATCGCGCGCAAGAGTGCTAGGATTACAGCTTACGTACACCACGCGTTCCGGCTGCATTTGCAGGATCGTTTCCAGCAGGCGCAGATCGCAGCCTTTGCGCGGCGGGTCGACGACGATCACGTCGGCTTCGATGCCCTGCTCTTTCCAGCGCGGAATGACGTCCTCGGAAGCGCCGACCTCGAAGGTAACGTTGCGCATGTCGTTCAGGCGGGCATTACTGCGGGCATCCTCGATGGCTTCGGGAACAATCTCGACCCCGTATACCTGATCCGCATGCTGCGCCAGGAACAGGGAGATCGTACCGATGCCGCAGTACGCGTCAATGACGGTCTCTTTGCCGGTCAACTCGGCATATTCTACCGTTTTGCCGTAGAGCACTTCGGTCTGCACCGGGTTGACTTGGTAGAACGAGCGTGCGGAAATGGCGAACTGCACGTCGCCGATATAATCATAGATCACGTCACGGCCCCACAGGACGCGGGTTTCGTCGCCGAAGATGACGTTGGTCTGTTTTTTGTTGATGTTCTGGCAAATGCTCGCGACTTGCGGCAAAGCTTCGCGAATGCTGCCGATCCATTCGTCCCGATGCGGGATGTCGCTTCCGTTGGTGACCAGCACCAGCATCATTTCGCCTGTGCGGAATGCCTTTTTGACCACGACATGACGCAGCAGCCCGCGGCCTGTCTCCTCATTGTATGCACTGATGCCGAGATGGCTGCCGATTTCCTTCACCTTGGCAACCACTTCGTCGTTGTGCTCATGCTGGATCAGGCACGCCTCCATATCGATGATGCGGTGACTGCCGCGGGCATAGAAACCGCCGACAAGGCCGCCTTCCACCGCACCCATGGGCACCTGTGCCTTGTTGCGGTACCGCCAAGGTTCCTCCATGCCGAGCGTGTGCAGCACGCGAATGCCTGTCCCGCTTTCACTCTCGCTGTCAGCGCCATCTCCCTCAGCGAGCACGTCCAGTTTGCCGATCCGCTGCAAATTGTCGATGACGAGCTGACGCTTCCATGCCAGCTGTCCATCATAGCTCATATGCTGGAGCTGGCAGCCGCCGCATTGATCATAGATCGGGCACGGGGCGGCGATGCGATCCGAGCTGGCTTTCACGATCTCCAGCAGTTTGGCGTAGCCGTACTGCTTCTTGGTTTTGAGCACCTTTACGCGCACGGTTTCGCCCGGAAGCGCACCTTGCACGAAAAGTGTGTACCCGTTCGCGCGGCCTACGCCTTCGCCGTCATGGTTCATGCCGATGATGTCAATGACGGTCTCTTCATTTTTGCTCACGGGCAGTCCTTCGATCGGAGCGCTCCGAGCGCCCCCCTTCGGACGAACGGCAGAAAGAGATGCGCCTTGTTGCCGCACCTCCTTCGTTTGCTGGTGTGTAGTCTGACGAGATGTTTTCTGCGGCTGGCGGGACGCTGCTGCGCTTCCTTTACCTTGCGGGCCAGCCGAATTCCGGCGGCTTTTTCCACGACCGCTGCGGTTACTGTTTGACAACGTACATTCACTTCTTTCTATCCATATATGACCCTGCCTGTGTAGGCAAGGGGATTCTATCATTACTATTCCAGCGACAACTTAAGGCAATTCCCAACGCAAATCTCACGTCCTCGAATTGTAACGAACCTGACACACCTTATTCGCACCTAAAACCGTCTTCTAATATTCTAACGAACTTCAGACACGTTATTCCGCCTCATAACCGTGCTTTCCAGCCATTTCCGCCCCAATAGCGACACTGATGTTCGTTAGAGCAGCAGCAACGTCGTTTTCGCCAAAATAAGACTTCCTAGGTTCGTTAGCCGCTCCCGGCTGCCTTGAACGAGACTAAGCCTACTCCATTTCTCCTGCCACGCATACCCCATACATTCATCAATGCATACATCATGCGTCTTCACACGTACTTCATGCGTACTCTCACGCAAATCTTACCGTACTTCATCATGCGCACTCTCACGCCAATCTCATGCGTACTTACGCATATATCTTGCATATTCCACTCGCGCGGCACCATGAGATTATACGCGATCCTTGCCACACGCGGCAACTGAAAAAGCACGCTGGCACCTTCCATCCTCCATAACTATCCTTTGCATCCTCTACAAGCGACATTCGCACCACGGTCTGCTCGTAACACACCCCTGCACCACTCACCACGGTCCCGCCTGCACCTTTCCACCCTACAACCGACTCCGCCACTACCCTGTCCCCTATCCCCAAGCTTGTTAGACCGAATTAGGGTTAGATGCGGCATAATGCCATTGCAAGTATAGATACGGTGGCGGCGGGAGGTAAATATAATCTTAAGGAGGCCAACACCTTTACCGGTACAGCATCAGATGATGCCGCAGGTTCGAGAAGGTCGCCGGCAGCGTGCCGCCAAGCTCGCCGTCCAGATTGAGCTGCACATATCCCGGCGAAGTCACTTCCATATAATCCGTCTGGAAATGCACGACCTTTTTATCGTTCAAATGTTCCCCGCGCAGCGCCAGCGTCACGAGACGGATCATGTCTGCCAGGTTGCATTTGCGAATGGCGATCACGTCCAGCAGTCCGTCGTCGATCGTTGCTCCCGGAGCCAGCTTCTCGAAGCCGCCCACGGAGTTCGTGTTGGTAATGAGGAAAAGCATGAACTCGTCATGCATATCCTCCTGCCCCGCAGCGCGGATGTAGAGCTCCTGGGGCGACAGGCTCGCCATTTTCTCGATGCCCTTCATATAGTAGGCAAGCTGTCCGATCATCGTTTTCAAGCGGCTAGGTACCTCGTAGGTCAGTTCCGTCAACGATCCGCCGCCGGCGATATTGATAAAATACCTGTCGTTGGCCTTGCCCAAATCGAGCGGACGCGTCTGCTGGTTGACCACCAGATCGACATAGTCTTCCCACTGTCTTGGAATGCCCAGCGCACGCGCAAAATCGTTCGTCGTCCCGAGCGGAAACACGCCGAGCGGCGGCCGGTTCTCGCGTTCGGCCATGCCGTTGATGACCTCGTACAGCGTTCCGTCCCCACCTGCGGCAATGATCATGTCATACCCGCGCTCGACGGCGAGCGCCGCTTCCCGGGTCGCATCCCCTTCGCCTGTCGTCGCATGGCACGAGGCTTCGATGCCGCCTTCATCCAGACGCTGCAAAATGTCTGCCAGACGTTTCTTCATTTCCTCCCGGCCGGAGGTCGGATTGTATATTAATCGAGCTCTTTTCATTCCATACGCCACCTATTCCACATAATCCATGAAGCTGATCCCAGCCTCATCGTTGTCATCACGAGATTCCGTACCTTCGCATATTTTACGAAACAACACATTTCCGTTTATGCCGTTCGAATATATATCATTCTTTTTATATCTATGCACAAGGAATTCCATCTGATTCCAAAGCCAATATGTTATATCATATCATCAAATGTTAAGATGTCCTAGCCTTTCAAGGCTCCGTCTCCCTGCGTTATCCGATATGTATCTCCACACCATAAACCTTCTTCCAGCCCGATGAATCAGGCCGTACCGTCCTTTTTCAAATCCTTTAATCAATCATCCATTCTGCCCGCTCGTCAGCGATTTAACCTGAGCCCCCGGTCTTATTTACGTTAAATTTAAAATACTACCCGTCTCCATTGACATATCGTTGCTATGATTTCGGTAGAAATACAGTATCTTACATTATAACGCAGAATGAAGGAGCGATGTGCATGAAAAAAATAACGCTGCTGCTTCTTGCGGCCATGATGACCGCCTTCACCGTAATCCCTGCCGCATCCGCAGCCGTGATCGGCCACGACCAGGTCGTCGGCTTTGCGGAAGTGACGCCGGCAACCGTCACGCAGCAGGCAGCCAAGCGCTTTCAGCCCTATCTGAAGGTGTATCATGGCTGCGTGCCCTTCCCTGCAGTCGATGCAGCAGGCAACACCAGCGGCGGATTGCAAACAAGCGGTGCATCCAATGGGCAGTGCAGCCAAAGCACCGGGCAAGTATACTCCCGCTCGGCTTGGTACAACGGCGTCTGGGCCATCATGTATGCCTGGTACTTCCCCAAAGATTCGCCTTCTCCCGGCCTTGGCCATCGGCATGATTGGGAAGGCATCGTCGTCTGGGTAGACAATCCCGCCGTTCCCGAACCGAAGGTCCTGTCCATCGCTTATTCGGGCCACGGCCAATTTACCAACGTTGCACCAAGCAGCACCAGCATGAGCGGCAGCAGCCCCCTGATCACGTATAACAGCACTTGGCCCATTAACCACGAGTTGGGCGTGGACGGTACCATTGGCGGAAAGCAGCCGCTAATCGGCTGGGACGACCTGACCCCCGCAGCAAGAGATGCACTGAACACTACCGACTTCGGCAGCGCCAACGTGCCCATGAATGACAGCAATTTCGTGAACAACCTGGCCAAAGCCTGGTTCAAGTGACTCATTCGCCGCCGAAGCACGCCATACTGAGCACGCGGAAAATCCCTGCCTTTGAGAAAGACAGGGATTTTCCTTGTGTATGTGTATATCGTAAAAAGCCTTTATTCCATGTCGCCTGCGAAACAAAAAGCTTGCTATTCATTCGATCATTCATTCATTGAACCATCATGTCTCCCGATGCTCCTGGCATCGTTGCAGCAAAATCCCAATCTGGCGTTCCAGCCACCCGCCAAGCAGCGGATGCGGCAGCAGCGTCTCTCCGCTGTATGCGCAGTCCAGCCCTTTAAGCCGATGGGGAATCGCCTTCATCGTAAAATAACCGGCGCTCAAAAACAGCGGCGCCACAATGACGCGGCATCCCCGCTCCTCGCTCCAGTACTTTGCCTTGGCGTGCACGTTGTCCGGATTAAGCAAAGCAACATCCGCATGCGCTACGCCGCTGATATCCCTTACCCGCCCAGCGAGCGAGGAGATTCCTTCTTCCCAGCGCTGGCGGAATCCGTCATGCACGCTCCCATGTCCGACAAGCAGGATCGTTTCCTCCTGCGGGTGCCGGGACAACGGCTTTACTTTGTCCCATACCATGACGGCGATGTCGGGATCGCTATCGACCGGATAACCGAAATGTACCCTTGCCGAGACCCGAAACGGCTCCAGATCGGTTTCCCGCTCCGGCGCCGGCTTGGCGCCGATGGCATACTCGATCTCATCTACATGCGTGCTGCCCGACGACACAAACAGGGGAACAACCAACAGATCCGTTGCCCCGGCTGCCT
This sequence comes from Paenibacillus hubeiensis, assembly GCF_032334105.1. Classification (NCBI taxonomy): domain Bacteria; kingdom Bacillati; phylum Bacillota; class Bacilli; order Caryophanales; family Paenibacillaceae; genus Paenibacillus; species Paenibacillus hubeiensis. Next base: position 115,477 of record NZ_JAVYAE020000014.1, read on the forward strand.
CCAGTCGGTCGATACCGTCCTGGATCAATCGTCCTTCCACCAGTTCAAGAAAACCGGCTTCAACAGGCAGCGCCGCAGGCAGCTGCAGCCGGGAGATCGCCTCATCGACGGATTCCACCCAGCTCTGTTCCTGTGAACCGTGGCTGATGATGAGAACGCCCGGTTTCATCGTCTTAGCGTCCCAAACGTTCCAGCGTCATCTTGTAACCGTCGTTGCCGTAATTCAGGCAGCGCTTTACGCGCGAGATCGTTGCCGTGCTCGCGCCTGTCTCTGCTTCGATTTGGTTATACGTGTTCCCTTTGCCAAGCATGCGCGCCACTTCCAGCCGCTGGGACATGGATTGAATTTCGTTTACGGTGCAGAGGTCGTCAAAGAAGACGTAGCACTCCTCGATATCCTTCAACGTCAAAATCGCTTCGAATAGTTGTTCAATACTTTTATCATTTAGCTTCTTCAGCTGCATTTTATTATCATCCCCTAGCGGTTACTGTGTACCTTCATTGTACTCAGCATGAGTTGGTATTTCAAGCGTTAACGATTTCACGCACTACAGAGAAAAAATACATGTTATCGCTTACAAACATACAAATGTCCACTCTCAGTGGACATCCAAGGCCATAGGCGGGATTTCGCCCTTTTTTGGCCCATTTATTCCCGATGAATTATGTAGGATTTCATTCATCTTATTTGTTACAATTTTGTGTCAAAACTGCTTTCCCGGCGCTTTTCTCCCTGTGGCGCCTCATGCGCCCAAATCCGCAAATATCCCGTTTCTCGGGGTATCCGCCTACGCCGTCTCTCCGCGAATGACATACATTGTAGCAAAAGGGAGTTCCGCATCGACAGTCCCCTTGGTCTCTTGGGGCCAAGGAGCCGGAACGCAATTTCAAAATCCATAACAGAAGGAACGTGATCATGTATGCCACAGCATTATTATCACCGTCCGCCAGCGCCACGGCAGCGTCCGTCTTCCAAGCATCATCGGGCGAATACCTCCGCTTACGCGCCGGCGCAGCGTGCGTTGACCGATGGCGAGACCCAGTCCATGTATCCGGGTGTCGAACCCCAATTTTCATTCGGCCAAGCGGAAGCATCAAGCATCGTGCCTTATGGGCAGAACGCGCCGGGAGAATCGTTTTACGGTGGCGGTTCCGGATCTTCCGGCCCTGCGGTACCCGTGCAAAACTCTTCGGCTTCCGGCAGCACCGGCTTTTCGCTGGCCAACCTTGGCGAGCTCAAAGGAATGATTGACCGCTTCGGCGGGATCGATGGCATCATAAGCGGCATTGGCAAAATGCAAAAAGTCGTCGGCAGCATTCAGCAGATGGCCCCGATGGTGAAGCTGTTCATGGGCATGCTTCCCTTCGGCAAGAGCAAAACCACCAACGGCAGTTCAGCCGCGGAAAAAGATTACGAAGATTACACATCGCCCCGCCGTCGCAAGCGCAAATCGGGCAAGAAATCATCGGGCACCACGCGCCGGCAGAAATCGAATCCCGCTAAACGTCGTCCCAAGAGCAGCAAACGTTAACGACAATACCAAGGCATCTCTCTTTCCTGGAAAGGGGATGCCTTTTGCTGCACGGACCTCGCCAGCTCGCCTCCCCCAATCCATCCTATCCCAACAAAAAAAGAACTGATGTTCTCATTTCTCCGATTTTAGGTTATACTGGATGGTAAGCAAAAGGAGGCGGCCCATGGAACTATTCAAAGACAAATACACCCCAGCCCTGATTGAACGGACAGGCATGCTGCTCAAGCAGTTTGCCCCGGCATTGGACCAGCATCGCTTCCGCGATCTGGTATTCGCCGAAGGATGGGACGAATTGGAATTCAAGGGGCGCATTCGGCGCGTTGCCCTGTCCATGACCGAAGTGCTGCCGGGCGACTATGCCGAGGCGCTGCATGTGCTCGAACAGGCAGCCCCCCGTTTGCGCGGCGTGGAATGCCTGTTCGTGCCGGATTTCATCGAAGTCAACGGGCTTGCGCCCGAGCATTACGAACTGTCCATGGAATATCTTGCGACATTCACACCCTATTCCAGTTCGGAGTTCGCGGTGCGCCCGTTTATCGAGAAGTACCCCGAAGAAACGCTCAAACGCATGCTGGAATGGACGAGCAGTGCCGACGAGCACGTTCGCAGGCTCGCCAGCGAGGGCAGCCGGCCCCGCCTGCCTTGGGGCTCCAAATTGCGATCGCTCATCGCCGATCCGACACCTGCCTTGCCTATTCTAAACGCTCTGAAGCAGGACGAATCGTTATACGTTCGCAAAAGCGTCGCCAATCACCTGAACGACATTTCGAAGGACCATCCGGACCTTGTTCTCGCTTTGGCCGCCGACTGGCACGGGAAGCATCCGCATACGGATTGGATCGTCCGGCATGCCTGCCGTTCCCTGTTGAAGAAGGGTCATCCCCAAGCGCTGGCCCTCTTCGGTTACCATGAGCAGGAAGCCGTTCGCATCGAACAGCTGCAGCTTGCCAAGGACAGCATCTCTGTGGGGGATGAGCTTCATTTCTCCTTTCATGTATTGAATGATAGCGGACAGCCCCAGATGCTGCGCATCGAATATGAGATCGGTTATATGAAAGCAAACGGCAAACAGGCGCCCAAGCGCTTCAAATGTTCGGACAAAAGTTACTCGTCTGGAACAACCCGCGTGGCCACCAAACAATCGTTCAAGGTTATTACAACACGGGTCTACTATCCCGGCGAACATACCTTAACGATCCTCGTTAATGGACAGCCCGCTGCTTCGACCACGTTTACCTTGGGCGAATAATGTGGTACAGTAATCGTTCGTCCAAAAACGGCTCAACCGCGACAAATCCAGACGACAAAAAAGACATCTTCGTCTATGAAGATGTCTTTCTCGCGCCGGAGCAGGCAACACTCCGTTTTTTTATCAACACTGCATATCTTCGAGGAACGTTTCGACTTGTCCACATGGGGATATTCATTTGAACCAGCCGCGCTTCACAAACCAGGCCACCATGCTTCCGCCAAGCACAAACATCAGCAGCATGACGGCACCATACCCATATTTCCATTGCAGCTCAGGCATATAGGCAAAATTCATGCCATAAATCCCGGCAATCAGCGTCAATGGCATGAAAATGGTCGTAATGACCGTGAGTGTTTTCATGATGGCGTTCATCCGGTTGGAATTCAGCGATATGTAGCTGTCACGCAAGTCTGCCGTCATTTCCCGATCTGCCTCGATCATGTCGGTCAGCTTGAGCAAATGGTCATAGATATCGGTAAAATACGCGGTATGCTCACCCGTTCGCTGCACATGCTGGGAGTTGACCACCCGGTAGAGCAAGTCCCGCATGGGTACGATCGTTCGTCTGAGCTTCAGCAGGCGGCTGCGCAGGTCGAACACCTGGTTCATCAGTTCTTCCACCGATTCCTGTCCGCCCCGGTTTTCCAGTTCGGCCAGTTCGTCTTCGATGGCAAACAGGGACGGAAAATAATGATCCACCAGTTTGTCCATCACGGTATACGCCGCTGCAACCGGCCCCCGTGCCCATATGGTGCGTTCGTGGGCATGCTGCAAAATCCGCTGCCATGCTTCATCGACTTCCTTCAGCTCGCCATGGTGATAGGAGACCAGAAAATTGGAGCCCAAAAACAGATCCACTTCCTCGGCCTCGAGCGTCTGCGGATTCAGCGCATGCAATACCAAAAACTGCAGGTTATCGTAATAATCGAGCTTGGGTCTTTGCAGCACATGCAAGCAATCCTCGATCGCCAGCGGATGGAAATGAAAATAGGTATCCAGCAAAAGGCTCTCCTCTTCCGTCGGCTTGCTGAAATCGGCCCAGACCCAGGCGTAGTCTTCCAGTATAAGGTCTGTGAGGGGCTGATTAACGGAGACCTGGTGTTCCCGCGTAATGGCGAGTGTACGAATCATGCTGATCACGTCCTTATTCATAGGCTTGACGTTATTTTACAACGTGAACGGCCGCACGTCCCGTGCGAAACCAAAACAAAAAAAGCCAACCCTGTTGGCTTCTCTCATTTCTATCCACAGCGTCCTGTATCCACAGGATCTATTTGCTTTTGGTTTATCATTCCACGGATGGCTATCCACATATCCAGCCTGTCCACACGTTCATGCACAGGCGTTCGTTCTTTTTGATGAAAAATTGTCCACATATCCCGATATTCACACGGTTATGAACAGCCGCTCCGCGGCATGCGGAAATTTTTGTTCACAGCTTCTACCTTTAAAGGACGTCGAAAATGATCCAGTACAACAATCCTGCAAGGAGGCCCGAGATCGGGATGGTGATGAACCATGTCACGACAATGCGCCCGGCCACGCCCCATTTGACCGCAGAGAAACGCTTCGCGGAACCTACGCCAAGAATGGCCGACGTAATCGCATGCGTCGTACTTACCGGCAGGTGCAGCAAAGTTGCGGTGAAAATAACGGAAGCGGCAGACAAATCGGCAGCAAAACCGTTGATCGGCTCAATTTTGAAAATTTTCGTTCCCATCGTTTTGATGATTTTCCATCCGCCGATGGACGTACCCAAGGCCATGGCGGTAGCCGCAGAAATTTTGACCCAAAGCGGAACCTCCAGGTGATCCTGGACTTTGGCAGCCACGAGTGCAAATGTGATAATCCCCATCGCTTTCTGTGCATCGTTTGTACCATGGGTGAACGACTGCAATGCAGCCGTGAAAATCTGAACCGTACGGAAACCTTTGTTCACCGTATGCGGACTGCGTCTGGCAAAAATGTATTTAAGGATAATCATGACCACGTAACCGATCGCGAACGCGATCAGCGGCGAAAGAATCAAACCTCCGACAATATCGATAAAACCGCTCCATTTTACCTTGTCCGATCCCGCTCCCACCAATACCGCGCCGGCAAGCGCACCGATCAGTGCATGGGATGAAGAGGACGGAATGCCGAACCACCAGGTCACGAGGTTCCAGATGATCGCGGCGATCAAGGTGGCGATGACGACTTCGATCCCGTTGTCCAGCTTCGTGGGGTCGGTCACGCTTCCCCCGATCGTCTTCGCCACGCCGGTGAACATCATCGCCCCGACAAAGTTCATCACGGCCGCGAGAAGAATCGCGCGTCTTGGCGTGAGCGCCCGCGTGGACACCGACGTTGCAATGGCATTCGCCGTGTCGTGGAACCCGTTGATGAAGTCAAAAGCCAGCGCAAGGAAGACGACTATACCTAATACCAAAATCGTTGTTTCCATGTTCTATGGCTCCTTAAGAATTACGCATGATAATGGATTCCAGCATATTCGCTACGTCTTCGCAAGCATCCGTCGTCGTCTCAAGACGCTCGTAGATTTCCTTGCGTTTGATCAACTCGATCGGATCGGATACCGTGGCAAACAGGTGTTTAATGCACATGCGCAATACTTCGTCGCCTTGGTTCTCCAGGTCGTTGATGCGGATCGTATACTCGCGGATCGCCAGCAATTTTTTCTGGGACAGCAAATGAACGGCCTTTTGGATTTCATACGCAGATTGGCGCAAAATTTCCGCAAACTGCACGATGAATTCGTCCGGCTCGGTCAGTTGGTACATATAGAAACGGGAAGCCGTTGCTTCAAGCCCGTCCAATACGTCATCAAGGGTTGTTGTCAGTTCCATGATGTCATCACGCTCGATCGGCGTAATGAATGTTTTGTTGAGCTCCATAATGATGGTATGCACGTAGTCGTCACATTTGGACTCGTATTTCTTCATTTCATTGGTAAACAGAGTCACATCCTGAAGGTTGGAAACATGCTGGGAGAAGTAGTCAGCCGCTTGTACGACAGTATCCGCCATATTCTCCAATGTTTCGAAAAATATATCCTTCTTCTTAAACTTCATCGTTCTATCCCCTTTACGAGAAAATGCTGATAACCTTGAAACATGAAATGACAACCTTTGCTATCTTATCATATTTGTTTCACGGTTTGTACAAAACCTGCGATCCTTTTTTATATTCTTATCACACATTTCTGAAATGAATCTTAATAATATGGAAAGAGTGGAAAAATGATGTTCACATTTTACACTGCGTTTACACTTCTCCACCCAAAGTCATTATTTTACATTATTCGACATTATATTTTTCGACATTGCGATACGGTTTTTCATTGTTTCACTTGAACGTGTCCTGCAAAATCAGGCGAATTCGGAACGATGGAGATGAACGTTTTCCCCGGGATCAAATTGGCTTCTTTTCCATTATAAATAAAACGAATAATATCCCCTGACTTTCTGACCCACTGACCCCGAATCATTTTTCCTTTTTGGAACAACATCGCTTCACCGCCCTGATCCACGTCGACGGACAATCTGCCCACACTATCGAGCACTTTGTGATCGGCGCCCGCCACGATGATATTGGCAGCACCGAGCTGCTCGCCGTTATCCTGATCCACATCGGCCTTCCCGTTGACCAGTCTCATATATCGTCCGCTAACTTCATCATATTCATACGTCACGCGGTAACTATCGAGCAAATATTTCACGTCAAACGCCGCTGCTTCTTCGCCCGCAGCCGTAGAGCCTTCTTCATTGTAGAGGTAAACCGGAGATAGGCTGTCATGGTCATACCCTTTTTTCTGCAGGCCTTCCCTTAGCTTGTCCGATGAAGTGTACAGGTTGTGCGGGGCTTTGCGATCGGAAGAACGCCAGAAATAGGGGCCCCCGTTCGAAATTTCGTCCATATGCTGCTTTTGCTGCTTCTGCAAAATGGAATACGCCTCCGGACTTCCGCCTGCATGAATCAGCACTCCGTCATAACTCTCCCCCAGCTCGATCAGATACGGACGGATGCTGCGCACGGGTCCCACGGTTTCATCTGCGCCTTCGCTTTGAAAAATGGCGATATACCGCGTAATTCCGCCTTCTGCAAGCACTTCCATGATAATGTCGGCGGAGCTAAGCCCGGATTGGGGACGAGCGGCCGGCGCATTGTTGATCATAACGGCCAGCGGGCGGCGGGTAATCGCTTCTTCGCTGGGCAACCCCGTCAATGGTGCCTTGAACTTCGCCGCTGGCTCCTCTTCCGGCACCTGTTCTTCCTGAATGGGAGCAGGCACCGGCTCCGGCGTCGGCTGCGCAAGCTCCTTGTTTTGGCAGGCGGACAGACTCAAGGCGACAATGAGCAGCGACGCGGCTGTTCTGCTTTTATTCCATTTCCATAACTTCAATCGATGGTCCCTCCCGATGGTTTGAAATATGGCTTCCATTTCCGGGTGCTCCAATCTCGATGCGGATCGCCATTACCACGTATTTCTTTCCATTTAATCACAGACGGCCCGGTTTGTCTTCGCTTTAGGCGGGATTGTCTACCCTTGAATCTTTGAAATGAAACGCAGGAAACGAACAACAATGTGGATAAAATGTGAACTAAAACGTCCTTACTTAAAATTTGAATTAGATTGTGATTTTAATCACAAACAAAATGACGTTGGAACTATACAATAAAGACATCAAAGGTGATCACTTTAGAGAAACCAAAAAACAAAAAAATTCAATACATCCCATGAAGGAGTGGTTTATATGTTCAGCTTCAACGTATGGCTTAGAGAGAATAAAGTGGCAATGTGGATTTTGACGGTGCTTCGGGTTTACATCGGTTACGACTGGATGACCCACGGTTGGGAAAAATTGACCGGCGGATTCGCGGCAGGCGGGTTCCTGCAAGGCGCTTTGGAAAAAACAACGGGTGACCATCCCGCAGTGCAAGCTTGGTGGGGAACGTTCCTTGAGAAATTCGCGATTCCGAATGCAGGATTGTTCGACTTCCTGATCCCGCTCGGTGAATTCCTCGTCGGTGTCGGCCTCATCCTCGGATGCTTCACAACGCTGGCAGCGCTGATGGGAATGGTCATGAACTTCGCGTTCCTCTTCTCGGGCACCGTGAGCACGAACGCCCAATTGGTACTGATGGAAATCTTCCTGGTTGTCGCTGGCGCAAATGCTGGTAAAATCGGCCTGGATCGTTGGGTACTGCCTTACCTCCGCGGATTGTTCACTCGCAACAAAGGTCCAAAAGATACACCAACCATAAGCAGCGCACAAAAAACAGCGTAACTCATAAATAATACGGAAGTCCTGCTCCAATTCGGAGCGGGGCTTTTTTATGAATTCGAGCTTACTTTCGCCAAGGCCAGCTTTCTCCCGACGCAGATGGATTGACCCGTATGCATTTGCCCTCTGTAGAAAGACATATTATGATGAACATATACCAGACAAGCCAAAGGAGCAGCAAACATGGCCATTAACCGCCGTCTTGAGACGGATGCCGATTTTCAGGAAGCGATGGATCGCCAGCACCGAATTCGTGTTTTCAAAGACAATCATCAGATCGATTCCGGCGGCATTATCATTCGTTTTGACAGCAACACCATCGTCATTCAATCCAGCGTAAGCGATCTCGCCTATCACGCCCGTACCGACTGCGAATTTTTCGAGATTCGGAAGTCTTGATCCAACGCCAAAAAAGGTTCCTCCCTTCTTGATGAATGGGATCGGAACCTTTTTACAAGATCAATGTCATTTTGTTGGAGTCCATCCTACGCAACGCGGTCTGTTTCCACATATTCCCTGTCGTCTGCTCCAAGTTATGCGTCGTCGCCGAACTGCCAGCAGTTCAGACTAAGCGTTCCGTGGGAGTAGGCTTGAAACAGCCTTTTCGCCTTGCGCGTCATATCTGCCGTGCCCATGGCATAGAACAATGGCGCCAGATGCTCCGTTCCATAGGAAGGTACGGCCATGCGAGCATGCGGGGCTTTTTTGTCGTACTGAAACAGCTCCCTCGTATTCCATTGCTCGAGCCGCTGTCCCATCCAATCGTCAAATTCCACCGCCCAATCCTGCGGTTCTTTGCTGTCGCCAAGCAGACGCAGGTTATGCACCATTCCCCCGCTGCCTACGATCAACACGTCATCATGCCTCAGCTGCTCCAGCATCCGACCAATATCATACTGCTCCTGCGGGGAACGCAAGGAATCGACGGATACGGCCACAACCGGAATGTTAGCCTTCGGGTACATATGCAAAAGCGGAACCCATACGCCATGATCAAGCCCACGCCCGGTGATCGGAAGATGCTGCAAGTTGCTTCGTGCAAACAGCGCACAAATCTCATTGGCCAGGCTTGGCATGCCAAGGGCTGGATAATCGAGATCATACATATCTGCTGGAAATCCGTAAAAGTCATGCAAAGTCCGATGCGTTTCGTCCATGGTCACGGACGGTTCGGGACAATCCCAATGGGCCGTGAATGCCACGATAGCCTTCGGAGCCGGCAGCCTCTCTCCAAGCTGGTTCAGGAAACGAGTGTAGTCGTTGCTTTCCACCGCCAGGGCGGGGGAAGCATGTGCAATGAATAATGCGGGTAATGTCATTGCTGCCAACCTCCAGACACGGATAGAATGGTTACTCTTCTATTTTACCGCGAAGAAGGCGCTTTTCCAAGCTTACATCCCCTGGAGCCGCCAAGCCGAGCCCGTGATACACTCCATTCACCTTGTTGATGCATTCAGGACCTGTTTCATCTCTGCAATCAGATCATCCAGTGCTGCCAATCCTGTTCGATCTTCTGGCGTTCGCCAAGCCACTCCCTGGTACGGTTAATCAACTGCTCCCGCTCTTTGCCGGACGAGAACGTATGGTCTCCCTGGAAAATGATCTCCTTGTCGCAGCGTCCTTCCTGACGCATCCAAAATACCTTTTGATACAGAAACGCATAATCCACCGGGATAACGTCGTCGGACGTGCCGTGAACGACCAGAACATCCCCGTTGAATTTGACCGCTTCCTGAAACGGCTGATGCTCGGCGAGCGATTCGAAGAAACGCGGCGTGAATTTGTATCCCAAATAGTCCGCATGACCATGCTTCACTCCATCATCGTACACGTCGCGTCCGGTGATTTTCACAATATCGTTGAAAGGATACCCGACGGAAGACCACATTACGAGATTTTTGACCCGTTTATCGCGAATGGCCGTCAACAGCGCAACCGCGCCGCCCAAGCTATGTCCGATCAAGGTGATGCGGCTAGGGTCAACGTCACTGCAGTTTACCGCATAATCCAGCACGGAGCGCGTCTGGGCAATCATCGATTCAAGGCCTTCCGCGCCGTATTCGCCGCTGCTCTCCCCACACCCGATGTAGTCAAAGCGCAGAACCAGATACCCGTCTTCGGCCAGTTCGCGCCCGGTCTTGACGAACAGGCGGTCCACGCCGATCCGGCTGCCCACGAACCCATGGCAGATCACCGCGAGCGGTACGCGTTTCTGCTGCGCGTTAACCTCCTTGATGTCCTGAACGACCGGATAATGAATGGTGGCCGTAAGCTCCTCCTGCCCATGACGTATGCTGATCTGACGCTCCATATCGCTTGCCCCTTTCCACAAATTCCAATTTCATAATATATAAATCCGATGAGTTTAATGTGAATTAAAGAAGTTAACTGTATATTATCATTGTACACTGCACAAAGTCAACGAAAGCATCGCTTGTTTTGTTGGTTTTGTATTCGTCTTTTATCGGCAATGGCCTGCAGGAATTGAATATTCTCGATCCGGGATCACTTTATGGCCATAGCAAAAAAGCCAGCTTGTCAGCTGGCCCTACCCGATCCGAAGTCTTACCGGTTACTCGTAACTCCGACGGAACATCTCATGCGTTTCCACCCGTCCCTGCCAATCATCTGCCGCATCATCCAGACTGCTCCAAATGCTTTCTTGATGGATGCCATCTTCCGTTAATTCGCCAGCCAGTTCGACATCCTCCGCCTCTTGTCCCATAGGAATCACTTCATCCTTGACGCCTCGGGAATTGCTGTTCAGCAGCAGCCGGCGGGTCAATTCGCTATGATTCTGATTCATCCTGTCGCACGCTCCCATCCCTGAATTCTGTTGGAAATTGCTTATATTGTGCAGGAAGCGGCCGTTCTTTATTCACGTTTCACCATATTGATACAATACGTTCCATGTACAGGTATATCTCTGCCAGTATTTCGGGAATTCTATACATCAACGGAAAGCGACAACGAAGCCGGTTTTTCGAACCCGGTGATTTCGGGCGAAAGGATTTGAATCATGGAACATCTCATCGAATGGATCCGCAGCCACGGCAAACTGACACTTCTTTGCACCTGTGTCGTACTGGCCTTCATCGGCCTGTGGGTGAATCACAAACAGCTTTTCTATAAGGAATGACTTTGCGAAATGAGAGCCCTTCCCGTATACTAAAATATCGTCAGGGTTGCCTAACCCGGATACCGTAGCGTGTTTAGACAGGAGGAGCAATCATTGAGGATTTCTTATAAGAAGCTTAAAGAATTACAGAATCGGCAAATTACCGAACTAAGCCAAATGACTCCCGAAAATGCAAAATTGTACAACCAGATCAGCGACATTGCGCGCCAAATCCCTGTTGACGAGAAAACGCAGGAAGAATGGATTCTCGAAGAAGGCAAAGCGATCGTGCAAGCCCAGAAGAACGGCGAGTCCGCTCGCGCGCGATATGCCGAAGATCTGGAAAAAGATATATTTGCGCGCCTTGGTGCAGAAGACAGCACCGCGGAAGAAATGACGACAGCTCCCGTAACTCGGTACGGAAACATGAAGAACTCTCTGAGCCAAACGTGGACGCCCGAACCCGAGCATGAAGAGGAAAACGATGGAGAACAAGACGATGCCGAACCTCCTGCTCGAACGAAACGTACGCTCAAATGGTATATCATGATCGCATGGGCGGCCATTTCGGTCGTACTGCTGATGCAGGGCGCAGCAGGGCTGTTCATGGGCTGGACCGACGGAGATACGGGACCCTTCAGCCACATCAGCCTGTTCACGCTGATCGTCGCGGCTGTAGGCGGCATCGCTCTCGTGGAAACGCTGCGCCGGCTGGCGGAGCGACCGGATGACGAAGGCGCTGACCTGACGACCCGTCCGCAAGTCAATCTTCGCGGCATCGCGATCTATATCGCCATCGTGCTCGTTGTTTTGTTCGTGGGATACCCGCTGCGTGACAGCTTTCCGGTCTTTTGGCTCCCGCCATGGGTCAGCTTGCTGATCGGCTTGGCGGGACTGTTTACCTTGAGACCGATCTTCGGGAACAAGAAGCTATAGTGTTTGTAAGAAGGCTGCCGGGAACTCGGCAGCCTTTTCTGATCCCGCAGGAGGCGCGGATGTCCGCCCGTTTGTTTGCGATGCCACCTAGGTGGTCATATTCTTTCTCGCAGGCCGTATTCATTCTCTTGCGTGGGTGTGGGATCTTCCCGGCGTCTCCCCGAATTCCCGCTTGAACATGCGGATAAAATAGTTCACTTCCATGCCGATCGTCTCGGCGGCCTGCTTCACGCTGGCATGCGGATGCTCGTTCAGCCAATCCGCCGCCTTGCGCAAACGCAGGCGCTGCATGTACTGGTGTCCCGTTATACCATGCTTTTGATGGAAAATCCGGTTAAGATGCTGCACCGAATAGCCGACGGCCTCCGCAACATGTTTCAGGAGCAAATCATCCCTGTAATGCATATGCATCAAGTCGACCGCCCGGTCAAAGGCCTCCTGCCTTGGGTCAGACTGGCCGAGATGCTGGAGTCCTGCTTGGATTGCCGGTTTGGCAACCCGTCCCGTTCTCTTGGCTGCATTCTCTGGCTCCCCATCGATCCAACGCGACAAATCCAGAATGAGCTGGTACAGCATGGCCGAAACTTCCCAACACGCATCCGGTCCCAAACCTTGATTCAAGGAGTGCCATAGCGCCGTCATTCTTGACCAGAATTGCTCGAAATCATGCAGCGTTCGGGGCCCCGATTGCAACAAACCTGCGGCCCGCAGGATGGAAGCTGCCGCATCGCCCCCGATGCCGATGTACCCCAGCTCCCAATCGGTTTTGAAACGCGGGCAATACTCATAACCCTTGTCAGGGGCCAACACGAACAATTGTCCGGCGGTTACCTTCCACGTCCCCTCACCGGAAACGTTAAGCTGCCCTTCTCCGCTCCGCGACAAAAACAGTTGGTACACCGGGAAGCCATCCGCTCTGATCAGCGCTCTCTCTTCATGGGTACCTACGCAATACAGATATAAAGGCAGCCGGGCATCCGGCAGCCTACTCAAGCGAAATGCAAGCATTTCATCCTTCCTTTCGGGCCACGCTCTTTTCCCTTTATTATCTCCCGGCGGGGTACCGCCCGCAAGCGTTACAGGAACTGTTTTGGGCATGGCCCTTTTACACCGAAAAGCCCCTATCCAATGGATAAGGGCTTATTGTACCTATTTCAAATTGACGGGGGGTTAAGGCGTCCCGGATTCCGGCGCTGCGGTTACAGGCGGAGTTATAGCGGGAGCCGGAGAATCGCTGTTCCCGCTTCCTGCTGGATTGGCAGGGGCGGAAGGAAACTGCACCGAATTGGAAGGACTCGATATGGAGCTCACTGTAGCTGCTTGCCCGTTGGCGACACTCACGACATATACGGAGTAGGATTTTCCTGCCTCAATCGGTCTGCCTTCCGAATCCTTCATGCTGCTTGTTATGTTAAAAGCAGGGTTTTCGCTATTCGTTTGCACTGCTCCGGCGATGTTGGTATTGCCCAGATTCAACGTATCGCCTTGTCTGACGAGGTAAACGTCGTACCTTGAAATCCCCGTTTGATTCGTTGCTCTGTTGAAGCTTACATCGATAGAAGTCGTCGCATTATTCACGGTAGCTGAAACGCCCGAGACCTTATCCGCAACCACCGGCTCTGCCGCTTTGGCAAGAATCGTAAACTCCTGGGAAGGAGCCGACAGGACAGAAGTGCGAGCAGGACTATCCGCAACGGACATGACGAAAATGTTGTACTTGGTTCCAGGAACCAATGTGCCTCCATTAATATCCACATGGCCGCTATTCAGTTGAATGGCTGACCCCGCACTCGACTTGGCAATATCCACATAGCTGCCGATTCTTTCCGCAGAGGCCACATTGAACGAACTCACCTGGCCTGCGGGAACGATAAACGCCTTATATCCCGAAATTCCCGATTCATCAGCAGGTTTGCTGAAGTTGAATGTGACATCGGAGGCATTACCGGCCTGCCCTGTATTTTTAACGGTCACATTCACATTGGTTGCTTGGGAAACGGCCTTAACCGACGTCAGCGTCAGCGCAGTTGACCCTGAGGACAGGGCATTGGCAATCGATGTATTGGTATTGACCGCGAGCACAAACACACGGTAACTCACATCGTTTCTGATCGCCTGACCATCTGTATCCCTGGCTGTGCCGGACAACTTCAAAGTCGGGTTATTCCCGGTTTTGCTCACATACGTATAATTGGCACTATTGATGGCATTCGCCGTCGACAGGTTGAAACTGCCGGCTCTATCCGCCTTCACCACGAAAACGCGATAATGATTCACATTTGTTTCATCTACGGAACGGGTAAAGGAAACCTGCAAGTCACTGCCGTTACCGCTATCGCCCACATCGGAAGCCACCACGTTAGTCGGTGCTGCTATAGCTGAGTTTTGCGATAATGTAATGCTTGCCGATGACGAGGAAAGCGCGTTTTGGCTCGTATTGCCGCTCGTGCTCACCGACATGACGAATACGCGGTAGCTTACTCCATTAGTCAGGGTATAGCCATTTGTATCTACTGCGTAATACGGCAGCGTCAATGATTGATTGCCGCCCGTTTTGTTCACTTGGATATAGTTATTGGACGCATTCGCTGCACTCAGATTAAAGCTGCCGGTATTTCCATTACGTACAACATAGATCCGATAGGAAGCGATATTGTCTTCACTAGAAGGCCGATTGAACGATACCCGTAAATCGCGGCCGTCCCCGTAATCGCTCACGTCTGCTGCCGCCACGTTGGTTACCGCAGGGGCATTGGCATTCGTGGCCAGCCTCAACACCGACGACGAGGAAGACAACGCGTTGGTATAATTGTTCTGTTGGTTGCCTACCGCCATGACGTAAATGCGATAATCCTGCAAATTCGTTACGCTGTACCCGCTGGTATCCCTCATGTTGGAAGGCAGCGAGACGGTGATGTTGCCGCCCGTTTTGTTCACTTGATAATACAGGCTGGATGACAAATTGCTCGCCGTGGTCAAATTAAAGCTGCCGGCTACGGAGTTGCGCACCACGAAAATACGGTAGCTTCCAACTTTGGATTCGTCGGATACCCGGTTAAAGCTCACTCGAATGTCGCGGCCGTCGCCATAATCCGAATTGTCCGAAACCTGCGTAATGACCGGTGCAGCCGCCGTATTCGCGCCCAGTGTCAGGGACGATGAAACGGTGGATAATTTGCTTTCCGCCGATGCGGTGTTCGCGCTTACCGACATGATGTACACCACATAGGACGTGCCGTTTTTGATCAATTCCCCGGATGTATCCCGCGACGTGGAAGACAGCTTGCTTGTCACCGATGTCGTGTTGTTCTTATAAATGATCGTAGAGTTGGAACTCGAAACCTTGTTTGCTGCTGCCAGATTAAACGAAGACGCATCCTTCGCTTTAACGACAAAAGCGCGGTAATACGTAATATTGGACGTGTTGGACGGCTGATTGAAACTGATCTCCAGATCGCGTCCGTCACCATAGTCACTTACATCGGCAATTTTGAGGCTGTTCACCGCTTGAACTTCCGTCTTCACGCTGGACAGTTTCAACGCCTGCGAGGACCAGGCAAGAGCGTTTTTATAGTTATTGCCGCTGCCGCCCACCGTAAGCACGTACAGACGATAGGTTTCTGTCGTCGAGAGCAGATCGCCGTTGACGTCACGGGTCTGCGCATTCAGCGTCAGCTTCGGATTGGTGCCGTTCGGAACGACCCGCGTGTAATTGCCGGAAGGCACCGCCGTGGCAGCCGATTCGTTAAAACTGTTGACGTCGCGCGTTTTAACCAGCATGACGCGGTATTCGGATACCCCGTTCTCGGAAGCAGGACGCGTAAAACTTACGGTCACATCGCGACCATCCCCATTGTTTCCGGATACGGTACCATAAATGTTCCAGGCAGCATACGAAGTGTTATCCACTGGTGGCGGTGTTGTCGTCGTTTTGATATCCACGCGCTGCATACGGGAATTCCAGTACACTTTTTCTCCAAATGCCTCGCTTACGAAGCGGATCGGCACCATCGTATTGCCTTTGATCGTGCTCGCAGGCACGTCAAGATAGGTCAGCTCCCCGTTGATGTAAGCCGTCTTGGAACCAAGCTTCAGGATGACCTCCTGATCGCCGCGGGTCGCCTTGATCGTTTTGGTTTTGTTGGTATACTGCACATTGGCATCCAGCCCTTCGAAGATGGACCGGAGCGGTACGAGCACCCGTCCTGCCTTCATGACCGGCGGCTGCGGCGCCTTTAGCGCGGAATCGTTGATGTAAATGCTGATCGGTGCTGCGGCATCAATGGCCGGCGCTGGCAATGCGGACATCAGCATGGCCGAAACGGCCAGTGCGGACATCACCTTTTTGACTTGGTTTCCTCCTGCTTTCTTCATACCTGTATCCCCATTCTCCCGTTAATTGAAAGGTGTATCGTTGTTTTCGTCGGAAAATTCCTATTTATTCCTGTACAATTCATAGACGTTCGAATCCCTCCAAAAGTTTCCGATCCCGCCCAAAAAATATTTTGGCAGAAACACGCTTCCATCATCTACCGTTCAAAGGTTAAAATAACAAGACATTTTGTTACCATTCCGAGACCAACCTATTTCAAATATTGGGTAAGGTTATAGTAATCATCTTGAAAATAACAGGAGGATCCGTTCCATGCCTTCATTCTTCTCTACTCTATCTGACAAAGGCCGTGCAACGCGTACACTCATCGCCGTGACAGCCGCTGTTCTGATGCTGCAGCCCGGTTTCGCTTCCGTGGCGGGGATCGCCGCTGCCGCAACGTCCAATGAGACGGACAAGACCCATGCAAGCCAATCCGCATCCATATACAATACCTACCAATCCATGCTTCAAAAAAAGAACGGCCTGCCCGCCGCTGACTACTATCTCGCCTCCAATATCAAACGGGTAACGTCCCACCACGCCTCGCTCATGGTGCTCCAACTGGAGAACGCGCGGCTGAAGGCGCTGTCGCCCATGACAGACCGCATGCTGGTTCCCAACGTTCAAGCCAAGCTGCTGCAAGCTTACCGAACAGGGGACAGTTTCACCAAGCTCATGAGCCGGATCGACGATGCTGCCGCGTATAATCTGCTGCAGGAAGCACGGGATAACGGGTACAAGCTGATCATGCTGGAAGGCGCGCTGTACCCGATCATGAACTACTCGGCGTTCCAAAAATACAACCAATACGTCAAACCGGATATCGCCAATTACATCAACATCATGGCTGCCGAGACACGCAAAATTCCGGCAGAAGACGGCGATTTGCTCATCGGATACCAGGAGATGCTGTTGCGTGCACTCAGTCAGGAGCATTTCCTGAAACTATATCCGGATTCCAAACGGTCTGCCCAAGTGCAAAGCCTGTTTGACAGCTACACCCAATATACATTCTATGGATTGATCAACACGCCTTTATTCGACTATGAAACCAACAAAATGACCGCAAATGCTCAAAAAGGTTACAAGGCTGTCATCGAACGCCTCGCCTCCGTAGAAAGTCCGTTTCTTGAACAACTCGCCGATTTCCTGGATGTCGCCGCTGCTTCCAACTTCGAAAAGACACCGGCGGTGGAACGTTGGCTGGAAAAACATGTACCGGCTTCGGAGTGATGATCCCTGTCAGTTCAAAAAAACATCGCCCGGCGCATTATGGCGCATGGCGATGTTTTTTTGTTTGTACCCGTAAACGAATTCGATTGTTTATTCGATCGGCTTGACCATGTGGTTATACTCATGACCCGAAATGATTAAGACGTCGTCTTTGACGTACCCCTGCCGTTCATACAGCATTCTGGCCCGGTCATTGTCTCGTTCCACGATTAACGCTGTCCGCGAATGCCCGAGCGCCCTGGCCTGCTCTTCGAAAGCAGCCATGAGCGCCTTTCCGATGCCTTGCCCTTGATAGGCCTGGTCCACGGATAACGTGTCGAGGTAGTATTCACCGGGCCGGGTTTCTTTCCCAAGCCGATACTTCTCGTCTTTGCTGCGGCCCGGGCGGTTCAGAATCGGCTGATCGAGCCGGTCCGCATCTCCGCCGTCATAGGCAACGAGAATGCCCGCAACATGGCCTTCGCGTTCCATCACGGTTACGTTGCGATAGCTGATTCGTGTGTCCTCCTGCTCGTAAAGCTCCCGCAAAATGTGCATGGCCTGCTCGTGATCCCCTTCGCCCGCCAAGGCGTACGCAATATCATCGATCGCTTGCACCAAAAGCGGAATCACCTGTGCAGCGTCTTCCTTGACCGCAGCCCGCAGTACCCCGTCAGTCAACCTGTTCGGATCGTAATGGTTCATCAGATTAACATGTTGAACAGGTTCAGATTTTTGTTCAGTTCGGTATAAGCGATGCCTTTGCGGTTCATCCGTTCGATCAGCGGCTGATAGTCCTCTTTACGCAGCAATTCGATGCCTACGAGCGCAGGTCCGTTTTCTTTGTCATGTTTCTTCGTATATTCGAAACGGGTAATGTCGTCATCGGGTCCCAGAACGTCCACGAGGAATTCGCGCAAAGCTCCGGCCCGCTGCGGGAAGTTAACCATGAAGTAATATTTGAGCCCTTCATAGATCAGGGAGCGCTCCTTGATCTCCTGCATGCGGTCGATGTCATTGTTGCCCCCGCTAATGACGCAAACGACGGTTTTGCCCGCGATTTG
This sequence comes from Paenibacillus hubeiensis, assembly GCF_032334105.1. Taxonomy (NCBI): domain Bacteria; kingdom Bacillati; phylum Bacillota; class Bacilli; order Caryophanales; family Paenibacillaceae; genus Paenibacillus; species Paenibacillus hubeiensis. The sequence continues at coordinate 134,257 of NZ_JAVYAE020000014.1, forward strand.
TTCGCGGTACTGGTCCAAAGCCGCCACGGTGAGCGAACCGGCCGGTTCGACTACAATCGCATTTTCGTTATACAGCTCCAGAATGGTCGTGCAGGCTTTGCCTTCCGGCACTTTCACGATGTCATCCAGCGTGTCACAGCAGATATCGAAGGTGAGGTCGCCCACCCGTTTAACGGCAGCACCATCCACGAATTTGTCGATATCGTCCAACGTGACGACCTGCTTCCGGAACATCGCTTCGCTCATGGAGGCAGCACCCAGCGGCTCAACGCCGATGACGCGTGTTTCCGGACTGACCGTCTTCACATATGTGCCCACGCCTGCGGCAAGACCGCCGCCGCCGATCGTGACGAATACATAATCGGCTTTCTCCTCAAGGCTTTCCATGATTTCCATCGCTACCGTACCGTTGCCCGCAATGATTTTGGGTTGGTCGAACGGGTGGATGAATGTCATGCCCTGCTCGTCGCAGGCACGCATTGCTTCTTCATATGCATCATCATACGTGTCGCCGGTCAGCACCACTTCCACATTGCTGCCGCCAAAACGTCGAACTTGCTTCACCTTCTGGTTCGGAGTCGTGCTTGGCATGAATATTTTCCCGAAAATGCCCAGCGCATTACACGAGAAGGCAACACCCTGCGCATGGTTGCCCGCGCTTGCGCACACGATGCCTCTTTCCAGTTCTTCCGGAGACAAGCTGCGAATCATGTTGTACGCACCGCGGATCTTGAAGGAACGCACCACTTGCTGATCTTCTCTTTTGAGATACACATTGCAGTTATATTTGGCCGACAATACAGCGTCCCGCTGCAGCGGCGTTCTCACAATCACTTCGCGAAGCACATGATGCGCGCGCACGATGTCTTCCATGCCGACTTGGGCACGGGCGTAGCTTGGCGTTCCCGCTGCTTCCTGTTCCAATGGTTTCATCTCTTATCCACACTCCGCTTATATTGGCTTGCAGCTGCAAGCATTGTTTGTATTTACGTATTATTGTATCACTTTTGGCTCATTCTGCGCCAAGACCCGCAACATTTCCCATGCGCAGAATTTCGTCCACGATTAACTGAGGTTCCGTATATATCACCATATGCCCCGACTCCGCTGCTTCGATCCACCTTGCATTCGGCAGTTTGCTCACGGTCCGATGATGAGCCTCCACAATCGCCGGCCTGATCTTGCGCTCGCCTTTTCCTGCCCTCGTTCCCGAAATGATGCTGACCTCCGCATTCCCCAGACGGGGAGGAGCAACCTGAAGCGAAGACAAATCGTCCAGAAACGCTTTCGCTTCTGCTGCCGCCGTTCGTGCAGCCTGCACCGTAAAATCCTCAAAAAGGTGGTCCTGTTTCACGTCTTCGGGCAGGACCTCGCCAAGGACACTGCCCATTCGCCGAAGCAAACCGATGCGCGCCATGAAAGGCAGCAGCAGGCCGTTCAATGCAAAACTGATTTTGGTCAACCTGGAAAAGTACAGCCCGCAATGCTCATCCGAAGGGTCGACCAGCACCAGTCCTTTGATACGTGACAAATCCGTCGCTGCCGCTGTACGCACAACCGGCCCACCCCAACTATGTCCAACCAGAATATACGGTCCGGGCCCAAGAGCCGACAATAGCTCTCCCAAGTCATCTGCCAGCCGGCGAAGAATGCGATCCTCGGAATCCGCGTCACTTCGGCCCAAGCCAGACCGGTCGTATACCACTGTCCGGCAATGCTCGGCGACCAATGGCGCCACCAATCCCCAATTCGATCGCGAGGCTCCCATGCCCGATTCGAATACAACCGTCAGGTCCCCGCTCCCTTTGCTCATATAATGAAGCTTGCGCCCATCCTTTGTCGTAATAAACGAACTTGTTCCCAACGAATGCAGCTTTGGATTATGACCCATGGCTCTCCTCCCACCCATTCGACGTTTCACTGCTCGCCGCCTCTAATTGAAAATCATTATCATTTGATCCATTATAAAATATTCCCTAATCAACGACAAGGCGCGCTGCCAAATGGACGGTAAAAAAACAGCCTGATCCGTGCGGATCAGGCTGTTTCGATATTTACAGTATTCGCAGTTTTCCTCCATTCAGATCAAGAGGAAGCTTGGGCCTTAAACCAATCGGCAGCGGCAGCAGCTTCAGTTCGCGTCAACTGATGCCCTTGGCGCTCCCAATGGATCTCAACATCAGCTCCCGCTCCGCTCAGCAGCGAAGCGAGTTCTTCCGTCTCCGATCTGGACACGATCGGGTCGTTCTCGCCCGCGCCGATGAATACCGGCAGGCCGTTCAGGTCAGGCAGCTCCAGGCCGCGCAGCGGCACCATCGGATGATGCAGAATGGCTCCCTTAAATACGCCCGCCTGATGGAACATCAGGCTCGCGGCAATGTTCGCCCCATTGGAATATCCGAGTGCGTATACGTTGGCGCGGTCAAAGCCGTACTCCTCGGCAGCCGCATCGAGGAAACTACCCAGCTCGGCGGTCCGTGCGATCAGGTCCGGCTCGTCGAATACGCCTTCCGCCAACCGGCGGAAGAAACGCGGCATGCCGTTCTCGGAGACGTTGCCGCGCACCCCGAGGATGGCTGCACCCGGCGCGATAAGACTTGCGAGGCCGATGAGATCATTTTCGTTACCTCCAGTGCCATGCAGCAAAAGAAGCGTTGGCGCATCGGGACGGGAACCTGCTTTATAGATATGTTTCATCGTAGTTGTACTCATGATTGGGAATCTCCTTTCCATTCGCGGACTTCAATCGGCGGCAGCAGCTGTTCGATCTGCTCGCGGTGCGGTTCATACCATTCAGGCAGCATCAGTTTCGTCCCCATGCTTTCCTGGGGCTCATCCCGTGCAAATCCTGGAGGATCGGTAGCCAGCTCGAACAGGATGCCTCCCGGTTCTTGGAAATAGACGGCATTGAAGTATTGGCGGTCAATGATTGGCGTTGGATTATATCCGGCTTGATCAAGCTGTTTCTGCACCTGTTCATGCTCAGTGTAATCTTTGGCGCGCCATGCGATGTGATGCACCGTACCCGCGCCGCCGACGCCCCGCTGGATGCCGGTGGACTGGACGTCGATGATCTGTCCGATATCCCCGCTCGCCCGCAGACGAATGATGCCGTCCTCTTCGCCGATTGGTTCCAGACCGAGCATTTTTTCCAGCACTTGAATCGTTTTGTCTGGTACAGATGTATACAATACCGCGCCGCCAAATCCTTTGATCGCATATTCCGGCGTTACGCCATTGAACGACCATTTGCTTGGTGCGCCCTCTTCGCGTTCCACCAACTCAAGCAGCAAACCACCTTTGTCGAAGAAACGAATATACTGCTCGCCGAACCGGGTTTTGCGTTCGAACGGAATATCGAAGGAAGCGAGGCGTTTTTCCCAGAATGGCAGACCACCCACAGGGATCGTATAAACGGTCACGCCAGTTTGGCCGGAGCCGATGATGCCTCTCATCGCATTAGGATGAGGGAAAAACGTAATGATCGTGCCTGGTGCCCCATTCTCGTTTCCGTAATACAGATGGTACACGTCCGGCGCGTCAAAGTTAATCGTTTTTTTCACCAGTCTGAGTCCGAGTACACCTGCGTAAAAATCAACATTTTTCTGAGCATCGTTCACGAATGCCGTAATGTGGTGAATGCCTGCCGTTCTGAACATAATCTCCACTCCCTTGGTTTGGTTTAATATGGATCGGTTATCTTAGCTTGAACCAAATGGCTTGTTGTTATTTATCTTTAATTTAAGATTCTTTAAATTCATATTAATTCATATTCCTTCAGAATGCAAGCATTTATTTTAAAATTAAGATTTATCCGCAAAAAAAGCCCTCGCCTTATGCGAGAGCCTGATTTTATTGGCGCAACTTTACGTCAACTTAAGCTTTTTCGGAGGCTGCACGAGATCCTTGTGTTCGTATTCGTCCCGAATATCGCCGACGATTTCCTCCAAAATATCCTCCATCGTCACGAGACCGACGGTATCCCCTTCTGCATTATGCACTGTGGCGATGTGCACGCGGCTCTGCTGCATCTGAATCAGGACATCCCTGATCAGAGCCTGTTCGGAGAAACCGGGCATGTCATGCACATATGCATCAATCTCGAAAGCTCGCCCTGCGGCGACGCTGGTCAACATCTCTTTCGTATTGATAAACCCGACAAAACGGTTCGAATCGCCGGGCGCGGTCACCGGATAACGCGTATATTCATGCCGATTCAAAATTTCAAGCATGCGTTCCAGCGGCATCTCTTTATCCACCGTAACGATTTTTTCCTTGCGAATCATGATCTCCTGCAGCAGCCGCTCATCAAAAGCGAAGATGTTTTTCAGGTAACCAAGCTCGGTCTGATTGATTTCTCCGCTCTCATAACTCTGTGCCATGATCATCTTCAACTCCTCTTCGGAGTGAACCGTATCGTGCCCGGCCGGCTTGATGCGAAATAGGCCAAGCAGAAAACGTGCTGATCCGTTCAAGGCATGGATGAAAGGTTTCATGATGTTGCCGAACCAGTAAAGCGGACCGGCAAACATCAGCGTCATTTTCTCCGCGAACTGGATGGCCATCGTCTTCGGTGCAAGTTCGCCGATCACGACGTGCAGGAACGTGATTACCGCCAAAGCAATACCATAGGAAAGCACGGTCGCCAATGCCTCAGGCACGGCCAGCCGCTCGAACAGCGGATGCAGCATTTTCTCAACGGTGGGTTCACCGAGCGCGCCCAGAACAAAAGCTGTTATCGTAATTCCCAATTGACACGCGGACAAATAATAATCCAGTTGATGGGCTACCTTTTTCGCCACGACGGCCCGTTTGTTTCCTTCCGCAATCAATTGGTCAATCCGGGACATCCGCACTTTCAGAATCGCAAATTCGGCCCCTACGAAAAACGCCGTCAATCCAATGAATACCGCGACCAAAAATAAGTTTAACGCTATTATTCCGTCCAATGATTTCCCTCCGTCAGAGGGATTCACCTCCAAAGTTTTACCATCGTATTTTTAATGTGAACATGTGATTATTCCGAAAAAGATCAGGCTTGCTGCTCGGCTTCAACGTTCGCCACACGTTCCAGCATCAGTTGTTTGATCTGGAAGTTGTCGGCTTCGACCACGGTCCAGACATATTCGCCTTGTACCACGATGTCGCCGTTCTCCACCTGCACACCCTTTTGAAACTGAATCCAGCCTGCGACGGTATCCAATTCTTCATTGCCTTCGAACTGAAGGCCGAATTGCCTCTCCAGCTCATCCAAAAGCACACGTCCATTGATCAGATACTTTTGATCCCCGGTTTCCTGAATGTCCGCGACCTCGTCGGCATCGAATTCATCCCGGATTTCGCCAACAAGCTCTTCCAGGATGTCCTCCATCGTGATAATCCCGGACGTACCTCCATATTCGTCAACAACAACGGCCATATGAACCCGCTCTTGCTGCATTTTGATCATGGCGTCCTGGATGCTGGTGAGTTCGGATACAAATGGGATTTCGCGCAGAAAATCAACAAGCTGATGTTCCCTGCTGGCAACCATGTCAGGCAAAATCTTTTTCACGTTGACCACGCCGATGATCCGGTCCTTGTCGCCGTCTTCGGTGACGGGGTAACGGGAATAATTATATTCATCCAATAAAGGAATAATATCATCATAATTCATTCTCTGATCCAGCGTGACGAGCTCGGTTCTCGGTACCATAATGTCCTTGGCGACACGCTCGTCGAACACAAATACATTTTCCAGATAGGCCAGCTTGGTCTGGCTGGTTTCGTCCCCTTCGTAGCTTTGGTTCATGATGATCTTGATTTCATCTTCGGAGTAAGCCTGTTCATGCCCTGCCGGCTTGACGCCGAACATACGAAGGATTACGCGGGAAGCGCCGTTGAGCGCCCAGATGAACGGATACATCACTTTCCCGAACCAATACAGCGGCGGCGAAAGCAACAAGGTCAGCTTTTCGGCAAACTGAATGGCCAGCGTCTTCGGTGCCATCTCCCCGACAACAACGTGCAAGAAGGTTACGAGTATAAAAGCAATGGCATAGGAAGCTGCCGATGAGAACGACGCCGGAATGCTCAGCCAATCAAACACCGGGTACAACAATCTCTCCACCGCGGGTTTACCCAAAGCGCCAAGACCGAGTGCCGTGACCGTGATTCCCAATTGACACGCCGAGAGATAATAATCCAGATCCGAAACGACTTTACGGGCCAACACGGCCTTTTTGTTCCCCTCAGCCACAAGCTGATCCACGCGTGACGGCCGAATTTTAACCACAGCGAATTCGGATGCTACGAAAAATGCAGTTGCTGCAATCAAAAAAATGAGTAATGCCAAATTAATGACGGTAATTATGTCCAATGACTTCCCCGGTAGACAGGGATTCACCTCCAGATATAGTTACAGCGCTAACCGTTAACTTCATGAAGTTAACAAAGAACAGGCTGTATTATTCAAAAAATATTTCACCATGGGTTCTACAAGCTATATGAAATCGAAAAGTCATAGGGGCCAACCTAGATCAGCCATCTCGACAGTATGCAGTATCGCCTACCCAATGGATATCCACCTCCTCGCCAAAACATATTCATTATTTCAGAGTAGTATAGCATGTTCATCACCAAACCATCCAGTTGCACGTCATGGTTTGGGCCAATGTTCCATCGATCCGTTCACTATTTTGTTCACAATTCCTCAGCTATATGTAGATATTTTCTTATATATATGACCTATGGTTCTAGAACTTAAAAGGCTCAATCACTCGCCAAACATCTTTAACTTATCTATACGATGCAGAAAGCCCAAAAGATGCAAAACGTTTTTGACACGTTTTGTCTTCTGGGCTTTCTTTCACATTTCGCTCACTATACCAGCGCTTTGGCCGCAATGTCGGAACGCTGATGTTTGCCTTCGAAACGGATGCGATCCGCCTCGGTGTATGCTTTGTTCCGGGCTTCTGCGATGTCCGCACCCAAGCCGACGACGCCAAGAATGCGCCCGCCGTTCGTCAGCCACTCGCCGTTCTCGCCGCGAGCCGTGCCTGCATGGAATACGACGGCATCCTGTACTTGATCCAGACCTTCGATCACGATGCCTTTCGGGTAAGGGCCAGGATAACCGCCGGATGCCAGCACGACGCACACAGCGGCCTCGTCGCTCCACTCAATCTCGATATCCGCCAGCTTGCCGTGCACGGTAGCCCAGAAAATGTCCAGCAGATCGCTCTTCAGGCGAGGCAATACCACTTGCGTTTCCGGATCGCCGAAGCGGGCATTGAACTCGATCGTCTTCGGTCTGCCGTCCGGCGTAATCATCAGTCCCGCGAACAACACCCCGCGAAACGGGCGTCCTTCGGCCACCATTGCCTTGGCCGTCGGTTTGATGATCGTTTCCACCGCTTCTTCGATGATCGAGGAAGCGATATGCGGCAGTGGCGAATACGTTCCCATGCCGCCCGTGTTCGGTCCCTCGTCATTGTCGAATACCGGCTTATGATCCTGGGCCGCCGCCATCGGACGAACGGTTTCCCCGTCGACAAACGCCAGAATCGACATTTCTTGGCCTGCCAAAAATTCCTCGATGATGACCTTGGCTCCGGCTTCGCCGAACACCTTGTCCACCATGATACTGCGCAGCGCCTGGTTCGCTTCCTCGCGGGACTGGGCAACCGTCACGCCTTTTCCTGCAGCCAGCCCGTCCGCCTTAATGACGATCGGGACAGGCTGCTGATCAAGATACGCCTGCGCCTGCTCGTAATTGTCGAATTTCTCGTACGCCGCCGTCGGAATGCTGTATTTGTGCAGCAGATCCTTCATAAACGTTTTGCTTCCTTCGATCTCTGCCGCATTGCGGCGCGGGCCGAATACGGGAATGCCTGTCGAATCAAACGCATCCACGATGCCGTCAGCCAGCGGATCATCCGGTCCGATGACCACCAGGCCCACTTGAAGTTCCACGGCGAGCGCCGTTAACTTGTCGAATTCATGCACCGCGATCGGGTGGCATTCGGCGAGCTCGGCAATGCCGGCATTTCCCGGCGCGCAGTGAATTTTGCCTGCTTTAGGACTTTTAGCCAAAGCCCACACGATGGCATGTTCGCGGCCTCCGCCGCCTACGACCAATATATCCATTCGTTGTTCCCCTCCATGAAAATAACAGGATCAATTCAAATTATATAAGTTGAACCGATGATTTTTACACGGAGTCACTACGTGGTCAGAACCATCTTCCGATCACTGTTATCCCCAGATTTTTTTGATCCCCTTTTTTCAAAGGGAAAATCCGGTGAAGCTTATGCTTCCGATGCAGCTTTCTTACAGAAAGCTTTTAAGCGACCGCTTCGCTTCTCCAGATTCTTTCTGCCCTCTCCGTTATCGTGTAAATGTCTAGTTCAACTTATATAGAAGTACACTTCGTAAACAACTCGTTCCCCGTCCAAACACATTCGGCCGCTAGTGTCGTCAGGCATCGTACCTTAAGCCGAAAATGAGGATGAACAAGCCGGGAATGCTTGTTCATCTTCATTGTGACGTTTATATTCTAGTGTTTGAAATGGCGCACGCCCGTGAAGACCATGGCAATGCCGTATTCGTTCGCCACTTTAATGGATTCCTCGTCTTTGATGGAACCGCCCGGCTGAATGACCGCTGTGATGCCAGCTTTTGCCGCAAGCTCCAGCGTATCGCCCATCGGGAAGAACGCATCGGATGCGAGCACGGCACCTTTGGCCAGATCGCCGGCTTGTTCGATAGCGATTTTGGCTGCGCCGACACGGTTCATTTGCCCTGCGCCTACGCCCACGGTCATGTCATTCGCTGCAAGCACGATCGCGTTGGACTTGACGTGTTTCACCACTTTCCATCCGAACAGCAGCTGCTTCATTTCTTCTTCGGAAGGGGCACGATCCGTCACGACCTGCAGCTCGGTTGCTTCGATGGAGTGAACATCGCTTTGCTGCACGATCATGCCGCCGTCGATGGAGGTTACAACGAACTGGCTTTCGCGATGGCGCGCCGCGCTCAGCTCGCCGGTTTTGAGCAAGCGGATATTTTTCTTTTTCGTCAAAATGTCGAGAGCTTCTTGGGTAAAGTCTGGTGCGAGCACGATTTCGAGGAAAATCTCGCTCAGCTTCGCGGCCGTATCGCTGTCGATAATGCGGTTTGCTGCGACAATGCCGCCGAAGATCGAAGTCGGGTCAGCCGCATAGGCTTTGCCGTAAGCTTCGAAAATGCTCGCGCCTACGCCCACGCCGCACGGATTCATGTGTTTAACCGCGACCACCGCAGGCTCTTCAAATTCTTTGACGATTTGCAGCGCCGCATTCGCGTCGTTGATATTGTTATAAGACAGCTCTTTGCCGTGCAATTGCTCGGCAGATGTAAGCGTGTCGGCTGCTGCCAGCGGTTTGCGATAGAATGCCGCTTGTTGATGCGGGTTTTCGCCATAACGCAGGTCCTGGATTTTCTCGTAAGTCACCGTCAGGCGCTCCGGAAGCGGATCACCATTGATATTGGACAGATAATCGGAGATGAGGGCATCGTAAGCCGCCGTGTGGCGGAACACTTTTGCTGCGAGCTGTTTGCGCGTTTCCAATGTCGTATCTCCATTGCCGCGTACTTCTTCCAATACTTTGCCGTAATCCCCCGCATCTACGACGACGGTGACAAAAGCATGGTTTTTGGCTGCGGAACGAAGCATGGTTGGACCGCCGATGTCGATATTTTCGATCGCATCTTCATAGGATACGTCAGGTTTCGCAATCGTTTGTTGGAACGGGTACAGGTTCACGACGACCAAGTCGATGTAGCCCAGGCCCAATTCCTCCATCTGACGTGTGTGCTCCTCGTTGTCACGAACTGCGAGCAATCCGCCATGAACCGCCGGATGCAGGGTTTTAACCCGGCCATCCATAATTTCAGGGAAGTTGGTAATGTCGGAAATGCCGATGACAGGCACGCCTTCCTCTGCCAACAGGCTGCTTGTACCACCCGTCGAAATAATTTCCACGCCCATTTGCGACAGCTCGCGGCAAAAATCCACGATGCCCGTTTTATCCCATACGCTGACCAGCGCTCTTTTGATACTCACAATTTGCTCCTCCTTTATTGTCTCCGGACTCCACGCGCTTCTTGGTGAAACGTGAGCCGATTTATTTCCCGAGAAATATTAGAAAACGTCGATTGCCGTGCTTTCATAGAAGACAGACCGCCACTCACGGGAAATTTCTTGCGATGATCAAATCCTGACGCCGCAGAATGCGCAAAAATCCATCATTTCTCTGATGCGCGCTTATTCGGCGTCAATGTACCAAAATGTCCGCTTATCCGTTTAATCCATTCGTGATTGAATCGTAACCTGACGGCCTTCAAGTTGGACCAAACCTTGGGCGAACCAGGACACCACTTCAGGATAGAGCTGCTTCTCGGCAGCATGAATGGCATCACTAACTGAATCCGGCGTATCCCCAGGCAAAATTGGTACAGGATGCTGGGCAATAATCGGCCCGGTATCCATGCCTCCATCCACGAAATGCACCGTAACCCCCGTCACCTTCGCGCCATAATCCATTGCCTGGCCGATCGCATCCTTGCCGGGAAAAGCCGGCAATAAGGACGGATGGATGTTGATTAACCGGCCTGCATACCGATCCACCATGACCGAAGTCAGCAGGCGCATGTAGCCGGCCAGGACGACGAGATCGATGTTTCGGGATTCCAGCACATCCACGATTTCCGCTTCGTAGTCTTCGCGGGATGCATAGTTTTTCGGCGTAAACAGATGGCAGGCCACGCCCGCCTCTTCGGCCCGCTGCACGACCCGTGCAGCAGGCTTGTCGCAGACCAGCAGGTCAACGGAAGCTTCGATCTCCCCGTTCCGTGCCGCATCGACCAAGGCCTGAAAGTTCGTCCCTTCGCCAGAAGCAAATACGGCAATGCGGTATTGAGCCATTAAACATCCGCTCCCGTGAAGGTTACTCGTGCATCCCCTTCAGTTACACGGCCGATGACGTATGCTTCCTCTCCGGATGCTTTCAGCTCTTCCACAGCCTGAGCGGCATCCGCCTCGTTCACGACGAGCACGAGACCGATTCCCATATTAAACGTGGTGAACATGTCGCGGTTCGAAACGTCGCCCGTTTTCTGAAGCAAGTCGAAGATCGGCAGGATCGGCCAAGAGCCGTATTCGATATCCACGTTCACGCTGCCTGGCAGCATCCGCGGAATGTTCTCGATGAAACCGCCGCCCGTAATGTGGGCCATGCCTTTGACGTTCACTTTTTCGAGCAAGGAAAGCAGTGGTTTGACGTAAATTTTGGTTGGCTCCAAAATAACGTCGCCGAGCTTGCCGCCCAGCTCTTCAATGTGATCCTGAAGGCCAAGTCCGGCTTTCTCGAGGAGAAGCTTGCGCACCAAGGAAAATCCATTGCTGTGCACGCCGCTGGACGCCAGTCCGATCACCGTGTCTCCAGGCGCAATCGCAGAGCCGTTGATGATTTTTGCCTTGTCCACGATACCTACCGTGAAACCGGCGATATCATACTCGCCCTCGCTGTACATGCCCGGCATTTCCGCCGTTTCGCCGCCGATCAGCGCACAACCCGATTGATGGCAGCCTTCGGCGATCCCGGCCACAATAGCTTCAATTTTCTCGGGAATAACCTTATCGCAGGCCAGATAATCGAGGAAAAACAAAGGTTCCGCACCCTGCACGACGATGTCGTTCACACACATGGCCACGGCGTCGATCCCGATGGTATCATGGCGGTCCATGGCAAACGCGATTTTAAGCTTGGTCCCTACACCGTCTGTGCCGGATACGAGCACAGGCTCTTCGTATTTGTCTTTGTTCAAGCCAAACAGGGCGCCGAATCCCCCCAGGTCGGTCATCACTTCCGGACGGAAGGTCCGCTTCACGTGTTTTTTCATCCGTTCTACCGCTTCGTTACCTGCCGCGATATCGACACCGGCATTTTTGTATGCTTCTGACACTACCATCGCACCCTTCATCTGGTTCTATAGATCACATTTCCAATCGTTCTTGCCACCGTTACATCCCTGACAAATGAATTTGCACCAATTCAAAACCGGCCACACCCAGCGTGTTGAACTTGCCGTACTCCTCCTGCTGCAAATGCCGAACATACTCATCCCCGCAATATAAATGCCCGGCGCATTCAAACACTTTCAGTTGTTCTTTTTCTTGCGTCAGAGGAATGTTGCCAATGATCCTCCAATCTCCACTTCGGATATAGGCCGGCGAAGCGAAAATGACGCTGCTCCGCCGCTTGCCGAACGTATATGGCAGGAAGTCACCGTCCCTCAGCTCGGCGGTTTCGTCAGGCTGAATGCGAATCACGCCAAAGGAAAACGCCTTTTTGAACCGACCTCTGAGCGCGCACACGACCTGACAGATCGCCGTGCGGCCGTCCTCCATCGGAAGAAGGAAGATATCGCCTTCGTGATACGTTATCCGTTTCAACATGTTTAACAGCTGCAGCCGAATTTCTCTTCGCCGCCGAAATCGAGACGGGTCGGATAGTCGTTATCAAAACAAGCGAGGCATAAGCCACCTTTGTAATCACTTTCGTTGTTGCCCTGAATCGATGCAATCAGTCCTTCCGGACTGAGGAAGGCCAGGGAGTCCGCATTGATTTCGCGGCAAATCTCTTCCACCGACAGGGAAGACGCGATCAATTCGCGGCTGTCCGGCGTGTCGATGCCGTAGAAGCACGGATTCTTGAACGGCGGCGACGTAATCCGCACATGGACCTCGGCAGCTCCCGCATCGCGAAGCATGTTTACGATCCGGCGGGAAGTCGTTCCGCGAACGATGGAGTCGTCGATCATGACTACGCGTTTGCCTTCCACCACGCGGCGTACGGCGCTGAGCTTCATTTTCACGCCTTGCTCGCGCAATTCCTGGCTTGGCTGGATGAACGTACGGCCCGTATATTTGTTTTTGATCATGCCCATCTCATACGGGATGCCCGTTTGCTCGGCATAACCGATGGCTGCGGAAATGCTGGAATCCGGCACGCCGGTCACCAGGTCTGCATCAACGAACGCTTCCAGGGCCATGCGGCTTCCCATCCGTTTGCGGGCCGCGTGTTGGTTCGCCCCGTTCATGTCGCTGTCCGGACGCGCAAAGTAGATATATTCCATCGCGCACAGCGCCTTGCGATGCTTGTGATGATCGAAACGGTCCTCGTGCAAACCGTCCGCATCCAAGATCAGCAGTTCGCCGGGCTCGATATCGCGAATCAATTCTGCGCCGATCGTTTCAAGCGCGCATGTCTCGGACGCAAACAGATAGGCATCGCCCAAACGTCCCATCGTCAGCGGACGCAGACCGTGCGGATCGGAAGCGACCAACAGCTTGTCGTTGGTCATGATGAGGAACGCATATCCGCCAACGATGCGCTGGAACGCATCTTTTGCTGCTTCGACAAGGCCCTTTGGCGACCGCGCGATCAGATGCGCGATCACCTCGGTGTCACTGGTCGTCTGGAAAATGGAACCGCTCTGTTCCAGCTCGCGCCGAATGGTCGGTGCGTTCACGATGTTTCCGTTCGTGGCAACCGCCAAATCGCCGTCGCGATACTTGAACACCAAGGGCTGCGCATTCGTCAGCTTGCTGTCGCCGCTGGTGGAATACCGGACGTGACCGATGGAAATGTCGCCGCTGAGCGTCTGCATCAGGTCTTTCGTAAATACTTCTTTGACCAATCCCATGCCGCGATGGTAATGAAACTCATTGCCGTCGCTGACGCACATTCCGGCACTTTCTTCCCCGCGGTGCTGCAGGGCATGAAGTCCGTAATAAGAAAGGGAAGCCGCGTCAGGGTGCTTGAACACCCCGAATACGCCGCATTCTTCTTTCAATTTGTCGAGTCCTTCCTTGCCGGACCCTTGGTTGTAATAATCGCCTGTCCACAATTGTCCTGTCGTCAGTTCATGAGACATGGAATCGCATCCTCCCAGACCTGTGTCAAACCTCCTACGGGTTCATTCACGGCTGTTGTTCCGTTCACTTCAATCGTCAGGTTGCTTCCTTCAACACGTCCAATGACAGCAACCGGCACGCCCCGTTCGCGCACAAAAGCTTCCAGCTTGCCGGCTTGCTCCGGCGCAGCCGACAACAAGATCCGGGACTGGCTTTCGCTGAACAATGCATGGTCGCCGCGCAGCGACGTTTCGACATTCACTTGAGCTCCCAGCTTGCCGCTGATGCAAGATTCCGCCAGCGCTACAGCCAAACCGCCTTCGGACAAATCGTGCGCCGAGCGAACGAGGCCGGATTGAATCGCTTCGAGCACCGTGCCGAGCAATGCTTTTTCCTTGTTCAGGTCCAGCTCCGGCGGACGGCCTTCCGTTGCGCCGTGAACGACGTATTGCAGCTCGCTGCCGCCCAGTTCGGCTTTGGTCTCGCCGAGCAGGAGAATGACGTCGCCTTCAGCTTTAAACCCTTGCGTCGTGATGTGATCCACGTCATGCACCAGACCTACCATGCCGACCACCGGCGTCGGGTAAATGGCACCCTTGGCATTTTCGTTGTACAAGCTGACGTTACCGCCAATTACCGGCGTATCGAGCACGCGGCAAGCCTCAGCCATGCCGTCCACCGCTTTTTCCATCTGCCAGAAAATGTCCGGTTTCTCCGGGCTGCCGAAGTTCAGGTTGTCCGTCAGAGCCAGCGGCTCCGCACCGGAGCAAACGATGTTGCGCGCCGCTTCGCTGACCGCGATGCGTCCGCCTACTTCCGGATCAAGATACACGTAACGTCCGTTGCAATCCGTCGTCATCGCCAGGCCTTTGCGCGTGCCGTGAATGGTTACGACTGCCGCGTCCGAACCTGGACGAACGGCCGTGCTTGTACGCACCATGTAATCGTACTGGTCATACACCCACTTTTTGCTCGCCACGGTCGGCGAAGCCAGCACTTGTTTCAACGCACCGCCAAGGTCCGTCACTTCGTCGTAACGAAGCGTGTCGATGGAAGCACTTTGCTCGTAGTATGCGGGTACCGTGGATGGTTTGTCGTACACCGGGCACTCGTCCACGAGCGCTTTTACCGGCATGTCGCCGACAACCTCGCCGTGATGGAACAGCTTGAGGCGGCCGTCGTCCGTTACTTTGCCGACCTTCGCACAGATGACGCCCCAACGCTCGAAGATTTCCAGCGCTTGCGCTTCATCCTTCGGTTCGATGACGAACAACATGCGCTCTTGGGACTCGGACAGCATCATTTCGTAAGGCGTCATGCCTTCTTCCCGCTGCGGCACCTGATCCAGATACAATTCAAGTCCATTGCCCGCTTTGCTTGCCATTTCCGCACTGGAGCAAGTCAGTCCTGCAGCACCCATATCCTGAATACCGAGCACGATGCCAGTGTCGATCAGTTCAAGGCAGGACTCCATGACGAGTTTTTCCATGAACGGGTCGCCGACTTGAACCGCTGTCTTCTTGGATTCGGATTCTTCCGTCAGCTCCACCGAAGCAAACGTTGCCCCGTGAATTCCGTCGCGTCCTGTTGGAGGACCGACATAGTACACCGGGTTGCCTACGCCTTTGGCTACGCCGCGCTGAATTTTGTCGTGATCGATCAAACCTACGCACATTGCATTGACGAGTGGATTGCCTTCATAACTTTCGTCGAACATCACTTCCCCGGCTACCGTTGGAATCCCGATACAGTTACCGTATCCGGCAATACCCGAAACGACATGCTCGAACAGGTATTTCACGCGATCGCTCTCCAATTTGCCGAAACGAAGGGAGTTTAGCAAGGCCACCGGTCTTGCGCCCATGGAGAAAATGTCACGGATGATACCGCCAACGCCTGTTGCCGCACCTTGATAAGGCTCGACCGCGGAAGGATGGTTATGGCTCTCGATTTTGAACACAACCGCTTGATTGTCGCCGATGTCCACGATCCCGGCACCTTCGCCCGGACCCATCAGGACGCGCGGTCCACTCGTCGGGAAACGACGCAGGAGCGGCTTGGAGTTTTTGTACGCGCAATGCTCGGACCACATCACGCTGAACACGCCGATTTCGGTATAGTTCGGCTTGCGTCCCATGAACTCGCAGATCAGCTCGTACTCGCTGTCGGATACGCCCATTTGTGCATATAGTTTATGTTCTGCGACCTGTTCTGCCGTTGGCTCCTTAGCGGATAGCTGCTGCGTCATGTCGATCCCTCCATGCTTTCAAAATAGATGTAAACATACGTTTGCCGTCTTCCGAGCCGAGCAGCGAATCCACCGCGCGCTCCGGATGCGGCATCATGCCGACCACGTTGCCTGCTTCGTTGCAAATCCCCGCGATGTCCGCCAGGGAACCGTTCGGGTTGTCGCCGTACGTAAAGACGATCTGGTTGTTCACCTTCAAGCTGGCAAGCGTTTCTTCATCGCAATAATAGTTGCCTTCGCCGTGTGCGATCGGGATGACGATCTCTTCGCCAGCCGCATAATCGCGGGTAAACGGCGTATTTGCATTAGCCACTTTCAATACTGTATCGTGACAACGGAATTTCAGGGACATGTTGCGAATCAGTGCACCCGGCAGCAAGCCTGCTTCCGTCAAAATTTGGAACCCGTTGCAAATGCCCAGCACATATTTGCCTTCTGCCGCAGCCTTCGCTACCTCATTCATGACCGGGGCGAACCGGGAGATCGCTCCGCACCGCAGGTAATCCCCGTAAGAGAAACCGCCCGGAACAAGGATACAATCATAGGCAGACAAGTCCGTTGCCGTATGCCACACATAATCCACTTCTTGACCAATCGCCTCTTCCACGGCTTTGTAGCAATCGATATCGCAGTTGGAGCCGGGGAACACAAGAACTGCAAATTTCATGGGATTAACCCTCCAATTCGTAGCGGTAATCTTCAACAACGGTGTTGGCGAGCAGCTTCTCGCACATCACTTTCAGACGGCTTTCCGCTTCGACACGATCGTTCGTATCCAGTTTCAGCTCCATGACTTTACCGATTCTTACGGCTTCCACTTCATTGAAACCCATGGAATGCAGCGCTCCTTGAACTGCCACGCCTTGCGGGTCGAGTACGCTTTGCTTAATAGTGACATAGACGGTTGCTTTGATCATAATCCTTCAGTTCCTCCTCAGTAATGAACGGGATAAATGCTTTATGCTGTTAAAAGTGGCGTTGGCGCTTGCTCCGGAGAAGTTTGGCTTTCGATCGCTGTTGCCCCCAACACTAATCAATCACACAAGGCCACTGCGAGTGCAGTACCATCTTCCGATCGCTGTTATCCCCAGATTTTTTTGATCCCCTTCCTAAGGGGAAAATCCGGTGATAAATGCGACCGCTTCGCTTCTCCAGATTGGTTCTGCCTCTCCGTTAACGTGTGTATGTTTTTTTGCGGTTTGCATAGTGGTCGTAACCTGGGGATAAAGGCGAACACTATCGCTCCTTTAAGAACAATTCCGTCCCTCCGCTAGTCCATGCGAGCTTTAAAAGGCTTAAACCTTTACGTTAGGCGGTAATGGTAGAAAGAACATTGCTGAGAACAATTAACTTTAGTTTGCCGTCAAACGGTTGTAAATATCGACGTACCTGGCGGTGGTTGCCTCAACCACCTCTTGCGGCAGCGGGTCTGGCTGGCTGTTCTTGTCCCAATCCGTGCCTGACAGATACGCACGCACCGGTTCTTTGTCCATGCTGTCGATCTCGATGTCGAGCGCGTAGTTTTCCTTTGCCCAGAAGCGTGATGCATCAGGGGTGAATATTTCGTCGATCAGGATGACCTTGCCATCCACGATGCCGAATTCGAATTTGCAATCCGCCAGGATGATGCCGCGCTGATCGCAGTAGTCGCGGGCGAATTCGTACAGCCTCAGGCTTTTTTCCTGAAGCTCCACCGCCAGCTCGTCGCCTACCAGTTCCTTCATGCGCTCCATCGGGATATCCTCGTCATGCCCCACGTCGTTTTTGGCTGCCGGGGTGAAGATCGGGGACGCCAGCTTGTCATTCTTGCGAAGGCCTTCCGGCAGCTTGATGCCGTTGACTTCGCCCGTTTGCTGGTATTGTCTCCAGCCGCCGCCGGTGATGTAGCCGCGCACCACGCATTCGATGTCGATGCGTTCCGCTTTGCGGGTAACCATAATGCGGTCCTTTAGCAATTCGGGTTCGGTTACGATATCGCCCAATCGGCTTACGTCGGTATGAACGACATGGTTTTCCATCATGCTGCCCGTCAGCTCGAACCAGAAGCTGCTGAGTTTGTTCAGCACGTTGCCCTTCTCCGGTACCGCCGGCTCCAGCACGTAGTCGAAAGCCGAAATCCGGTCCGTCACAACGATCAGGAAGTGTTCGCCCAGATCGTACAGTTCGCGTACTTTGCCTTTATACAACAATGGAGCTTTAACAAGATCTGCCGCAGTGGACAGCGCCATGAAGGCTCACCTTCTTTCAGGAGATGGTAAACATATAAGCTCATTCCCTTAATCACGCTTGCCACTACGAATGCAGAACACCCTCCGATCGCTGTTATCCCCGGATTTTTCGAATCACACGTTTGCAAAGTGAAAATCCGGGGATAAAGGCGACCGCTTCGCTTCTCCAGGTTTTTCTGCCTTCTCCGTTTCTGCGTGAACTCATAATGAGCTTATATTTTTGATTAGTTGGTAAGGCCAAGCTTTTTGAAGATCGTGTCAACGTGTTTCAGGTGCCACGCCGGGTTGAACGCATCTTCGATTTCCTCTTCGCTCAGCGCCTCGGTAATTTCAGGTGTGGACTTCACGATGTCCTTGAACTGACGCTGCTCTTCCCATGCCTGCATCGCACGCGGTTGAACGGTATCGTACGCCTGCTCGCGGCTGAAGCCTTTGTCGATCAGCTTCGTCATGACGCGGCCGGAGAACGGCACGCCATACGTGCGCTCCATGTTGCGTTTCATGTTTTCCGGGAACACGGTCAGGTTTTTTACGATGTTGCCGAAACGGTTCAGCATGTAGTTCAGCAGCATCGTTGCATCCGGCAGGATGACGCGCTCGACGGAAGAATGCGAGATGTCGCGTTCATGCCACAGCGTAACGTTCTCGTATGCCGATACCATGTGTCCGCGAATGACGCGGGACAGGCCGGAGATGTTTTCGCTGCCGATCGGATTGCGTTTGTGCGGCATGGCCGAAGAACCTTTTTGACCTTTGGCAAAAGCTTCTTCCACTTCGCGGAACTCGCTCTTCTGCAATGCACGGATTTCTGTAGCGAACTTGTCCAGCGATGTAGCGATCAGGGCGAGCGTCGCCATGTATTCCGCATGACGGTCGCGCTGCAGCGTTTGGGTCGAGATTGGTGCGGCTTTCGTACCGAGCTTTGCACAAACGAACTCTTCCACGAACGGATCGATGTTGGCGTACGTGCCTACCGCGCCGGAAATTTTGCCGTATTGCACGTTGTCTGCCGCATGGCGGAAACGCTCCAGGTTACGCTTCATCTCTTCGTGCCACAAGGCCATTTTCAAACCAAACGTCGTCGGCTCGGCATGTACCCCATGCGTACGTCCCATCATTGGTGTGTGTTGGTATGCCAGTGCCTTTTCCCGCAAAATGTCGATGAAGTTCACGATGTCGCGCTCCAGGATTTCGTTTGCTTGACGGAGCAGATAGCCGAGTGCCGTGTCCACGACGTCCGTAGATGTAAGGCCGTAGTGAACCCATTTCCGCTCATCGCCCAGGCTTTCGGATACGGTACGCGTGAATGCGATCACGTCATGGCGCGTTTCTTGCTCGATCTCGTAAATCCGGTCAATGTCAAAAGTAGCCTTCTCGCGCAGCAGCGCTGCATCTTCTTTAGGAATGACGCCCAGTTCCGCCCATGCCTCGCATGCGCAAATTTCGACTTCCAGCCATGCTTTGAATTTGTTTTCTTCCGTCCAGATGGCTCTCATTTCAGGTCTGCTGTAACGTTCGATCATGAATTTGTATTCCTCCAAATCGTAGTTTGTTCAATCCATTGTAATCCTTCTTCAACATCGTGACAAAGCAGATTGACATGCCCCATCTTCCGTCCTGTTTTCGCCTCGGTTTTTCCGTATATATGAAGCTTGGGGATAACACCCAGTTCAATGGCATCGGCATCCGGCGCGCCCGTTCTCTCGATGATCGGTTCCAGATGTTCCCCGAGTACGTTGACCATGACCACCGGACTAAGCAACGTTGTATCCCCGAGCGGCAATCCACAAATCGCGCGAATATGCTGTTCGAATTGGGACGTGGCGCAAGCCTCCATCGTGTAGTGACCCGAGTTGTGCGGCCTTGGTGCAAGCTCGTTCACATACAACCTTCCATCCGCCGCCACAAACATCTCGACGGCGAGCAGCCCAACCGCCTCCATCGATTCCGCGACCGCGGCGGCCAATTTTTGCGCTTCCAGCTGGATGTCGGCAGGGACTCTCGCCGGAACGATAGAAGCATGCAAAATGTTGTTCACATGAATATTCTCCGCAGGCGGGAACGTTTTGATCTCTCCTGCCGTGCTGCGCGCGACCACGACGGAAATCTCGCAATCGAACTTGATGAATTGCTCCAGCACGAGTTCTGCTCCCGTGGCTGCAAGTTCCTCATAGGCTTTCAAAGCCTGGGCCGCATCGCGGATAACGCGCTGTCCTTTGCCGTCATAGCCGCCGGTAACGGTTTTGAGCACGCAAGGCACGCCCAGTTCGCCAACCGCTGCTTGCATCGTGTCCGCGCTCGTAATCTCGCGATAAGGGGCAACGCGGACCCCTGCAGCTTCAATGGCTCTCTTTTCGCGGAGTCGATGCTGCGTCGTATAAAGCAAGCTGCTTCCCTGCGGTACGTAGGATTCCCTTTCAAGCAGGGCAGCTACGCCCGCATCCACATTTTCGAACTCATAGGTGATGACATCGCATTGGCGAGCCAGCTCCAGCGCCGCTCCTTCA
Organism: Paenibacillus hubeiensis; assembly: GCF_032334105.1. Lineage (NCBI taxonomy): Bacteria > Bacillati > Bacillota > Bacilli > Caryophanales > Paenibacillaceae > Paenibacillus > Paenibacillus hubeiensis. The sequence continues at coordinate 155,179 of NZ_JAVYAE020000014.1, forward strand.
TCCGCATAACCGGCCTCGATCTGCCGGGCTACCTGCCCGCACGGAGCGTCCTTCGCCGGATCCAGCGTAATGAAGCGATATCCCATTGCAGTACCGGCAAGCGTTAGCATGCGGCCGAGTTGGCCCCCGCCAAGAATGCCGATCGTCGTATGTCCAGGCAGCATCACCCGATGCTGCGATCCGTTTTTACTTTTTTCCGTTCCGCTCATAGCTCATCACTGCTTTCGAGCACTTCCTGCTTGATGCGCTCCCGCCGAGCTTCGCTCCGGCTTTGCACTTCCGGATCGAATGCCCCGATCATTTGCGCAGCCAGCAGTCCCGCGTTCGTCGCTCCCGCTTTGCCGATGGCCACGGTGGCCACGGGAATGCCGCCAGGCATTTGCACGATCGACAGCAAGGAATCCAGACCATTTAGCGCTTTGGATTGCACCGGCACGCCGATGACCGGAAGCATCGTTTTTGAAGCGACCATGCCTGGAAGATGCGCTGCTCCGCCAGCTCCGGCAATGATGACTTTGAAGCCTCTGCCGGCCGCCTGCTCGGCGTATTCAAACATCAAATCCGGCGTACGATGCGCGGATACCACCTTTTTTTCGTAACCGATCCCTAGCTCGTCCAGCACCTCGCACGCATGCTTCATCGTCTCCCAATCCGACTTACTGCCCATGATCACAGCAACCTGAACTGACATGAATTCACTCCACTCCCGTCTGATCGTTTTGGTTTAAAACAACAAAAAGTCCGCTACCCGCGAAAACATCACATTTTCTCCGGACACCGGACTCCAGGAAATACGCCGCCAGCATTTGGGCATACCAAAAGGGGGCTTGCTGTCCGCATCGGAATGCATGCGACTCACAGCCGTATCTCCTCGTAGTCCGGAAATTTACGGTTCCCAGGTAGAAACTTCCGGGCCCTATCCCCGGCATTATACGAGCAAATATCATTTCGTCATTGAATTATGAATCCAAACTTTCGCACCAGTTCGACCATTTTTTCATCTGATCGACACATCTAACATTCTAACAATCCCCTACAAGGAATGTCAACTTAAAGACGAACATTTAACATATTGACAAATCTAATGTTCGGAAATTACTGAACGAGCCACATCAAACCAGTCTATCTTATGAAAAAAACGGAAAAGCCGGCTTCTCCATGAAGGAAGAAAGCCGGCCCACACGCCGCAAGGCGTTTTCCACTATTGAACAAACGATTATTTTACGACAAGAACAGGGATCCGGGCATGCTGCACGACATTATGGCTTACGCTGCCCAGTACGAATTCGCGAATCCCGCCGAGCCCCCGGCTGCCGATCACGATCACGTCGGAACCGTTCTCTTTGGCATAATCCAGCAGCACCTCGGCAGCGGCCCCTTGGATCAGGTCGACATTTGCCGTCACGCCTGCAGCTTTGATACGCTCTTTCGCCTCATCCGTCGTCTGCACCGCCAGATTGTAATAATCGTTATTGAGCGATGGCGGCAGCGGTGCCAGTCCTTCACCGATAAATACGCGCGGAAAATCATAGGCATGGACGACATCTATTACGGCCCCCGGTGACGCCTTTGCCAGCTCGATGGCACGATCAAGAGCCTTGTTTGAAGCTTTGGAACCGTCATAGGCAACCAAAATTTTGGAGAATAACATGAACATCCGTCCCTTCCTTGTTATGTAACACCCTTTAAACCTTGCGCAAGCGATTGAATCACAGGCAACATGCCCTTAGCCTCGGTAGGTCCCGCTTGTCTACCAAAGAAAATATCCATAAATGACTGCATTCAGGAACAACAGCAGCGGTACTCCGATCACGAAACTGGGATGTTTGGTTTTGTGCCTTTTGCGGTACATCGCGATCCATACACCCAACGCTCCGCCGATAAAGGCAAGCAAGAACAACGTTCGTTCCGGTGTGCGGTCCTTCCGGCGCTGGGCTCTTTTTTTGTCATCCGACATGACGAGGTATCCGACCACGTTAATGAAAATAAACCATACAATGATTCCGGTTTGCATATGTTGCAAGCGGCCCCCCTAACCCGGGACATCTCCCTGTACCCTCATTATAATCCCGGAAAGGCCAAACTACAAAGCTTGACCTCTCCTTTTTACGGGCAGCCGATGAGCCGCGAGATGCAATCCTAGGATTCCTGTTTCGGGATCCCGTTCAGGCTGGGCACTCTCTTGCCTGCTTTTTGCGGGCGCGCACCGATGCTTTCTTCCTTAATACTGTCTTTGTTTTGCTGATTATGAATCTTTTCGGGCTTATGATACGGCATTTGCAAGTCACCTCCCACCGTTACGTTTCCTGAAAAAGAGGTAACTTATTCAGACGTTCTGGTCAGTACATCCCCGCTGCGTTATCCTGAGCCCGTCCAGTTCCGAACGACGCGTTATGATGTCCGAGCGCTGCGCGTCTTCAGATCCCTTTGCACGATGAAATGATATAATGCTCCATACAGATTGGCATCGTTTCTGAATGCGCAGGCCGTAATTTGGGGATTTGCCATATGGAACGGGTTGATTCGTTTGATTTCGTCGATACCCCACCGAATGCGCTCGATAAGGATAGGCTGGGCACTGATTCCGCCCCCGATGGCAAACAGGTCCGGATCAAGGACATATTGCAAATTCATGATCTGTGCAGCCACGTTCAGGCAGTAGTTATCAAAAACTTTTGCCGCTTCAGGGTCTCTGTTCACAATGAATTCAAACACGGCTTCGCCATCCGTCGGGTCTTCCAACCCTTTCATCATGCCGATGGTACGCACCATTTCCACCGCCGAGCATTCAAGGCCAAAATACGTCGCCTCCCGCGTCACCGGAGCCACGTCGCTCATGATGTAACTGACTTCTCCGGCAGACAGGTTCGCTCCCCGATGCAGTTTGCCGTCCACGATGATCCCCGCACCGATGCCGCTGCCCAGGACAAGCACGATCGAATTGCTCACATGGCGGACGCTGCCGAGCCACAGCTCGGCCAGGGCCGCGCATTTGCCGTCGTTTTCGATGGATACTTCGATTCCGTATCGATCATGAATCATTTTCCGCAAATTCACTTCATGCAAAAACGGAAAGCTGCCCCCGTGGTAGATGACGCCCGTATCCACATCGACCGTTCCCGGACAGCTCAGGGCGATGCCCTTAATGTCGGACAGGTCCTGTGCGTCAATTACCGAATATAACACATCTTCCAGCTCCTGCAGGTTTGTTCTGCCCACATGGCGTTTATCTTTATGCAGGATTTCCCCTCCGGAACTCATCAACGCATATTTCACGAATGTACCGCCAATGTCCACAACCAAATACATCTTTATCGACTCCCCGCATTTAAGTTCAAGGCTCAAAAGGTACTTATCACTTATCTCTTAAGTCATATCATGCAAACTGTTGCACACGGATATCCAAGGTTGGCTTTACATCCAAACCTTCATGGCACGTCCCCTTGAAATATAAAATGATCTCTCTTATATTTATGGTATTTATTTGCGAAAAAAGGTGTTTTTTCGACTTCGTGCATACAAGGAGGCTCTAATCTTATGCCGATCTCCATCACTTCCCTTGAACAGGCCTCTCAATTGGTTGCAAACGCCACTCGCGTTCCCGTCTTTTATATGTATCCCGGCTCGGATGAGCTGTGGTCTTTCGGCGGGTTTCGCATTTCCCGTTCGAACCTGAAGAAGGCGCCTGCCGATCTGCTGCACTCCATCCAATCCGTCCAGTTCCGGAAACCGATACAATTGGTGAATATCAACAATCAGGCGGATCAAATGATCGTCATGCCCCTAACCACTCACGAAATGGGCGAGGGCCGTCTCATCCTGTGGCCCAATTATCGCAAGTTTTTGGACCCTCATCCGATGGACCAGCACCTGGAGCCTTCAATATTGCAGCCGCCCGATCCCGGACAACTGATCCATACCGCATCGCTATTGCACTATCTTCTGTACAACGAAAGACTGGAGGACGATCAGCTTCCGAACGAAGAACACAAAGCGGATGCGCTCGAGATATCGCTCATGGAACAAAGGGAGAACAGCCTTTACCATAAGTCCTATCTGGCAGAGAAAAAGATTTTCGAACAAATCCGTCTGGGGAACAAAGTCAAGATGCTCCGTTACTTGAACCAGCATGTGAACATGGACGGAATCTATGGGACCTTGTCCAAAACCGACAATTTGCGCAGCAAAAAAAACCTCATCATCGCGGCCATTACGATGGGCACCCGCGCAGCGATTGAGGGGGGATTGTATTCGGAAGTGGCACTGACGCTTAGCGACACGTTCATTCAATACGTGGAAAGCATGCCTCACATCGATTCCATTCAGCCTGTGTTGGAACAGATCCTGCTTGAATTCACGGAACGGGTGGAACGCGTTCAGCGAGCCCATTTTTCCAGGGATATCCTGATGTGCCAGGAGTATGTTCTTGAGCATTTGTATGAGGACCTCGATTTAGGCACACTGGCAGCGCATGTCAAAATGAGCCCCTCCTATCTGTCCAGGAAATTCAAGGACGAGACGGGAGAGGCTCTCAAGACGTTCATTCAAAAACAGCGGATTGAAGAAGCGAAACATTTAATCGTTTTTACCGACTATCGTCTCAGCGAGATTTATCCCCTGTTGAACTTCCACGACCAAAGTTATTTCATTAAAATATTCAAAAAGCATGCAGGCGTCACGCCGAAACAATACCGCGACCGCTTTGCCGCCAGAACGTCCTGACGGCGAATGCGGCCGACCGCATCATGCATCCTATTGGGCCAAGAGCGTAGATCCGCGTCTAGTCTAAAACCTATTCGCCCTTTTTCTCCAGCGCCGCTTTCAGCAGGTCGCCAAGGTTCGAACCCAGGCTCTCCTGTTTGGAATACTGCTTCACCAGCTTCTGCTGCTCGCGCTTGTTCACATGTTTCTTGTCCTTGTCCAGCACCTCGGTAATGCCGCAAGGCAGGCAGCGCACGAACATTCCCGCTTTGCCTTCCTTCAGCTCCATCTTTTTGTGGCACTGCGGACAACGGCGATTGGACAGCTGTTTCTCTGCCGAACGGCGATAACCGCAATCCTCTGTCGGACAAACGAGGAACCTTCCCCGCTTGCCCTTCTTCTCCAGCAACCTTGCATTACAGTCCGGGCAGTGGCTGTTTGACACGTTATGCGGTTTGTACTCGGCTTGGCTCCCCTTGACGGTCGATACAAGCTCCCGTGCCATCGTACGGATGCCCTGCAGGAAAGGCTCAGGCTTGCCTTGTCCCCTCGCGATGCGCTCCAATTCGGCTTCCCAACGGGCGGTCAGCTCAGGCGTGCGCAGTTGCGGCGCAGCAAGTTCGATCAGCTGTTTGCCCTTGCCTGTCGGGTGCAGGCTGTTGCCTTGGCGATCGATGGTGTCGGAGCTGACCAGCTTCTCGATAATGTCCGCGCGCGTAGCCGGCGTGCCGAGTCCGTGTTTTTCCATCTGCGCCAGCAGCGCGGCTTCCGTGTACCGTTTCGGAGGCATGGTGCGCCCGCTTTTGATGTGGCAGCGCTGGATCGTCACGCTCTGGCCCTGGTGCACCTCCGGCAGAAGCGCACGCTCCTGGTCCAGCGAATCGTCCGCCGATTCGTCGTCGTCGTCCGTATAATCGGACCCGTAGACTTCGCGCCAACCGCTATCCTTCACGGTCGTTCCTTTCACATGGAAGGAATCCTCGCCAACCTTTACCGTCACTGCCACCGAATCGTATTTAGCCGCAGGGTAGAACAGGCTGATGTAACGGCGCACGATCAGATCGTACAGCTTGCGTTCCTCCGGGTTCAGCTGGTTGAGCAGCACTGTCTGTTCCGTCGGGATAATGGCATGGTGATCCGTCACTTTGCTGTCGTCCACAATGCGTTTGGTCAGATTCAAGCTTTTGCGCAAAAGAGGACGAGCCAGCGCGGCATAAGGCCCCACCGCCACGCTCTCCAAACGCTCCTTGAGCGTGCCGGCCATATCCGAAGTCAAGTAACGGCTGTCCGTCCGCGGATATGTCACCAGTTTGTGCTGCTCGTACAGGCGTTGAAGCACGTTGGAGGTTTGCTTGGCCGAGAAACCGTATTTCCGGTTGGCATCCCTTTGAAGTTCGGTCAGGTCGTAAGCCAGCGGATGCGGCTCGACTTTTTCGCTCTTTTTGACTTGGGCAATCACACCGGCTCGGCCTTCAACCCGTTTCTTGAGCGCTTGGGTCTGCTGTTTGTCGAAAATGCGCGCGTCCCCGCCCGAAGCTCTCCACGTCGCTTGGAAACCGCCCATGTCCGCGGTCAACGTCTCATATTCCTCGGAACGGAATCGGTTGATTTCATTTTCGCGGTCCATAATCATACCCAGCGTTGGCGTCTGTACCCGGCCTGCGGACAATTGGGCATTGAAGCGGCAAGTCAATGCGCGCGTCACGTTGAGCCCGATCATCCAGTCAGCCTCGGCCCGGCAGCGCGCAGACTCATAGAGACGGTCAAACTGGCTGCCCGGCTTCAGCGAAGCGAAACCTTCCTTGATCGCCTTATCGGTCTGGGAGGAAATCCACAGCCGTTTGAACGGCTTTTTCCACTGCGCCATCTGCATGATCCAGCGGGCCAGCAGTTCCCCTTCCCGCGCGGCATCGGTGGCAACGATCAATTCGCCGACATCCTGGCGTTTCATGAGCTGCTGCACCGCTTTGTACTGATGGTTCGTCTCCTTGAGCACCTTCAGCTTGGCGCGTTCCGGCAGAATCGGCAGATCCTCCAGATTCCAGGTGGCATACTTTTTGTCGTAATCCTCGGGCTCGGCTAGGCCGACCAGGTGGCCCAGCGCCCAGGTCACGATATATTTCGGACCTTCGAAGTAACTTTTATGTTTATCACGCGCGCCCATTACTCGGGCAATCTCGCGTGCGACAGAAGGCTTTTCTGCGAGCACCAACGTTTTCAATCGATCTCTTCCTTTCCCGTGAAGCACATAATTCCCCGTTCGGGGCGTGTTTTTCCCATCCTGTCCATTATAACATTTCACAACATCCGTCTGCCTCCTCATCTTCTCCTTATTCCAATCTCCTAAATTTTTACCACCACTATAATGTTAGATAACATTACAAATAACAGCGAATCCCAACTTTATTTTAGGTGAAAGAGAATCAAAGCTATTCGAAGAATGACAGATTAAACAACATTATGTATGCGTTTTTTTGAATAAATATAAATGTTGTTAGAATATCTAACATGTAATTAGAATGGATCAATAAATAGATCACCGATCCATCGCACATCTTCAGATTTTTTCAGAAAAGGGAGCGTGAAGGCATGAGTTATCAACAATCAGCCATGATGAAAAAAACAGGAGCCTTGCTTCTTGCAGGCGCAGTGCTCGCCACCGGTTTTGGAAGCCCGGCTCCATCGGCAGCGGCAGCGGCCAGCACAACCGTACCTGCGGGCAAAACAGCAGCAGCAACGGCTGGGAAAGCTCCTGCTACGGCAGCAGCCTTTGTGAAAGCGATGGAAGAAGCCGCAACATTTGCAGGCGTTCCTTTTTCCATGGACACGCCTATAGGCACAACCGTCAAACGCAAGGACGCGGCAAAGGCGCTGCAACAATGGCTAAAGCTGGAGCCTGCGACCGAGACGTTCAAGGACGTACCGGATGATGCCGATTATGCTGGCGCCGTAAGCGCCCTGAACCAGGCGGGCCTGATGAAAGGATACACCGAATCCTTGTTTCTGCCCAATGCGGTATTAACGGAAAATGACGTTGCCGTCTTGAAAGACCGCATTTATGACTACATCAAACCTTTTGTCCTGGAAGAAGCCACGATTACTGAGATTCAGGCTGCCATGACGCAGGGAAAAATCACCTCCAAAGAGCTGGTTCAGAAGTATCTGGACCGGATCGAAAAATACGATGATCAAGGCGTCAGCCTCAAAGCCGTGTTGACGCTGAATCCGGAAGCGCTGAACATCGCCGAAGCTCTGGATGAGGAGCGCGCAACGAAGGGCGCACGCGGACCGCTGCACGGCATACCGGTGCTGGTCAAAGACAACTTCGATACCAACGACATGCCGACAACCGCGGGCTGCCTTTGCCTGAAAGATTCCGTGCCTTCGACGGATGCGGAGCAAGTCAAACGTTTGAAAGATGCCGGGGCCATCATTTTGGGCAAAACCAACCTGCATGAATTCGCCTTTGGCATCACCACCTCCAGCTCGCTTGGCGGACAAACGCTGAATCCTTATGCACTGGATCACTATCCGGGCGGTTCCAGCGGCGGTACGGGCGCAGCCATTGCCGCGAACTTTGCCGCAGCCGGACTGGGTACCGACACGGGCGGTTCCATTCGGATCCCATCCAGCTTCAACAGCCTGGTCGGCATTCGTCCAACGATCGGCTTGTCCAGCCGCGACGGCATCATTCCGCTTGCGCTGACCCAGGATGTGGGCGGTCCGATGGCACGCACCGTCAGCGATGCTGCGATCATGCTCGACGCCACGGTTGGCTATGACAAAAAAGACTCGGCCACAGCGTACAGCGTCGGCCGTATTCCTTCCAGCTACACGGATTATCTGGATGTGAACGGGTTGAAAGGTGCACGCATCGGCGTAGCCACCGAGCTGATTCCTAGCACCAAAGCCGAGGAAAAAGAAGTGGCCGACGTCATCAACCATGCCGTGGCAGAACTGGAGTCGCTGGGTGCGACGGCTGTGCCGATCCAAATTCCGAACCTTGCGGAAATTAACAAGTACCCGAGCCTTAGCGGATACGAGTTCAAATTCCAATTGAATGACTATCTGGAATCGTTGGGAGACGAAGCTCCTTACCACAGCCTGTCCGAGATCATCGCTTCCGGTCAGTTCGATAAGTCCCAAGAGCAATCCATGAAAGCCAGAGATGCGCGAGCCACGCTCGATACGACCGAATACAAGGATATCGTGCTGAAACGTACGCAGCTGACTCGCGATTCCTTGTTGAAAGTGATGGCCGACCATCATCTGGATGCCATCATTTATCCTACATCCACGCAAGCTGCGGGCGTCATCGGCGAAGGACAAAATTCCGGCGGCAACAACCGGTTGAGTCCATTCTCCGGCTTCCCGGCGATCACCGTGCCTGCCGGATTCACCAGCGAAGGTTTGCCCGTAGGTATGGAATTCCTTGGCCGTGCCTTTGATGAAGGTACGCTGATCAAGCTGGCGTACAGCTACGAGCAAGGAACGCACCACCGCCAAGCACCCAAATTCACGCCATAAACTGTTATGACGGACTAATTACAAAATCATTCCATAAAAAAAAGTACACCTCACTCTTAACACAGTGAAGTGTACTTTTTTAGTTGACCATTGTTTGATCATTAACACTCATTTTTCCTCGAATCAATGCAACCTTTAGCTTTGCTGAGCCAAATCAGGAACTCCCCATTCCACCACAAGGCCAGCATAAGTTAGTCCGCCTCCAAATCCAAATAAAGCAAGTCGCTGTCCTTGTTTTACTTTCCCTGCATCCACGGCAAGCTGGATGGCCAGCGGGATGGAAGCTGCCGACGTGTTGCCCCGATATTCCGCACTGGTCAACGTACGTTCCATGGGAATCGGGCCGCGCTCGCACATCGCTTCAATCATTCTCAGGTTAGCGCTGTGGGGCACGAACCAGTCGATTTGCTCTGCCTGCAATCCGGCTTTGGCAATCAATTTCGGCAATTGTTCCGGGATCAGACGCACAGCCCATTTATAGACCTCTCTGCCGTTTTGCACGAGACTGCCATTCCCCTGAAGAGATACGCCGTCCATTTCGGAAGAGAGCCCGCTGCTATAAACGTGTATGCCGCCTTCGCCCTGCGTTCCGGACAACGCTGCAAGGGAATTTCCTTTCCCCTCGGTCCGTTCCAACAAAAAAGCCCCCGCCCCATCGCCAAACAAAATGCATGTGGAACGATCCGTATAATCCGTAATTTTCGATAACGTCTCCGTGCCGACCACTAGCACCTTGCGATACATCCCGCTCGTAATCAGGCTGTCTGCCAGTTGCAGACCATATACAAAACCCGCGCATGCTGCGCTTAAATCCATCGCTCCTGTCTGCGGAATATTTAGTTTTGTCTGAATTCTTGAAGCCGTGTTGGGAAAAGGATACTCTGGCGTGCTCGTCGCCACCAGAATCATATCTACGTCTTGAACGTCTGCCCCGTAGCGTTGAATCATATCCTCCACCGCCTTGACGGCAAGGTCCGAAACAAATTGATCCTCAGCTGCGATGCGACGCTCTCTCATGCCCGTCCGCTGAACGATCCATTCATCGTTTGTGTCGACCATTTTTTCCAAATCCGCATTACTCAGAATGCGCTCTGGGACATACGTTCCAAATGCGGTGATTTTAGCTTTTGACTGCAACATGCTAGCACCTCCGTTAGTGTGTTTTCAATATTATAGCACCAACTATTAGTATCTGGTACTAAAATTATAATCGATTAATTAGTCATGCCATATTGGCATTACAATACTGTTATCTATTCCAAGAAGTAACGATAAATTACGTTCTCTTTATAAATATTATATGTAATGTCTTAAAGAGCCTCTGATCATGCATTACCCGTTTGCAGAACAGGATCAACGCCCGAGTCCAGCTCCATCAAAAACAAATGATGCACAAGATTCTTAATAAAAAAAGCAGCCCAATTAAGTTATTGGGCTGCTAGTTTAAACAAAAAAAACCACCGCCGATTACATCGGCAGTGGTTCTTCGCTTGGCGGCTTCCTACTCTCCCAGGACCCTGCGGTCCAAGTACCATCGGCGCTAGAGGGCTTAACGGTCGTGT